>NZ_JBIYDP010000001.1:0-1940162 GCF_044908765.1 Bacillus sp. RC251 | reverse complement strand
CGAAAGTACAAAAAGTAACAAAGCCTAAAGAAGAAGTGAAAGTACAAGAGGTAGTAAAGCCTAAAGAAGAGGCCGAAGCAAGAGAAATAGCAAAGGCTAAAGAAGAAGAGAAAGCAAGGGAAATAGCAAAGGCTAAAGAAGAAGAGAAAGCAAGAGAAATAGCAAAGGCTAAAGAAGAAGAGAAAGCAAGGGAAATAGCAAAGGCTAAAGAAGAAGAGAAAGCAAGAGAGATAGCGAAGGCTAAAGAAGAAGAGAAAGCAAGAGAAATAGCAAAAGCTAAGGAAGAAGCAAAAGCAAGAGAAATAGCAAAAGCTAAGGAAGAAGCAAAAGCAAAAGAAGAGTCTAAAAATAACACACAGTCTGCTAAACGTGAATTAACGGTAGTAGCGACAGCATATACTGCTGATCCAAGTGAAAATGGTACATATGGTGGACGCGTTTTAACTGCGATGGGGCATGATTTAACGGCTAATCCGAATATGAGAATTATCGCAGTTGACCCGAAAGTAATTCCTTTAGGATCTAAAGTATGGGTAGAAGGTTATGGAGAAGCTATCGCTGGTGATACGGGAAGTGCAATTAAAGGAAATCGCATTGATGTTTTAATGGGTTCAAAAAGTAAGGCTATGAATTGGGGAAGACAAACTGTTAAAGTGAAAATTCTATAATACATATATTTTTATAGATAGAAGTCAGTTCTCTTTATTGAGACTGGCTTTTATTTTTTCATATGTAAAGATTGTTCAATTATAAAAACTGAAATATAAAGTACATAACGAAAATAAGACTGACATATTCTGTCGGTCTTATTTTCGTATTACAACATCATTAAGAATCGCATCAAATATATCTTTTTGCGTCAAGTTATCTGTAAAAATAGCTTCTCTGGTAACTTCAATTGTATCGTGCGGAGTATACCATTTTTATAGGGAATCCTCACCAAATTCATGTCGTTTGTCCCTTGTGTTATGTCGTCGAATCGTTTCTTTTAACGATAAATCAAAGTAATATGTATAGACGTTTCCTTCAAAAAAATGTATTAATTCTTTCAGCATATCACCATATCTACGACTGTTTAAAATACCTTCTAAAATAATAAAATCACATTTCCCTTTTCCATACTTCGTAATTTCAAATAGTAAATCATGTGATAAGTTCCCTATCGTATCGTGGACTCTTAGCATATCTCTACGTACAACATCTTGTGATACTAAAAGTGTACCTTGTCCGAAATGTTCTTGTAGTTCTTTTGCGATTGTTGTTTTACCACTTGCGGAGTTTCCTCTAAGAATGATTAAAGTTGATTTAAGTATAGGATTAGACATAATGTATTCCCAAAAACAATATTGATTATATAGAAAATTTTAACAAATAAAATAAAGAAAGTGTATAATCAATATGATGGATATTTAAAGTAGGATGCTAGATGGCTGATACATTAAAGAATGCACAACCTATATGGAAACGGACATGGTTTCGCTATCTAGAGGCAATGAAAGATTTTACAACAAGAAAAAATATAAATAATTAAAAAGAGGTACTATATGTTATTTCAAAAAGATAATCTATCGGTTCGGTACGTAAAAGAAGAGGATGCATCAATTATTTCAAAATGGTTAACAGACCTAGAAGTACTGCAGTATTACGAAGGGCGAGATAATCCGCAATCTGTAGAAATGGTACTTGATCATTTTATATATAATCCAAATAGTCATGAAAAAAGATGTTTAATAGAGTTTGATGAAATGCCGATTGGTTACATTCAAATGTATCCAGTTGATTCTGAGTGGAAAACATTATATGGCTATGAAAAATCACAAAATATATGGGGAATGGATCAATTTATTGGAGAGCCAACTTACTGGGAAAAAGGAATTGGAACGAAACTCGTTCAGGCAGCAATTACATATATTATGGAGAACGCAGGAGCAGAAGCAATCGCAATGGATCCGAAAGTAAATAATGAACGCGCGATAAACTGTTATAAAAAATGCGGATTTAAAAAGGTGAAGATATTAAAGGAACATGAGCTGCATGAGGGGAAATTAGAAGATTGTTGGATGATGGAATACAAACAAAGGGAGCTGCGCGAAATGAAAAAAGCATTAATTGTAATTGATGTGCAAGCGGGGATGTATACAGCTGGAATGTCAGTACATAATGGGGAAAAGTTTTTACAAACATTGCAAGAACTTATTGGAGAATGTCGTTCAAATGATATTCCGGTTATTTATGTCCAACATAACGGGCCTAAAGGTCATCCGTTAGAAAAAGGCACAGATGGTTGGGGAATACATGCGGCGATTGCTCCGCAAGAAGGGGACAGTATCGTTGAAAAGACGACGCCAGATTCATTCCATAAGACAAACTTAGGCGAAGTGTTACAAGAAAAAGGAATTGAACACGTTATTATTTCAGGGATGCAAACAGAGTACTGTGTGGATACGACAACGCGAAGAGCGTTTAGTGAAGGGTATAAAGTAACGTTAGTGAGTGATGCACATAGTACGTTTGATACAGAAGTGTTACGTGCTGAAGACATTGTGAAGCATCATAACGTAGTGTTTCGAGCGTTTGCTGATGTCGTTTCACTAAACGATTTGAAGGTAGAAGCATAAGTAGGAATGGGGCCATCTCTATATGAGGGGCCTCTTTATTATTGGGATTTTTAAAGTGAAATTAAGATAGAAATAAAACGTTACATTGATTTATACATTAAATCTTCGTAGTGTCAGATGTTATATTTTATAGTATATGTCTCTTTATCATTCGGTACTCTATGTATTAAGAAATAAAAAAGATGAGGCGATTCCCGATAAACAATAATTAAATAAGTATGACAACGTGTCATATTTTTCCGTTGACGTATGACACGTTGTCGTATAGTATTGGATTACGCCTAATTGTGACACGTTGTCACTTATTTGATCGGAGGAATAACAATGCCTAAACAAACATTTTTTAATTTAGAAAGAGAAAAAAAAGAACTATTAATTCAGGCAGCGATGAAAGAATTTTCAAGAGTTCCGTTATTCGAAGCATCGATTTCTAATATTATTAAAGACGCTGGAATACCGAGGGGAAGTTTTTATCAATATTTTGTGGATAAAGAAGATGTTTTCTTCTTTTTATTAAATGATCATTCTAAAAGAGATAATGAAAAATTCATTTCAATATTAAAAGAAAATGAGGGTGATTTATTTGACTCATATATTGAATTGTACCAATATATGCTAGAAAAATTCAAAAACCTAGAAAATCGAAATTTTTTTAGAAATGCCTTTTTAAATATGAATTATAAAGTTGAAAATACATTTACTCGAAATATGAACGAGGATAATCATAAAAATAGATTGTCCGAAATCATGGTCTTAATAAATAAAGAAAAATTAAATATTACAGAAGAACGAGAAATATTTCATGTTATGAAGATTATCACGGCGGTGACTTTTCACAATCTTATTCAAAATTTTGCGAAGGAAATACCATTCGATGAATCGGTGGAAAACTATACTTTAGAAATTTCATTACTAAAAAAAGGGCTCTATAAAAGGGTGGAAAATTAAATGATATCCACAAAAAAAAGTGAGGGATTTAAAAAGGTAATTCTGTTTAGAATTATTTTTCACAATATCATTGGCATATTATCGAAAAATGAGGAGAAATGTAAATATGTTGAAAATATTTAAATACTTAAAACAAAAAGAATGGATACTTATTGTTGCTAGTATTGTGTTCATTGCAGGTCAAGTGTGGTTAGATTTGAAGCTACCAGATTTTATGTCTGAAATTACAACCCTTGTACAGACGAAGGGTAGTGAAACGAGCGAGATATGGGCAGCAGGAGGAAAGATGCTTTTATGTGCTCTCGGCAGTATGATTTTATCAGTTGTTGTTGGTTATTTTGCGGCGAGAGTAGCAACTTCCCTTTCAAAAGAATTGAGAAAAGGGGTATTTAACAAAACGTTATCTTTCTCTATGGAAGAAATTAATGGTTTTTCAACGGCAAGTCTTATTACTCGTTCTACTAATGATATAACGCAAATACAGCAGACTGTTGCAATGGGTCTTCAAGTTATGATTAAAGCTCCTATCCTTGCGGTTTGGGCCATTTTGAAGATTACAGGTAAAAGTTGGGAATGGTCAGCGGCAACAGGAGTAGCAGTCGTTGCTTTGCTTGTAATGATAGGCAGCATTATCATCTTTGTGCTACCGAAATTTAAAGTAGTCCAAAAAATGACAGATAATCTGAACCTAGTAACAAGAGAAGGTTTAACTGGTATTCGTGTTGTTCATGCCTATAACGCACAAGAGTATCAAGAAGCAAAATTTGAAAAAGCAAATGAAGATTTAACAGATACAAATCTTTTGGTGAACCGCCTGATGGCCATTATGCAGCCGGGTATGGGTCTAATTATGTCAGGTTTAACTCTTTCTATCTATTGGATTGGGGCTCATTTGATTATGAATGCAGGTGGAATGGATCGAATCGGTTTGTTCAGTGATATGGTAGTATTTTCGTCTTACGCAATGCAGGTCGTTATGGCGTTTATGTTATTAGCGATGACGTTTATTATGCTGCCGCGTGCTTCAGTATCTGCAGCACGTATTAATGAAGTGTTAGATACCCCTCAGACAATTACGGATGGGGAGATGAAGGCGTCGCCTAAGGGAGTTGAAGGTGAAATCGAACTGCGTAATGTGAGCTTTAAATATCCTGACGCAGGAGAATATGTTTTGAAAGATATTAGTTTTACGGCACATAAAGGTGAAACTGTCGCTTTTATTGGCTCTACTGGTAGTGGCAAAAGTACGCTGATTAATTTGATTCCAAGATTTTATGATGTTTCTGAGGGAGAGGTTATAGTCGACGGGATCAATGTAAAAGAGTATGCACAAGAAGCCCTTCATAATAAGTTTGGTTATGTGTCTCAAAAAGCCGTATTATTTTCAGGTACAGTAAAATCCAATGTGGCATATGGTGATAACGGCCAAACCTTGCCGATAGATGAGGATATCAAAAAAGCGGTGGAAATTGCCCAAGGAAAAGAATTTGTAGAAAAAATGGATGGCGAATATAATGCTGCTATTGCCCAAGGCGGTACAAACCTTTCTGGGGGACAAAAACAACGCCTTTCTATTGCAAGAGCAGTAAGCAAAAATCCTGAAATCTTTATTTTTGATGATTCGTTCTCTGCACTAGATTATAAAACAGATCGTCAGCTTCGTTCTACCTTGAAAAAAGAAACGAAAGGTGCGACGACCTTGATTGTAGCACAGCGAATTGGAACGATTAAAGATGCTGACAAAATCATCGTTCTTGACGAAGGTAAAATAGTAGGTATGGGAACACATGATGAATTGTTGAAAACTTGTAAGACTTATCAGGAAATTGCCTATTCACAACTATCGAAGGAGGAGCTGGGAAATGCGTAATAATCAAACAAATAGTCCTCGAAAAAGTAGCGGTGGCCCAGGAGGAATGGTAGCTCCTGGAGAAAAGCCAAAGAACTTTAAAAAGCCGTGGGGAAAGTTAATTGCCTATTGTAAACCGTATTTACCAGCGATTGTCTTTGCGCTTGTATTGGCAGCTGTAGGAACCATTTTTACTATCATTGGGCCCAATATGCTTAGTGAAATAACTGATTTAATTACGGAGGGTATGGCAGGTAAGATTGATATTACAGCAATAGGAAATATTGCTCTACTTCTTGCTATTTTGTACGGACTGAGTTTTATTTTCAGCTATATTCAGTCGTTTATTATGGCCACTATTACTCAGCGAGTATCCAAACGATTACGTACGGATATTGCTGACAAAATCGATAAATTACCATTAAAATATTTTGACTCTACGACCTATGGAGATGTATTAAGTCGTGTCACAAACGATGTAGATATGATTGGTCAGACTTTAAATCAAAGTGTTGGTTCGTTAGTGACAGCGGTCGTTATGTTCCTAGGGTCTTTAATTATGATGTTCTCAATTAATGTTACGATGACACTTTCGGCTATTGCTGCAACGGCAGTTGGATTTGTATTAATGATTTTCATCATATCCAAATCACAAAAATATTTCATACGCCAGCAGAAAGACCTTGGTAGAATGAATGGGCATATTGAAGAAATTTACTCAGGGCATGATATAGTGAAGGTTTATAACGGCGATAAAGAAGCGAAGCAACAATTTAATAAAATCAATGAAAGCTTGTTTAAAAGTGCGTGGAGATCACAGTTTATGTCAGGGATGATGATGCCCCTTATGATCTTTATTGGAAATTTGGGATATGTTGTTGTTTGTGTAGTAGGTGCTACACTAGCGATGAAAGGTACCATTACATTTGGTGTTATCGTTTCATTTATGGTTTATATTCGTTTATTTACACAGCCATTGTCTCAGTTAGCACAGGCAGCAACAAGTTTGCAGTCAACTGCTGCAGCAAGCGAACGTGTATTTGAATTTTTAGACGAAGATGAGCTTGAAGACGAAAGTGACAAAGAAACTATATTAAATGCCAATGATGTCAAAGGTAATGTGGAATTTAAAAATGTTAAGTTTGGATATACGAAAGAGAAGCTTATTATTAAAGATTTCTCTGCTCATATCAAAGCCGGCCAAAAAGTTGCAATTGTTGGACCTACCGGTGCAGGGAAAACAACGCTTGTTAACCTCCTTATGCGTTTCTATGAAGTTGATAGCGGTGAAATAAAAATTGAGGATGTACCGACTAATTCGATTACTCGTAAAAATGTTCATGATCTATTTTGTATGGTGTTGCAAGATACTTGGTTATTTGAAGGTACGATTAAGGAAAATATAATTTATAACAAAGTAGAAGTAACTGATGAAGAAGTAGTTGCGGCTTGTAAGGCAGTAGGTTTGGACCATTTTATTAGAACTTTGCCTAAAGGTTACGATACAGCTTTAAATGATAAAGCGAGCTTATCTGTAGGGCAAAAACAGCTGCTTACTATTGCAAGGGCCATGGTAAAAAAAGCACCGTTACTTATTTTAGATGAGGCTACTAGTTCCGTTGACACTCGTACTGAAGCGCTTATTCAAGAAGCGATGGATAAATTGATGGTGGGTAAAACATCATTTGTTATTGCACACAGACTTTCAACAATTAGAAATGCCGATTTGATTTTGGTTATGAAAGACGGAGATATTATTGAAAGTGGTAATCACGAAGAGTTAATTGCTGAAAAAGGATTTTATGCGGATTTATACAATAGTCAGTTTGAAGATGCATCTTAAAAATCGAAATGGTTTTGTTTTAAACCGAGAAAAAGCAGCACGAGTTAATAAATAATAAAGGTTGATTATCCCCTTAAAGGAGATAGTGTGAAAAACTACATTTTCAATGTGGAATGTTACACTATACTTGAAGGGGATATTTTCATGGAGAAAAATATAATCTCATTTCCAAAGTATATAGATGGGAAAAGGGAAAACCGTACATTATTATGGAAATGGCAAACGAAGTTAGGATCCAATTGCTGAAGAATGTGATTATAATTTAAAGCAAAAGTAATACATGTTGCCTCAGTATATAAATAAGCGCTTTGATAATTTCATGTACCGAATTTAGAGTATAGAAAAAGGAGCACCACATAATTAAAAAGGGCGCCCCTGCATCAAAATGTTATTTCTTCTTATCTTTATCCAATATATTCTGCTCTTCAGCAAATTCCGTACCATATGCAAAGCGGCGATTAATATGAATGTTATCATTGTTGTGCCTTGTGTGTGAGTTAGAAAAGCGATGAACGATTACTTCAGATAATGTAAAGACAGTAGCGGAAAGGAAACTACCCCATGCAATTTGCATGTAATTGTCTAATAAAATATTACCGAAAATCCATACGCTTAAATACGTTAGTAAGAAATCCGACATAATGGCACCGGTATTGCCTATTCGGTTTAATATGATTTTATCGACGAACATATAGGATACGATTGTAACAAAGAGACTAAATGAAATAATTTGAACGAACGTTGCAGGGAAAAATAAAGCGAGTCCAATACTAAATGCGATAATGCATGATATAAATTTGATAAGAACTACAGTAAAACCATTCAATATTTACACCTCCGATTTATACATAGTTTTACAATAAATTTAGGAGTTCATACATTGTAACAAATATATTTACATAAAACTTTTTCACGTTCGAATTTTGTCTAAATATTAAAAAAACAAAGAAAAAATGTTATAGTAAAATGAGAGTATATGACATTTTTAGGTAAGGGGGAATCCATGATGTGGATTACTTCAGAAGTAGAAATTCCAGAGGAGTTAATTGATCATCTTGAACAAGGAAAGTTAGTACTATTTGTTGGAGCGGGAGTTTCTATGAAAGGGAAATCAAACTTACCGAATTTTGATGATCTAGTTGATGAGATTGCGAAAACGTTATATGTAGAAACGCGTGAAATAACAGAACCTCATGATTATTATCTTGGTAAAATTGCGAAAACAAAAGATATACATCAAGTTGCAAGAGATTTAGTTCATATTGAAAAATCAAAGCCGAATCCGCTTCATTATGCGATTCCGAGGTTGTTTCCTTTAGATACGGAAGTCCGCATTGTCACGACAAATTTTGATCGGCATTTTACAACTGCGATGAAAGAAATGAATAGAGAACTAAACGTATATTACGCACCTGCGTTACCTACAGGTAGAGCGTTTAAAGGACTCGCTTACATACATGGCAATATAGAACAAGAGAAAGAAGCTTTAATTTTAACAGATGGTGATTTTGGAAGGGCTTACTTGACCGAAGGCTGGGCAAGAAGGTTTTTAGTTGATTTATTCTCAAATTATACTGTTTTATTCGTTGGATATAGCCATAATGACCCAGTAATGAAATATTTGGCTACTGGTTTACCGCCAAGTACAAGGCGTTATGCATTTGTTGCACAAGGGGAAAATACGTACCATTGGGAGCATTTAGGAATACGGCCGATTGTATACCCGAATAAAGGTAATAATCATCAATCTCTTGTTAAAGCAGTGAAGCGATGGGCAGAATTAATGGGAGATAATTATATTACAAAACGAATGCGAATTCGTGACATAGTAACAGTTCCACCGTCAGTAGAGCAGGAACAATTATCATACATAAAACAATCCATAAAAAAAATTGAAACAGTCCGCTACTTTGTTGAATTTGCTCACGATTATGAATGGGTGGAATGGCTTGAAGCAGAAGGGAAATTACAAAATTTATTTTTAGTTACATCAAACGATAATGAGGTAGATGAATTACTTGCAGAATGGTTGGTGGAACAATTTCTTTTTAGTCATCAAAAAGAATTATTTCAATTAATTTTTAAAAATCATTCTAAAATATCTCCGTTATTATGGAGAACAATTTGTAGCTACTTAAACGAAACGAAAATTAAAATGGACCCGTTGTTGTTTGCAAGATGGACACTTCTTTTATTAGAAACAGCTGAAAAAGATAGTAGATCTATTGAAAAAATTTCTTGCTTACTGCAAAAATGTTCTTTTCCTGAGCATAAAGAAATTGCTTTATTATTACTAACGTTTATTTTGGACGGAAAACTGAAATTGAAGCGGGAAAGAAAATGGGGAAATGATACGCAAGAATCAATAGAACTTGAGGAATCGAGTCGTTTACCAGTGTCTACATTTTCTTATGTGGAGCAAATTTGGAATGAGAAGATGAAACCCCATATTTCCTATTACGCCGTACCAATTATGATGATGGGAATAGAGAAGATGCGAATGTTATCACTACGACAAACGGCACTGAAAAAAAAGGATAAGGAAAATGTTGAAAAAGAGTTTCAGCAAAATGATCTTGCATTTTTAATTCAAATTGTAAAAGAGTGTTTAGCCTATTTGTGTGAAAATAATGAAAAAAAAGCAAATTATTATATTACAGAAATGATAGAAGCAAACAGCATGCTTCAGAACCGAATTGCAATTGATGCGATGAATAAAAATATATTCGTTAGCGCCGATGCCAAAATGAAATGGTTGTTACAGGAAGGACTTCTTTTAGATATCACGTATAAACACGAAGTTTTTCAACTTATAAAAAATCATTTCGCACACTCTTTAGAAAAAACAAAGGAAGAGGTTATTCAAATTGTATTGAAGGACCTTGCAGAGGAGAGAGCATTTGATGCTTGTCTAGTTTTAGATTTATTATTCACTTGTGATTCGAATAGTCCATCTACAGCAAAAGGTTATGAGTTAATGAAGCAAAAACATCCTCACTTTCATTCTGATCGATATAGTGTACAAAAGAAAGAGACGGCAGATCAAAGTATTACTTGTAATGTAACTGCTGATGGATTATTGCAGTTGAAAGACGATGAAATTATGAAGCAAGTTCGTCAATTTTCTCAAGATGGTGTTTTTGAACAACGCCATTTTTTAGAGATGTTATCGAAAGCATGTAAGTTGAATACAGAATGGAGTATTTCATTTGCCTATCAATTAGTTGGTATGCACGAAATAAGTAATGAAGTATGGTTTGTTTGTATTAGAGAGTGGCGAAATAACCGAGGATTGACAAATGAACAAATCCAAAAAGTAATTCCGCTATTACAGAAATTTGTTAGAAATACTGCTTTTCATTGGTTAATTAGTAGCTTTCTATATGAGATTAGTAATCGATTAGAAGAGTTAGAGGAAAATAGTATACGCAGTGTGAAACGTTTTGCTTTTTCGGTATTCCCTCAAGTAATGAAAAGTGATACAGATTTTAAGCTTGGAAAACAAGACTTTTACAATGAATCGATTCAGCATCCTGTTGGGAAAATGACAGCTGTATTATTAAAACTGTTATCATATGATCATTTATACGATCGTAATGTATATGAATATTTATTTTTATTTGAAGAACAAGTAAGAGTTAGTAAAGTACGGACAAATTTTATGTTAGCTCGTTTAGTAGCAGATGTTACATTTCTTTATCATATTGAGAAGCAATGGTGCCGAAAATATTTGTTGCCATGCTTAGATTTAAAGAAAGAAAATGAGATTACGAAATATGCATGGGCAGGTTTATGTTACACGCAAATCAATTTACCTTTATTTACAGAAATGAAACGATTTATTAAGTATGCGGTAGAACATTTGGAAGTATTACATCCGCATACGAGGGAAGCTTTCTTGAAATGGCTCAGTTTTGTATTTATTAAATGTGTACTATATTGGGAACAAAAAACAGATTGGTTATACCCGTTACTTATACAAGAAAATGAAGAAAATAAAATTAAATTTATGCAGTTTTTATGCTATTACGTCAAAACGTTAAGTGCAAAAGAACAACAAAAATTTTGGGCATCTTGGCTCAGTGTATTTTTGCGAGAGCGACCGAAAATGGGTGAAATCACAGCTAGAGAATATGTAATGCTTTTGCGTATTATTTTATTTATGGATGAAATAGTAGAAAGAGGATTATCTATAATGAAAACATTTTCAGGTTTGGTTGGAAAAGGGAATCAAACGGAGTTAAAACAGTTGTTTAATGAAATACTTGAAAAGACAGAGAGTATAAAAATGTATAAAGAATTGTATGCAAATGTATTTTTCACTTTACTACAAACGCTTCAAGAAGCCGATTTACTTGAAACTGAAATCATTCAAATAAAAGAAATATTAATCCAGTATGGAGTAGAAAAATATGTATTAAATGCAATAGATAATGAGATAATTCGCATCGGAATTGTTATGGAGAATTTACAAGAAGAAATGTAGGGTGGAAGTGGAATTTCAAAAAAAATATAAAAAGTTGTTGACAGTGTTTTGAAAAGCGTTCTATAATACGAATCATACTTATTCAATTTCAAAAACATTTGAATAAACAAAGTGCAATGAAGAGATCACAGTAGTGGTTAGTCTTACTGTAACAGAGAGCTGGTGGTTGGTGTGAACCAGTACAGGGATAATCATGAATTACAGTCTTGGAGCATCTTTTTCGTAGTAAAGATAGTATTGTCTTTATGAAGAAAAAGCGGTCAATTGATCGTTAACAGTGAAGAGAGGTAGACGGAAAGTTAGTCTACAACTAGGGTGGTACCGCGATAAATATCGTCCCTACTGATTTATTCAGTAGGGACTTTTTGTATTTTAGTGGTCTAACTTGAAAATTAAATATATATGCGTTGAAAGGAAAAGCAGTAGTTGTTGTTTCCCTGTAACAGAGAGCTGGTGGTTGGTGCGAACCAGTACAAAAACAAGAGCGAATTACAGTCCTAGAGCATCTTTTTCGTAGTAAAGATAGTATTGTCTTTATGAAGGGAAAGACGGTCAGATGATCGTTAAAAATGAAGAGAGGTAGACGAAATAAGTCTACAACTAGGGTGGTACCGCGATAAATATCGTCCCTACTGATTGGATCAGTAGGGATTTTTTGTACAAAAAAGTGGGTTTTGATTGAGTTGAGAGTGTCCTTATAGAAAGTATTCGTTTAAAATAAGAAGAGGTATCGATTCCACTTAAATTTTGTATAATTTATCAGTTCAGAAAATAGAGAATTTTTCATTCTCTTACTATACTTTTAAAACATTAGAGGAGGATTTCCAAATGGCAAATCATGAATTAGATCAATTACGTAAACAGGTAGATGAAATTAACTTACAACTATTACACCTTTTAAACAAACGTGGTGAAATCGTTCAAAAAATTGGGGAGCAAAAGCAAGTACAGGGTACGAAACGTTTTGATCCAGTACGTGAGCGTGAAGTACTTGATATGATCGCAGAGCATAACGAAGGACCATTCGAAACGTCAACAGTTCAACACATTTTCAAAACAATCTTCAAAGCTAGCTTAGAATTACAAGAAGATGATAACCGTAAAGCATTACTAGTATCACGTAAAAAGAAACAAGAAAATACAATCGTTAATGTGAAAGGTGAATTGATTGGAAACGGAACACAAACGTTCATCATGGGACCTTGTGCGGTAGAAAGCTTAGAGCAAGTTCGCCAAGTAGGGCAAGCGATGAAAGACCAAGGTCTAAAATTAATGCGCGGTGGTGCTTTCAAACCAAGAACATCTCCATACGACTTCCAAGGTTTGGGAGTAGAAGGATTACAAATTTTACGCCAAGTAGCAGATGAGTTCGACTTAGCGATCATTAGTGAAATCTTAAATCCGAACGATGTTGAAATGGCATTAGACTACGTTGATGTAATTCAAGTTGGTGCACGTAACATGCAAAACTTCGATTTATTACGAGCTGTAGGTAAAGTTAACAAGCCAGTATTATTAAAACGTGGATTAGCAGCAACAATTGATGAGTTCATTAACGCAGCTGAGTACATCATTGCACAAGGTAACGACCAAATTATTCTATGTGAGCGTGGTATCCGCACATACGAAAGAGCGACACGTAACACATTAGACATTTCAGCAGTACCGATTTTAAAGAAAGAAACACATTTACCAGTAATCGTTGACGTAACGCATTCAACTGGACGCAGAGATTTATTATTACCAACAGCGAAAGCAGCACTTGCAATTGGCGCAGATGCAGTAATGGCTGAAGTACACCCAGACCCAGCGGTTGCATTATCAGATTCTGCACAACAAATGGATATTCCAGAATTCCATAGATTCATGGATGAGTTAAAAGGTTTCAAAAATAAATTATCTTAATTCCATATCATATATGCGCTGAAAAGGAAACAGTAGTGCTTATCTCACTGTTAAAGAGAGCTGATGGTCGGTGTGAATCAGTACAAAGGTAAGCATGAATTACAACCTTGGAGCATCTTTTCCGCCAACTTTTGGAGGGAAAGACGGTCAAACGATCGTTACAGAAGAAGAGAGGTAGACGATAGTTGTCTACAACTAGGGTGGTACCGCGATAAACATCGTCCCTACTGAGCGCTCAGTAGGGACTTTTTTGTACAAAAAAATAGTAAAGGGGCAAGAGAAATGAGATACATTACAGCTGGAGAATCACATGGACCACAGTTAACAGTTATTTTAGAAGGTGTACCAGCAGGTTTAACATTAACATCGGAACATATTAATAAAGAATTATTAAGAAGACAAAAAGGGCACGGACGCGGAAGACGCATGCAAATAGAAACTGATACAGTTGAAATTGTAAGTGGTGTTCGTCATGGGATGACACTTGGCTCACCAATAACGTTAATCGTTAAAAATGATGATTTCAAACATTGGACGAAAGTAATGGGTGCAGAGCCAATTTCGGAAAAAGAAAGTAAAGATATGAAACGTACAATTACAAAACCACGTCCAGGACATGCAGATTTAAACGGTGCAATTAAATATGGACATCGTGATATAAGAAACGTATTAGAGCGCTCATCTGCAAGAGAAACGACAGTTCGTGTAGCTGCTGGTGCAGTTGCGAAACAAATTTTGAAAGAATTAGGCGTAGAAATTGCAGGGCATGTTCTTGAAATTGGTGGGGTACAAGCGAAACGAATTTCAAACTTACCAATAGAAGAAATTCAAACGATTACTGAAAATTCACCAGTTCGATGTTTAGATAAAGAAGTAGAACAAGTGATGATGGATGCAATAGATAACGCTAAAAGTAGTGGGGATTCAATCGGCGGTATTGTTGAAGTCATTGCAGAAGGTATGCCAATTGGCGTTGGTAGTTACGTTCATTACGATCGTAAATTAGATGCAAAACTTGCTGGTGCAATTATGAGTATTAATGCATTTAAAGGTGCTGAAATTGGCGTTGGTTTTGAAGCAGCAAGACAGCCAGGAAGTAAAGTACACGATGAAATATTATGGGATGAAGAAAATGGATACACGAGAAAAACGAATAATGCCGGCGGTTTAGAAGGCGGTATGACAACAGGAATGCCAATTGTCGTAAGAGGTGTTATGAAGCCAATACCTACATTATATAAACCGTTAGCAAGTGTTGACATTGATACGAAAGAAGCATTCCAAGCGAGTATTGAAAGATCTGATAGTTGTGCAGTACCAGCAGCAGGTGTAGTAGCTGAATCTGTTGTAGCATGGGAACTTGCACATGCACTAGTCGAACAATTCGGAAAAGATCGTATGGATTTAATTCAGCAAAACATTACGCAACATAATAAATACGCAAAAGAATTTTAATAAAAAGGTGGTTTTAACATGCAAGTAAAAGATCAACTATCATCATTACAACCATATAAACCAGGTAAATCACCTGAACAAATGAAAGAAGTGTACGGAGATCATTCATTTGTCAAATTAGCATCAAATGAAAATCCATTCGGCTGCTCACCACGTGTTTTAGATGAGTTGCAAAAATCGTGGTTGGAACATGCTTTATATCCTGACGGAGGTGCTACAGCACTCCGTCAAACAATTGCAAATAAGTTACATGTTCAAATGGAACAAATACTTTGCGGTAGTGGTTTAGATGAAGTCATTCAAATAATAAGCCGTGCAGTACTTAAAGCAGGAGATAACATCGTAACGGCTGGTGCAACATTCCCGCAGTACCGTCATCATGCAATTATTGAAGGTTGTGAAGTGAAAGAAATCCCTTTAAATAACGGTGTATACGATTTAGACGAAATTTCGTCAGCAATAAATAATAAGACGAAAATCGTATGGATTTGTAATCCGAACAACCCGACAGGCACATATGTGAATGATCGAAAATTGACTCAATTTATAGAAGGTATTAGTGAAAATACGTTAATTGTCATTGATGAAGCGTACTATGAATACGTAACAGCAAAGGATTTCCCAGAGACATTACCGCTTTTAGAAAAACATAAAAACATTCTTGTACTTAGAACATTTTCTAAAGCGTACGGATTAGCTTCTTTCCGCGTTGGATATGCAATTGGACAGGAAGAGCTAATCGAGAAATTAAATGTCGTACGTTTGCCATTTAACGTATCTTCATTAGCGCAAAAAGCAGCGACGATTGCTTTTAGTGATGACGAGTTTATTGAGGAAATAGTTCGTGTGAATACAGAGGGATTACAACAATACGAAAGCTTTTGTAAGAAAAATGAAATTCCGTTTTATCCATCGCAAACAAATTTCATCTTCTTGCCAGTTGAGAATGCTGGGGAGATTTATGAAGCTTGTGCACACGCAGGATTTATTATTCGTCCGTTCCCAAATGGTGTCCGTATTACAGTCGGAACAAGGGAGCAAAATGAAGGAGTGATTTTAGTGTTAAAACAACACTTTCAAAATAAAAAAAGAAAGTCTCGAGATGAGGAAAATGCGTAAAAATGTAGTTTTAATTGGAACTGGTTTAATCGGAGGCTCTCTCGCATTAGCAATTAAGAAAGAGCACGATGTAACGATAACAGGTTATGATATATTTCAAGAACAAGTAGAGCGTGCAAAAGAATTACATGTAGTAGATGAAGTAGCAGTAGATTTACAGCATGCATGTGAAGAGGCGCATTTAATTGTGTTTGCTTCTCCAGTTGAAGAAACGAAGAAGTTATTACACAAATTAGCGTCATTTCATTTACGAGAAGATGTTATTGTAACAGATGTTGGTAGTACAAAAGGGACGATCATGAATGAAGCGGAAGCTTTATTTTCAAAGGAAGTATCTTTCATTGGTGGACATCCGATGGCAGGTTCTCATAAAACGGGAGTTGAAAGTGCAAAAGCACATTTATTTGAAAATGCATTTTATATTTTAACGCCGATGAATCATGTGCCAAATGAACATGTGGAAGAACTGAAGTGTTGGTTACAAGGAACAGGATCTCATTTTCTCGTTCTAAATACAGAGGAACATGATTATGTAACAGGGATCGTTAGTCATTTTCCGCATCTTATCGCAGCTGGATTAGTAAAGCAAGTGGAGAAACATGCAGGAGATAATCCACTCATTCATCAACTAGCTGCCGGAGGGTTTAAAGACATTACACGTATCGCATCCAGTAGCCCAAAAATGTGGAGTGATATTGTTAAGCAAAATCGCGAGCATTTAATGGTATTATTAAAAGAGTGGATCTCTGAAATGGAAGATTTATATGATACAGTTTCTACCGGAGATGCAGGCGAGATCCAAAACTATTTTGCAGACGCGAAAGAATACCGTGACTCTTTACCAGTACGAAAGAGAGGGGCAATTCCTGCCTATCACGACTTATACGTCGATGTTTTAGATAAAGTAGGGGCATTGGCTCATATTACGAGTATTTTGGCACGTGAAGAAATTAGTATTACGAACTTGCAAATATTAGAAGCACGTGAAGGGTTGCTTGGGGTATTACGTATTAGCTTCCAAAGAGAAGAAGATCGTATGAAAGCAAAGCTAGCGCTTAGAGAAGAAAAATACCAAACTTATGAAACAATTTAAATGAGAAGGTGAAAACATGAAGGAAAGAACAATAGAACCTGTTAATAACGGATTAAATGGTATTATTACAATTCCAGGAGATAAATCCATTTCACACCGCGCTGTCATGTTCGGCGCAATTGCAGAAGGAAAAACAACAATTAAAGGTTTCTTGCCCGGTGCAGACTGTTTAAGTACAATTTCTTGCTTTAAAGAAATGGGAGTAGAAATCGTGCAAAACGGTGATGAAGTCACTGTAGTTGGTAAAGGATTAGAAGGCTTACAAGAACCGAAAGCTGTATTAGATGTTGGTAATTCTGGTACAACAATACGTTTAATGTCTGGAATTTTGGCAAATACACCATTTTTCTCTTGCGTACAAGGTGATGCATCTATCGCAAAAAGACCGATGAAACGTGTTACAAATCCATTAAAACAAATGGGTGCAAACATTGATGGCCGTGAAGAAGGGACGTTTACACCGTTAACAATACGTGGTGGAGATTTAAAAGCAATTGAATACACTTCACCTGTAGCGAGTGCGCAAGTAAAGTCAGCTATTTTACTTGCAGGTCTTCGTGCAGAAGGTGTAACAGCTGTTACAGAACCACATATTTCACGTGATCATACGGAAAGAATGCTTGAAGCATTTGGTGTTAACGTAACTCGCGAGGGAAAAACAGTGAAACTTGCAGGTGGACAGAAGTTAACAGCGACAGACGTTCAAGTACCAGGTGACGTATCATCAGCAGCATTTTTCTTAGTAGCAGGCGCAATTATTCCAAATAGTAAACTAGTATTACAAAATGTAGGGATGAACCCAACTCGTACAGGTATTATTGATATTTTAGAGAAAATGGGTGCTACGTTCACTGTAGAGCCAATTAACGAAGGATCATCAGAACCAGCAGCAAACGTTACGATCGAAACATCTTCATTAAAAGGAATTGAAATTGGCGGAGATATTATTCCAAGATTAATCGATGAAATTCCTGTTATCGCCTTAGCGGCAACGCAAGCAGAAGGAATTACAGTAATTAAAGATGCTCACGAATTAAAAGTAAAAGAAACGAACCGTATCGATACAGTCGTTGCGGAGTTAACGAAACTAGGAGCGCGCATAGAAGCAACTGATGACGGGATGATTATTTACGGGAAATCAGCATTAAAAGGCAATACAGTAAATAGTTACGGTGATCACCGCATCGGAATGATGCTTGCAATTGCCGGCTGTCTAGCAGAAGGAAAAACAACAATTGAAGACGCAGAAGCAGTAGGCGTATCATATCCTACATTCTTCGAAGAACTTCAAAAGTTAGCCAAATAAAATGATAAAAAGCAGATACGGGATGTATCTGCTTTTTATATTGAATTCGTGTCGTTAAGTTCATATAATTTCATTCACCGCACTGGAATATTGAGAATTATGGTACAATTCAAACAAGGAATGGAGGAGAAATATATGAACGTTATACGATTAAAAGAAGATAGATTTAGCGAAGCATTACGCTTATCGGAATACGCTTTTCAATATAAAGTTGATGAGGAAAGATTGCAACAACAACTTACAAAGATGAAAGAAAGTCATGAAATATACGGTATTATGGAAGGGAAAGATTTAGCAGCAAAACTGCATCTTATTCCGTTTCATATATACATAGGCAAAGAAAAATTTAAAATGGGAGGCGTTGCAGGGGTAGCGACGTATCCAGAGTATAGAAGAAGCGGGTATGTAAAAGAATTGCTTCAACACTCACTTCAAACGATGAAAAATGACGGATATACAGTATCAATGCTACATCCATTTGCTGTTTCATTTTACCGTAAATACGGCTGGGAACTTTGTGCGAATCTCTTTGTATGTCATATGACAAAGAGTGATTTAGTTATGAAAAAACAAGTAAATGGTACTGTAAAACGTTTCAATAAAGAAAATCACCCAGAAGAGGTCGAAATGATTTATGAAACATTTGCAGAACGTTTTTCCGGTATGCTAGTTCGCGATGAAAAATGGTGGTTACAAGCTGTTTATGATGATTTAACATTAGCGATTTATTCCGATAAAAATAAAACGGCAGCTGGCTATATGTTATATAAAATTGAAAAAAACAAAATGACAGTAGAGGAATTTGTTCCACTGCATAATGAAGCGCGAAATGGTCTGTGGAACTTTATTTGCCAGCATGATTCTATGATTAAAGAACTTGAAATGACAGTAAGTGAAAATGAACCGTTATTATATACACTAAAAGAGCCACGCGTGAAAGCAGAAATAAAGCCATATTTTATGGGCAGAATTGTAGATGTGGAGCAGTTCTTAAAAAAATATGAGTTGAATTGGAACAATGCACAGCAAGAACTAATTTTACATATTACCGATTCATTTGCACCGTGGAATAACGTATCGGTGAGGCTTGCAAATCATGAAATAACAATTATGAAAGAGGAAACAATAGATAAAGGAATTAAGCTAGATATAAACGCATTATCTACAATAATGTTTGGCTATAAACGTCCGTTACAACTGAAGGAATTAGAATTCATTAGCGGAAGTGAAGAGGAAATACGAGCGTTTGAGGATATAGTTCCGGTACGAGAAGCATTTATTTATGATTTCTTTTAAAAAATAGGGCTGTCCAAAATCAAATTTTGGGACAGCTTTCTCTTTGGTTGTCGGTTTTTGTCGGTAAGTCGATATATTTTGAAAATCGCTGATATAATTGGAGATGCGCCGATATATCCTGAGAATCGCTGATATATTCTAATAATCGTTGATATAATTTTTTCACTAAAACGCAACCATACTTTGTCACGCACTTGACTTTTATTCCCTGTAATTTATAATTAAAAACGGAATGAATTTTCATTCCTGAAAATAGAGGTGGAAAAAAATGGCTAAAAACAAACAAGAGGATATTTTTGATGCTGCGATGCAACTTTTCGCAGAGCGTGGTTACGATGGTACGACAATTCCAATGATTGCTGAAAAAGCAAAGGTCGGTGCGGGTACTATTTATCGCTACTTTGAAAATAAAGAGGCGCTTGTTAACTCATTATTTTCAAAAAGTATGTTAGAGCTTTCTGAAATGATAAAAACGGATTTTCCTGTTGAAGCAAATATCCGTGAACAGTTTAGTCATACGTACAACCGTTTATTTGAATTTGCGAGAAACAATGTGGACGCTTTTTTATTTACAAATTCTCACTGCGATAGTTATTTTCTTGACGAACAGAGTAAGAAAATATTTGACGATTTTATAGGCTTCTTTATGAATATTATTGAAGAAGGAATCGCAAAAGGTTTTCTACGTCCATTGCCTCCAGTTGCTTTAATTATTATTGTATATCAACCGCTAGAAAAACTAACGAAGGTAATTGCAACAGGGCAATTAGAATACTCAAAAGAATTAGTAAAAGAATTGGAAGAAAGTTCTTGGAACGCTATTAGAATCATTTGATTCTATAGCTAATAAGTATAGGAATGAATATTCATTCCTGAATATATTTAAAACATGAGAGTAGGAGAGGATACTTGTGTAACAATAGGAATGAACATTCATTCCTGAAAAGGTAGTTTAATAGAATTTAAAAAATAATGTAATAGAATGATAGGAATGAACGTTCATTCCGAAAAAGTATTTATAAAAGGATAGGAATGAATATTCATTCCCTTTAAATTTTCAAAACGGGAGATGATTAAAATGAGTAAGCTGAAAAATTGGAGAAGTTTATCTTTTCTATTATGGATAGTTATTACTATTACAATGATCATAACGATGCCTAATATGGATAAATTAGTGAAAGAAAAAGGGCACATTACGATTCCTAATACAGAACAAAGTAGTATTGCTGACAAGATGATAAAAGAGATGGATAAAGGCGGGACTGAAAAGTATGAAATTATAGCTGTTTTTAATAGTGGAAGTAAAACAGCTTTAACAACTGAGCAAAAAGAGGAAATCGTAAAAACAATCCATGCTTTACAAAATGAAAAAGAGCAATTAGGAATTAAGGAAGTTGTTTCACATTTAGATAATAAAGATTTGGAAAAACAATTGATATCTAAAGACAATACGACCATTTTAACGCAAATCTCTGTAGATAAAAAAAATGGTGAAATATCAAAAGTTGCAAATGAGCTTCATAAAAAAGTGCAAACGAAAGGGGTAAAAACGTACTTAACAGGAAGTGATTTAATAGCGGGTGATTTTCTTACTTCCTCTCAAGAGGGAGTGAAGAAGACAGAAGCTATTTCTATCATTTTCATTCTAGTTGTATTAATCATTGTATTTCGTTCACCAATTGTTCCAATTGTATCTCTTCTTACAGTGGGTGTATCATATTTAGTTTCAATGGGGATTATTGCCCATCTAGTAGATCAATTTAATTTTCCGTTTTCTAACTTTACACAAGTGTTTGTAGTTGTTGTCCTGTTTGGAGTTGGAACAGACTATAACATTTTATTATATACAAGATTTAAAGAAGAATTAAGTAAACAAGAAAATGCATTTTTGGCTACGAAAGAAACGTTTAAATCAGCAGGGAAAACCGTTTTATATAGCGGGATAGCAGTACTAATCGGTTTTGCATCTCTTGCTTTAGCGAGTTTTAAATTATATCAATCTACTTCAGCAGTAGCAATTGGTGTCGCAGTATTATTACTCGTATTAACTACGTTAAATCCATTTTTCATGGTGCTTTTAGGAAAAGGAATGTTTTATCCAGTTAAAACATTTAAAGGTCATGAGGATAGTCGATTATGGGGATTTCTTGCGAAAAACTCAGTAGCAAGACCATTTGTCGCTTTAATCATTGTATTTGTGATATCGATTCCTTTCGTAATGAAATACTCTAACACACTAAATTACAATGATTTATTTGAAGTAGATAATAAATATGAGTCGAAAATGGGGATTAACGTAATAGAAGAGCATTTTCCACCAGGTTTTTCTTCACCAAGTACGTTAGTCATTCAATCAGATAACAAGTTAGATGAGGCGAGTTCGCTTCAAACTTTAGACGAACTAACTGATAAGATTTTGAAAGTGAAAGGTGTTTCAGAAGTATATTCACCGACGCGTCCAACCGGTGAAAGGATAAAAGAACTATATATAAATAAACAAGCGGGAGAACTAAATACAGGATTAGGAGATGCCAATGGTGGTATAAAGGAAATTAATGATGGATTAACTACTGCGAAAGATAAAATGGGTAGTAAAGATTCAAATAGTCTTGCAAACGTTCAAAAATTAATTGATGGAACAACGGAAGCGAAAAATGGTGTAACAGCATTAGGAACAGCTTTAGATCAACTTTCAAATGGCATAAATGACGGAGCACAAGGTGCGCAGCAAATTGAGAGTGGGTTAACTTCAGTAAATGAAAATATTAGTGTATTATCTAATGCAACTTCACAACTTCATGCTGGTTATTCGCAGTTAGAAAAAGGTTTAAGTTCCTACGATCAATACTTCGGAAGTATTTCTCAAGCGATTGATGGTGCGAAAAAAGGCTATGAACAAATTGAAATGTTAATGACGAATTTCATTCAAACGAAACCAGAATTAGCAAATGATCCGAACATACTGCAAACGATAGGGATCGCTAAAGAGGCTCAAAAGCAATTAGGTGAGCTTTCAAATGAATTAAATAAATTAGCAACGCAACATAAAGCGGCAATGGGTTCATTTAAAGAAGCGAATCAAGCGTTATCGAAAGTGGATAACGGCTTAAAAGGCATGAGCGATGGAGTTACTAAGTTACAAAAAGGAGCAGCTGATCTTAAAAATGGATTAAATGAAGGTGCTACAGGTTCAAAACAAATTGCGAACAAGTCATCTGAGTTACAAACCGGATTAACAAAAATAAACGACGGGCAAGGTCAGCTATTAACCGGGCTGAAAGACTTGCAAGAACAGATGGGGCAATTACAATCAGGATTATCTAAAAGTACAGAAGGGCTTGAAAAGGTAAGTAACGGCCTAGGAGATGCTCAAAAATATTTAGGAGAACTAAATGAATCAAAAAGCTCTGAGAAATTTTATATCCCAAAAGAAATTTTAGAGGGAGAAGATTTCCAAAAAGCATTGAATACGTACATGTCACATGATAGAAAGACTGCTAAAATGACAATCATTTTAGACGTAAATCCGTATTCAAAAGAAGCGATGCCAATCATTGAAGAAATTAATAAAACGATAGACGGTACGTTAAATGGTACAGAATTAAAATCGGTGAAAAAAGCAATCGGCGGCACAACAACTAGAAACGTTGATTTAAAAGAAGTAACAGGCCAAGATTTCTTACGTACAGCTACAATTATGTTAATTGGAATTGCGATTGTATTAATCGTTATTACACGGTCATTTTTAAATACAATCTTTATTATTGGATCTTTAATATTAGCTTATTTTGCATCACTTGGCATAAGTGAACAAATTAGTACACACGTATTAAACGTAGAGTCATTAAGCTGGAATGTGCCATTCTTTAGTTTTATTATGATTGTCGCTTTAGGTGTGGATTATAGTATTTTTGTAATGATGCGATACAATGAGTTAGAAGGGGATCCCGCAACGAAAATTGTAAATGCATCTCGTCACATAGGAGGAGTTGTATTATCAGCGGCACTTATTTTAGGCGGAACATTTGCTGCATTAATCCCTTCAGGTGTATTGACGCTTATACAAGTAGCATCTGTTGTTGGTGTTGCACTGTTAGTACTAGCTATCATTGTGATGCCAATATTACTACCTGCTTTAATAGGATTAACGAGTAAAATGAAGAATTATACGAAGAAATTAAGTAAAAGAAAATAAGAAAAATCCCCTTTTAAAAGGGGATTTTTCTTATTTAATAAACTTTTCCATCACGTCTTTATATTTTGCAAACTTTTCATCTTTCATTTCGCCATTTATTTGTATAGGAAGTGAGCGATAAACATTATATTCCAATTATAAATATTTTGTTCAAAATAACTCCTCTTTAAATTGTGAAATTTGCTTCTATATAATATTGTTTCGTTAAAAAACAAACATTTTATTCAAGGTAGAAAAGGGATGAATAGCAATCAACCGTTGCTATTCATCCATCTTCTACTATATAATAGCTATAGTCTACAATAATTGAGTCGTAATATGCGATTTTTTAAGACAATCGGTGAGAAAACGCTGAAATAAGCGGTATTAGTAGGAGGACACAAATGATTACAGTAAGTAACGTTAGTTTGCGTTTCGCGGATCGCAAATTATTTGAAGATGTTAACATAAAATTCACGCCAGGTAACTGCTACGGTTTAATCGGAGCAAACGGTGCGGGTAAATCAACATTTCTAAAGATTTTATCTGGAGAAATTGAACAATCAACAGGTGATATACATATTACGCCAGGTGAGCGTCTAGCAGTATTAAAACAGAACCACTTCGAATATGAAGAGTTCCCAGTATTAGAAACAGTAATTATGGGTCACACGCAACTTTACAAAGTAATGCAAGAGAAAAATGCCATTTACATGAAAGAAGACTTTAGTGATGAAGATGGTATGCGTGCTGCTGAACTTGAAGGTGAGTTCGCTGAGCTAAACGGTTGGGAAGCAGAATCAGAAGCTGCAATCCTTCTTAAAGGTTTAGGTATTGGTGAAGATGTTCATGATAAGAAATTGTCAGAATTAACTGGGGCAGAGAAAGTAAAAGTATTACTTGCTCAAGCATTATTCGGTAAACCTGACATTCTATTACTAGATGAGCCTACCAACCACTTGGACTTAAAAGCGATTCAATGGTTAGAAAACTTCTTAATGAACTTTGAAAATACAGTAATCGTTGTATCCCATGACCGTCACTTCTTAAATAAAGTTTGTACGCACATGGCTGATCTTGATTTCGGTAAAATTCAACTTTATGTTGGTAACTATGACTTCTGGTATGAGTCAAGCCAATTAGCTTTAAAATTAACACAAGATGCTAATAAGAAAAAAGAAGAGAAAGTAAAAGAGTTACAAAACTTCATTGCACGCTTTAGCTCAAACGCATCTAAAGCGAAACAAGCAACTTCTCGTAAAAAATTATTAGATAAAATTACATTAGATGATATTAGACCATCATCACGTCGTTACCCATTTGTTGGCTTTACACCTGAGCGTGAAATAGGAAATGACTTATTAACTGTTGAAGGTCTTTCTAAAACAATCGATGGTGAAAAAGTGTTAGATAATGTGTACTTCACTTTAAATAAAGGTGATAAAGTTGCATTTATCGGTCGTAACGATATTGCGATGACAACATTATTCAAAATCCTTATGGGTGAAATGGAGCCAGATAGCGGTTCATTCAAATGGGGCGTTACAACATCTCAATCTTACTTCCCAAGAGATAACTCTAAATACTTTGAGAACAGTGACTCCAACTTAGTTGATTGGTTACGCCAATTCTCTCCACAAGATGAGTCAGAAAGCTTCTTACGTGGTTTCTTAGGCCGTATGTTATTCTCAGGTGAAGAAGTTAAGAAGAAAGTTTCTGTATTATCTGGAGGCGAAAAAGTTCGTTGTATGTTATCTAAAATGATGTTAAGTGGTGCGAACGTAATCACACTTGACGATCCAACGAACCACTTAGACCTTGAGTCTATCACTGCATTAAACAACGGTTTAATCGCATTCAAAGGTACAATGTTATTCACATCTCATGACCATCAGTTCATACAAACAATTGCAAACCGCATTATCGAAGTAACGCCAAACGGTGTAATCGATAAAGAGGCTACTTACGATGAGTTCTTAGAAAATGAAGAACTTCAAAAACAAGTAGAAGCAATGTACAAAGGTCAATAATAAATGATGAAAAACCTCGCTCTCTTTATGAGAGCGAGGTTTTTCATAATCTTTGATTTTATGAATTATGAATAATTATTCAAAAATAACTTTAGAGAAGGAAAGACATTTTGAAGTTACATATAGAGGAATGGCTGAAGTATGAATAAACTTGAAATACATTAAGAGATTTAATATACACCGAAAAAAACAAATGCTATCTATTGTGAATTTCATTATATTACATTAATGTTCCAGAACTGGAGACATATTTATTTGCGAAGCAGTGAATAAAGGTTTATAGTATGTGGAGTCATAATTAGTGGATGAGACTTGGGAGAAAACAGAAAATGTTACAAATTTATTTTATTAAATAGAAACCAAGGTCAAAATGTCTAGAAAGAAATAGTTGAATAAATACTAGCTTCAAATTATAATTACTAATATTCTTCATTTAGTTAAACAAACAAAATCTATTTGAAGATAAAAAATTGAATAGAGACAGACTTATAAAAAAATAAGCCTTGGATGATCAAAAGAGGTGGAGAGATGAAACAATTACTATTAAAGAGTAAGCGAGTGTTAAGCAATCACTTTGGATTTTTCGTGTTTGCCATTATTTTATTCTGGTTAAAAACATACGCAGCATATGTGACAGAATTTAATTTAGGGATATCCAACACAATCCAAAAGTTTTTACTGTTTTTCAACCCGTTAAGCTCAGCAGTTTTATTTTTAGGGCTCGCATTATTCGCAAAGGGGAAACGTGCTTACATTTGGTTAATTGTTATTAATTTGTTAATGTCTATACTGTTATACGCAAACGTAGTATATTATCGCTTTTTCAGTGACTTTATTACGTTCCCGACATTAACACAAACGAATAACTTTGGAGATTTAGGTGGTAGTATTTTTGCATTGCTACACGCATATGATCCACTATATTTCTTAGATACAATCATTTTAATCGTTTTAGTTGCAACAAAATTTGCAAATCCAAAACCAATTCGTGTTGCGAAACATAAATTATCACTAGTATTTGTAGCAGGTATTTTATTATTCAGCATTAATTTAGGTCTTGCAGAATCCGATCGTCCTGAATTATTAACAAGAACATTTGACCGTAATTATATTGTGAAATATTTAGGGGCATACAACTATACGATTTATGATGGCATTCAAAGTGCGAAAGCATCAACAGAACGAGCGTTAGCTGATGGAGATAATATGACAGAAGTTAGAAATTATCTTGCATCAACATATGCAAGTCCAAATCCTGAGTACTTTGGTAAAGGAAAAGGAATGAACGTAATTTATATTCATTTAGAATCATTCCAAAACTTTTTAATTGATTATAAATTAAATGGGCAAGAAGTTACACCGTTCTTAAACTCATTTACAAAAGATGCGAATACGTTATACTTTGATAACTTCTTCCATCAAACAGGACAAGGTAAAACATCTGATGCGGAGTTCATGTTAGAAAACTCAATGTTTGGATTACCACAAGGATCTGTTTTTACAAATAAAGCTCATAACACGTATCAATCAGCACCAGCTATTTTAGGTCAACAAGGATACACATCAGCTGTATTCCACGGTAATTACAAAACGTTCTGGAACCGTGATGATATTTATAAATCATTTGGTTTCAATAAATTCTTTGATGCGTCATACTATGATATGAATGAAAAAGATGTAGTAAACTATGGATTAAAAGATAAACCGTTCTTTAACGAATCTATACCATTATTACAAACATTGAAACAACCGTTCTATACGAAGTTCATTACGCTATCAAACCATTTCCCTTATCCAATTGATAAAGAGGAAGCGACGATTGAACCAGCTAAAACAGGTGACTCTTCCGTAGATACGTATTTCCAAACAGCACGTTATTTAGATGAGTCTGTAAAAGGATTCTTGGATTACTTGAAACAATCTGGTTTATACGATAACTCAATTATCGTTATGTACGGTGATCATTACGGTATTTCTGATAATCATGGCGCAGCAATGTCACAAATAATGGGTAAAGAAATGAACTCATTTGAAAATGCACAACTGCAACGTGTACCATTAATCATTCGTGTTCCAGGAGTGAAGGGCGGCGTACAACATCAATACGGCGGAGAAATTGATGTTCTTCCGACACTATTACACTTACTAGGTACAGATACGAAAAATTATGTCCAGTTCGGATCAGATTTATTATCACCAGAGCATAAACAAGTCGTTCCATTCCGTAACGGTAACTACGTAAGTCCAACAGTGACTGCACTAAACGGCAAATACTATGATACAGTGACTGGTAACGCTGTTGAATTAACAGACGAAATAAAACAAAATGAACAAATGGTTCAAAAATCACTAAAATACTCTGACCAAGTCGTAAACGGAGACTTATTACGATTCTACACACCGGAAGGTTTTACACCAGTAGATCGTTCGAAGTACAACTATAACCATCGTGATAAAAATAAAACGAAGGTAAAGACGACTGAAGACGGGGAAACGAAATAAATATTAAAGAGCGCTACTCATTTGAGTAGCGCTTTTGTTTGTACATATAACGTTGTCATTATATAGAATTATCTTTCGTTTTTTGTTTTTTGTTTCATCTTTCCAAAGAATACTACACCGGCAATGATAATAATGATAAATGCCCATTTTATGAAAGGATTACTTTCGAAAAATCCAGCGAACCATTTCTCATCTACAATCATTTTCGCAGCAGTATAAGCTAAAACAGCTGCTCCAATCGTAATGATGACAGGGAATCTATCCACCCATTTTAAAATTAAGGTACTGCCCCATACTACTACTGGAATAGATACTAATAGTCCGATGACTACTAAAGAAAAATTACCATGCGCAGCTCCTGCAACAGCGAGAACATTATCAATTCCCATTAATGCATCAGCTATAATAATGGTTTTAATAGCAGACCAAAATCCTTCTTCTGCCTTAATATCATGATCTTTACCTTCAGCAATTAATTTGTAAGCGATCCATATAAGGAGTACACCACCAATTAGAAGTAGCCCCGGTATTTTTAATAACCAAACGACAACTAAAGTAGCGAGGGCTCTAATCGCGATTGCCCCGATAGTTCCCCAAATAATAACTTTCTTTTGCTGATCTTTCGGTAATCGCCTTGCTGCTAACCCAATTACAATGGCATTATCACCGGCTAACACTAAATCAATTACAATGATGGCAAGTAAGGCAGACAAATATTCGGTTGAAAGAAAATCCATATACACATCACTCCTTAAGAGTAATATGTGCTAAAGTGTTGATAATATAAAAAATAGGATTGAATTTGTATACTCAATCCATAATTTCTTACTGTATTTTGATATATATGTTTTAATTCCGTATAAGTCGCTTTTGCAATTTTTTTTGCTTGTCGTTTCTTTTTCTTAATTTTCGATTCATCTTTTTGATACGATTTTCTTTTCTATTATGCCAGTTATCACTTCTGATTTCATTAATAGATTTATCTCCCTTAGCACGAAAACGTCTGACTTTTTTTACAAAGGAAAGGGGGATTTTGCCGATAACACCTTGTTTTTCTAATGAAGCCTCTTTACCTTTATACCAATCAGGATGAGATAATAAATAGTCGAAGTCGAATATTAATCTGTACTCTTCATCCATAAAAGTAAACCAGTCTTCTAATGTTCGTTTATTTGTTTGATGAAAATACATAGAGCTAGCAGTCATGGCACAACACCAGTAACTAATATCACTCCATAGTACCCATTCATTCGGCACATCAAGTGTTAAAATTACCATTTTTGAATTTTCTCTACCCCAGGCTTTAGCATTTCGATCTGGATAATTATTTGCTTCCCAGACCCAAATAGGATAGTTCCCTTCATAGTAGAGTAATCTTTTTTTAGCTACACGTACCATCCAATCGTATGAATATATAAAATCGGGATCGATGTTTTCTTTACTTCCTTCTAAATAACCAAGTTTTTTAAATTGTTTCCATGCTGCTTCAGTTTGAACTGTATATACTATCATGTGACACCTACTCATTTAAACTAGCCTATAGTATAACATGACATGTTTTTAAGTTAAATTAATGTGATTCTTAATTTCTATGGATATAAGGGAAGGAGGGAGTTCAATTGAATATACGAGAAGTAATACCCAATGCGATAAAAAAAGACTCAATAACCTACTAGAGGAAATCAAGTCTTTTTCATTACATACGGTTATCATGCCAGAAGTTTAATGGGAAGTGTTCGTTCTCACTATAACTTTCTAATTCATATCCTTTTTCTTTCAACCCTTTAATAATTCCAGGTACTGCTTTAACCGATTGTGGATGAATGTCATGCATAAGAATAACTTCTGTTGGCTTGTTAGCTCCATTTACAACGTTTTGCACAATTTTAGCTGATGCAGCATCAACAGGCATTTTACTGTATGTCCAGTCTAAAGAGTCAATTGTCCAATCCCAAACTTTTAATCCGTTTTCGACAACTTTGTTGCGAAGAGCTTCGTTTAATCCTGGCATTGAGCCGTAAGATGGACGAGTTAATACTGGTGATTTGCCTAGAACACCAGCGATTAAGCCTTGATCTTCCTTCATTTCATCTACGTAATGACCTTCTGTGTAAAGTTTCTTGTAGTTATGAGTCATACTGTGCATCCCAACGTAGTGGCCTTCAGCATCTTCACGTTTTACAAGATCAGGGAGTGCTTTTACGTTTGAACCAATTAGGAAAAATGTTGCTTTTGCATTTTCTCTCTTTAACATATCTAAAAGCTCGGCTGTGTATTTTCCAGGACCATCATCAAATGTTAAATAAGCGACTTTTCTAACTTGCCCGTTATATTGTTTTGGAGCTTCTTTCGGTGCAAGAGATGATTGAATTTCACTTACAAGTTGAACAGATTTTGCTTCATCCTCTGTACTTGCTAGAGCAATATGTGCTGATCCTAAAGCCGCTTCGTATGTAAATAATACCCCCGCGCAAATCAACATAGCCCTTTTTACTAAAGTTGTCATTCGAATTCCATTGTGCATAATTTTCCTTCTCTCTATAAAAGTTCTACTCTACTATATTAGCAATTATAGGGAGGTAATTGCAAAAAAACTTTTTTACAAGTGCAAAAAAGTTTGTTCAAAAATATGCAAGATTTTGTATCAATTGCAGTCTTGAAAAAACAGGGTGATTTTAATGTTTATTATGAAAATTTTCAAGAATCAAATTTGGTTCTTCTAATAATGATGTAGGTGGTTTTTAGGGGAATCGATATCAAAATGAAAAGGGACTAATCATACTTTCGTAGCATTTCATTTTCATTCCAATTATTGATTCGAATATTTTTGTTTTCTATTAAAATATTGGTATAGAAAAAAATTAAATTTTGGTCTGGGGAACATTTGATATTATCGGAAGAACTATTTATTTCATCTCAATATTTATATAACTACTTTTATATGAATTTAATACTAAAGACCTACTATTTATAAACTAATAGGTCTTTCAACTTAGGTAGTTCTCACACTAATGAGGGATTTGAAAGGAAATATATGTAACTTATAATAATTACTATAAAGCTTTGGAAAATGAAAAGGAGGAGATTTGCATGAAGAATTGGGTTCAATTTAGAATGGCAAGACCAACAGATAAATTTGAAGAAGTTATAAGTTTTTATGAGACGGGGTTAGGATTAAAGCGTATAGGAGAATTTCACAATCATGAAGGATATGATGGAGTTATGTTTGGAGTACCGGATGCCAAGTATCATTTGGAGTTTACAACGCATGTTAATGGAAGTCCATGTCCGGCGCCGACAAAAGATAATTTACTAGTTTTTTATATGCCTAATAAAGATGAAATTGAAAAAATAGTGAATCGATTAAGTAATATGGGCTATCATGAGGTAGAACCAGAAAATCCGTATTGGATAGAGAAAGGGACCACAATAGAGGATCCAGATAGTTGGAGAATTGTGCTTATGAACGCATTTGAATAAAGAAGCTCTTTTTGTATGAAATGGCACGTTTTTATAATGAAACAGGTATGAAAATAGGAACGTCTGCGGCAGCGAATTTATTAGCTGTTAAACAAATTGGAAAAGAAAAAGGTACGAATTTTAATGTAGTTACAGTTTTTCTGGACGCAGTGTCTATAGAAGAGTGGTCAGATGTAAAGAGCTTACAACAAATATAGAGAAAATCGAATAAATAAAAGTTCTTTCATATTCTATTTCTTATAATTTGGGAAATTGATGAAATGAAAACCTGTATATGTAAAATGTACAGGCTTTTCGTGGTTGTTTTAGTTATCTGTAGCAACTTTAAAATTTCACATACCGTATTTTAAAAAATAAATATAGGAAAACCAAAAAGTAATGTAGAATATATCGTACATGCATATATGAAGTCAACATAAAAGATAAAGAGGTGGGCATATGTTACTTGAAGAAGTAATGCGGCAACTAGAGGAATATGGAACAGGACAAAATCGTAAAACGTATAAAAACCACGGAGCGAAAGAGCCACTATTCGGAGTTAGTTTTGCCAATTTAAAATTGTTAAAAAAGAAGATAAAAAAAGATCATGATTTAGCAATTTCATTATGGAAAACAAAAAATATGGATGCAATGACTTTAGCAACAATGATTTTAGAACCAAAGAAAGTTACGACAGAACAGCTAAACAAATGGGTACAGGAAGTTGATTATTATTGTTTAATGGACGTTTTGATGACGGCTATTTGTACGTCGCCAATCGCGATAGAAAGAATGGAAGAATGGACAAAGTCCGATGATGAATGGATTGGAAGAGCAGGATGGTCTCTATTAGCAAATATAGCGATTAAAAATAAAACGTTACATGATGAATTCTTCACTCCGTATCTAGAAGAGATTAAAGCAAATATACATAATGAAAAAAATAGAAAAAAAGAAGCGATGAATAGTGCTTTAATCGCGATAGGAATTCGTAATGAAGACTTAGAGAGAAAAGCGATTGAAATTGCACGTGAAATTGGGAAAGTACAAGTTGATCACGGGGCAACGTCATGCAAAACACCAGAAGCAGAACCGTATATACAAAAGGCGAGAGAAAGAGCTAAAAAAAAGAAAGTGAAATAAGAAAAGGGGAACGGTTATGAAACCAATGGAAGCAGCACAACGCATAATTACATCACAATTTCCGAATTGTGATGTAGCTTTACTGGGAGGAAGCGTTGTAAGAGGAGAAGCGACAAAAACATCTGATCTGGACATTGTTATAGTTGATCAAAATTTACCGTCTTGTTATAGAGAATCTTTCTATAGTAATGGATGGCCTGTTGAAGTGTTTGTACATAATTTTGAAACGTGTAAAACCTTTTTTAAAATGGATTGTGACCGAGGGAGACCTTCGTTACCACAATTAGTTTCAGAGGGGATTGTATTAAAAGGAGAAAATGAAATTGTTGAGAAATTAAAAAGAGAAGCAAATGATTTACTAAATAAAGGGCCAGCTATATGGACTGAAGAAATGATGAAGCAAAAACGGTATTTTATTACGGATACTTTGGACGATTTTATTGGTGCATCAAAAAGAGAAGAAGAATTGTTTATCGCAAATTTATTAGCTGATTTATTACATGAATATATATTAAGAGTAAATGGGAAATGGCTTGGAAGTTCAAAATGGTTTATAAGGGTACTTAGAAAATATGATGAACAGTACGCAGATCAATTTGTAGAGGCGTTCGATCATTTTTATACAACGGGTGAGAAAAGAAACTTAATTACTTTTGTAGAAAAAACGCTAGAACAGTATGGAGGAAGAATGTTCGAAGGGTTTTCTATAGGAAAATAAAAAGGGGATGGCATAATGAATGTACCAATCGTTCAATTAAGAGAACTGACACTAGATGATATAGAAGAACGATATCAATGGTCATTAGATAAAGAAGTGACAAATCATTTAGTTGTACCGGATCAATATCCACCGTTCACTCGTGAAGATACGAAAAAGTGGATTGAAGCATGTATAAATCGAAAAAATGGTTATGAACAAAGAGCTATCACTACAGAAAACGGCATACATATTGGGTGGGTAGATCTTAAAAACTTTGATAAAACAAATAAAAATGCAGAACTGGGAATCGCAATTGGTAATAAAGAATACTGGGGTAAAGGATATGGAATAGCAGCCCTATATAGTATGTTACACCTAGCATTCTTTGAATTTGAATTAGAAAAAGTTTGGCTACGTGTAGATGAAGATAATTTTCAAGCTAGAAAGAGTTATGAAAAGGCTGATTTTGTTTGTGAAGGATTAATGAGAAATGATCGATTACGTCAAGGAAAGTTCATTCATCGTTATCGTTATAGTATGTTAAGAGAAGAATATGAATCTATAAATAGTAGTTTATAAAAATATTATGTTAACTTAAAGGGGCTGGAGAAATATGATTCGATTACTTACGAAAGAAGATGCAAAACAATATTGGGAGTTACGTTTACAGGCATTACAAGTAAATCCAGAGGCATTTGTAACAACTTATGAAGAGGCGATTCGTCAAGAAAATCCTATTAAGCGAGTGGAAAATAATTTAACAGCTACTACTAGCTGTACATTCGGTGCTTTTAATGAAAAGAATCAATTAGTTGGAGTGGTTACTTTACTAACAGAAGAGAAAGAGGCGTATAAACATAAAGGTCATATCGTTGCGATGTATGTAGATGCAAGCAATCGAAGAAGTGGTCTTGCACGTGAGTTAATACGTAAGGCAATTGAAAGAGCAAGAGAAATGAGCTTAGAACAATTGAACTTAGGTGTTGTATCTACAAACGAACCAGCAAAAAAATTGTATGAATCAATGGGCTTTAAAACTTATGGGATTGAAAAGAGAGCTATAAAGATGAATGGTGTGTATAGTGATGATGAACATATGGTGTTGTTCTTTTAATAGAGGGAGTTTAGTATGAAAGATCTCCATTTAGAAAAAAATATGAACCCGCAAGTGGCAATTTTGTATGCGATGGTTACAGATACATATAAACGATTGCAAAAGTTGGTAGAAGGTATTGATAAGAAGGAATTGTCTTTTAAAGGATCAGAAAATAATGAAAATAGCATCGGGCAACTACTTCAACATTTAGCAGTTGTTGATTTACATTGGGTGTATCGCTTAAAAGGAGAAGCAGTTCCACTCGTGCTTGAAAATAAATACGGACCTATGTTAAATGAAGTAGGAGAACTGCCAAGTTTAAAAAAACAGACGTTACAACAATTAATGCAAGATTATGAAGAGGTGCAACATATGTTTTATGAGGAGTGTATGAAACTAACAGAAAATGATTTAACTAGGGAAGTTTTTTATGAGAAGGGAGAAACTGCGACTATAAGGTGGGGAATATGGCATATAGCCGATCATAATCGGTACCATCAAGCTCATATTAGTCAGTTAAGAAAACTATATAGAGTTAGAATAGATGCGAGATAAAGATTTCGAATTTTAATTATATTTAATTTGTTGTATAGTATAAGAAGAAACTAAACAAGGGGTTTTATAATGAAAGCTATTGCAGTAGGGATATTGGCATCATTTTTCTTTGCCTTTACCTTCGTTTTAAACCGGGCGATGGACTTAGAAGGTGGAAGCTGGATTTGGAGTGCTTCATTACGGTACTACTTTATGGTTCCGATGCTTTTACTTATTGTCATGTATAGAGGGAACTTAAAGCAACTCTTTCAATATATGAAAAATAATCCGAAAGAATGGTTAGTATGGAGTATCGTTGGATTTGGTCTTTTCTATGCACCACTTAGTTTTGCCGGATCTTTTGGACCTGGTTGGCTTGTTGCATCAACTTGGCAAATTACGATTGTCGCAGGAATTTTGTTAACACCATTTTTTGCAGTAGATCCATTACATAAAAAACTTCCAATGAAGGAATTAGTTATGTCTGGGGTTATTTTATGCGGTGTTGTACTCATGCAAGTAGAACATGCTTCTTCATTAGGAATTCGAGAAACCGTTTTATGTGTAGTTCCTGTACTCATTGCAGCGTTTGCGTATCCTCTTGGAAATCGAAAAATGATGCAAGTTTGTAAAGGTGAATTAGACGTATTCCAGCGAGTTCTCGGTATGACATTAGCAAGTTTACCATTTTGGTTTTTACTATCTGGTTATGAAGTATCAACAGGCGGATTACCGTCAAGTAGCCAAGTTTTCCAATGTTTTATTGTAGCAGTTAGTTCTGGTTTAATCGCGACAGTACTATTCTTCTTTGCGACAGATCTTGTAAAAGATGATCCACAAAAACTAGCAACAGTAGAAGCAACACAGTCCGGTGAAGTTTTATTTGCGCTAGTAGGAGAGCTTATCTTACTATCTGCGCCAATTCCGTTATCTTTATCTTGGATCGGAATGAGTCTTGTTATTGTCGGAATGATACTACATAGTTATGTAGCGGTCGTTGTGAAAAAAGAAGAAAAAATAACGGCGTAATGAGATTAGCTCTTTATAGAAAGAGCTAATCTTTTTTCATGGAAAGGGATGTAGAAATGAATTTGCAACGCGTGGAACAAATTGAGAAAAATCCAATTTTAAATGTGTTACAGTATGCAGTCGGGCCAAGTGAAATTAGCTTAAAGAAAGCAGTTTTATATTATGAGAGTAATAAAGGGACTTTGTACAGATATGAAGAAGAGGCTTGTATAGGTATTGAAATAATCGGAGCAAATAAAGCGAGAGTATGCCACATAGCAGTCGTCCCGCAATATCGTCATAAAGGAATTGCGTTGCAAATGATAAAGGAAGTATCAAGAATGCATCAATTGACGTATCTTCAGGCTGAGACAGATGATGAGGCAGTAGAATTTTATAAAAAAATTGGTTTTCAAGTTAAAAGTTTAGGAGAAAAATATCCGGGGATTGAAAGGTTTCATTGTTACATGGAAAAATAGTATAAAAATATGCAAATGTACATCTAAGGTATAGTTTGAAAAAAGTAAGATTTACATTATATAATAAAGGTATCTGGAAAAATATAGATAAAAGAAATTAGGTGTATAACACATGAGAATGGATAAAAGTAAATTTATAAAAATTGCTACTTCAATAGGGGTATCATCTTTTTTATTAACTGGATGTGGCGATTATGAAGAAGATACTGCTCAACAAGAAAGTACTGCTGTTAAAACAGATGGTGGAAAACAAGGAAATGAACAAGAAACTTTAAATTGTAATGATAAAACGCCTACTAATGAAAATGTAGAAAATGATGAGTTATGTAAAGAAATGAATCCATCATTTTCATCGTATCATGAAAATTCACATTTACCGATACTTCCATTCGTAGCAGGATATTTATTAGCAAGCAGAACTTCAAATATGAATTATACAGCAAAACCAAATATAATGAAGAAACCGTATGCAAATAATATTATTCCATATCGTGAAAAAGACCAAAGTAGAACTGGTGGCAGTGGTGGTGGAGGGTATTACGGCGGAACTAACAGTAACAACAATAATTCTTCCAATAAAGTAGATTTAAACAAACAACAGCCCAATTCTTCAAATAAAGTGACGCCAGATACAAATACGCCGAAATCATCTACGACTCAAACGCCGAAAGTGAATTCTGGTTCAAGTGGAATTGGAAACGCAAAAGCGCCAGCCGGATCATAATACGAAAGGATAATAGGATCATGTATACAGAAAAAGAGCAGAAAGAGTATATGAAAGTATGGTTTTCACTTGCGGAAGAGGCTGGTCGGAATGGTTTTACATGGCCGAGTCTATTAGAAAATGAAGAATGGAATCAATATATGGCAACAGGTATGTATCGTATGCCAGTAAAAACTTATACTGCTATTTCAAAAGTGACAGAGGAAGTTATGTATGTGTTATATAAAACGTATCAATATATTGTCAATACGACAGAAGATTTTCAAACACTAGGATTTCCTGCTGAAACGTGGGAAATTGCGAGAATGGAACATACTGGTTTGTTTTCATATTTTACAAGGTTTGACTTTATCGTAAATGGTGAAGATATAAAGTTAATAGAAGTAAATTGTGATACACCAACAGGTTATTTAGAGCCATCAGTCGCAAATGAAGTGTTGTGCCGTTATCATGATGTGAACCACCCGAACCATATAGAAGAGCATATTGTGCAGGCGTGGGAACAAATTAAACATGACTATAATATCAGTCCTATAGAGACGATATATTTTACTAGTTATGATTGGCACGATGAAGATCATCAAACAGTTCAATTTTTAAGAAGCTATTGTTTAGATCAACCAACGGATTATATAGGTATACAAGATATCGTTGTTGCAGATGATGGTATATATACGCCAAATGGTGAACGAATTCATTATTTATATAGACTATATCCAATTGAATATTTAGTTTCAGATACCGATAAAAATGGGAAAAGAATTGGACTCCAGTTTTTAGATCATATAGCGCAAGGAAGAGTGAAAATTATTAATCCACCTGCTGCTTTTCTTATGCAAAATAAAAGTGTACTCGCATTAATTTGGCAACTGTTCGAAGAAGGAGTTTTCTTTGAGAAAGAAGATCGAGAAATCATTCAGAACTACTTCTTACCAACATATTTTACAAATAAACCGTTTATAGAAAGAAATGAATCATATGTTTCTAAACCTTTATATGGCCGTGAAGGCGGAGGGGTATCTATATACGAAAATGATGAACTATTAGCTGAAGATAAAACAGAGTATTACTTTGAACAACGGAAAATATATCAGCAATACATAGAAATGCCTGACTATACAATTGACACATGGGATGGTCCGTATACTGGTAAACTATTAATTGGTTCACACTGTATTAGCGGGAGAGCCGCAGGGTTATTTTTACGTGTAGGCGAGAAAATAACGGGAAACTTATCGATGTTTACAGGGGTTACAATTGAAGGGTAAATGAAACGGAAGAGCTTATCAGTTGTGATGGGCTCTTTCGTTTATATAGTGTTTGTATTGTTTTAACGTATCACTATTATTTTGCTACATACTGAAAAAACGTATGCAATTAAGCAAATTAGTTCAAATAGTAGAAAAGAGAAGAAAGTTTTTTTATTTATCTGCTTTTGTTATTTGAGATCAATATATAGTCACTTAATTATTATGCATGTGAATATATACCCTTTTTTCTAGTGACAGAAATGATTAAGTTAAAAATTAAGAAAAATATGATAATATATGTATGTATTAGTTTTAAAAAAATGGGGGAACAATCGTGAAAATGAATGACATAGTGGCAAGTACACAATTGCCAAATACAATCAAAACAATTACAAATGATTTAAGAGAATTAGGGTTAGAAAAAGGAAGGACGGTTATTGTGCATTCTTCGCTCAGTTCTATTGGCTGGGTATCTGGCGGAGCCGTTGCGGTAGTAGAGGCGTTAATGAAAGTGATTACGGAAGAGGGAACAATTATTATGCCAACTCAATCTTCGGATTTATCTGATCCGAAACATTGGTCAAGACCACCTGTACCTGAAGAATGGTGGCAAATTATTCGAGATAACGTCCCGGCTTTTGAGCCACATATAACACCAACAAGGGCAATGGGAAAAGTAGTTGAATGTTTTCGTACATATCCGAATGTAGTACGTAGCAACCATCCATTAGGAAGTTTTGCTGCATGGGGAAAACATGCAGAAGAAATAACGATGAATCAGTCGCTATCAATGAGTTTAGGAGAGGAATCTCCATTAAGAAAAATATACGATTTAGACGGATACATATTATTAATTGGTGTTGGATATGATTCCAATACGTCTGTACATTTATCTGAAGTACGTACTGGTGCATGTGAGTTAATAAAAGTAGGGGCACCAATTATAGAGAATGGTGCAAGAGTATGGAAAGAGTTTGTTGATATGGATTACGATTCTGATAAGTTTGTAGAAATCGGTGTAGAGTTTGAGCGAAAAGGAACTGTAACAAATGGAAAAATAGGAAATGCAACGTGCCGTCTTATGAAGCAACGAGATATCGTTGACTTTGGAACAGAATGGTTTCGTAAGAAAAATCAGTAAGGGATGGTTACAATGAAGGGGAAAAAGGTATTAATTACGAGTGGTGGTTGTTTAGAAAAATGGGACCAAGTGCGTGGTCATACGAATATGGCAAAAGGAACAATTGGTAGAATAATCGCGGAAGAATTTATAAGTAAAGGAGCACATGTTATATATTTACACGGTTATTTCGCTGAGAAACCGAACGATGTAAACAATCAATTAGAATTACACCCGTTTGAAGGAATTGTTGATTTACAAGATAAAATGAAAAGTATAATTACACATGAAAAAGTCGATGCGGTCATTATGGCAGCGGCTGGATCAGATTGGGTTGTAGACAAAATTTGTGATCAAGATGGTAATGTTCTTGATATGAAAGGGAAAATTTCAAGTAATATAGTGCCAATTATTCATTTTCAAAAGGCTCCAAAAGTATTAAAGCAAATAAAAGAGTGGGATCCAGAAACCGTACTCGTTGGCTTTAAACTTGAAAGTGATGTAAATGAAGAAGAATTGTTTGAAAGAGCGAAAAATAGAATGAAAGAATCTAAGGCAAATGTAATGATTGCAAATTCACCACATTCTTTATATTCACGCGGAGCGGTGCACTACGTAATTGGACAGGACGGTAAAGGGAAGTTATGTAATGGGAAAGATGAAACGGCGAAAGAAATTGTCAAAAGGTTAGAAGTACTATGTAATCACATTACTGCTTTATAATTTTAAGTATTTGGATAAGAGTGAATCCGCATAGTATATATAGGTAAGCGAAACTTTAATTTATGGGAATTTTACTTTTACACAAATGTTAACCATTCGAGATGGATACATAAAATAATTGGTGAGGAGTGGATTCTATGGAACATTTATTAAAGCAAGCGATTAAACTAAGAAATGAAAAGAAATATGCGCAATCTAGAGAGATACTTATGGGGTTAACCAATTTTACGCGGGATGCAGAAGTGCTTTTTCAATGTGCCTGGATACATGATGTAATGGGACTTGAAACAGACGCTGTGCCGTATTATGAACAGGCAATTGCAAATGGTCTTGATGGGGAGTCACTTTGCGGTGCATATATCGGTCTTGGCAGTACATATCGTTGTATAGGTGAGTATGACAAAGCAATTACTGTTTTAGAAACAGGTTTGCAGCAGTTTCCGGATAATGCCGTGATGAAAGTATTTTTGTCATTAGCAAAATATAACGTTAACGATTATGAATCCGCGATGAAATTATTACTTGAAACGGTTATAAAAGTAGACGAAGTTAAAGAATTTGAACGTGCCATTACATTTTATAAAGATCATTTAAACGAGGTTTTTAAATAGAGGAGTGAACGTATGAATGACTCACTATCGCGAAGGCGAAAAGGTATTTGGGTTGGACTCGTATCTTTCATCTTGTTATCAAACTATTTATTGTATGCCCTTCCGATTGTACCAGCCGCTCCGAAAGAAGTAGTGCTTGGTTCTTTGTTAGATTGTATGTTTGTAATTCCGGTTATTACATATTTCTTTATTATTCGAAAAAGATACTCGCTAACGTATATATTTCCTGTCGTAATAGCTGGATATATATTTGCGAGATTTATTATTCCAAGTGACTATTTACAAGCTTTTTCAAACGTTTCTTATATTATAGTTGCGGGAGAAATTGCTTTTGTAGGTCTAGAATTATTCCTTCTCTATAAAATCGTTAAAGTGCTTCCTGAAACAATCAAACGATATAAAGAATATAGAAGAGAATATTCTTCATTTTCTTATGCGATTGATGCAGCGTTTGATGCTACTATGAAAAGAAATAAATTAGTAGATATCATTGTAACAGAGTGTAAGTTAATCTATTATGCATTTTTATCGTGGCGTGCAACAGTACAGGAAGGTGAATCTGTATACTCATATCACAAAAAGACTGGTGCAATAGGTGTATATATTATGATTATCCATGCAACCTTAATAGAAAGTATTGGTTTTCATTATTTGCTTCATCAATGGAATCCAGTAGTAGCATGGGTGTTACTTATTTTAAACGTATATGCAATGTTTTATTTTTTAGCTGAAATACAAGCAATGCGTAAAAACCCAATTATTGTTACGGAAGAAAAAATAATTATTCAAATTGGATTAGGGAAGAAAATCATTATACCGTTTACACAAATTGATAAGATTACGTTTTATAAAGGAGAACTTTTAAAAAAAGAGAAAGAGGTTCTTGACGCAACGGTGATGGAATTTATAAAGGAACCTCCAACATTTGAAATAATACTCAAAGAGCCAATGGAAGCACAATTATTATATGGATTTTCTAAAACAGTAAGTCGTGTTTACTTAAATGTTGATGAGGAACGGAAATTTTATGATGTGATAGCGGAGAAATTGAACCATGAATAATGCTACTAATTTTCATCGTGCGTTTGGTGTGTACGGCATTTGTATCGAAAACAATCACATATTAGTAATAGATAAAATTAAAGGTCCATATAGAAGTCGGTATGATTTACCTGGTGGTAGTTTAGAAGATGAGGAAGCATTATTAGCTGGACTTCATAGAGAGATTAAAGAGGAGACCGGGCTAAATGTAACGGTAGTAAAACAAATAGGTACAATTGATTTCCAATTTTCATCAAAATTTCAGGAGTACACACATGTACATCATATCGCAGTTTTCTACGGTGTTGAAAGATGCGAAGGTGAATTCGTAGTACCGGAACAATTTGAAGGTCAAGATTCTTTAGGAGCGAGATGGGTTTCAATAGAAAGCATTACAGAAGACAATTCATCTCCACTTGTATGTAGTGCAGTGGAGTGGTTGAAAACGAATGAGCTTCCATTAGAAGTGAAAAAATATGAAACATGGACAGCGAAAAACTCCTTCTAAAATAAGAGGGAGTTTTTATTGTGTATTTGGAGGCCAAACACTTCTTTATCACTATATAAATGGATATAATTAAGATTAGAAATAGCATAAGGGGAAATAAAGAATGAATAAATTACTAACACTGAAAAGTAAAATTGTAGAAAGAAAAATCCGGTATGACTCAACCGTAGTAGATCACACTTGCTTATTACTTGAAAAGCAGTTGCAAAGTATCGTGTTATTTCATGAGGTTCAGTATTCATTTACAATGACTGCACATGGTGCGAGTTTAACAATCCCAAAAGGAAGTTACACCATTGCATACTACTGGGAAAATCGTCCGTACAATTTATACATATGGAGAGATAAAAATGGAATGTATGTAGGCTCTTATTTTAATGTTGTAAAAAATACGCAAATAACAGACAAATTCGTGTCATTTGAAGACTTAATTATTGATATATTGGTACTTCCAAGTGGAGAATATTTTATTTTAGATGAGGATGAGTTACCTGAGCCTTTAGAGGGTTTTGAGGGTGGTTATGTGAATGAAGCTCTTAATGTATTAGAGGAAATAATTCAAAAGACGCTTCCTCAAATGATTGTAGAGACAGAAATGGTGTGGTTAAACTAAAGCGATTTGGAAAGAAAATATGTGTTTAATGAAATTGAGTAGTCTTAAGTTATATGATCTAACTTTTTTGATAAGTCTAAGGTTAGATGTGTATTTCTTGAGATTACTCTTTTTTGTGGAAACTAATATTGACTGAATATAGTTCAGTCGTTTATGATTGAATCAGATTCAGTCGAAGGTAAAACATAGTAGGAGATGACCTATGAAAAGAATATCAAAAGAACCAGATGTTAGAAGGCAAGAGTTAATGGATATTGGTTTTGAACTATATATGAAAAATGGTATGAAAGGATTTGGCATAAAAGATGTTGTGAATCATGCTGGTGTAGCAACGGGCTTATTTTATTATTACTTCAAGTCTAAAGAGAATTTTGTTGATGAAGTATTAAATGATTTTATTGTGAAAAATCTGGAGTTAATTGAAGAAATACTTATTTCTAATGAACGGTCTGTCATGCAAAAGCTGAAAGATTCTCTAAATATATTTTGGGCATTTATCGAAAAATTAGCACCTTATAAAAATGTAAGTTCGTTTCAGACGGAACAACATTTTCAACTGGAACAGAAATTATTTACGCGAATGCAGCCATTAATTCGACAAGTAATCGAAGAAGGGGTGAAAACTGGGATTTTTAATACTGATAACTCATTATTAGCATCAGGATTTATTTTATACGGTCTTAGCAGTATTGCTCATTCAGAGGTGAATTTGAATCTAGACACGAAGCAAGAAATGATTAATTTAGTATTAAATACACTACGATACGATCAAATCGAAGGAGAATGTATATGAAAATTATTATTGATGGAAACAATATTTCGAATGAACAACTTACAAAGTGGAAAAGAGAACGTATTAAAAAAGTTTTAAATACATTAGGACATAAAGAACCGGAATTAAATGATACAGACGTTATGATAAAAAAACTAACGGAACTAAAGTTAAATTATTCATACAATGAAATGTATGATAAGTTGAAAATTAAACTGAAATTAAGTGAAATGGGTATGCGTATTTGTACTGTTTTATCTGGTGATAGACGAAAATTTTCAAAAACAAGTATCTATTTAGATGGGATTACAGCAGAAGAAGCGATAAATGGAATTGATAGTTTTATGCTTGAACAATCGGATGAAAATGATCAAGTGAATTTATCAGCCTGTCCAGATCACTACGTACTAAGACCCTTTGGGGAAAAGGAATTAGAGGTTATCGAAACTACTGGTAATTCTCCATTTCCAGTTCAATTTTTTATTGTTTTTGGTGACGAAACGGGATTGAAGACACCTAGAGATAAGTCTTATCAATATCAATCAATGGGTGTTGCACGTATGAAAGATGGTACTACAATTGGTGGAGTTCGACATCAATTCAAAGATACAGATACTGGTTTAGAAGTAAGTCTAGTTGTAGAGTTTCCAGCACTTTGTCCAAATAGCCTTATTAAATCGCATCAAATGCATTTGGCATGTGAGTTTTCTTATTGGTTACAGTGGATTAAAAGCCATAAAAAATAATTTTTAAATAAATAACAATAAGGATGTTCAAACAAATCATATGTATTTTTTCACAAAACCCAGTTGACTTATCGGAAATATTTGTATAATATGTACTTAATTCTATTACGTATTGCTGATTGGAGAAACCAAAGGCATTTTATCTATTGATAAAATGCCTTTGGTTTTTTTATTGCATAAATACTGAATCTGTTCATTTAGATGAAGCATTTCAAGGAGGGGGAAAATTGACTGTTTCAATTGATGGAGTATCAAAATATTTTTCGAAACAAACTCGTACTGTTCAAGTATTAGAGAATATTAATTTTCAATTAGAGAAAGGGGACTTTGTTACAGTAATTGGTCCGAGTGGTTGCGGAAAAAGTACACTGTTAAAAATTATTGCAGGTTTAGACAGCGATTTTGAGGGAGAAATCATTATTGACGGGGAGCGTATAACAAAACCGAGTAAGAAGCAAGGATTTATATTTCAAGAGCATCGATTGTTCCCATGGCTAACAGTGGAAGAAAATATTGCAGCTGATTTGTCATTAAAAGATAAGTATGTGAAGGATAAGGTAAAGGAATGGGTTGAAATTGTTCGATTAGACAGTTTTGAAAAATCATATCCGAAAGAAATATCAGGCGGGATGTCACAACGTGTTGCGATTGCAAGAGCGTTGTTAAGGGATCCGAATGTATTATTGCTTGATGAACCATTTGGAGCACTGGATGCATTTACCCGAAGTCATTTGCAAGAAGTACTGCTCAACATTTGGGAACAAAAAAAGACGACAATGATATTCGTTACACATGATATAGACGAAGCAATATATCTTTCGAACCGAATTGTCATCATGAGTGCAAAGCCTGGAAAGATACATAAAGTGATTGAAAATAATTTACCTTATCCACGAAATAAAACTTCTCAATCGTTCCAACAACTTCGAACGAAGGTGCTACATCAGTTTGAACACGGGGGACTGATTCAAACAAGTATATAGGAAAAGGGTGGATTATATATGTATAAAAAATGTAAGGTTCTTTCTTTTGCGTTAGTTATATCTTTGTTTCTATTAGGTTGTGAAAAAAGTACAGCGAGTAGTAAGAAAGAAGATGTAACAATACAAATTGGTATACAGCAAGGATTAAGCCCGCTATTATTAGCACAAAAAAAAGGATGGTTTGAAGAGGAGTTTAAAAAAGAAGGGGTTAAGGTGAAATGGACAGAGTTTCAAAGCGGACCTCCTTATTTTGAGGCAATCGCATCAAATCGGTTGGATTTTGGTGAAGTGGGGAACTCCCCAGTTATTTCAGCGCAAGCTGCAGGTATTGAATTTACTGAAATTGCTAATACAAGTTATGCGAGAAAAGGAACAGGGATTCTTGTACAAAAAGATAGCAAGATTACGAGTGTAAAAGATTTAAAAGGTAAAAAAATTGCAGTAGCAAAAGGAAGTAGCGCATTTAATTTATTATATCGAGCATTAGAAAAAGAAGGTATAAATGCGAAAGATGTAAATGTCATTCAACTGCAACCAGATGAAGCGCAGCCGGCATTTGAATCCGGATCGGTAGATGCATGGGCCATTTGGGATCCCTTCATTTCACTACATACGTTAAATAAAGGGGCAAAGGTTATTGCAGATGGTGAACGATTAAATGTTTCTTCACCAGAGTTTTTAATTACGAGAACAAAATTTGCGAAGGAACATCCAGAATTAGTTGAGAAATTCCTTAAAGTTTATGAAAAAGCACGTGTATGGCAAGAGTCAAACTTAGATGAAGCGATAAAAATATATACTTCTACAAAGAAGATAGATGAAGAAATTGTAAAAGAAGTGTTTGATCACGACAAACCAATTTTAGTTCCGGTAACGAAAGAAATAATAGCCGAACAGCAAAAGACAGCGGATTTTCAATATAAGCTCGGCTCTATAAAGAAAGAAATCAAAACAGATAAAGTTGTAGATAATTCTTTCGTAGAAAAAGCATTAAAGGCGAAATGAAAAGAGGTTTTGTAAATTGGAGAATACGAAAGCTGTTATGAAAAGGGTGAGTATAACGATTGGCAAAAACAATGTAAAGAAAGTGCGAAAGACGAATGTAAAAGTGCTAGTAAGAGCGATTACTATACCGATTATCGTATTAATTATTTGGCAGTTAGCCGGCGTATTCGATTTAGTTTCTAAAACAGTTTTACCAACGCCAGTAGATATATTACTAGCTTTTCAAGAACTTATTAAAACAGGAGAGTTATTCGGTCATTTAAGTATTAGTGTGTTCAGGGCTGCGGCTGGTTTCTTTATCGGCGGGAGTTTAGGAATTATTTTAGGAACGATTGTTGGATTTTCAACGAGAAGTGAGCAATATTTAGATCCATCTGTACAAATGTTAAGAACTGTACCTCATCTAGCTGTTGCGCCACTTTTCGTATTATGGTTCGGTTTTGGAGAAACATCGAAAGTATTATTAATTGCGGACGGTGCATTTTTTCCTTTATACGTAAACGCATTTTTAGGAATACGAGGTGTAGATTCAAAATTATTTGATGTTGCGAGAGTGCTAGAGTTTAGTAAAAGAAAATTAATTACGAAACTAATTTTACCAGCGGCACTGCCGAACCTATTACTTGGAGCAAGATTATCTTTAGGAGTTGCTTGGGTGAGTTTAGTAGTAGCAGAACTTATGGGATCTACAGAAGGTATTGGCTATATGATTATGGATGCAAGGCAATTTTCAAATACAGACATTGTATTTGTCGGTATTATTATCTTTGCGTTCGTTGGGAAGTTTTCTGATTCACTCGTACGTTTATTGGAAGTGAAGTTTTTAAGATGGAGAGATAATTTTAAAGGCGAGACAGGGAATTAGCATATAAATTATTAGGGGTAATTTATATAGAGTGTTTTAGTAGGTTTTTCAAAACAATTAAGGGGTGTGTAATAGTATGGAATTGTTATGGTTTATTCCAGCTTATGGAGATGGTCGATATTTAGGAACGACAAAACGAGGAAGAGCAGCTGAATATGGTTATTATAAACAAGTTGCACAGGCAGCTGATTATTTAGGATTTACTGGTGTGTTACTTCCAACGGGTCAAGGTTGTGAAGATCCATGGGTATTAGCATCAGCTCTTGCGGCTGAGACAGAGAAATTAAAATTTTTAGTAGCAGTTAGACCAGGGTTAATGTCACCGACAGTTGCAGCGAGGATGGCATCTACATTTGATAGAATTTCAGATGGGAGATTACTTATTAATGTAGTTGCTGGAGGAGATCCTGTTGAATTGCAAGGTGATGGATTGTATCTTGAACATGATGAAAGATATGAAGTTGCAGATGAATTTTTAAAGGTTTGGAAGTCAGTATTACAAGGTGAAACAATCTCTTTAGAAGGAAAACATATTAAAGTTACGGAGAGTAAAGTTGTATTTCCTCCGGTTCAAACACCGTATCCACCAATTTATTTTGGCGGATCGTCCGCTGCAGGTAAAGAAGTTGCGGCTGAACATAGTGATGTATATTTAACTTGGGGAGAACCACCAGAGCAAGTGAAAGAGAAAATAGATGAAGTAAAAAAACTTGCGGAAGAGAAGGGGCGTAACGTACGATTTGGTATTAGACTACACGTAATTGTAAGAGAGACAGAAGAAGAAGCATGGGAAGAGGCTGAAAGGTTGATTCAATATGTAGATAATGAAACAATTGAGCTCGCTCAAAAAACATTTGCAAGATATGATTCAGTTGGACAAAAACGAATGACACATTTAAATAAAGGAACGAGAGAGTCGTTAGAGATAAGTCCTAACTTATGGGCTGGAATTGGGCTTGTAAGAGGTGGTGCTGGCACTGCGCTTGTTGGAGATCCGCATACAGTAGCAGAAAGAATAAAAGAATATGAAGCGTTAGGAATTGATACGTTTGTATTATCAGGATACCCCCATTTAGAAGAGGCATATGAAGTGGCAGAACTGTTATTTCCTTTATTGAAAGACGAGAAGAAACAAGAAAATAAAATTGTTGGTGAAATGATAGCTGATGCATATGCATTAAAAAAATAGTGAGAAATAAAGTTGAACCAATCGGTCATTAACAGGCAGTTTCACCTATGTTTTGCTTCATTTTGTTTACTGCCTGTTAATACGGGATAAAAAACTCGCAAGTATTTCACTTGCGGGTTTTCGTCGTAAACTATTAGAAAATATGGTAAAATTAAATAGTAACTTAAGGTACGGTTGGTTGTTCAATTATCACTTCTCCAAATAGGAGGGGGGTGATAATACGTGAGTGAAATAGCGTTGCTACTGCAGGGTGGACTGTTTCTCGTTGCATTGTTAACGTTCGTCGTCGTTTTAATAGACAAGCTCAAAAAATAACAACCCACCTATGCCAATAGAATGTGGGTTGTTTTGTTTGTAAGAAACAAATAGGATAAATGAACAATCCAATCTGCTAAGTTACGTGGACTAGTGTGTAGCCGCACACTGGTCTTTTTTATTTATTTACAATTAATAATTGGTTTATGTGATTGTATTGTTCTTTTCATACTTATTATAACACAGTGTCTTTTCATCAAGAAAGGAGACCGTATGTTCTGGTTTCGATTAAATAGTAGGTTTTTTTTCTTTAAATAGCCCATCCATATACTGTTTTAAAGTTTGGACATAAAATTCCTGCCTATTTACATCATTTACGCCGACAATTGGAGATGAAAGTTCATATCTCTTTTCTGATAAATGAACGACAACGTCAAATATATCAAATAGACGAATGAAACAGAACAGGCCATCTTTATCACTTAATAAAATAAAGTAATGGTTCTCGCTATTTGTATTTAATGTATTCCATAAAGAACTTTTACTTAAATCGCGAACTATACTTTTTTCTTTTAATTCCATAAAATCGGCATTTGATAGAATGTTTGAAATAACAATCGCATCTGGATCTTCAAAATAGCCATCAACAGCTTGGACAGCGAAAGTATAAGCTGTTTTTAATACACTCATTTTGTATTTACGGTTATCTAAAAGTAATTCACGTTGAATAGAGCTAGCAACTTTCGTTACACGTTCTTCTTTCCAAATTTCATTATGTAGCGAAATATCGTGCTTTTTACATAGTTTCATAATTAATGCATTGGAATAAAGTATTTCATCACTTACTTCAACAACATCTGTCTCAGCAGCCGCAAGTTCCTCACCATGTTCATTCGTATAGAGCGGAGAATCAATTTGTTTTTTCATTTGCTCAATCTTAAATTGACTTAATTTATGCCGAATTAAGGGGCGATCAATATTTGTTGTCATTTGTTCGTGGCAAGTATCACAAATTGAGTTTGTGAAATAATATCCACATAATATTTCGGGGATGACATATTGTTCACTAAGTTCTTTCGTATCTTTTCTGCATATGATGCATTGTGTCATTTTTATCACCTTTACCTGCAAATTTGTATGTAATCTCATTGTAGTGTATTTATTGGTATTTTGGAATATTGTAAAGGAAAATATTATGTGAAATTCGTGCTTATTTTGGTACAATGAAGAGAAGTGCTAGTTTAAAGGAGGACGTTTTTTTGAAATCGAAAGTGCACTTTTGGACATTAGAAGTGCTAATGGTTGTAGCGATCATATTTATTTGCACAAAAATATCGTTTCTATTTCAACCGATTGGTATCTTCATATCAACGTTGTTTTTCCCAATCTTAATCGCGTTATTTTTATACTTCATATTTAACCCATTGTTAGTCTTTTTGGAGAATAAAAAAGTACCTAGAAATTTAGCGATTTTACTGTTATATCTTTTTATTATAACATTAACTGCAGTTGGAGTTGGGGTAGTTGTTCCAACGATCTCGCAACAGTTAATGGATTTAGTAAAAAATATGCCCGGTTATATTAAAGAGGGAAAACTATACATACAAGATTTATCCCATCACAGATTATTTGAATGGTTATCTACACAAAACTACGTTTCCATTGAAACAATTGAGAAAAACGCGATTGAATACTTAAAGGATATACCAAACACGATTACGTCGAGTGCAACGGCTTTATTTGGTATTATCACAAACGTTGCATTAGTTATCTTCACAGTGCCGTTTATTTTATTTTATATGTTTAAAGATGGACATGCGTTTCCAGGGAAAGCAGTTAGTCTATTACCTGAGTCTTACCGTGAAGAAGGACTTCGTATCATTAAGGAAACGAACGAAACATTATCTGCATATATTCAAGGGCAAGCGCTCGTTTGTATATTTGTAGGTGCTTTTACTTTTATCGGTTATTTAATTATCGATTTACCGTACGCTTTCGTTTTAGGAATTATAGCAGCATTTACAAATATCATTCCTAACCTAGGTCCATTTATCGGTGCAGCACCAGCTGTTATTGTAGGTCTGTTCGTATCTCCGATGCAAGCGTTGTACGTAATTATTATCGTAACAATTGTACAACAGTTTGAAAGTAACATCATTTCACCGCGTATTATGAGTTCAAAATTAAATATCCATCCGTTAACAATTATTATTTTAATTTTAGGGGTAGGTAACTTTGCGGGAATTATCGGAATGATTTTGGCAGTACCAGTTTATGCAGTAACAAAAACAGTTGTATCGAACTTAGTGAGATTGTTTAAGACGAAACGAAGTAATCGAAAATAGTATAAGTTGAGAAAGATACACCGCTTTTTAAGTGGTGTATCTTTTGTTTGTTAATCAATGTAAAAAAGTGTATGCATAAACTTTTATTATATATTTATTACATATCAAATATAACGATAAACTTGTATGATATAGCCTCTATAAAACTATGTGGAATCCCTCTGAACTATCCAAATCATTTCCTTACAGCGTGCTAGCAACATCATAATCGACCCCTTTCAAATTTTATATTTTTAAAGGATTATAGATGAGAGTAGTACTTGCTTCTACGATCTCGAATTTCGTCCATAATCTCTTTATATTGTTCTTCTTGTTTTAATTCAGCTTCAGAAAGGTTCTTTTTCTGAATTGTAATTGTTAAAAAGAATAGGTGAAACTTCATGATACATTCCTCCTTTCGAAAGGAATTATAGATGGCTACAGTAGTGACTTTGACGTTCTTTTACATCCTCCATAGCTTTATTAATTTGATGGTCATGCAATATCTCACTGTCTGAGAACTTAGTTTTTTGAATGGTGATCGTTAAAAAGAATACTTTAAATTTCATTTGTTTTTTCCCCTTTAAAAGTTATTTAGAAAAGACGGCTATAATAAGAGGCTTGACGCTCTTTCAGTTCGCCCATAATAGTTTGAATGTGTTGCTCACGCAAAATTTCTTGCTGTGAAAGCTTACGCTTTTGAATGGTAATCGTTAAAAAGAATGCTTTAAATTTCATTAGGATAATGCTCCTTTAAAAGTTATTTAGAAAAGACGGCTGTAATAAGAAGCTTGGTGCTCTTTCACTTCGTCCATAATAGTTTGAATGTGTTGCTCACGCAAAATCTCATTCTGTGAAAGCTTACGTTTTTGAATGGTGATTGTTAAAAAGAATGCTTTAAATTTCATGAAGGTATTGCTCCTTTAAAATATATTTTTAATACATTTGCGTATAGTATGAACTTTTAATGTCAGTCATTTTATCAGTCAGTTGTTTTAATTGTTGTTTACGAATGATTTCATCTTCTGATAAAGTATTTTTCTGAAGTACAGTTGTAAAAAAGAAAATATGAAAAGTCATAAATGAATTCCTCCTTTCGAAAAGGAATTACAGGTGATCACAATAAAGCGCTTGGCGCTCCTTAACATCATTCATAGCTTTTTCAATTTGCTCATTATGAAAAATTTCATCTTTGGAAATTGTATTTCTTTGAATCGTAATACTTAAAAACAATACGCTAATAGTCATCGAATGTTGCTCCTTTCTTTAAAAAATAATACAAGAGGCTAAAAAATCGCACAAAAAAGCCACAGGAAGATATAGTTCTCCTATGGCTGGGCGTCAAAAAGCCACAGGAAAGTATACGACCTCCTGTGGCGAATTTATGAATTAATAGAAATAAAGTGCGATTTTCAATTCTCCATTAGGGTGGTCGAATTCATATTTAATTGTCCGAAAAACAAAGGTGCAGTTAACGCTAAAGTTAAAGCATGTAATTGTAATTTCATCATTTTCTTCGACCTCCTTTTAGAATTTTTTCTTACGTTAGTAAGTATATACAATTAATGGATAATTGTAAACATAAAAATTGAAAATTTTTAATTTTGATTAAAATGCGTATATTTTAAAGGGTTTTGGAAAGAAGTATTGTAATGAACGAAATATCGATAAAATGGGGGATGCTAAATGAAATATATGCATCGTAACGTAGTTGTTATGCTAACAATTTTTTTATGTATTACTGCTTGTTCTAGCGGAGAAAGAATAAAAGAAATATCTGATGTTGAACCTAGTGACTTTAAGAAATATGCTTGGACATACGTTGGTAATAACTCAGATGTAGTTGCAATTGTTAATCATTTACCCGGTGGTGATACATTTCAAAGTATTAGTTTGGAGAATGAAAGTATAAAGGTAAACTATGGTGCAAATGGAACTCTGACAGAAGACATGGTTGAGACGTATTGGTTTGATGGCAAGGACACAATGGAGAAGAATTTTCTCTTTAACGTTATTTATCTAGCGATTTTAGTACCAAATGCGAAAAGTTACGAGTTTCAAGTAGAAAATAAAAATTTCACGATAAAAAGAGAAGATATACTATCAATCTTGTATGAAAAATTTGATGATTTTCCAAAAGAAAATGATAAATGGGATAAAAAGAAAGTAGTAAAGTTCCTTAACGATAATAATGAAAAAATTACAATGCTTATAAATGATAAAGAGTTTCGGAAATCTATATTTGTTAAATATCCAGTGCAGTAGTTGAAATGATAGGAGGAGAAAAGGTGGAATTAGTATACAAAATTATCTATCATAGAATGCAGGATCATTATTTACCTAAGCTAGTACATGCAATAAGGCTCATTAATGAAGAAGATTTGTGGAAACAAGGGGACTCTATTAATTCAATTGGTGGAATCGTACTGCATATTTGTGAACATATACAGAGAAATACTAGTCGTTATAAAGATCCAAATATAGTTTTGGAAAAGGGAATCGAGGAGTATTTTCCAGTAAAACGACAAAGTTCTGAAGTTTTGCTACAGTACGTTGAAGAAGTATTTGATGAATGGGGAAAAGCATATTTACAAGCATGCGAAGAAAAAAAGCATATGGATCTTCATAGCTTATTACATTTAGTGGAGCATACAAGTTATCATTTAGGGCAAGTAGTAGATCGTACAAAGTCCATAACGGAACAACAATTTAACTTTTGTCAAAATGGAATAAATGAAAAGAATTTGAGAACAAGAGTTGAAACTTCAACATTTTAGAAAGAGAGCCATTCTTAAACGAATGACTCTCTTTTTTTGTAAAAGAAATTTATGGAAATAAATAATTTGATGTGATATGGTTAATTACATAAGTAATGAACCTAAGAACCTAAGGTGGTGAAATTGTGAAACCTACTCTGGAGCAAAATAAATTAATATACTTACAAATTGCAGAAACGATTGAATCTGATATTTTAAAAGACATATTACTTGAAGAAGAACAAGTTCCATCAACAAATCAATTTGCGAAGATGTTACAAATAAATCCAGCTACTGCAGCTAAAGGGGTAAATGTATTAGTGGATGAAGGGATTCTATATAAAAAGAGAGGGATTGGGATGTTTGTTGCAAAGGGAGCGAAAGAAGTCGTACTTAAAAAAAGACAAAATACTTTTATGACTGAATATTTACCTAAAGTGTGGGAAGAAGCAAAAGTACTAGAAATATCCAAAAATGAATTGATGGATATGATTCAAAAAATTACGAAGGAGGGGAAATAGGGATGATTGCACTTGAAACAAAAGCCGTAACGAAAAAATATAAAAAGAAAATAGCAGTAAATGAAGTAACGATTTCATTGGAAGAGCATAAAATATATGGTTTGCTCGGTAGAAACGGGGGAGGAAAAACGACACTATTAAATTTACTTGCAGGCCAAATTACTTCAAGTAGTGGAAGTATATCAATATTTGGCGAACATGTTTTTGAAAATAGTAAAGCAATGCAAAATATTTGTTTTGTTAGAGTGAAAGAAGAAGCACATCTAAGTTTTAAAGTAAAAGAAATTTTTAAGATGTGCAACATGTTTTATAAAAACTGGGATGGAAAGTACGCTGAAGAACTCGCTGATAAATTTCAGCTTAATATGACAGTGAAATATCATAAATTATCACATGGCATGCAAACAGTCGTCGGCATTATTCAAGGGTTAGCAAGTAGGGCACCTATAACAATTTTTGATGAACCGACTACAGGTTTGGATGCAGCACATCGAGAGTTGTTTTATAGTTTACTACTAGAAGAGTACGGTGAGTATCCACGAACAATTATATTATCAACACATCTAGTAGAAGAAGTAACCCATGTTATTGAAGATGTAATCATCATAAAAGAAGGAAAACTAGTTGTTCAATCATCGGTAGAAGATTTATTGCAACAAGCTCATATTATTTCAGGAAAAAAAGATAAAGTAGATGAGTTTTCAATAAATAAAAAAATTATAAATCGAGAAGTTTATGGGAATAAGGGGATTGCTGTTATATGGGAAGAACTTTCTAATGAAGATTATTACTCTCTTGAAAAAGAAGGGTTACTGATTGATAGAATTACATTACAAAAGCTATTTATTCACATAACTGGTGGTGAAGTGAAATGACGATGTTAATGAAGCAGTTGAAGTTACATATAAATTTTCATAATAAAGCAATTATAATATTTTGGATTGTAGCTTTATTAATAAAAGGGACGTTAAATGCTGCTCATTTAAATGGAGCGAACATGGGTTATTTACCCAAAATTATAAATAACCCTTCAATAGCAATTATGTTATTTATAGTGGGGAGTGTTTTCATCATACAAGATGAGCTATTTCGTTTAGCTGTTTCATTCGGTGTAACGAGAATACAATATTTTATCGGAGCAATTTGTTACATTGTACTTCAATCTGCATTATTTTCATTTCTTCAAGTTATGCTTTTACAAGATTTAAAATATAACGTAGTAAGTGTTAATTTTTGGGAGCAATCGGTACAACAATTTATTTTGCAATTTTTATTTTATGTTACAACAGCATGTTTCTTTCAAGTGGTAGTAGTTTTTAAGCAACGATTTAAGTGGATTGGTCTTATGATTGGTGGAACACTTTTCTTATCAACAAATAGTGTGCTTTATGGAGAGGCGGGAGTAACCAGTTTATTATTTACGAGTGATGTATCCTCAGTAGATATTCCATATTTTACTGTTATTTCAATTGGATTAACTGTTCTTTATATCATAACTAGTAGTATATTTATTCGAAAAGTATCATTCGAAAAAACGATTTAAAATAGTATTAGATTACTATAGAGAGAAGGGTAGCAAATGGGAGACACATCTTCACTCATTACAGTTTTTTTATGCATTGCACTAATAATATTCTGGCGTCGTTATCGATCTATGTATAAACCTATAAAGGGAACTGGGCTACGTATTTTGTGGCCATTACTATTTTTAACACCGGGTGTTTTATGGTTTTTTGGTCCCGTGCATCCAGCTATCTTACAAGTTATAATAGCAGCATTCATTGGAGTTCTTTTCGCCGTACCACTTATAGTTTTAACAAATTATGAACGAAGAGATGATGGGAATATTTATACGAAAAAAAGTGCAGCTTTTTTAATTACTTTTATTGCACTTGTCTTTTTAAGATATGGTTCAAGACAATATATTGTTGACTTAGATCAACAAACAATAGGTTTATTATTTTATGTTGTTGCTGTCTCGTATATTATCCCTTGGAGAATTGCTTGTTATATAAAGTTTAGGAAAGTTTGGCGGGAAAATAGTAATCATGCTTTATAAGAAAAAACTTTTCTTTTGAGAAGTTTTTTCTTTTTATATGTAATTGAAATCATTTGTTGAAGTGCAAGTTACCATACAATATGATGAATATAAAAAGAGAAAGTAGGGGATATAAAAATGCGTACAATTTTACTTTTTCTAAACGACATGTCTATTAATGAAATAGAGAACATTAGGAAAAAACATGATCCTTTATTTGGTTTAATCCCACCGCATATTACAGTTGTATTCCCATTTGAAAGCTCGATTTCAAATGATGAGCTGAAATTACATATTTTAAAATTATCAAAAGGGATACAAGAGATAGAAATAGAATTTGCGAATCAAATTTCGGGTGAAGGGGAATATTTATTTTTACGAGTTGAAAAGGGGCAAAAACAAATAGAAGAACTACATGACTTGCTATATACAGGAGCCTTATTACAATTTTTGAAAGAAGATATTCCGTATATACCGCATGTAACAGTCGGGAGAAAAGAACGTACTGAGTTAGCTGCTGAAGTAGCTAAGGATATTCATAATTTCCCTGAAAAGTTACAATGTATAGTTGATAGAGTTAGTGTAGAGCGAATTGGAGAGAATGGGGAATCAATTATAGAATTTGAAGTACCGTTGCAAAAAAGCTGACAAAAGTCAGCTTTTTTTATTCGTAACATGAAGTAAAGCACCAATCGCACCGCTATTACCACCATCTTGTGAAAAAATAGGTATTTTATTTTGATATTTAGTGTAGCTACTAATAATATTTTGAAGGTGTACGTTATTACATAGAGTCGAACCAATATAAATAATATGGTTTATGTTTTTTGTTTCGGCGAATTGAAGACTTAATGCAGTAACAACTTCACCGACAAGTCCTTGCACAGTAGCAAGTATGTCTGAGCTATTATATTTTGATTCCGAAATAGCGGCTTTACCAAAATTGCTAGCAGTTAAGCTATTATCAATAGGAGAGAGAATACCACCATAAATATCTCCAACCGTAATATCTAAATCTGTTCTAGAACCTAATTTTGTTAAAGGAATCACATCTTCAAAATGATCTATATTTGTTAACAATTTTGAAAGCCCCATAATAGTACCACCACCAACACCGGTTCCACCAGCACGAACATATTTGTCATTATACACGTAATGAATGGAAGTACCTGTACCAATATTTGTTAAAATGAAGTTATTTATATCATATTTCTCTTCTTTTAATATGTATCGTACACCTACAAGAGTAGCTTCAAATTCGTTTAGTTCTACTATTTTATATGAGGGGGAAAGTAGTTGCTGTAATTGTTTTGCTTTACCACCTGTAATACATATTTGTTTTATACGAGTGCTTTTCTTAAGCCAATCTATTATTTTATCTTGTTCATTTGAATAAAATTTTTCAAAAGCTAATTGCTTTTGTTCGTTCAAATAAGCAATTTTCGTTAATGTTCCTCCAGCATCGATACCGATCGTACTTTCCATTTTCCTGCTCCTATCCAAGTAATTTGTTTACTCTGTTCATGTTGGTGAGACGAATTTGTAGGAGGGAGATATCCTGACGAATTACATCGTCTCTATTCTGCTTGATATATTAATAGCTTTTCTATCGTTACAATCGGTTGATTATTAACAGTTGCGGTGCCGTTGCCTAGAATAAAACCTCGGCGATTACGAGTTAGCTCATAATGTAAATCCAGTTTATCACCGGGGTATGCTTTTCCGTGGAATTCAACCCCATCTAATGAGGAGAGGAAGCCTAGTCCTTCAGAGCCAATCGCATGTACAAATGCACTAAGCTGAGCAAGTGCTTCTACAATTAACATATGAGGCATATGTTTTTGATTATCATTTATAAACCACTCATTATTTGAAATCAATTTATATCCCGTAACGGATTCACCATGTTTTACATTTGTTACTTTATCAATCATTAAAAAAGGATAACGATGAGGAAGAGTGTCTTGAATATGCATATGAAAGTACCTCCAACAAATAATAGCCCTGCTACAGTGAAGCAGGGGAGTTATCATTAATTCTTAACTAATTCATTTACTTTTTCAAGAGAAAAAATACCGCTATTTCTAATGTTTTCAACAACTTGTTGTAACACTTCTTTATCTTGAACAAGTGCAATACGTACAAAGCCTTCTCCATGTGGTCCAAATGCATGACCTGGTGTAACAACGACATTCGCACAATCTATTAATGCATAAGCGAAATCTATAGAAGTCCAGCCTTTCGGAATTTCGGCCCAGACGAACATACTACCAGCTGGTTTATCAACATTCCAACCAAATGTTCGGAATCCATCAACTAAAGTATCTCTACGTTCTTGATAAATACCGCGATTTTTCTCACAAAACGTAGCGCCATTTCTTAGTGCCGCTGATGCCGCTTTTTGAATTGGTAAAAACACACCATAATCTGTATTTGATTTAAATTGAGTAAGTGCACGAACAATTTCTTCGTTTCCAATCATATATCCAATACGGCTACCTGCTAAACTATAACTTTTTGATAAAGAGTTGATTTCTACTCCAACTTCTTTAGCACCAGGTACAGAGAGGAAGCTAATTGGTTTATTGCCATCAAAATAAAATTCAGCATAAGCAAAATCATGGACAACAATAATGTTATGCTTTTTCGCGAATGCAATTACCTCTTTAAAGAAATCTGCATGAGCCATTGCTGGAACCGGATTCCCTGGGAAGTTTAAAATCATCATCTTCGCTTGATCGGCAATTTCTTCAGGAATTAGCTCTAAGTTAGGTAAGAAATCATTTTCTTTCTTTAATGGCATGTAGTAAGATGTTGCACCAGCCATTTGAATTCCAGTTTCATAAGCTGTATATCCTGGATCCGGAACTAATATAATATCTCCCGGATTTGCATAAACCATAGGTAAATGAACGAGTCCGTCTTGTGAACCCATTAATAATAAAACTTCTTTATCTGCATTTAATTTAACGTTATGAGTGTTGTTGTAATATTCAGTTACAGCTTCGTGAAATTCTTGAATACCACTTAATGTGTATCCATAGCTTTCTTTATCATTTGCTGTATGTACCATTTCTTCTCTTACGAAGTCAGCAGGCGGCATATCAGGATTCCCGATACTTAAATCAATCATTTTGTGGCCTGCTGCAATCTTTTCTTTTTTATAGGCCCCTAATTCACTAAATATAGAAGATTGGAATGCTTTCATTCTAGTTGCTAACGTGTAAGTCATCAAAACCCCTCCTAAAAACAGTGTTTTCTTTCTGCGTTTTTAATTATTCTGAAAACACATGAGTACATTTTATCATTTTTTTATGAAAATTAAAATGATTGACAAATTTAAAGGAAGGGTTAGTCTTTTTTGAAAGGGGAGCTGCAAATAAGTACCGGTTAACTGAACTGTCTATTATATCTTTTTAGATGGTTTAGGATGTTTTGTAGTTTTTGTTAAGTATATCCCGCATATTTTGGATGAAAAAGAACACGAAAACGAGGCCTAATATACCACTAAGCCAATAGTATGAATTTCCTGTCGTGAATTTTTCATAAAATGAAAGTCCATTCCATAGGATTAGGATAATGGAACAGATTGTTGATATAATTAATGAACTTAAACTTCTCAAAAAAAGCACCTCACATTAAAATATTGTTATTATATAATGGTACATTTAAATTTAAAGATTTAAAAGGGGAAAATATTTTGAGTTAGCTTTGTAAAATAAAGTGAAACTTTAATCAGTGGGGGTTTTCTTCATCCCCCACTGATTATTAGCCCTCACCAATCGGACTTTTATGGGCAGCCCGACCCCCACCTAACTTCTTTGCTTTCGCTGCATTTTGAGGTGGGGTCTTATTGCCCATTAAAGCAGGATAAAAATAACGCAGAAAATATTTTCTGCGTTTTAAATGAAGAGTAATCATTTCTTTTTATATGTACATAATTTTTCAACTGCATAAAAGTATACGTTTAATTTGCCATCGACAACTTCTAAAGTTTGATCTGATGTAAATGAGTTACCATAATCAATGTGATATACATTAGAATTCTTTACAAAGGAACCTTTGTATAAATCTTCTTTTTTCTTCGTTGTTTGCATTTCTACTAAGTTTTGAACAATTTTTTCTTTCTTTTCTTCTTTTACAACTGTTTCAAATTTATAAGATGCAGGGCAAAGTCCATTTTTGTTATCAACGACTTCCCAAGAACCGTATATATCATTATTGCTACAGCCACTCAGTAGAACGATAAATATTGGAATAATTAATAAAACCTTTTTCATTTTGTACTCCTTTCTTTTCATTTTCAATAAACGTGCGAATACGATACGAATATTGTAATAAATAAAGTTTAAATTTTTATAAAGAATTATTTAATTTCATATAAAAATTTAGCGGGAATTGAAGAAACATGAATCTAGTATAAAGACAGATTCATGCCGAGTACTGTGGCCTATGTTATGTCCCTTTTGAGGAAAAATAAAGAGGAAAGTAGGATCACTATTCCATTTAAGACATATATAATTGCAACAATGAAGGCTATCCCGCCTACGCCAAATCCAGCTTTATCAAATATAGAAGCGAATGCTGTGTTAGTCAAAAAGATAATAGGAGTCAGTAATAAAAATATGAAACCCGCGACAATTCTTCTTTTAAAGTTACGTTGAGAAAGGGAAATAGCTAAAAAATTTAAGGTACTAAACATAGCAATTACAAAAAGAAGGATAATTAATACTTGTATGCCATCAGACATTTTCGCACCTCCAGTATATATCTTGTTAATATACTATATTCGAATGCAAAAGAGGGTACTCCTTTAAATAATTTCAATAAGCGTAAGAAAGAAGGTTTTATATAATAAAGAAGCATGAATTAATCTAATAATCCATGCTTCTTTAATTATGTTATAAATTCGCAGATTGCGAAGGTTGTTTTTCATATTGTTTCTGTTTAGATAGTGATATGAAGATAATTAATAATGAAATAACACCGAAAATGAGAACCATATATTGCAATCCGATTGTATCTAAGAAGAAGCCTGTGCCAAGTAAGACAATTTGGAACATAACTCTCTCAAACATATTACGGAATGAGAATAGACGGCCGTGATAGCTTTTTTCCACTTTCGTTTGGAAAATTGTCGACATAATAGGGAAGAAGCAACCGACACTAAAACCAAATAAACCAAATGATGTAAGAGACATCCATTTTATATCGCTAAAGAACAATGATAGATGTGCAAAAGCGGTACAAACTGCGAAGAAATATAGTAACTTTTCAGGTTTGAAATGATCAGATAAACGTTTAATAACGAAGGCACCTAACATAAATGCGATACCTTCAATGGTATATATAAATCCTTTAATCGTTGGATCATGTTGCATTTCACTAATGTTGATTACCATTAAATTAAATCCGGCTATAAATAATAGAGGGATAATACTTAATATAAGTGCTGTGAAAGCAATCGGAATTCCTTTTAAAATACGAAAGACTTCCATAAAGCTATTATCTTTCGCAGCTTGTTTACTTGGTGTTGTTGATTTCTTATCTTCGAATTGTAGGAAGAAAGTTGAGAGGAATAATAAAGCGTATGCTGCCATTGAGAAGGCATACATATACTGTAAACTCATTACAACTAAAAGAATTCCACCTAGTGAAGTACCTGCAATACGAGCGATTGTACCTACATTCATATGTACACCGTTCATCTGTAATAACTCATGCTCACGTACGATAAGTGGGATTACAGATTGTAATGCAGGGAAATAAAATGCTGCTGAAATTTGAAGAGCAACCATAAATGCAATCATAAAGGCGATACTTTCAAATTGGATAGCGAAAAACATAAAAATAACACTAATAACACGACCAAACCCGGCATAAAGAAGAACTTTTTTCTTTTCATACTGATCAATAATGCGACCAGCCATAGGCCCCACTAGAACACCAGCTAATAGTCCGATAAATAATATAACTGATTTCATGAAATCAGAAGGGACATATTTTTGCATAAATTCCAGATTGCCAAGAATACCAAGCCATAACCCTAAACCAGCAATAAACTCCCCAATTAAAACAATCCAAACATTTTTATTACGCCACATAATATAAAACCTCTCCGTCTTTTAAAATGAAAAACTCGTATATAAAACCTCCTTATTTTATGTATAATTTATAACGAACTTTTTTAGAGTCAGAGTCTATATTACGTGTTTCATGAGTGGATTTCAATTTTTTTGATTTGTCAAAAAAACGATTCGTTAATTGATAAAATAAGCGCATCAAAATGTAAATACGAGATGATTGAAAACTAACTGAAAGTAGGGGTAAATATCGCAAAAATAAAAAAAGCAAGAACGTATAATTACGTCTCGCTTTTCTCAATAGCAAAATTAAACATTAGATTCACTTAGCAGCATTTACGCTCTTGTCCAATAGCTAAAGCGCTAAAAGATAGAGGACCAACAACTTCTGCGCTTGCACCACTAGTAAGGTTTTCTACAGTTAATGAATATTCGTGTGTTCCACTGCTAACGTTTTGATCAATAGCTTGAAATGTTTGTACGTAGAATTGTTCAGAATCTGTAGATTCAATACCTACTTGTGCATTAAAAATTTCAATATTATCACGGAAAATTCGGAATAAAACTTGTGAAGTCCCAGTTATACCTTCTACACCAATTGTAGCGATTAATTCTACGCGATTATTACGTGAATCTCTACTTGGAATTCTTACTTTCAAATTTGCTAGAATTGCTTTATTTGGAGAAGCTGGGATTGCAAAAGTGGTTTCACCCGTTTTACTTATAGGTTGAGTAGCTTGGTAATCAATGATATGAGTCATATTCGTCACCTCCTCATATACTAAAATATGAAAATGGCAATGAAATAGCTTGGACAAATAATAGAGTATTTTAATAGAGTCGACAATAATTATTGAAAAGGAGTAATTCATAAAAAAGCATCAAGAAAATATCACAATAAAGTGAGATTTTTCTTGATGCTTTTTGTAATTAAGCAGAATATTCTTCTTTACGTACTTCGAAAAATTCATTACGACGTAAGTAATTATAAACTTTCTCGGAAACCTCTTCTTCTTCAGACATTAAGAAACGATGATCAAAAGCATAGAAGGATTGACCTTTAATTAATTTTACGTAGTATATTTTACACGCCTCCTCTAGCAAAATTAGTATTTACTTAATATTATGATGACCTATATGCATATGAATCATACTTGAAGTTTCAAAGGATAGAAGCTAAACAAAATAAAAAAGCTTACAAAACTGTAATGTTGTTGTCACGTTTTCCGATAGTTAAAAATAACCAATCTCTTCTATACTACAAATAGGTTACATAAAATAAGGGGGTAAAAAGATGGATGAAGTGATTGGAGAAGTAGTAGCAGGTATTTGTGAATTTGTGGTGGAAGTAACGGCAGATGCTATTGGAAATTTAGTTTCTAGAAATAATGAGGAAAAAGAAACGATATAAAAATATAAAGGCTGATTTCTAAAGGGAAATCAGCCTTTATATTTTTACATTATATTAATATTATTTAAATATTTGTTTGTTAGGATGGAGATGAAATCAATATTGGAGGTGATTAAAATAAATATGCCGAGTTTGGGATTAGATTTATCTAATTCTCGTTTAATTATGGCGAATGTAGACGAAAGGGAATATCATTTTATTATACGTGAACATCCGATTTTAGGGAAAATTATATCGCTACTTGAAAATGGAAAAGAATACGGCTTAATGGATAAACAAATCGCTAATAAAGATAAATTTATAAAATCGGAGCTTATTAAATTAGATTATTTTAACATAGATGTTCTACAGCATACACCTGAATGGATATGGATTGGTATGGATCAATTTGGTTTACATGCTCGTGAGGCTACTTATAACGAAGTAGACGTTATTATGAAGTTGAAAGAGGATTTATATTATATAGATGTATATGAAAAAGTAAAAATGTAATAAATATTTAGTCAGGTTAGGGGACAAGTTCCCGTAGCCTTTTTTGTTTCGTAATAAAACGTAAAATTAATATTATATTGATGATAGGACAGCATGATAAGAAGTAAGCTGAAAAGAGGATTTGAAAATACATAAAGAGAACTTTAATTATTATATGAATTCTATATGTAAATAACGATAGAAAGAAGATGATAAAATGAGTAAAGAAGAGCTTGTGAAACAACAGTTTGGTAATAATGCGGAAAAATATGTAAAAAGTAAAATTCATGCTAATGGACCAGACTTACAATATGTAGTTCAACAAGTTGAGTCTCGTCATAATAATCGTCTTCTTGATATTGCTACTGGCGGTGGACATGTTGCGAATATATTAGCTCCATTGTTTCAAGAAGTAGTTGCCTTAGACTTAACAGAAAAAATGTTAGAGAATGCGAAAAATTTTATTATCAGTAATGGACATGAAAATGTATCTTTTGTTGCTGGAAACGCTGAAAGTTTACCGTTTGCTGATGGTTTTTTTGATACGATTACATGCCGAATTGCAGCACATCATTTTACGAATCCACCGCAGTTTATATATGAAGTAAATCGTACGTTAGAACATAATGGATTGTTTATTTTAATAGATAATGTTTCACCGGAAAATAATGAATACGATACATTTTATAATTTTATAGAAAAAAAGCGGGATCCGAGTCATGAACGAGCGCTGAAAAAAACAGAATGGATTACCTTGTTAGAAAAAAACGGTTTGCAAATGCAGTCATGTCTTACTTTTGACAAGAAATTTGAATTTGACTGGTGGTGCGATATGATGAATGTACCTTTGCAGAAACGTATGAAATTAACAGAGTGTATGATGAAAACACCAGTTGAAATGCAAGAATTCTTTAATATTCAAATTGAAAATAATAAAATAAATTCGTTTTATACTGAAATGGCATTGTTTGTATGCAAAAAAAGCGCGACATTAAAAAGATAAATTTCTTGCAGTCTTTTCAAAGTACGTTATACTTAGTACAGAGAAAATGAGAATTGAGGAAAAGTAATAATGATTCGCGTACGTATTGAAGGAACTGAAGAAGAAATGCTTGAATTTATGGAGAAAATGCCGGATATTCCTGGATTTGAAAAAATACATATGAGAGAACCGAGAAAAGGAAATAATCCAAAATACGATTCAAGTAAAAATGTACTAGCATATTTATCTTATAAAAAGATTGAAGTCGCCAATAAATAGGCGGCTTTTTTAGTTTGCACTGTTTCACAGCCTTGTCTTTTTTACATAATAATAATAGTAGATTATGTTGAAGAGGGGTGAGGATAGTTAAAAAGAAAATCATCTTTTTTGGAGACTTTGGTATTGACGATGCTGTGGCGTTAATTTATGCAAATAAAACATGTCAATTGGATATTATAGGTATTGTTGCTGAATATGGGAATGTATCGCGAGAAATCGTAACGGAAAATGTGTATTTTTTAGAAAGATACTATGCTACAGAAGTAAAAATCATTGAGGGTGCAGCGAGGCCGATGACTGCTGAAGAACCTTTGTTCTTTCCTGAAATTCATGGGGAGCACGGCCTAGGCCCAATTATTCCACCTGATATGAGGATTTGTAAACGGGAAAATTTTTGTGAATTAATTAAATTAATTGAACCTTGTCCAGAAGATATTATTATCGTAGCGACAGGGCGTTTAACAACATTGGCAACGTTATTTTTATTATATCCAAATGTAATGGATAAGGTATGTTCATATTATATTATGGGCGGTGCGTTTTTATTTCCTGGTAACGTTACTCCTGTATCAGAAGCTAATTTTTATGGAGATCCAATCGCCGCAAATATTGTGATGAAGTACGCAAAAAATGCGACTATTTATCCGTTAAATGTAACGCAAGCAGCCCTCATTACTCCTGAAATGGTGGATATTATTAATAAAGAAGGAACTGGGCAAGCGAAGCTTATTAAACCAATGATCGATTTTTATTATGAGAACTTTTATAAAAAAGAATACCTGGGTATTGCTGGAAGTCCAATTCACGATTTACTTCCGTTCATTTCATTTATAAATGATGATATTTTTGAATACAAAAAATCTGCAGTTTGGATTAGTACGACAAATGACGTAACTAGAGGACAAAGTGTGGCAGACTTTAGAAAAATAGCCGATCCAACAACATTTGATAATAGACCAATTCAAAAAATTGCAGTTGGTTTTAACTATCCTGCATTTAAAGAAGAGTTTATGCGGACAATATTAAAGCCTGACTGTCCTTAATATGTGTATTACGAATAACATCAACCTCGAGTCGAAAAACTGGCCGTTCATTATTTTGAAATAGTCTAATAGTTGATTCGTATGAATAACTACTGAAAAATGTAACATAACTAATGGTAAGCAATTGTTTCTAATTATATTTTGATTGGTAAAATATAAAGGAGGTTATTATATGATTTGGTCTTTAATCGTCGGTGGTATATTAGGATGGCTTGCGAGCTTAATTACTGGAAAGGACGTACCTGGTGGTGTAATTGGTAATATTATTGCTGGTATTATTGGTTCATGGATTGGTTCGAAATTACTTGGTAGTTTTGGTCCAGTCATTGGTGGATATGCAATTATTCCAGCTTTAATCGGTGCGATCGTTTTAATTTTCATCGTAAGCTTCTTATTACGAGCAATGCGAAAATGAATGTAAGGACTGTTTACATTTGTAAGCAGTCCTTTTTATATGTTATGCTAGTATTATACAATCAGGAGGTGTCAGCATTGAAAACATTTACAGTAAATTTCCATCAAGAAGATAATGCAAAAGCGACAACAGTACATAAATTAAGTGAAGAGGACTTCAATAAAGCAACAGAAAAAGGCACTCGTCATCTATTTGATTTAGATACAAACGTTGGATTCTTCGTATTCTTTGACGCAGAAGATGCAGAAGGTAATGATCAATACTTAATGTTACAATACGAAGGGGATCATGAAGAGCCAACTGCGTGCTACGGATTTGATTTAAAACTATACTATCAATTTTTAGCACTATACTTAAATGATCTTGAATTCCACGGTGAAACAGATGAGGAAGAGGAAGAGTATGGCCCAATTCATCATTTAGCTCACTTACTTTATCATATTGTTGAAGATGGTAAGTCAATCGAAGTGTAAAAATACATATGTAAAGCTGTCCTTTATGGACAGCTTTTTTTATTATTATGATGAATGTTATGGTTTGAATAATGGTAAATGGATTTCTGATGGTGATAAATGGTTTGATTAAACAGAAAAAGCAACAAAGAAGACTTATCTTTCTTTGTTGCTTTTTCTACGTTTCAGGAAGGATTGCAGTGTAAATGGCGAGAAGGGATATATAAGGAGATGGAAAAAATGATAAATAATACAATTCCAAGTTTTTTAAAATTATGGGGAAGTGACGATGTAGAATTAGAAGTTCTTAATCAATATTTCATTTCGCATCCTGAGGTATTTGAAGAATACTTTAAGTATCATTGTCCTAAAACGAGAGAACGTCTTTCGAATGCAATTAAACAATATCCGGCGAAACTAGAAGATATTCGTATCATTGCAGAAACATTACCGATTATTATTCAAGAGATAACGAATGAATATCATAATAAATATAATCTTGATGTAAATATGAAGTTTCATTTATTTGTTGGAGCTTTTGGCTCTAATGCATTTGTAGAAAGGGAAATTATTGGAGACATCTTTTTTGCGGCAGAAAAATTATCTCCAGATGTAAATCACCTTCGTGTTATTGTCGCTCACGAAATAGGACATATATATCATAATGTTATGTTACAAAATGATGGAATGGATTGGACAAAAGCTGAGTGGACTGACGCGGCAGTTACTTTGTATCGTGAAGGTGTTGCAACATATTTATCAAAGCAAATTATAAAAGGCGTAAATGAATCAGTGTACTACTCATATAATAATGATGGTGAACGTTGGTTACAATGCTATATAGAAAATGAAAAACAAATAAAGAATCGTTTTTTGGAAGATTATATAGAAGGATGGACGTTCGAAAAAGAGAAAGAGTGGTTCCGGTTATCTGGCGGACAATACTTTGGATACAACCGAATTGGTTATTTTTTAGGAACAGCTTTTGTAGAGGATGTTGTACTAGCACTAGGAGAAAGTGAAGCATTTACTTTTTGGAACAAATATAATTTGAAAAGTAGCGTAATGGATTGGTTATTAAAATGAATAGGATTACAATAGGAGGCTGAAATATATGAAAGTGTATGTAAAGATAGCTATGTTATTTCTCGCTTTTATGTGCCTATTTGCATTAGCAGCATGTAAAGGGACCGATGAACAAAAGGAAACAAGCCGAACATCAGAAAATAGTAAAAATGAACAGAATAATTCTTCTGAAGAAAAGAAAGAGCCTGATGCAAAATCAAATAGTGAAGGATCAACAAAATCAGACACTGACTCACGCCCGAAAGATACAGTAATAAATCAAAAATCAATTAACTATGTTAAAGAGTTATTTGAATTAGCGAAAGAAGGAAAAGTACCTAACGTTCCGTTCGCAGCTCATACAGGAGATATTGAAGAAATAGAAAAAGCGTGGGGGAAAGCAGATAAAACGGAACAAGCAGGAAATGGAATATATGCTACTTTTACAAATAAAAATGTTTCCTTCGGTTTTAATAAAGGATCACAAGTTTTTGATGTACGCTCCTATCATGCAGAACTAAAATCAATTACATTACAAGACATAGAGAAAGCATTAGGAAAACCAGCTTCAATTAAAGTAAATGGCGAAGATAAAATATATGTATATAGAGTAAACAATCAGTTTGAGCTAAAATTTATTATTCCAAAATCGACTGGTAAGATAAATCATATTTCGGTATTTTCGCCTGAAGATAGTATTAATAAAATGGCAGGGTAATAAAGAAAGGATGTCACAAAGGTCATCGATACTTTTGTGACATCCTTCTTTTTACTGTTAACAGGGTGAGGAATGCAGACTATAAAACATGGGGAGTATGCTCCGAAATGTTTTTTTTTATTTTATTACGTTCTACATTTTGAATAAACAATGCTTGCATAATGCCTCCAGCTATTAAGAAACAAGCGCAAATATAAAATAGTATGCTACCGTTTAGTTTACTTAATAAAACCGCACCAAGTACAGGACCGCACGTTCGGGATATATCCCAGTGTAAGCCGTAAATTGAAAAATACAATCCACGTTTATCTGTAGGAGCGATTTCTGAAACGAATCGAAATAAATGGTTTAAAGCAATACTTTCCCCAATAACTAAAAATAGTAATGTGAAAAATAGTGACGAGATTGTTGCTGAAAATCCGTAGCCAATGGCAGCTATTGTATAGCAAGTGTAAGAAATAAGAATAATTTTCGTCATAGAAAATCGTTCGGACCATTTCACGAGGAAAACTTGTAGAGTGATTTCCATAATAGCTTTGCATGTTGTAATAAACACGAGTATGCGTTCGAAATCCAGATGCGTATGTTTCACGAAAATAAGATAATTTGTCTCAGTTTGTGCATAAAAAAAGCTAATAGGAAGTGTAGTAATCATAAGTCCTAAAACGGCGTAATGTTTGTGTACAAATTGTTTTGGAATTGATACTTCAAGTTTTTGCGTTGGTTTTGTCATTGCTGGAGCAGTTTCTGGCAGCTGCGTCCAAATAACGATTGCATATACTATAAGTGAAATGCTTTGCACCGTAAATACATATTCAGGGTGAGTCCGATAAAATATAGAACCGATTAAAGGACCGATTACGGAACCAATTGCAGACATCGTATGCAAAAGAGCAAAAATTTCTGCTTGTTGTTTTTGTTTTGTTAAATCAGCAATTTGTGCCCGTTGAGCGGGAATATATAAGGAGCGGCCAACCCCATTTATGACGTATAATAATGCAAATATAAAAACAGATTGAGCAAAGACGAAGCTGCCAATTGCAATACCTTGTAGTAATAAGCCGAGTAACATAATTTTTTTTCGTCCATATTTATCAGTAACTCCCCCAGCAATAAGTGTAAATACAATGTCTGAGAGAGGTTGTAGTCCGAAAATGAGCATAGTTATTATTATATTACCGTTTAACATTTTATTAACGTAAATAATCATAATGAGAGCTAACATAGATTCAGTTGTTCGGGTTAATAATTCGCCGCACAGTCTAATAATAATGGGTTTATTATAACGTAGTATGAGATTGTTCAATATTAATTCCTCCTTTCTATATTGAAATGATAAGATGAAAGGAGAAGTGGAAAAAGGGTAGAAATAAAAGGGGTTATTTTTCACCTTTTAGGGGGAGTATGATGTTTATTTTAGATCAATATATTGAACTATGGTGTGTCTACGGTAAAGGGAGACGAGAAGGAGAACGATTAGAAGTAACCGTACAAATGATAGCAGAAACATTATTTTGTACAGAGCGTAATAGTAAATTAATTATAAAAAAATTAGAAGAGTTACATTGGATCACTTGGTTTCCAGGTCGCGGGAGAGGGAATCGTTCTAAATTAATATTTCAAAAGCAACCAGTTCCACTAATTTTAGAAAGAGGAAAAGAATTAACGAAAAAAGGGGATGTGAAAAGTGGAATCTCATTTGTGGAACGCTACAGCTCACAATTTCCATTAGTAAAGAAAGAGTATGAAGCTTGGGTAGATTCCATATTTGGTCATAAAATAGAAAGGACACCTGAAGGAAGAAAAGATGTCCTTCGGTTGCAAGTACAAATGAATCTAGACATCGCTTTAGATCCGGTCTACGCTACGATGCGCTCAGAATGTCATATGGTTAAACATATTTTTGATACACTCGTATATGTGAATGAGGAAACAAATTCTATAGAGCCAAGACTTGCTTTTCACTGGCAATATAATGACGCTGAAAAGGTTTGGACATTTTATTTAAGAAAAGGCGTTCATCTTCATAATAGAAAACGACTTACCGCACATGATGTTATACATTCATTGAATCGATTTATGAAAGCGGAAAACAACCCACACGCATGGATGTTGCAACATGTTGAAAATGTCCGTGCAGTGGATGAATTTGTTGTTGAAATTCAATTACATACGGAAAATAGGATGTTTTTACATATGCTAAGTGCAGAACAGTGTTCTATCGCAAATGAAGATGAAGCAGGAAACTTTATTGGTACAGGACCTTTTATATTACGCGAGAAAAATGCACAATTATTTGTATTAGAAGTGCATGATTTATATTATCGTGAAAGACCTTTTCTTGACCGAATTGAACTAATGAATGTAGAGCAAAATGTAAATACGTATGACGTGTTAGTAAAGGCGGAATATAAAGATAAGGAAAAGCCTAATAAAGAGTTGTCTCGGCTTGAATCGAACGTGACATATGTAACGTGCAATCTTGTAAAAGAAGGACCAATGCAAGATGAGCTGTTTCGAAAGGCACTACATAAAATCATTCATGGCGATAGGATTGTTCAAGAACTCGGCGGAGAACGTGGAGAAGTGGCAAAGAAACTAATATTAGCAAATGAAAGAAAAGTAGAGATTAAGGAAGAGATAGAATGCTTAGTGAAAAGGAGTATGTATCATCATGAAGTGCTACAACTCTACACATTTACAGGACAAGATCATGTAGAAGATGCACAATGGATTCAGAAAGAGTGTGCGAAGTATGGGATTCGTGTAGAAACTAATTTTCTTGAAGTTGAAGAGTTATTGGAAATCAGTACGATACAAAAGGCTGATATGATGCATGATAGTGCAACAATTAGCGAACGAATAGAAGATAGTCTGCTATATATGTTTCTTACAAAAAATAGTTTTATTCATGGGCAAAGCAGCATGGACTTTCATAAAAAGTTCTCCCCTTATTTTAAAGAAGAAGATTTAGAGAATAGAGTTACATTGTTACGCGATATTGAGGACACTTTGTTGCGTCACATTCATATTATTCCTTTATATCGTAAAAAACAACAAGTAACTTCTCACGAAAAAGTACAAAATATAATGATTAATTCACAAGGGTGGATTGATTTTTATGAAATATGGTTTACATGTTGATAAATAAGGGTTTTTACGCATTTTACATGATGTGTAAGAGCCTTTTTTCGTGTGTGAAACAGGTTTGTTTTACACATTGTTACGATACTTACGATAAAAGTCTATTTACAGCGTAACAGTGTTATGTTACATTGTTACCAGGAAGGAGTGTTATACAGTTGAGTACAGATTTAATTTCAAAAAAAGATTTATTAGAACTAACTGGTATTTCATACGGACAGTTATATAGGTGGAAAAGAAAAAATTTAATACCGGAAGATTGGTTTGTACGAAAGTCAACATTCACGGGTCAAGAGACATTTTTTCCGAAAGAAAAGATATTAGAGCGTATTGATAAAATCCAAACGATGAAAGAAGATTTATCACTTGATGAACTAGCAAATATGTTTTCACCGAGTGTTAGAGAAATTCTTTTAACAAAAGAAGACGTCATACGTAAAGGAATTGCATCAGAGCCAGTTTTACAATTCTTCATAGAACAAACGAATAAAACAACAGAGTTTCAATTTGTAGATATTCTTTATGTGTATATGTTAGAAGAGTTACTACAATCGGGAGAGATTAGTTTAGAAGAAGGAAAAATGGTCTTGCAAGTTTTACGTGAAAATTATGAAGCGATTAAGCATAAAATTTGTGACTTAATCATCGTCCGAAAGTTAGGGATTTCTACATGTTTCTTAGTTTCAAATGTGGACGATTTAATTTTTGAAAAAGGTACCAAAATTGTTTTACGCGAAGCGATTATGAAATATACGGAAGCATTAAAAACGAAACTGTTGTAGTGGAGGAGAAAGTATGCGTACAGATAATTTGATTATAAATGGTTACGGTTCATCGAATGGCGGCGAGTTTCATAAAGTGCAATTAAATGGAAAAGGGACTGTTAATGGAAATATTGAATGTGACCAATTTGAATGTAACGGATATGGTGCTGTTACTGGAAATTTGAAAAGTAGCAATGCAAGAATTAGTGGATCAGGTAAAGTTGATGGTACAGTTATTGCGGAAACGATGCGAATTGATGGGAAAGCAACAATTACGCAAGATGTGAAGGCAAACAGTTTAAAAATTGCAGGAAAAGGTACAGTAGGTGGAAATGTAACTGGAGAAGAATTTAAAATCAACGGTCAAGCAACGATTGATGGGAATTGTGAAGTGGATACTTTTTCTTCAGAAGGACAATTTACAATTGGTGGATTATTAAGCGCCGATGAAATAAATATTAATATTCACGGTACATGTCGAGCAAAAGAAATTGGTGGTCAAACGATTAAAGTAAAACATAGACTAAGTACTTTTAGTAGACTGTTTAAATCAGTATTCGGTATGCAATTAGAGGCTGAACTATTAGAAGGTGACAATATTGATATTGATTATGCTCACATAAAAACGGTAAGAGGAAACAATGTGACGGTAGGAGCGAACTGTGAGATTGAACTCATTGAATATACGGGTGTTCTTACTGTCGATAAAAGCGCAAATGTAAAAGAAATGAAGCAGGTTTAATGGGAGGGAGAAAGTAATATGGAACATCAACATAGTCTTACTGTCAATGGCTCTGGTAGTTCAGCAGGCGGGGATTATAACAAAGTGAAGATACGCGGCGAAGGAACGATTTCTAATGACATGAGTTGTAATGAATTTAAAACGTACGGAACGAGTGATGTACAAGGTAATATGAAAGTGAAAAATTATGTTGTGTATGGAGATAGTGAAGTACAAGGAAATGTAACTGCGGAATATGTAAAAGTATACGGAAATACACAAATGAATAGTGATGCCCATATTGAAAAAACGAAAGTAAGAGGTATGATAGAAGTTAAAGGAAAGTTTACTGGTGATTTCGTAGATGTGAAAGGCGCTTTAAATGTGAAAGGAGATATTGAAGTTGAAGAACTATCACTAACTGGTGGCCTTGAAAGTGATGGATTACTTAATGCTGAAAATATTGAAATTTCACTTCGTTATGAAGGCAGCAAAGTGAGAGAAATCGGCGGTAAAAAGATTACCGTTCGTAAAAAAGCGAGATTTATTCCATTTACAAGTCATGCTGGAAGCCTCCAAACGTCTATCATTGAAGGAGATGAAATTTATTTAGAGCATACGATTGCTGAAGTAGTACGAGGAAATAACGTTACCATTGGTTCAGGATGTGAAATTAATGTTGTAGAATATCATACTAGTTTTAATCAAAAAGGTAATGCAGTTGTAAAAGAACATAAACAAATATAAGTAGTACGAGGGAGAGCAAGGTTATGGTTGAGAAGAATAATAAGCTCGGCTTTGTTGTGGCGGGCTTATTGCTAGGTATTTTAATGGCATCAATGGATAATACCATTGTCGTAACGGCGATGGGAACGATTGTTGGTGACTTAGGAGGCCTTGAAAACTTTGTATGGGTCGTTTCTGCCTATATGGTTGCAGAAATGGCAGGTATGCCGATATTCGGAAAACTATCAGATATGTATGGTAGAAAGAGATTCTTTATTTTCGGTTTAATCGTCTTTATGATTGGTTCGGCACTTTGTGGTACTGCTGAAAATATTACACAGTTAGGTATTTATCGTGCCATTCAAGGTATTGGCGGCGGGGCATTAGTGCCGATCGCGTTTACTATCGTTTTTGATATTTTCCCTTCTGAAAAGCGCGGGAAGATGGGTGGATTGTTCGGAGCAGTATTTGGTTTATCAAGTATTTTTGGTCCGTTGCTTGGTGCGTATATTACAGATTACATAAGCTGGCACTGGGTATTTTACATTAACTTACCGCTTGGCGTTTTAGCACTTATTTTTATTACATTCTTTTATAAAGAATCACGAGTTCATAGAAAGCAAAAAATTGATTGGTTTGGCGCAATTACTTTAGTTGGTGCAGTAGTTTCGCTAATGTTTGCTTTAGAACTAGGTGGACAAAAGTATGATTGGGATTCTAACTTTATTTTAAGTTTATTTGGCGGATTCGCTATTTTAATTATTGCATTTATTTTTATTGAACGTAAAGTAGAAGAACCGATCATTTCATTTGAAATGTTTAAACAACGTTTATTCGGAATGAGTACCATTATTGCATTATGTTACGGTGCTGCGTTCATGTCAGCAACTGTATACATACCGTTATTCATTCAAGGTGTATACGGTGGTAGCGCAACAAATTCGGGATTATTACTTTTACCGATGATGTTAGGATCAGTCGTAACAGCGCAGTTAGGTGGATTTTTAACGACGAAGCTTAGCTACCGAAACATTATGATTATTTCTGCTGTTATTATGCTAATTGGACTATTCTTATTAAGCACATTAACACCAGAAACAAGTCGAATATTATTAACGGTTTATATGATTATCATTGGATTTGGAGTAGGTTTCTCATTCTCTGTACTAAGTATGGCAGCTATTCACAACTTCGGTATGGAACAGCGTGGATCTGCAACTTCAACGAGTAATTTCATTCGTTCATTAGGAATGACACTAGGTATTACAATCTTCGGAATGATTCAAAGAACAGGTTTCCAAGATCAATTGGAAGAAGCTTTTAAAGGTATGGGCGGAGGAATGAATACAAACGCTTTAGGAGATTCAAGAGCTATTCTATCAGAATCGGCAAGATCTCAAATCCCGCCGCACATATTAGATAAAATTATTGACGCTCTTTCTAGCTCCATTGTTCAAACATTTATGTGGGCATTAGTACCAGCAGGTCTAGCATTCATATTTATTTTCTTTATGGGAAATGAGCGTATGGTAATTAAGAAACAGCAAACGAATAAAAAGAGTGAAACATCAAAAGCGTAATGAAAAAGCTCCTTTCCAATTGGAAAGGAGCTTTTTCGTATGTACGGATTTAGATTAGCCTTCAATAATTTCGTATTCTTCGTCTGCTAATAATAAAATTTGTGTTTTCTTACCTTTGTTTTGAACTTCGATTACATCGTATGCACCTAAGTCTCTTAGTTTGTTTTGAGAAGCGTTAACCATAACTTCCATAGAATCAATTAAGATATCTTCTTCAATGTATGATTCAGGCAATGCCATATCTTCTGTTTCTAATACACATGCATATAGATTTTGTAAGTTTTCAGTAGTTGGGTTTTGTTCCTCAACATCAATGATGTTCTTTACTGCATCCATATTTTCTTCTTTTGCTTGGTATACTTTAATTTTAGCCATTGTTTTATTCTCCTTTATAACGTAATCGTAGAGGCTACACCTTATTATAACGTGTTTTTCATGAAAGATGAAATTGTTATATGTATTTATAGGGAAATTTATGTGCTATTACACATTATTGGCGTAATTTCATTTTTAATGTGATAAGTAAGTACCTATATTCCTGAGTTAAAGTTATATTGTCCAAGCTTTTTTATACTCCGTTCATAGTATATGTATTAGATAAAACATATAGGGAAGGGATGGAGTGTAAGTGGGTTGTGAGCCGAAACGAAATTATCAATGCTGCCAAAATAGTATTTGTGAATTTTTGCGAAGTCTAGAGCCTTTTACAAAAGTTGAGAGTATTGTAATCGCCGGAAACGAAATTGTTGTATCTTATTTTCTTTCATTTAATAAGAGGAATGGTATCGTATCCTTCGCACAAGAGGACAATGAGGTTATTTTTGTAGATTGCTCTACGATTGATGCAATTCGAATAGGAAAAGTTTGTAGTTGTAAAACGAAAGTTAAATTTATTGAAGTGGATTTTAGTTTACTTGGGAATGTTTGTCCGCAATGTTTAACAGAGGGTAGTACACTCTTTTTTGACTTTCACAATCTAGAATTGAATTTATCACTACAAGCAAAAACAATTGATGCACCTAGTTGTACTGAATTTATAGATGAGATGGGGAATGTCGTAAAGCAAATTACTATAATAGGTGAAGCGATTGTTTCTAAAGATTTTGTTCAAGTGCCGGAACTATTAAACTTTCGATTAGTTTTATCTGATACGGCTACGAATCCTTTAAAGTTTGGAATACTGTTCATTAATTTCCCTGATCTTACGTTTATTATTCTTTTCGCATCGAGTGGATACCTAAATATTTCGAACTGTTTGAAAACTAAGGGTGGAACTGGTAATGTTGAAATAGAAGATATGAAAAAGATGGTGACGAATGACAATAATACGTACAAGTCAGTTGTTAAATTGACTAAAGTATATAAAAATGGAGAAACAGAATCATATATTTATAAGAATGAGTTATAACATACGTATTTAAATGAACCCTCAAACGAGTATTGAGGGGTATTACATAATAAAAGATGATAATCGGTTACATGTAGATTGCAAATTATTATTAAGTATATTTACTGTTAACCTTTAAACAGGACAGTCGCTCACTATTTATTAGATGTTATAATAATTTTATATTTACGAATATTTTACGATTATATATAGTTTAATAAACTTTTGTTTATATATGAAAAGTAGAGTTAAACTGATTCCAAAGAAAGCGGGAATGTAAATGATATATGAAGCGAGTATACATACGAGAGAAAAATTAGTTACTATGTTCGAGGATTTCAATAACGTTGTTTTACTTTCTTATTTACAAGGACATATGGGTACTGCTTGGGTAAATGATCTTGAAAACCCAACAGTAGCGCAAGTTACGGTAGGGATTTTCACATTTTACGCTGGGGATCCAAATAGGAAAGAAACAGAAGAATTACTACGTAACATTCCTGATAGAATGTTAGTAATCGTAAATAGTGAAGAGTGGAAAAAGCGTTTAGAAACATTTTACGAAAGAAAAATAGATAAGTTTTTACGCTATAAATTCAAACGTAATGCGGAAGTTTTTAATCGTCCAAAATTACAATCTTTTATATCAGCGCTTTCAAAAGGATACGAGTTAAGAAAAATAGATGAACATATTGTAAATACCCCTACATTACATAAGGTCTCTGAAGATTTTACAAGTCAATTTCAATCGGTAGAAGATTATTTAAAACGAGGTATAGGGTATAGTATTTTGTACCAAGGTGAAGTTGTATGTGGTGCATCATCATATAGCATTTATGATGATGGCATTGAAATTGAAGTTGCGACTGATCACACTCATAGAAGAAAAGGATTGGCAACTATAGTTAGCGCGGCGTTAATCTTGGACTGTTTAGAAAAAGGGATATATCCAAACTGGGATGCTGCGAATACTACGTCTGCTAAACTGGCAGAAAAACTAGGATATGTTTTTGATAAGGCATATGATACGTATTTTGTGGATAATAGATGAAATCATTTTTAAATAAAAGAGCAGCTAGCAAAAGCTAACTGCTCCTCTCCAAAGGAGAATGGAGAAATACAATCATGTTACTTACATTATGGACAGAACAGTAATTTTTAATCAAATAACTATAAAAGTTTAGATAAAATATCTTTGATTAAACCTGAGGCACCGATAAAGAGTACTGATAAAAAAACGATTGAGAATATACTTTTTTTAGGTTTTTTAAATTCTAGGTAAATGTTAAAAATGGCACCAATTGCAACTACAATAAAGATAACGAGTCTTATTACATCTATCATGAATAACGCTCCTTTTAATTACTTAATTGTATTATATAGGAATTCACCTTCAGATTAGTTTATTAGAATACGAATTAAGGTAATTTTAAACAAAATAATCTTTTATACGAAAGTAAGGTTAGTGGAAAAAGGAAACGTATATAGTAATTGTATAACTTGTAGAAGCTGATGGTGACCAAATAAAGTACGGTTATTATTTGAGTGGTATAGTAATCTATATTTTTGTATACGCTCTCTTTAGGCATACTTACAGCTTAAATAATAAAACAGGTTTATCATAATGATCTAAACACCAATTATATTTTTTTAGAATAATTGGGTGAACTACTTCTTTCGTAGTATCGACCTCAGTATAGCCATATTTCTTATAAAAATTTTGTAATTCCTCAAAAGGAAGACAGTATACATGTTGTACTTGTAATCTCTTCGCAGTTTCTACTAAAAATGAAACAAGTTCCCCAGCTAATTGTAGACCTCTAAATTTAGTGAGAATAAAAATCCCGCCCATTTCTATCGTATCTTCATCTATTTGGACTAATCGACCAACACCTGCATACTCGTTGTTGTAAGTAATAATTGCAACTTTATCCCTTTTTAAATCACTTCTTACAAAACCTATTGAGTCATATTGATTATTAATCCATTCTAAATCATTAGATGTGGCTAGTTGAATACTCATTTGTATCACTCCTTTGGAAAATTCGATATATTTGTATTATACAGAATGTAAAGCGGTTAAATTTAGATGATTTTTAATAACAGGTCAAGTTTTGAAGAATAGTGCATACAATATAAAGTCTTTTCCTTTCTTCATTTAAGTTTTACGTATATAATTTAAAAGTACTATTTTTATTTTATATTTTTATATTTATAACAGAATAGAGGTTTAAAAATGGGTGTTAAAATCATTACGGATAGTGCGGCGGATTTACCGGTAGAATTGCTGCAAGCATATGATGTTGATTTAATTCCACTCCGTGTTTATGATGAAGCAGAAACAGAGTATTTAGATGGAGTTACATTAGAGTCAGTTACATTATTGCAAAACATGAGAGAAGGCGCTGTTTATAGAACGTCATTGCCTTCACTTGAAACTTTCCAAGAAAAATTTGTTTCTTATGCAAAAGAAGGTAATCCTTGTATATATTTAGCTTTTTCATCTGAACTGTCTGGTACATATCAATCGTCAGTTGTTATTAAAGAAGAAGTGAAAGAAACATATGCTGATTTAGATTTAGAAATTATTGATACGAAATGTGCTTCGCTTGGTCAAGGGCTTGTCGTATTAGAAGCTGCTAAAATGGCGAAAGACGGTGCATCAAAAGAAGATATTTTAAAACGTGTTGATTTTCTAATGAACCATATAGAACATATCTTCACAGTAGCTGACTTACAGTACTTAGTGAGAGGTGGGCGTTTAAGTAAAGTAGCTGGTTTTATCGGTGGTTTACTAAACATTAAACCGATCTTAAACGTAGAAGAAGGAAAACTTGTACCACTTGAAAAGGTAAGAGGGAAAAAGAAAGTACTAAGCCGAATTGTAGATATTATGGAAGAGCGTGGAAAAGACCTTAAAGGTCAAACAATCGCTATGACTCACGGTGATGATTTAGAAACTGCCGAAGCATTAAAGGCATTAATTACTGAAAGATTTGGCTGTGAAGTATTTATCGTAAATACAATTGGAGCAGCAATCGGAGCGCATACAGGACCAGGTGCGTTAACATTGTTCTTCTTAAATGAGGTAGAGTAAAGGATTGATCTTTTGATCAATCCTTTTTTCTTATTAATCAGTAATAATTGGTCGATATGGTATCGGTGAAGATAAAATCATCGAAGTTTTGACTGTTCCAAATGGTATAACGATATCAATTAATTCCTCTAATTCCTTCATAGAGTGAACCGCTACTTTTAAGTAATAGCTACTTTCACCTGTTACTCGATGACATTCGAGTATTCTATATTCCTCGTAGATTTTCTCCTCAAATTTTTTACAAGGAATCTTTAGATTTTCAATTCTTAAAAATGCTTGAATTGATTTTCCAACTGCATCTAATGATATCCGTGCGGTATATTTTTCAATTATTCCAGTATCTTGTAATCTCTTTAGTCTCTCGGTAACACTAGGGAGGCTGAGGTGTAAGTGTTCGGTCATTTCTGTAATTGTCATTCTGGCATCTTCTTGTAGTAATAGCGTTATTTTCTTATCAATTTCATCCATGAATTATGCTCCTTTGCAAAATTGAAAGTAAATTTCTTAAACAAATACATAATATAAAACCTTATGTAAAAATACATACACTTTTGCATATTGAATAGACTGATAACTTTCTATAATTAAAATATAAATGGAGGTGCTTGTAATGTCTAATCATTTTGATGAAACGATTTCTATTAAAAGGGGAATAGCCTTATATGTCGGAGCGGTTTTAGGATCGGGAATCCTTATATTACCTGGTATGACGGCGAGTGTAGCAGAAGGGAATGCGATTTTTTCTTGGCTTGTTATGATATTACTTAGTGTTCCACTTGCATTCGCATTCGCTTTTTTATCGATTGAGTACTCAAGTGCAGGTGGAATTGCCACGTTTGCAGAAAAAGCTTTCGGTAAAAATATAGGTGCTATTATAGGATGGTGTTTTTTTATTGCGGGTAGCGTTGGACAAATCGTAGTCTCAATGACTGGTGGAATGTATATAGTGAAAGTGTTTGCTTTATCACCATATTTCTCTTACGTTATAGCGCTTATTATTTTAAGTATTTCAATTAGTTTTAATTTATACGGGTTAAAAATGAGTGGGTGGTTTCAAGTATGTATTGGTGTATTAACTTTCTTTATTTTAATTGTAACAATTATTAGTTCACTACCTTATATTGAAATAAAAAATATAAATGTACATATTTCTATGCAAGAAATAAATCCAATTTTAGAGGCATCATTATTAATTTTTTGGTCTTTTTTCGGCTGGGAAGCTATTGCAAGTTTAGCTCCAGAATTTAAAACACCTAGAAAAAGAAATATTATTCTATCTACGGGATTTGCGATTATAATTATTGGAGTTTTATATATAGGTATTGCATTATCGGTAATTGGAACGAAATCTTATTATATAAATGCTGATAATACTACAGCTCTCGTGCTTGTTATCAAACAAACATTAGGTGACCAATTTGCTTGGATAATTGGATTTGTAGCTTTTATTATTTGTCTAGGGACGACAAATGCATTTATCGCAAGTATCGGGCGCTTAGGTTATTCACTAGGAAAAGAAGAAGTTGCACCGCGTTATTTAGCACGTATTAATAAAAAAAGAGAAACACCAACAAATGCAGTAAAAGTTGTAGGTTTTATTGCATTTGTTGGTTTGTTAATAAGTTTCGTTTTCCATATTAGCATAGATAAAATTGTTTTAATACCGAATTCGTTAGGAATTGTTACATATATAGTCGGTACTGCAGCTGGAATGAAATTAATAAAGAATAGGTTAGGTAAAATTTTTTCTATAGTAGCTTTTACATGTTGTGTGGTTGTTTATCCTTTTATTGGAGGAGTAATACTGATTCCAGTAGCTGTATCGTTTATCTGTTTATGCTATGTACGTTGCAGTAGCAGAAGAAAAGAATATAAATAAGAATGCGTTTGTAGAAATCTAAATATTTAAAGATATTAAAATTTTTACATTTCGTTTATAATTGTGAGGGTAAATATCTGTAACTATTTGTAAAAATAGGAGGCGGCTATAAAAATGCATGAAATTACTAGGTGGGATTTAGATCGATTGTATCCAATCGAGGATATTGTAACGCCAATATTGAGGTTGAAAGAACAATATTATGTGACAAAAGATGTAGAGATTCTTTCAAAACTTATACAAGCTATTGAAAAAGCAGAATACTATTTGTATTGCCGATCTGCTGAAGAAAGTAATTCATCTGACCTTTCTGTATCGACTACGACAGTAAAAGATTTGAAAAAAGAAGTACGGCAAGTAATACAGAAAAGTGAAATGGAAACTTCCAATAATATTAATACTAATTTAATAAAAGATGAACTTGGTGCATGGGAAAATATGTACATACAATTAAGAAATAAGATAGAAATAGAGCACAATAATAAGCAAATATCATTTGGACAAGCAAATAATATTGCAATGAATAGTGATAATGAAAAGGAAAGAGTAGAAGTATTCGAGTTATTAACAAATGCCTTACATAAGGAAAAAGAAATCTTTGCTACTGTATTGAATCAAATAGGGAGATTACGTAATACAAAGAGTAATGAATTAGAAGACATAGATATTTTAACTCAATCTTTACATGCGAATGGCATTTCTGAAAATGTATTATTACAAATGTGGAATGTGGCAGAAGAAAACCTTGATAAATTAGCGAGTATTGTAAACGTGTATAAGAAGGAAGAAGCTTCGATTACATGGCATGAACTTATGACCGTAAAGGAGAATAATGAGATTCATATCCCTTTTTCAGTAGCAGTTCAAAACATATACGATGCGTTTGAAAATATAGATAAAGAATTAGCAGAATTTGCACGGAATGCAATAGAGAGTAGATGGGTGGATGCGGAGCCGAGAGATAATAAAGCACCAGGCGGGTTTTGCGCTCCTTTTTTCAGTGAGAAAGAATCGCGAATTTCAATGCGTTATGATGGAAGTATTGATAGTGTAAGAGTACTTGCGCATGAACTAGGACATGCTTGGCATTTTTATAATATGAGCTTTGAACAATCTACTTCTTTTTTAGATGATTATTTGCCAATGAGTACGGCTGAATCAGCGTCTATTTTCTTTGAAACGGTACTCTTAAACTATCTAATTCAAACAACAGATTGTATAGATATGAAAAAGTCATTGCTTAGTTGGAAAATAAGAAACTGTTTTAATTATGTAATGGCAATACGATCATCGTTTGAATTTGAGAAGAACTTTTATGAAAAATGTAAAGAAGGTTCTTTAAGTGCTGATGAAATCGAGAAATTATCTATAGTAGCGCAAGAAAAAGCATATGGGCATGCGTTATTAGAATATCAGCCGTTTGTTTGGATGAAATACATTCAGTTTTATATAGCAGATGTTCCTTTTTATAATTATCCATACACATTTGGGTATTTAGCTAGTTTTAGTTTATTAGAAATAGCTAATGAAAGTAAAAGTACTTTTCATTCGAAATATAAGGAGTTTTTACGAGAAACAGGAAAAATTTCAGTGGAAGAGCTTATGAAAAAACATTTTGAAATAGATATAACAAGTTATGCATTCTGGGATAAAGCTTTTAAACAAATTTCTAAAGATGTTGATGAATATTTGAGGCTTATGTAAGGAGAGAGTATAGTGGATCACCAACTTATAAAGGGAATACCTTTTTCAACTTTAGAATATGAAAAAGCTATAAGTTTATTAAAAGGTTGGCTACATGAACAACAAGAGAAACCAAGGTTTGTAGTAACTGCAAATCCTGAAATTGTTATGTCTGCAAAGGAAAGCACGGCTAAATCAAAGCAGTTTAAAAAGATGTTACTTTCTGCAGATTTAATAACAGCGGATGGGATTGGCGTCATAATAGGCTCGAAAATATTAAAAGGAACTTTGAAAGAACGTGTTACTGGGGCAGATATCACTCACGATTTAATAAAATATTGTAATGACAATGAATATCGTGTCTTTCTTTTTGGAGCTGCGCCAGAAAGTAATAAAAAGGCACTAAAAAAATTAAATGAGCAGTTCCCAGGAGCACAGTTTAAAGGACAGCATGGATTTGTAAATGGCGAAGAAATAGAAGAAGTAAAAATGAAAATTAAGCAATTCAAGCCGCACTTACTACTAGTAGGACTAGGTTCACCAAAACAAGAAGAATTCATCTATGAAAACATACAAACATTAAACGTGCCGCTATCTATTGGTATAGGAGGCATGATTGATATAATATCTGGTACTGTAAAAAGAGCACCCAAAATTATGAGGGATACAGGAACTGAATGGCTGTATAGGTTACTTTCGCAGCCGAAACGGTTAAAGAGACAACTTATACTTCCGAAATTTTTAATTTCAGTTATGGTAGAGAGGATGAAAGGAACACCAAGTTAAGAAAGGATAAACAAGATGATAGAGCCGTTATCTAATGAAAAAGCTAAAGAAATTTTTCGAGAGCTGAAAGTAGAATGTGAATATTTATTTGAATTTAAAATTCAAAAAGCAATACCTATTCATCGCGGTTGGCTAAATTTGAAGTGGAAACTCGAAACGGATGCAGGATCTTTTGTATTAAAGCAATATAATAAAGAACGGTACAAAATGTATAACCCAGAACTTTTAATACAAGCATTACATCACCAGCAAAGACTACATAATAATGGTGTATGTTGTCCGAAGCTTCTAACTTATAAAAATAATGTAATGCATACATCAAAAAATAATGAAAGATTTATAGTTTTAGAACATAAAGAAGGTAATCTAATTTCACCAGGAAAAGTGAATGAAAAGGAAATCTACTCTCTTGGTAAGACAATAGGTCAAATGCATAATCTGTTAAATGATGGCTCTTTAATAGAGGGAGAAAACCCTAAATTTGTTCCGCCTACTAAAGAGGAAAGGTTGAAACATTGGGAAGATAAAAGGAAAGAAGCAGAACAGTTAGGAAAAGAACATATTCTCTCCCATATAAAATTGCAGCAAGAAGCAACACAATTAGTAAATATAGATCAATTTTATAGTAGTAAAAAAGGATGGGTGCACCGTGATCTATGGGTAGATAATTTCTTATTCCATAATGATGAAGTCTCAGCAATTCTAGATTTTGATCGTATGGATTATGATTATGTAGAGTTGGATATTGGGCGTGCGGTTATATCTTGTGCCTTACATGATGGGGTATTAAATAAGAGTATTGTTGCATCATTTTTAGCCGGATACCGTAATAAATTAGACTTTCCAATAGGGAGTATTGTTCGGGCAATTCAAATGCTTTGGTATATGGAGAGTACATGGTGGATTCATACTAATATGGATCAGAATAGTGTACCACCTTCACGTTTTGCAGATGAAATGAATTGGATAGCTGAAAATTATAGTGCATTACATAATATATTGGCAGACTTATAAGAAAAAAGGAGATAACATTCATGAACAGAATCGGCATTATCGGAGCAATGCAAATCGAAATAGACTTACTTCTAGAAAAACTAGCTATACAAGAAGAACAGACGATTGCGGGAATGCCTTTTTACATTGGCGAATTCATGGGAACAAAAGTAATTATTACACGTTCTGGTGTAGGGAAAGTAAATGCAGCCGCATGTACGCAAACATTAATTCATAAATTTGATGTAGATGCTATCATCAATATAGGTGTTGCTGGCGGATTACATCCAGATGTAAAAGTTGGTGATATCGTTATTTCAACGAATGTTACCCATCATGATGTAAGTAAAACTCAAATGAAAAACTTATTCCCGTTCCAAGAAGAATTTAATGCAAGTAAGGAATTAATAGAGTTAGCACGTACAGCATGCAATAGTAGTAGTTTACATATGGAGATTCATGAAGGAAGAATCGTCAGTGGTGAATGTTTTGTTGAGGATTCAAAACTAAAAGCGAAATTAATAGACGAATATGCGCCGCATTGTACAGAAATGGAAGGCGCAGCAATTGGCCATGTTGCTTACATAAATGAAGTACCATTTCTTGTTATAAGATGTATTTCTGACAGTGCAGATGATGAAGCGCAAATTTCTTATGACGACTTCGCGAAAACTGCCGCAAATTATTGTTCAGAAATTATCGTTGAGATGCTGAAAAATATATCGAGTAAAACTTATAGTTCAAAAGGGGAGAATGACATGTTACAAGCATTAATTTTTGATATGGACGGAACGTTATTTCAAACTGATAAAATTTTAGAATTATCGTTAGATGATACTTTTGATTACTTAAGATCACTACAATTATGGGATACGGTAACACCTATTGAAAAATACCGTGAAATTATGGGTGTGCCTTTGCCGAAAGTCTGGGAAGCTTTATTACCGAATCATTCTATTGAAGTAAGAGAACAAACAGATGCATATTTTTTAGAAAGATTAATTGAAAACATTAAGAGCGGAAAAGGTGCTTTATACCCGAACGTAAAAGAAGTTTTTACATATATAAAAGAAAATAATTGTTCAATATATATTGCTAGTAATGGTTTAACTGAATATTTACGAGCAATCGTATCTTATTATGATTTAGACCAATGGGTTACTGAAACATTTAGTATTGAGCAAATAAACTCACTTAATAAAAGCGACTTAGTAAAAAGTATTTTAAACAAATATGATATAAAAGAAGCAGCTGTAGTTGGGGACCGGTTATCTGATATAAACGCAGCTAAAGATAATGGCTTGATTGCGATTGGATGTAATTTTGATTTTGCGCAAGAAGATGAACTTGCTCAGGCGGATATAGTAATAGATGATTTATTGGAGTTGAAGGGGATATTGCATGAAGTAAAGAATATGCACACTACGAATTAAATAAAATAACAACCATAAAAATGCTCAGAATAAATAATTCTTGAGCATTTTTACGTATTTTTATATTAAGGGGGAATTTACTTGAAAGACATACATATTCAACAAATTGAAGATTTAATGATATACGAATACGACTATCTCATTGAAGAAAGTAAAGAAGAAGGATTTAATTTCTTAATAAGACTAATAAGTGAATATGAAAATAAAATAAACATATTTAACAAAACTGGTGAATGTTTATATGGCATTTTTCAAGGGGAAAAGTTGATTGGAATAGGAGGGCTGAATGAGGATCCATATACAGAAAACAATAAGATTAGCCGGTTAAGAAGATTTTATATTGCAAAAGAATACCGCCGGAAAGGATTAGGTAGGTTATTATTAGTAAGAATTATAAGCGATGCGAAAAAATATTTTAATATTGTTGTTTTAAATACAGATACAGTACAGGGTGACAAATTTTATACTTCGATTGGATTTGTGAAAGGGATAAAATTTGTGGGAGCGAGCCATTATTTGAACTTGAATAAAAGGATGTAGTGAATTTATATGTATCGCCCTCTTGATAGAACTTTTGTTCTATTTCGTGTGGATTGATGCTATAATTTATTTGAATCTATTATTAGAATGGGGAATTGGATGATGGGAGAAAATAAAATTATTCACGATTTCAATGAATATTCAATTTGGCTAAATACATTGAAAGGTATGAAAGAAGAATTGTGGATGAATCCAATATCAGAGGGGAAATGGACTATTGGTGAGATTGTATCTCATATTATGAATTGGGATGAATGTCTTTTAACTAAAGTATTACCATCAGTGCGAGAAGGACAGGGAATGGAGTTTCCTGATTTTGATACATATAATAAACTAGCATCTAATTATGCTAAATCAGGAATATCTAAGATGAGACTTCTTGAAGAAGCAAAAGCTAAAAGAGAGTTACTCGTAAAAGAACTTAGATTACTGCATGATGAAAAACTAAAGAAACCTTTAACAGCCAATGGAGTATCACACTGTCCTCATACTGGAACGCCGTATTCTCTTATATATATTATTAAAGAATTTATAGAGCATGATAACCATCATAAAAGACAGATTATTCATTTTTTAAATGAAAATGCAGTTGCTAACTGATAATGAAAGATCCCACAAATGATATTTATGGGATCTTTCTTATATTATAATTTAACATTCATCTCTTTCAATAATCCCTTCGGATCACCTTTTACATAATAAAAATGTGGATTATTTTCATCATCGTAAAGCATAATATAAGGTTTTTGATTAAGCGGGAGAAGGATAAGTACTTCATCAATTGTTGTATGTAACCATTGATTTGTAATAGAAACTGGTTTAGATAAAGGGATTTTTATCATGTGACCATCTTTTGGAACGACGTTTAAGTTTTTGAATGGGCCAGTAATCGATTTAGCATATTGAACAGCTTCTTTTTGAATAGCTGGATCTAAAGATTGTTTTTGAACGACCATTTCTTTTTGACAATCAAACACTTCAATTTGTTGATTTGTATTTGCGAACACATTTGTTGATAATAAGAAACAAAGAAAAGTAATGACCCCGATTTTTTTAATCATAATACAACACCTCGTCTTTACTATACCCTTAAAAAGTTTAAATATTTTTCTGTCACATTTATGTAACAAAGAAGTTGTATAATACAATTGGTTTTTGTTTAATAGCAATGGAGGATCATGTATGAAAGTATTAATAGCAGATGATGAACAAGATATGTTAAGGATTTTAAAAGCTTATTTCGAGAAAGAAGGCTTCGAAGTTTTATTAGCGAAAGATGGAGAAGAAGCACTTCAAATATTTTATGATGAAAAAATTGATTTAGCTATTTTAGACTGGATGATGCCGAAACATAGCGGTATTACTGTTTGTCAGGAAATAAAAAAGAACTCAAGCGTTAAAGTATTAATGCTTACGGCGAAAAGTGAAAGCGAAGACGAATTAGCGGCGCTTCAAAGTGGTGCAGATGAGTACGTAAAAAAACCATTTCATCCAGGCGTATTAATAACTAGAGCGAAAAAGCTTATACAGCATAATGATGTCATTCAAGTTCAAGATTTGAAAATAGATTTCACTAAAAATAAAGTTTATAAAAATGACAAAGAGTTAGATATTACAAAAACAGAGCTAGAATTAATAAAGTGTTTTTTAAATCATAAAGGCATGATTTTAACTCGTAAAAAATTGTTAGATATCGTATGGGGATTTGACTATTTCGGAGAAGAGCGAACTGTTGATACACATGTAAGAAGATTACGTAAAAAAGTAGGAGAAAATATTATAAAGACGCACCGCGGGCTAGGATATAGTTTGGAGGAGCAGAGTGAATAAACTTGGAAAAAAGCTATTTCTCAGCATTTCTTTAACTGTTATTCTTATTTTTACAATCTGTTTATTATTAATTAACTATCTTTTACCGAAATATAATATTTACAAAACGCGAGAAAGTTTAGAAGGTATTACAGCACAAATACAGTCCATACCGAGCCAACAACTGGATGAAGCAATTACTAGCATTGAAAATAAAGGAAATGTTACGATTGCGTATACATCAATTAACAATTCGGAAGATCAAATTAATGATGAGTTACGTATGCAACTTACAAGGAAAAGGGTTGCCCTTAATAAACTTTGGATTACAAAAGAAGAAGTAATGAAAGTAAAGAACTTCAGGCAAGCGAATAAAATATATGATCAAGAAAAGATTAAATCTAGTTTTTTTGTGAAATACATTGCGAAAGACGATATGTTAATTTTAGTAGGAGTTTCGATCGCACATTCTAATGAAGTAATAAAAACGTTAAATTCATTTTATTTTTACATTTTTGGCATTACGATTTTTCTCATTATCGTACTTGTATGGATACTTTCAACAACAATCACTAGACCATTGAAAGAATTAAGTAATGTTGCAGAAGATATTTCAAATTTGAAATTTGAACGAACGAAAGTGAAAACAAATGATGAAATAGGAGACTTAGCTAATAGTATTAATATCATGAGTGAAAAACTAAATGAAGCGCATGAAGATTTAACAGATCGAAATGAACATTTAAAACGATTTATGGGTGATGTGACGCATGAATTAAAAACTCCAATCGCATTAGTGAAAGCATATTCTATGGGAATAAAAGATGGTTTAGATGATGGTACATACATAGATACTATTATTAAACAAACTGATCACATTTCAAACCTAATTGAAGAGTTATTACGATTTTCTAAACTAGAAAGAGATGTTTTAGAAAAAGAAGAATTCGATATTAAATCACTAGTCCAAAGTATATTAGATAAGCATAAGATTGAATTGGAATCGAAAGAGATTAATTTGCAAGTGAACTATAATGTTAGCGATGCAGTTGTTTATGCAGATGTAAATAAAATGAGAATGGTGTTTCAAAATTTAATTTCAAATGCGATAAAATATACAGCAAATCAACATATAAAAATTACTTTAGAAGAACGAAATGAAAGTGTATATTTTCAAATTCAAAATGGTATGAATGCGGAACAAATGAAAGATATCGATAAAATTTGGGAACCATTTTACGTCTTAGAATCTTCTCGCAGTAAAGACCATTCAGGCACAGGACTAGGTTTAGCAATCGTAAAAAGCATCTTAGAAAGACATGGTTTTAACTATGGAGTTTCTACTTTAGAGGGAGAGATACGATTTTATATAAATATGAAGAACGATTAATTTAATACTAGTAGAAGCATCGTCTATTAATAGGCGATGTTTTTTATTGATTATATGTAAGTAGTAATTCAAAATATATATACTTGAAAGCCCGTTGAAAGAGTGATCTACAAATTTCTCAAGTGGTTGTATAAAATATAAACTGAATTTTCAGTAATTTTATTGTATAGTAAAAGGAGAAATATATGGGGAGGAAAGAGTATGGGGAAAAAGAAAATAGCAATTACATTATCAACAATTTTATCTTTATCAGTCATATCGGGAGTTTCTAGTATGACTGCGTATGCAGACAATAAAGAAACAAACTACATAAATGAGAATGATGTGAAGTTAAATGGGAAAGTTTCAGAAGGGGTACAATCAAATACGAAGATTGAATTAGAAAATGGGATGACAAAACCGATTTATTCGCTTGATGAAGCAATTATCGAAAATCTATTTGTAGAGACGGAAGTTGATAGCGATCGAGATGGAAAAAAAGACAGAGTGTCAGTAAAAGTTATGCGCCCCAAAACAGATCCTAATGTGAAAGTGCCCGTTATATATGAAATGAGCCCATATCGAGCGGGTTTAAAAGATGTTCCTGTATATAATGTAGATGAAGAATTGTATGCGTATGAAGGCAAACCGTATGGAGCTGTTAATCTTGGTTCGTACGGCAATTATTATGTGCCAAGAGGCTATGCAGTCATTTTAGGTGAAAGTATTGGAACTGGAAAGTCAGACGGATGTCCAACTACAGGGGATGAGCAAGAAATATTAGGGACGAAATCTGTTATTGATTGGGTAAATGGGCGTGCGAAAGCATATACAGAAAATGGTGAGGAGGTTAAGGCTGATTGGTCTACAGGAAATGTAGGTATGACAGGTGTTTCTTATAATGGTACGTTACCGAATGCTGTTGCGACGACTGGTGTTGAAGGGTTAAAAACAATTATTCCAATCGCAGCGATTAGTAGTTGGTATGATTATTATCGTGCAAATGGTGCAGTCATTGCGCCAGGTGGATACCAAGGAGAAGATACAGATAACATGGCCGAAGCAGTACTAACAAGAGAAAATCCTGAAGTTTGCGGACAAGTAATAAAAGAGTTAACAGCTGGACAAGACCGAAAAACTGGTAATTATAATGGTTTTTGGGATAAACGTAATTATGTAAAAGATGCTAAAAATGTAAAAGCAAGCGTATTTGTTGTTCATGGTTTAAATGATTGGAATGTAAAGACGAAGCAGTTCGCGCAATGGTGGGATGCACTTGGAGAAAATAATGTTCCTCGTAAAATGTGGTTACATCAAGGTGGACATGGTGGAACATCAACGAATGACTGGCAAAGAACACAAAATAAATGGCTCGATTATTGGCTGTATGGAATTGAAAATGGAATTATGAATGAACCAATGGTTGATGTTCAACGTGAAAATAAAACTTGGGATAAAATAAAAAATTGGCCGGATCCAGCAGCTGTACCGTCAAAAGTTCGTATGTATTTAAGTAACAAAGCAGTTAATTTGCCATTAAGTATGGGCTCTGCAAATAAAGTTTTCTCATTCGTGGATGATGCAAAAATGAAATCAAATCAATTAATAGAAAAACCAGAATTAGAAGTAGCCAATCGATTAGTGTATACAATGCCTGTACTGCAAAAAGATACGCGTATAAGCGGTACACCAAAGATTTCAATTACAGGAAATATTAATCGATCTGTATCAAATTTAACTGCTTTACTTGTTGATTATGGTGGAGCAAAGCCGGAAATTGTAACGAGAGGCTGGATGGATCCACAAAACTTAAAGAGTATAGAAAATTCAACAGCGATTCAACCGGGCAAAGATTATACATTTACATGGGATATGCAGCCTGATGATTATGTATTTAAAGCGGGGCATCAAATAGGGGTCATTTTAATCGCTAGTGACTATGATTATACAATTAGACCGAAAGCGGGCACGAAGCTTACAGTAAAATTAAGTGAAGTAACATTGCCGATTGTGAAATAAATAGTTATGAATAAAGAGCTTACTGCATAGTAAGCTCTTTAAACTTTGAAATGGGGAGTTTATTATGAATTTTTATTAGTAGATACAAAAATGCTTACAACAAATAAAAAAATTGCATTCATGATCAATAGACCACTAAAGGTTAGCCCAGCAAAACCTCCAGCGAATCCATCTCCTACTTTTTCACCAATTACGTGCAAAGTGGCGAAGAAAACAACGGGAGAAGAAAGTATGAAAATACCACTAGCTATTTTCCATATTCGTTTATATTTCTTTGCTATAAAGAAAATCAGTGTATTAAAAGTGATAAGAAGAAAAATAAGTCCAATTAATGAATTCATCATATCCTCCTTTTAATATAATTCTGAATTTTCATATGTTCATTTTAAATGGAATATTATACAATATAATTATATTGTATGGAAAGCGAGTGATATATTATGACAGTCAGCTCTTTCGAATTTTTATTAAAAATAAAGGTACAGGAAGATTAATTGAGTTAAAATCTTCCGTACGTATAAAACGGAGGAGAAAATAAATGTTTAGTTTTTATAGTACACTTTGCACGGAACTTTATGATTACACTAAGCCTGTCGGGTATTCTTTAAATGGTGATATTGAGTATTACCAAGAACGTTTAAAAAATGGTAGAGGAAGAATTCTCGAAGCGGCAGTAGGATCAGGGCGTGTTATCATCCCACTTCTTGAAGCTGGTTTTAAAGTGGATGGGATTGACTATTCACCTGAAATGCTAGAATCGTGCCGTATACGATGTAATGAGAGAGGCTTACATCCTCATTTGTATGAAGGAAGTTTACAACAATTTTCACTGCCGCATAAATATGAGGCAATTATCATTCCTACTGGATCCTTTTGTTTAATTGAAAATCGTGCGGATTCTATAAACGCATTGAAATGTTTTTATGAACATCTTAATCCAGGCGGGCGATTAATCGTAGATATTATGCTTCCGCATGACTGGAAAACAGGAGAGATTCATACATCGACTTTTTCTTTGCCGAGCGGAGACGGAATTACATTAGAAAATAAATCAATTGAAATAGATTGGCTGAACCAAGTTACTCTATCATATTTAAAATATGAAAAATGGAGTAAAGGGCAGTTAGTACAAACGGAATTGCAACGCTTTGCGGTGCGCTGGTATGGAATAGAAGAGTTTAAACTTCTGTTAGAAAGTATAGGTTTCTCTAACATTACGTGCTCCGCTGATTATGTTTATGAAAAAGAACCGTCAAATGCAAACCAAATGTTTACTTTTGAAGCTGTGCGAAACGAAAAATAAAGAACTATGTATGAAAATAAGGCAATCGATATAATATCGTCTGCCTTATTTCAATTGTATATTACTTACATGGTATTACGTTCCGGTGGTTGTCCAAGCATTCTTCTACTAACTACATATACTACTTATATTAAAGGCAGTTACTATTTCAAATAGAACTGTTATTTTTCTATAAATGATATTTTAGAGAAGTAGGGGATAAATTTGGAAAACGTAGAACAAGACAGAATTGAAAATCAAGTGTATTCCAATCGTGTAGTAAGATCAGAATTTGATGCGAATTGGGAAACATGTATATCAAAAAGTGGCTATGTAATTTATGTAGCAACAAGTAATAATGCTGAAGTAATAGTACTACTTGCAGATGGTTCAAGTAAATTATTAATTTTTGAAAAAGGAGGTAAAGTAGTAGTAGGCGGCGGTGGTACAAGTCATTACAGTAAGCCGCATATTGCAAGAAATATTTAAGGTAGAACATGATAATTGAGAAGAAGCTGGAAAACGGTTATTCATTCATGTTTAGAGTATGATAGAATAACCGTTTTTATTTCTTTAAATCAATTCGGAATAGGTTAATTTAATACAAATACATCGTTATGACCAGCAAAAATTAGGAGGAAATTGTACGGATAAGAATTCGAAATATAATGTAAGTTTGGAAGAAACATATAAGCAATTTTAAAAAGCATTTCCTATTTCGGGAAATGCTTTTTCTATGTTATAGTATAATAGTGTTTCGGAATGATGTTATTTTAATATACTTCAAATTTTGTTGTGTATTATTTTTATATTAAATTAGTTGTGCAAGTATTTTTTTATATAAGGAGTAACAATTAGAGAAATGAAAAATATAGACTTTATACTAGAAAGTGATGAGGCATTAAAACCGTCGGAACGATTAGTACTATTATTATTAGAGAAGCATAGAATGTTATATACGAACGATCTATTAGCGTTATCTAATTTATCATATAAAACATTAACAGATTCATTAACAGCGCTTGTTTTAAAATCATATGTGTTAAAGGAAACAGGTAAGGGAAGAAGACAGAATTGTTATAGATTAGTATGATAAGACTGCTTATTTTAGAGAATTTATATTGATATTTTTCGAATGTAAGGAGAAATAGAATTTTAATTTTCAAATGAAAAACGAACCGCAATACGTACTTGAATATTTGAATTTCATTTTTGTTAATGATAATTTTATAATTATCGAAAATAGAAAAATAAAATAAACTGCATAAAAAAGAAATAAAAAAACAATCCGTTTTTAAAATGGATTGTTTTTTATTGGAATAATATTATTTGATGAATGGAAAACAGGAATGATTATTCTACTTCACTTGTGTACTTTTCAGGTAATAATTCCATTACGTTACATTTTACAAGTTCACCATTATAAGAAAGTATAACGTTCGTATTTTTTCCGTAATCACTTATTAATTCTCGACACATACCACATGGAGCAACAACCCAACATTTTTCTATATCTTCATGAGGGTGTGGGTGAGCAACTGCGACAATGGTATCAAATTCATGATCATCTTCTGAAGTAGATTTTCCGATCGCCATAGCTTCACCGCATACTGTTATTCTTCCAACATTCGCTTCAACATGCACTGCTGCATAAATATTACCTGCTTTAGTTCTTACAGCTGAACCGATATGATGACGACCATATTTATAGTTTTTTTTTGATTACTTTTTCAGCAGCTGTAATTAAATCATAGTCTTCATTATTTAAAGGCATTACTTGTAACATAATCTCTCCTCCATATTAAACATGATTAGTGTTATTTTAACGGAAAAATTTGATATTTAAAATAACAGATAATTATCGGAGAGATAATATTATTATGTAAACTGTAGTTTTAACAGGAAAATATCATAATCAATAGAACATATAGAAGAAGGGGAAACTTAAATATTTTGAAAGATGGGAGAACAGCATATTATATTGCATTAGAAAAAGGACATGATCACCTTTTACATCATTTAAAACAGGAAGTGAACGTATGATAAATAAATGGAGTGTGGGCATATTTTTATTTAACGAGGTAGAAGTGTTAGACTTTGCTGGGCCATTTGAAGTTTTTTCTGTAACCGAAGCGGATGAAGAAAAACCATTTACTGTGTATACAGTTAGCCAAAATGGAGAAATGATTACAGCAAGAAACGGATTAAAGGTAAAACCGGATTATAGTATTGAAGATTTCCCACCAGTTGATATTTTAATCATTCCCGGTGGTAAAGGCGTTCGGGAAAATGAAGTGCAAAATGATATTATAATAAATTGGGTTCGTCAGCAAATGAAAGAAGTAAAGCTAATGACTTCAGTTTGTACGGGTGCACTATTACTTGCGAAAGCCGGTTTACTGGAAGGCTTAAAAGCAACAACGCATTGGGCTAGTATTCAAACCTTCAAAAAAGATTTTCCGAATGTAGAAGTAATGGAGAATGTGAAATTTGTAGATGAAGGACACATTATTACATCTGCAGGTATTTCAGCTGGTATTAACATGTCATTTCATATTGTAAAAAATTTGTTAGGTGTGGAGATTGCTGAGGAAACAGCAAGAAGCATGGAATATGATATTGACTTACAAAATTAAAAAGCCCAGGCCGGGCTTTTTTATATTGATTGAATATAGCTAATCTCCTCATCACTCAAAATAGGGCGAACAGACGCATTTGCATTTTCTTGTGCTTGTTTTTCTGTTTTTGCACCTGGGATTACAACACTCACTGCTGGATGAGTGAGTATATAGCGAAGTGCAAGTTGCCCTAAGGTCTGATTTTTATTTGAGAGCAACCGAAGTTTCTCTACCTTTTGTAAGTCTTCTTGAAACCAATTTTCATTTGGCCAATCTTTGCGTAAATCTCCATTTGGAAAAGTTGTTTTATTTGTGAATTTTCCAGTTAAAATACCCATTTTTAACGGCCCACGAATAACAGCACCTAGATTTTTTTCTTGTAAGAATGGCAAAATATCATTTTCTGGTTTTCGATTCAATATATTGTAATCAAGTTGTACGATGTCAATTTCATTGTTTTTATTGAAATGACGAATGTATTGTAAATCATGTGTCGAAACACCGACTGCTCTTACTTTTCCATCACGTTTTAATACTTCAAATGCACGTAAAAATGCTTCTGTTTCTCTACGGTTATGCCACCAAATATGACAAAAATAAAGATCAATGTAATCTGTTTGAAGACGTTGTAAACTTGTTTCAAATACGGCGATGATTTTTTCGGGAGTATCATATACAGGTTCTCCATTCGGATCGTAGTGATGTCCGATTAAACCGCCTTTCGTTGATAGGATAATATCATTACGATATCCTTTAATTGCGGTAGACACTAACTTTTCACTATGTCCTAAACCATACACATCTGCAGTATCAATAAAATTCACACCACACTCAATTGCTTTTTTTATAGCGGTTATAGATTGTTTATCGTTAACAGGTCCCCATTCATCACCACCGATTGCCCATGCCCCAAAACCTATTTCAGAGACAGTTATTCCAGTTTTACCTAATGTACGGTAATGCATATTTTTCCTCCTTGTAAGCATGTTATAACATCGATATGTAGGGAAGGTATTTTGTGTGTAAAAAAACTCTTCTACAATAGTAGAAAAAGAATAACAGAAACTACTATTTTATGGCAGCATACATAAAAAAATGCAATGTAAATATGGAAATGTCGTCGAATGCTATCTTTAATTGGTTGATTTGTAAGATATTTTTGTGAAGGAGCTTATTTTATAAGAATAGAATTATAGTTAGTAAGGGATTATGCCGAGGGTAGTGAAAATATATGTGTTAGGGGGATTTCATAATGAGGAAACTCAAGCGAATAAATGTTCCTAATATAGAAGAGCAACTATCACAGCCTAATGAGAAGCGAGCAATTAATAAGAAAAAACTAAGACGATTTATATTCATGTTTATATTTATTGCGGCGGCTACTTTGTACCTTCAATTTATTTTAACGAAACAACAAGAAATAATCGTAGAAAAAAAAGATATAATAACGAATCAAAAAAAACAATTGGTCTCTTTAAAGAAAGACCAGAATTCTTTAAAGACTAACATAGAAAATTTAACAGACGATGAGGAAGAAATTTTGAAGTTTGCGAGAAAAGAATATCAATTTTCTAAGTCAAATGAAACTATATTTGTGTTGCCGAAGTAGTGTAATAGAACAGTTAGCGATTGCTAGCTGTTTTTTTATGTATGAATGGCATGGTACAAGTAACAATCACATATTGTAAAAATGAAGAGTTTGAGCTGTTTTTATACTTATGGAATATACACTGAAATAAATGTTGTTAAAATTCTGTCAATTGTATTATAATACAAGGTAAGCGGATACATTTCTTAATCAACGTTGAGTTTATCACTCATACGACTATTAAGAAAACCGTTATCCCGTATTAGAAAGGAAGATAGCTGTGTACGCTTCAAATACAATTTATATCGTAGGGGATGCGAAAGCACCTCAAAATAATCCTATTACCGAAAAGTTCAAAAGTTATTTTGTAGCGTTTGTACTTGTTAAGGAGACAGGGGAAATTGTAGATGCAGATTGCTCAGCGACAATTGCATTAACATCACAATTCGTTAAATATTTGTTTCTACATAAAAATATTAATGATCCACTATTGGTAACAGAAATAAAAAATAGATACTTTGGTTCGTCTCAAAAAGCACTACTTGTAGCATTAAAAGATGCACAGAAAAAATATAATCAAATCGCTGCTTTGTCTACCTATTCCTAGACAAAATCCAGCCATAAGAATCTTCTTATGGCTGGATTTTTTTATTTTACATTAACCTCCTATATGAAAAGCAAGCGAAAGAGGAGATTAATTGTCCGTAAAAAACTAATCTATTTTGTGGATTAAGGTTCCACTTTGTCAGACAACGAAAGGATGAACAATATGAAAATTACCGATGTAAAAGTAAATCGTAGACGTGTAAATCTTCATACACCGTTTAAAACGGCGCTTCGTACCGTAACTGAAATAGAAAGTATAGATGTATATATTTATACAGATGCAGGAATTGTTGGGAAGGGTGCTGCAACCGCAACACCAGTTATTACGGGGGATTTCGCTAACGGAATTGAAGAAGCAATTTTAGGACCGATGCGTTCCTGTTTAATTGGTCAAGATATTATTCAATTTCAGCAGTTACTGCAGCACATTCAAATGAGTTGTATTGGAAATTCAAGTGCGAAGGCGGCGGTAGATATCGCTTTATATGATGTGTATTGTCAACATCAAAACGTTCCACTTTACGCATTATTAGGCGGGAAGAAAGACATTCATACAGATATTACGGTGAGTGTAGATGAGCCTTTTATTATGGCGAAAGAGGCAAAGCAACATGTAGAAAAAGGATTTCAAACTTTAAAAATTAAAGTGGGGAAATCTGCTCCTTTAGATTTAGAACGTATTGAAGCGATTCGAAATAGCGTACCCAAAAATACGACGTTACGATTAGATGCAAATCAAGGGTGGGATCCAAAAGAAGCGGTTACGATCATTAAAGAGATGGAAAATCGCAATTTAAATATTGAATTTATTGAACAACCTGTTTATGCGAAAGACTGGGATGGATTAAAGTACGTCAAAGATCATGTGCAAACGCCTATTATGGCTGATGAAAGCATATTTTCAGCGAGTGATGCATTGAAAATCGTTCAAGGAGGATATGCAGACTTAATTAATATTAAATTAATGAAATGTGGTGGTATACGTGAAGCGTGGCGTATTGCCGATATTGCTGAAACAGCTGGTGTAAAATGCATGGTCGGAAGTATGATGGAATCCTCACTTTCTGTTAGCGCTGTAGCCCATTTAGCTGCTGCACATCCTAATATTCATTACTTCGATTTGGATGCACCGCTTTGGTTAATGGAAGAACCGGAAGGAATGACTTATTCTGGATCAAAGGTAAACCTTCAAACGACAGTGAATAGTAAATCTTAGGAAAAGAGACTAGTAAACTATCTTTTAAGGGGGATATTTATGAAAAAAGTAGGAACTGCATTTTTAACAACTTTATTTATATTTTCATCGTTTACATCAGCAAATGCTGAAGAGAAGAAAGATAGTAAAGTGTTTATCGATGTATCTGCCGCAACACTTTGGACTGCGCCTGATTCATTACGGCCAATTGATGCACCGAGCGCTACAAACCCAGTTGATTTGTGGAAGTGGACGAAATCAATGACGCTTGATGAGAAACTTTGGTTAACAAATGCAAATAAATTAGAAACGCAAGCGTTATTAGGTCAAGAAGTAACGGTTGTTGATAAAAAAGGGGACTGGGTTAAAGTGTTAGTCCATGGTCAGCCAACACCTCGAAATGAAGAGGGCTATCCAGGGTGGATGCCCGAAAAACAGTTAACATATAATCAAGAATTTGCTGATAAAACAAATGAACCTTTCGTATTAGTAACAAAACCGACAGCCATTTTATATATAAATCCTTCTGAACAACATAAATCACTTGAAGTGAGCTATAATACGCGACTGCCACTACTTAGTGAAGATACGATTTCGTACCGCGTGTTGTTACCAAACGGACAGAAAGCTTGGCTACGAAAAAATGATGGGACAGTTTACCGTTCGCAAAATGATATTCCAACTCCGACAGCTGATGATTTAATAAACACTGGAAAAATGTTTTTAGGATTACCGTATATATGGGCAGGTACAAGTGGCTTTGGATTTGATTGCTCTGGATTTACACATACGATTTATAAATCACACGGTATTACAATTCCGCGGGATTCAGGTCCGCAATCGAGAAATGGAGTTGCAGTTGATAAAGAAAATTTACAAAAAGGAGATTTAATCTTCTTTGCACATGATCAAGGAAAAGGTAGTGTTCACCATGTTGCTATGTATATTGGTGACGGAAATATGATTCACTCACCAAGAGCTGAAAGATCAGTAGAGATTATACCGCTAAATACACCAGGATATATAGAAGAATACGCTGGTGCTCGTCGTTACTTACCTTAAAAAATAGAGGGGGTTTTCAAATGAAAAAAGTTGTTCGTTACTCATTAGTTAGTACTCTATTAGTTTCTTCATTTTTAGTAGGATGCGCAAAAGAAAAAACAACGACAAAGCCGAAAGATGAGAAGAAAGTATTGCAGTTACTAGAAACGGGTGAAATTCCGTCATTAAATTCAGGGAAAGTAACAGATGCAGTATCGTTTAACGTTTTAAATAACGTAATGGAAGGATTATTCCGTTTATCGAAAAATGATGAAGTGATTGAGGCTGGAGCACAAAAATATGAAGTAAGTAAAGATGGAAAAACATATACATTCCACTTGCGTGAAGCGAAATGGTCTAACGGAGATCCAGTAACAGCACAAGATTACGTATACGCTTGGAAGCAGCTGATTAATCCGGATACTGCTTCTCAATATGCATACATTGCTTACGATGTGAAAAATGCGGAGAAAATAAATAAGAAACAATTAGGTTTAGATGAATTAGGAGTAAAAGCGACGGATGATAAAACATTCGTTGTAGAGCTAGAACATCCAGTGCCGTATTTTACGAAATTACTTATTTTACCGTCCTTCTATCCAATTAACGAAAAATATGCGAAAGAGCAGGGCGATAAGTACGGATTAGAAGCAAATAAAGCGGTGTATAACGGGCCATTTACATTATCAGAGTGGAAGCATGAAGCGAGTTTTACACTGAAAAAAAACGATAAGTATTGGGATAAGAAAGAAGTGAAGCTAGATGAAGTAAACTATCAAATTGTTAAAGAAATTTCAACTGCGGTAAATTTATATGAAACAGATAAAGTTGATAGAGCTGTCATTTCTACAGAATTCGTCGATAAATATAAAAGTAATAAAGAGCTAAAACAATATACAGATCCGGTTATGTACTTCTTCCGATTCAATGAAAATGTACCGATTCTTAAAAATAAAAACGCAAGGCTTGCGCTAAGTACAGTGTTTGATAAGAAAGGACTTGCGACTTCATTTTTAAATGATGGTTCGGTTGCTGCTAACTATTACGTACCAAAAGGATTTTTAAAAGGTCCAGATAAAAAAGATTTTAGAAGTACAGCAGGTGAGTTTAATAAAACTGATGTAAAACAGGCGAAAGAATATTGGGAAAAGGCGAAGCAAGAGACCGGTACAAATGAAGTGACGCTTGAATTATTAAACTATGACTTAGAAAACTTCAAAAAAGTAGGAGAATACATTAAAGAAGAGCTAGAGAAAAACTTACCAGGCTTAAAGGTAAATGTAAAATTACAACCACACACGCAAAAACTAGCGTTAGAGAAGAAGAAAGAATATGAAATGTCATTATCACGCTGGTTACCGGATTATCCAGATCCAATGACTTATTTAGAAGTATTCCTTTCTGGAAGCAGTGTGAACAATACAGAATATGCAAATCCGGAATATGACGCGTTAATTAAGAAGATTAAAACAGAATTAGGTAATGATGAAAAAGCTCGTTGGAAAGCAATGCAAGATGCTGAGAAAATGTTACTGGATGATGCAGTAATTGCACCGGTATTCCAGCGCGGATTATCATACTTACAAAAGCCGCATGTGAAAGATTTATATGTACATCAATTCGGTCCAGCTACAAGTTTAAAATGGGCAGATGTGCAGAAATAAAATTATGAAGAAACAGACTTCACGTATGTGATAGTCTGTTTTTTTGTACAGTTTCAAATGTATAGACATTTTATATATTTTTTCATGTCTTAAAAATAAAATTATTAGTAAAATTCCAGTGTGAAATTTATGTAGAATCTTGTATAATTAACGTGTTTCTATGGAAACATTTTCTTGCGCTATTTGTATAGAACTTAATAGAACAAGGAAAGAAATACATACATGTATATAATAGATAAATAGAATGGAACATGTATAGAGAAAAAGGAGAGAAATGATGGCGTGTCAAAAACAAGGGTTACAATTTAATAGTGATAGAAAGAGGAAGAGACGATGAAAATGAAGCATGCTTTTGGTCCCATAATTTTAGCGTGTGTGCTTTTTTTCATTATCATATTAATCCCATCGAAAAGTTTAGTATCACTTATTAGTGATAAGAAGGTAGAAGATGCGGCAACTTCCTTACAAAAAGAAAAACTACAAAGTGTTTTCTTACAGCAAAAAATGCTAGATAATTCACATTATTTACCGATGTATGGTTCATCTGAATTTTTACGAATGGATGCATATCACCCGTCTAATTACTTTAAAGTAAATCCGGCTGGTTTTATGCCATATTTAATGGGGATTGGCGGTACGCAAAGTTTAGCTCATATATTAAATATGACGTCTACAATGGATGAACTAGAAGGTAAAAAGGTGGTCTTTGTTTTATCACCACAATGGTTTACAAAGACTGGGGTATCACAAGGGGATTTCACTAACAATTTCTCTAAGCAACAAGCATATTATTTTATTTTTAATGATAAAATAAATGTTGAAATGAAGAAGCAAATTGCGAAACGACTATTAGATTATAAAGTTGTTCAAGAAGATGATATATTAAAAAATTCATTAGAAGGTATTGTGTATAATGATACGAAACATAACATAAAAGCAGGTTTAGTTAAACCACTTGCTTATATGCATCGAAATATTTTAGATCATAGAGATTTATTTAACTCTTTATTTAAAATCGAACCGATGAAAGAGAAAACAAATATCGGACTTCGTTCAATTTCTTGGGTAGATGCACGTAAACATGCGGAGGAAGAAGGAAAAGCGGAATCTACTACAAACACATTCGGAATTGAAAATCCGTATTACTATAAACATAATTTAAAGAAAAAATTAAAAGGATTAAAAAACTTTAGAGCAAATGAATCGTATGAAGAATCACCAGAATATGATGACTTACAAATTGTTTTAAATATTTTTAAAGAGAAAAATGTCAAACCACTCTTTATTTCTGTACCTGTAAACGGACCGTGGTATGATTACGCTGGTTTCCCTAAAGAACGCCGTGAAGTGTATTATAAAAAAGTTCGGGAACAAGTTGAAAAAGCAGGATACCCAGTAGTTGATTTCTCTGGCCATGAATATGATAAGTATTTCTTAAAGGATACTATTCATTTAGGTTGGAAAGGCTGGATTTACTTTGATGAAGCAGTGCAAAACTTTTATACTGAGAAATAAGTCTGGAGAAAAAGGAACGGCTATAAGCTGTTCCTTTTTTAGTATAAAGGATTTTGATATGGGCAATTCGGAAAGGCATGTATATCTTGAATTTGTCTATAATCATAATGTTTCATTGCGAACTGCGCTTGATAAAGGTATTCATATACATATAATTGGCCATCATGTGCTGAACATAATACACCAGAAGTTCCTTGCCCATTAATGAAGGAAATGCCGATAGGGCGTCCGATTAAGTATTGTATTTTTTGTTGCCAATGCATAGGGGAATCACTCCTTTTTGAGATAATATACGAAATGAATGAGGGAAAGGTTGCTTATCCCCATAATCATGGAGGCTTTTTATACAATTTCTAGAAGATATTAATAAGAATGAATTACAAGTGCGAGGAAGGAATGAATAATGAAGAAAGAGAATGTTTTGGAAGAAAAGTTAAATTGTATAGAATGGTGTCAAACATTGAAGCGAGTACCTGGTGATATATGGTTTCAGGCATTAAAAAAGGTTCATGGGCAATTGCGGATGTGTTTTTAATAAAGGATAGAATTCCATACTTTATAAGTGGACAATCTGTACCAAATGTTCCAATAGATGTTGAGGAAATGAATAAGGGAGCAATTAAATATGCGAGATCTGGTATTTCAAAAGAAGAACTATTAAATCAATTTAGTGTTACTCGTAAACAGTTAGTGGATGAAATTGAGCGAATTCCCACCAAATATTTTTATAATGTCTACCAATTTGGTACTAAAAAAGTGAAATTAAATCATTACTTTTCATCACTAATTCAACATGACTTAAAGCACAAAGAAGAAATAATGCAATTTCTAATATATAATCAAGCCTATAATAAAAACCGCTAACATTCGTAATGAATGTATAGCGGTTTTTTTTTATATTTTTACGCAAGATTTTTACGCTTTTTTGTCCATTTTTTAATGATGAAGTATAAAAGAATAAGAATGACGCCGCCAATTGCGAATGATTTCACATATGGTCCAGCAACTTCGTTAATATTCTCCCAATTCTCACCTAGTTTTTCACCTAAATAAATGAAAATAATAGACCAAGGGATGATTGCAAGTGCTGTTAATGTAGTGAAACGTAGGAAAGGCATTTTCGTAATCCCGGCAGGAATTGAAATTGCATGGCGTACTACTGGAATAAAGCGCGCTGTGAAAATGACGCCAGTCCCGTAACGGTTAAACCAATCTTCAGCTGCATCTATATGTTTTTTATGAATGAAAATATATTTTCCGTATCGTTCTAATATAGGTCGTCCACCGTATCGTCCAAGCCAATAAATAAAGATTTGAGCAATAACGCCGCCAATTGTACCGAATATAACTGCACCTACAAATGAGATACTACCATTGAATACTAAGTACCCCGCATAAGCAAGGACGATTTCACTTGGGATAATTTCAATCATAAGTCCAAGCATAATTCCCCAATAACCTAGCCCTTCAAAAAATGTTAATACTGAGTGAATAAAACTACTTACCATTGTTGCACCTTCTAATTTATGAATTTTTGAATTTTTGAATAGGTGAACCTTATACTTAATAATATAAAAGATTCACTATGTGTAGATTATACCTTATTTTTATAGAGGATTGCTATTTCAATTCTTTTATGTCTCTCATAAGTAGTATAGTACAGGATATGAGCTTAGTTTTCATGAAGAGAAAATGAAAAGATTATTAAAAATTTCTCATATATTAATGAAAATAAACTGAAAATTAAGTATAATTATATAGGTTTTTAATTTATAAAAACAGGAGGAAAATACATGCAATTTAATGATCCAATTTATGGAACAATTACTATTTGTGATAGACATATCCTTCGATTGATAGATACAAAAGCATTTCAAAGGTTGGCTTATATTAAACAGCAGGGACATACATATTTTTTACACGAAAACGCAATACATACGAGGAAAGAACATTCAATAGGTGTATATGTACTTGTAAATAAAGTGATAGAACATCTTACGAATATTGGTGATATTCATTTATCAGAATATGAGAGGGAATTATTTTCTGTTGTAGCACTCCTACACGATGTCGGCCATGGCCCATATTCGCATTGTTTTCAACAAATATCAGGTGAAGATCATGGTGAGTGGACTATACGAATCATTCAAGAGGATGAAGAAATACGAACGATTTTAAATCAGACCGCCGGATTATTAGTTGATGTAACGAAAGCTTTAACAGAAGATGGTGTTTTTCCAATTATAGATGAGCTCTTGTTTAATTCATTAGGAATGGATCAATTAGATTTTTGGAATAGGGATTTATATTATTCATCGCTTGAGATAGGTGGATTACAGATAGAAGAACTGATAGCTAGTATGCGTTTTATAAACGGTAAACTTGTCATTGAAGAATCGGGAATCCCTTTGATCGAACAACTAATGAAAATGAAAGAAGGACTTTATAATAATGGCTTTGGTCATCCGTTTGTAATAGGAAAAGATTTATTGTTGCAATCCATTTTTCAAAAGATAACTGAGAAAAACCTTAAGTTCTATACTCCTGAATTACAAAATTTCTTTCATAAAGAAGAGGATTTATTAGTAGAGGACTTTCTTCCATTACAAGATGAAATGATTTCACATGAAATTCAGTGCTTTGCAAAATCAGAGGACAAACAATTAGTGGCGTTAATTCAGCTTTATTTTTCAGTTGCTAAAAGTTTATCATTTCAAAAAGGGCTGGAGGGTGATTTTAAGAGGGAGAATAATAATTTAGCAATAATAACTGAGAAAAAGGCGTACAGTTCATATGTAGGTGGTATTTACGTCTATAGTGAGGGGCAGCTAGAGGATATTGTAGAAAAATCCCCTTTTATTCGAGAGATAGTAAGGTTACCTAAAAAAGAATATGCATATTCAATTTAATTGGTTTGAAAACATAAAATGGACGAGGTGGAAATGTGGATTGGAAAGAACGCCTTTTAGAAATGGATGATTTACCAGTTATATTAGAATGGTATAACGATGAAGAATTACATAACATAGCGGATATAAAACCATTTAAGCGATATACAATCGAAGAGCTTCGTCAGTACTGGGCCGAAAAATTGTCGCGGTCTCATGCAAGTTATCATGTAATAGTAGTGAAGGATGAAGTAATAGGTAGAGTTGGATTAAAAAAGACGAAATATGATGATATATATGTGATGGAATACTCTATTCTCATTGGCGTTTCGAATTTATATTCAAAAGGGCTTGGAACGGAGATTACAAAGTATTTTATTAGTAAATCATTTTTAGACCCTGATATAGAAGCAGTTCTATTGCAAGTTAAGGAAGATAACAAGAGGGCGATTCGTTGTTATGAGAAAGCTGGATTTGAAAAAGTAAAATCGTATGTAGAGAATCAAGTGAAAGCGTACGAAATGCTTAGAGTTAAGAAAGAGGAAACAGTTTAGAAAGAAAAAAGCATGTGTATTTAATTCTGAATATAGCGTGAATTAGGGAGAGTGAATAAAATACATGAAACATAAAATTGCATTACTGGCAGATGTACATGGAAATGCAACTGCTTTAAAAGCAGTTATCGAAGATTCTATGAAAGAAGATGTGATTGATTATTGGTTTTTAGGAGATTTAATTATGCCTGGTCCTGGATCGAATGATTTATTTGAAATGTTAGAAAGTATTAACGTTGATACTTATGTACAAGGAAACTGGGAAGATAGCTTTCTTGACGTTCTTAATAAAAACATTGATATTGATAACGCAACTGATATTTATGTTTCTAGATTAGTTCAGTATCAATGTGAAAACTTGGATGAAAACTATATTAAGCATATTAAAAATTTACCATTACAGATAATAAAACAGGTTAATGATTTATCAATCAGTATTAGTCATAATCTACAAAATAAAAATTACGGAGGAGATTTGTGGCCCACTAATAATCAGAAACAGTTTGATCGGTTATTTGATGGTGAATATGATATTGCGATTTACGCTCATACCCACCATCAATTGTTGCGCTATAGTAGTAATGATCAATTAATTATTAACCCAGGAACAGTTGGACAACCTTTTTACAAGTGGAATAAACTAAACTCTGACTTACGTGCTCAGTATGCAATTCTTGAGATTGATGAGGCAGGGATTGCGGAGGTGAGATTTAAAAAAGTTTCTTATGATGTAGAAAAGGAATTAAAAAACGCTATTAGTAAAAATCTTCCTTATATTGATTTATATCGCGAATTGCTCGAGACGGGAAAAACTCATACTCACGATATTGAATTATTGCGAGAAATTAATGATAAATACAATTACAACGATGATGTAATTAAGTTTATCGAGAAAATCTAATAGGAATTTAATAGCACGAAATGAAAATTGTTGAATGAATTATAGATTAGTAATGATAATTACATAATCAAGAGCAATTGTAAAATGAAACTTATATGTAAACGATTTTTGCATCTTATATTGATATAAAAAACAAGCATCTCCCAGTTCTACATATAAGATAGGGGGATGCTTGTTTTTTTACGGTTTCACTTCTAAATTTTGTAAAAATAAAGTTGCTGTTACGTAACGTTTCGCTAACATTTGTACATAAGCGGTATGTACAGAAAGTGTGGCGATAATAATAGCGTTACGAATTGCTTCACGTTGTTCGTTGTTAACTTGATCGAACTTGCTTGCGATTTTATCAGCTTTTTCTTTTACGATGTTTTCAATTGTATGAACTGTATCTGTTGCATTTAGTTGTAAGCAATTCCCTTGATTGAGTTCTTCAAATAGGGAAGAGTATGCTCCATATAAATGAACAGGATTGATTAAGTCATCACTTCGATCGGCTGGGTCATTTACGATAAGGCGTAATAGCTTACGAATGGATTCAAAATCAAGTGCTGTTTTTAAATCTTCAACAATGAATAGTAAGGCTGCTTGTTCAATTGAATATTTTTTCCCTTTTTGAGGGGAGCCAATCATTTCTTTAATATCTCGTTTTACCCAGTTTTGCATGGCCGTTACTGAGAAACTTGTATTTTCAATCTGATTTCCAAGCGCAACTATTTCATTTAATGAAAAACCGACGTCTGTATCATCAATTTTAATCAGTTTTTCAAAAATAGGTGAAAGTGCGGTAGTAATAAAAGCAGTTACGCTTTGTCCGCTTTCAATATCTTTTTTATGTGACTTTGCCCACGCTTCTTGTAAAATACCGAGAGGCTTTTTCGTATTCCATCCTCTTAAAGATAGAAGAAGGGTAGCCATTTCGTTTCGTGTGAGATGAAATGTTTCCATCTTTTCACCTCCAAAAATATTAAAAAGTTCTTATGAACCTATAATATGTTTTGTTTCATTTAAAGTCAATTCTGTTTTGCTTAATTTTTCCTTTGTCACCAAACTGTTATAAGTAAATAATGCTTGCATATTTCGACAAAAGTTCATATAATAAGTTCATAAGAACCTTTAAAATGTTTTTAAAAACAAATCTATCATTCTTAATTTACTAGAAAGGTAGATTTCACATATATCTATATAAAAGGAGAATGGATATAATATGTTGAAAAAACTTGTAGCAGTCATGACAGCATTCATGGTTATCTTTGGAGCTAGTAGCTTCATGTTTGTAGATCACGCAGCAGCGAAGAGTTACAAATCTGGTAAGAAATCATACACACCAAGTTCTGGTCAAAAGTCAAAAGTTGATTTGAACAAAAAAGATAGTAACGTGAATTCACAAAAAACAACAACAGATTCAAAAAACAAAGCAACAAACACAGCACCAAAAAGTAATAAAGGAAGCTTTATGAAAGGTTTATTACTAGGTGGTCTTGGTGGTTTACTAATGGGTAGCTTATTTGCAAATATGGGAGCTCTTGGTTCTGTATTAGCGTTTATGGTAAATATGTTAGTAATGGCTGGTATCGTAATGTTAGCAGTTCGTGCATTTAAATACTTCAAAGATCAACGTAAGAAAAAGGCAGATGAAGTAGCATGGAAACAATAAAAATTTCTGAACAAGAATTAATAAATTCACTTTGCGTATATATCGCTGAAAAAAGACAAGTTGGTCCAGAAGAAGTTTTAGTTGAATTAATGTATGACGATGATTACGGTTTTTCTGCTGAAGTAGAAGTAAATGGTCGCAAACAAATTTTAATTCAAGCGAACTTAATCGAAGCATTGCGCTTATTACTTGACAGAGAATATAATGTCAATTCATTCGCAGCAAGATTACAACTTGAATTAGATGATGAAGAAGGCATTTACGCATTAGCAAAGTTTAATAACTCAAATGAATAGAAAAAAGAGCTGTTGAGAGTAATCTCAGCAGCTCTTTTTAGTATGAGCAAATGCTAGGGAATAATCACGCCATATTTCATTCATTTTCCGTCTACCGACATCAATCATCGGGTTAAATTGAATGGCAGCTTGTTGTCGTACGGTATGTACATGTTGGATCGCCTGTTGCAAGTGTTGTTCAACCGAATGGGATTTTGTATTTGCTTGTTTTACGATTGAATATCCAGCAACAGTTCCTTGTGCCATCGCGATTTTTCCGCTTTCAATCCCAGTGATATTTCCAGCTACAAATAAACGGGGAAGAGGGGTTTCCATTGTTTCGGAATGCAGTGGAACATGGCCGCCTAATTCCGGAATGTAACGGAAAGGACAGCCAGCTACAGCAGCAAGCTCAGCAAGAGGGTATAAGCCACCGGCAATACAAACGAAGTCTGCCTCATATATTTGTTCCGATCCAGTTATGATGTTTCCTTTCGTATCAATAGTAGCAACCCGTACACCTTCAACTTGATCTGTACCGATAATTTCAAGAGCTGCTTTTCGAAGGTGAAGTGGTGTGCCATTTATTTTCATACCGTTATTTGGATAGAAGTTTAATCCAGCTTGTTTCACCCAATTATATTTCATCAATCGACTACCTATACGTAATAAAGGTGATGGAGCAAGGTGTGCAGCATGTAAGAGAGAGTTTAAAACTTCTTCTGGTTCACCAGCCTTTTGACTTAATTCACTTTTTTCAGGAAGTACAATATGTTCCACTTTAATTCCCGCTAATTGTAATTCATTCAAAATAGCGAATGACAAAATGTTAGCGCCAATAATTACTCCTTTTCGCCCAACTTGAACGCGATGTACATTTGTCATTACTTGGGCTGCACCAATCGACATTACTCCTGGAAGTGTCCAACCAGGAAGGGGGATGGAGTACTCAGCAGCGCCAGTAGCAAGTAAAACGAACGGCGCTTCTAACGTACCGATATTCGTATGTACGAACCAAGAACTTTCATCTTTATCTAAATTATAGACGGAAATGCCGCATCGAATATCAACTGAAAGTGATTTTGCTTCTTCGTGAAGGCGTTTTGATTCTTCTATTCCGTTCCACCATTCTCCAGTAGGTTCTTGATGTAATTGTCCGAGCAACCTTCCGCCAGGCTTCATAAATTCATCAATAACAAGTACATTTAGTCCAAAACGAGCACAAGAGATGGAGGCTGACAAACCTGCTGGTCCAGCTCCGATAATAATGACATCATTCATCGCTTTTTCACCATCTCTCTCACGATATTTGGATGCTGTTTGCCGCTATTAACTACCATGTCTTTTTCAACAACAGTTAAGCATGCTCGTACGTTCGTTTGATTGTTTACTGTCACGCGGCATTCAGAACAATGCCCGATATTACAGTAAATACCTCGCGGCGTCCCGCTATCTTCATGCACTCTTAAAGTTCTTATTCCGTTTGCAAGTAAAGCGGCCGCAATCGTTTCATGTTCATATGCTTCATATTGTTGCCCGTTAAATTGGAAAGTGATGCGATTACTACTATTTAAACTCCCTAAAACAGGATGATAGGTAATTCTATTCATTTATTTTCACCTACCGCTCCAAAGGTAACTGCGCGCACTGGTGGTTGATATTTTAATGGAATTTCATTAGTAGTTACTTCAGGATTTGCACTTTCAATCATTCGATCTATCATCATTCTACATGTGCGGCCACCGCAAAATCCCATGCAAGCACGTGTTCTTAGTTTTAATTCTCTCGCCGAGCAATTATATTCAGCAATTGTCGATTGAAGTTGACCGTATGTAACTTCTTCACATCGACAAACAATTACATGATCTTTATTCGTCATATGTATTCCTCCTCTAGTTCGGTTTGCACAAATTATATAATGCAAAAACTATGCCAATATAGAGGAGGGAAACGGTTATTGTAAACCAAGTTTTTTTAAACGGTTATATAAAGTGGCTCTCGTAACACCGAGTTGTTTCGCGCACTCTAATTTATTCCCATTTAAAATGCGTAAAGCCCTCTCAATAACTTTCTTCTCATGTTCATCCATTTCTTCTTGTAAAGAAAGGATTGTATGATTGTTGCTGAGTAATAGGGAATGAGCCGTATGATTGTCTAACGTTTCAGTTGTATGAAATGGTAAATATTCTTGTTTTATAATACCGTCAGTCGCAAATACGACAAGTCTTTCAACAACGTTACGAAGTTCGCGAATATTACCTGGCCAATTGTAATGAAGCAGTTCATGCATAATGCTAGAAGGTAAGTCACGAATTGGTCTGTTATAGTTGATTGAAAAATCGTTTAAAAAAGAATAGGTTAATTCAATAATATCCTCGCGTCTTTCGCGCAGCGGTGGAATATGCAAGCTAACTACATTTAGGCGATAGTATAAATCTTCTCGGAACGTTCCTTTTCTCATTTCCTCTTGTAAATCACGATTTGTAGCAGCGATAATGCGGAAATTAATATGAATCTCTTTTTCTCCACCAACTCGGTAATATTTTCGTTCTTGTAGTACACGTAAAAGCTTTACTTGCATATCGAGTGGCATTTCTCCTATTTCATCTAGGAATAATGTACCGCCTTGCGCGAGCTCTATTTTACCCTTTTTCCCTTTACTATTTGCACCAGAAAACGCCCCGCGCTCATACCCGAATAATTCACTTTCAAATAACGCTTCTGGAATGGCGCCGCAGTTAATTGAAATGAAAGGTGCTTTAGCTGCTTCACTTGCTTCATGGATTGCTTTCGCAAATACTTCTTTTCCAACACCACTTTCTCCGAGTATTAAAACTGTTGATTTCACCGAACACACCTTTCTAGCTAATTGTATCGTTCTTTGTATAACAGGACTCTTTCCATTCATCGCAAGGAAAGGATCGGATTCATCTTTGTACTTTGCGACCTCTTGTTCTAATCGGTGCATTTCATGTGACATATTAAATAGTTTTTCATTTAAAGCAACTTGATTCGTAACATCAGTTTCTGAAACGACTGCTCCAATAATTTCATCGTTACAATACACTGGGTTTGAATTAATTAATACAAATAAATCTGGACGAGGCTGATGGAACTGTGCAATTATGCTTTTTCCGTCATGTAATGATTGCAAAATTTCCAAATCTTTATAGTCAAAAAAGCGAGTGATAGGTTGTCCAATAATTTCAGTATGGTTGACTGAAAAAATCTTTTCGGCGCCATCTGTCCAAGTACGAACACATTCTTTATCATCGATAACTGTAACAGAAGAATCAGTTGTTTGTATTACGGTGTTATAGAAAGATTGTAGTTCATTGTAAGACTTAACAAGAAACGGAATGATTTGCTGAGCCGTTATACAGCATATAGGCTCTTTATTTTCGTTTATTACGATAACAATCATTTCATGAGAAAATGCGTCAATTAAAGTGTTGAATGAATCATCTTCATCTATAACTGCACAGTTGTATTTTTCTGTAGTAGAAGGGCTGTAATAAAACTTTTCGTTAACTTGCTCAATATGTTGCAAATTGTTTGTGTGATCAATTAATAAAGTTTTTAGAAATTCTTGTATTGTGGGAAATGAGAATGCCATATTGTCCTCCTATTATGTATAAAAATTTTGACAGTGATAAAAAAATAATACACCTATTTATGATAAATTCAAAATATTTTTACAAAATAAAAATATTATTTGTAAAAAGTGTATATATGTAGAGTTGGCACGTCAATTGCATAAAAGAAAGTGAGGGAGTAAAAAGAAGGGAGGGGTGCTACGTGAGGCACTGTGACGTTTTAATAATAGGCGGTGGTATTATAGGATGTTCTATCGCTTATTACACATCAAAATATGGAAGAGACGTAACAATCATTGAAAAAGGAGAATTTGTCAGTGGGACGTCTTCACGGTGTGACGGAAATATTTTGGCTATTGATAAAGACCCAGGGTTTGATAGTCAAATGTCATTAGTAAGTCAAAGATTAGTAACTGATTTAAGTGAAGAGTTAGAGCACTCATTTGAATATAGGGCGCCAGGAAGTATTCTCGTATGTGAGTCGGACGAAGAGATGGAAGCAGCGCTGCAATGGGTAAATCGTCAAAAAGAAGCTGGATTACCATTTCGAATGCTTGATAGAAAAGATATAAGAGCAGAATCACCATTTTTCGCGGACGATTTATTAGGCGGGTTAGAATGCGCAACGGATTCGACTGTAAATCCATATCTTCTCGCTTTTTCACTTCTTGCAGAATCGAAGAAGTTTGGTACGAAAGTTTTTAATCATACAGAAGTAAAAGAAATGAAAAGAGATATAGACGGTTCCTTTATTGTAGAAACGACAAATGGGACGTTTACTGCGAAGCAAGTAGTAAACGCAGCTGGTGTATGGGCTCCAAAGATCGGAGAAATGTTGGATGTAAATATCCCAATTGAACCGAGAAAAGGACATATTATTGTAGCTTCAAGGCAACAACACGTTGGTTGCCGTAAAGTAATGGAATTTGGTTATTTAATTTCTAAATTTGGCGGAAAACGAAAAGTGGATGCTTTAACTGAAAAATATGGGGTAGCTCTTGTGTTTGAGCCGACAGAAAGCCAAAATTTTTTAATTGGTAGTAGTAGAGAGTTTGTAGGATTTCATACGAGGATAAATAACGAGGTAATTAAATGTATTGCGAACAGAGCAATACGCTTTTATCCGAAAATGGCGGATATGATGGTGATTCGTTCATACGCTGGATTACGTCCGTGGACAGAAGACCATTTGCCAATCATTTCACGTGTGGAACATATCCCGAATTACTTTATAGCAGCAGGGCATGAGGGGGACGGCATTAGCCTTGCCGCAGTTACTGGGAAAGTGATTGAAGAGTTATTAAATGAAAAAGAAACAATCATTCCTATTGAACCACTTCGTTTGAGTCGTTTTACAGAAAGGGTGTTAAACGGATGAGGTCACAAAGAGTCTTTACGACAATTGATACACATACAGGCGGGAATCCAACGAGAACATTGATTAGCGGACTGCCAAAGTTAATTGGAGAGACGATGGCAGAGAAGATGTTACATATGAAAAAGGAGTATGACTGGATTCGCAAATTGTTAATGAATGAACCGCGTGGTCATGATGTCATGTCAGGAGCATTATTAACAGATCCATGTCATCCTGAAGCAGATATTGGTGTTATTTACATAGAAACAGGTGGATATTTACCGATGTGTGGTCACGATACAATTGGTGTATGTACAGCTTTAATTGAATCAGGTTTAATTCCGGTAGTTGAACCGATTACTTCGTTAAAGTTAGACACGCCAGCCGGCTTAGTTGAAGTTGATATCTTTGTTCAAGATGGAAAAGCGAAAGAAGTCTCTTTCTGTAACATACCAGCTTTTTTACTGAAACATATCACCGTACAAGTCGAAGGAATTGGAACTGTTAAAGCAGATATTGCGTATGGAGGAAATTTCTATGCCATTATTGATGCGAAGTCAGTAGGTTTAGAGTTAGTACCGGAAAATGCATCTACAATTATCGATAAGGCAATTCATATTAGAAATATCATAAATGAGAAATTTGAAATCATTCATCCGCAGTATTCGTTTATTAGAGGGTTAACCCATATTGAATTTTATACAGATCCTACTCATGAAAGTGCTCATGTGAAAAATACAGTTGTCGTTCCGCCAGGAGGAATTGATCGTTCTCCATGTGGTACAGGAACATCAGCGAAGCTAGCTGTATTATACGCAAATCAAAAAATTGAAGTGGATGAAGAGTTTATTCATGAGAGTATCGTTGGCTCTTTATTTAAAGGGTGCGTCATAAATACAACATCTGTAGAAAATATTGAAGCTGTCGTAACGAAAATTACAGGTTCAGCCTGGCTTATGGGTATGCATAGATTTTTTTACAATGAAAAGGATCCGCTGAAAGAAGGCTTTTTGCTAATTCCGCCGATGGAACATGAAACGGAGGATGTAAAATGAACATTCAAAAAATGTATACAGCAGTAGACGTACACGTAAATGGCGAGGCATTTCGTGTAATAAAAGATGTACCATGTAAGTACTACTACAATTTAGAACAATTAAGCGAACAATTCTCAGGTGAATTAGCAGATGAAATGCAGCTTTTATTAAATGAACCGCGTGGTTTTATCGGTTTAAATGGATGTATCGTCGTTCCTTCTATTCATTCGGAAGTCGATGCAGCTGTATTATTTTTTAATCATGAAGGATCAATTCCTCTCCACTACGGAGGTATTGTCGCAGTCATAACGATGTTACTAGAAAGCGGGTATTTAAAAAAGAGAGAGACGAATCAATACAAAATCGAAACGTTATCTGGCATATTCTCAGTCTATGCGTATGTAGAGAATGATGAAGTAGTCTCTGTTTCGTTTGAAAGCAAACTATGTTATATGATTGAGAAAAATTTACAAGTCGGTAATTTAAGTTACTCTCTCATACAGGCAGATAAAGTATATGCTGTTGTAGAAAAAGGTGCGTATTCGCCAGAAATTCGTATTGAAAACATTTCTGAATTGAAAAAATGGGGAGAAGCTACACTACAAGCTATACAAAAACAATCACTTATAAAAAGACTTATTTTAGTAGATTCTTCGCAGAAAGAAAAGAACCATATAAAGTCGATTACATTTCATGAAGATAATTTCATCGTACGTTCGCCAGGATTTGTCTCTACTATTGTGTCTTTTGTTCATACATTATTTAAAAATGATTATATAGCGGATAAACCTTTTATAAATGAAAGTATATTTAATAGCTTTATAACTGTTGAAAAAGTGAAGAAGGAAGAAACGGGTTACATTTTCCGTTTCGAAAGTAGAGGTTTTATTACAGGGATGCAGACGTTTCTATTAGACCATACAGATCCGTTTCCGACAGGATTTTTACTAAAATAAAATGGTAAAGGGAGAGATAAATATGAAAAAAATTAAAGGGGCATTTCCAGTATTAATCACACCGATGGATGAGTTGCAAGAAATTAATTGGAACGGTGTAAAACAAAACGTAAACTATTTTATTGAGCAAAAAGTAGCTGGCATTATTATTAATGGAAGTACAGGGGAGTTTGTTAGTTTATCAAAAGAAGAACGATTTAAAATGGTAGAAACAGTATTAAAAGAAGTTGATGGCCGTATTCCAGTTATTGTAGGAACTGCAGCAGAAACGACGAAAGAAACGATTGAATATACGAAACATGCAGAAGCACACGGAGCGGATTGCGCATTAATTATTAACTCGTACTATTGTAAGCCGAAAGAAGAGGAAATTTATTTTCATTTTAAAGAAATCTCAAACGCTGTAAATATACCAATTATGTTATACAATAATCCGTTTACTTCTGGTGTTGATATGATTACAGAGCTCATGCTACGTATTGGAAAAGAATGTGAAAATGTTACACATATTAAAGAATCTAGCGGAGATATTCGTAAAGCAAGAGATTTAGTACGACAAGGCGAAGGTGCTTTTCAAGTATTCTGTGGATCTGAAGATTTAGTTATGGAATCTTATTTAGTAGGTGCAACGGGATGGGTTTCAGTAGCAGGAAATATCGTGCCGGGACTTGTTACGAAAATGTATGAGCATTTCCAAAATGGTGAATTAGAAAAAGCTTGGGAAATAAACGATGCTATTTTACCTCTTTGCGAGTTTCTTGAAGGATCAGGAAAATATGTACAAATTGTTAAACGCTCAATGGAATTACACGGGCAAGCAGGGGGACCTTCTCGTTATCCGAGACTCGGATTAACTGAAGAAGAAGATCAAAAACTTCAAACGATTATTTCAAAAATTGCAGCTCATGCAGCTGTTTAAATAAGGAGGAGAGCATATATGTTAACGACAAACATTGAGCTGAGACCAAAAGTGAAAGCGTTTTTAAATGAAGAAATTAAAATGTTTATTAATGGTGAATTTGTACCTTCCATTAGCGGGAAGACATTTGAGACATACAATCCAGCAACAGAAGATGTTTTAGCTGTCGTATGCGAAGCGCGAGAAGAGGATATTGATGTAGCGGTAAAAGCTGCAAGATCTGCATTTGAATCAGGACCTTGGGTAGAAATGACTACCGCTGAAAGAGCGCACCTTATTTATAAATTAGCAGACTTAATTGAAGAGCATGGAGAAGAATTAGCGCAGTTAGAAGCTTTAGATAATGGAAAACCATATCAAGTAGCACTGGATGATGATATTGCAGCGACTGTAGAAAATTATCGTTATTATGCGGGATGGGCTACGAAAATTATCGGGCAAACGATTCCGATTTCAAAAGATTACTTAAATTACACACGCCATGAACCTGTTGGCGTTGTAGGTCAAATTATTCCTTGGAATTTTCCACTCGTTATGTCTTCTTGGAAAATGGGAGCTGCACTAGCAACAGGTTGTACAATCGTATTAAAACCAGCAGAGCAAACGCCTTTATCGTTATTATATACAGCGAAGCTCTTTAAAGAAGCAGGTTTTCCAAACGGTGTTGTAAACTTTGTTCCAGGTTTTGGCCCTGAAGCAGGAGCTGCAATCGTAAACCATCATGATATTGATAAAGTAGCCTTCACAGGTTCAACAGTTACAGGGAAATATATTATGCGTCAATCTGCAGAAACAATTAAACATGTAACGTTAGAACTTGGTGGTAAATCACCAAATATCATTTTAGAAGATGCTGATTTAGAAGAAGCGATTAACGGTGCATTCCAAGGCATTATGTATAATCACGGCCAAAATTGTAGTGCTGGATCTCGCGTGTTCGTTCACCGAAAACATTACGAAACAGTCGTAAATGAACTAGTGAAAATGGCGAATAACGTGAAACTTGGAGCAGGTATGGAGAAGGAAACGGAAATGGGGCCACTCGTATCTAAAAAGCAACAAGAACGTGTGCTACATTACATTGAACAAGGAAAAGCAGAAGGCGCTACTGTTGCTGCTGGTGGTGAACGGGCATTTGAAAAAGGATATTTTGTACAGCCAACAGTTTTCACAAATGTTACTGATGATATGACAATTGTGAAAGAAGAAATTTTTGGACCAGTTGTCGTTGTACTTCCATTTGATTCAACAGAAGAGGTTATCGAAAGAGCAAATCGCTCTTCATACGGACTCGCTGCGGGCGTATGGACACAAAATATTAAAACAGGACATCAAGTTGCCAATAAATTAAAGGCAGGAACAGTATGGATTAATGATTATAACTTAGAAAATGCAGCTGCACCATTTGGTGGGTTTAAACAATCTGGAATCGGTCGTGAGTTAGGTTCATATGCGCTTGATAACTATACAGAAGTGAAAAGCGTTTGGGTAAATATAAAGTAATAGAGAATCTAACTGTTAATAAATAGAGGGATGAAATAATGAGAGATACGGACAACTGTAAGGTTTAATAATAGTTGTCCGTTTTCTTATATATAAAATAGTTTTCAAAAGAATGTTAAGGGGGATTTGGATGGAGCAATTAGTAGAGTGGTTAGTAGGGCAAGTATGGAGTATTGGGTTAGTTGTTTTTGCATTAGGGGCAGGTGTGTATTTTACAATTGCCACTCGTTTTTTGCAAATTCGTTATTTTAAAGAGATGATTAAACTATTATTTGAAGGGAAGAGCTCGGAGACGGGAATTTCATCCTTTCAAGCATTTTGTTTAGCGTTATCTGGTAGGGTTGGAATAGGTAATATCGCAGGGGTCGCGACAGCAATCGCTTTTGGCGGACCAGGAGCTGTGTTTTGGATGTGGGTAATGGCTCTTTTAGGAGCAGCGAGTGCATTTGTTGAATCAACATTATCTCAAGTGTATAAAAGTAAAGTTGGGAATGAATACCGAGGTGGTACACCATATTTCATTGAAAAAGGCCTGGAAATGAAATGGTTTGCAGTTATTGTAGCGGTCGTTGTAACACTTTCATATGGCGTTTTATTACCAGGTATTCAATCTAGTAGTATCGCAGTTGGTTTTGAAAACTCTAACGGTATTAGTAAATATATAACTGGTATATTGTTAGTCGTATTATTAGCAGCGATCATTTTTGGTGGTGTAAAGAGAATAGCTGGCGTTTCGCAAATGCTCGTTCCATTTATGGCAATAGGTTATGTAATTGTTACATGTATCGTATTAATTGCGAATGTAACAGAAATTCCAAGTATGTTCGCTTTAATTTTCTCTAGTGCTTTTGGTGTAAATGAAATGTTTGGCGGAATCGTTGGTGCAGCAATCGCTTGGGGCGTAAAGCGTGCTGTATTTTCAAATGTTGCTGGTGTTGGAGAAGCGACGTATAGCTCCGCTGCTGCTGAAGTATCCCATCCTGCAAAACAAGGGTTAGTTCAAGCGTTTTCTGTATATATCGATACAATTGTTGTATGTACAGCGACAGCTCTTATGATTTTAATAACAGGTATGTATAATGTTATACCGGAAGGGAAAAGCGCTATTGTAAAAAATATAGGGAATGTTGATGCAGGTCCAATTTATACACAACAAGCAGTTGAAACTGTTATGACAGGGTTTGGTCCATTATTCATTTCAATCGCAATCTTCTTCTTCGCATTTACAACTTTACTCGCATACTACTATATCGCTGAAACGACACTTACTTATTTAGATCGTGAGCTTAAACATAGCTGGTTAAAACCAGTTTTAAAAATTGGATTTTTAATTATGGTTTACATCGGTAGCGTAGAATCAGCGTCGCTTTTATGGAATCTTGGAGATTTAGGAATCGGTAGCATGGCATGGTTAAACTTAATTGCGATTCTACTATTAAGTAAAATCGCATTAAAAGTGTTAAAAGATTATGAAGCACAGAAAAAGGAAGGGAAAGATCCCGTGTTTGATCCTAAAAAAGTTGGGATTGAAGGATTAGTTTTTTGGGAGGAGAGAAGTAAAGAGATTGAAAGGAAAAACTATAAAGAACAAACGGTAGAGGATGATAATCTGAAATTATAGTTAAAATAAACTGAATATTCATTCTTTTTAGTGTTGTATATTGCCTTCTTTTCATCACATACTACAATAGGTACACATAATTGGAATGGAGGTAATAATAAAATGGAACACGAACAACATAGTTCAGTAAATGACGTTCTACATCATTATAAAGAAGGAATCGGTAGTTTTACAAACCAAATTCCTGAAATTGCTGAAACATATAATGCATTCACGCAAGCTTGTTTTCAAGAGGGTTCTTTAACAAAAAGGGAAAAACAACTTATCGCATTAGGAATTAGTCTAGCAACGCAAGATGAATATTGTACCGTTTATCATACAAAAGGTTGTCTTGATCAAGGGTGTTCAGATAAAGAAATTTTGGAAGCGTGTGGTGTATCAGCGGCATTTGCTGGCGGAGCTGCAATGAGTCAAGCGGTAACATTAGTACAAGAGTGTTTAAGTGAACTGAAAAATCAGAAGCATTGAATGTAAAAGAACGTTTTAAACTTTATGTTTAAAACGTTCTTTTACGTGAGATTAAATTTGAGTATAAAAAGTATCTGGTATGTGATGTATTAAAGTAAGAATTTTAAATTTAGTCGGAATGAGAAATAACTACTATTTATTTAGTATTAAGATTTTCTAAAAAGTTTCAATTGTTTCATATAATCAATAGCTTTTGTTTTGTTCTTTTGTTTACATACATATTCGAATTCATTCTTATCTCGATAATAACAATTCATTATTTCTTCTGTAAGAAATCCATCGGAAATAGCTTTTTTAATTGCGCAATGTGGTTCATTTGTATGAGTGCAGTTAGAGAATTTACAGCTCATAGATATCTCTTCGATATCTTCATAGCCAAGATTAAAGTTGTCCTCATGTTTTATTAAGTCAAAACCTGTGTTACTAATGGTTAATCCCTCCACTTTTCAATGAGTTTTTTAGAAGTACGCATACAAAAATTCTACCGTCTTTAAGTTGTATGCAATTTAACATTCCATATTTTTATAAATCGATTTCTCCACGTCAGGAAGAACTCTGTATATGCTCTTACCGATTAAAGATTCTAATTCATTCTTAATTGTATAGAAACCTTTCCAATGTAAAGAAGAATGAGAGGTTGTTCCATGTCGTAAACCAACTGAAATTAATCTTTTTTCAAGAGTAGTAAAGCCGTCTGCATCAGCAAGTGCGTCACAAAGGGTAATGACCTTATTGTATAAGTCGTAGTCACTATTTTTATTTAAAATTTCAATTAATCGGCTTTTCATATAATCAGGAACAAGGGACCACTCCGCTGCTATATCTAAATGTTCATTTTTGCACGGGAATGAATGTGTCACGCAAATAATCGCGTTTCCTATATAGCCTAAATCATTCATATACATATAACCATCATAGGAATGAATAACAGATTTAGTAAAACCTTTATACCGTCCTATATCATGCAGGAGAGCTGCATTATATGCTATGTCAGCATTTAGGTCATACCCATTATTAATAAGTTCTACAGCTATCTTTTCAGTTGCAAAAGCAACATTATATGAATGTTTGAACCACGGACCTGGGTTTTGTTCATATGCCCACTCGAGAAGTTCTCTTGCGTATGTCCTATCTAATATATACTTCATATAAGTATCCTTTCTCTAAAAATTGTACTTTAAATAATTTCATCTTAGTAACCCGTTTTTCCTTCCTTAAAACTTGGTACAATGAAACAAAAGGGGGATTAGTAATGCAAAATGTAGTAATTGAAGAGATTAAGCAAATAAAAGATGACGTGGAGGAGCTTTCGAATCTTTTGAAAACGGTTGTAGATGATGGGGCATCAATTGGTTTTTTACCTCCACTGGAACAAAAAGAATCGGTAAAGTATTGGGAAACAGTCTTAGCACCAGAAGTGATCTTGTATGTTGCTAAAATAAATAATGAAGTGGCAGGGAGTATTCAATTACATTTAGTTACAAAGCCTAATGGGATTCATAGAGCTGAAATTTGCAAGTTAATGACTCATCCGAACTTCAGACGTAATGGCATTGGACGTTTGCTTATGCAAAAAGCAGAGGAAAGAGCAAAGCGAGAAAATAGGTCTCTTATAGTGCTAGATACGAGAGAAGGAGACCCTTCTAATAGATTGTATAAATCATTAGACTATAAAGAAGTTGGAAAAATACCAGAATACGCAATATCTCCAAATGGTAATTTAGATGCAACGGTTATTTATTATAAAATGATTTAGTATTTTTATTTAAAAAGAGGGATATTTTCAAATGACAAATTTGTTATTAGGTTTGAGTATTGATTTGTAAAAAGATTGATAAACCCCTGTATAATAGGGGGGTTCTTTTCATTCATTAACTTCATATTGAATGTTCAATTTGAGGGCCAATTTGTATAAGGTTTTATCAGTTGTATAAGAGGTATTACTTAAATAGGAATTTTGAAGTCTTTTGGTGAATATTAAATGTTAATCTAAAAGATGGAGGTTGCTGTGATGTTGAAACTGTTTCAATATAACTGGCAAGTTCGTGATGATTGGTTTACGTGGTGCGAAGACATGTCGGCCGAAGAACTGGTAAAGAAACGGGTCGGTGGGTTTGGCAGTATACTACATACTCTATTTCACATTGTAGATGTGGAATATATGTGGATCTTAGGGTTGCGTGGTGAATCAGTGCCTGAGGAGCCATTGTTTGAAGAGTATGCCAGCTTACAAAAAGCGAAAAATCTTTCAGCTCAATACCACGGGAAAGTGAAGCCATTTGTGACCTCTTGGACAAATGAAATGGATTCTCGGAAACTTTCAAAAGCTGACTTCAATGAAGAGCCGATTAGCTCAAGAGACGCACCAATTAGGCGCCGAGTCATTGAATGTACACACGGAGAGTTAATAAGTCATGTCATTGTCCACGAAATCCACCATATCGGCCAGTTATCTATATGGGCACGTGAAATCGGAAAGGAGCCAGTTTCCGCAAATCTGAGAGGGAGAGGGCTATTTGATAACTAGACTAACTTTGCCAATTTCGTAATTTATTTATAAACGAATAGTTTAATTTAGTATATTTAACACCGTCTATATTTCTCTAGCGGTGTTATTTGAATGTATCAATAAAATTTATTTAATGTACTAAATGAATTTGAGAAAGTTTTTAGAGGGTTCTTTTAGGTATGTTCTTCGACTTATAATTGATGTAGAGAAGATGACTAGCCGACTATAGTTATTTTCGCTTTATTATGGGAAAGGGGATGATGGGATGAGAACGAAAGGTTTACAGAAGGTGAAGAAAGTTATATTAAGTGGTGGTATATTACTTACGGGATTGTTAACTTTCGGTTTTTCAGAAAAAGCTTCAGCTCATGGATATGTTGAATCACCAGCGAGCCGTTCTTATTTATGTAAGCAAGGGGTAAATGTAAATTGCGGACCAATTCAATACGAGCCACAAAGTGTAGAAGGAATAGGTGGATTCCCGCAATTAGGACCTTCTGATGGACAAATCGCAGGAGCAGGCCATTTTCCTGCTTTAGACGTTCAATCAGTTGATAGGTGGAAGAAAGTTACGTTAAACGGCGGGACGAATACATTCAAGTGGAAACTAACCGCACCTCATAGTACGAAAGAATGGAAATACTATATTACGAAAAAAGATTGGAATCCAAATAAGCCGTTAACAAGGTCTGATTTAGATTTAGTGCCATTCTATGTGAAAAATGATGGGGGAACAAGACCAGGAACTTCAGTAACTCATGAAGCGAATGTACCTACTGATAGAAACGGATATCACCTTATTTTAGCTGTTTGGGAAATTGCAGATACTGGGAATGCATTTTATCAAGTTATAGATGTTAACCTTGTAAATAACGGTTTAGCATCAAATTTTCCGCTAAATCATGTAGTGCAAGCTCCTAGCTTATTTTAAATAAAATATACATTTTGATCATCTAATTCATTTTAGATGATCTTTTTTTACGAAAAACGATGAAAAATATAGAAGAAAGTGCAATTATTTATAAAAAATTATGCTTTAAATATTGTCATATTTGCTTCTTTAAGATATCCTTTTCATGAAGAGGTGGAAAACATGGAAAAAGTACTAGTTTTCGGGCATAAAAACCCAGATACAGATGCAATTTGTTCTGCAATTGCTTATGCAGAATTGAAAAAAGAATTAGGAATGAATGCTGAGCCTGTACGTTTAGGCGAAATCAGCGGTGAAACTCAATTTGCGTTAGACCATTTTAAAGTAGAAGGACCGCGTTTTGTTGAGACAGTTGCAAGCGAAGTGGACAACGTTATTTTAGTTGATCATAACGAGCGTCAACAAAGTGCTAACGATATCGAATCTGTTCGTGTGTTAGAAGTTATTGACCATCACCGTATTGCTAACTTTGAAACAAGCGATCCTATTTACTATCGTTGTGAGCCAGTTGGTTGTACAGCTACAATCTTAAACAAAATGTACAAAGAAAATGGCGTTACAATTCGTAAAGAAGTTGCAGGTTTAATGTTATCTGCAATCATTTCAGATTCTTTACTATTCAAATCTCCAACTTGCACAGAGCAAGACGTAGCAGCAGCTCGTGAATTAGCGGAAATCGCTGGTGTAGATGCTGATAACTACGGGTTAGAAATGTTAAAAGCTGGTGCTGACTTAAGCGGAAAAACAATGGAGCAATTAATCTCTCTTGACGCTAAAGAATTCCAAATGGGTAATGCAAAAGTTGAAATCGCACAAGTAAACGCTGTTGATACAAACGACGTTCTTGTACACCAAGCGGAACTTGAAAAAGTTATCTCTGCAGTAGTAGAAGAAAAAGGTTTAGACCTATTCTTATTCGTTGTAACTGATATCTTAACTAACGATTCTGTCGGTCTTGCGATCGGTAAAGCAGCAAACGTTGTTGAGAAAGCATACAACGTATCTCTAGAAAACAACACTGCTACTTTAAAAGGTGTTGTATCTCGTAAAAAACAAATCGTACCAGTATTAACAGAAGCATTCCAAGCTTAATTTTATTGAGTACAGATACACAGCAAGGACAAGTAGTCGGATTGGCTACTTGTCCTTTTCTATCTCTAAAAAACAGAAAATTAAAATTTTAAAACAGGAGGATTGTGTATGCTTAATGATTTGGAGAGTAAATTACAGTCACTTTTAGAGCGAAATATGACTTCTGTTTCAGAATTAGAGAGTTGGCTTTTGGATGAACTGCGTGTAACCGCTGAAATAGAAGAGGAGATAACAAGTAGTTTAATTGCCACGTATAGAGATACAAATGACAGAAATAAACGTAATTTACATATGTATAATCAAAATACAATTCAACCACTTTTAAAAAGATACAATGCGAAATTTGACCAGAAATTTAGAGAGTCTCCGTTTTCCGACTTATTAAATGAGCAGAAATACGGTTTTATGAAAAAAGCAAGATTGGTAAAAAGTAAAATGTTTAATGACAAGAACGTTGCTCTTTCCATTAAAGAGCAAAAGCTTATTACGAAATATAGAGAAATAATGTCTAACATATCTATTAATTGGGAAGGAGAGCAAAAGACGTATGCATATGTAAAAGCAAAGCTAGATAACCCCAATAGAGCTATTCGCGAAAAAGCTTGGTACGCTTTATGTGAAGCAAGAAGTATAGTGAAAATAGAAATAGATTGTATTATGAATGAACTCATACAATTGCGGAATGAGATCGCTTTAAATGCAGGATTTAATAATTATAGTGAGTATGCTTTTAAACAAAAAAATAGAGATTATAGTATTAAAGAGTGTTATAAGCTTCATGAATCTATAGAAAAGTATGTTGTACCAATATGGGAACAGTTGGGGATTCTTTCTAAAAACAATCTCGGTGTAAAAAAATATCGCCCTTGGGACCTTACTCCATGTAAATTACCAAAAGCTCCATTCCAAAATGCAATTGATTTATTGAATGGGGTGGAAGAAATATTTCGGAAGACAGATTTATATTTTTATGAGAAATTTATTCATATACGAAGAACGGGATTAATTGACGTAGAAGAACGTGAAAATAAAGCACCGGGAGCTGCTTGTTTTACCTTTCCTCATAGTAAAGAGGTTTTTGTGTATTCTAATTTTAGTCCATCTTTTTATGCAATTAACGCGCTAATACATGAAGTGGGGCATGCATTTCATTTTTATAAACAATTTAACAATGATAGTAGCATGCAAGAAAGATATCTTCGTGAAGAGGTAGCTGAGCTTTATTCCCTAGGTCTTGAGTTGCTAGTAATGGATAAGCTCAATATCTTTTATAAGCAAGAGGATGAATATAAAGAAGTGCAGCGCATACAATTATATCGTGCTTTGTCTTTATTAATGTCGTCCATTGCAGGAGATGTATTCCAGCACTGGCTCTATACAAATCCAAACCATACACCAGAAGAACGTGATAAGAAATACGCTAAAGTATGTAAAAGGTATCAATATTCACCAGTCAATATTGTAGGATTAGAAGATGAAATCGGTGCAAGCTGGTTAGAGTCATTTCATTATGTTCAGTTACCTTTCTATAAAATTGAATACGCAATTGCGCAAATAGGAGCAATGCAATTGTTTCAAATTTATCGAGAGGATCCAAAAAAAGCGATTGCTTTCTTTAAAGAGGGAGCGAATGCAGATTGGAATTTACCTATACAAGAAATATATGAAAAAACAGGTGTTACGTTTGACTTTTCGGAAGAAAGGATAGAAAGTACTGCAAGTGTAATTTTTGATCAAATAAATGAATTAAAATAAGGATAGCATTTGCTATCCTTATAACTGTTTATTCGTAGATTTTTTCTTGTTTATATAAAATGTAATAATTGCAGTAATGAGGAAAATAGGTATAGCATATGCTTGCCCAACAAACAATTTCCAGCCAATATGATTATAGCCTTGAGATGTTGGAGCAATCATAGCGATTACGCAAACGATAATATAGAGTACTAGTGCAGGGATTATATTTTTCATTTGTTCACCCCCATTTCATAAAATCATCACATGTATATTTATATAATACTTTATAAATTGAGATAAGATATAGGTTTATCTAATATTTATGTAAATAAAAGGGTTGTTTTTAAGTGGAATAGAATAGGTGTATGTAGAATGATATAGGGGTGTTATATATAATGAACAATATATTAAATCGAATAAAGAAAGATATAAATATAAAATTATTGAATGGGCTATGGCCTGGTTTTAAGAGGGCTGCATTTGCATTATATGATGATGAGCATGTGTATGTATTTCATCATCCATTATTTTTGAAAGATGATGGTGAGTATGCCATTTTAAAGTGGGATGACCAAATTAAAGGTGATACACTTATTCTATTCAAAGATTATCCGACTGCCATTGTGAATATGAATAGGTATAAAGATTATGAAAGTTTATTTGCGGTTGTTGTGCATGAACTTTTTCATTGCTTTCAATATTTGAATAAAGAAAGTAGATTTCCAAATGAATCTCTAGGATTTCTATATCCTATTTTAGAAGAAAATATACAATTGCGAAATAATGAACGAATGTGTTTATATGATGCTGTGCATTGTAAGTCACAAGCTGAGAAATATAATTATATTAAGCAATTTATTGAACTAAGAGAGCAAAGAACTAGTTTTATGAAAGAAGAGTTTATAACATATGAGTGTATGGTTGAAAGTATAGAGGGCCCTGCTTGGTATGTTGAAATGAACGCCCACATTGCAGTATGCGAAAAGGATGAAAGTGAAACAATACGAAAATATAGCGGACTTATTTTAGATGCATATGAAGCTAATTATAACATTAGGAAGAGCTGCTATAGCTCAGGAATGCTTTTATGTTTATTATTAGATGAAATCCATCCTGAATGGAGAACGAACTTCTTTAATAGTGATAAATCGTTATATTCTTTTTTAAAACAAAATATAAATGTGGATTTGAGTTTTAATAATGAAATTGCAATAAGTAAGGAAACGAAACAAATCCTTCATTTTGTTCAAAACGAAAGAGACAAGGATTTTAAACAATTCTATAAAGAAAAAGGGTATCATCTGTATATTGTAGGGGATATAAAATTAAATTCGTTTAATCCGATGAATGTAAAATTAAACAAAAATAAAGCGTTACATAAAACCTTTTTAAGTGTAAGTATACATAATAAAACATATATGATAAATCAACCTGTTTTAGCATCTTTTGAAGAAGATTTTAAAAATATGAAACAAGTTCATATTATAATGAATGAAAAGCCAATAGAAACAAATAATGGATGGAACGTAGTAGGGATTGGAGATATAGAAGGTGAGTATGAAGAAGTAGGGAATTCTATATTTTTATATTTAAAAAGTTAGAAGTGAGGTAAGAAATAACGATGAAAAGGTTATGCATAATTCCATGCGGAAAAAAGAAGATTTGGGATAAGTATCCAGATTACGGACCGATGGAGGCAAAAGATGTATATATTAGTCCATTCGGAAAAGCATGTCAGGCGTATGCAACTATGTTTTTCGAGAATTGGGTTATCTTATCGGCGAAACATGGATTTTTAAGACCAAATGATATTGTATTAGAAAACTATGATCTTGCCTTCGATTCAAAGAGTGATGAAATTATTAGCATGGAACAATTAAAACAACAGATGATTGAAAAAGACTTGTTTCAGTTTGATGAAATTGTTTTACTTGCAGGCAAGAAGCATAAGAAAGTAGTGACACAATTATATGCAGAAGAAATTATTACGTACCCATTAGCAGGGTGTAAAGGGATTGGGTATATGTTGCAGAGGTTGAAAGGGGCTGTGGGGGTAGGGAAGGAACTATAGAGAATAGCTGTTGAATGTGATAGTTGGTCACAAGATTGGTCACATTTTTATTATCTTTTCAAGTTCATCAGGTATTGACTTATCCATACTCGGTAAAACATGCGAATAAATATCTAACGTAGTCTTAATCGATACATGTCCCAAGCGTGAAGAGATTAATTTCACATTTACGTTTTGTTCAATTAACATCGTCGCATGTGTATGTCTTAAGTCATGAACTCTAATTTGCGGTAAACCAACACGTTTAGTTGTTTCTTTGAAGAAATGACGAAAGTTACGCGGGATGATAGGTTTACCTTGTTGAGTACATACAACTAAGTCAAAGTTATTATATTCAGCTTCAAGCTGTTTCTTCTCACTTTCAATTCTATCCCTATGAGAAAGTAATTCATCAACGAGTATCGAAGGGATATGGATGGACCTTATACTAGAATCGTTTTTTGCCCCAGTTTTTATTTTAACATCTTGTGTAACAGTTTGTTTAATGTGAATTATGCCATTTGTAAAGTCTATATCACTCCATCTAAGGCCGAGAGCTTAACCCGATAACGCAATGATTACATAGCCTATACGACACCGTGTAACGCTCTTTAACGTGCGTGATTTACTAATAAATTCAGATACCTGTTCTGTGGTCCAAATATTCATTTCTCTCTTCTTAATCTTAGGCAACCTTGTTCCTTCAGCTGGATTATCTTTAATTAGTTTCATTGTCTTTGCTCTTTTTAGAGATCCATTAATAATTTGAAAAATTAAACGGATTGTCCTAGGAGCATAATGATTGTCAAGCACTATTAATATTCAAAAATATGAGTCTCGTACATGGCGTTCAGCATTCGTTCACTATGCAGTTGATTGGAATGAAACTATTCAAATTGCTGATACAAAATACATTGCTTATGGTGCAGGACCAGGCGCAAATAAAAGATTTGTACATGTAGAACTTTGTGAAAGGACTAATTATGAAAAGTTTAAACGTTCCTATGAAAAGTATGTTAGATTACTAGCTAAAATTTTAAAAGATAATGGTTTATCTGTAGAAAAAAGTTTATGGACTCACTATGATGTAACGAAGTATCTTGGCGGTACAGACCATGAAGATCCACTAGATTATTTGCGTAGTCATGGCGTTTCTGAATCTCAATTTAGAGCGGACGTGCGACGCGCGTATAATAATGGTGATGTATCAGTTCCAAATAAACCTTCTAATCCAGGTAAGCCGACTTCAAATGTGGAAGGAATTGCGTATGTTTTAGGATACAATGTGAATCTTCGCAAGGGGCCAGGAACAGATTATTCGGTTATTCGTCAATTAAACAAACCTGAAGCATACCAAGTATGGGGAGAGAAAGATGGATGGTTAAATCTTGGTGGAGACCAGTGGGTATATAATAACTCGTTTTATATCAAGTTTGAGAAGAAAGAGTCAGTTAATACGATTGCAGGGAAACGTGTTGTGTCTAAAGCGGACAATCTACGTTTCTATGATTCTCCTTCTTGGCAGGATAAAGATGTTGCTGGTACATTAGATGCAGGCTTAGGATTTGCAATTGATAAAAAAGTAATGGTGAATCGTTTTCCACAATATCGTGTACATAATTCTAAAGGGAAGACATTTTATATTACTGCTAGTGAGAAGTATGTGAGTGTGAAGTAATAGTAAAAGCCGACTCAAATTGATATGAGTCGGCTTTGTTAATTACAACTTTATTCTTTACTGTTTATAGATTCTTTTAGTGTTTCAAGTGTCTACTTTAACCATTCTATAGGTGTTAAATTTAAACAGTGTATTTAATATATGTTTTCATTTAAATGTTCAATTTATTTAATAACTTTTCTATTCTCTTTAATTCATTATTACTCTGTTCTGCAAGGTATTCATCAGGACATTCTTTTAATATTTCAAAAAAGTTTTCTGCTCCTTTTAATAAAGTTAATAATAATTCATCTTTATTAAAACGTGTTTTTTCTCCTGCAATAGATAATAAAATTTGCTCTTGCGAAATAACCTGCATTTTTACCTCTAAAGGTTGGTCTGGAAAATAAAAACTTACATCGTTTTTATTTTCAAACAATTCTTCAATTGCATTTATGAAATATGACCATAACTGATCAATCATATCCCATTCTTTAAATCCTAAAATAGTATTTCCATAATAGTTTATTATTATTGCACCTTCCATATAATCAAAATCAATAACCAGTTCTAAACATTTCGTATTATCAAAATCTATGAAATATTCAAGAAAGTTACTTTCGATATTATCTAATGAAGTTATTATTTTATCATTTTTTATATATGATTTTACACTAATCATATTAACGTCTCCTCGGATTTCTATTTAGGATATAATTGTCCTATTCTGCCATTTTTAAATCCAACAATATATGTTATTCCATCTACTTTCCCCTCAATTTGATACATACCTTTTGTTCCTTTAGAAATAATCGTATCTCTATTCTTACTGATAACTTCTCCTGCTATATTTTGTATATCAGATATCGACAAATCTTTGTTTAAAAATGATTGTTCTTTTTTTACTGAACCATCCCAATAATCTGGATGATGTCTTTCTAAAACATGTTTCATGCCTTTTTTATCAAACATTATGTTGTTTCCATCAATATTCCATTTTTTTGATGTGTAATTATCTAAATCATTAATAATTTTTTCTGGTTTGGCAGCTTTACTTGCCCCTTTACCAACACCAGAAGACGAAGAAGACTCGAATTTTTGAAGACTATCCTTGGCATTTTGAATCGATTTATCCCAAACCAATCCACCATGTACAACAGCACCAACACCAGCAGCTGTAGCAGCTGCATCTAATGGAAGAACAATTGGTGATGCTAACCCACCACTTCCTACTTCTGCGGCGAATGTTAAGAAATTAGCCCCACCTATGACCGAAATACCTTCAAAAATTTCTACAATAGATCCTGCCGTTGATATAACATGTCCAGTAAATCTTCCAGCTTGATAAGTTGCTTCGCTTTCTAATTTATCATTATCAGGTGGTGTTAGTCCAATATAGTCTTCAGCTACTGCACTACCAGCGCCTTGTATAAAGTCCCAGGCACCTTCATAAATATCTTCGACACCATGTTTAAACTTATCTAGTAAAGATTTATCTTTTTTCTCACTATTTAATGGACCACACATTGCTCCTTCTTCAATTGAACTACTATTTAAAAGATCGTCGGCCTGACGCTTCCTATCTTCTTCAATCGCCTGAATGGAAGTCGTCCACTCCATATTCAATTCTTGTGTACTAAACGTGCCACTTGCAGGACTAAAGCCTTTTCCACTTTGGACTTCGGCAAGACCAGTAGCAATACTAACTGCTAGTTGAAGAGCCGTACTATAGTTATTACTGGATGTATATTCAAATTCATGTAAATGCTCTAGTTTTTCTTCAAGTTTTTTTCTCATCGCAACTAAGACTGCAACAATTGCGTCTATTCCAGGCATTGGCATAGCTACATCTACCGCTTCTATACTTGCAATCGATTGATTGATTTCCTGTATTTGTTCTCTTATCTCTTGTTCGATAACATCAGTTGAAGCTACCTGTGATTGAAATTGACTTGGAAAAGCATCATTCTGACGGATTAATTCTTCACATAAATAAATGATTCCTTGCGCTAAAGGACGAAAGGTTTGAACAAAAAATGCTTTTGCACTGCTATATGTTTGCCCTTGTAACACAGTATCAGTTGCAAAAGCATCAATCGACTGAATGGCTTGTTCCATACCTTGAATGGTAGCCGTACATACAGCATTCATGCTTTGAGTTTGGCTTTGTACTTCGCCCAAATACATATTTAAACTCATGCATTGACCTCCCTTGCTAATTGTTGTTGCTGGTAGGATAGGTCGTCTTCTAAATCACTAAGGTCTCGTCTTTCTTTAAGCAATGTTTCTTTTTGATTTTCCAATTCGAATGTAAGTTTTCGTTCGATGTGTTGTGCTTCTTGACGCATATTCATAAAAAAATGAGATAACTCTCTATCGCCGTGCCAAGTTTCTAGAATTCGGTTAAATAAACGATTACTTCGATTTCTCCATTCGTGAAAATCTGCTTCCGCGTGTTCTTGAGTTTGAATTGCAGATTGATTCCGATCCTGTGCTTTGAATACACTTTGTAATTTTTGATTCAATTGATTGATTTGTTTTTCAATATCTTGACTCATCTTTTTCCTCCTACCGTTTTACTTTTACGAAGGTGGTCACATTAGCGAAAAGTGTTGTGAAGTTCGTGATCCATTCTCTCGAACTCTTTAGCTACCAAATGAATGTTATCGACCGCTTGTTGAAAGGCGGCGGAAAATTGTTTCGTCAAATCTAAAAGTTGTTGGTTCGCTTCTTGTGCTTTTGAATTAACAGAAAGTGTAGTACGCGTCGCCTTTTTTATAGAGCGATTTGTTGCACTTTGGATGGTATCCGACGCTGCTCTCATCTGCGTAGCAATTTGTTGTGCCGATTGAAAATTACTTTGAAATTGTCCCATCGTATAAACCCTTTCTATATTTCTATGAACGTATTAAAGAAGGGGAGTGCCTAGTATGTATGTCCATTATCCTATTGTTCTTTATAGGAACTCTCCTGGGAAAATATTGCAGATATAATTATAACAATAAATGGTTAAAATTTCCTCAAAAAATGTGTTTTACAACATATGTGTTTGTTATAGTTCTCAATAGGTAATGTAGTATAACGTAGAGGTAAAACACTAAGGGGAGAGTAATAAATTGATGTTAATATTTTAAATTATAATGATATTTTTCAATGGTAAAAATCGATAATTTAGGTACTTAGTTGAGACTATCCCAATCCTGTTTCATAGTGTGACTAAACAAGTTATAATTAAATTATAGATGAACAGAAGGGGATGGCTCAATGGAGAAAAATAGTGAGTTGTATAAGCATTTAAGCTCAACCGGATATTCAAAAAGAATAATGAAATATCAACTAGAAACCTATTTAAAGGGCATTTGGGAAGATGGATATTTAAGATTAAATATGGGGATTGTGCGTAAGATACAAAAGAAATATGGGCATAACGATCAAGTAATGATAGCGATAATAGATTACGTATTGTATATTTCTAAAGGAATTCTTTATCTTCGATATATAGAGTATCTTTCTGCTATGATTATTGGCGAAAGAATTGATTCAATGAAAAATTTATTAAAGTACTTATATAACGTGAAACCGTTACAGCAAGAAATAGAATGCAGGTTGGATGTCAAATAAAACTAATATCTGTTTCTAGGCAATGTTACAGTAAATGATGGAACTATATCATTATGGAGGAATAAATAGATGATAAAAGAAATATCCTTATTTGATTTGAATGAAATAATTGATAATAGAAAAGCTGCCTTCCTTTGTGGTAATGGATTTAGTATGAATTTCGATAGTGATTTCGGAAATATATTTAACAGGTTATATGATGCTCATAAAGAAATTATAAAAGGTAATGCAGAATATAAAATTAAAGCGAATTCACTATTTGAAAACAAATGTAAAGGTAATTATGAAAATGTTAAAATGCTGTTAGAGGATGCTTCTAGTGAGAGAATAGTAAAAATATTCAGCGATGCATTGATTTTTGCAGAAAGCATACAACAAAACAATAGATTAATTGATGAGTTATGGAATAGAAATTTAATTAAAAAACTTGTTTTTGGATTAAGTGAACAAGATATTTTAAATCAAATTTGTAAAATAGGACAAGAACTAGGTATAGAACGTATTAATATTGAACACTGGACAATCCTTATTTATTTTTATTTTGCTATCCAGCAAGTAAAGCCATCTTATTATGAATTTCCAGAAAATAATTTATTTTTAAAGGCGATAGATATTGGCGATGAAAATTCGAATGAAGCAAAGGATGATATAACTTCAAGAGTAATCACTAATGGCTTTAGTACATATTATCGTATGCTGTTTTCCATTGTTATTTTTGCAAATGGAAAGAGTGTGGACCATAAATTATTAAATAAAATCAACGAGATTTCGATTTCTGGAATAAACGATTTTCTGCAGAAATTTGAATGCCTGTGCTCTTTGAATTATGATCACATATTAGAGAACATAACGAAACGTAACGTAGAGCACTTTCATGGAGAATTTATTAAAGATGAGAAAGAATATGTGTTTAGTCAAAGTTATGGATTGAGTTATACTGATGGGTATATTAGTTTTTCTGATATTTTGATAGGCGACTATTTTATATTTAAATCGTTATTACCAATAATATCAAACTTTGCCATTAAGAGTAATCCTTATAATAAAAAGACAAAACCATTTTCTAATAGGATGAATGATGTTATTCTAACAAATGCAATTGATACATTTTTTATATTTGGCATGAATATTGAAAATGATCAACATGTAATTAGAAACATTATGGTATGTCTTCATAGTGCAGGTATTCGAAAACCGAAAATAGTGTATTCTTATTTCAACGAAAAAGAAAGAAATGCATTTGTAGAACAATTTGAAGCTGTAATTACTTTTGGGGAAGAACTTAGCAGTTATGCAAAAAATATAGAAGTGAATTATATTAAGACACAAGATATATTAAATGCGTATTTTTATAAAAATGAAATAGTTGAAGAATTATTAAATTAATGTGGTACTCACCAATGATTCTTTATCTCCATTAAAATAGAAAAAAGGCTTAGGATTTGTTCTCCTAAGCCTTTTTTTATGGAAATAATCATGTCAAATAGCAAATTATTATTTAAATAGCGATCACATTTTGGTCACAAAACTGGTCGCAAATCTTAAAAATTCAACCCTTTCGTTAAATTAAACACCTCCACAAACCCTGTAATAAAGCCATTTCTCATTACGTACCCATTAGCAGGGTGTAAAGGGATTGGGTATATGTTGCAGAGGTTGAAAGGGGCTGTTGGGGAAGGGAAGGAACTATAGTAGAAAACTATTCGATGTTGAATCTTTAGAGTTTGTATATTTAGAGCATGCTCCATCTAATATAACAGCTCGACAAAGAACAGATAATAGAATTTTCTTCAAAATTTATCCTCCTACATGTATAAAATATATTTTCGGTTTATAGTATAACAGATTACAAATAATCATTTTACAAAAACTTTTAAAAAGATTTGTTTTCAGTAAGATTAGCTATACTAAAGAGTCAAAACTAGACTAGTAAACAATCCTTTTTATACTTTCAAACATAGAATATGATGAATACTATTGAAGGGAGAGTCATATTCATGGGAAACAATTGTCGTTGTAGACAGTTCCGGGATTGTAATAGATTTTGGGATGATCTAATGTTTGGAAGATGTAGACGTAGAGATTGTGATGATTGTGGTTGTAAACGAAAACGTCATTGTGATTGTGATGATTGCCGTTGCAATCATAAACGTGACGATGATGACGATAAATGCCGAAAGTGGTAATTTTTTTGAAAGAGTACTTATAAGTAAGTACTCTTTTTGTATATCAACCTTTTACATTCCATCCTGAACTAATTTCCTTTCAATTTCCCATGAATCTCGCTTTTTAATTGTAATAGCGATATTAGTTCCAGTATACTCCTTATAAAAAATATATCCATTGTTTGCGTTCACATATGTCAATGGTTCACCTATGCAATCTCGCGAACAAGATGTATTAATTAGCTCGATTAATGATAGTTCGCTCGGATCGGTTTTACTTACATCTATAATAGTATCAACGTCTATTTTACGGTAACCTTGTAAATTCACATGGAAACTTTGTTCAATTTCACCTGTAATGCTAGTATTCATTACTTCAACAGAATTTTTCTTTTCTTGAAGAAATCCGTTTTCATAAAGTAATTTTGTATATCCAAGCCATCCAATTAAAACTAGCATAATAAATATACTAGATATTTTAAGTGTTCGAAGCCGTTTACTAACAATCGTTTCTGAGTATTTCATTTAGTTTAATCCTCCAATGTTTTTAATTAAAAGTATGCCTAGATACATACTTTTAGAAGAAGGATAGAAGTTAATGAGTTCTGGATTCAAAAAAGAAAGCATCCGAAGTTAGATGCTTTCTTTTTTTAGTATTTTTCGCTATCTGTTCGTTACTTGTTTCATAAGTGGCCTAATTTCTTTAACGGGTGGTTTTTTATCATAGGCATCAACGTAAGAGAAATAGTAATTTAAGTTTCTGAGAAGACCTTTTCCTATTTTAGCGCTCAAGAACGGAAATACTTGTCCAGTATAATCATCGAGAGATTTACAGTAATATTTTTCATCTAGATAAATACTGTATTTACATGTTAGTTCTACTAGTGAGTTCCCTTCATCATCAATTACTTCTTTAGAATCAATAATGTCTATTAATGCGAATTTTTCATTCAGATAAACTTTCTTCTTTTTCTCGTGTTTATTTGTGAGGATAAATACGAGACCAATGGCGTTAATCAAAAGATTTCCTCCTATAAAAAACGGATATTAATAAAATATATCGATATACGTTAAATGTAAAGAGGAGAGGTGAAATTTCATTGATAGAAAGTTTTATAAACCGATTTGTTTTTTTAAATCGGCTTATTATTATTGAAACACTTGTGGGAATTGTTTTACGATTGCATTTGTTAGCATATCAGCCATTTCTAATGCTTCTTTTTCAATTTTATCGTATAGTTTTACGCTTGCTTCAAAATCTTTATTTAGGAAGGCAAGCGCTTCTGCTTTCGTAAGTGCTAAATGTTCATAAAACATTTTTCTGAATTCTTCTTTTTCTATATATGGGTTGATGCTAGTAAGAAACGCCACAATTTCATCACCATTAGCGTACCATTTTTTCTCTATAGCGGCAGCTGCATTTTGATCACCTGCTTTTGCGGCTTTAACTAGATCCGCTGCAATGACTAAGTGATCTTTAATTAGTGCACTATATTTTTTTACAGCATCTTCACCATAGAATGGTTCAAGTGACAGTCCCATATGTGTTGCATTTTGAAGAAGTCGCCCAACTGTAACGTTTACGTCTGGTAAATTAAAGACAATGCTAATAATAGCTAATCTCGTCCAAGCGACATGTTGTTCCCATAAAGAACGCATATAACCTTTTAAAAAGTTCTCGTTTTTACTAATTCGGTAATTACGTACGGATGTATCAAAGTGTACATAAGGGTTATGATAGGGGGAGTAATACGATTGCCAATAAGAATACATAAACGGTAACACTCCTTTGAACATGTATAACTCAAAGTATGATGGGAATTTATTTTTAGTTACGTGTCCTAAATTAATTTCAGAAATTGATATGGAAAAAGATGAAGAATTTTATTGCGATATATACAAATAAAATGAATATAAAAATAAACAAGGCTCTGCAAGGGAAGTTGCAGAGCCTCAAAAGGGTATTGCCGAGATGTCGGACTCGACTAAGTAATGTTATCATAAAATTCTATTTAAAAAACCTGGTAAATGTGTCCAAATGAAAGTGTATCTTTAATAAAGTCAAAGAGATCAGCTTCCCGCAGCAGATCCCGTTAACTAGATAATGTTGATGAGCAAAAACTCATCTGGAGTACTTTTATAGTAATAAGTGAAATTCGTTTTGTGTATGGAGAAAAAAAGAATTACTTCAATAAATGTTAAGAACTTATATTTTACATCTCGTTACTATTATCATTTGTTGTGAGTGGAGTATGGTTATAAAATAGAGAAAAGATATACAGGTGTATCTAAAAGTGTACTGAAATATATAATAATCAAAAAAGACCTGCTTTTATAAGCAGGTCAACTTAAGGGGTTTATCCAACAGAATATTTCATATGATAACATCTGTATTATAGTAAGTCTATAAGGTATATATTGAGAAAATTATTATGGATAATATATCACATACACATTAACGTTTAAAAAGTTGAGAAAGAAAATGGAAAAGCTTTCTATAAGAAAATAATGGCTGGCATTTATAATACGATTCATATTTCCACGCATCATGATTCGAAAATTGGAGTTGGTTCGGTACTGTTTTCTGCTTGATGGGACTAATATTCTGCTGCTTCATATAGTAACCTCCTGAATTCATATGTATAAGATTAGTAGTATTCAAGGAAGAGTAATAAAATGTACATTTATTTTGCAATTCATTTTATATGCGCTTTATTTTTGTTTTAAAATTTATAAACATAAATAGCCATTAAAACACCGTTGCTAAACAACCTTTAAAACGTAGAAAAGCATAAAAAATGAAAAAGCAAGCTGTTAGTCATGTATTCATCACTTTCATGACGCATAAGTGATGATATAATAGGAATAGATGAAAGATATAGAAAAGCAGGTGACTCTTTTTTGTTTACAAAAGCACAAGAACTTTTAGCGTCTTATTTCGGTTATTCGTCATTCCGAAGAGGACAAGATGAAACAATTAAAAATGTATTAGATGGGAAAGATACGGTTTGTATTATGCCTACGGGTGGTGGTAAGTCAATTTGTTATCAAATTCCCGCATTAGTATTCGAAGGAACGACATTAGTTATTTCACCTTTGATTTCACTTATGAAAGACCAAGTAGATACATTAGTACAAAACGGTATTTCAGCTACTTATATTAATAGTTCTATTTCAATTACAGAAGCGAATCAACGCATTCAATTAGCGAAACAAGGACATTATAAGTTACTTTATGTAGCGCCTGAGCGTCTTGATTCAATGGAGTTTGTTGACCAACTTATCGATATGAAAATCCCAATGATTGCAATTGATGAGGCGCACTGTATTTCGCAGTGGGGACATGATTTCCGTCCAAGTTATTTACATATACATCGTATATTAGATTATCTTCCAGAAAAGCCGCTTGTATTAGCTTTAACTGCGACGGCAACACCACAAGTTCGTGAAGATATTTGCAACACGCTTGGAATTAATCAAGAAAATACGATTATGACAACGTTTGAGCGCGAGAACTTATCATTTTCTGTTATTAAAGGACAAGATCGTAATGCATATTTAGCGGATTATATTCGTCAAAATCAAAAGGAATCTGGGATTATATATGCAGCTACTAGAAAAGTAGTTGATCAGTTGTATGAAGATTTAATGAAAGCGGGAGTTTCGGTATCAAAATACCATGCTGGTATGAGTGATACCGATCGAAATGAGCAGCAAGAACTCTTTTTACGTGATGAAGTGAGTGTAATGATAGCGACATCTGCATTCGGGATGGGGATTGATAAATCGAATATTCGTTACGTTATCCATTATCAACTGCCAAAAAACATGGAAAGTTATTACCAAGAAGCAGGACGTGCTGGACGTGACGGATTAGATAGTGCGTGTATATTGCTATATTCTTCTCAGGATGTGCAAGTACAGCGCTTTTTAATTGATCAATCGACAGGTGAATCTCGATTTTCAAATGAACTTGAAAAACTGCAAAATATGACTGATTATTGTCATACAGAACAATGTTTACAATCATTTATTTTGCAATACTTTGGAGAAGAACCGAAAGAAGATTGTGGCCGCTGCGGAAATTGTACGGACGACCGGGAAAGTATCGATGTGACGAGAGAATCACAAATGGTTCTATCTTGCATGATTAGAACGAACCAACGATTTGGAAAACAAATGATTGCACAAGTTTTAACTGGTTCGAAAAATAAGAAAGTTATTGAATTCAATTTTCATACTTTACCAACATACGGGTTACTATCAAATCGTAGCGTAAAAGAAGTTAGTGAATTTATTGAGTTTCTAATTTCAGATGAGTTAATTGCAGTAGAACATGGTACGTATCCAACATTAAAAGTTACGGAAAAAGGGAAAGAAGTATTATTAGGTAAAGAGAATGTTTTACGTAAAGAACGAGTAGAGACAAGACAAATTGTTCAAGATCATCCTTTATTTGAAGTACTGCGCGAAGTACGTAAAGAAATTGCGCAAGGAGAAGGTGTACCTCCATTCGTTATTTTCTCTGATCAAACGTTGAAGGATATGTGTGCAAAAATGCCACAAAGTGACTCTGAACTTTTAACTGTGAAAGGGATCGGCGAACATAAACTTGTGAAGTATGGTTCTCACTTCTTACAAGCAGTTCAGCACTTTATTAAGGACAATCCAAACTATGCTGAAACAGTTAAAACAGAAGTGGTGACAGAGCGGAAAAAGTCAGGGAAAGCTTCAGCAAATTCTCATTTAGAAACGTATGAAATGTATAAACAAGGCATTGATCTAGATGAAATTGCGAAAGAACGTGGCTTATCAAGACAAACAATTGAAAATCATTTAATTCGCTCTTTTGAAGATGGAATGGAAATAGACTGGAACAGTTTTGTTCCTGCAGAATATGAATCACTGATTGAAACTGCCGTGCAAAATGCAGAAGGTGGTCTGAAATCGATTAAGGAACAACTTCCAAATGAAGTGAGTTACTTTATGATTCGTGCATATTTACAATTTAGAAAGTAGAGATATATAAAGGGGATAGGGGAATGCATCACGTTTTCGTGTATGGCACATTAAGAAAAGAGCAAACGAATGCTCATTTTATGCAAGGTGCAATATGCATTGCAGACGGAGCATGGACGTATGGGAAATTATTTGATACAAACGAGGGGTATCCGGCAATGATTTGTTCAAATGAAGACAAAGTATACGGAGAAGTTTATGAAGTAAATGAGGTTATTCTGCAAAAATTAGATGAACTTGAAGAATATACAGGTAATGCAGAAAGTGATTTATATGACCGAATCACCGAAACGATTTATTTAGGAGATAGAATAATACGTGCATTTGTGTATGTCGCTCAAGATAAAGAGATGCTAAAGAAAGTTATCATTTCTGGTGATTGGGTAGAGTATCAACAAGAAAAATAATAGCAGCCATAGAGCAGATAGTGGGATCATTCATTATCTGCTTTTTATATTGTTACTTTAAAAATTCTTATTATTTTGATAAAATTGTAAATATAGAGAATAATAACCTTTTTTCATGGGTGTCAGAAATTTAGTTTCTCACCTGTAGAAGAAAAATCTATTGCAGGAGGAGAATAATAATGAATGAATTAGATGTGAGAGAATTTTACGAAAAACAATTCGAACTATCCAATTACGATATTAATACAGAAAACTGGTTAGAACAGGTTGCGAAAGAAGTTCAAGAACAAATTGGACATCCATTTCAGTCAATGTTAGAACTAGGAGCAGGAAATGGTGGATTTGCAAGGGCGATGTCTAAGTTACAAGTAAAAATGACTACTGTTGAGCTTGTACCAGAGTTAGTTATGTTTGCAAAAGAACATTCTACTAATGATATAGATATTCATTGCGCTGATTTTTATAAAATTAATTTTGAAGAAAAGTTTGATGTTGTTAGTTATTTAGACGGATTTGGTGTAGGATCAGATGATGAGCAATTGATTCTATTAAAACGGATTAAAAACTGGATGAAGGATGATGGATGTGCACTTATTGATATTTATCAACCACTTTATTGGAAAAAGGTAAGTGGACAAGAAATGACCTTAAGTGCAGCTATGCGAAAATACGAATATGATCGTATAAATGAAAGAATGTTAGATCATTGGTGGCATCCTAATAATCCAAATGATATAGTTACACAGTCTTTACGTTGTTATACGGTAGATGAGATTAGCAATCTATGTGCTGAAGCTGGATTAAGTATTGTAGGGTTCTTCCCAGGCGGAGCATATGATTTTGAAAAACGAAAATATAAAGAATTAGCAACTTTAAATGAATGTTTGGCGTACCGAATTAAAATAAAGAAGAGTAGAGATTAATCTCTACTCTTCTTTATTTTAGAAAATTCTTACTAAAACTATTGACTTTATAAATGGATTTTTAATACAATTGTATTTCGACTGAAAAATTAGAACGGACAGGAGGGAATCATCAAATGAACAATATTTTTGAAGAAGAGTTACAAAGGATGAAAGATACATTACGTACGATGGATGATCAATTAGAACAGCTCGAAAACATTCCGGTTTATTATGGAGATGATTTTAAAGAACAAATTCTAGAAAGTATGAGAGAATCTAATAGGCAAAATTTACGTATCGGTGTACAAGAACCATACTTTGGAAGATTAGATTTTCAAGAGGATGGCAAGGAAGGTGTTATGCCGATCTACATCGGTAAAGTAGGTGTTTCACATAAAGACACAATGAAACCAATTGTAATAGATTGGCGGGCACCTGTTGCAAGTATGTTTTATTCATTTACCGGCGGTGATGAATTAGCGTTTTATCAATCTCCAGACGGATTAGTAGAAGGTGATGTGTATTTAAAGCGAAACATCTCTATTCGAAAAAGAGAACTAGAACGTGTTGTTGATACATATGTAAAAGGAAATGAAGATGTCTCACATGCCGATGATTTTCTTCTATATCGATTAGGTGAGAATAAAGATAATAAACTAAAGGATATTGTTTCGACAATACAATCGGAGCAAAACGATATTATTCGTGCGGAAAGAAACTTACCATTATTAATTCAAGGGGTTGCAGGAAGCGGAAAAACAACGATCGCTTTACATCGCCTTGCTTTTTTAATTTATGAATATCGTGAACAATTAGAAGCTGAGAGAATGATTGTATTCGCTCCGAATAGTCTGTTTTTAGACTATATTTCGAGTGTGCTTCCTGAATTAGGGGTAGGGAATATTAGTCAAACAACATTTCCAGATTGGGCATTACGTACGTTAGATGATTCTGTGAAACTAAAGCAAACAGAAGAAAAGTTGAAAGAAGCCTTTTCTATTAATCGTGATGAAGAAAAGGTTATGCTCGGTAAATTGAAAGGCACGCTGGAATTTAAGTCCTTTATTGAAGAGAGAATGGTTCAATTTGAAAAAGAATTAATACCAACAAGTGATTTTGAGGCATGGGACAAAGCTATTATTCCAGTAGAAGACATAAAAAAATGGATGCAAGTTGAATATAAACATTATCCATTAAAGAAAAGAAGAGAAAGATTAGTCGGCCGAATGAAGCGCTGGATTGAAATTGAACTGAAAAAGTATGGAGAAACAAACGAGAAGAAATTATTAAAAAAAGAAGCGACAAAGAGATTGAACACATATATGAAGTTTTGGCCGAAAATGAGCCCACTTTCACTTTATAGTTCAATATTGAAAAGTAAAGAAATACTCGAAGTATTGCCTGAAGAACTTGTGAAAGAAACTGAAAAGAGTTGTCGTAAAAAAGAAGTGTATGTAGAAGATTTACCAGCTTTAATTTACTTACATCACCGCATAACAGGTATTGAAATCGGACAGAAATTCCATCACGTCGTTATTGATGAAGCGCAAGATTTCTCACCATTCCAAGTGTATGTATTAAAAGAAATTACACTAGGTAATTCTTTCACTATATTAGGTGATTTATCTCAAGCAATTTATGATTATCAAGGGATTGAAGATTGGGGTGCTTTTAAGGAAGTATTCCAAGAAACAGGTTATTATGAACTGACGAGAAGTTATCGTTCTACAAAAGAAATTATAGAATTTGCGAACGAAATAATTAAAAACGCAGAGATTCCAGTTGGGCTCGCAACACCAGTTTTTCGCAGTGGTGAAAATGTTAAGGTAATCCATGCAGAAGATCAATTTAATGAGATTATGAAGACGTTAAAACATCTACAAAACGAAGATGTGAAAACAATTGCGGTAATAGGGAGAACAGAAGATGAATGCCGCGATATATATGAGAAATTAACAAAAGCAGGATTGGCCGTAAACGTCATTGAAGCAGATCAAAGTAAATATGAAGGGGGTATTTCAGTAGTACCTGTATATTTGGCAAAAGGGCTAGAATTTGATGCTGTTCTATTAATCGATGTTGATGAAGAACATTATAAAAATACGAAACATGATGCGAAGTTACTATATGTCGGATGTACAAGGTCACTTCATGATTTATGGATTTTCCATAGCGGGGAAGCATCGCCTTTAATTAAAGGAATAAAATAAATATGAAAAACAAGAGGCGTTTCTAGTAACAAAAAGAAGAACCTCTTGTTTTTCTATATAAAGACATGGAGAGAAAATAACAATGATCACAAAAGTAATAACAAAAAGAAATTGGGAAATCGCAAAGATAAATGGAGAAATTAATGAAACTTCACTAAAAGAAGAAGGATTTATTCATTGTTCATTTTTAAAACAAGCTTTAGAAGTTGCTGAAAAATATTTTAGTCATGAAGAAGATGTTTTATTACTTACAATTGATCCATCATTAATAAAAGCAGAAATAAAATATGAACTTGCTTTTAACGGTCAAGAATATCCGCATGTATACGGAGTAATTCATATTGAATCAGTTGTAAATGTTACCCCATTTATTAAAGAAAAAGGAGAGTTTATATTACAAGAGGTACAAAATTAAAATTGTTATAAGCATTTAAATTAGCCAGAAAAGCACAAAATCTATAGTTTGTGCTTTTTTATTTTCTATTTTTTGTAAATACGTATTGTTTTTATCACATTAATACTGTACGATACATAGTATAAAACACATACTGTATGACATATAGTAATGAAAATGAGGTGAGTGAATGGATGCTTTATTAAATTCGTTAATTACTGAACTAAGAAGAGGTACATTAACATTAGCGGTTTTAAGCCAGTTAAGAACACCACAGTATGGGTATTCACTTGTTCAATTATTGGAGCAATCAGGGATTACAATCGATCAAAGTACGTTATATCCACTACTTCGCCGATTAGAAAAGCAGGAGCTAGTGACGAGTAGTTGGGATAAAACGGAGAGTAGACCGCGTAAGTATTATATTTTAAGTGAATACGGATTAGAGATATTTTTGCAGTTGAAAAAGGAATGGATAAAGGATTCGAAAGAACTTTATAAATTATTAAAGGAGGAGGACAAGAATGAATTTGATTGATATTTACGTCGAGGAAGTAGCGAAGAGATTACCTGAAAAAAATCGTGAAGATATTATTCTTGAACTACGGTCAACAATCGAGGATATGTTACCGACTGATTATAATGAAGATGATGAAAAAAGAGTTCTTGAAAAATTGGGGAGTCCAGTTTCATTGGCAAATGGGTACTTAGATAGGCCGATGTATTTAATTGGACCACGTTATTTTGATGTATATACGACGTTATTAAAAATGATCATACCGATTGCAGCTGTTATCGCACTCATTGCAATGGTTGCAGAAAATTTTGTAGGATATGACGGTGAGCAAGCGGTATTAAATGTTATTTTAAATCTGATAGGTAAAGGAATTGGGGAAATTATCGAAGTAGGCCTCCATGTATTTTTCTGGTTGACACTTGTATTTGCTATTTTAGAAAGAACGGATAAAGACAAAGGTACCGAGCCGTTGACAACAAGTTTAAAAAAGTGGACGCCAGATGATTTGAAAAATATTTCGTATATTCCGAAGAAAAAAGCAATCTCCAAGTTTGAAGTTTTTGGAGGGTTAATGTGGACGGCAATATGGGCTACACTTTACTTTTATGCGAATCATCTCGTTGGCGTATACAGTAGTACGGGAAGTGGATTGAAGTTTGTCGCGCCAACGTTTAATCAAGATGTGTTACTTCAGTATTGGCTAATCGTTGTGATGATAATTGTTTTTGAAATAGCTATATCTCTTTATAAGTTAGTACAGGGACAATGGACGAAAAGATTGGCAATCGGGAATACTATTCTCCAAATAGCTGGAACAATAGTATTCATTATAATTGTAGTAAATCCGGACATATTTACCGATGGATTTATTACGTTTGTGGCAAATGTGTTCACTATTTCTCTGGAAGAAATTAAAAAGTGGCTAATTGGTGGGGGGATTCTCATTTACGTTTTATCTGCTGCATTAAACATTTATGATGGCTTTCGAAAAGCTAGTGTTCGTGTAACAAATAGGTAGTTAAAAAGAGAACGTATATGAAAGGAAGAAAACGATGATAAGGGAAGCAACGGAAAAAGATGTAACATACATTTTAGATATTTATAATGATGCCATACTAAATACAACCGCTGTATATGCATATAAACCTGTAACCCTTGAAAATAGAATAGATTGGTATGAACAGAAAAAGTCTGAGGGTTATCCGATTTTAGTATATGAACTAGATAATAAAGTAGTAGGTTTTGCGACATTCGGTCCGTTTAGAGCTTGGCCTGCCTACAAATATTCAATTGAGCATTCTGTGTATGTTGATAAGGAATATAGAAAATGTGGGATTGGAACTTCTATGATGAGAGCATTGATCACAATTGCAAAAGAAAGAGAATATATGACTTTAATTGCTGGAATTGATGCGGAAAATGAGAAAAGTATTTCTTTACATGAAAACTATGGATTTGTTCATGCTGGTACAATCAAAAAGGCTGGTTATAAGTTTAATAAATGGCTAGATTTAGCTTTTTATCAATTGGAGCTTAGCGGTCCTAAAACGCCTACGGAAGAATAGATAATTGTATTTTTCCTAGTATTTATTTTAGAAAGGTAGCATGGAGAAATTTCATGCTATCTTTTTCTTATTGTAATAGCCGATTTAATCTGCTAAAAAGGGTTTTTACATTCTATATTGAATTATTGAAGGTGATAAAACGATATGAAATGAGGAATGAAAATGGAAACTGTCATTCGAAAAATGAAAGAGATACAATCTGATCATGTTGGGATAACTATTTATTCTACAAAAAGCAATCGTATAGTTGCTTCATATAATGGTGAATTAAATATTCCGTTAGCATCGGCAGCAAAAGTAGTAATCGGATTTGTAGTAGCGCAAATGGTGAAGGAAAATAAATGTCATTGGAATGATATACTTCAGCATGTTAAATTTAATCCGAAAGAAGATAGTGCGCAGTTATATCCACATTTACAAGGGAGAAGGACTTTAACACTTAGTAAAGCAGTAGAAGTAATGATAGCATGTCATGATAGTTACGTTGCACAGTCAGTTGTAATGTACTGTGGTGGATGGGATGTTGTGAAAATGTATGCCCAAACGTACTTTTCAAAAATTCATATACAAGAGGACGCTAGAGATGAGAAAAATGTTGGAGAATTAAATGAAGTTCTTTCACTGTTAGTACATATTTTTCAGGGGTATAAATCAGAAGCAGAATTATGGGAACCAATTATTAATGGCATGGTAAGGCAGCAAGGAGAATATGAAGGGATACCATATTATCATATAGCTCATATGACAGGTGGATTGCCTACAGCAATAATAAATATTGGTATAATAGGGGTGTTTAACGAATTCCCGGTTCTTTACGTTATTGGGGGGAAAGATTTACCTAATCGAAGTGAAAATAAAGAAATAGATGAAGTTTTTGCAGTATCGTTGAAATACATATATAAAGAATATAGTAAAAGCATGCTAGGGGTGTGCGATTGAAAAGAAACTTAAAAACTTCAACAATTATCATATTAATTTTAACAATTATCGCTATTGAAGTTGGAATCGCGATTTATGATCATAATCTGTCATTGGATACGATTTACTTTGCAGCAATCCTCATTTGTATAGTATTGCTTTTTGGCATACGTATTTCTAAAGAAAAAGAAAGTACATCGGAACAGAGAGGAAGCAAAACAGCTCTTATATTTTGGCCATCTATTTTATTATCTATCGCTAGTTTTGCAATTATAAGTTATTTAAGAATAGGCTATGTTTCAGTGCCAGGGATAATTGGTTTTTCATGCTTTGTTACTTATGGTGGATTCGTGTTTATTACTATTTTAAAGAGAAAAAGTAAAAATGAAAGATAGCTTACTAAGTTGAAATGGAGAAATATATGAAACACATAGAGAATGGTACTCGCACTGAAGGAGAGTACATAAAAAATAAAGTAATTCAATATAACATGTCGATTTTAAGGGATGAAGCAAAACAGCCGATGGAGCAAGTAAGTTTCGTAGTAAAAGATGAGGATGGAAAAATATTTGGTGGGGTAACAGGAACGATGTATTTTTATCATCTTCATATAGATTTTTTATGGGTTGATGAAACAGTTCGTCATAATGGTTATGGCAGTCAACTGTTACATAAAATCGAAGACATCGCGAAGGAAAAAGGGTGTAGATTAATATTATTAGATTCATTTAGTTTTCAAGCGCCAGATTTTTATAAAAAGCACGGTTACCGAGAGTATGGTATCGTTGAAGATCATCCGAAAGGTCATAGTCAGCACTTTTTTGAAAAGAGATTATAATAATATTATGTATACTGATTGATGGGAGAAAGCATATGTACACGTATAAATTGCAACAAGAACAACCAATCTGTGCAGAAAAAATAAAGAAGCTTTATGATTCTGTCGGTTGGTGGCCAGAAAGAAAAGAAGTCGATATTGAAAAAATGTTAAAGAATAGTATAGCCATTGGAGTATGGGAAGACAATGAATTAGTTGGATTTGCTAGAGTCGTTTCTGATGGTGTTTTTCGAGCATACATTGAAGATGTTGTCGTACATGAGAATGTAAGAAATAAAGGTATTGGAGAGAAAATGCTTACAATATTACTTCGAGAAATATCTCATATTAATATTGTTAGTCTATTTTGCGGAGAGAAGCTAATAAAGTTTTACGGTGAGCAGCAATTTCAAGCAACGAAGCAAATTGTGATGCATCGTAATCAAACAGGGAAAGAATAAGAGGTGCCAATTAAAATGAATGCAACAAGAGCGTACTGTTTATCGAAAAGAAAAGCGACAGAAGATTCTCCAGGTGGCTGGAGTGCAACATGTATGAGGCTTAATAATAAAATATTTGCGATAGTAAATCATGAAGAAGGCGAAAAAGCTGCGATTACATTGAAGTGTGATCCAGAAGTCGCATTAAGAATAAGAAAAGATTATCCAGAAACAATTATTCCAGGGTATCATATGAATAAAAAACATTGGAATACCGTTTATATTCATAAGGGTATAGAGCAGGAGCAAATTAATAAAATGATTGATTGGTCGTATGATTTAGTACTACAATCATTTTCAAAGAAAAAGCAGCAGGAGTTAATGGATTAATATGTATTAGGAGTGTGTGTAATGAAAGATTCGATTAAAGATACGTATGATAAATTAGCGAGTACATATAAAGAAAATCTAGATTTCGCAAATCCATATAACAGTTATTATGAAAGACCGGCGATGATGGAGCTTATTCCAAAGGAACTAGAAGGAAAAAAGATATTAGATGCTGGATGTGCAGCTGGATGGTATACTTCTCAATTCATAGGAAGAGGAGCAAATGTTACAGCAATTGATGTAAGTCCTGAAATGGTAAAAGCAGCAAAAGAAAATATAGGAGAAGAAGCGACGTTCCTTTGTCATGATCTGCAAGAAACATTGCCATTTGAAGATAATACGTATGATGTGATTGTAAGTTCATTAACTCTTCATTATATAGAAAATTGGAATCAAGTATTTCAAGAATTTCGTCGTGTATTGAAGCCAGGTGGAGAACTTATTTATTCTATTCATCATCCTTTTATGGATTTCACAAAGTTTCCATGTGAAAATTATTTTGAAAAACAGTTATTAATAGATACTTGGGTTAAACCGAATATTACTATTGAAGTCAAGTTTTTTAGAAGATCATTACAAGACATACTAAATGAAACTACAAATTATTTTGTATTAGAAGAGATAGTGGAACCGAAGGCAATTGAAAAAATGAAAGAAGTAAGCGAAAAATCATATCATTATTTAAATATTAATCCACATTTTCTTATCATAAAAGCAATCAATAAATAGCTAGTAAAATAACTTTGTTTTACTAGCTATTTACAGTTTTACATTACATATTAGGAGACTTTAAAATGAATACGAAACGAAATAGAGTAGTATATGCACTATTTACTATAGTTGTTATTATTTTAGGTCTTAGCTCAAGAAAGTTTGCTTTTGCACTACCACATCTATTAAATGATTATTTAGGTGATGCATTATGGGCATTAATGATTTTCACTGGCTTTGGATTTTTGTTTCCTAAAACAGAGACGAAGAAGTTGGCTTTTATTAGTTTAATGTTTTGCTACGGGATTGAAGCGAGCCAATTGTATCATGCGGAATGGATAGATAGCATTCGTGCAACGACTTTGGGCGGACTCGTGTTGGGATACGGTTTTTTGTGGAGTGATGTAGTGGCTTATACAATTGGTGTTGGAGTGGGAATACTGTGTGAGGTTATTTTTCGGAAGAAATAAGAATTGTAAAAGGGGTATTTGTAAATGGAACAAGCACTGGAAATTGCAAAGCTTTGGTTTCGAAATGAACATGTCACAGCTATTGTAATGCAACCAAAAGTAGCGAAGGTTTTATGCAAGAATAAAGAGTACATTTTAAAGAGAACGGGATCGATAAAGCAACTTCTAGTTGAATTCGATGTTTTGAAGCAACTGTATGAAAAGGGAATTAAAGTACAGAGAGTAGTAAAGACAGAAAATGATGAACAATATGTATTATATAAAGAAAAATGTTATTGCTTATATGAGTATGTTGCCGGAAGTGTTTTAGAAATAAAAGATACGAATAAGCTGGAAAGGCTAGCAAGTACAATTGGAGAAGAAATAGCTAATCTGCACAAAGCATTACATTCGGTGAATAGTGACCATGAGTTAATAAAAAGAGATTTATATAAGATGGTATTTGAATGGGCTATACCGATTTTAGAAAAGAATGAGTATGTTCATCGAGAGGTAATTCAAAAGATGGAGCGAATGCACGCAGCTTTCAAGGAAACGGTCCATTCATTACCGAGACAAATTATTCATCGTGATATGCATCTATCAAATGTAATCTTTAAAGATGATAAACTGGAAGGGTTTATAGATTTTGAAATTTTAGAAAATAATGTAAAAATATTTGATTTATGTTATTGCTGTACAAGTATATTAAGCGAGCTATTTAGTGATGAAAGATTAAGAGGGAAATGGTTACATATCGTTAGCAAAGTCTTTGAAGGTTATTATAAACAAAATGATTTAACGAAAGAAGAACTAAAAGCCGTTTGGTATGTTATGCTTTCAATTCAAATTATCTTTATTGCTTATTTTGTCCAGTTACCAGATTTATTAAAGTTAAATGAAGAAATGTTCTTCTGGATTTTTGCTAATAAGGAAGCTATTGAAAAAGTTATAGAAGGTATCGTAAAGGTATGAAAAAAATAATATTAATTGGTTCTGGTGGTTCAGGAAAATCTACATTAGCAAGGCAGTTAGGAAATAAATTAAATATTAAGGTGCATCATCTTGATGCATTATTTTGGAAACCGAATTGGGAAGGTGTTCCGAGAGAAGAACAAATAGCAGTTCAAAATAACTTAATTAAAGATGAGAAGTGGATTATTGATGGGAATTATGGCGGGACGATGGATATCAGACTGAATGCAGCTGATACAATTATCTTCCTTGATATTCATAGAACAATTTGTATTTATCGTGCGTTTAAAAGAATTGTAAAATACCGGAATAAAACAAGACCAGATATGGGCGCGGGATGTGAAGAAAGATTTGATTTGCAATTTTTTAAATGGATATGGAAATATCCTAATGCTAAACGACCTACAATTTTAAAAGGGTTAGAGCAATTGTCCGAAGAGAAAAAGGTTATTGTTTTAAAATCTCCAAATGAGGTTCGGAAATTTTTAGAGCACATATAATAATAGAATGTGACACAACAATTCTTTTTGGATCTTACCGATTAGTTTAATTAAACTAATCGTTTTTTATTATGAAAAATTTAACGCTTTTTGAAAATTGTATTTTGTAATGAGTATATGACTATAAATTCATATAAAATGAACGTTTGGAGGAATAGAAAATGACTAATGATTTAATTCAAACAATCGATTCATTAATGGTAAATATTCCAGCTGGAGAGGTAGTATTAAGAGATGATCGAATAAAAAAAGAATGGCTAGTGCAAATTCAACCATTTCTTCTTGCGAAGTATGCTGTAACAATGGAACTATATGATGCTATTACAAATAGTCCATTAAATAATTTTGATAAAAATCATAAACCAGTTGTCAATATTTCATGGAACGATGCCATTGCGTTTTGTAATGTACTTTCAAAAAAAGCGGGATTAAAAGAATATTATTCTATTAGTGATGGTGGTCAAATTGTGAAATGTAATTTAGATTCAAATGGCTACCGATTACCATCTGAGGCAGAGTGGCAATATGCATGTAAAGCAAGTACAACCGGATATACATACGGGAAACTTCATGATATAGCGTGGTATAATGAAAATTCAAATGGAGAGATTCATGACGTTGGCCAAAAAGAACCGAATGCATGGGGACTTTATGATATGCTAGGGAACGTTTGGGAATGGTGTTATGATTTGTATGATGAAACAGTGTACGGATCATATCGCATTTTTCGTGGTGGTAGTTGGGCTGAAACAGCGAGAGGGTGCGGCGCTACTTGTCGTCGTCGAAGCCATCCTACATTTCATATAGATGATCTCGGTTTTAGACTCGCTAGGTCAATTTAGTAGGAACATGCTACGAACAACTAAGAAAAGAGTATGGAGAAAATCCGTACTCTTGCCAACATAGAAACGATTTAACGTAAGGAGTGTTTATTATGGCGCGTGTTTTATTTATTAACGCTGGATCAGAAGGACATATAAATCCAACTTTACAAGTTGTAGAAGAATTGATTTCTCGTGGTGAAGAGGTCGTTTATTTTTCAATAGAAGCTTTCAGGGATCGGATTGAGAAGACAGGTGCTACTGTACGAACGATTGATGATCAAAAATTTATAAAAGCGTTTCTATCTGGAGGCAGAAATTATTTACAGGAAAGAATAAACGGCCTTCTACATACAGCGGATATTGTAATATCTAGCGTTCTAGAACAAATTGAAGGTGAACATTTTGATTATATGATTCATGATTCTATGTTTGGTTGTGGCCATTTAATTGCTCAAATTCTTAAACTTCCAGCCATAAATTCATGCACATCTTTTGCGCAGGATGAAAAATCATTTGAACAAATGTTAGACCACTTGTCTAAAAGTATCCCAGTGAAAGTTCAGGATAAGATACATAATGATTTTGAAAGATTAACTAAGGGGATTGCGGAAAAATATAGTGTTGAAATAAACTCACCATATGAAGTTTTCTGTAATCCAGCGCCACTTACTATTGTGTATACAATAAAAGAGTTCCAACCTTTTGGAGATATGTTTGATGAAACATTTAAATTTGTAGGTCCATCCATCCCTGCACAAGTAAAAGATGAAGAGTTTGATTTTACTACAATTGAAGAAAAAAGCCCGATTTACATTTCACTAGGTACTGTTTTTAATGAAGCGCTTAATTTTTATAAACTTTGCATAAAGGAGTTCGAGAATAGTAATTATACAATTGTGATGTCTATCGGTAATAAAACGAAAATAAGTGATTTAGGTGAAATTCCTAAAAACTTCATTGTAAAAAACTATGTACCACAAACGAAACTACTTGCATATACAAAGTTGTTTATTACACATGGCGGAATGAACAGTACACATGAAGGACTATATAACGGGATTCCACTCATTGTAATTCCGCAAAGTGCAGATCAGCCAGTAATCGCAAAGCAAGTAGAGAATCTAGGAGCTGGGATTAAGTTATCTATAAATGAATTAACTGTGGAACAACTACGTGAAAGTGTAAAACTTGTATTAAATAATCCTTCATTTAAAGAAGCTGCTTTGAATTTGAAGGAGTCTTTCCGAAAATCTGGTGGCTATAAGGAAGCTGCTGATGAGATTTTTACATTTATAGGTCAGTAATAAATAGAAAATTATACATGAGAAGAGTGTCTATATCATTTCATATAGACACTCTTCTTTTATATGAATCGGAGAATGCGTTGTTTTGAAATGTTAAATATTCTGTTTTATAAATTCGGACCATAGTTTTACGTGTTACTAATGCTTTCATCATTTCTGCACAACTTCTGCACATACTTTGATGATTTCTATGTCATGATATATTTATCAAGTGAAATGTTTCACAAGAAATGAAATATATTTTCACTGCGGTGTATGCATAATGAACACATACATCGATACAAGATTGTCTCTTGTTATTCTTTTACATCGAAGCCCACATTACACTACGAAGTATAACAAGAAGGGGACAGGAATATGAATAATCGATTATTAAAACAACTACAAAATATGAAAATGAACAAAAAAAGTCTAGGAGCTGTTGCATTAACAGCTGGAATTATTGGCACGACACTTATTCCTCAAAACGCATACGCGCACGGTTTTGTTGAAAAGCCTAGCAGCCGATCTGCTTTATGTAGTCCAACTTATGGTGCACTAAATGTAAACTGCGGAAGTGTTATGTATGAACCACAAAGTTTGGAAGCTCCAAAAGGGTTCCCGCAAGCTGGCCCAGTTGATGGCCAAATCGCTTCTGCAGGTGGTAAATTTGGTGGTATTTTAGATCAACAAACAGCAAATCGTTGGTTTAAAAATACAATCACAGGCGGGGAAAATACTTTTACTTGGAAGTATACAGCGCCTCACTTAACGAGCAAATGGCATTACTATATTACTAAAAAAGGATGGAATCCAAATAAAGCGCTCACAAGAGCAGATTTAGAACCAATTGGAACTGTACAACATGATGGCTCTGCAGCCTCAAATCATTTAACTCACAAAATTAATGTACCTACTGATAGAAGTGGATATCATGTGATTTTAGCAGTATGGGATGTAGCTGATACAGCAAATGCATTCTATAATGTAATTGATGTTAATCTAATTAATGATGTGAAACCAGATATAGAAGCTCCAAGTAGTCCAAATGGAATTCAGACACAAAAAGTAACAGCGAATAGTATAGAACTAACGTGGAACGCTTCTACGGATAATGTAGGGGTAAAAGGGTATCAAATCTTCCGTAACGGAGAGATGATTGATACAGTACCAGGAACTCATTTTATTGATAAAAAATTACAACCAAGTACAGAATACTCTTATACTGTAAAAGCAATTGACTCAGCTGGAAATGTATCGAAAGAAAGTGCAGCGCTTACAGTAAAAACAACAGTTGAGGTGCCTGATACAGAAGTACCAACACAACCAAAAGGATTACATAGTATGGGAACGACAGCGTCAAGTGTGGATCTAATGTGGAGTCCTTCTGACGATAATATTGGTGTAGACCATTACGATATTTATAGAGAAACAGAAGGATCAATGAAAAAGATTGCAACATCCAATGCGACTTCTTATATGGATAAAAATTTACTTCCTAATACTACTTATAAATATGTAGTGAAAGCTGTTGATGTAGCTGGAAATGAATCTGTACAGAGTGATATATTCACAATTACTACAAAAACTGAAAGCGCTTCATATGAAGAGTGGAATGCAAAGAAAGCATATGAAAAGGGAGATAGAGTTCTACACGAGGGAAAAGTATATGAAGCTGTCCAGAGTTATAAAGGAAATGGGGATCCAAACTGGATTTATGCCTTATCATTATGGAAAAGAGTGTAAGCTTTACCTAGGTATGAACTAAGAGATGATGGGCTTTGATGCAAAAGGAAATTTTGAGAATTCACTTTTCTGTTTATAAAAAAGACGACGTTGAATACGTCGTCTTTTTTTCTAAATTTTACTTTCCTTCATTAAATGATGATAAGTCCCGTAATTAAACTAAAGTGTTATTTTCATAAAATAACGGGGAAGGAGAGATTTAAAGAAAAATCATAGTGTATGATTCTAAAATGTTTTTGAAAATGTATGGAGCGAAATAAAAAGAACCCTGTATAAAACGGTTTCTTTTGCTGCGTTAATCTATTAATTACAATCTTGATAATATTCATCACACGAATCCTTATTATCGTTACAGCAAATACAAAATGTTTTTTGCACAAATAAACTAACTATACTAGTAGGACCTTCCTGTTTGGTAAAAGTAAGACTTTGAAAATCTTCAACTTGAAATATTTTTGTTTGAACAGGTTGTAATGTTGCAGTAATTGGGCGGCTAGATTTTCTTGTTAGAATAGTTACTTGAACGGGTGCACTCATCCCGACAACGAATAACTGAATTAATGTTTTATTATGATTGTTTGTGAAATCCTCAAATACAGTTTGTGGCGCGGTGGTTTCAAGGAAAATAGATAAAGGTATATTTCCATTTGCATTTTCTGCAGAACCAGTTATCGTATGAGTTTCAATAAAACAGTTATTTTTTTGATCGTTCGAATGCGATTGATTTTTATAATATTTTTTACCATCTTTATAAAAATAATTAGCCATAAATATTTTGCTCTCCTTTCTTTGGAATATCAATATATATTATTAATTAAAAGGAAAGAGTGCTTGTACAAAAGAATAATATCCGCTTTTGTAAAAAAAGAAATATATTTGAGGATGTTGTAGTTTCTAACTAAAAATCAGCACACATTGAAGTGTGCTCTAGATAAGAAAGGTAAGAATCTTATGAATGGAGAATCTCCATTCAATAACATATGCTTGTCTAATTTTAAGGTGAAAACTTTTTAACAAAAAAGTTATTCGGAAAATTTTCCTGTGATGATACAATTATATTTTTTGATTTTAGATGTTTGGAATTATGAATATCGAGATGTATTTTAAAAAAATTCAGAAATTTAATTTCATTGCAAATAATGAAGCAGTTAGCCAACTTTAACTAATCGATACAGGGGTAGTAATCTAGATACATAGATATTATATTGAGTTATGTATTGTATTCAAGGGGGAATACAGAATGTGTACGTATGGGGAAACGTATTTAAAGAATTCTTCGAGAAGCAAGAACGAAATAAAAGAGCGATTAGCAAAAGCTAACTGCTCCAAACAGAGATGTCACACTTGATGTATTTATAGTATTGACGAAATATCGAGTTTTATTCAAATGGAGAGTAGTAGGCTATTAACATGGAGATGCATAAATTCATATCCTGTAAGTAGTAAATTAATGACGGGATAGATTGAAAATGGATGATCCGATTAAGGAGATAGTTGGTGCTTGGTTTGTTGCAGTAGGGACAATTATTGCTGCGATTGGTAGTACACCTTTTAAAAAATTGAACGACGAATTAAGAAGAGATTTAAACGTATGGGGGAATGTATTACAGGCAACAGGGAACGGCCTGGAAGCTGATGGACAAGGGGAAATATCTCTTGAAAAAATCGGTAATGAAATCCAATCAATTGGTAATATAACGGTTTTAACAGGACTCATTATAGAATTTGAAGATAATACACAAAAAAAAGTAGTGATTGCAGGAAATTGGATACAAGCATTAGGTGGTATTACATCAATAGGTGGGGAATTAGAGGATAGTTCCGATATAGATGAATCGTATAACATTGCCGGGAATGTGTTACAAGCGACTGGAAATTCATTACAGGCAATTGGTGGAATAGATGAATTGAAAACTAGTGGGGATAAAGTGGAAGAAATTTCGGAAGGAAATGAGGAGGATGGACAGATTATAGTGATTATGGGGAGTTGGATTCAAGCAGTTGGTTCTGTAGTTTCATTAATCGGTCAAATAAGAGAAGAAAGAGAAGAGATAGTAGAGAACAATTCATAGTGAGTTTAATAAAATAATCTTTTTAAAGTGAAAGCTAACAGAATATAGTGCGAATAGAAAACTAGAGAACACCAATTCATTAAGGTTGTTTTAAGACTATGTATGATAGGTTCTTTGCTTTCAAGTGAATAAGATACAGAAAGGTGACTATATGAATAAACAATATAGTCACCTTTCTGTTATGATAACACTTTCATCATAAGTATATGTGGAATACCATCTTCCATAAATATATCAGAAGAAGTTTCATAGCCTAATTTCCTATAAAATCCTTCAGCTTGTGTTTGCCCGTGTAATTTCACTTTTGTAGCTTGTTCATTACGAGCAATTTCTTCTAACGTTTGAATGATGACTTTACCTAATCCATATTTACGATAGTCTTTTAAAATACAAATTCGCTCTAATTTTCCTGCACCGTCAACAAATCGTATACGACCTGTACCTACAGGAAGATCGTTATAATAAACTAAAATATGTTTGCATTTCTCACCGATTTTATCGAATGTATCGAATTCATCTTCAAGAGGGACACTTTGTTCTTTTACAAATACTTCTTTTCGAATATGAAAGGCAGTCTCTAAATCTGTAAGTTCTGTTATGACTTTAGAGTGCAAATTGTTCAGTCCTTTCTAGTGTGATGTTCTTTTGTTTTCATAGTATATCATAATGATACGCAATACAGAGAAAATATAAAAAGCTGACTGTAAGAGTCAGCTTTCATTATAGTTCCTTTATCCCGTTTTTTGTTCCAATAATCGCCTTACTAGTCATATTAACAAACAATCCTGTTTCAACTACACCTGTAATCATTTTTAATTGAGTGTGTAAATTGGTAGGATTAGTTATGTTATGAGGGAATATACAATCAATAATCATGTTATTGTTATCGGTAATAAACGTTTCATTATTTTTTAAACGTAACGTTGTTTGACAACCTAAAGATTGAATTTTCCTTTCGGTTTGTTTCCAGGAAAAAGGTATTATTTCAATAGGTAATGGGAAAGTACCTAAATGTGTTACAAGTTTCGATTCGTCAGCAATAATAATTAGTTCTTTGGAGGAAGTGGCAACAATTTTCTCGCGAAGTAATGCGCCACCACCACCTTTTATAAGTTGTAAATTAGCATCAATTTCATCCGCTCCATCAATTGTAAGATCAAGGCTTTGTACGTCGTTTAACGAAATTAGAGAGATATTTAGTTGTTTAGCTAATACTTCCGTTTCTTTTGACGTTGGTACAGCTTGAAATGATAAGCCTTCTTTTACACGCTCACCTAATTTTTGTATCAACCAATATACAGTAGAACCTGTGCCAAGTCCAACTTTCATCCCATCTTTTACAAAGTTTGCAGCATATTCACCAGCGAGCTGTTTTAAATTCAGCATATTATTCTGCTGGACGTGGGCCTGCATCTAGACCTGAATTTTCCACTGTAAGTATAGGACGAACGACTATATCTTTATGTACGTGCATTTGGCATGATAAACGTAAGTGATCTTCAATTCCTTTTTCCGTAATTGCATTTTTTTCATTAGAACTTGCTTCACAAAACTCACCTGCTATAATTTCTACTCTACAAGTTGTACAGCGCGCTTTCCCACCACAGCGATGGAGAATGTGTACACCGTTATCTTCGATCGCTAATACTAACTTTGTGCCTTCTTTTACATCAAAAGTTCCCGCACCTTCAATTGTTAATTTTGGCAAATTTGTTCCTCCTCACGTAAAATTGTACATAACATATTTATGACCGCGAATTATTGAACATAAACATAATATTTTTATATGCCCCGTAACTTTTTTATTTGTTTAATCGTTAATTAAGTAAGCGCTGAAAAGGAGTGGTTATTTTGTGCACAAAAGTAACTCATATTTTAAAGAATCATATCGATATGAATCATTCAAATATAAACTTTTTAATTGAGCAATATGGAGAATTGAAAAGGTACTGTACATTTTTAACAAAAAACAAATGGGACGGCGAAGATCTTGCCCAAGAAACAGTTTGTAAAGTTCTTCAAAAATATAGTAATAAAGATATTTGTATGACGCTTGTATATAAAATAGCTAGAAATCGTTGGTTAGACCAGATGAAATCAAAATCAGTTCATGAAAAAATAAAGGAACAAATTACTTTTGAAGAACCACAAGAGAATATTGCAGATTTGCATGAAATGGTAGGGAAAGTATTATCTTCATTAAATGTACAGCAATCCACGATTTTATTATTAAAGGATGTTTTTCAATATAGTATCGCTGATATTGCTAAAGTATGTTCCGTATCGGAAGGGGCAGTAAAAGCTTCTTTGTTTCGTAGTAGAAATAGGCTGAAAACTGTAAGTGAAGAAGGGATTGAGATCGTCGAATTCACAGATGATATGGAAGTTGTAGTAACGTCTATTCGAGAGGAGAGACCGGAATTATTAACGAAACTGCTTCCGACAATAGATTTTACTAAGTTACCATCTAAACAGCCAGTCTTATTATTTAATGTGAAAAAACCTTCTTCCTACAGTTGTGTGCTTTGCGCCGCATAACAATTATTGGAGGGATATAAAATGAATGCAATTCCATATGTTGTAGAACAAACGAAATTAGGAGAACGTTCCTATGATATATATTCAAGGTTATTAAAAGACCGTATTATTATTATCGGTTCAGAAATAAATGATCAAGTAGCGAGTAGTGTCGTAGCTCAATTATTATTTTTAGAAGCGGAAGATGCAGAGAAAGATATATATTTATACATCAATAGCCCAGGTGGTTCAACAACAGCGGGTTTTGCCATATTAGATACGATGAATCTCATTAAACCAGATGTACAAACGCTATGCATGGGATTTGCAGCATCATTTGGTGCATTGTTATTATTATCAGGTGCAAAAGGAAAACGGTTTGCGCTCCCTAACAGTGAAATTATGATTCATCAGCCACTTGGCGGTGCGCAAGGCCAGGCAACAGAAATTGAAATAACAGCGAAAAGAATACTAAAGTTAAAGCGTGATATTAATAAAATGATTGCAGAAAAAACGGGGCAATCGATTGAAAGAGTAGCACATGATACAGAAAGAGACTATTTTATGACTGCTGAAGAAGCGAAAGAATATGGGATTGTAGATGATGTTGTTACGAAAAAATAAGATAAAACAGGCTAGAGGAATAGCATATCCTCTAGCCTGTTTTATTAATCTTTTACCCATTCATCAACTAGCGCTTGATTCTTTTCAATCCATTTGCGCGCCGCTTCTTCAGGATCTTTCGTTTTATTTAACATGACCATTAATGTACCAAGTTGTTCATCGTTCATTTTCCATTTGTCAAAGTATTTCACGATATCTGGATAATCTTTTTCGAAACCTTTACGAACAGAGTAATAAATGTCATCTTTTTCACCATATACTTTCTTAGGGTCTTTTAAATATTTTAAGTCAAATTCTGAAAAGCCCCAATGCGGATTCCAAAGCGTAACAGCGATTGGTTTCTTTTTCGTATATGCTTTCTTTAATTCACTCATCATCGCAGCTTCAGAAGATTGGACAAGTTTTAGTTTAATATCATATTCCTTCATCGCTTTATTTGTTAAATTCATAAGACTACTACCGGGTTCGATACCGACAATTTTGTTATCTAGTTCATCTTTATGAGCATTTAAATCCTCAATACTGTTAATGTTTTTCATATAAGAAGGGACGACAAGGCCAAGTCCAGTACCCTCATACCATTTTGATTTTAAGACTATATCATCTTTATAACGAGCATTTAGCGGTTTATCCGTAACGGGTAGCCATACTTCTAAATTAGCATCAACATCACCGCGAGCAACGCCAGTCCAAATTGCAGCTTTTTCTAAGTACATGAGCTCAACTTTGTAACCTTTTTGTTCTAATAAAACTTTCCACATGTTTGCAGTTGCAATGTTTTCTTTCCAACTTGTTACACCAAGTTTAATTTTTCCTTTCGAATTTGCATTTGTTGCATTACATGAAGAGAATATCATAGTAATAAATAATGCAAGGCATATAAGCCATATTTTCTTTTTCATCGAAACCCTCCTAAAAAATGCTTGCCTTTTTAAATAAATGTATAAGTAAGCATTCTTATTATGAACGGAAACGCGAATTTTAAAGAAATCTTATGAATGTCATTTTTATGTAATATTTCTTTGTAAAATCGCAACACTATATGAATAGATGGGTAGAAAAGGAGTAGTGACATGGATAATACAAAGGTGCGTGTTGAAAACGTAACAAAAGTATTTGGGAAACACCCGCAAAGAGCGCTGTCTTTATTAAAAGAAGGAAAAAGCAAATCGGAAATTTTGAAAGAGACAGGAATGAACGTTGGTGTAAAAAAGGCAACCTTTGAAGTATATACTGGAGAGATTTTCGTTATTATGGGTTTGTCTGGTAGCGGGAAATCTACGTTAGTTCGGATGTTAAACCAATTAATTAAACCAACAGCGGGACATATATACATAGATGGTGAAGATATCGCAACGATGGGAAAAGAAGAGTTGCGAAGAGTGAGAAGAACGAAGATGAGTATGGTGTTTCAAAAGTTCGCTTTATTTCCACATCGTACAGTGATACAAAATGTTGCGTACGGGTTAGAAATTCAAGGAGTTCCAGTAGAGGAACGAGAGAATAAAGCGTTAGAATCGCTACAGTTAGTAGGACTTGATCATCATAAAGATAATTATCCAAGTCAACTTAGTGGCGGTATGCAGCAACGTGTTGGAATCGCAAGGGCATTAACAAATAATCCAGATGTATTGTTAATGGATGAGTCATTTAGTGCATTAGACCCACTGATTCGAAAAGAAATGCAAGATGAGCTGTTAGAATTACAAGATAAAATGGAGAAAACAATTATTTTTATTACACATGATTTAGATGAAGCTCTTCGAATTGGAGATCGTATCGCATTAATGAAAGATGGAGAGATTGTCCAAATTGGAACACCGGAAGAAATTATGATGAGTCCTGCCAATGAATTTGTAGAGAAATTCGTAGCGGATGTAAATTTAGGAAAAGTAATCACGGCGGAATCTATATTAAAACGACCGGAGACTTTATTAATTGATCGTGGACCGCGTGTAGCACTTCAAATTATGAGGAACGCTGGTGTTTCTACTGTGTATGTTGTTAACAAAAAGTATGAGTTTTTAGGGATATTAACGGCAGATGATGCGAGTAAAGCCGTTCAAAAACAGTGGCCAATTGCTGATTTATTACTTACCGATATCCCGCATGTGTATTTAGATACTTTACTTGAAGAAACGTATGCGAAAATGGCGGAGATGAAATATCCGTTACCAGTAATTGATGAGAAGAAAAGGCTAAGAGGAATTATTAAACGCGAAAGTGTCATTCAAGCTCTTGCAGGTAATATTGAGGAAGAGGTGAAAGACGATGAGTAGTATACCACGTATTCCATTAGGGGAATGGGTCGATTCATTTGTTGCAAGTTTATATGAACACCTTGAAGGCTTATTCCGAGGATTCTCATATATTATCGGTGGATTCGTTGATTTACTCACTAATTTTTTAACAATAATACCGGCCATATTGATGATTATTATCCTTTGTTTCCTCATTTGGTACACAACGAGAAAGGTATCTTTAATTATTTTTACACTGATCGGTTTATTATTTATTTTAAATATTAACTACTGGGCACAGACGATGCAAACATTAGCACTTGTACTTACGTCTGTTATTATTTCAATTATTGTAGGAATCCCAATCGGAATTTTAGCTTCTCAAAATGAACGCTTCTCAAAATTTTTAAAACCGACATTAGACTTTATGCAAACAATGCCGGCTTTTGTATATCTTATTCCTGCGATTACATTTTTTGGAGTAGGTGTAGTGCCTGGGATTATCGCATCCGTAATCTTTGCAATGCCACCGACAATTCGTTTTACTGACTTAGGAATTAGACAAGTTCCAGAAGATTTAATTGAAGCAGCGAATGCGTTTGGCTCTACCGCATCACAAAAATTATTTAAAGTACAATTACCACTCGCAACTGGAACGATCATGGCTGGCGTGAACCAAAGCATTATGCTTTCTTTATCTATGGTAGTAACAGCATCTCTTGTAGGAGCACCAGGTCTTGGAGTTGATGTATACCGATCTGTAACACAAGTTAATATCGGAATGGGATTTGAAGCCGGACTAGCTATCGTTGTCATTGCGATTATATTAGACCGTATTACACAAGGATTTCATCAAAAAAGAAGATAACAAAAAAACACACTTTATTATACAAAGTGTGTTTTTTGTTTGAATAGATTACATACGAACAATGGCAGAACCACCAGGTGGTGCACAAACTTGTTTTTGGTGTTGTTCCATTGATTTATATTTGGATTCCAATGAGGATGCATTTGAATCATTCCTCCTTAAATAACTTACTGATATTTCTTATAGTAAATGCCTATATATATTTAATGGTTACTTGAAATTTTTTCATTATAAAAGGAGTATGCACAGAAAATGGAAAATATTATATGTGAAGTTATAGTGCATTTTTTGGAAATATTCAAGTGAGATAGTGAATATATTAATACATTCAAGTAAATGTATGTTATTTAGGGAGAAATGATGGGAGGAGATGCAATTTTGGCTAAAAATAATAAAAGGAATGATGCCTTGGCAATAGGTGTCGGTATAGGGGTTGTAATCGGTGTGTTTCAAGGGTTCTTTACTAATAATTTAGTAATCGGAATTGTGATTGGAATCGTAATTGGGATTGCGTTTTTGAAGAAATAATAAGGTGCAAATTTATTTCAAAAATTGCCGAATTGAAAGAATGAATTTTCGGAATATAAATCCTTTTTTTATGATATTATTAATAAAAAGGATGGTGATGGATATGTCAACAAATAATCAAGTAGAACGAAAATGCTTTATTTGCGAGAAACATAAAGGAAATATTACAGTTCCAGGTGGAGCTATTTATGAAGATGAACTCGTTTATGTTGGACATGTCCACTGGGATAGTGAAGAAACATACCTTGGTTATGTAATGATAGATATAAAAAGACATATACCCGGTCTTGCTGAACTAACAGATGAGGAAGCGAAAACGTTCGGACTTATAACAAGTAGAGTAAGTAAAGCGTTAAAAGAAAGCGAAGGTGCAGAGCATATTTACACTTTTGTTTCAGGAAATGGTGTACCACATATGCACATGCACATCATACCGCGTTATCCAAATACACCCAGAGAATTTTGGTCACCAACTGAAGTAGCGAAATGGACTGATGCGCCATATGGTGACGAAGAGAAAATCAAAAAAATATGTGAAAGAATACGAAAGTATATGTTAAATGAGTATGCATACAACAAATAATAGACAATATTCTTGGGTTGGAAATACAGAAATGTGTTTAGGAGAAATTTCAGTTAAACAATATGGTGACGTTGTACTTGGAAAATACGGCGGGAATATAAGCGCCGGAGCAAAAAAGAACGAAGATGGTGCGTTAGTTTGGTCAAATGGTGATTGGGAATTTGCAGCTATTTTAGATGGACATAATAGTGCGGAAAGTGTTGATTTAGTAGTAAATACAATCCAAAAAGAATATGAAAATATAAAAGTAATGATGAATGAATCGATTGATACAGTATTTCGATCTGTTGAAAATCATCTACTTACAATCTTTCAATCCCCCTCATTTAAAGAAAAGTGCAAAAGAGTAAAAGGTGAAACAGCGTGCTTAATATGTGTAAGAAAAGAAAACTACATATGGTGGTTATCTATTGGCGATTGTTTAGTTTATGTATTTCATGAAGAGTTATATAAGTTAGGACAATATGCATTAAATCAACGTCACTTTTACGAATGGATTGGAAATGTAAATACCTTTGATTTATCTGTACCTTGCTACTCAACCGGAATTCGTGAATTACGTACTGGGAAGAATCGAATTGTAATGGTTACAGATGGAGTATTAGAATGCGGGGAACGACACTATGAAACACCATTAAATCTGTATAATGATATGAACAGAAATAATATAGAACTTGAAGAAAGTGTTTATTATGTATTAGAGCACGTTCATCATCAATTCGGACGAGATAGTGCGACTATTATTAGTTGGGACGTAGAGAACAAAATGAGTACTACGTATCCGAGTGATCAGCCGGAGAAAATCCAGACGATAAGATAAAGGAGGTGATCTCTCTAATCCATGTGAAAGTAATTGTATTAGTTTTATGGATCATATTCTTATTTGTTTTAGAAAATATAGTGAGAAAAAGGCTAAATATACCGAAACAAAAAGGATGGAATAATAAATATGTAAATAAGCTGCATAAATGGGGAAACAGGATTATTATTTTTTCGTATATAGTAGTTATAATTATATGTTCTTCTCTTTCGAACCCTCTATACATGGGCTTCCTACCCTTTCTGTTTTTAATTACGTTGTATAGTTTCGAATCATATATGGAATGGAAATATGATAGAGAATCAAGGGAGTTTTTGATGTCCTTAGGCGGAGTTGTATCACTATTGATGTTACTTATTAGAACAGTTTTTAAGAATAAAATTAAATGTGGAGAAAAGAGGCTTCTTTGGATATAAGCATGTGAATAGTTTACATGTAAAAATAGAAATAGGGCTTATTATTATTTATGTAATAAGTAGTTGTTATTATATGTTTAAATTTGAAAACGCTAAAATGGCTTATGTCATGTTCGTTTATTTAGGGATATCATTGACTTTAAGAGCATGGATGGAATGGAAGTATGATAGAAAATCAAAAGAATATATACTGTCGATAACGGGAATGGTTACATGTATATTGATGCTCTCAATACTCGTTTATTTCGTTCCACCTGCTGCATAATAAGGTGATTATTAATGGTACAAATAAAGAGTTAACTAATAAATAAGAAACCATTTACTACTAAATGGTTTCTTATTTAAATTCATCATTTATTTTGGCTAATATGGATGTAACGAAATTCGTTTTATCCTCAGCATATTGATGTTTATCATTAGGATTAGCTTGTAAAAGTTGAATCTTTAACTGTTCATACTGTATACGAGAAGTTTTGTTGTTTATTAAGTAATCTCTAAATTGTAATTGCTCTATTAAATATGTATTTCCTTGTTCATACATATGAATTTGATGAGTTCGTGGTTCTCCTTTATTAAAATAATATCGTTCAGGTAGTACATCTTTTCTGTATTTATAGTTTAGCAGTTCTAACTTTTTAATACATGTTAAACCGTCTGTATAATCTTTTAGTTCGATTGCAATATCAATAATTGGCTTTGCGCTTAAATGTGGAATAGAGGTACTACCAATGTGGTGTATCGCTAAAATATGTTCGCCAATTTGTTCCTCAATGAATTGTTTCTCTTTCATATATTCAATTTCCCATTGTTCAGTCCACGGAACTAAAAATACTTGTCCATATGGTAAACCTAACATTTAATTCGCACCCCTTTCAAAATGGTTTTCAAAAAGTCTATTACATTTTCTTAAAGGTTCTCAAAACAATGTATTCCCACAATCTCCAAGGAAGAATCTTCTTTGCAAAGATCATAAATTTTACACCTTTTCCAATCGGATATCGTAAATTCGTTCGCTTAGATTCAGCGATTTCTACAATTTTATTAGCAACATCTATCGGATTACCAAATGTATCACTGCCGCTATTAATATGTTTTTGTATTTTATTCATATATTCTTTGTAAGGAGAAGTGGTATCAGATTGGTTTGTAGCTAGTTGTTTACCAACTTCCCATATATTTGTGTTATAAGAACCAGGTTCCACTAAAGCAACATCTATTCCGAAAGGTTTTACTTCTAAACGAAGGGATTCACTCCAGCCTTCTAATGCATATTTTGAAGAAACGTAAGGGGATAGACCAGGGAATCCAACTTGACCACTAATGCTGCTTATATTAATGATTTTCCCACTTTTTTGTTCTCTCATATAAGGTAATACAAGTTGAGTAATTGATATAGCTCCAAAAAGGTTCGTTTCAAATTGTTTACGGTATTCCTCTACTGGAATTTCTTCTACAAAGCCCCCATTTGCATATCCTGCGTTATTAATAAGTAGATCTACTCTATTTATTTCTTTTATATATAATTGAAAGTTATGTATAGAGTTTTGATCGGTTACATCTAATTGTTGAACTGTTATGTTTTGCTGCAAGTTGAGTTGAGTAGCTTGAGATATTAAGTTCGCTTGTTTTTCAAGGTTTCGCATTGTAGCGATAATTAAATAATCTTTTTTTGCGAGTTCGAGTGTAGTTAATAGTCCAAATCCACTTGAGGCTCCTGTAATAATTGCGACTTTTTTGTTCATTTTCTGCCAGCTTTCTTTTTCTTTTATCATAACGAGTTATGATAAGAAAATCTATTATTCTACCATTCATTTTGAAAGAAGTACCCATTCATGTTATACGAGCTTTTTTAACGACTTTTAAAAGAGGGAATTATATGGACTTAGCGTATATAGAGAAGTGAGTATGAATACGTTAATGAAATGAGGGAAGAAAAATGGCCCATGTGAAAGATGTATTAGCAGATCAATTATTGGCGAATGCAAACGATCCCAGTTGGTATATTCCATTTTCAGATGCAGTGAAAGATTTATCAGAGAGAGAAGCTTTCTGGAAACTGAATGAAGAGAGTAATAGTATAGCTGAAATTGTACAACACTTACTGTATTGGAACTCAACGTGGCAAACTAGATACAAAGAATCAAATGTGAATGCCGTGCCCGCAATTGGTGATAATAATAAAAGTTTTATGCTTTCAGATAATCAATCTTTCGATGAATTAAGAGAAAAACTACTAGAGAAACTGTTACTATGGCAAAAGCTAATAAATGAAGAAAAGGTTGAAAGTGATGTGGTTGGATTTCCGGTATGTGCAAAGTGGTGGGAAGTGCTAGCAAATGTCACAACTCATAATGCTTATCATATAGGTCAAATTATTTACATCCGGAAGTTACAGAAGAGTTTTGATCATGAATAAAATAATAATTCTCAAATTAGGTGAACAAAAGTGGACAAAACGAGACAGATGTCTCATTTTGTCCACTTTTTTATTTTGAAAGAAAAGAGGAAACCTATTAAATCAAGGATTAGAATTTGGCACAGTAGTTGCAATATAAAAGATGAACAAAAAAATAGGAGGGCTGAACATGTTAAAAACAACTGAAAGTAAAGGGAATGAAATTACGAAAGAACAAGCTCGTTGGATGTATGAAAAAATGTTAGAAATTCGTAAGTTTGAAGATAAGGTACATGAATTATTCGCGCAAGGCGTTTTGCCAGGTTTCGTTCATTTATACGCAGGTGAAGAAGCAGTAGCAGTTGGTGTATGTGCCCACTTAACGGATCGTGACAGTATTACAAGTACGCATAGAGGACATGGGCATTGTATCGCAAAAGGCTGTGATTTAAACGGGATGATGGCTGAACTTTTCGGGAAAGCGACAGGGTTATGTAAAGGGAAAGGCGGTTCCATGCATATTGCTGATTTAGATAAAGGAATGCTTGGTGCAAATGGGATTGTAGGCGGAGGTTTTCCACTTGCTTGCGGCTCAGCATTAACTGCTAAATATAAAGGAACGAAAGATGTGAGTGTTTGCTTCTTCGGTGACGGAGCAAATAATGAAGGGACATTTCACGAAGGGGTTAACTTAGCAGCGATTTGGAAGTTACCAGTTATTTTTATCGCCGAAAATAACGGTTACGGTGAAGCAACGACATTTGAATATGCGTCAAGTTGTGATTCCATTGCAGATCGAGCAAAAGCTTACAATATTCCAGGTGTTCAAGTGGATGGAAAAGATTTACTTGCAGTATATAAAGCCGCGGAAGAAGCAGTAGAACGTGCGCGTAATGGTGGTGGTCCAACAATAATTGAATGTATGACATATCGCAATTACGGTCATTTCGAAGGTGAAGCACAAACGTATAAAACTTCAGAAGAAAAAGAAGAACATTTAAATGAAAAAGATGCGATTGTGAATTTCCGTAAGCATTTAATTCATGAAGCGCTATTAACTGAATCTGAACTTGTCGATATGGAAAAGGCAGTAGATGAAGCAGTGCAAAGATCAATTGAATTTAGTGAAAATAGTCCATATCCAGAGGATGAAGAATTATTAAAAGATGTATACGTTTCTTACAAATAAGAGGAGGGTGAAAAATAATGACTAGAACAGTAAGTATGTCAACTGCAATTAATGAAGCGATGAAAATATCAATGCGTCGTGATGAAAATGTAATTTTAATCGGAGAAGATGTTGCAGGCGGTGCACAAGTTGATCACTTGCAAGACGATGAAGCATGGGGCGGTGTGCTTGGTGTTACGAAAGGCCTTGTACAAGAATTTGGTCGAAATCGTATTTTAGATACACCTATTTCAGAAGCGGGTTATATGGGAGCGGCGATGGCAGCTGCAGCAACAGGATTACGTCCGATTGCTGAATTAATGTTTAATGATTTTATCGGTAGTTGTCTTGATCAAGTATTAAACCAAGGCGCAAAGTTCCGCTACATGTTCGGTGGTAAAGCGAAAGTGCCAGTTACAGTACGTACGATGCATGGTGCTGGTTTTAGCGCAGCGGCACAGCATTCACAAAGTTTATATGCGTTATTTACGAGCATTCCAGGTATAAAAGTTGTCGTTCCTTCTACTCCGTATGACGCAAAAGGTTTATTATTAGCAGCAATTGAAGATGACGATCCAGTTATCTTCTTTGAAGATAAAACACTTTACAATATGAAAGGCGAAGTACCAGAAGAATACTATACAATTCCATTAGGGAAAGCAGATATTAAACGTGAAGGTTCTGATGTAACAATCGTCGCAATTGGAAAACAAGTTCATACAGCACTTGCAGCTGCTGAGCAATTATCGAAAAAGGGACTTGAAGTAGAAGTAATTGATCCACGTTCTTTATCACCACTGGATGAGAATATGATTTTAGCATCTGTAGAAAAAACGAATCGCCTAATTGTTATTGACGAAGCAAATCCAAGATGTAGTATCGCAACGGATATTGCAGCAATTGTAGCGGATAAAGGATTCGATTTGTTAGATGCACCTATTAAACGAATTACAGCACCACATACACCAGTTCCGTTCTCACCACCACTTGAAAAGTTATATTTACCAACTCCGGAGAAAGTAATTGAAACTGTATCAGAAATGATCGGAGACCAATCTTTATTACATGTGTAATGAAACGATGAGAAGGGAGAGAGAAACATGGCTGTAGAAGTTGTAATGCCAAAGTTAGGTATGGCGATGAAAGAAGGTATTATTACGAGCTGGAATATTAAAGCAGGCGATAACGTATCAAAAGGTGAACTAATTGCTAGCATTAACTCGGAAAAAATCGAAACTGAAATAGAAGCACCGGCTGATGGAACTGTTCTTGATATAGCTGTAAGTGAAGATGAGGGAGTGCCGCCGGGTACTGTAATTTGCTATATCGGTAAGCCGAACGAAAAAGTAGAAGTCTATGAAAATACAAATGTTGTAGAAGAAAAAACACCTAATGCAGAACCTAAAAATATACAACATCCAGAACCATATGCGAAAGAAGTAGCGAAGCAAAGAATCAAAATATCTCCGGTTGCGAAAAAGATTATAAAAACTGAAAGTCTTGATATTAGATCATTAATTGGTACAGGACCTGGAGGAAGAATTACAAAGGTAGATGTTTTAAAGGCACTTGAGGAAAGAGTTGCAATTCCAGAAGTACTTGAACAAGAAGAAAGTAAAGTCATTCCTGTGACTGGTATGAGGAAAGCAATCGCAAACCGTATGCATGCAAGCCTACAAAATAGTGCGCAATTAACATTAACGATGAAAGTAGATGTGACAGATTTAGTAGCTTTACATAAAGACATAGCGGAAGTTGCACAAAAACGATACGATAACAAACTAACCATTACGGATTTCGTTTCTCGCGCTGTTGTATTAGCACTTGCGGAGCATAAAGAAATGAACAGCGCTTATATAGATGATGCAATTCATCAATTTGAACATGTTCATTTAGGCATGGCAGTCGCGTTAGAAAAAGGATTAGTCGTTCCGTCTATTCGCTTTGCTAATAATTTATCTTTAGTAGAGTTATCTAAAGAAATTAAAATTGTGGCACAAAAAGCAAGAGAAGGTAGTTTAAGTAGTGACGATATGCAAGGGACAACCTTTACAATTAGTAATTTAGGTAGCTTTGGGATTGAATATTTCACACCAGTATTAAATACACCTGAAACTGGTATTTTAGGTGTTGGTGCAATTGAACATGTTCCTGTATATAAAGGGAAAAAATTAAGAAAAGGAAGTATGTTACCTTTAAGTTTAACATTCGATCATCGTGTATTAGATGGTGCACCAGCAGCTGCATTTTTACGTACAATTAAACGTTATTTAGAAGAACCTGTAACAATTCTTTTATAAAGAGAAGGTGAGAGAATGAGTAAATTAGTCGTTATTGGAGGCGGGCCTGCTGGTTATGTAGCAGCAATTACTGCGGCTCAAAATGGGAAAGATGTCACTCTTATTGATGAAGCTGATCTTGGCGGGACTTGTTTAAATGTTGGTTGCATGCCTACAAAATCATTGTTAGAAAGTGCGGAAGTGCATGACATTGTGAGAAAAGCGAATAATTACGGAGTTACGCTTAACAATGGAAGTATATCAATTGATTGGAAGCAAATACAGGTGAGGAAATCACAAATCGTAACGCAGCTCGTCCAAGGAATCCAATATTTAATGAAAAAAAATAAAATAAAAGTTATACAAGGTAAAGCAAAATTTGAAACGGATCACCGTGTGCGAGTTACAAACGGTAATAAAGAAGATGTAGTAGATGGAGAACAGTTCATTATAGCGGCAGGTTCAGAACCGACTGAATTACCTTTTGCTCCATTTGATGGGAAGTGGATTTTAAATAGTAGTCATGCAATGTCCCTAGAAAATATACCGAAATCATTATTAATCGTTGGCGGTGGTGTAATAGGTTGCGAGTTTGCAAGTATTTATAGTCGTCTTGGAACAAAAGTTACGATTGTTGAAATGGCACCGCAATTACTACCTGGTGAAGATGAAGATATCGCACATATTTTAAGAGATAACCTAGAAAATGATGGCGTAGAAATATTTACAGGAGCTGCTTTAAAAGGATTAAATAATTATAAGAAGCAAGCTTCATTTGAATATGAAGGAAGTATCCAAGAAGCCAATCCGGAATATGTTCTCGTTTCTGTCGGCCGAAAACCACGTGTACAAAAATTAGATTTAGAAAAAGCAGGTGTTCAATTTTCAAATAAAGGAATTTCTGTGAATGAACATATGCAAACAAATGTATCACATATTTACGCAGCAGGTGATGTGATTGGTGGAATACAACTGGCTCACGTTGCTTTCCATGAAGGAACGACAGCAGCGTTACACGCGAGTGGAGAAGATGTGAAGGTTAACTATCATGCAGTACCTCGATGTATATACACATCCCCAGAAATCGCAAGTGTTGGTTTAAACGAAAAAGATGCAAGAGAACAATATGGTGATATTCTTACCGGAGAATTTCCTTTTACAGCGAACGGAAAAGCGCTTATTATTGGAGAACAAACGGGTAAAGTAAAAGTTATCGTGGAACCTAAATATCAAGAAATTGTTGGGATTTCTATTATCGGTCCTCGTGCAACCGAACTAATCGGACAAGGAACTATAATGATTCATACAGAAGTTACCGCTGATATTATGAGAGATTATATTGCAGCGCATCCAACTTTATCTGAAGCGATTCATGAAGCGTTATTACAAGCTGTAGGGCATGCTGTGCATGCTTAAATAGAAATATAATAACCCACTATTCTCTACATTAATAAGAAAATAGTGGGTTGGATTTTTTCAATTAGTAAATATACAATTACTATTTAATTTCAATAGCTGAAGTAATGTCGTTCCAATCCGCAGCTAAATTGGCAGTCTTACCGTACCAATCAGCATGTTTAAATAAAACACCTTTTCCATATCCTTGTGTTGAAGTATGCTCCCAAAGTGTCGTTGAATAACTTGCAGAAGGTGAAGCTGTACTTACAGAAGAAATTCTATCATTCCAGCTAGAAGGTAAGTTTTTAAAACCGCTGCTCCAGTAAATATATTGGCCACCTTTATCTTTATGTTCATAAAAATCAGTACTACCAGCACCGCTACCTAAAGGATTAATTTTATTTTTAAGTACTTTTTTATCCTTTTCAATATAAGCATCTAATGTTTCGCGGCTAGTAAAACCGTAAGCTAGCCAATCTCCATTTTCATTTTGCTCTGGTAATACCATAGTAATTTGGATGTCTTTCTTATCCTGATCACTTAATTTTGCAAATGAATTAACATTCTGTTCATCCACTTTTAAATAATCAAAAGACTTAATTGTGTTAGCTTTTTCTTCAGCACTTGCTACGCCTAGTCCGCCAGTTAATGCAAAACCTGCTACTAATGTCCCTGCTACTAATTTCTTCAACATATAACCATCCCTTTTTGTTTAGATTTTTGTACAGGTGAATCTTGTACAACTAAAATGTATTCTATTTTTTTATTTTTGTAAATATTCTGAAGTTTTAGAAATAAAAGGCGGAATATTTATAGTTTTGCATTTTTTCTTTAGAAAAAATAGTTATTGGAATGATATAATAAATAGATGTATTGCTTTTGTGGGATGTTAAAATGTTTTAGGGGTGGTGCGATTGAAGAATTTCACTGGAGATTGGTATAAAGAAATGCAAATTATAGAATTTGTAAGTTTTATAGAGTCTATAAAAGAATGGTCAGAAATGGATATACAAAGTTTAATAGAGGAAATAAAGGAAAGGAAAACAGATTTATTAAAATTCCTTCCTGAATCCATACACCCATTTATTCATAACACCATAATTAATTCAGAATATCCTTCTAGTGAATTGAAAAAACTTATGAAAGAATGGATAGAGGATTGTGAGAAAAGAAGGGCTCATTTAGATCGATTCTACTTAGAGCAATTCCATTCGATTAAGAAAAAACTCCCAACAAATGTTATTCAGTTACATGATTACTCACTACATGACAGTGTAGTCAAATCAGTAGAGAGAATATCAAAAGATACGCTAATTATTATATTAGATTGCAGTGGTACTTTCAGTGAATTTGATAAACTAGAAGTAACTTTTACAGGCGTAACGAAATGTTCTATTCCGGAAGATTTTGAAGGTGCTTGGTGGTTATGTCATGAAATAGATCTTATTAATGAAGGATTCGAATTGGGTGTTTTATTTGATTGCCCATTTCAAGAAGTGACGATTTGTGCAAAAGACGTATTGCTTGAGATAGGTAATTAGTAAAGTTTATAACTTTACTAATAAAAAACAGTCTTATAGGACTGTTTTTTATTTAGATGCTAAATTATCAAGTTTCCAATATATATATGTTAAAGGGCAGATTTGCTATATATATAATTATTTTGGTGAAGTTTTCAAGTTAAAAAGGATAGAAAGAGGGAGAATACTGTATAAAACGGAATAAATAAGAATTGAAAATATTGTAAAACGGAAGAGACATGCATATAATTAAAATAAGGATGAGATTTCAGAATCTTCAATAACGGCGGTGGGTATATGTTTACTGAAGAGCGTAGAGAGAAAATTTTGGAGTTACTGAAGAAAGATGGAAGGGTAATTGCTAAAAATCTTGCGGAAAGTTTCGATATGTCTATTGATTCGATAAGAAGAGATTTGTCTATTATGGAAAAGGATGGATTATTAAAAAGAACGCACGGAGGTGCAATTGAACTTACGCGAGTGAGAAACTTAGCTGCCGAACCAACGAAACGTTATAGTGATCGTTCTATAAATGAAGAAGCGATTGCAAAAGTTGCTGCATCCTACATACAAGAAGGAGATTCCGTTTTTATTGGCGGGGCCTCTATTCATTATGCGATGTTAAAGTATTTACCTGAAACATCATTTACAGTGATTACGAATGCTTTAGAAATTGCTAGTAAGTTAAGGGAATTTAAAAATGTAGAAACGTATTTAATTGGTGGAAAGGTGAAACCATCAGGAAATATGACAGATACACTTGCCTCCGAAATGATAAGTAGATTATCTATTGATCTTTATTTCTCTACAGGTGGTGGCATTTCATTGAACGGTATAAGTACTGCAACTCCAGAAGTTGCTTATTTTGGAAAAAGAGTAAGTAAAATTGCAAGAAGAAATATTTGTTTAGCTCCTCATAAGAAACTTGGAATAGACGGATTTATAAAAGGAGAGTCACTGATAGAAATTGACCTTATAATAACAGATGAAGAGGCTAGTAAAGAAACGATTCAAGAATTTGAGAAACAAGGTAAAGAAATTATAATAGCGTCAATAACCCCCATTTAAAAGGAGTTTGAAATGATTATAAAAGAACAAGAGTTTTATATAAATGGATTAACTTACACAATTCGTTCAGCAGCTCAAACGGATGCTGAGCAATTATCGAAGATTAGAGTTCAGATCGATGGCGAAACTGAAAATATGGATAGAGAAGCTGGAGAGGGATTTATAGATAAGATAGGTTTTCAAAAAATAATAAAAGCAGATAGTGAAGAGATGAAAAATCTCTTTTTAGTTGCAGAAGTGCACAACCAAATCGTAGGATTCTCAAGATGTGAAGGATCAAATTTGAAAAAATTATCCCATAAAGTAGAGTTTGGCGTTTGTATTTTAAGAGAGTTTTGGGGATATGGAATTGGTAAGAGTCTCTTGCAACAATCTATTCAGTGGGCTGATGAAAATGAAGTGAAAAAGATATCATTACAAGTGTTAGAGACAAACGAAGCAGCCATTCAACTTTATAAGAAATTAAGTTTTGAAGTAGAAGGTATTTTGAAACATGATAAAAGACTATCGGATGGGAAGTATTATAATACAGTTGTAATGGGAAGATTCATAAAAGAGGTGTAGTGGGATGTTTTACAGAAGAAAGTATTATATAGTAAAGAATGAATTTGTAGAAACATTTAATGAGCATTTTAATACTACGAACTTCCCCAATCAATTAAAGCATGGTTCCAGGTTAATAGGACGCTGGATGAAAGATAATAATGATGGCACAACAGAAATATTCGCCATATGGGAATATGATAGTTATGACCAGTATAAAGACATTGAATCGAAAATTAGAAATGAAAAGATACATGTTAACAGAATACATGATTGGTATGAAAAACATGGCGGAAGAGAATATGTTTTACAGAAGTACATATTAGAGTTGAAAAATGAAGAGTTAGTATGTACTGTAAAGTCATAGAGGAGTGAGGGATAGTGGGAATTAAAACAAAATTATATTTTAGTTTAGCATCCACTACTTTATTTGCAATAGCGTTGATAGTTTTCTTTATAAACGGCAATCCACAAAAGTGGTTTTGGTTATGTATTTTCTTTGCGTCTATTATACAAAATATAGTTTTACTAAAAAAGAATAAAGAATCGCATTGATATATTCATATTATTAACATATTTGTGTCGTCTTTCTAGTTTCATTGAAAACGCTTTTATACAGTTTTATAATAAAAGTATGTTTTTACAGATCTCCAAAACAATGAATAGGGAGATGATACAATGTTAGCTTCACCGTTTTACTTACATACATGGAAAAAGTTTGTTGATGAAGGAGTCCTTGATTCGAACCGTATGAACGAAAGAATTTCAGAGTCATGGCATCGATGTAAACAAGCAAATGTGAATCCTCATATGAATAAAGGTCAGAAAATTTTGTCTTCTAATATTTTTCAGGATCAAAAGAAAAAGAGTGAAATCTTCCTTGATATAGCAATACCTCAAATACAAAATATGAGAAAAACCATTGATGAGCTGCAAATGATGGCATTATTAATCGATCCAGACGGTTACGTTCTATCGTTAAGTGGAAATCAACAAACGTTGAAACGAGCGAAACATATTAACTTCATTGAAGGTGTGAAATGGACGGAAGCAGCTGTTGGTACAAATGCGATAGGAACCGCGTTGCAGATTGAAGAGGCTATTATGATAAGTGGTACAGAGCATTATTCTGTCGCATCTCATAGCTGGAGCTGCGCGGCCGCTCCCATTCATAATGATGATGGGAAATTAATTGGAGTTCTAGATTTCTCCTGTCCAATTGAATTTTCACATCCGTATATGCTCGGGATGGTAACTTCGATTGCACATGCGATTGAACGTGAATGTAGTATTCGAGTGCATCAAAATGAACTACATTTAATCCATCGTTTTTTAGATGTAATTGATAGTGATGAACAAGTTGTTATTTGTAATCATCGTGATGTTATCGTTTCTGCGAGCAAGAAGGTTCGAGAACGAGTTTCGAATTGGTCACGAATGAAACTTGAAGATTTAATACAAAATGGATTGAAACCAAAATTAGAAGTACCAGTATATAGTAATGATAGAATGATTGGGAAATGTATTTATGTAAAGGAAAATAAACGCGGAAATTTATTTTCTACTTCCCCATTTATTAACGGAATTACTTTCCCTGGAGTTATTGGTACAAGTAATGCATTTCAACATACGTTAGAAGAAATTAAGCTTGTATCTCCAACTGACGCTAGTGTATATGTTTGTGGTGAAACAGGTGTAGGGAAAGAATATGTAGCGAGAGCGATTCATGAAAATAGTCCAAGAAAAAATGGTCCTTTTATAGCTGTTAACTGTGGTTCATTGCCGAAGGAATTAATGGAAAGTGAATTATTCGGTTATGCTGAAGGTGCGTTTACAGGTGCACGGCGTCAAGGATATAAAGGGAAATTCGAACAAGCAGACGGTGGAACAATATTTTTAGATGAAATTGGTGAAGTGCCACCAGAGATGCAAGTGGCATTATTGCGTGTTTTACAAGAACGAACAGTAACCCCCATTGGCAGTTCAAAAGAGGTCCCGGTAAATATTCGTATTATTACAGCGACACATAAAGATTTACTGCGATTAGTAGAAGAAGGGAAATTCCGTCAAGATTTATATTATCGGTTACATGTTTATCCGCTATATGTTCCATCGTTAATAGAAAGAAAAGAGGATATTCCGTACTTCATACAACATTTTTGTGAACGAAAGAATTGGAATGTTGTATTTCCAAAGAGTATTTGTAATCAACTTTCACAACATACATGGCCCGGAAATATTCGAGAATTATTAAATGTGTTAGAACGTATTTACATTTTGTCGCAAGGACGGGAAATATGCGAAAAACAAATCTCTTTTTTATTACAAACTATGATGGGAAATCAACATCAACTTGAATTGCAAGCAGAAAATAAAACGGAGCATACATTAAATTTCCGTGAAAAAATACAGCGTGATAGTATGATTGAAGCGCTAGAAAAGACGAATGGAAATGTTTCGTTAGCTGCAAAACTGTTAGATGTACCTCGAAGTACATTTTATAAACGAATGCAAAAATATAAGTTATAAAGTAGATTTTTGTAATCTACTTTTTCTTTATGGGCTCATGTTCTGTCGGAATGTGCGCTTACCGGGGAAATAATAGATTAGTTAGAAATTAATTTCCGAAAGGGGGACTTATGTGAAGTATATTGAAATTGGAATTGGAAATAGGTGGTTCGTTCGAACAGAAACAGAAAATAAAGATGGAACTGAATTTGAGGAACGAGGAATTATAAAACCTATTTATTTTGAGTCTTTATATGTACGAATTTGGTTTTGGAAAACGTGTTTTATTTTTGATACGAAAGAAGGGTTTAAGAAAGTAAGAAAAAGTAGAGCTGAGTATAAGTTTATTGTTGGAATTGTGAGTAGGTTAACACAATAGAATCAAATAGGGGTTGTTTTTATGATTAGAATTACCACATTTATACTCGCTATTATTGTAATGGGCTATTCTATTTACAGTTGGAATGATGATTCTAAGCAAAATATGCTTATTTTGCAATTATTGTTAGGTTTTATGCTTGCTGGAATGGGGATACAAAATGTTAAGAAGGATGAAAAAGAGAATAAGAATATGGGACTGTTGCTTTTACTTACATCGCTAATTTGTATTATTGTATCGCTAATAAAATATTTAAAATAACCTGGTACTTAATTTGTTGAGTAACAGGTTATTTTTTTGAAGTTTGCTCATTAAAAATTTTAATAGCTGTTTGGTACATCTCTTTATCAATACAAAATCTTTCTGTTATCCAATAGGCAAGTTCAGAAGAGGCAAGGCTATGTTCGCTTCTCTTACCTTGGAAATATTGCTAAGGCATTCCCGTTATTAAAAAAAACACTTTTAGCATCACCATAACCAGATAAAATATTTTTATAGACCATACAATAGCACACCTATATAAATGAGTGTGCTATTTATATAGCCCAGTCGTATACATTTCCGTCAATGTATGCACAATTTCTCCTAACTCTAATTCTTTATCATTTTTCACAATTGCCCAAAGAAACATCTCATTCATCGCGAACCAAGCACTAGCTACAATTTCTTTATTTAATTCAGGCTGTGCTAATCCACCTTCTTGAGAGTATGTAATATCCTGCGCAATACTGTTTATAAAGCGTTCCCGTATCTCGTCCCATTTTTGACGTATCTCTTTTGATAATCCAATTGCTTCCTGCACAACTTGTAATATAGCTCGTTCTTTTTCTGCTAGTTGTAGGAATGCTCTAACTTGATTTTGAATCATTTTATGTGCTTCTTCTTTCGTTTGAGGGGAAAAGGAGCGCTCAGCAATATCATAAAATTGATTCATGACATCTTCCATTAAAACGATAAGGAGATCATCTTTGTTTTTAAAGTATACATATGCCGTTCCATAACCAGTTTCTGCATGTTTAATAATTTGTGTAATAGTCGTTTTTTGAAATCCGTTATGTATAAAAATAGTGTAACCAGCGTGTAATAGTTTCTTCTTTGTCTCTATGGAGCGGTGTTTTCTTGATGAAAGAGTATTGTTTTTCAAAGAATCACCTCTTTATACTGAAATATCTGAAAATATAACTGTATTGTAAAAGAAATTCACATATAAAGTCAACTGACATAATATCATTGACGTTATATCAACTAAGGTGATATATTTCAATTAGTTAGAATAAAAAGAAAATTAAAAGAAGGTGACACCATGTATAAAGAACCATTTCAATCAACTTATGAATATGCGCTTGAATGTGATAAACATGATGAACTGAAAGATTTTCAAACTGAATTTTATAAAAAAGAAGGAACAATATATTTAGATGGAAACTCATTAGGACTACTTTCAAAAAGAGCAGAGAAATCGTTACTTACGTTGCTACATTCATGGAAAGAGTATGGAATTGATGGCTGGACAGAGGGTGAGCATCCGTGGTTTTTCCTTTCGGAGAAATTAGGTGAATTGACAGCGCCTCTTATTGGAGCTTTATCGGAAGAAACAATTGTAACCGGTTCCACTACTACGAATATACACCAAGTTATTGCGACGTTTTATGAGCCGAAAGGAATACGTACAAAAATTCTTGCTGATGAATTAACATTTCCGTCAGATATATATGCACTTCAAAGTCAAATTCGTTTAAAGGGTCTAGATCCAGATGAGCATTTAGTACGAGTGAAGAGCCGAGACGGTAGAACACTTTCTGAAGATGATATTATTCAAGCAATGACAGATGATATCGCGTTAATTTTATTGCCTTCTGTACTATATAGAAGCGGCCAAATTCTTGATATGAAGCGTTTAACAGCGGAAGCACATAAGCGTGGTATTCATATCGGATTCGATTTATGTCATTCAATCGGTTCTATTCCGCATTATTTCAAAGAATGGGATGTTGATTTCGCCATTTGGTGTAATTATAAATATTTAAATGCAGGACCTGGTGGAGTTGCGGGCCTTTATGTAAATAAAAAGCATTTTAATAGACTTCCAGGATTATCAGGTTGGTTTAGTTCTAGAAAAGATAAGCAGTTTGATATGGAACATACATTAACAGCTGCTAATCATGCAGGTGCTTATCAAATTGGTACACCGCACGTATTAAGTACTGCACCTTTAATTGGTTCTCTTGAAATATTTAAAGATGCTGGTATAGAACGTTTACGTGAAAAATCGCTACATATTACAAGATACATGCTGGATTTAATTGATTATGAATTAAAAGATTACGGATTTACAATTGGAAATCCATTAGAGGATGAAAAACGAGGCGGGCACATTTATTTAGAACATGCAGAAGCAGCACGCATATGTAAAGCGTTAAAAGCAAATGGAGTTATCCCTGATTTCCGTGCACCTAATGGAGTAAGACTTGCGCCGGTCGCTTTATATAACACATACGAAGAAGTGTGGAAATCTGTACAAATATTAAAGAAAATTATGAAAGATGAAGAGTATAAGCAGTTTGAAAATAAGCGAGAGGTTGTGGCATAAGTATGAAAGCTTCAGAGTGGATTGATATTTCACAACCGCTAAATAATAATATTGCTACTTGGCCAGGTGATACACCGTTCTCGTATGAAGTTTCATGGTCAAAAGAAGAGAGTGGCTCAGTAAATGTCGGAAAGTTAACGATGAGTATTCATACAGGTACTCATATTGACGCACCGTTTCATTTTGATAATGATGGAAAGAAAGTAATAGATTTAGATGTTCAAGTTTATGTCGGTCCAGCGCGGATCATTGATGTTTCTAATCTTGAAAGCATTGGGAAAAAGGAATTAGAAACCTTTCATTTAGAAGGTATAGAACGCTTGTTGTTACGCACATCTTCACATGGTAAAGCGAATGAATTCCCGGATGTAATTCCGCATTTACGTGCTGATATCGCACCATTTCTTTCTGAAAAGGGAATTCGTTTAATTGGGGTAGATGTACCATCAGTAGATCCATTAGACGATAAAGAATTAGCAGCGCATCACCAATTGTTTAAACATGGTATACACATTTTAGAAAATGTCGTACTAGATCATGTAGCAGACGGCGATTATGAATTAATCGCATTACCACTTGCCTTAACAGATGCAGATGGAAGTCCAGTTCGAGCAGTTATTAGACCAATATAAGTAGAATTATATAAAAGGGGCGTTTGGCTAATATGAAAGAAAACGAAAAGGTAATTATGGAAAAAGGAATTCATACGGACTTTAAAGAGAATATGACGTACGGGGAGTATTTACAATTAGATAGTTTACTATCTTCTCAAAAGAGATTATCAGATCATCATGATGAAATGTTATTCATCGTGATTCACCAAGCAAGTGAACTTTGGATGAAGCTTATTTTACATGAGTTAAACGCAGCGATTGAATCTATTAAACAAGATAAATTACAACCAGCTTTTAAAATGTTAGCACGTGTATCAAAAATTCAGTCGCAAATTATTCAATCTTGGGATATTCTTGCAACATTAACACCATCAGAGTACATTGAGTTTCGTGACTCACTCGGTCAAGCTTCAGGTTTTCAATCGTATCAATATCGTATGATTGAGTATGCGCTTGGCTATAAAACGCCGCACGCATTAAAAATTTATGAAAAAGATCCAGAATTACACGCTCGACTTCATACAGCACTACATGCACCAAGTTTGTATGATGTGGCAATTCAAGCTCTTGTAAAAGAAGGATTCCCTATTCATAAAGATGTGTTAAATCGTGATATTACGCAGCCTTATGAAGAAGACGCAACAGTAGAAGCAGCATGGATAGAAGTGTATGCAGATGTGAAGAAGTATTGGGATTTATATCAGCTTGCTGAAAAATTAATCGATATTGAAGACTGGCTACAACAATGGCGTTTCCGTCATATGAAAACGGTAGAACGTATTATTGGTCATAAAATGGGAACAGGTGGATCTTCTGGTGTATCTTATTTGAAAAGGGTACTTGATCAATGTTTCTTCCCAGAGCTTTGGAATGTTCGTACGAAATTATAAAAAACAAACCTGTCAGTTTATTACTGGCAGGTTTGTTTTTTATTTGAACGCATTTATGTTTTAATTAAAGCTACAAGATATAATAAATAAGGTAATGATTTAATTGGAGGTAAAGTTTTGGATTTCAAGCAACTAGAAAATAAATTTGAAAAGAAAAAAGTAAATACATTTCTCGTTTATCAAAAAGGTGAGCTAACCAATGAATATTATAAAACGATAGAATGTGCAAGTAATTTATATAAAATAAACTCGATTACAAAAAGCATTGTATCTATATTAATTGGTATTGCAATTGATAAAGGATATATAAATGATATACATACACCGATTATAGAGTGGATTGAAAATGTATCTAATGAAAAGCGGGATTTGACTCTTTATCATTTATTAACGATGACTACAGGTGAGGATTGGAAAGAGTTCGGAAATGGAGTAGTGTTCCCAAATGATTTTGTAGAATCGGAAAACTGGGTGCAGTATATATTAGAAAAACCAATAATGGAAGAACCAGCTACAAAAATGAATTATAACTCAGGGTCTTCTCACTTGCTTAGCTATATTGTTCAAGAAGTTACCGGAATGTCGACAGAGCAGTTTGCGAAAAGATATTTATTTGATCCATTAGAAATTACCGAATATGAGTGGCAACAAGATCCGCAAGGCATACATGTCGGCGGTTTCGGTATGAAAATGAAATCTAAAGATTTATTAAAGCTCGGAATATTATGTTTGCAGAATGGATATTGGCAGGGGAATGAAATTGTATCATCGAAATGGTTAGAAGAATCAAGTACACCTCTATTTGAAACGTATGAACATGTCGGGGCATATGGATATCACTGGTGGGTATTGAATAACGAAAGATTTCACATACCGTATTGTATGTATTTTGCTATGGGATACGGCGGACAATACATCGTTATCATTCCACAGTTAGAACTGGTAGCAGTTATTAGTAGCCATATGCCAAAACGCGGACTCGTTCCATTGAAATTATTTATTGAGCATGTACAAGAGAATGATAAGTTGATATAAGAAGAGGAGAGAATGTATGAGAGGTGTAAAAACATTAGCTTTATTTAGACTATGTTTAAGTCTTCTAGCATGTAGCGCCATTATTACGCAATTTATAATAAGGGCACAAGTGAAACCGTTCAATCCAGTTAACTTTTTTAGTTTCTTTACGATTGAAAGTAACATCTTAGTTGCATGTATTCTCCTTTTAAGTAGTATTGGAACAGCTACATTTGGTCGATCAGAGCAGTTTAGTATACTTCGTGGTGCCGCAACTGTATATATACTTACGACAGGACTCATTTATTTTTTGCTATTAAGAGGATTAGAAGAATCACTTCAAACCGCAATACCATGGGTGAATACGGTGCTACATTATATCATGCCAATTGCCATGCTTTTAGATTGGATTTTAAATCCACCTAGTAAGAAAATCACTTGGAAACAAGCTGCAAGTTGGCTCTTATTCCCGTTTTTTTACGTTGTGTACAGCTTAATTCGTGGTCCAATCGTAAATTGGTATCCATATCCGTTTTTAGATCCGAGAATAGGTGGATATGGTAGAGTACTTATATACAGTATAGGGATAGCAGTTGTAATTGGTGCTATTTGTATATTGGTAAGATTTTTAGGGAACCGAGATTTTAGGAAAGAATTTTAGAAATGAAAACCCCACTGTTAACATTTTAACAGTGGGGTTTTCATTTTATCTACTCGTCTTCTGAAATGTCATCTTTATAAATTTATCTGTCTTCGTTTCAAATTCTACATCAACAAAAACACCATATTCTTTTCCATCTTCACGTAGCCACAATTTAAATTTTTCAACCGTTATTTGAACGGTTTTCGGTTTTCTACCTATATGAAGGTAATCAATAATCTCCGCTTTTGGGTATTGTTCTTTCGTCTTTTCTACAGCAAGTTTCCCCCATTTGGCATACGGAGGCTGCGCATGAACAATTGATGGGACAGTATATATATTTGAACATGTAGTTATGAACAAAATGACGAGTGCGATACGCTTTAACAATTTTTTCATGATGAACTCCTTTTATATTTTTTTATATTGTTTACATATTTTTTCAACGATATGAGTTTGGATTTTTTTGTCTTCTTTACATAAAAGCGAGGCTTTTACAAAACATAACCAAGAAATCATTTCCGTAATTAAGGAGGGAAAATCATGCGTCAAAAAGCTATTTTTAAAATAGCAATTTTACTTGCTTTCATAGGACTATCTTTGATGGTAAGTAGTATACAACTAAAAAATGTTGAAGCTTTTTCTAATCAAGTCATTCAAAGAGGAGCATCTGGCGAAGATGTCATTGAACTGCAATCTCGTTTGAAATATAACGGATTTTATACGGGAAAAGTGGATGGTGTTTTCGGATGGGGTACATACTGGGCACTTCGAAATTTTCAAGAGAAATTCGGATTACCTGTTGATGGTTTAGCTGGAGCTAAAACGAAGCAAATGCTAGTAAAAGCAACGAAGTATGACAAGTCAACAGCTAATAAAGGAACGACAACGAATAAAGGAAATAGTGGTGGTACTGCACAAGAAAATAAACCATCTCAAAATAAAGGGACAAATGTTCCAAATGGTTATTCTCAAAATGACATTCAGCTTATGGCAAACGCAGTATATGGAGAATCTCGTGGTGAACCGTACTTAGGGCAAGTTGCAGTAGCTGCGGTTATTTTAAATCGAGTTACAAGTGCCTCATTCCCAAATACCGTTTCGGGTGTAATCTTTGAGCCAAGAGCATTTACAGCGGTAGCAGACGGACAAATATATTTAACGCCAAATGAAACAGCGAAAAAAGCTGTATTAGATGCAGTTAATGGATGGGATCCAACAGGAAATGCATTGTACTATTTCAATCCAGATACCGCAACAAGTAAATGGATTTGGACTCGTCCACAAATTAAAAAGATCGGGAAACATATTTTCTGTAAATAGAGCGGAGGTGGAACTATGTTACGAGGTATTATAATCGTATTATTAACAGTCGGTGTAGTTGGAACAGGATATTGGGGCTACAAAGAACATCAAGAGAAGAATGCAGTATTAATTCGAGCAGAAAATAGCTATCAACGTGCGTTTCATGATTTAGCATATGAGGTTGATTTATTGCACGACAAAATTGGAACAACGCTCGCGATGAATTCACGTGCATCTTTATCACCTGCATTAGCAGACGTATGGAGAATAACATCTGTAGCTCGTTCGGATGTAGGACAACTGCCTTTAACATTAATGCCTTTTAATAAAACGGAAGAATTTTTAGCAAATATCGGTGATTTTAGTTACCGTGCAGCCATTCGTGATTTAGAAAAAGAGCCGTTAAATGATCAAGAATACAAAACGTTGGAAACTTTATATTCAAATGCAGGCAATATACAAGATGAACTAAGAAAAGTACAACATCTTGTTTTGAAGAATAATTTACGCTGGATGGATGTTGAGATGGCACTCGCATCAAATCGTGATCCTGCAGACAATACAATTATTGATGGATTAAAAACAGTAGAGAAAAACGTAACATCGTATTCGTCTACAAACTTCGGACCGACCTTTACTAGTGCGCAAAAAAATAAAAAAGGCGGATTTGAAGCAGAAGGAAAAGCAATTTCTAAAGATGAAGCGGCGAAAATCGCAAAATCATTTTTGAATTTAAAAGGAAATGAAAAAGTAGATGTTGAGAAAAGCGGAAAAGGTGCGAAAGAATCTTTCTATAGTGTGAAAATTAAAGATCCAGCAACGAATAATGAGTTTTATATGGATATTACCGGAAAAGGCGGATATCCAATTTGGGTTATGAATAACCGAGAAATTAAAGAACAGAAAATTAGTTTAAACGATGCAGGAAGTAAAGGTTTGAAATTTTTAAAGGACCACAAGTTTAATAATATGGAGCTTTTTGATAGCTCACAATATGATAACGTTGGTGTATTTACGTATGTAGTAAATGAGAATGGCGTACGAATTTATCCAGAAGCAATTCAAATGAAAATTGCTTTAGATGATGGTTCTATCGTTGGTTTTTCTGCAAAAGAATATTTAGCATCACACCAAAAACGAACAGTTCCCTCAGCAAAGCTAACTGCAGCAGAAGCAAGAAAGAAAATCAATCCAGATGTTAAAGTTATGGAAGAACGTAAAGCCGTAGTTGTAAATGATTTGCATAATGAAGTACTTTGCTATGAATTTGTAGGTACTTTAGGGAAAGATACGTACCAAATTTTCATTAATGCAAATAGCGGAGCAGAGGAAAAAGTGAAGAAAATGCAAGCTGTTGAAAAAATTTATGATTAAACTTTAATAGTAAAGTGGTGAGAATAATGAAGATCTTAATATATATGTTGATGCTTTGCTTTTTTATAACAGGATGCAGTATTGGAAAAAAGGACAATCCAAACGAAAAACCGGAGCAAAAAAATGTTTCGACGAAAAATGTTAATTATACAAACAAACCAAATAAGCCAAATGAAAAAGCGGCGGACCATTTAGCATCTTTAGCCGCAAGTGTGCCAGGTGTGAATGATGCAACAGCGGTAGTTGTGGGGAAATATGCTATTGTAGGTATTGATGTAAAAGCGAAACTCGATCGAACTCGCGTGGAGTCCATTAAATACTCTGTAGCAGAAAGTTTAAAAAACGATCCGGATGGTGCTAATGCAGTCGTTGTAGCGGATGTTGATACGTATGAACGACTGAAACAAATTGGAAAACAAATTAAAAAAGGAAAAACAGGTGAAGGTATACTTGATGAGTTAGCAGCAATTGTTGGCCGAGTAATGCCACAAGTTCCAAATGACATGATTGAAAATCGAGAAACGAATCCAATTAAAGATAATGATAAACAATTACCAAAAGATGAAGAACAAGAACTAAGAAAAGAACAGAATGACCAATCAAATAATCATTTGAATAAATAAAGTTAACCCCGTACTTAATTGTACGGGGATTTTTCAATATAATATTTAATATTCAGTTTATTTTTAAGGAAATATATGGTTTAATTATGGTGGGAGGGACAACTGTTATGATGAAAAAAAGCGCATTAATAGTATGTAGTTTATGCTTAGGTTTCAGTATGACAGCGTGTGAACAGAAGAAAGAAGTAAAAAAACAAACAGCGACTTCTTCTACTGTGTTGGAAAGTGAGAAGAAAGAGTCTATCAATATAAATCATTTCTCGAATATAAATGAAGGAATGACTTATATTGAAGTGAAAGATGTAATTGGTTTTGATGGTAATTTACTTATAGAAGAAGGTGTAGAAGATTCTACACAAATTAAACAAATTTTTTCATGGAAGGGAAGCGATCCAACTTCATTAGTTGAAATTACCTTTTTAGATGGAAAAGTGCATTCAAAAGCGCAGCAAGGTTTAAGTTAATAAGTTGAAAAATGGGAGAGTTTAGCATGAACATACATACAGGGGAAATTCAATTAGTTCCGTATAAGGAGAAGTATAAAGAAGTTATACAAACATTTACTTTACCAAGTGAACAAGTTCAATTCACATTAGATCCAGGTGAATTATTGGTGAAAGCAAAAAGTGATCGAACAAAAAATGTGATTGTTATTTTAGATTACAATGGGGTACCTGTTGGTCTTTTCGCATTGCAAACAGGGGATAGAGTACAGGAGTTCACAGACAATCAAGATGCTTTACTTTTAACTTCGTTTTCTATAAATCACAATAGGCAAAGGAAAGGATATGCTAAAAAATCATTGGCATTATTACAAGAGTTTGTAAAACGTTATTTCCCGATAAAAAATGAGGTTGTACTTGCTGTGAATGAAAAAAATATTCCTGCACAAAATTTATATGAAAAAGTCGGCTTCCAAGATAAAGGCTTTAGAAGAATGGGACCAATTGGTCAACAAATTATAATGCATTTACCTATCATGAAATAACGAGAAGAAAAACTTACTCTTGCATAACAAAGTAGTAAGTTTTTTTATTTAGTACGATATATAATGTAGATTATATATATAAATGAAATAGAAATGAAGGAAATACAAAATGAATCAAGTTAGAAAATGGAATATTGTTGGAGGAAGGGTGATAAAAACCGGAATAGCAGTTTTTCTTACAGTTCTAGTTTGTGAATTTTTCAATATACCTACTATTTTTGCTGTCATCACGGCTATTGTAACGATTGAGCCAACTGCAACGGATTCTATAAAAAAAGGGCTAGTTCGTTTTCCAGCTTCAACAATTGGATCGGCGTATGCAATGACTTTCACATTTTCCCTAGGTCATCAGGCTCTTTCTTACGCGTTAGCAGCGATGTTTACAATCGTTACATGTCAAAAACTAAAGTTACATGCGGGAACGTTAGTCGCAACATTAACTGCTGTTGCAATGATCCCTATTACGACAGATCATTATTTCACTGCATTTTTAATTCGATTAGCTACTACATCTACTGGTATTATAGTATCTACTTTAGTGAATTTTTTCATTTTGCCACCACACTACCTTAAAACCATTTCGGGATGTACAGAGGAGTTATTTGTTAAAACTGCAAATATTATGGAGGAATGGCTTAATGCATTAATTGAAGGGAAAGTTATAACGAAAGAGACAACCTATAATCTATCTAATTTGAATTTATCATTACATAAAGCGGTACAATTTGTTCAATATGAGCAAAAAGATTGGAAATATCATCGACATACAAAGAAGGAAATGAGAAGCTTTTTAGCCATGCAGAAGCAACTCCATATATTGCAGCAAATTATTTACCATATAGATAATTTAGCTCGAGCACCAATTGAAACATGAGACTGGTCACAAAATAAAAAAGAGATATTACAGCGAACGGTTCATTCTGTAATTTCTATATTAAGAAATAATTGTAATGAAATAGATGAAGAACATTTTAAACTGATTGATGAATTAGACAAAAAATTTTAGGATTATAAAAATGATTTAGGACATTGTAAACCAAATCAATAACATCATCACTTTTCAAGCGAATCTATCATTTTGTTTGAGGTATTATCTATACATGATATGTTAGAGGAATTAAAACAAATATCCGAGAAATATGAGAGTGAAAATCAACTCAATTGTTCGGCTCATTTAAATGGGGAGGATTGATATGACAATTTATATTACATTACTAAGAGGAATCAATGTAGGTGGGCATAAGGTAATCAAAATGGCGGATTTAAAACAAATGTTTGAATCAATAGAGTTAAAACAAGTAAAAACATATATTCAAAGCGGTAATATCGTGTTCGAATCTGAAAAAGATGTTGATTTTTTAAATAAACGAATACAATCGGAAATTAAAAACGTTTTTGGTTTTGATGTTCCAGTCATGTTAAGAACACATGAGGAATTTATAAATATGATAAAAAGATGCCCCTATGAAGCCGATTCATTGCTAGAAGGGGAAAGTATACATGTTGCTTTCTTAGCAAACGAACTTTCTGAAAAAGAAAAAGATCAGCTGCTTATGCAAAAAAATGAGACTGAAGATTGCTATATTCATGAAAAAGTTGTGTATTTATTTTTCAAAAATAGCATTCGAAATTCTAAATTAATGAACCAGTTTCAGAAGTTACATACACCAGCTACAGTAAGAAATTGGCGGACTGTGAATAAATTAAAAGCGATAGTTGAGGGGATGTAAAGAAATACGGTAAAGTATATTGGAATACGATTGACAATAGATTAACATCTACAGAAAAGAAAACTCTTAGAGACGTATTACTTAGGGTAGATAAATGTTTAAGAGACTATGGTTATAGTATAAAATAAAACGAATTAAGAGGTAGGTAAGATGGGGAAATTTGTGAAAGACCAAAGGGTAGTTGCATTTACATTAGAGGGGTTAGCACCATGTACAGTTATAAGAGTTGGTTGGATTTTTATCATGGTACAAGTAGAAGAAACGAAGCACCTATACTCAGTTACAAAAGGTAAGATAACGTCTATAGAAGAGGATAAACACTATTTTTTAGAAGAGAGTTTTGATGAAGAAGGGGTTTTTGATATTGGTAGAGTTTTTGGTGCGATTGAAACAACAGACATGGAACTTGCAAAGAAATCATTTGAAGAAAATGAAGACTTCAAGAAATACGAAGATTTTCACAATCCATCAGAAGGGAAACTGTATGGTGGAGAGTACTATACTACAATCAAAACAGGTAAAGAGTTACTAGAACAATACTTTAATCGAGAAGGAATAGAGTGTAATGGTACAAATTAAATTAGATGTGAAAACAGTTAAAAGTCAAATCTTATTTATGTTAGGTATATAGATTAATAAAAAATTTTTATATTTTATTATTGGGAGGACGAAGTAATGGATTTGGTAAACAAATTTTTAAACGGCTTGAGAGCAGCATTATCAACAGATGATCTCGAAACACTAAATAAAGCGTGCGGTGCTACAAAAGAGGATATTGATACATTAAGGCTAGAATATCCAAATTGTCCAGAATCACTAATCTCTTTTCTTGAAAATATTGATGGTACATATTGGCGGAAATATGGAGAAAATAAAGTTGCGGTATGTATTTTAGGCTCAGATGTTGAAGAGTATCCATATTATTTGCTTTCTACACAGCAGATGCTCGAAAGTTCAAAAGAAGAAGAAGACGTATCCTATCTTTTAGAATACCAAGATGACGAGGATACTGTTGATTCTAAGATAAATCCAAAAGGACTTCTCCCTGGCACTTATATTCATTTTTCAGACTGTATGAACAATGGTGGAACATCAAGGACTCTATATTGATTTTAACCCTTCTGATGAAGGTGTATGTGGCCAAATCATTTGTTTTTTGCACGACCCTGATGAATATGAAGTGATTGCAAACAGCTTTGATGAGTATTTACAGAATCTTATTGATGGTGATTTTAATTTTCTAGAAAAAGAATCCCAATAATTTTTTTACAAACTCATTTAAAAGGTTAGAAATTAAACAACTTTAAAGAGCCTTACTACAATATGATTTGTAGCGAGGCTCTTATATTTTTTAATCAAAATTAAATAACATTATTATCACTTTACAAAATCTCATCTTTTTATTTATATTGTTTTGCGACTATAAGTTCGACGATAGGATAAATAAAGAACGAAGAACAAAGTGCGATAAAAAGAGGAAGATTCTTTATTTCATCGAGTATTAGGAATGAAAATCCTTCTGATAATATTACAATAAAAAACATAAGGCATATAAGTGCAAAATAAGCAATTTTAAAGCTTTTATATTTAATTTGTTGTCCCATTTCATCTTTGCTTTCTTCCGATACTCCGTTTGGATCTCCCCAAGTAATTTGATTAAGTAAATTACCAAGTATTAACGAAAAAGCGAATATTGTCCCTCCAAAAATCGAACCTTCCGTTACATATTTATATGCGCCATGTATGAGAACTCCGATTAATGATAAAACGATAATTATGAAAATAAATTTTTTATGATTCAATTTAGAAATGACACCTCCTGTGATGTAAAAAACTCTTTACATCCATAGTATAAAATTGGAAAAGTTTAATGTCAAATACTTTTTACATAAATGGTGCAAGAATATGATATTTTGTTTTTACGATTTATAAAAAATTACATTACATTTGAATGTAAAAGAAAGGGCTCGCATATATTTGGAAGGGATGTCAGATTAATTTAGGGGGTAGTTATGTCTATTCTATTAAAAGCTGGTGCTGATGCAGGAAATAACGGTTTGAAGTTAATGGTGAAAGGGCAAGACCCTATTTTTATTCCAAGTATATATTCTTTATATATAGGAGAGCCTACAGGATTGTTAGATGAGAGTGATGTTTCATTATCTGAATTAGAAAATCACATTGATGTGACCATTAGTTCTCCATCGCTAATGTTAAATAACGTGCGGTATATCGTTGGGGAAAAAGTCATTCAAGATCAATTAAAAGGTACTGAGGTTGAGAAGAAATCAAATAAGTCAACTGATGAGTTAATGGTTATTACAATTCTATCTGGTTTAGCAGTAAGTGCTATGCGTCAAAGTCCAACTTCTAGTCATATTAATATTCGTTATGATTTATCTGTTGCTCTTCCTATGCAGCTTATTACACAAGAAATAGCTGCGGAAAATGCGAAACGTTATATGGGCAATCATAAGGTTGTGTTCCATTATCCAAACGGACGTGATGTGACAATTAATATTTCAATCGAATATTGTAAATGCCTACCTGAAGGCGCTTCTGGTACGTGGGGCATTGTATATGATGAAGAAGGAAATGTAGTGAAACATAAAATAGAATGTGAACAAAATCAAGTTTCAGAAATTGATTTTGTTGATAAAACTTTATTGTCTTTTGATATTGGTGCAGGGACGACAGAAGAAGTAGTTTCACTAGGTGTGAACTTTAGACCACAACTAAGTAAGGGCTTATCATACGGTGTGAAAGAAACGTTACTACAAATTATTACAAGATGGAATCGGAAGTATCCAACAAAGACGATTGATAGTATTACAGAGTTTAACCAAATTTATTTAAATGAAAAGCACCCAAGAAATGCGTTACTAGTTGAAGAATCACAACCAGCATTATTAGGTTTAGCAGCGCGTGTCGCAACAGATATCATAAACAAAATTGATGACATGAAAGACGATCCATACGTATTTATTTATGGCGGGGGCGCAGTAATTATTAAAAACAGTTTAAAAATGATTTTAAAACAAAAAGGACGACTAACAAATGTAATCTTTGTAGATAATCCATTATTTACAAATGCACGTGGATTATTAGTCTACACTTGTTCGCCAAAATATAGAGAGCATAAGCAAAAAGATTTAGGATTTACAAACTTAACGATAAGTTAGTTGGTGGAAGTATGCGATCTAGGCGATATAAACGTGGTGATCGAGTAAAAATCAATATTCATAAATCAGTATCACCTGAAATGATTGCATGGCTGAATAAACAATCAAACCCAACCAATTTCTTTTTCTTTGCAGCGCAGCAACTCTTTAAACAAGTAGGAGATATTGATGTGTCAAAAGCCATACCAAGTAGCCATGTTTTCTCATTATACGTGGAGCCATCATCTTTATTAAAGGTCGAAGTAAATCCCTTTAAAAACGTGCCACTAGAAGCTAATAAATCCACCGATAATATAAAAAAAAAATCATGGGAATCTGTTGATCAATTAGATTGTCCGTTTTTTTAAACATAGAAAAAATAAGTATTGCCCATCACTATACATACGGATACAGTGATGGGCTTTTTTACATGTAACGAATAGAAGGGGCACAAATTATGGTGTGCCCCTTCTATTCGTTATTTATCTATATTTTAGATGTATGTTCAATAACTGCATGAATGATGTCTTCCCAGTCATCAGGATGATTTTCATGTCCTGCGCCTTCAAGGGTTAGTAGGACTGAGTTAGGAATTTCATCAATAAGTGCGAGACCATGTTCAAAAGGGAGTGCAGTATCGTCTGTTCCGTGAATAACTAATGTAGGTGCTTGTATGGAGTGAAGCACACCTTCATAAGCATCATCACCTTGAAGTAAAGCGTGATTAAACATACTTAGTAGATTGTTTGCGCGTTCTATTTCTTGTTTTACTTGATTATAGACTCTTTTTTCATCAAATGTTCGTTTGGACCCACATAATAGGCGAGATCCGGAAACTAAATATTTTGCTACAACATTTTTATTTGTCCAATCTAAATGCGTGCCATTTGCGTGATGTGTTAAAATTCTTTCGTCCATCGGAGGTAAATCGCGCGTGTTATCGTCAGAGCCTATCACACTTGTAGCCAGTAATGTTAACGTTAAAATTCTTTCGGGATGTTTTACAGCAACAATTTGAGCGATCATTCCACCTAATGACATACCGAATAGATGTGCTTTATCAATATGATAAGCATCGAGGACCCCAATTGCATCTTCAGCCATATCTGTAACTGTATAATTGGAAGTTCCAGGCTCATATGTAACAGAGCATCCCACATCACGGTTATCAAAACGAATAACAAATTTCCCCGTGTTAGCTAACTGTTCACAAAACTCTTCATCCCAATAAACCATTGAACACGTAGCACCCATAATTAATAAAATAGCTGGGTTTTTAGGGTTCCCAAAGCTTTCTGTACATATATCAATCCCGTTTATTTTAAATATCTTTTCAGTCATAGAGTTCTCCCCATTTCTTTTGAATGTAATTGAAAATACAGTTTTGAGTGATTCTAAGTTGAGTGTACGTTTTCTTACGGAATTCATAACGCTTCTTACGTAATTACCCCCAAAAATAAGTTTATGATAATTCAAGGCAAAAAATTTTGAGAAATATTTGTATGTTATTAAAATAAATAGCAAGGAGGAATGGACATGAAAGCAATTGTTATAGATCAATATGGTAATGTTGAAGAATTAAAAGAAAGAGAAGTTTTAAAACCAATTGTTAAAGGTAACGAGGTATTGATACGTATTCTCGCGACATCTGTTAATCCTGTTGATTGGAAAATAAGAAAAGGAGACTTACAAGAACAGTTGCGATTTTCATTTCCAATTATTTTAGGGTTGGATGTAGCTGGGGTTATTGAAGAAGTTGGGGAAGAGGTAGAGTGCTTCAAAGTAGGAGATAAAGTATTTACGAAACCTGAAAATATAGGGAAGGGCTCTTATGCTGAATTTATTACAGTAAAATCGGATTTATTATCTTATATGCCTACTAATCTAAGTTTCGAAGAGGCAGCTTCTATTCCTCTTGCAGGACTTACAGCGTGGCAAAGTCTTGTAGATTACGCAAAAATAAAAGAACATGACCGAGTACTCATTCATGCTGGAGCTGGTGGAGTTGGAAGTTTGGCAATCCAAATCGCAAAATCATTTGGAGCTTTTGTTGCGACAACCGCAAGTAGTAAGAATGAAGAGTTTTTAAAGTCTTTAGGAGCAGATCTCGTTATTGATTATAAAAAAGATAAATTTGAAGAGTTACTATCAGATTTCGATATTGTATTAGATACAATAGGTGGCGAAGTACAAGAAAAAAGCTTTCAAATTATAAAATCTGGTGGTGTGTTAGTTTCGATTGTTCATGAGCCAATTCAAAAAGTAAAAGGGATAAAATCAGGGTTTTTATGGCTAAAACCAAACGGAAAGCAATTAGAAGCATTATCAAAATTAATTGTACACGGAAAAATAAAACCAATTATAAGTAAAGTTGTGCCGTTTAATGAAGAGGGGGTTAGAGAAGCTCATATTTTGAGTGAATGTCAACATATTAGAGGTAAAATTGTAATGAAAGTCGGAGGATAATGAAAATAGTGGCTTGTAGAGAAAGTGAAGTTGAACTACAAAAACGCAGAAAAAAATACTATCCAAAAAGTCACATTTTCATTTTGGATAGTATTTTTTATTGGATATGTAATGTTATTTCTATAATATACAGTTTCGTATTGTATCATGTAATTTCTCTAAACCAATCAACATATCTTTTTCATTTAACATCGAGTAGCTAATCCGTAATTGGTTATTACTTATATCTGTATTTAATAGACAAGCTGTTCCTGGTAAAAAAGAGACATCTACTTCATTTGCTTTTTGTAATAAGGTAAAGGGATCTATCGAATCAGGAAGTGTAATCCATAAATTAAAGCCACCATTTGGTATTTCAAATCGTAATTCTTTAAGTGGTGATAACATATCAATAGTTATATCACGTCTAATTTGTAAAGCCGTACGTAATTTTTCTAAATGATTTTTCATACGTTCTGCACGTAAAAAAGGAAGGAGTGCTTTTTGCGTTAATAAAGGACTACCGATATCCATTGAACCTTTTACAGCATATAACCATTCAAAAATAGGCCCATCGGCAATAAGAGATGCGATACGCAATCCTGGTGCTAACGTTTTACTAAATCCTTTTATATATATTACATGACCATTCGTATCAAAATTTTTGATAGGAGAGGAAATAGTAGCACCCTCAAAATATATTTCTCCGAAAGAATCATCTTCAATTATAAAAAACTCATATAGCTCTGCTAGTTCTATAAGTTCCATTCGCCGTTCATTACTCATTACTGTACCTGTCGGGTTCTGGAAAGTTGGATTCGTATACAATAATACGGGATTTTTACTTTGACAAATATCATCGATTAAGTCGGAGCGAACTCCATGATTATCAAGAGAAACTGGTATAATTTTAGCACCTTTATTGATGAAAATATCAAGCGCAGCACTGTAACAAGGACTTTCCACTAATACAATATCACCAGGTTTTAATAATGTTTGAGCAATTAAATCAATTCCTTGTTGTGCTCCGCTTGTAATTAATAATTTAGATGGATCGGTCACTAAATTTTGGTGTTCACTTAAGTAATTTGCTATTTCAACTCGCAGTTCATAATCACCCTGTACTGGCCCATAAGTTGCTAGGATCATCTGGTCTTTATGAAGTATTTTATGCATTTCGTCTGCTAAGAATGGATTTGGCAATAAACGAGGATACAAAATCGCTTGTGAAAAATCGTAATATTTTCGGTGCTGATTCATTGCATATTGAGATCGCATAACATTAATCGTTTTCGTTTGTTGCCATTTGTACGGAATTGGTTTGAAATCTTTCTTTACATGTTTATGTATATAAGCACCTTTTCCTTGCTCAATGCGTATATATTCTTTCTTTTCTAATTGCTTGTATGCTTTACGAACAGTTAATAGGCTAATCTGCAAATCTTCGGCCATAGAGCGTAAAGATGGAAGGAGGTCACCATGCGCAAGCATGCCACTTTGTACTCTTTCAACGATTTGCATATATATTTGTTGGTAATACGGTATGTTGGATTCTTTACGAAGGACAATCTTCATGGTTTCACCTTTTTCGTTTTTATTTTATTAAAGCGAAAAATATAAAGAGAATCAACTACAATTTTAAGTAACTGTTATATACATAGATACACTGTTATACACCATACCTTCTATACTCATGTTAAGAGTAAAAAGGAGGAAGAAAAATGGTCATTTTCAATTATATTTTAGTATGTATTATTTTCGGAACAACATTTTTAACGATAAAAATCGGAATTGAAGCAGGAGCGCCCCCATTATTTTCAGCAGGAATTCGTTTCTTTTTAGCAGGCGTAATTCTGATGATTATATTTAAGTTAAAGCGAAAGGAAATTATGCCACATGTATTTTCAAAACATATTATATATGCTGGTTTTTGCTTAACGTTTATGACATTTGCAACATTGTACTGGGCGGAACAATATATTTCTTCAGGGTTAGCTGCTGTACTTTCTGCTACGGGGCCGATGATGATTTTGTTATTACAAGCAAAGAGAAATAAGACAAAATTGCAAAAGGAGCAACTCGTAGCATTAATTATCGCACTAATAGGTGTTGTTTTTGTTTCTTTACCAGGAACGCACCAAGAAGTAAGTCTCATATGGAGTATCGCTTGTTTTGTGTTAATAATAGGAGAGTTATTTTACGGAATAGGCTCTATTCGCTCAAAAGAAATACTTTCGGATTTACAAAGTGTATCACCATTTCTCATTAATGGTATTCAAATGTTTTACGGAGGGGTATTATTACTAATCGTATCCGTCATAGTAGAACAACCGAATGTATCTGTATTAGCTTCATGGAGTGTACAGTGGCCTATTTTATATCTTATCTTTATCGGATCAATTGGTGGGCACGGATTATATTATTGGCTCTTATCAAAAACAAATCCTGTATTCCCGTCAACGTGGTTATATGTATCACCGTTAATTGCTATTATTGTAGGATATATCATATTAGGAGAACCTTTAAACCCTACAATGGGAATAGGTGCTTGTTTTATTTTGGTTGGTGTATTTTTAGTTAATCGATCCACACTCCGGAGCTATTTCAAACAAGGGAAATTATTTGAGAAGGAAATGTAGTTGTATAAAGAAGCAGCCCTGTATATAACAGGGCTGCTTGAATTTTTATTCATGATACGGATTGACTTTATTTATTGGAAAGGCGTAATATTATTAAGCTATATGAAAGAGAACTGTAAAAAGAGGGGAGTTATTATGAAAATGAATTGGACTGAAGTAAAGGAAAAAATTCGACCGCAAATTTCAAAACCATCATATGAAACTTGGTTTACTAATACTACTGTTTATTTAGAGGATGATACATTAACAATTTATTGTCCAAATGAATTTGCTCGTGACTGGTTAGAATCTCACTACAAAGAATTAGTATTTCATACATTAAGAGAAATGTTTAATACGACGTTTGAAATTCAGTTTGATCTATGTAATGACGAACCATCAAAGTTGAAAGATGTTCCAAAAGAAAGGCTAAATAGCTGGGATGAAGTAAAGAAAGCGTTAAGGCCAAAATTAGCAGAGAAAACATTTATAACCTGTGTTAGAAATACAAATGCTACTATAGAAGATAATACATTAATAATCTTTTGTGAGGATGCGTTTCATCGTGATTTGCTTGAAGGTGAGTATAAAAATATAATTTCAAGTACCGTACAGAAACTTACTAATGAAGAATATCAAATTTGGTTCGAAATAGAATCAAAAACCACTTCTATCACACATATTTATCATATGCAAAGTAATCCACTCACCTCCGGACAAGAAGAACCCAATACAATTTGGAATGAAATAAAAGGTAAAATGCAATTAATAATTTCAAGACCTTCATATGAAACATGGGTTAAAGAAACGACAGCTAGAATAAATGAAAATTCATTAATCATTTATTTTGAAAACGAATTCCAACAAGGATGGGTTGAAAAGTCTTATAAAGATTTAATTGCGGAAATAGCTAAAGAGTTAACTGGAAATACATATGAACTTCAATTTGAATTAGAATCAAATAAAGATGCAACCAGTAGTGGTGAAAAATCAAAATCACCTACTGAAAATACTATTTTCGAATTATGGGAGCAGTTCAAATCTTCCAATGATGAGTTAAAATATAATAATGTAGAGGATAGCGAAAAACGCATCCAAGCATTAGAAGAAAAAATTGTGAACTTAGAAAAAGTGATTGATACATTAGTGGGAAAATTAGAGGTAGTAGAATTAAAAACACAGTTGGAAAAATAACCAACTGTGTTTTTTACTTAATTTACTTTTTTTATAAACCCTTTATAATGACGTTTCACAAGCTGACTTTCTAACGTCTTCATTGTTTCAAGTGCTACACCGACGATGATAAGTAAGCTTGTACCACCAATTTGTGCAGAAGGTGGTAATGTAGCAATTTTTGTGAATACGAGCGGTAAAATTGAAATGGCACCTAAGAAAATTGCACCGATAAATGTTAAACGGTATAAAATTTTCGTTACATATTGTTCGGTTGATTTACCAGGACGAATACCAGGCACATAGCCATTTTGCTTTTTCAAATTCTCAGCCATTTGTTCAGGGTTTACTTGAATAAATGCGTAGAAGTATGTGAAAGCAACGATCAGACCGACATAAAGCGTCATTCCAAGTGGATGTGCGAAATCAAGATTTGCAACTAACCATTGCGATACGCTTGAATCAGGGAAGAGCTGCGCAATTGTACGCGGCGTCATTAAAAATGCGGAAGCAAAGATAACTGGAATTACACCAGCACTATTTACTTTAAGAGGTAAATGAGTGTTTTTTGCTCCTTGATATTGATTGTTTCCTGAAACAGCTTTTGCATATTGAATCGGTATTTTACGTACAGCTTGTTGAATGTAAATAACACCAACAACTATCGCTAAAATTACGAGACCAATTAAGATCATCTTTATAATGTGCATGAATAATTGATCGCCTGCATTTTGAAATTGTTGCAAATAAATTTGATTCGCAACATTTGGAATCGCCGCAACAAGTCCTGCGAAGATAATCATCGAAATACCGTTACCAACGCCATTAGCGGTAATTTGTTCACCTAACCAAAGTAAAAATGCAGTACCTGCAGTTAAAACTGTCGCAATAAATAAGTATGTAGTCCAGCTTTGATCTGTAATTAATTGTCCACCTGCTATATTATTAAAACCATAAGACATCCCAATGGCTTGTATGAATGCGAGAATGATTGTAAAGTATCGAGTGAATTGAGCTGATTTCTTTCGGCCCATTTCTCCTTGCTTTGCCCATTCCGAAAATTTAGGTATAACGTCCATTTGTAGTAATTGTACTATGATGGAAGCTGTAATATATGGTGTAATACCTACAGCAAAGATTGAGAAGTGTTGCAGTGCTCCTCCGCCAAATACGTTTAGCATACCTAAAACGTTAGCTTGATCTTGTACTTTTAATACCTCTGCGTTAGTATGAGGAACTGGAATAAACGTGCCAATTCGAAAAACAATTAGCATCGCTAGTGTAAAAAGAATTTTGTTTCTTATCTCAGCTACTCTCATGAAATTTGAAATCGTACGAAACATTATGTCGCCTCCTATATTTTTATCAGTTCAAAACTGATGGTTATATCCCGATGAAGTAACCACAAACCTCCTTCCGCATTAAATTCATTTGACAAATGGAATTTTATACACTTTGTAGTTTTCTCGGATATAAAAATATAAGGTGTTTTTTAGCGACCAATAAGCTTTTCGTAATCATTCAATACACATAATATATCGAATAAATTAACAAATGTACATACATACGCATGAAAAATGAATGAATAGGGGCATTTTTTACATTTATTTAATGCTAGATTGATAATTAGGAACGTTTTATGTAGTTGTATTGAAAGGATTCGGTGGAAAGTATTATGGTGTAACTGCAGCACATGATAACTTCAAGGAAATCTTCAAGGATGTTGAGAAAACTCATATATTTAGTCGTGAATTAGAGAAACAGTAGTGAAGGAAAATCTTTCTTCTATAGAGAATATTTCTAACGCAGGAATCTAAGTATATAGGTTCTAATGAAAGGAGAATTCACATGAATACATTTGTAAAGGACAAGTTTTATGAAACGAGAAATCAATTATTTGAGGAAATTACTTTGTTAAGTGATACTCAATTTAATAGAAAACCAGATAAGGATAAATGGAGTATAGCACAAGTTTGTCATCACTTAGTTTTATTAGATGAGAGAGTTATAACGGTTATTTTGTCAGGATTAAAAAAGATGGATAGTTTCCAAAATGAGCGTAAAGAAATTCATACTATTGTATTAGATAGATCAATAAAATTTATAGCACCAGAAATGATTGAACCAAGTATAGAACCATTTGAAGTGCTGCAAATGGTTGATTTGTTAACCGACTCTAGAAAAGCATTGATGCGTTTTCTGAGTACAATAGAAGATGAATCTAAATTGGCAAAAAAATCAGTGATGCATCCAGCTCTTGGAGAATTACTTCTTGATCAGTGGATAGAATTAATCTATTTGCATGAACAACGTCATATAGAACAAATCAAAGAGGTAAAATTGCTTTGTGAAGTTGAAAAGTAAAAATTATTATCTATTTATTGAGCGATTTAGGAAAGCATCAAGGGTTCGAGTGATAAAATATAAGTCCTGATAAGCAGAAGAAAATACGAAACTAGCAGATCTTACTCTTGAATAGGAAACGAATATTCGAAAAAAAACTGAATCCGAATTGTTGTATAAGTGGAACCCCGTCTTAAATGAAGAACGGGGTTATTATTTTTGGAAGTGATCTCAGCATTTTCGTTTAGAAGGAAATAAATTAGCAATGAAATCCGAAAATGTAATCAGCATTACACACTATATCTTTAAGTTATAATGATTTCCGGAAATGAGTTATATGTCCATAATTTTGACAGTACATATACATCTACCGTTGGTTTAGCGCTCTTCACACGTTGGAGGAAGAAGTAAATACTATTCTGCTAGGGGGTATATGCATTTTATTCTCTATATTTTCACAGCAGAACCATCTCCAAAATTTTCTTTTGCAGTTGAAGTTTTCCGAATAATAAGTTACATTTTTAAAGTTCAAGCAACTTTATGAAAGTACAAAAAGGGGAGAAATATTGTTATTATGCAAAAAATGAAATGGAAGAACTATTTATGTTATTTTGTTATTTTTATACTTCTTGGAACAGCAGTAACAGTCAAACCATCTATCTCAAAAGCTGAGGAATCTGATGTTAATATTACACTGTTAGGTACTGCCGATATTCATGGTAGATTTATGCCTTGGGATTATGCGCTTGATGGTGCAAATACGAGTGGAAGTTTAACGCAGCTTTATACGGTTATAAAGAAGGTGCGTCAAGAAAATCCCAATACCATATTAGTAGATGCCGGGGATACAATTCAAGGAAATTCAGTAGAGTTATTCAATGATCAGCCACAATCGCCAATGATGGTAGCGATGAATGCAATGGAATATGACGCCTGGGCATTTGGAAATCATGAATTTAACTTTGGATTAGATACATTGAAAAAAGTTAGTGAGCAATATAAGGGCAAGACACTAGCAGGAAATATTTATAAGGAAAATGGAGAGCGTTTTCTTCCTGCATATACAATTGTTGAAAAAGGTGGAATTAAAGTCGGGATTATTGGTATGAATACACCAATGATTAGTGATTTTGAAAAAGGGACAGATCATTTGGATGGTTTAGTTGTGAAAAATCCAGTAGAAGAGACAAAAAAGGCAATTAAAGAATTAGAAGGTAAAGTAGATGTAATGGTAGGCGTTATGCATATGGGACTAGAAAATGAGAATGGAATCCCTGGTACTGGTGTTCAAGATATTGCGAATGCTTGTCCGGAACTAAGTGCTATTTTTGCAGCTCATATGCATAAACTTGTTAAAAAAGAAGTTGTAAATGGCGTTATTATTACAGAACCAGATAAATATGGAACACATATCTCACGTATTGACCTTACTTTTACAAAGCAAGATGGAAAGCTGGTTTTAAAAGATAAAACTGCTACAGCTATACCTGTAAAAAATACTGATGGAACAACAATAGTATCTGATCCTACACTTGAAGACACACTGACACCTTTTCACGAGTATGCGAGGGGAGATGCAAATGTTGTAGTCGCTCAATTAAAGGGTAGAAACCTTGTTCCTGAAAATGAAATAAAAGGTATTCCAAGTGTGCAGATTCAAGAGACACCTTTATCGGATTTCTTTCATGAAGTCATGCTCTACTACAGCAAAGCAGATGTAGTAGCCCATCAAATTGATAACGATAATGCCCGTTTGGATGTAGGTCCTATTAAGAAAAAAGATATTGCGTATAATTATCAATATGCTTTGGGAGAAATTACGGTATATAAGGTAACTGGGAAAGACTTAAAAGACTATATGGAATGGGCGGCAGGGTACTTTAACTCATCTCGTGCCGGAGATGTAACAGTTAGCTTTGATAAAACCCGTCGTGCTTCTAAATACAGTACGAATGATTTCTTTGGAGGCGTAAAATATGAAATTGACTTAACAAAACCATATGGTAGTAGAATTACAAATTTACGCTCTATTCGTACAAATAAACCAATCAAAATGAGTGATGTTATGACGCTAGGAATGAATGCGTATAGAATGGAGGCTCTTCAGGCAAAAGGGGGAGCTTTAGAGGGACGGAAATTTGAACAAACTTGGTCATCTAAACAAGAGAATGCATTCGGAGAAACAGGTGGAACCATTCGTAACCTTGCTATTACATATTTAAAAGAGGTAAAGAACGGTGTATATACGCCAAAAGTTATGCATAATTGGAAAATTACTGGCGTGAATACACATTCTTCAGAGCATAAGGCTGTAGTGGATCTTGTAAATAAAGGGATTTTAGAAATTCCAAAAACTGAAGATGGAAAATATACAAATATAGCATCTATAAATACTAAAGATTCAATTACAAAAGAAGAGATTGTAGCACTCTCACAAAAAGCTAATATTAATCCAAATCAGTTTAATCATGTAAAAAGAAAAGGTGAATTTTACAAAAAACTTAGTAGGATAATTAAATAAATATAAAATAGATAGCTTTCGTGCAAAAAACTATTAAACTTGGACATACCATTATCCTAAAAAAAGTTTGTGATTGGTATGGAAATATAAAGAATCAACGATAAAAAATCCCCTGGATCATTAAACAAATCCGGGGGATTTTTTATTTGAATAATTTTGGTTTTATTTCTTACTATGCATATTTATAATATGCTTTAAAAGAACATACCTTGAGCTAATAACATGCAATAGATGTGTCCTTTACTATATTTAAATGGGAGACAAATTAAAGATATTTTTGACAAAATAAAAAAGCCTGAAACTCATATGAGACTTCAGCTATCTCATGATGTTACAATCCATGCAGCTATATACATAACAACATTATATTAAAAAATCTAAATTGTAGATGCGCTGCCTCACTAAAGTATTTATATACTATATATCATAAAACAATACACGCACTTTCTTTTTCTTGTTTATCAAGGTCATTAGTATTTATTTGATCCATCTTTATCCTAAATCAACTTCATGTCCGAAATATAAGTTTAAATAAGTAATATAAATTATAAGATGTCCTATAATAATTGTTATTTTAATAGCATTAAACCTACTCTTAAAATAGTAAAGAGTGGGTTTTTATGTTGTTATTTAGATGTAAGGGTACTTTGATTAGAATGAATATAGATAATTAACAACTAACCAATTGGATGAGCGCCTAAAAGAGCTCTGTTTTATTGAAATTAATATACATATATGTGTCGTTCTTTATTTATATCATCGACCACATATATGTAATTTTGCATAATGTTACATAAATTGTGTATTTTCTCTTTTTTCCGACAGGAATAGACAGTATACTTTGTACAAGCTTTCTATTTCAAAAATTATACGAGGTGAAAAAATGAAAAACAAAAAGACATTAACTAAGGTAGCATTAACAACAGGCTTAGCTTTAACAGCTGTAGCACCATACGGAGTAGGTCATGCTGAGGAAACAGATCAACTACAAGTTCAAATTCAGGAAGAATCGTTCCGTTCAGGTGAACTTACACAACCGTCACAAAAGGCACCAGAAAATGTAGTAAAAGATGCTCTTAAGGAGAAAACAGAACAAGCTCTTTCTCCAAAGCAAGTCAATGGAGAAACAGGAGTAGATTATAAAGTTCTTCAAAAACGTGGTTCATATGATGGAACTACACTTGTACGTATACAGCAAACATACGAAGGAAAAGAAGTATATGGCCATCAATTAACTGCACACGTAGATAATAACGGTGTTATTAAAAGTGTTTCAGGCGATAGTGCGCAAAATTTAAAACAAGAAGAATTGAAAAAAACTATTAATCTATCAAAAGATGAAGCAAAACAATATATTTATACGAAGTACGGGAACGATATCAATTTTATTTCTGAGCCAGAAGTTAAAGAAGTTATTTTTGTTGATGAAAATAATGGACAAGCTAGCAATGCATACCAGGTTACATTTGAAGCTGCAACACCAAAATATGTTTCCGGAACTTATTTAGTAAATGCACAAAATGGTGATATGTTAAAAAATATGGTACAAGAATCTAACTTAAAAGCAAGTGAAAAACTAGTTGGAGCATTAAAGAAAAGTAAAAAAAGCAATCTTACATCATTAACTGGAACAGGAAAAGATGATTTAGGTATATCACGTACATTTGGAATCTCTCAACAAAGTAATGGCAAATATGCTCTTGCTGATTATACAAGAGGGCAAGGAATCGAAACATATGATGTGAATTATAGAGACATTACTAAAGAAGAAAGCTATTATCCTGGTACATTAGCAACTAGTGCTTCGACAACATTTAACGATCCAAAAGCAGTAAGTGCTCATTACTTAGCAACAAAAGTATTTGATTTTTATAAAGATAAATACAAGCGTAATAGCTTTGATAATAAGGGACAAAAGGTAGTTTCAGTTGTACACGCTTGGGATTCCGGAGATACGAATGATCCGAAAAATTGGCAGAATGCTTTAAGTGCGAATAATGGAAGTATGCTTGTATATGGAGATCCTATCGTCAAAGCATATGACGTAGCTGGCCATGAATTTACACATGCTGTTACTTCTAGCGAATCTAATCTTGAATACTACGGTGAATCTGGTGCGATTAATGAGGCGCTATCTGATATTATGGGAACATCTATTGAGAAATACGTAAATAATGGAAGCTTTAACTGGACGATGGGAGAACAAACTGGATCTGTTTTCCGTGATATGGAAAACCCGGCTTCTGTTCCATCTTCACTTGGAGTACCTTATCCAGATGATTATAGTGAATTTAACGATTTTAATGGATGGGATCAAGGTGGCGTTCATTTTAATTCAAGTATTATTAATAAAGTTGCGTATCTCATTGCAAAAGGTGGAACTCATAACGGTGTAACTGTTAAAGGGATTGGTGAAGATAAAATGTTTGATATCTTTTATTATGCAAATACAGATGAGTTAAACATGACTTCTAATTTCAAAGAGTTGAGATCAGCATGTATTCGAGTTGCAACGAATAAATATGGAGCAAATACTGCTGAAGTTCAAGCAGTTCAAAAGGCATTTGATGCAGCAAAAATTAAGTAAGTTAGAAATATAGTTTTCATTCATATATTATTACATTATGAAAAATAGCTACTGTCATTTTAAAGATAGTAGCTGTTTTTTATACAGCAATGTATGATTGAAAATACACTTAATAAGCAATAATTAGGTTGTCCATCTTTATGAAGTTACGACACATATATAAGGATTAAAGTGTATAAAAACAGAAAATTAATAATATATTGACCTCTTAATAGAAAGTGCTATAAAATGAAAGCGATAACAAACGATTGCTTTAAAATGATTTCCTTGATCTTTTAGTATTTACAAACATATGCAGACATAAACAAATCTATTTTTTTGAACATTAATGCAAACGTTTTCGTAATAAAAGAAGATCATTGAAATCCATATGTGAAAATTGCCAATATGGGGGTGAAGTAAAAGAGATTTCTAGATTAATTTAAATAGTGTAATTTAGTACGAGCATAATAAATGGTACGTACTATTTAAAGAAAGGGTGTATGTGGTGCAAATGATAAAAAGATTAATTAACAAATCCGTTGTATTACTGACTATAATCGTTATGTTATCATCTGTTTTCTCTTTTCAAAGTGTAAAGGCAGTTTCAAATTCGAAAACAACTGAAGTTATCATTCATTACAAAGAGCAATCTGGAAATACAAAAGAATGGAACCTTTGGACATGGGGAGAAAATTCAAATGGTAAATCATATGAATTTACTGGTGAAGATGAATTTGGAAAGTACGCTAAGATTAATATAGATGGTGACTATAATCGTGTAGGATTTATCATTCGTACGAATGAGTGGGAAAAAGATGGTGGCGATCGTTGGGTTGAAAATATAAAGGATGGTCGTGCTGAAGTATGGATTCTTTCTGGTGATGATAAAGTATATAACTCTAAGCCATCTTCGGATCTATCAATTCAAAAAGCAACTATTGATAGTTTCAATGAAATTACTGTAACGACTAATGTCCCGTTTCATATTAAGGAACGGAATATTGAAATTGAAGGCATTAAAATTAAGGATATTAGTCCTTATGATATAAACAGTGGAAATGTTACTAATAAGGTTAAAATAATTACAGAGCAGAAAATTGATTTAAAACAATCATACAAAGTTAAAATCGAAAACGTAGCTGATATGTTTACCGAAATCGGTAAAGTCATTCGTAGTGAGGAATTTGATCATTCATTTTATTATGGTGGTAACGATTTAGGTAATATATATACGCCACAACACACTAAGTTCCGTGTATGGGCTCCTACTGCGAGTGAAGCGAAGTTAGTTACATATAAAAAATGGAACGATAAAATAGGTACTGAAATAAACATGCAACAAAGTGAAAAGGGCACTTGGAAAGCAGAACTTAAAGGGAACCAAAAAGGTCTCTTTTATACGTATAAGGTGAGAATTGGGGATAAGTGGACTGAGGCAGTTGATCCGTATGCGCGTGCTGCTTCTGTAAATGGAGATAAAGGTGCAGTTGTTGATTTAGAAGAAACAAATCCGAAAAAATGGAAGACAAACAAAAAGCCAAAATTTAAAAATCCGGAAGATGCTATTATTTATGAATTGCATGTACGTGATCTTTCTATTCAGCCCGAAAGCGGTATTAAACTGAAAGGAAAATATTTAGGGGTAACAGAAAAAGGAACAAGAGGTCCTGAAGGTGTGAAAACAGGACTTGATCATATGAAAGATCTTGGTGTTACGCACGTTCAGCTTTTACCGATATTTGATTATGCATCAGTAAATGAAGAGAATTTAAACGAACCACAATATAACTGGGGATATGATCCGAAAAACTTCAACGTTCCAGAGGGATCCTATTCTACAAATCCATATGAACCAACTGTTAGAATAACCGAATTAAAGCAAATGATTCAAACACTGCATGATAATAATCTTCGTGTTGTAATGGATGTAGTATATAACCATATGTATAACGCTGCTGAATCTAATTTTCATAAGTTAGTTCCAGGTTATTATTATCGTTATAATGAAGACGGAACATTTGCAAATGGAACCGGAGTAGGAAATGATACAGCTTCAGAGCGAAAAATGATGAGAAAATTTATGGTGGATTCGGTCACATACTGGGCAAAAGAATACAATTTAGACGGATTCCGTTTTGATTTAATGGGTATTCATGATTATGAAACGATGAATGAAATACGTAAAGCTGTTAATCAAATTGACCCTTCTATTATACTGCATGGGGAAGGTTGGGATTTAAATACACCTCTTGCTGCTGAATTGAAAGCAAATCAAAAAAATGCAAAGAAAATGAAAGGGATTGCTCATTTTAACGATAATATACGAGATGGATTGAAAGGTAGTGTATTTGAGGAGAAAGAAAATGGCTTTGTAAATGGGAAGGAAAACATGGAAGACCGTATTAAAAAAGGGATTACAGCAGGCATTGACTACGATACAAATTCGTCTACGTATAAAGATCCGGAGCAGGTGCTAACTTATGTGGAAGCGCATGATAATCATACATTATGGGACAAACTTGAGTTAACTAATCCAGGTGACAGTGAAGAAGTGCGAAAACAAATGCACAAATTGTCTTCTTCAATTTTATTAACATCACAAGGCATTCCATTCTTACATGCAGGACAAGAGTTTATGCGCACGAAATATGGTGATCATAACAGTTACAAATCTCCTGATTCAATTAACCAAATAGACTGGTTGCGCCGTGCAGCATTTAATAATGAGGTAGAATATATGAAGGGTTTAATAGATTTACGGAAGAAGTACGCAGCTTTTCGAATGACAACCGCAGAGCAAATAAAAACACATGTATTATTTATTGATGCCCCGAAAAATACTATAGCTTATACAATAGAGGGGAATAAAAACGAATACTTTACGGTGGTTCACAATGCAAATAGAGAAGCGGTTGAAATAACACTTCCATCGAAAGGTCCTTGGAAGGTACTAGTAGATGGGAAACAGTCGGGAAGTAAACCACTGTATGTTGTCCATGACAATAAAATTAAAGTTCCTGCGTTAAGTTCATTAGTTTTAAAAACAGAGACACCGATTAAATAACTTTAAAAGTGAAGTGAAAATTGTTTTCACTTCGCTTTTAAAGTTAAAGTAGTATAATTTCACGTACTGTAATTTTATTACAATTTAATAAACAAAAAGAGAAGAACTCACCAAGGTTCTTCTCTTTTTTATGTGTAATTAGCGTTTACATGATTGTAGATATAAGAGGTTTTGAAAATAGCTAAAGGCAAGACGATGAACCTATGTACAAAGTGACAAGAAAATGACAAAACTGTAAGAATGCATGAATGTTTGTAAGAAAGTTCGATGTTTTCCTTTTTCTTTTTTTATTAAAGTGAAAAAGAAGAAAGTGATTTCATGAGAGGTTGATATTTTTAGATGAGTACAATAACCAAAGCTATTTATGTAATGAAGGTGTATGGCAATCAGTAAAACACCTTACTAAAAAGGAGGGATTTGAAATGTCTTTTTCTCAATTCAATATTGATATTTTTCGAGCAATTAATGATTTAGGTAAACAATATTCATTCCTAAACTCAACCATGGTATTTTTGGCAGAATATATGGTATATATTTTTGCTTTAATTATTTTAGCTTATTGGTTTACCGGGTCCAGAAAAAGTAGAATGATGGTTATGCAAGCGATGGTTGCTTTTGTAATTGCTGAAATCATTGGAAAAATAGCAGGGAAATTTCATTTGAATTATCAACCGTTTGCAGTATTGCCGGATGTGAATAAACTTGTCGACCATACTGTAGATAATTCATTTCCTAGTGACCATACGATTCTCTTTTTTTCAATTTGTTTTTCGTTTTGGCTTGCTCGTAAAAAATCTGGATGGTTATGGCTTATACTTGCATTTAGTGTAACAATCTCTCGTATTTGGGTAGGGGTTCATTATCCTTTTGATGTTGCAATAGGGGCTTTAATAGGATGTATTGCAGCGTTATTTTCGTATTGGTTAGTACCGAAATTTTCTTTTATCAAGCAATTGCTTACTCTATATGAAAGAGTAGAGAAACATGTTTTACCATCCAAAAACAAATCAAAGGGATTTTGAGTATAGCCCTTTCTCATCCTTATTATTATTCTACACAAGTTGAATGGGTCGATACATTCAATGCACCTATTTACATCCACGAAGACGAAAAAGAATGGGTAGTACGTCCAAGTAACAAAATAATTTTTTGGTCGGGCGAGTCTTTTGAATTAACAAATGGCATTCTTTAAATCGTATTGGAGGTCATTTTAAAGGAGGAACTGTTTTACACTGGAAAGGTGGAAATCATAAAAAAGGTATTACAGTTATCCAAATCTGATTCTACTTCCTGCTAGTAAAGTAAGAGAGATGATGGATAAAGTAAAAGGGCTACCATTCAACCGTATTTATAATGCTTTTCATCGAGTCGTGTCAAAGCATGCGGACCTTGCTGTTCAGAAGTCAGCAGATCGATACATAAAAGCACTGCAGGAAACACTTTTTAATACATGAGATGTTTCAATATTACCTGTAGACATCTTTAAGAAATTAAAATAAATAGAGAAGTTTAGAGCATGTTATTATCATTTTTTAAAACATGCTCTTTGTATTTAAAGTAACACCAACATTACTGACACGTACAAGTTATCAACAATCTTTATGTTGAAAGAATCTTAGCGTACGAATGTTGGTACTACCCCCTACTTAGTAATCTCACAATTTAAGGCATATCATTGGGGAAGATTTGGGAGTTCAATCGATTCTGAATAAAATGGATAGTATCAGTTGCAATTTTTTTACGTTTAAGGACAATCCCGGCATGCCCACATGTATAAATATATCGCGTAGGTCTTTCCCAGGATTCCCACAAATAGTCCGTATCCTCAGAATGCACATAAAGATCATGCTTGCCCGAAATTAATAAAATATTTTCTTTTTTTACTTTTGGTAATGCTTGACTCGGTTCAGTGATTTTCCAATAAGCTATTAAATCATCATAAGTAACACCATGATGTTCCAAGTCTTCTCTAATAAATTTACCTGGATTTGTCTTCCAAATTGAATAAGAGAGTCGATTCGCGTAGAAAATGGATGCTAACACATCAATTTCTGGTTCAACAAGAGATGTTAAGTTAGTAATAACTCCACCTAAACTGATTCCTATTAAAATCAAGGGACCATTTTTATTTGCTTTAATCCATTTGATCAAAGTTCGTAAATCAGCTACCGCTTGTTTAGTTGCTTCTACAGTTCGTTCAACATTGGCACTTACCATGTACTCTCCACTGTATAGGGATTGGTTCGGTTTTCTGTCAAAATGATATGGTAAAGTGAAATAATACATATTCCACTTTAAGTTGGTCATATGATCGTGGAATATTTTTTTTACACGTTCGTTAGAATCCATTCTCCAACCGTGAACAAAGATGACATGAGGTGCATCTTCATTTTTATGTAAAAATAATTCTCCAGTGACAGAATCGTTGCGTGAATCACCAGATTGAACCGAGCTTTTATATTTGAATTGTCCAACCATGTAGTCCTTTTCCTGTTTTAAATGCTTAATGTTAAAATGAATATGAGATGGTTTTACTTTATAAAAAAATTCTATGTCCTTTATATATAGTGAGGTGTTAGAAAGAGAAGTATACTGAAACTTTACACTTCTTTTTTTGTGCAAATCATACAAGGCGTATCGATCAATGAGTTTTGAAAAAATCAAATTAACCTCCTCCAAAATACATATCGTCTAAAAGATGGACAAAATTTATGCTGTAAATTAATTGTAAAATATTCTCTTTTCCTAATAGTAGATGCTTGAATTATAAAACAGGTGGGAAATTTGTATATTATATTATAAAGCTATCAATAAAATAAAACTATAAATATCTTTTACAAAAACCTAAAAAGCAAGTTAATATTCTCATTCATAAAAGAGAACATTAACTTGCTTATTTTTGTATTAAAAGGTACACCTTTTGAAGTGACGTAATTTATATGAAAGACAATGTGTCAATTTGTATATTTAATACAGTGATAGTTATCATAATTTTCGAAGCCTATAGTTAATTAACCTTACAATATACGTCTTTTTGGTATATAAATAGCTATATTCATTAGAGAAAGAGTTTTAATCCTTCATGAGAATCTTTAAAACCTAATTTCTTATAAAAATGTAAAGCTTCTTGTCGTTCTTTATCTGTTGTTAACTGTACTAAATGACATCCCCGTAATTTAGCACGTTGAATAGCCCATTTAATAAGTTTACTTCCTATACCTTTACCACGTTTTGATGAGGCTGTCCGTACACCCTCAATTGTAGCTCTCCACCCCCCTTGACGTACAATGTAAGGCGTAAATGTAATTTGTTGAATACCGACAATCTCCGTCCCATCACACGCTACAATCAACTCGTTATTTGGATCACAATCAATAGCATAAAATGCTCTTATATAACTATCAGGGAGTGGTGTTTCATAGCGCTCTCTTTTATTTCCTAAAACATCATCAGCAAGCATTTTTACAATTTCATCTAAATCATCTGCCGTTGCAATCCTAAATGTTATAGTTTCTGTCACTATCAAAAAACCTCCTTAATGTATGCACTTGTTACTTTTATTTTACTTGTTTAAATACAATAGGTTAAATTATAAAATATTATGAGTCTCTATAACTTTTTCTTATAGATAGCATAAAAGCCTAACTTATAAAATTATAATTTAGGCTTTTTAACACAATATTATTATTAGAAAATCCGACCAACTTCAAAAAAACTCCATATTCTTTAATGAATTTTCATATTTAACAAGCACACATAGAACCATTCAAATAGGGTGGTTTTTATTTGTTGTATAGAAATTACGTAATAAGCATGGATTTGTATGCTCTCATTCAATGCTATCTAAAGCCATAACTTCCTTGCACATATTCAAAAACGATTACGTTTTTGAATATGTGTTCCGGTCTTTCTTGACCAGGTCAATGAATAACTACACATAAACTCCTTATATCTCTAGATAAACTACCGATTAGCTCCATATAGACTCTAGATAACCTATATAGAATACAAGTTATCAAGGAGGTAAGAAAAAATGAACTTTATGAAACGAGCAATTCTCAGTATGAAAAAAAGAGTAGGAACATCATTAATTTTGATGGCGGTTTTCCTAATTGTTACAAATTTGGTGTTGGCAGGATTCACAATCCAAAATGCATCAAAAAAAGCTGCTGATGCAGCAAGAAAAAAACTCGGTGCAGATGTTACTTTAAGTCTTGATTTTGACAAATTAGGTCAACAAGCTAGGGAAACTGGAGAGATGCCTAATCCACCGAAGCTTAATACAAAAGAAGCAGATCAATTAGCGAAGTCAAAGTATGTAAAAGACTATAATTACATAACAAGCACTTTCGGAATTTCTGACGGACTTAAACTAGTAGGAGCTTCAGAAGGAGAAGAAGAAGGAAAAGGTAAGGCGGGAATGGCAGCTGTACGAGGCGGTTCAGGCTCCGGTACAGAAATAGATATGAATTCTTCTTTTATGATTGAGGGAGTTCGCAAAACTGCATTACAAGAAAGCTTTAAGAATGGAAAAAGTAAAATCATTGATGGGAAACCAATTACAGAACAGATGAAAGATCAGAATGTAGCTTTAATGGAAAAACGATTAGCGGAATTAAACAACTTGAAAGTAGGAGACAAAGTTAAAGTGCAATCAGGGGATAAGAAGGAAACCCTGGAGGTTGAAATTATCGGTATTTACGAAACGAATGAGCAAGCAATGGGGCAACAAGCTCCTCCTATAATGGATCCAGCTAATAAACTATATATGCCGCATTCAACTATGAAAAAATTAGAAATAGATCAAGGTATAAGTAGCATTCAAGTCGTGTATTTCTTGAAAGATCCACAAAACATTGAAGCATTTAAAGAAGAAGCAAAAAAATCTGATATTGATTTTAATTATTATAAATTAGATGCACATGATTCGTTGTACAAACAAATGATTGGGCCTATCGAAAATATCTCATCTACTTCTCAAATGATTATTTATATTGTATCAATTGCAGGTGCGATTATTTTAGGGTTAATCATTATGTTATCGATTAAAGCACGTCGTAAGGAAATGGGGATTCTATTGTCCATTGGAGAGAAAAAGTGGAAACTGATGGCGCAGTTCGTAGTAGAAGTAGTATGTATCGCTATTTTAGCATTTGGATTATCTATAACAACAGGAGCAAAAATTTCTCAATTCATAGGGAATAATTTACTTTCGAGTGAAATTGCTACAGCAGGAGAAGAAACAAACACCTCACAAAATGGAACTGTAATGGTAGCTGGACCTGGTGGAACTGTACAAAATCAAAAAGAGGGTCCAATTGATAAAATTAATGTAAGTGTAACAGGTGAAGATGTAGGAAAAATGGGGGGGATTGGACTAGCTATTGCTATAATAGCAACGCTTCTTCCGGCATTATCTATTCTACGTTTAAATCCAAAACAAATTCTTTTAAAAGATGAATAAGGAGGCTTAATATGGAAACGATTTTACAATTTAAAAATTTGGATTATTATTATGAAAGTAATGGGAAAAATGTAGCAATACTAGACAATGTCAACTTTTCTTTTCAAAAAGGACATTTCTACACGATTCTAGGACCATCTGGATCTGGTAAAACTACAACTCTAAGCTTAGGTTGTGGACTGGATGTCCCTAAAAATGGTTATGTACTGTATAATGGCAAAGATATTCGAAAAATCGGTTTGGATAGATACCGTAATCAAAATGTATCTGTAATTTTCCAATCTTATAATTTGATTACTTATATGACGGCTCTTCAAAATGTCCTAACAGCGATGGAAATTACAGGTGTTAAAGTGCAAAATAAAACGGTAAGGGCGTTAGAATTATTAGAGAAAGTAGGACTTACAGAAGTAGAAGCGAAACGAAATGTTCTGCAACTAAGTGGCGGGCAACAGCAGCGTGTTGCAATCGCTCGAGCGTTATCTTGTAATGTTGATTTACTGATTGCGGATGAGCCGACAGGAAACCTCGACGAAGAAACGGCAATGGATATAATAGAACTGTTTCAAGAACTTGCACATAAAGAAAATAAATGTATTATTGTTGTGACGCACTCACAGGAAGTTGCTAAAAAATCAGACCGTGCAGTCTATTTAAGTAAGAAGAAGTTGGTAGTAAACGAAATTTAATATAAACACCCTAGTTTTTCAATTCACATAATTTTCGAAATTAGTTTCTTCAAATATTTATATTTGATATACAATATAACCAAGCCATAATTAAAATGGTCTCCCTGTATTGAATGTTAAGATAGTTTGTTATTCCCTTTTTAACAATTTTTGAAAAAGAACTTGTAGTATATTCTACAGGTTCTTTTTGTTATGATCGGTTTACTATATCATTGAAGAATTGCATATAAAAAACGGGACAGTATTTAGGTGTATGATCTAAATACTGTCCCGTTTAATTATTTATCTGTAAAAAGGAACTAGCTTACATCTCATGTGATAGATTTTATAAATAAGAGCGTTTAATTGGCCATGGATCTAAGCACTAACCATTTGGAATAAAGATGCAATGTATCAGTTATACTATGTAATATTTATTCATTACAAAATATGGTGGTATGTATGACTAAGCAAACAATTACTTTATTTCAAGTTTCTATGATACTCATTGGTAGTATTGGGATAATTAATCATGTCATTATGATTCCTATGTTATTAGATACCTCAGGTAGAGATTCGTGGATCTCTATCATATTAGTAAGCATTATATACTTGATTTGGATTTCATTAATATTCATCATATATAGAAACATAAAAAATGAACACTTGTTTTCGTGGTTAAAAAATAATTTTGGGAAACTCAGTGTATATCCAATCATATTCATAGTTGTGATTTATTTAATAACAATTGGTGTCGTTGCACTAAAAGAAACATTAACCTTTTTCTCTTTTTATTTACCAGAAACACCTCACTTTGTATTAGGAATACTTTTTTCAATGATTTGTCTCTATAATGCTACAAGAGGAATTCAATCTATTGCACTTACAACAGGTGTTTTGTTACCTATTGTATTCCTACTTGGTTTTTTTGTAATGTTTGCAAATGTTCCACATAAAGATTATTCTTTACTTCAGCCAATGATGGAAAATGGAATGAAGCCAGTATTTAAGGGAATGGTTTATCCTGCAGCAGGATTTTTAGAGTTAATTTTTATTCTTTTCTTACAGCATCACATTTGTTCAAAAGTCAAATTATATCAACTGATCGCTTTGGGAATGGTTATTATCGGTATCACAATAGGCCCAGTTATGGCAGCTATTATAGAATTTGGACCTTTCGTAGCAGCAAACCAACGATATCCAGCATTTGAAGAATGGAGACTTGTGTCAATAGGAAGGTATATTGAAAATTTAGACTTTCTCTCTGTGTATCAGTGGCTTGTAGGGATCTTTATTCGTCTATCACTTGTTGTTTTTCTTATACCGGATTTGTTATCAATTACAAATCGAAAAACGAGAAATAGGATTATGTTTGCAATACTTTCATGTATTTTATTAATAAGTATACTACCCATCAGTGACTCTAGTTTCTATTGGTTTGTATCTCAAATTATTTTACCAGTTTCAGCTTTAGGGCTATTTTTGTTTTCTATCTTACTAATAGTGTTTGTATGGGTTGCTAAATTTAAGAAAAGCTCTTAAAAGAGTATGGGGATATATTTTATATAAGGTTGCTGAGTTTGAAGGAGACAACGTAGATGAACAAACGAGTAGAAATAAATGAGAAGATAATACTAGAGTGGTTTGAAGGATGCAACGATGTAAAAGTAATAAAGCGTGAATTGGATGAGACAGAAAAAAGGAATTCAGTATTGTTTATGTATTGTCAAAACTTAATTGACAATACAAAATTAAAACAAGCCACATCATCCCATGTTTGCAAAGAGCTTTCAAGTAATTCAATAGAAGAGTTTAACCTCTCAACATTAATTCCCCAGTTATCAGTAAAGAAATTAGATATGGTAAATTCGAATGAAACTATCTCTCAGATTATATTTGAAGGTAACCTCCTTATTATTTTTGAAGAATCTAAACATGGATATATAGTTGATATTGCCCAAATACCTACCAGATCGGTTGAACAAACAAATACAGAGATGACCATTCGTGGTGGACGTGATGGATTTGTTGAAGAGTTAAACACAAATATAGGATTAATTAGAAAAAGACTAAAAACGAGTTCTCTTAGTTATGAAGAATTTATTATTGGAGAAAGAACACAAACTAAAGTAGCACTCCTGTATTTAAAAGATGTCGCATCCCAAGATATCATTAATCAAGTTCAATTAAAATTAAGACAAATTAAAATAGATGGGGTTGTTTCAAGTGCACAAATTGAAGAGTTAATCACAAACGATCAATTTAGTGTATTTCCTTTAGTTGAATATACAGGGCGCCCTGATTATGCTGTGAATTGTTTGCTATATGGGCGTTTTATTTTACTGGTTGAAGGGTCACCAACAGCGACAATTGCACCAGTTACATTTCCTTTTTTTGTGAATACATCTGAAGATCAAGATCTTTTCTACATATTCGGTAGTTTTGTACGACTTGTAAGTCTTTTGGGGATAGCAATTTCTATATTTCTTCCAGGAATTTGGATAGCACTAATTACATATCATCCAGATCAGATTCCCTATACGTTGCTAGCTACATTAAGCTTATCAAGAGAAGGGATTCCTTTTCCAGCTCCTTTAGAGGGGCTAATTATGATGACATTATTTGAAATTTTGAGACAAGCAGGATTGCGTGTTCCTGCCGTATTCGGTCAAACATTATCTGTTGTAGGGGGATTAATTATTGGACAAGCTGCTATTAGTGCAGGAATTGTTTCAGCATCTATGGTCATTATAATAGCAATCTCGGTTGTTTCGACATTTGCATTAACTAATCAGTCAGTAACAGGAATAATAAGTATATTGCGGTATGTAGTATTCTTAGTATCTTCTTTATTAGGCATAGTAGGATTTATCTTTTGTGTCCTTGTGATGGTGATACATGTAGTAAATATACGCTCTTTTGGAGTTCCATTCTTTACACCATATTCACCCCCTGTGTTTAAAAGTATGCTAGCAGCCACATTTAGACTTCCTTTCACGTATATGAAAAAAAGACCTAAAGAATTGCATACGCAAGATAATACAAGGAAAAGAGAGAGTACCGATGAAGAAAAATAAAAGAATAGTTATATTTCTTTTTATGATGTGTACGTTTCTAACAGGGTGTTGGGATCAAAGAGAGTTGCATCACGTTTTGTATATAAATAGTCTAGGTATCGATTTTAAAGATAATAACTATATCATCCGTCCGCAATTTATTAATTTTTCTAACATAGCTAAACAAGAAGGGAGCACTACCCGTAATTATAGCCAGGCCTATATCGGAAAGGGAAAAGGCCCCATTTTAGATGAGGCAGCATTTGATTTTTATAAGGGTGCTCAACAAGAAATCTCATGGGAGCATCTCAAAACAATTGTTGTAACAGAGAGATTTCTAAAACATGGTGACTTAAATCAATTTAATGATTTTTTTTCTCGGTTTTTTCAATTTCGAGATACTATGTGGATATTTGGAACTAAGGAGCCTTTAGAAAATATATTAGCGAACAATAATATATTAAATATTTCTCAATTATATACAATCATTAATTTACCAAAAGAGATAACCAAGCAATATACAATAATAGATCCTTTACCTTTATATAAATTCCAAAGAAATTATTATGAACCTGGGATGACAACTCGCATTCCATTCTTAGCTACGACTAAAACATATTGGAAAAAAGGACATACATCATTTCCAATGTTAAAATTTAGTGGTTATGGTTTTATAAACGATAAATCCTATATAAATCATTTAAACAGCCATGATATTGCTGGGGTTCGATGGACGGATGAAAATACCAAACGAGCTCCATTACTATTAAAATTTAACAAGAAAATCATTGGACATATAGTATTAAAAAATCCAAAGATAGATACAAAGCATTTTATTAAAAATGGAAAGTTACGTATGCTTATGAACATCCATTTCGATGCTGATATTTTTCAATTAATAAATTCTATGCCTGTAAATGATATTAAAAAAATTGCAGAGGACCAAGTTGAAAAAGAAATTAAAAAAACGTACCGCAAAGGAATCGAAAGAGGGATTGACACGTATCAGTTATCACATTCCTTATATCGACAGAATTCCGAATTATGGAAACGATATAAAAAAGAGGGGGAGATATCCCTTCAAAATAAAGAATTAGATTTAAATGTCTCGATTAATATAGCTACAAATGGAAAATCTAAAAATATGCGTAATATGATTGAACATTAGAATAGTTGAAGATGAAAGGAAACGTAAAATATTAACTCTAAATAGGAGATTCGAACTTGAAAGACCACTATGATGTGGCGTCGTCTTCTTTAGGAATGGGATGAGAGTTCGATTAGGAGAAGAAGGAGGCTTTTGCCTCCTTCTTTGCCTGAAAACACGCTTACATTTCTTAGCGTTTAGATAAGTACAAGTATTTAAAACTATATGTGCCGTAAAGTAGGAGCAGCTTAAATTCATTACTATAATTTATTTGTAACTTTTAAAGCGTCTAACACTATTTTAGTTGCATTTGCAATAAGTTTATCATCGTATTTCGCATCTTCTTTCGCATGATTAGAAAGTATCGCAAGAATAATTGGCTTTTTATTTGGTGGCCAAATGATTGCAATATCATTCCTTGTTCCATAAGACCCAGAGCCGGTCTTATCGGCTACTTCCCATTCTCCTGGAACTCCAGCACGGATTAAGTTGTCCCCCGTAGTATTTCTTTTCATCAAATCTATTAAAAAGTTCCGTTTCTCAATGGAAAGTATATCGCCTAGCGCGTATGCTTGAAGACTAGTAGCTAATGCCTTTGGGGTACTAGTATCACGAGTGTCTCCTGGCTGCACTTCGTTTACTTCTGGTTCAAAACGTTCAGGATTTGTGACAGTATCTCCTATTTCTCTCAGTGATTTTTTGAATTCACTTGGCCCACCTAATTGTTTAAGAATAAGATTTTGTGCAGTATTATCACTATATCGAATGGAAGCATCCGCAAGCTCTTTCAGAGTCATACCTGTATCTACATATTTTTCAGTAATTGGATTGTAATTCACAAGATCTTTGCTGGTATACTTAATTTTTTGATCTAAATCTTCTATTGATTTCTTTTGTAACAGTGCTCCAACAGCAAGGACTTTGTGGGTAGATGCGTATGCAAAGCGTTCATCTGAACGATAAGTAACAGTTTGATTCGTACCTGTGTCCAATGCATAAATACCAAGTTTAGCATCATATTCTTTTTCAAGCTTTACAAAAGAATGCCTACTTATATTTTCTTGTTTGGTTTGTTTCGATGGTTCGGATTGAATATTATTGGAACAGCTTATAAGCATTACACATGAAAGTAATACTACAGGTAGCATCTTTTTATATTGTGCAATGTGAAAAACCTTCTTTGAAACTATCATACATTTTCAACCTCTTTCAAGAATATATGGATTTTGTATAAGTATTTTACATACCTATACAATTAACAAATGCACTGGATAGCACTTCTCTTGTATTTCTTGCATTACAAAATGAGAGGACTACCAAGAATACCTTTTTTATACGTAATAGACAATCTAAGTAACACATTTGTTCCATTTATGATTAAGGTTTTTAACATATCTATTAACTTTGTTTTTAAGCATCGCAAACTCCACTTAATAAAGTTGGATGGTAGAAATAAAGAGCTTAAAAAACGAAAAGTCCCCCTTATTGATTCCTAATAAGATTATACTTGCTACAAAAACAAACAAACTCGTCCTACTAAGAGGGGAGTTTGTTTGTTTGTTGTTTAGATAAAGGAATGTTCATGCAAAATTGCACACTATGTTCCATATTTTTTATAGAATACTTTATATTTAGCGTTTCAAGAATTTGTTTAACAATATATAGCCCCAAACCACTTCCGCCAGTATTTCGATTCCTTGATTTTTCAATTCGATAAAATGGTTTGAAAATTTGTTGTATATCTTCATCTTTAATATTGATACCTGTATTTATAATTTGCATTTTAATTTGATCTTGTTTAGAATCCTTACTTAACTTTATATAGACTTTTTCATTATATGGTGAATACATAACTGCATTATGGATAATATTTTTACATGCTTTTTCAAAAAGTACACGATCTGTATAAACAGAAAGGTCAGAGTCAATTTCTTTTATTATTTGGATGCTTTTTTGAGAAGCGAAAAATTCGAGATCTTTTGTGATTGTACCTATTAACTTTGAAAGATTAACTTCTTCTATTTTTAGTTTAAATGTATGTTGTTCTAACTTTGACATACTTAAAATTTCACGAACTAATTGTTCCATACTTTCAATAATTTGATGATTTTTCTTTAAATATTGATCACGATTTTGATAAGGGCCAATATTGTATATCATCCCTTCTAAGTATCCTTTCATTACAGTAAGAGGGGACTTTAATTCATGTGCTACAATCGCAAAAAACTCTCTGCGTTTTGTTTCTATTTCTCTTTCTTTTTCAATATCATTTTTTAATTGTTCATTTGCTTTTTTTAAATCAAACATAGCTTGTTGTAAGTTAATAGACATGTCATTCAAACTATTAGATAATTCTCCTAACTCATCTGTAGAGCGAACCTCAATTTTTTCGGAGAAATCTAAATTTGCCATATTTTGTGCACCCTCGTTAATATAAATAAGTGGCTTTGTAATAAACCTGGAATAGAAATAAGCACTCCCTATACCAATTACGATCACAATGATACTAATATAGGGGAGAAAGCGCACTAATACTTGCGAAGCTTCATCAATCGGTTGAAATGTTGCGAACACTACAAGCGTTAAACTACCATCTTGGAATTGAATTGGCTCCGTAACATTATATGAATTGCTAATGGTACCTGCATTCTCAAATCTTGCTGCTTTAGTAACTACTGTTGTTTGTGTACCACTTTGAATAAAAGAAAATGAAGGCGAGTAAATAATTATTCCTTCTTTATTTTGAAGCGAAAGCATCGCGTTATTTTTTTTTGCGTATTCATCAAAAAGTGGTATCGCATCTTGAAACGTAAGATTTTTGGACTTATCAATTATTTCTTTTATCCCTGTTTGAAGTTGATCTGTTTTGTATTGCTCATAAAACGTAGGGAGAAAGAAATATAAAGTTAAATAAATTAACACTGCAAAGGATAACAAAATGAGAGATGTAGTCATAAAGAGTTTATAAGTAATTTGCTTCATCTTCATAACTTTTAAAATTTTATTCATCAATTTTATAACCAATCCCCTTTATTGTTTTAATATAGGGGATAGCTAGTTTTTTACGTAGGTTTTTAATATGTGTATCTATTATTCGTGTTTCTCCAAAATAATCGTATCCCCAAACCTTTTCTACGATATTTTCTCTTGTAAGTACTTTTCTCTCATTTTGAAATAGTAGTTGTAGAATTTCGAACTCTTTTGTCGTTAACAAAATTTCAACATCATTTACATATACTCTATATGCATCAACATCAATGCGCACTTCTTTAAATACCAAATAATTATTTACATTTTTATCATAACTTCTTCTAAGTACAGCTTCGACTCGTCTAATCAAAACATGAAACGAAAAGGGTTTTGTTATATAATCATCAATCCCAAGATCGAACCCTTTCATTTGATCTTCCTCTTCTTCTAACGCAGTTAGCATAATAATTGGTATGTTTGACTGACTTCGAATCATTTTAGCAACTTCAAATCCATTAAGATTGGGCATCATTACATCTAGAAGAACTAAATCAAAGGATTGCTTATTAAATTGTGTCATACCCTCTAGTCCATCTGAAGCAACTACCACTGTATACTGTTGTGTCATTAAAAATTGTTTAATTAATTCCTGAATTTCTTGATCGTCCTCAACCACGAGGATATGATAGTTTTTCATAATATCACCTCTGGTAGTCATTATAGCCGTACTATCTGTAGTTTATGTGGAGATACAGTAGGAAACTTCATAGGACGTTTAACGTATTAACTCCATTTTCAAGATTGTGTATTCTCCATAAAAAAGTATTATTACCCATATTCCTTTTTTATGGAGAAATATTTGTGTGCTTGAAAAAACTTATCATATAAAAAGCTGAACGATTAATATTTACAAAAAACTAATGTATAATAATGTAAAATGTATGTAGTTTTTTTAGCTGTTTGAAAATATACTTTCGATACTTTACTAGAAAGGGAAAGGGAGATGAATTTAAATATAAAAGAAGCCAGCGAAATTCTAGAGCGTATGCCACAAAATTTTTAGTTTTTTTGCTAATTTAGTAAAGGCCTAAGGTGCGAACAAGGGATTATTAAATCATGTGAGAAAGGTTGTGAAATTATTTGATGGGTTATAAAGCGATGCTGTTTGATTTAGATGATACGTTACTTGATAGGGATAAGGCAGTAGATAAATTGTTTTTATTAGTTTTAGAAAAGTGTTATGAGGATGTTAGTGATACGATCAAAAACAATATGTTATTGAAATTCAAAGAATACGATAAAAGAGAATACGGCAATAGTGATAAAACGATAGTTTTAGAATCATTATTTGATGAATTTGCACCGGAATATAGATTGCCACGCAATTATATCCAAGATTTTTGGAATGAAAATTTCCCTAAATGTTTTTCGATAGACCAAAACACTATCCATTTCTTAAATCACATAAAGAAGCACTTAAAAGTTGGAATTATAACAAATGGATCAACGCAGAGGCAAACGGCTAAAATAATTAACACAAATTTAAATAATTACTTTGAAACAATTATTATTTCTGAAGAAGTGGGGTTTAGTAAACCTGATAAGCGTATATTCGAACTAACATTAAACAAGCTTAATGTGCAACCAGATGATGTATTATTTATTGGGGATGACTTAGAAAAGGATATTGCTGGTCCTCAAAATGCAAATATAAAAGGCGTGTGGTTTAACCCTCAGAAAATCAAGAATACTACCAAAATACAACCATATGCCGAGATTAACACTTTGGATAGTTTGTTAAGTTATGTTACTCCACGATATTTTTATAACAAGTAAAAGTAATTTCATATATATATTCGAAAATATAAAAAAGAGAAACTATCATTAATTTCATTGACCGTATTAGTAATAAAAAAATATATTTACAATAAAAAAATAGAGGCGATTTTAATAGCTACGGCTAATTTAATCTATGATTAATACGAAGTTTTGTAAAACAATTTTATTCATACTGTGTAAATTATAAAGGGGTGAGACTATGGAAATAAAGAAAGTAGTAATCGATGGAATCAATATTGCAGTCATTAGAAATGATAAGGTATTAATATCCGATGTTCAATCTGCATTAGATACTATGGCAACTGTTCAATATGAGGTAGATGCGAAGCATATTATTATCCATAAATCTTTAATAAGTGAAGATTTCTTTGATCTAAAAACACGTCTTGCAGGCGATATTCTTCAAAAGTTTATAAATTACAGAGTAAAGATTGCTATTGTTGGAGATTTCTCTATGTATACTAGTAAAAGCTTAAAGGGTTTTATTTATGAATGTAATAAAGGTAAAGATATTTTTTACTTAGCAACTGAACAACAAGCAATTGAAAAACTAAGTACATTAAAGTAATAACAATACCCCAGTAAAATCCCCCTCTTTTTCACATCGCTTATTATTTATAACGTATAAGAACTGATGTTTGTGTTAAACTAAGAAATGAATAAAGGGGGAGTTTTCTTGAACAGTTATAATGATACGATACAAAACTTAAACAATATAATTTACAAACCTAACGAATTAATAATCACGAATCTAAAAGAAGAACAGCAAAACGCAGAATATGCGGGATATTTATTTCACTTAAATAACAAAACCATTCGTTTTAGAAAATCCAAAATTACTCCTAATAAAATTGGTCAATTTGTTTCTTTTTGGGAGAAAGATGACAATATGCAGAATCAAGCGTTTTCTTATGACGCTGCTCCTGACTTATTAGTTATCACTTGTATAGATGATAATAAACTAGGACAATTTATCTTCCCTAAAGAGATTCTTCTTAAGGAAAAAATCTTGAGAACACAAAAGCAAAAAGGCAAGATGGCTATGAGGATTTATCCGATTTGGGATACCCCTGTTAGCAACCAAGCTAAAAAGAGCCAAATGTGGCAACTTCAATATTTTGTTGATTTAAGCGATCATAATAATTTACCTATAGACAAACTATTAAATTTGTATTCGTAGCTTCTTATCTTAAGTAATCTTGTTGGTTAGACTTTTTGTACCGGTACAGTTAAACGAAATGTACATTGTTTCAGTACCCCTTTAAATTTACAATCAGCATATACTATTTTAACTTATACATTTTAAGGGGTGCTGACTATGACAAGTCTACAACATAAGCTTTTTACAAGATTGAATCTTGCAAAGCGTACTGAAGTGAAATTTGAGGAATTAAATACAATTCTCTTTGCATTTGCACACACTATACCATTTGAGAATTTAGATGTAATAGCACGTAATACGAATGCAATTACTATGGAAAATTTACAGGATAAAATTTTAACTAGATCCCGCGGTGGACTTTGTTATGAATTAAATACTCTTTTTTACTACTTTTTAAAAGATTGTGGTTATAATGTACAACTCGCATTAGGTACCGTATATAAAAATGATATAAACGCTTGGGCACTCGAGGATGGGCATATAACGATTATTCTAAATTATGATAACGTACGATACGTAATTGATGTAGGTATTGCTTCATTAGTACCTCTAGTCCCTGTACCTTTTACTGGTGAGTCTGTTTCTTCTAAAAATGGTACGTATCGAGTGAGACGAAAAGATACGAGTAAAGGGAATTACGTTCTAGAAAGAAAAGATACGAACGGTGAGTGGAAAGTATGTCATGCTTTTTATAATCGTATCATTGGTGAGGCAGTAGTGAATGATGTTCAAAAAAGAGTAGTAGAAGATGAGAAATCTATTTTCAATAAAGGACCAATTGCAGTCAAATTGACGGAATCTGGCCATGTCTCTTTAACCAATACTAGTTTCACTGAAATAGTTCATGGTGAAAAAACGAAACGTGAAATTACAGAAGATCAATATAGAGAGCTTTTATATACTTTATTTGCTATTGAGTTATGATAAAACAAATAGCCGGTTCTTGTTCAGAACCGGCTATTTTATTAATTTTAATTTAAAACAACTATTAAAGTTTGATTTTCTTAATAGATATAATACACTAGAACAGTATGAAAAAGTATAACAATGAATTTTGAATGTAAAGGAAGATCTTCATGTCAATTATCGATAAATTGAAACTTAATAAGTATACGAATATGGTTGTTATTAACGAGCCAAGTGATTACGAAGTTTTTACAGGAAAAGAAACTGTATTTTCAAAAGAACACGATGCCATTTTTATTTTTGTAGAAACATTGGATGAAATGGTGAAACAAACGAATTATATTATTAGTAATGAAGAATTATTAATTGAAAAAGGATACATATTCTTCGCATATCCGAAAAAAGGTAATTCTCGCTACAGTACGTTTATTCACCGTGATGAGATGTTTCCAGCATTAAACGTTGGAGAAGATGGATATGTGGGAGAAAGCGATATTAAATTTGCGCGAATGGTAAGTATGGATGACATCTTTACTGTTGTAGGTTTAAAGCGTGAGAAGAAAAAAGCGACGAAAACGCCTGCAATGAGCCAATGTGTAGCTGATTATGCAGATCGAATTCAAGATGTTGAAGCTTTATTGGCTAATTATCCAAATGAACTTAAGTTTTATCAAAGTTTAACACCTGGATACAAAAAAGATTGGGCACGTAATCTTTTTTCTGTAAAACAAGAAAAAACACGTGAAAAACGTCTTGAGAAAATGATTGAAATTCTTTCACAAGGATATAAAACAATTGATTTATTCCGCAAAAAGAAAAAATAAGATTAGGAAAGTCACAATGATGCAACAATTAATTGCGATGAGTACATTGAAAAAAGTATTCCTTCCATTATACTAAGGGATGTTCTTATATTTATATAATTAGTAAAAGAGAAAAGGTGTTTGAAATGAAATCGTATATTGTAGTTGGAGCGGGAATTTTAGGAGCGTCTACTGCTTACCATCTTGCTAAGGTTGGCGCGAACGTTACTATCGTGGATCGTCAACAAGTAGGTCAAGCAACGGATGCAGCAGCCGGTATTGTATGTCCATGGCTTTCACAGCGTCGTAATAAAGCGTGGTATAAAATCGCTAAATGCGGTGCACGTTACTATTCTTCGTTAATCCAACAATTAGAGGCAGACGGTGAAACGGATACAGGATACAAACGTGTAGGTGCAATTAGTTTACATACTGATGAGAAAAAGTTAGATAAAATGGAAGAGCGCGCTTATAAACGACGTGAAGATGCACCCGAGATTGGTGAAATTACGCGTTTATCAGCTGAAGAAACGAAAAAAATATTCCCAGCATTATCAGAAGAATATAGTTCTGTTCATATTAGTGGCGCTGCACGAGTAAACGGAAGATCATTACGTAACGCATTAATAAGTGCTGCAAAAAAACATGGCGCAACTTTTATAAAAGGAGACGCAGTATTAGTCCGTGAAGGTAATGATATTATTGGAGTTAAAGTAAATGACGAAACAATGGTAGCAGAAAAGGTAATTGTAACTGCAGGGGCATGGGCGAATGAAATCTTGAATCCATTAGGAATCAATTTCTTAGTTACGTTCCAAAAAGGACAAATTGTTCATTTGCAAACGGAAAATACAGCAACCGAAAATATGCCAGTTGTTATGCCGCCAAACGATCAATACATTTTAACGTTTGACAATGGTCATGTCGTAATTGGTGCTACTCATGAAAATGAAACTGGCTTCGATCATCGTGTTACGGCTGGTGGTTTACATGAAGTATTCCATAAAGCATTAGCAGTTGCACCTGGTTTAGAAGATGGTACTATGCTTGAAACGAGAGTTGGGTTTAGACCATTTACACCAGGATTCTTACCTGTTATCGGACCACTTCCTAACTTCGACGGTATTCTTGTTGCAAACGGATTAGGAGCTTCAGGTTTAACAGCTGGTCCATATTTAGGTTCAGAACTTGCTAAATTAGCACTCGGACAACCAATTGAATTAGATTTAAATGATTATGACGTTGCTGGTGCAATTGAATAATAAAAAAGATTAGGATTCGCTCCTAATCTTTTTTATTTATAGCTAATTCTTTAACTGCTTTGATAACCTTTTGTTTAATTCCCACAATGCTGTTTTGTTACTATCCCATTTCAAAAGCATTACTGCATCCTCAAAGCATAACCATTTATAATTGGAGTGTTCTTTAGATAATGAAATATTTTTTGTAGAAACTTTAACTCCAAAAGAAAATTCTTTTATTACATAAACATCTTCTCCCCAAAGAAATCCTCCGACTACATCCTCTACAGGTAGTGAAGAAACCGAATCTAATTTTATATAGGGACATTCTTTTATAATACCAGCCTCTTCAAACGCTTCTCGTTTTGCTGATTCAATAGGAGTTTCACCATCTTCTCCACCACCAGCTATTCCTTGCCAATAACCATAATCACTTCGGTTAAAAATAGCGTATTGAATAGAATCTCCAATTATTATATAAGGAAATATTAATACTTGATATGGTGCTCTCATTGCATAACCCCTTTCTGAAAATCAGCTTTAAATAAACATGAATAATTGTTAATTATTATATGGAGTAGGGGTTCTTTTGAATAAAAACACCACTGATAAAATAAAGATTACAGCCTTCAAACTCCCCCAATACGGATAAACAGTATGGTCTGTTAAACTAGCATATTGAAAAATATTTTCTAAACCGAAAATCCCAATAACGACTGCTAAGAGGAAAGCAGCTTTTCCAATAGTACTATTACGATAGAGGGTAAATAAGTATATTGCACATATAAGTGGTACGATGATTTGTAGTAAGATTGCCATGAATTATCCCCCTAATTTATATTTTATACTTATATTATATCAAAAATGTAATAAAAAGGAATGTAAGTTAATTGATGCTAAGTAGAAAACAGACTTGTACAAACAGGGATATCACACTTTTACGTCTATAGTTTTGATACTAATTTAACTACTCTCATCATATTCTTCTATTAAAAAGAATAACAAGGAGTGTAAAGTTAATTGACAAAAGTTAAGGTTCGTTTACGACCCATCGTTCATAAAGTAAATTTACCGACTGTATTGAAAACAGCTATACTTCCAGGTGAATCGATCGAAAGACTATTTATCGCAACTCAATTAGGAGAGGTTTTTTACATAGGAGACGGAGCTATAAAGACATTTTTAAATATTCGTCACCGAATTATTAAATTAGGTACATTTGAAGAAGGTGTTTCTAGTAGCGGTTATGATGAACGCGGTTTGCTGGGACTAGCGTTCCATCCACAATTTAATCATAACGGCTTATTTTACCTTCATTATTCAATGGCTGGAACTCAAGGACCAGGTTCGCTTTCAGAACAATTTAAACCGAATCCTTGTGACCCGAAAACTTTAAATTTAAAGTGGACAAATAGAGATACTCAATATGATCATATTGATACAGTTGAAGAATGGGTTTTACAATCAAATGGCCAACCTCAAAAGCGAAGAACATTACTTAATATAAAACGGCCATTTTTTAATCATAACGGCGTAAATAGCTTAAACTTTTCACCTGAGACTGGAAAACTTGTTTTTACTAATGGAGATGGTGGTTCTGGCTATGATCCGTTTAATTTGAGCCAGGATGATTTAGAAATAGCGGGTAAAATAATTGAAATCGATGTAAGTAGAGATACATTCATAACCAATCCTCCAGTAGTTACACGCTTTAATGAACTTCCTTTATCTATACAAGAAACACTTACAGTAATTGCAAAAGGCGTACGTAATATAACAGGTATTTCATTCCAAAGGTTGCATAATCAATATATCAAATATGCCGGTAACGTCGGACAAGATATTGTAGAGTCTATTTTTTCTTTTGTTCTATATAAATCAATACCAGTTACCGAAATCGTTCAAATCCATTTAATGAGAGATACTCCTGATCAATATGGATTTATTAATTTTGGGTGGAGAGGATGGGAAGGGGAATTACCTACTTCTTTTATAAGGCACTGTTCTGAGAATCCAACTTTAGATGAAAGGATAACGGCTTATTATAATGAAACAATAGTAACATCAGTAAATCGTATTCAACCTCTAATAAGTTATTATCATAAAGATTCCAGACCGGATAAATTTGACGGAACTTCACTTACTGGCGTTCAACCGTATATGGGAACTGCAATTCCTGGTCTGACTGGTAGTATTGTGTTTACTGATCTTGCTAAAAAAGAAAAATCGCAGTCTTCAGTAAAAGGTGCGTTAGCTTATTCTAGAGCTGGTACGCATGGTAAACATACTGACTTTCATGTTATTGAAACCCATTATGATTTCGGTGAGCAGGCAGCTTATTTTATGAGTTTAGGAACAAATTTGGATCAAACTAGATTATATTTAGGAGTTTACGGTTCTATGAAAGTAACTGATTTGAACAAAGGTACTATTTTTGAAATCGTTCCTTAATATGATAGACACTCTCGGAATTATTCATTATATAATCGTCCACTGTATAATTAGATATCTTTAGGGGGATTTTGATGAATCAATTTAGAAACTATTGGTATCAACCGATGATCGCGCATGATGCGAATTTTGTTCATAAAAGAAAGATGACGCCAGCAAAGAGGTTAGTCATTACAGCGTTACTCGGTTCACTTGCTGCTATTTTTCAATCTGCCGGGAACCTAATCCCTGGTATAGGCTTATTTATTAGTCCTTTTGCGACGCTGCCTATATTTTTCGCTATTTGTTATTCTACTCGCACGGGAATACTTTCTTACATTCTTACTATTCTCCTATTATTTATTATTGAGCCAAGCGAACTAATTGTCTTTCCTTTTACTACAGGTTTATTAGGTATAGCGTTAGGAGTATCCTTTATACAATTCAAGAGAAGGATTTGGATTGTTTCCTTTTCAGCAATATGTCTACTTCTAGGTATTATGATTGTACTTGATATCTTTCGATTTCCTGTATTAGGTCCTACTGTTCATACAACTTTGGATATAAAAATTATTCTATTAATATTTATTCTGAGCTTTCTATACTGCTGGATCTATGCAGGCATTTGTAAAATAATGTTGAATAGAGTATATAAAGCATGGTCTTAACAATTTCTCATATATTTTTAAAGATTGGAGATTCAAGTCGTGTATAACGTTAAAATTAGAAGACCAAATTCGGATGATGTAGATGAACTGAATATGTTTTTTCGTCTTGTTATTACTGATACATTTAAAAATGAAGGGTTATCACAATTATTAGATGACATAAAAAATGAAATTAACACGAAAAAACAATATTTGAAAAATGATTTGGAGAGTAATGGAGAAAGTCGTTACTTTTTATTAGCAATTGATATAAGTAACGATAAAATCATTGGAACAATTGAAATCGGCCCAGCGAGTACATTGATTAATAGTTGTACAGGTGGTGTGTTTAAAGATTTATATGAAATAGGAACTGTATTTGTACTACCTGAATATCAACGAAATGGCATAGGCAATTTATTGCTACATGCAATGTATATTACGTTACTTAGCAGAGGAATAACAGAATACTGTTTAGATAGTGGATACAAAAAAGCGCAAAGTATATGGACGAAGAAGTTTGGAGAACCTAGTTATGTACTGAAAGAGTATTGGGGAGAATCAAGCGATCATATGATTTGGAAGAAGAGTTTACATGATACTCCTATAATATTTGAATTATAAAATGAAATATGCCTCTGAACGTAGCTTTTCTTACATATGTATGCTATTATTTATCTTTATAATAAAAGAGGACGTGAATGAACTTGATTAAAATTAATATTCCTGAAGCTGATGTTTCAATTACTGAACGTAAACAAGTTATTAAAGGAGACGAGCCAATAATTACTCCAATTAATGGATTTATCGATTTCCACTTGTTTCCTAGAGATAAAGGCGGCATTTTTATGTTTTACAATATTAATGACGAACTTCTTTTCGTAGGTAAAGCTCGTAAAATTAGACAACGTATTAAGAAGCATTTTGAAGACAATGTTTCACCAATTAAAAATCACCGTGATGAAGTATACCGCATTGATGCATGTATCGTAGAAGATCCAACAGAAAGAGAAATTTACGAAACTTACATTATTAATGAATATAAAGCAAAATATAACGTTGATAAAGTATTCTATAAATAAGTAATAAAAAAACAATCCTAGCGCATATACTGGGATTGTTTTTTATTTAAATTTAGTCCTCATATTTTTCTCCTTTTTTTAAATGATTAGCAACAATAAAACAGCATACACCTATACATATAAGTACAATGCCAATTGATTTATGTTTTCCCTCAAAGAAAGGAATATCAGAAATAACATTTGTCATACATAACCCTATAAACACAAGGATAGGTCCTGCCCACAGTAATACATTACCGAATTTCGTATGTTGCCACATAGTAACCCTCCTTATCTCTTTTTACATATATATCTATAAAATAAAAGTAAATTCATAGAGAAATATAGTTTTTTTCATATCGAAAATTTAACCTTCATATATTGGTACAAGCAAACGAGAAAGGGGACCATCATGAATTGGTTAGAAGCTTTTATATTAGGGATCATACAAGGTTTAACAGAGTTTTTACCGATAAGTAGTACAGGTCATCTTTATTTAGGGAGGCATTTGTTTCAACTAGATGAAGCGGGATTATTTTTAGATACGATGCTCCATATTGGAACTTTACTTGCAGTGTTTATTTATTACAAAAAAGAATTTATATATTTAATTAAAAATCCATTTTCGAAACTAATGCTACTACTTATTGTCGGGACGATACCCGCAGTTGTAATCGGATTGTTATTTAAAGACTTTTTTGAGGATATTTCAAAAACAGGTATTACGATTGGATGGGAGTTTTTAGTGACAGGATTCTTTCTATATATGGCCGATAAACAAAAGAATGGTCGTAAAAAAATGGACGACATTACATATAAAGATGCATTTATCATTGGTTCATTTCAAGCGGCTGCTATTTTCCCAGCAATTTCTCGTTCTGGTATGACAATTGTTGCTGCATTATGGAGGAAGTTAGACCGCGAAACTGCTGCTTACTTTTCTTTTTTATTATCAACGCCAGCCATTGTCGGAGCTATCATTTTGCAATTAGCAGATGTTTATCAAGGGAAAGCAGAATCTATTTCTAGTACATCTTTAATCGTCGGCACATTATCAGCAGCGTTTTTCGGTTATATAGCCGTTTCATGGATGATTCAATATTTAAAACGTCACTCCTTAAAAGTATTCGCGTATTACGTATGGGGATTAGGCATTTTAATTTTAACGTTGCAATATACTCATGTATTTTAATTATAATGGTAAAGAAGTTAATTAGTTTAAGATCCTGTTTCATTCATAAAAGACAGGATCTCTTTTTATTAAGGGGGAAAATATGTTTAATAAAGCTATCGTTATTGGCGGCAGTATCGCAGGAAAACTCGTAGCAAAAGCATTATCAACTGCTTTTAAAGAAGTAATCATTATAGAAGCCGGTGAAAGATGGGATGGAATATCTTCAAGAAAAAGAGTTCCACAAAGTAATCATCCTCATGTGTTATTAAAAGGTGGAGAAAGAGCTATTGAAGAATTGTTTCCTACTATCACTAATGAACTAATTGAAGCAGGTAGTATCGTAAATAACTTTACTCGTGATTTAAAATGGCATCAATTTGGTTTATGGAAACAACCATTCACAGGAGAAGTACATATGATTCAACAAAGTAGATTTTTGCTTGAATGGCATATTCAAAAACGAATAAATCAGGTTTCTAATATTACTATTAAATATGAGACATTGATTGAAGGGTTATTAATAGATGGAAAACTTAACAAAGTATGTGGAGTAAAAGCAAAATGTTTAGAGACTGACACACAAGAAGAAATTCAAGCAGATATTGTGGTTGATGCAAGTGGATTCGGTTCAAAAAGTATAGCGTGGTTACGTGAATACAATATTGAAGTGCAAGAAGAGAAAGTGCGCATTGATTTGTTTTACGCAACTAGAATGTTTAAACTCAATGAAAATGAGAAATTAGACTGTTGTAATATGCTAATGTCTCCAAGTTTCCCTGACAATCCGTATGGTGTTCTTATTCAAACGATTGAGGATAATCGCTATTTTGTTACTTTCAGCGGATATGCAAATGAGAAAGCACCACAAACAGATGATGAGTTTTATGATTTTGCTGAAAACCTATCAATTTCTAATGTGACAGATTTTCTAAATAAAGCTGAGGCAATTTCACATATCAAAACTTACAAAATTCCTTATCAAGTACGTCGGCGATTTGATTTAGTTAATCATTTACCAGAAGGGTTGTTAGTAGTTGGGGATGCACATTGTCGTTTTGATCCTGTTTTTGGGCAAGGTGTTTCAGTTGCAGCTATGGAAGCTCACCAATTGCAGTTACTTTTGCAAAAGAGACAAAAGCTTGATAAAACATTTACACAGCGATTTTATAAAAAGACCGCTCATATCATACAAACTCCTTGGGAAATGACTACAACGGAAATATCACGTCATCCTCAGCTAACAAGAAAATTATCGATAAAGCAAAAATTTCAGCTATGGTATACGAAACAAATATATGAACTATCTGCAACTGACTCTGACGTTTATATTCGATTAGTAAGAGTGATGAATTTAATTCGTAGTCCATTGCACCTATTTCATCCCAAAGTGCTATTTGCTGTATTACTGAAGCGAAAGAAATAGAAGGAAATTAATTGATTGAAAAAGAATATATAACAGTTAGTAAATATAGAAGGAGTAATCGAAATGAAAATATACATAGAACAATTAAAGAAACACGATGCTAAAGATTTATTTACGTTTGAACTTATGAATAAATCTTTTTTTGAAAGAATGGTACCAAATCGTGGCTCGCAATATTTCGATTTTGAATATTTCCAAAAACTACTAGACGATTTATTAATAGAACAGGCGGATGGAGATTCTTATTTTTATTTAATTCGTAATGAAGAAAAAGAAATTGTAGGACGAATAAATTTAGTAGCTATTGATACAGAAACTCGAAGCAGTTCGCTAGGATATCGAGTCGGAGAAAAGTTTACTAAAAAAGGAGTTGCAACAACAGCTGTAAAATTAGTTTTAGACGTAGCGAAAAGTAATAAAATTAATGAGATTCATGCTAAAACGACTACTAATAATCTCGCATCACAAATCGTATTAGAAAAAAGCGGGTTTTCTTCTTATCAAGACGAAGCAGATACAAATTCTGTAGAATTAAATGGAGAACATGTGAATTTTGTACATTATATATGGAGAAATACTTCGCGCTTATATTAAGGGGGACTTATACATGAATGATTTACGTTATCCAATTGGGCAATTTACATACAAACGTCCTATAACTGAAGAAATGATTGATACATGGATTCAGGAAATTGAAGATTTACCTAATGAACTAGCAAAAGCAATTAAAGATTTAGATCAGAAGCAGTTAGACACACCATATCGAGTTGGTGGATGGACGGTTCGTCAAGTAGTTCATCACGTTGTTGATAGCCATATGAATAGCTACATACGCTTTAAATTAGCACTAACAGAAAAGAATCCTACTATTAAACCATATAAAGAAGAGAAGTGGGCAGAACTGCCTGATTCTAAATTACCAGTAGATGTTTCACTAGTAATGCTAGAATCGTTACATAAAAGATGGGTTAACCTTTTATATTCTCTAGAACTACAAGATCTAGAAAAGACATTTAACCATCCAGATACTGGTGAAACAAAACTTGCTGCTGCAATTGGACTATATGCATGGCATGGACGTCATCATACAGCGCATATAACTTCATTAAGAAATCGACTAAATTGGTAACATGGATATTACTTTAGAGAAGGCGACAGAAAATGATGCTGCAGCTGTATTTCAAATGCAAATAGACTCGTTTAACCCTTTATTAAATAAATATAAAGACTATGAAACAAATCCAGCAAATGAATCTATTGAAAAAACGATTTTAAGGATAAATAATCCCAGCAGTAACTATTATAAAATGATAATAGATTCTAACCTTGTTGGAGCGATATGCATTTCCAAAAAAGAAATACCATATAAATTTTGGATTAGTCCAATGTTCATTCATCCAAACTATCAAGGGAAAGGAATCGCTCAGAAGGTACTTAAATTAATTGAAGAGATGTTTTTAGAAGCACGGAGCTTTGAACTTGCTACAATTTTAGAAGAAGAAAGAAATTGTTTTCTATATGAAAAAATGGGGTATAAAAGAACAGAAGTAATAAAGAAATTAAATGATAAAACTACACTTATTTATTACAAAAAAGAAAGGTAAAGTATTTGAAATACGCTTTACCTTTTTCTGTTATTTGAGATTAAATATACAAAAATTATGCATGTTCTTCCAAAATACTCGGGTTAGTAATTTTATAACTGAATAAATATACAAAAAGAATTATTTCGTCGTATATGTTACTAACGCTTTTTGAATGCTTAAAACACTATCGTCACCTTTAAATTCTTTCGTAATTGGTGTACTCAAACTAGATACCCAAATTTTAAGCTCAGCGTCTAAATCAAAATGCCCAGCTGTTTCAATGCTAAATTGTGTAATGCTTTTATAAGGAATAGAATGATACTCTGTTTTTTTACCTGATATCCCTTGTTTATCTACTAAAATAAGACGACGATTTGTAAATACGATTAAATCACGAATTAATTTATAAGCATGTTCAACTTTCTCATCGTCTAACATAATCTTCTCTAAATCACGTTCTACACTTTCTGTACTCGCATTTGATGCATTTCCTAAAATACCGCTAAATAAACCCATAGGAAATTCCTCCTCCATTATTTGTGGAATGTGTTACTTATATTGTACCATGCAACTCGGTGTGAAGTTATGATATTACATTAGCAGTTTCTGGCTATTGTCGTAACCCTTTTATATAATCTCATCTTAATATCTTATGCTAATATATAAGTAAGAAAAAAGAAGCAGAGGGATATACTATGAAAAATATCGGTTTAGTATTAGAAGGTGGAGGAATGAAAGGTTTATATACTGCAGGCGTACTCGAATATTTTATGGAAAAGAACTTATACTTTCCTTATGTAGTTGGCGTATCCGCTGGTGCATGTATGGGCGTAACTTATTTATCACGTCAAAAAGGAAGGAATAAAAAAGTAAATACAGAGTTAGTATCAGATCACCGTTATATATCTTATCGAAATTTGATTCGAAAACGTGAGTTATTTGGAATGGATTTTCTATTTGATGAAGTACCGAATAAAATTGTACCATTTGATTTTCAAACTTTTTTAAACTCAAATGAACAGTTTGTTATAGGAACGACGGATTGTAATTTAGGAAAAGCAGTTTATTACAATAAAATAGAACATGGCAATGATATTTTAAAAATCATTCGTGCATCAAGCTCGGTCCCCTTTATAGCACCTGCTGTAGAATACGATAATCGAAAATTGCTAGATGGAGGGATTATAGATCCTATACCGGTTTTAAAAGCCCAAACTGATGGTTATCAAAAGAACGTCGTGATTATGACAAAGCCAGAAGGATATGAGAAACAGCGGAATAAATTTTCTGGTCTGGCTAAAATTTTATATAGTAAATATCCGAAAATCGCAGAACATTTAGTAGAACATTATCGTTATTATAATGAAACCGTAACTTATATGAATGGCAACGAACAGAAAGATAATTTTTATGTAATTCAGCCTAGCTCACAAATTCCTATAAACGGAATAGAAAGAAATAAAGAAAAGCTAGTTATTTTATATAATCTTGGCTATAAAGATGCTCAATATCATTATGAAAAATTATTAAGTTGGATAGAGAAATAAAGGGGAGGAAAGTTGCTATTAGGTAAAATGGTTATTTTTAATGAATTGCAGAAAATGCATAGTCTGCTGCATAAACCGTTTCCGTATCGTGCTACAGGAAAATTGCAACGAGACTTAAAAAGTAAATTTTCAGATGATGACTGTATAAACGCTGATTTTAATCATTATTGGATGCATACAGCAGGTACTTTAAGTTCTGTACTAAATGGAAACGAACAGAACATTACGTTTCAGCAAATAAAGTGGTTAAGGAAATCGTTTTTTGAACGGTTTACGCAATATCGTTCTATAGAAACAGAAATTGTGAAGTATCCCGTTTTGTATAGAGATTTCATTAATTATGAGAAAGCGCGAAAACTATTACTATATTATTTTACTGAATAAAAATTAAAACGGATAAGTTATGCTGCTTGTGCGTTTTTTGTTCATAAAAAAGACAATATTTATACCTTGCTTATATAGGAATTTTAATGTGCAGAAAGAAGTAGTTATAGAATGAAGTAAGAGAGGAGAGGCATTTAGCGATTGTTTTCCTATAATGGATTGTCCAACTCGAATATCGTTTGTTATTTATGATAAAATATTTCGAGTGAAATCAAGTACTTATTATATCCAGTATTAAATAAGTTAAGCCAGGAGGAACAACAGTAAAATGGAAAACGTATCAAATATAGGTAAATCAGAATCAATAACATCTTTACAATCGACTATTCGTAAACTTGAAAATGCACTATCACAAATGACTCAAAAAGGTGCAAATACTACATTAGTGAAAAAACGACTTAAAGCCGTTTGTGTAGGGTTAGCAGTACTAGAAAACGTTTGGAATCAAGAAAGTCACCAGTATAGTCAAGAAGAGTTAGCAGAAGCTCGTAATGTCCTTGCTGGTTTACTTCCATCAATTGAGAGGGCTTATGATAAGTCTAAAGTTGGTAGTCCGCAAAGAACACTTTTAACAAGACGGATAAAAGCATTGGAACTTTCTATTCAGGCAATTGATAAACTTTCTAATAAATAACTCATTAATAAATAACTGATCTAAATACATATCATCCTAATCCTAATTTTTATAAAAGCAATCTAGTGAAAAGAAATACAAAGGAGGAAGATGGGTGACTTCAGTAATTAGTCCTAAGTTAGAGGAGCTTAATAATCAATTAAAGAATGGAAATGAGACAGCTTTTTATACTTTTTTACATGAAATAAAGTCGAATAATACGCCACTAATAGAACAATGTCCTGTAGATAATAAGTATAAGCTTATAACGTATATATGGTTAGGAGACCAAAAAACTGAAAATGTTTATGTATTCGGTAGTTTTCCTGGTTGGGATCTGTCTGTAAATCAATTAAAAAGGTTGTTACAGACAGATATATGGTATGAAACGTTTAGGACGGATAAGAGTTTTATTTCAACTTACTATTTTTCAGTAAACGATTTTTTCGAAAATGATTGGATAAAGCGTAGTGAACAGTACGAACTAGACCGATTTAATGGAAATACATTTGGAGAAGGTGCTAATAAAGCATCAGTGTTAAGTATAGGGATGGAAGTGCAGTATAGCAGTCGTTTTCCTTCAGATCATTATCCATCCGGAAAAATTGAAACATATTCTTTTCATAGTACGATTTTAAATAACACACGTAAAATTCATATTTATACGCCTCATGACTATTCGCACACTTCACATCTTCAAGATCTTCTCATTGTGTTTGATGGAAATTCATTCATTAATAACCTTTCAATCGCAAAAACACTCAATTATTTAATTCACGCAAAAGAAATCTCATCTTGTATTGCTGTTGCTATAGATCCTGTTGATCGGCTAGAAGAGCTAACTTATAACGATAAAATGAATACATTTTTAACGGAGGAATTACTTTCGTGGATTCACGCTAAGTATCGTGTGCATCAAGAAGCGAAACATACAACAATTGCCGGTTTCAGTCTTGGTGGCTTAGCAGCTTTTTATGCAGCGCTTCAAAATCCACATGTTTTCGGAAACGTGTTGTCAATGTCTGGATCCGTGCATTGGAAAAAGGATGGTTATGAAAATCAAATTCCTTGGATTGAAAATCAAATTTCATCTATAGATCTAAATGTGACTCAACCTCATTTTTATATTGCAGCAGGAGAAATTGAAAACAAACCTCTTTTAACGGCCAATAGATGCCTGTATAAAGCTTTAAAAGAAAAGCGATACCAAATTACTTATGAAGAGTTTCAAGGCGGTCATGACAGTGTTTGGTGGCGAGAAAAGTTATTTGATGGGTTGAAAGCATTGAAATCTACAAAAACACTTCTATAAAATATAAAGGGGAGAGATTCTATGAATCAAGAAGAACTAGATAAAAAACTAAAAAAGCAAGAGATATTAGTAAAAGATGAGAAAGTTTGGTCTTATACGTATGAGGATCATATTAGTTCTATCGTGAAAGAAGCAGAAAAGAAAGGGTCTTTTGATAATTTACCCGGTAAAGGGAAGCCTCTTAATCTTGATAATGATCTTTCTTACAATCCTGAAAAGCAACTTTATAGAACGTTAAAGAATAATCATGTTTTACCTAGGTGGATTGAGCTTTCAAAGGAAATTGATGATTTAAAAGAAAAGCTAAAAGAAAATACAAATACTACAGAAGCAGCGGATTTAATTCGAACTATTAATAAAAAGGTTTTAGAACATAATCTACTTTGTCCACCAAGTGCGCAAAAAACGAGGGTGAAAACGGATTTTTAACAATTTTCAATGAAGCTATCTTTTGCTATATAATTAAGTACGGCATTTTCAATTCATTATTAAAGGGAGGCAAATGTAATGAAGAATACGTATCAGTTTCAAATTCCGAAAGAACTAGAGCAGTATCGTACTATTTTAGAAGAAAGTGTGAAGCCGTATATTAAAGTGTCTGGAGCGAAAGCAGAGACAACGCTTTTTGAGAGTAAGTTTGGTGGTTATCCGTATTTACCTATCGATCAAGAGCATCCTAAAGATTCAAATGGACAACCTATGATGTTACTTGCGCAGCTAAACTTTGAAGAAATGCCCCATGTTGAATATATGCCTCAAAAGGGTATGCTACAGTTTTTCGTAAGTGCTGAAGATGAACTTTACGGAGCAGATTTTGATCATCCAACAATCCAAAAAGACTTTCGAATTATGTATCATTCGACAATTATAGAAGATTTAAATAAGGTAATTACTGATTTTAGTTATTTAAACACTTCAGAATTAGAGGACTTTATCATTCCTGAAGCAGCGAAATTAAAGTTTGAATTAGGTTATCAACCAGTAACATCAAGGGATTATCGATTTGAAAAGATGTTTAGTGAGGAAATTGATTGGGAAGAAATTGTTGATGAAGAAAATCATACTGAATTAGGCGAACTGTATGGTGATTTATGTAAAGATCAAGGACATAAAATTGGTGGTTATCCATTTTTCACACAGACAGATCCAAGGGAATGGGAAGAAAAATACCAGCAACATGACATGTTATTGTTGCAAATTGATACAGATGATTCATTAAATATTATGTGGGGAGATTCTGGTGTTGCTAATTTCTTTATAAAGAAAGATGATTTAATAAATCTAGATTTTTCCAATGTTATTTACAATTGGGATTGTTATTAAAAATATATAAATGAAATTCTAGCAATCTAAAAAATCTTCCTAAAGGTGAGGGAGATTTTTTTATGTTAAAAATAAACGTTATGTTAACTAGAATAAAAAGCGATGAGTGTAATGAAAGTCAAGCGTAAATAACAGCAAATCATACAAAGTTATAAAACGCGTGCAAATAGCAATAAATTCATTAAGTAAAACATAAAATAAAATTACTAATTTATATTTTGTATAGAAATAATTTTTCTGTATAAAAATTTCTTGCCGATCAAAAACATTTTTGATTTGATAATTCTTAATGGATTATTGATTTGAATTTGCTGTGATGGATTTATAACAAAAAGAATGATAAAAACTGTAGAAATTCGTTTACATACGATTTTATGTAAATCTCATTAAAAATCTCCGTTTCGTCTCATTAAGTATAGTTTACTTGGTTTTTGATACCTGATATTACTTTGTTTCTATAACTGCCTATAATATATATTATGTTAACTAGTAAAAAGTAATAAACTTATTATAAGTTAGTTTTGGTGGTTAGCCTCCCCTTTTTCTTTTAAATCATTCTGTGTGATGAATTGTTTAGTTATTTGTTTTTTTGTTGTTTTATAAGTTGTTGATGATAATGTCTCCAGATAAAAATTATATTTAAGACAATAAAAAACGCAATTCGTTTTAATTGAACACATTAAACGAATTGCATGGATAAATTATTAATAATAAGTTTTTAAAATTAGTTTGCTACAGCAATTGCTTCGATTTCAATTAATAAGTTATCGTTAATTAACTTTCTAACTTCTACAGCTGAACTTGCTGGTGGATTTTTAGTATCAATGTATTCATCTCGTATATCTCTAACAATGGCCATTTGAGAAATATCTGTTAGGAAAAATGTTAATTTTACTACATCATTAAATTGTAATTCCAAAGTTTCTAATGCACTTTTAATGTTTTCGAATACTTGTCGCGTTTGTGTAGCTAAATCACTAACGCCAACTATTTGACCATCAGTGTTAATCGCTACTTGTCCAGATATGTAAATTGTTCGTTTTGCGTTACTAATTTCGACTACATGCGAGTATCCAAAAGTTGGTGGCATCGTTTCTGGATTGATAAATTTCTTTTGCATGGTGTCTCTCTCCTTTTTTAGTAAATTAATTGTAAAATCTATGTATTTATTATGTTCCATAAATAAAACTAAGAATCCTTTAATGATTTCAAATTAAAAACCTTAGTATAGCTATCTTCATACCTATACTAAGGTTTTCTAGAGTTTTATATTTAGTTATCGCTAGTGGAACTTGTCAAATTAATCTCTTCATACTCTCTTTTAAATTGATTATCATTTTTTAACCAACGTTTAAAAGTCGATTCGCTTATTTCTAAATTTGAACAAGTTTTAGCATTGCATTTATTTTTCACATATTCTTTAAGGAAATTTTGTTTTCTTTGTTTAACGGCAGTTTGAGTTTGTTTTAGTTTTCGATCTTGTACTTGGTCTAAACTTAGACTTTCTTTCTGAAACACTTCATATTTTCTATGCAAATAAATATCTTTGTCTTTATAAATCCAATTTGAAAATAGTTGTATTGATTTTCTTCCGGATAAAATGACTCGATAATGTTTGTTTTGATTTAGTAAATCGGCTCGTAAATCGTGATTTTGAAGAATTTGATGTAAAGAGTTCATAAAGTTATATGATCCACCTACGAAACTAACTGTATAAGTTTTATAATTGACGTAACCATCCCCATCAAAATACCCACGAACAAAGTGATGTAAATATTCTTCTGGTACAAAAGGAAATACAATGTTAAAAGATTTACATGGCTTAATTCCGTGAATGTTCATTAAATCGTCTTTTATTGTTTTGCTATTTATGTTTAGCATATATACGCCTGTTTTTTTGTTTTGATATAGTGGCTGGTTGGTGTTTAGTTCTTGTTTTATATCTTCTAAAATGGAATTTTCTTTTTGAGATATACTGACACATTGATTTTCTTTCTGTATAACACCATCTGCTGCTATAAACCCTAATATATAAGCCATGTTATTTGACCACGTTTTAAAATAATCTTCTGTTATGTCATACTTTCTCTTCCAACTCCCTATAGCACGCCTTGGAACGTTATTGTCTGTTAAAACCATACGAATATACCTAGCAGACACATTGGCAAGCGTAGCTATTTCTGAGGTACTCTTTCCTTCTGCATATAGCTGCGTTATTTCAGATTTTGATAGTTTACATTTTGATTTCTTTTTTCTCTCTATTTGCACTTACATCCTCTCCTTCCTACACTTAAATAGAGACTTACTTTCTTCTATAACATACAATGAAACATATGTTCTTTGTTGCATATAAAAATGAATTTACTAAATTAAAACAATTTACATTTACTTCATATTAGTTTCATCTGCTGCTGTTTAATTTACATTTTTTATATAAGAATAATGAATTTGACGAATTTATGAAATGTAATGCATTTAAGATGAAAGGTAATATAATTTCGTTTAAACTACAATTAGCTACAATAACAACATACGTATATTGTTAAACGTAAAAAGGAGAACGAATGAAAAAGAAATATATGAATCAAATTCATACTGATGTAAGTTTTAAACCGAAAGATATTATCGGTTTAATGACTGATTACTTTAAAATGAAAACAAAGCTGCGTCCTGTAAAAAATTTACCTATTGTTTTATCGAATAAAAATAATGAGTCTTTAGAGGGTGTGACATGGTTTGGGCACTCTGCTTCTCTTTTGAAAATTGAAGGTAAAAAATTGTTATTAGACCCGATGTTTGGAGATGCCTCTTCCCCATTTCCTCTGTTTAATAGTAAACGTTATAGTGGTGCTTTTTCTTTAGAACGTGAAGATTTTCAAGAAATTGATGCAATTATCATTTCTCATAATCACTATGACCATTTGAATTACAAGAGTATTATGCTGTTAAAAGATCGTGCAAAGCACTTTTATGTTCCAACTGGAGTTGCGCAATATTTAATGAAATGGGGTGTTTCACCTAGTAAAATTAGTGAGCATAATTGGTGGGACGAAATTGCGTTTGATAATATAAAGTTAGTTTGTGCACCTGCAAGGCATTTCTCTGGACGGAGTATGACAGATAGAGATTGTTCGTTATGGTGTTCATGGCTTATTCTTGGTCGAGATACTAAAGTTTTCTTTAGTGGTGATAGCGGGTATGCTCCTCACTTTAAGGAAATTGGAAATAAATACGGTCCGTTCGATCTTACTTTAATGGAATGCGGGCAATACGATACAAGATGGTCTGCTATTCATATGTTACCTGAAGAAACGGTTCAAGCTCATATTGACGTGAAAGGAGATCTACTTCTTCCGATTCATTGGGGTGCTTTTACATTGGCATTACATGAATGGAGTGATCCAATTGAACGAGTTACGAAAGAAGCAAAGCGTTTAGGAGTTAATATTGCAACTCCACAAATTGGTGAATCTATTACGTTAAAATCTACAGACTATCCTTCATCAGCATGGTGGCGAGAAATTTAATTTTAAATAAAAAAGAGCGAACCTTCTTATAAGTGATTCGCTCTTTTTTCGTATTTAAGTTTATCTCACTATGTTTGCCTTTTTGCTATCTGAAACTCTACTTTGAGGTGAATTCCTTCTTTTTACAATTGAATTACGTTATCTATAGAACTATTCTGCTTAATCAATTCTGCATTCCTATAATCTATTAATTTATGATTAGATAAAACAAAATTGTGCTCTAATATTAATTCATTGTGGAGTAAATCCGGTAAAAATTTAGGTATCATCTCTCCTACGCCGTAATTATAGTCACTTAGAATCCAAGAAATCTCTTTCCAATCTAAAATTCCTTCTGATACTTTTTTGGGAGTGTGATATGTAAATTCATTATGTAGCTCTACTAAATAAACATACATACCACCAGAGTAAGATGAGTCCTCCCACATAATAATGCCTTTAAACTGAATTTGTTCATGCGTAACTTCTATATTAGTCTCTTCTTTTATTTCACGAATCGCATTTTCTAAAGGTGTTTCTCCCTTTTCTATCTTTCCACCTACCCCGTTCCACAATCCTTTTACAGGGTCATATTCTCTATTTAACATAAGTATCTCTTCATTTCTCTTTATAAAACATAAAGTGTGCTTGTACATAATGTGATTCCTTCCCTTGTTATTAATAAGCTCTTACTGGAGATATAAGATGTACTGCAGCAGATGGTGTCCCTGCTTCAATTAATATCGGTCTCATAGAACCGCTGAAGCTTAACGTAACCGTTTCTTCTTTTATCGCCCTTAAAGCATCTATCATAAATCGTCCATCGAAAGATATATTTAATTGTTTTTCACCTTGAATCGCATCTATCTGTTGTGTCTCGGATATTTTTCCAATCTGAGAAGCGTTAGAAGAAATTTTAATTGTGGATTCGTTTATGATTTCTAAGTTGACATTGTTATTTGCCCATTCACTTGCTAATAAGTTTGATCGATCTACACCTTGTAAAATCTTTTTTCTATCTATGTTAATGACTGTTTGAAAATCATTTGGAATTAAACTAGAAATATTAGGATATTTCCCTTCAATTAGTCTTGAATATAATGTAGTAGTGCCGAATGTAAAAATAATGTGACTTTCTGAAAGATAGATATATACGAATTCCAAATTACTACTCATTAATTTTAGCAGTTCACTAATAGTTGCACTTGGTACAATACAACTTGCTTTCACATCTGTAGATATCATTGTTTCGCGTATAGCAAGTCTATGTGAATCAGTTGCTACGCAAATTAATTTATTATGATCTAACTCTAAATGAACACCGGTAAGAACAGGTCTAGATTCATTTTTAGCTACTGCAAAGGCTGTTTGTTTAAACACTTCAATCAATTGTTCTGTTTCCACTTGTATTTTGGTATGACCGTCTATAAGTGGTACATTCGGAAACTCATATGCTGGAAGTCCATTTAAGTTTAATGTAATTTCTTCTGACTGTATCGCAATGATTTGCTCATCCTTACTTTTTATTGATACATCACTTGGCATTTTCTTTATAATTTCAATAAAATATTTTGCAGGTGCAACTATAGTTCCTGCTTTTACTATAGTTGTAATTTGGTCGTCTTCGTTGGAACTAGGGATGAATTTTTCGATGAAAATATTTGAATTACTTGCGATTAAAGTAATTCCAGATTGATCTGCAGTTATTTTTATGCCAGATAATATAGGGATTATAGCTTTCGTAGATATAGCTTTACTTACTTCTGAAAGTGCTTGAGTGAACTGTTTATGATTAACGATAAACTCCATTTTTCCCCCGCCTTACATGAAATGATAATGTTATGAAGATTGATGAACGATTGTTCCGTTAAAAAAGTAAGGTACTGTTTCTTTCCTTTGTAATATATTTAATAAGTGTTCTGGTATACGTAAATGTGGTGCTGCTCTATGTAATTCCATCCAAGTAATCTCTTCAATTTCTTTTGGCCTTGTTATATTTGTCTCCCCGTCAATTATTTCACCTAAAAAATTAAAGAAAATTGCATGGTGTCCTCTCTCTTCGAAAAAAGCTTCGCTAATGTAACAAATGCCGTTTACAGTTATATGGAGTCCGGTTTCTTCTTTCACTTCCCGAATTACTGCCTCTTCTAACGTTTCTCCCAGTTTAACTGCGCCACCTGGTAGCGTGTAATATGAACCATTCTTCCCTTTGTTTTTTACCATTAAGATTTTTTCGTTTGTTTTATCGTATAAAAGTGCATATGTAACATTTACTTTTTTCATACGTACCTCCTCTGTTTTTAATAAAGGGAATTTTCTGTCTGTTTATCATTCTATCATTAACTCGGTTTAATAGTAAGTTCCCGAAGTATTAGAATAAAAATTGATTAAATTAATACTAAATGAAAATGCCAGAATAACTCCTCAATTAGTAAAAACCCCGCTCCTATTTTGAGACGAGGTTAAACTTATATAACAAACGGATTCCAAATTAACGTTTCTTTAGATCAATTTTAAAAGTATACATATGAGACCCGTATTTTTTGTTAATAGCCAAAGATTTTTTACTTCCCAATTTCACAAAGTAATTTTATCTCTTTGATTTGTTCTATATGACGCTGTTCATGCAAATAGATTAGTTCTATCCACTGATCAAGAAGTAATTCTCCAAGAGCTGGATGTATCACTGATTTTTTCGTTAATATAGATTCATCTTCTATTGTACTTAGGAAACGCATTAATTCTTTTCTCGATTTGTTTAACAAATCAACCATTTGCTGCACTTCAAATAGTTCTAAACTTGGTTCAATCATTTCTGGAGCTGCAAATTTTATCGCTCTATCTTGTAATATAGAGTGAATTTCTCGACGTTCTTTTAGGGTACTATCAATCTTTTTTAAGCCAGATGAAATAACCTTTATAACCACTTTATCCAATAAAACTAAGTGATGACATACTTGTGCTATACTCCATTTATTCTTATCTGGCTTATTGTTGAATTGCGCATCGTTCAACATCGTAATTTCCTCGAATAGATTTTTTCTTATTTCATAAAAATTGTCATTCACAAATGAATTCATAAGAATTTCCCCCTTTATTTGAATGTCCACATTTAGATTCCTATTTTAAATATATTCGCTATAAAAAATAGTTTCCCATCACTACTATTCTAATCCAATCCAATCTTTTTTGCTTTAGAAGTGCCTCTAAATATGAATTCACTCAAGATTCTCCTTTAAATGCATAATCCAAAAGGATAAATCTGTATTCCAAATACTAACGTTAATTCTATATACACTTTATAAACGTTTTTCTAAATAGTAATGATTATGTCCTTTCGGATGATCTTCACTTACTCCAATCACTTTATATCCATGCTTTTTATAAAACGCAGGTGCCTGAAAGCTAAAAGTATCTAAATTGATTAGCCTGCACTCTTGTTTAATTGCAAATTCTTCAATAAGCTTTAATAACTTGCTTCCGTAGCCTTCGTGTCTATACTCTTCAGAAACCCAAAGGAAATCGACATGTACGTGGTGCCAAAATGTAATTGCAGTTATTCCGCCTACAATTTCTTCCTTTTCATTTCTCACTATAAAACTAATTTTTTCTGAAGGCTTTTTCTCTTCATCCGAAATATGTTTTTGGTTATATTCAATTACTTTTTCTCTTATGTAATCACTATCTTCTTGGACCCATTGTTTTACTATTTTCATTTTAAGTAGCACACTCCTTTTAAAGTATCTATTCAATTTAATAATCGTAATATCCTGTCTAACTTAATAGTCGTAGAGCACTGTTTCATTTCACTAAAATAAAGAAAAGCCGTACTACATTTTATCTGTAGTACGGCTTTATTGTCAGCTCCATTAGCTAATGTAATCGAAGCTACTTTAAATATTGAACCAGAAACATTATCAATGACTTCATTCCTTTTATAAGAACGAAGTGACAATATTCCTTTCACTCCCATATAAATTGGTACGAATCCTAATAATCCGATCCACGAAACAGGAATGAAAAAAGAGCTTAAAGAACCGATGATACTTAGAAAAATAATTACACTAAACCCCAAATATTGTCCAATAACAATATAAAGTTCTTGCACCTTAGTTTTTTCCCGGACAGCTCTACCTTCTTTTTTAATTACTCCTGTCCTTACTTGTGAAAATAATACAAGAAGTATAAAAATGTCATCCATATTTGTTGAAATGAATGCCATAAAAGAAGAAATTATGGTTGTAACCAATATAATCCAACTACCTTTATAAGAAAATAATGGTATATAAATGAATTACATGTCTAATAACAAAGGTGGTTAATGTAGTTTTATAACATGATTTTAGTACCTTTATAAAACAATATGAATATTTTACTAATCTGCTACTTCGTTCGTTGAGAAATAAATCACTTTATTACTTTTCAAATCATTTCATTTTGAATTAAGTAACTCTTTTCTTCCTACACATTTATTAAAAAGGGAAAATCAAATATTTTGCAATATAAAAAGAGCCCTATATGAGGACTCTTTTTATAATTAAGCTATCTTCCGATACAAATGTTGTGTTTCTTTTTTCTTTTCTGCTTTTGGTGGACGGATTAAAATCGAAATAATGAAGGAAATAACGCTTAAAACACCGATTATAATAAAGGTTGGTTGAAACCCACCAAGTAGTGCTCCGATGAATGCTCCTGCAAGCGCACCAAATCCGAAACCTTGGTAAACAATTCCGTAATTTGTACTATGATTTTTTAAGCCGAAGAAATCTCCGACAATGGCCGGGAATATTGTAATGTTACCACCAAAGCAGAAGGCAACACTTGCTACGCAAGCGAAATAAATGCCGTAATTTAGAGGAATGAAACTTAAAGTAAAGACTGACAATCCAATTATTATAAACGTTGCAGAAACAATTTTCATTCGGCCAATTTTATCTGATAACGTTCCAAGAACTATTCTACCTACCGTATTAAAAATTGCAATCATTGCAACGGCGTTAGCAGCAGTAGCTGCACTAAGTCCAACGAGCTGTACTCCGATATCTTTTACCATACCGATTAAATATAGTCCACCCATACACGATGTAAATAACATGAAAAACAAGAGATATACTTGTTTCGTTCGCATCATTTCACGAGGAGTATAGTCATTGTGTAATGTCTCAGTTACAGTATTACTTACAATTGCTTCACGTAAGAAGAACGATCCGGTTAATACTAAAAGTAGGACGATAATCCCCCAATATAAAAATGCTTGTGATACACCAAGACTATCGATAAGACTTCCGTTTATATATCTGAAAATTAAGCTGCCCATTCCATATGCCGAAACAGATATGCCAGAAATAAGTCCTTTTCGATTTGGAAACCATTTAATTAAATTAGATAGTGATGTAATATAAGCAGTTCCATCTGCATAACCAACAACAACACCAGCTAATAAATATAGTAATGGTAAGGAAGAAACTTGTGAACTAAGTATTAAACCAAGTCCCAGAACAATCCCTGCAGTAGCGATGAGTTTACGAAGTCCTAATTTTTGCTGCAACTTTCCTGCAAATAAGGTTGAGAATGATAATGAAAAACTTGTTATGGAGAAAGTTATCGCTACTGAATTGAGGTTCCATCCAAACTTACTAACAAGGGGTTGATTAAATAAACTCCATGTATAAATTGTTCCAAGGCCAATTTGAACAATAATTGTACCTAGAACAATTAGTAACGGATTTATAGAAGTTTGTTTCATACTAACTGTCCCCTTCTTTTATCTTGACATGAATTTTCACAGTTAGTATAACCATCATAAAAAGCAAGATACTGTGTGGAAAATGGAAATTAAGTTCAAATACACAAAAAGACACTTCATTATGAAGTGTCTTTTTGCAGGTTATATTAGATTTACTTAAAGAAAGCTTTGTTAAGATAAGACATTTTCAAATGCTTATGTATATATGATATCAAAAGACTTCTGTCATGTGATGGGACTTAAGATGTATTTTTCATTCGTCATATAGTCGGATGGATAAAAATTAATATTCGATTTCATCAAAATCCTTCGGCTGCGGTACCGTTTGCATATTAGCAGCATCTTTAGGATCGCTATAAATTGCATTTTGTTCTGTATTCACATCTTTTATATTTTGTTTTTTGTTTTTTGTTTTTATTCATTTTATCTTTCATTTTTTTCACTCCTTTTTCATTATAGGAGTAATTATGCCCTATTACCGTTACGAAATGTATCAGCGACTAAATTGCTAAATTCACGTAAATAATATAAATAATTATCACCGCCGTAGTTATATCTTTTATTATACATTTTCGCAACAACTACATTATATTCAGGTATTACTAATATAGTCGGTCCGGTAATTCCTAATATTTGATACGATCCTTTTGGAACGCGTTCACCAAGCTCGCTTAAAAGCGCAGGTTCATTTTGAACGAACCAAAATACCCCGTTTTGTGGTAGTTCATTGTTTGTAAATGTTGGACTCTGTAAACTTGTCGCAATTTCTATCACTTTTTTTGGAACAATTTGTTTCCCGTTTAATACACCTTGATTTAAATGAAGATTTCCCCAATAAGCAAATTCTCTAGCTGAAACAAACAGATTTTTTTCCGTACCGTCATCTACTGTACCAATTGCGCTAATTGCATCTTCATTTGGATCATTAACAACTTCAACTAAATTTTCATCTTGCTGAATTCTCCAACCTGTTTCTTTAAAGTTAGCTAGATCAAATACACGCTCCTTTAACAATTCGGGAAAACTTTTGTTATATAGCTTATAAATCAGATGTGTCATCATTCTTACATTAATATCTCTATACGCCCAAGCTTGTCCCGGTTCAAATTCACGAAAAATTGTCCCGTCATTCGTTTCTTCTAATCCGTGCGAATGTGTTACTAAATGTCTTATCGTTGTTTTACCAAGCAATACAGGATCAAAGTCTCTAAAATATTTTATTGCTGCATCATCAATAGATTTTATTTTCCCTTCGTAAAGTGCATATGCTACCATTAAACCTAAATAACTTTTTCTCGCAGAAGCAACGTTGAATTGTGAAGATGCTGTTACTCTCTTGTTTGTAGATATATTTGAGTGATAACCACTATAATGCTCTAGTACGATTTTATTATCTTTTATAATACAAAGTGCTGCTGCAGAACTATGATTTTTTTCTTTTATATTCTCTACCCAAGAAATCAACTTATCATATGTATACAAATAACTCCCCCTTAATACACATCGAAATTACAGCATGAAAGAAAAGTGCAAAACAATTTTCACACCTTTCTTTCATGTAAAATAGTTTTGATTTTCTATACCTAAATAATCCACCAGTTCCAGCAATTAAAGCAACCGAAACATCCTGCACACCCTACACATCCGCCGCAACGACCTGCACAACCACCACATCTGCCGCCACATCCGCCACAGCGACCACCACAACCTCCGCATCCACCGCAACGACGTGCATCGTCTTGAATGTAATAGTATGGATATTGATTTTGTAGTTGATCCCAATAAACAACATTACCAGTTTGATAATCATTAAGGTTTAATGATTGTAGTTCTTGTTGAAACTGATTCATTATAAAACCCTCCATTTATTAATGTAAATTCCGTCCAAATATTAAAGTTAATAAATTTTTGTAATTAAAGTAGAAACAAGACTATAGACTAAATGCGTACATCAACAAAATATGAACTTACACTAGGTGATGTACCTTGTTTTTTAGCCTATTTTCTTTATATTCATTCGATGGACGTATTTACTATAAATAAAGTGATTTAAAAATTACTAATCCAACAATTTAGTAGTTCATCACTTAACTTTCTTTTTAGTAATTCCTTCACTAAAGGCATTGGCATGATTTCATAATGATTTAAGGCTTCTTTATTATAATGTATCCAGTGAAATGCTAAATGGGACTCACTAGATTTCGGTGTTAAGTCTGTATGTAAATTTTGTGACTCTACTTCAAAAATGTGGTTAATTTCATGATGAAGCACTTCTTTATCTTGCCATTGATTTTCTATGACTCCTAAAAATTGTTGTATACTACAGTTTACTCCAAGTTCTTCTCTTAACTCTCTTATTAATGCATTCTCTGCTGATTCTCCGATTTCAATATGGCCCCCTGGCAAGAAATAATGATGGCCAATATATTCAGCAACTAATAATTTTTCATCTTTTATCATGACTGCTCGTACAATATGATGAAATTTACTTTTCAATTGATATTCCTCCTAATTATTCAATTTATAGTTGCTCAAAATATTCATTTAGTATAGGTATAATATAAATCATAGGTGTTTCATACGGATGAATTTCATTAATAACTTCAAGTGCATCTTTTACAAGTTCTCGTTTACACTTTATTTCAACTTTACATTCTTGTCCTTCGCATATTTGACCAATTTCTCCATTAAAAGGAGATGCCTCGTCTAACGCTCTCCAATATCCTTTCACTGAACTATAAGAAAGACAATGGTCATATTCGCCCGTTTTACATGCTCCAATTTTATTTAATTCACCCCTTAATGTTTCAATATATTCTTCAGGAATAAACACTTCAATTTTCACTTCATTAAATTGCATATTTCATTTCACGCCTTTACTTCATAATAGTTAAACGAATAAACGATATACTTGCTCACCATCATACTCCTGTTCTAATGATTGGAAACCATATCGTTCATATAATTTCTTTGCAGAGATATTATCTTTATGTACGGTTAATCTAATTTCTTTACACGATTTAAAAGTATTTTTTATTATATCAATACTTTCTTGTAATGCTGCTTTTCCATAACCATTTCCTTGCTGCGATTGATCAATAATAAATCCGTTAATCCAATACATATCCGATGTCTCTCTTACAACAGCATGCATAATAAAGCCAACTATAAGTTCACCATCATATATAGCAAATGGTATGTATTCTACATTGTCACCATCCGGTTTTATATATACTTTAGCAAGTGAAACCGCTACAGATGGAACAAATTTCAATTGATTCCCTTTAACTTGTAGCTTTAATGCTTCTTCCCAATTTTCTCTCGTAACAACCTTTAACTGGACATTCAATATTGTAAGCTCCTTTATATAGAGGATGTATGTTTATATTCAACGTAGTGAAATAATTCCCTTTTTCGACAACAACTTATAACATAATTTTTATAAAATCTTGAATGAATTTTTGTTCATCTATTTCTAATGCTATACGGGCTCCTTCAGACATAGAGCTAAGGCGAAAATCAGCAAATGTTTGTCCTTTCGTTTCTCCGTATGTATCTACATGTACGGTACGATGCACAAATTCAAAAAAACTTGGATTTACTAATCCACTTATTGCAACCACATCATGTAGCAAAGGCCCTTCGATAGATGGATTAAGTTTTTGGTATGCAGATAAATAGTAATCATACATTGGTTTCATTATCATATGAAATGGATTCTTTGTATTAGCTTGAATATAGTTAAATACATTTGGTGTTAATACAGCTTTGTTTGTTACATTTAAAGGGAATATTAATAAATTCTTTGCTTGATGGAAAACAATTTTACTTGCTATTGGATCACCATACACGTTTGCCTCCGCTAATGGTGTTACATTTCCTACTTCTAAAAAGACGCCACCCATGAAATAGATACCTTTTATATTTAGCATCAGGTCACTCCATAAATTAAAAGCAATTGCTAACGAGGTAGATCTCCCTACATCGACAATCGTTAAATCTTTTCCGTACTTTATAAGAATGGAAGCGATACTACCAAAATTGTATATTGGAATAGATAATACGCTTTCTGGAACATGGATGGGTCCTAATCCTTCTGAACCGTGAATTTCAGGGTAGTACGTAGTAATTTCTTCTGTAAGTGGTTTTGTTGCACCACTAATGACAGGAATGTCTTGTCTATTTGCTAACTGTAAAATATACGCTGCATTATGTGCAGCATGTATATGCTCAACATTTCCGTATCCAGTTACAATACCGACGATTTCAATTTCGGGATGCAGTAAACCATACATAATGGCAAATGAGTCATCAATACCTGGGTCTCCGAAAAATAATACTTTTTCCAAGAAATACTCTCCCCTCAAAAAAATAGATTCATCAATAACTATGTATATGAAAAAAGCAAGTATATCTATGCAAAGTTTAAAATGGATAGTGTTTTACAAGTTATAAAAAAGGAACTAGCATATGCTAATTCCTTGTCCTAAGTAACTATTCTCAAATTTGATTATTTATCGTATCCTTCATACATTTCATCATTTATTATATTTTGTGTTTTTTTATCATCAGGTACAGGCTTCCACCAATTTCCTGTAATAAATAACATAGTTAATAAATTATAACTATCACTAAAATAGCTTTCTCTCTTATTCTTCATCCAATCCCAACCGCTATTTACCCACTTTTGATTATTACTACTTGTTATACTTGCTGCAATAAACGGTGAAACAAATACAGCAGTTGGATAACTACCAATATTGGATCCGTTTAATTGATAACCATCCACAATTTTAGAAGGATTTCCATTCGTTTTATTTTGAATCCATGAGGAGACTTTATCAGAAATGACTTTACTTCTTTTCTCGCCATACATCGCATAGTCCATTACAATTCTCAATGGTACCCGACTAGCATTGTAATAATATGCATTTGTATATTCTGACTCATCTAAGAAGTCTTTAGGTGCGGGTTGTGGTGGGTTTTTTACAACAAAATCTGAAATAAGTCCTGTATTTTGAGAGTACTTATTACTAAATTGCGTATAAACATCGTACAAATTATTAATAACAGTAAGCCAAGTTTTATCACCTGTAAATTCATAAAATGCTCTAAGGTGTGACATCATCCAATCAGATGGTCTCGTATCAAGTGAACTTTTAGAGTCCCAATCTCCTAAATTTAGTCGATTATTATTTGTAACATTACTAGCTTTAATACCTTTTGTAATCATGTCTTGTGCTTCTTTCAAATAATTAACCGTTCCATTTGATCCCCACTGCTTATGAGCAAGAAGAAGAGAATACGCAATATCTAAATCCCCATCAGTAGCAGAATCAAAATGGCCTTGTGCTTTTTTACTATCTGCGACAACCCATCCCATTAAATTAGGATTTTGAGAGCTTTTAAAAGTTCTTGCTGTTTTAAATAAACCGTCATAGATTTTTTGAGCATTCGAATCATAACCAGCCATTAATACTGTAATTATCATCCCATACCCTTGACCTTCTGAAGTTCCAAGTGGCTTAAACCCATCAGCATCACCCGTAATCTCTCCTTTTACGTAATAACCACCAGGTAAAGAAGATAAATCATTTTTCAAATATTTCTTTTTCCAATTATCGTAGTAACTTCTTACAGAAGCATTTAAACTTTCCTGTGTAACATGATTCGGTTTTATAACACCTGCATAATTAACTTGCTGGGGAAATGGTTTCATTTCTTTTACAGCAGCTACTTGTTGATTAACTATGGGAATAGAAGTTTGTACTGAATTGTCCGTTCCATTTGCTGCGAAACTAGAATTAGAAAAACTAGCTAGTCCGATTCCTATAATAGAAATACATGTGAAAATTTTTCTTTTTCCATTCATTATGTTGTCATCTCCTTTTAAAATGCTTACTACATAAAATGTAACATACAATATTTAACTGAAATACAAAATATTATATTTATCAACAAAAGAAAGTATAATAAAGTGGTTATGGAATGAGTTTATATTGATTTATTATTTACTAGAGTTGTATATTTTTCTTTTTTTGATAGTGCTATATGAGTAATTAAAACTCCAAGTATAGTAATTCCCCCGCCAATTATTGAAACAAAAGTCGGTACTTCACCTAACCATAACCAAGCAATAAAACATGCAGTTACTGGAGTTAAATATAGAGAACTTGTTGCCTCAGCAGCACCAGAATGAGATATGATATACGCCAATGCGATATATGGGAGTACTGTTGGAAATAAACCTAAATATATAACACTCATATTCACTTCAAGAGGAGCTGCTAGTATTTCTGTATACACTCCCGGCGAGAAAATAAGCATACATACAGTGCTAGATAAAATTGTATATATAGTAAATGGCAAGAAGCCATACTTTTTCAAGTAAGAAGTTTGGAAAACAAAAAATAAGCTTTCTGAAATCGCTGCTAATAAAATAAATAATCCTCCACTATTCAATTGAATAGCATCTCCTTGACTAAATGATATGAAAGCAATTCCTATAAAACTAATTACACCACCGATCCAACCATTTAATTTCATTTTTTCATTCAAAAAAACAGATGCAAAAATAGCCGTTACTATAGGTGTGACTGAAACAATTAAACTTGCAGATCCAGCATTTACTGTTTTTTCGCCGTAGTTTAATGCAATGTGATAAACAGTAAATCCTAAAGCACCAAATATAAAAATTGCTGGGATATCCTTTAAGTCCGGCAGTCGTAACTTGTATATAAAAGAAAACAACAGAAGAATAAATGAAGCAATTAATAAACGTAGTAAAGTAAGGTGCTCAGGTGTATAAGATTCGAGCCCCATGCGAATTGCTGGAAAGGCAGTCCCCCATATTAAAATCGTAAAAGCATGAGCATAAATAATCCGAAAGTCCCATTTTTTATAATTCATGTTTTTTCTCCCCCTTCAAACCAACCACTTTATAATTACCAATTATTTCTTTTCATCATATTTAATAGTTGTTACAATGTCTTCAACCAGTTATTTATCGTAAAAACCAACCACTTGGCATTTGTAAAGTGAACGAGGGAGTTTTTTTATGACAACTAATAAAAAACTGCCTAAGTATCGGCAGATAGTAAACTTTATGAAAGAAAAAATTGAAAATGGAGAATGGCCTATTGGAAGTAAGATTCCTAGTCAACGGCAGTTAGCCAAATTATTTCATGTAAATCGAAGTACTGTAATAACTGCGCTAGATGAACTTATGGCAGATGGATTGATTCAAGGGAAAATTGGAGCAGGAACAATTGTAACAAATAATACATGGTCATTATTAGCGACGAATCCCCCGCCTGATTGGAGTGACTATGTAAAAGCTGGTATTCACAAACCTAGCAAGTTAATGGTACGAGAAATCAATGAAGCAGAAGCAAATAAAGAACTTATCCATCTTAGTAAAGGTGAACTTGCGCCTCAAATTTTCCCGCTAGAAACTATGCAGTCTATTATGAAAAGCGTAAGTGACGAAATAGATTATTTTGGATACGAAGAACAAAAAGGTTTTTTGCCGTTACGTGAAGCAATTAGTAAATACGTCAAATCATTCGGAATACATACTTCAGCCAGTTCTATATTAATTGTCTCTGGTGCATTACAAGCACTCCAATTAATATCAATTGGTCTTTTACATCGAGAATCAACCGTTTTACTTGAACAACCTTCTTACTTATATTCACTTCATGTATTTCAATCAGCAAATATAAATCTATCTGGTATATGTATGGATAATCACGGTATTTTACCTAACGAATTATTAAAACGTATTAAATACAGTCAAAAGAAAAACATTTTATACTCTATCCCTAGTTTTCAAAACCCAACAGGGGCATTAATGTCTCAAGAACGAAGAAAAGAAATAATAAAAATATGTGAAAAGGAACAGTTACCTATAATTGAAGATGATATTTACCGCGAGTTATGGATTGATGAACCACCTCCACCTCCTTTAAAGTCGATAGATAAACATGGACATGTATTATATGTTGGTAGTCTTTCTAAAACACTTAGCCCAGGACTTAGAATTGGATGGATCATTGGACCCGAACCAGTTATTGATAGATTGTCAGATATAAAAATGCAAACAGACTATGGATCGAGCTCTTTATCTCAAAGAGTTGCTGCTGAATGGATAAAAAAAGGTTTTTATGAAGAACATGTAGCAAACGTAAGAATTCAATTAAAAGAACGAAGACAAATCATGATACAAGCTTTAAATAAGTATTGTTCAGATGTTGCGGCGTGGGATATTCCTACTGGTGGATTTTTTATATGGCTAAAGGTTGTACCTAACATTCCGATGAAGAAATTATTTTCAGAGGCGCTATCAAAAGGAATTCTTTTAAACCCAGGACGTATTTATGAAGAAGAATCAAATCAATACATTCGTTTATCATATGGATATGCTTCTCCAGAGCAAATGACTAGCGGGATTAAATTACTAAGTGAATTAATTCGTAAGCTCATGGCATAACAAAAACTCCTCTTTTATCTATAGAGGAGTTTTTGTGTATCTTATTTACCACAATCTCATTTCCTGCCCTAACAAAATAAGTTCCTCATAAGGATCTCCGTCAATATTTAATATTTGAGCAAAAGCAGGTTCTGTTTTTAAACCGTTCTCTTTTAAGCGAAGAATTTCTTCCCTTATATGGGGATGCTGCATTAATAGCATATGCTCTACTATCATATGTCTATATGCATTTTGATTACGCACTGGCTTAGGCTGAGCAAATAATTCAAATTCAAAACCTTCAAATTTAAAATTTACCTTTATCGATTCAATATTTTTCATTTTTTTCTTTTTTATTTTGAACCCTTCATAAGAACCATATAAAGATCTCATTTCTTGTTCAAAAACATCAAAGTTATGTACTTCCATTACTATATCTAAGTCAGATTGAAGAGTATCAATTCTTATAGGGATTGTCCCACAAAGAACGGGACTATACAAAGCTAAATCCTCCATAATATTTAGTTTGTTCAAAACATCATATACCTTTTGTTGCTTGTCATTCCCTGATTGTAAATATGTAATAGATGTAAACATGAAAGTCTCTCCTTCATTTCACGTAATACGTGTCTCACTAAATTCAAGAAAAATTTGTCCGATTAAACTTGTTCTAGAAGCATCTTTATTTCACTATATTAAGGCGAATAAACAATATGTTTCAACTTTTCTCCTATACTGCAATACTATAAAAATAAAAAAGGAGGAATTATTATGAGCATTTTCAACGTTCTTTTAACCATCCACATATTATTTGGAACAATATGTTTAATCACCGGTATTGTAGCGATGGTGGCTCAGAAGAAGAAAGGAAAACATACGGAATGGGGTGAAATATATCATGCATCCTATGTTGTAATCACCGTTACCGCAATTATATTATCCATTATAAACTGGGATAAAATCGCATATTTATTTTATGTAGCAATTTTCTCTTATTCATTTGCGATATATGGATACCTCGCACGAAAAAAACGTTGGAAAAATTGGCTCCATCACCATATTAGAGGTATGTTAGGTTCTTATATTGGTGCCGTTACCGCACTTTTAGTAAACGTTGGTATTCATATTCCCATAATTAATTTATTACCGCCTATATGGTTTTGGTTTTTACCTACATTAATCGGTATTCCTCTCGTAGTCAGTGTATCAAAAAAATATAAAAAGCGTAGTTAAAATTCATTACAATTTCGTTACTTTCTAATGGTAATTACAAAAAATCATACTCAATGTAATATTTTATTAACAAATTCAAATTACTTTAAGTTCGTCACTTGGAGCTAAATAAAAAGAATCCAATAAAAATATTGGATTCTTTTTCGGATTTCATTTCAATATCGACTCTATGTATTCAATGATGTTACCATTTGGACCACAAACTATCTTTGTATACTTGTGGGTACTTGTTGTATTGATTCAGTGATAATTACACCATTATAATTCAAGATTGTAATAACGAATGTAAACGATCCGGGTAATTCGTAAACATCCCGTCAACTCCCCATAGAAGTAACTTTTTCATATCTTTTTCATTATCTACAGTAAATGGATGAACTTCTAATCCGTGTTTCTTTATTCTCTTTACATAAGCTGAATCAATATATTTATAGTTCATCCCAATACCGATACAGTATGTTTTATACTTTTTTATCTCTAATTCAGTTAATTGAACTGCCTTTTTGTAAGGTAGTAATTGTACTAGAGGTATATGAACATCTAAACTATGAATTTTTTGCAAACTTACTTTACTAAATGATTGAATAATAACTTTATCACTTATTTCGTAGTGCTGTATAATTTCTAATAACTTTTCTTCCATACCGGGATATTCATCTGGCGATTTTGTTTCAATGTAATAATTAGTACTATTCCTGAACGTTTCAATAATTTCCTCTAGTGTTGGAACTGTAGCATCCTCAAATTCTTTCTTTTCTAAAGCTGGATGCTTTTCATTGAAAAAAGAACCTACATTTAGTTGCTTTATTTCTTCTAATGTATGTTCCTTAACTAGCCCCTTACCATTTGTAGTGCGGTTTACTGTTTCATCATGCATAGCTACTAAATGTCCATCTTTTGTCATTTGAAGATCAATTTCTATATAATCTCCTTTTAATTGTTGTCCTAGTTTATAAGCTTGTATTGTATGTTCCGGCGCATACGCAGAAGCTCCTCTATGTGCAATGTTTTTTATACGATTTGATTGATTAATAGCTTTTGTGTACTTAAGTTCATTTACTTTATGAAAAGAAAAAGTGACTATTACTATAAAGGTGAAAATGATTGTAACGATATATATTTTTTTCATAATGATGTATTAACTCCTACATGAAAGCAATTTAGATTGAATAATTTATTCAATTAAACGTCTATTTTCAAATACAGTCATTTGTCCAACAGATTGAAAACCAGCCTTTTTATAAATATTAATCCCATCAGGTGAAGCTTGTAATACGCATTGAGAAACGTTTAATTCCTTTGCTTCTTGTAGCAAGTAATTAAACATAGTAGAGCCAAATCCTTGCCCTCTCATTTCTTCTTTCGTTGCTATATCATAAATACCAATACTATCTTTTGTACATACTAATGAACCAACAGATACGACTTCATTTTTAAAAATCCCTAAATATAGTTTCATATTCTCACTATTCCATAAATCGAAAGAAGCAGTTTTATTGTAGAATGCTTGTACATGTGTACCTTCCTCTGAAGTACCAAATAGATTAGCTAACGTTTCTCCAAACTTTTTGATGTGTCCTGAAGAAGATGCTTTTTGTATCGTAAAACCTTTTGTCATGTTTATTAATGGATGAATTGTTTTTAAGTCTGCTATCATCGCGATATTTTGTTCTGCTTCTTTTAAGCCAAGTTTTATTAATTCGCTTTTTATAGTCTGCTCATGTCTATCATCCCAAAACCAAACACTCATTGGAAATTTCTTTTGATTATAGTTGTTTACCACTTTATATAGTTTCTCAATACCTTCCGTTAAATTATTGTTTAGTATAGTAATGATATTAAATGTATCTGCCGGTAAACCACAGTCGACAGCAATGTAATCCTTCGTTTCTTTTACATTCATTCCATGTATCTGCCGCGCAATATATGAGGTTTTATATGTGAAGTTATCTATTAGTAACTGTTTATAATTCATTCATTTTGCTCCTTTCATAAAAATTCGTTTTCGAATTCTTCAGTATTAAATATAACACATAAGAAATGTATCTATTTCTATAAAAATATCTCTATACATCACTCTTTTTGCCCTAAAAGAATTAAAAATGATATAACGTTGTCGGAATGAAAAAAGTGGTATATAATAAATAGTAACATTACTAGTAATTATTTTAGGTATTCCTAGAATAAAGGAGCGATACATATGAAAATTACTATTTATTTCGGAAGTCATGAAGATCAAGATGTTCGTACTATGGACTGTCATTTAGATGTAGAAGATGCAGAAGAGATCGTTTCTGTATCATAATATAAATTGTTGGGATGAACCCTCTTCCCTACAGCGTTTAAGGCACCTTTTATAGGTGTCTTTTTTGTTGTTTTTTTCGTCAAAAACCCTTTACTTTAGAGCGTTTTAATAGTAAAATATAAATATACGAACAAACGTTCTTTTTATTTTAATTGTACATGAAGGGATGATTTTTACAATGGCTCAAGCAAAGCGCAGAGGAAGAAAAAAGCAAACACCTATCATTTCAAATACAGGCTTTATCGGCTCTGTCTTTATTGATACATTGGAGTTACAAAAGAAATCCTATTATTTCGCTCGTAAAAAACTTCAAATTGTTCATCACGTACTTGATGGCCTCTCTGGGGCAACAAGTTCTCTATTTAAAGAACATAACATTTCAGCATACATGTCATGTGTGTATTTACATAAACAAAAGAAAATCGGCTTTGTTCTTTCAACGAAACCATTTGAACAAAGTGACGGTGTTGCTTACTTTATAAATTATTTAATCGAAAAGAATTTTTACGGTAATGACGAAGATGTAGAATATCAAGAAGTATTTAATACAGGTTTTATCGGTGTAGTATTCGCTGATTTATGTAGCATAGATCGCTTTAATTTCGAGTTTGAAATGGGTATGTTAACGAAATTAATGAAAGATATGATTATTCCGGTTAAAGAACTCTTTTTACGCCATAATGTACCGGCCTACATCTCCACTTCTCATTTAGAGGAACAAAACAAATTAGGTTTCGTTCTATCTGTAAAACCATATGATGAACGTGCAGAAGCAGATTTATATTTTGAGGCGTATTTAAAAGAACGCGGGTTATTTAATGGTGATGAAGAAGATGATATTGATAAGATTGTTATTAGAAAAACAGCTGAATTACGATAGAAAAGCGCAGGATGATGATCCTGCGCTTTTTATAATTTATGAAACTGATTTACTAAATAAACGGTATTAGTTTTTTTGTTTTCTGTTTATACACTGTAAATTGTTCACCGTACTTATTCTGTAAGTAATCATCAGATTGCGGAATATAGTCAAAAACAAATACAAAGAATAGGCCTATAGGAATTCACAAACTATAAATTTCGTTTTATAGTATTTGCTTTTCTTAGCTTGAAAGAGGTAGCAGTATCCATTCTATACATAATCTAAGAATCTACTAAGCACTATAATCTTTCGAATGAACCTCTAATATGAAACGATTTGATGAAACTTTAATTACTATTAAATATAAGAATCCCCCTACAATTGGAATGGTGTACGCTGGGATATAATTTAATAATAGACCAGATAGTGCCATTGCTATAGGGAGCATCATTTTACCTATACTTAATCCAATGCTGAGAACCCTTCCCCTGTATTCATCGGGAATCTCATTTTGCATGAAATAAATTAAAGGAATATCAATTAGCGCTATAATAAACCCTAAAAAGATCATAACAACACAATACGTAATAACGAATACTAAATCATTCACTTCAAAACTTTTGAATAAAACTGGAATTCCTAAAATAATCATAAAAACTGACAACATAGAACTTAGTTTTTTCAAAAGATAAGAGTAAGAAAAACGATCAGTTATCTTTTTTACTACAATTGCACCAATTATCATCCCTACTGGAAAAGTCCCTTGAATGATACCAAATTGCTTAGAACCAAGATTGAGTACTGTGTTAATAATGTATGGCAATGGAACAGTTACAGCAAAGCCTAAGAAGAAATTAAACGAAATTAAAATATGAAACGTATTCTTTAAGCTTTCCTTTTCAAGTAAGTAAGAAACCCCCTCTTTTATATCTTTAATAAAATTAACTCTTCTTTTTGCATTTTCCTCATTTATATTACACTCGAACAGTTTAAAGTGAATAAATAGTAATGCTATCCCGGAAAGAATAAATGAAATACCGTTTATAATGATAAAAGTTTTAATATCAAATACTGAAAAAACGATACCACCTAACATAGGGCCAAGAATTAAAGATACAGAATCGATAATTTTACTTATAGAATTAATACTCATAAGCCTCTCTTTAGAGACGATATTCGGTTTCGCAGCTTCTAACCCTATTCCAAAAAAGGTTGTAAATACCGTCATAAGAAATGTAGTAGTATAAATGATGAATAAATTTAATCCATAGTGGCTGCTTACTATATAAACAGCTATTAATAAGCAGCCACTAAGTAGATCCATACAAACGACGAGTTTCTTTTTATCAACTTTATCAGCAATTACACCAGCAAATGGATTCATAACAATCATTGGAATCGTTCCTAATATGAGCGTAATTGCGAAATTTAACGCAGATCCAGTTATTTGTAAAACATATAATCCTAATGCGAAACTATACATAGCGGTACCAAATATTGATACTGTTTTTGCAATTGAATATAAACAAATATTTCTTAGTTCTTGGTTTCTTTTATTATTTTCTATATGTAATCGTAAACTTCCCATCACTTTTCCCCCTGCCTAATTTTGTGTTACGTACATTGTAAGTTCTTGGGTCAACCCAATCGCAATATGTACTATTTGAAAAGTTTTCAGGGAAAATAAATAAAAGATGGGGTTAACCCCATCTTTTTCCGAAAAATGAATATGTATAAATTTCTTCTCCTTGAACAAAGAAATCCTCGTACTTTCCTCCTCGTTTCAAATAATTTGAAGTACTTTCATCGATGGATTGAAAGTGTAGATTTTGGATTTCTTTCGTTACTTTTGAAAGTGTAAAATTTTCTCGAAAGTTATTTTTAATTTGGCTATTTGAGCTGAAATTTTTAAATAAAATAAATAAACTTACTAAATAACAATCCGTTTTAAAAAGTGGATTTAATTCGCGAAGTAAAAAATCCTCATGCTCAAAACTATAATTGCTCGTACCAGAATGATCAATTACAATATCAACTGACTGATTCTGAATAGGGATATTCAAAAAATCAGCACAGATAAAGAGAATGTTTCTTTTCGGATTTCTTCTCGCTAATACATCTTTTAAAAATAAAAGTTTATTTAAATCTCGATCCACTGCAATGTATAGGCAATCTTCGGGCAGTTCTTCATAAATGTTTCTCAAAAAGAATCCAAGTCCCGATCCTAAATCCAGTATTAATTTGTTATTTAAATTTAAATGTATTAGTTTCTTTTTCGCCCATTCCCCTTCTCTATGCATATTTTCCAAATAAGCATTATCAGTTTCATGAATATAATCCGAAATAGTATCTTCAAGTGACGTTTGCTCATTTAATTTAAATGATTTACCAGCAGTTATAATTCCTGAAGTAATAATGTATTCTTCACCACAATTACAAAGTAACCTCCCCTCAGTAATTTGATTGTTATTAATAATTCCATCTTGAAGAATTAGTTTTTTACTACACTTAGAACATGTAAGCAAATGCAGTACGCTTAAATCTATCCCTATAATTGAATTTGAAGTTTCATTTGTTAATAATAAATCATGTAACACTTTCTTTAATTTATCCCGCCTCTTCACCAAAATTTCTATTTCCTGTTCCATCTTGTCATATTTCAATTTAAATAAAGATTGGTAAAAAGGATCATTTTCGTAATTCATAGATTTCGCTAATTTTTTATAAAAAAATAGTTCTTTAATTTCATTCAAGCTAAATCCTAGATCTTTGTAATATAATATAAGTTCTAAATCTGTTTGACAATACTCATCAAAAAAATAATGCGATCCCTTTCTTTCAGGAATAATGAGGCTGAGATCCATATAATGTCTAATTGTATCAATACTTATGTTATTTACTTCTCCAAACTTACCAATTTTCATAATACCCCTACCATTTGTATATATTTTTATATAGATTTCTATTTTTATATTTAAAAACCCTTTAAACTTTCGAAACAACATTATTTACATTATGTATGGGGTATTTGAATGCCACATATTTTATAAGGTGTATAATCCTTTTATTTAATTAAATTTCCATCGCATAGAATATACAGGAATTTATAACTTAATATAGAAAATAAAAAGGAGGAGTTTATATTCTAAATAAGGGGACATACATACGGAATGAGGGATTGAAAAATGAAAATTGCAATAGTCTGTTTCGATAACTTTACTGATATAGATGTTTTTCTACCATGGGATTTATTAAATCGTGTACGTTTAGTTGGCGGTATTTCTGATTGGAACGTTCAACTATTAGGAACGGGAAAAACTCATATATCCATGTCTGGCTTACGTATTCCCATGACAGGAAGCATATCTCATATTCCTACCGCTGACGCAGTAATATTTGCAAGTGGTAAAGGTGTACAAGATTTATATAAAAATCAAGAGTATCTTAATAGCATTCATGTAGATCCTCAAAGACAATTAATAGGATCTATGTGTTCTGGTTCATTACTACTAGGTGCTAAGAAATTGCTAACAGGTAAAAAAGCCACTACATATCCATCCGCAGTAGAACAGCTTAAGGAATTTGATGTGGACGTTATTGAACAAAGTTTCGTGAACGAAGGAAATATCTCGACTGCTGCAGGTTGTTTTGCTGCTCAAGATCTTTCAGCTTGGATTATAAGAACCTTAATCAATGAAAAAATGGTCGATACTGTGCTAGAAACTGTTCAGCCAGTAGGCAAAGGTCTATATTTTTAATTTCAAATCAAGTTGAGGGATTGGTTGCTCCCAAAACCGATAAAATGAGCTTTTTTGCTTGATGGCGACGTAATATACCTCCGATTCCAATTTAATTAAATAAAAAAACCCGCGAATCATTCACGGGTTTTCTGCTTAATAACTAATTGCTATTGTACCTTCACCTGCATGAACCGCAAATGAAATTGGTAATGGGTATAATTTGAAATCCATTTCAGGGAATGCTTGTCTAATATCTGCAATCCATTCTTCAGCTCCATCTTTATCGTTAGCATGGAACATATGAAGTACTTTTGGTAATTCTTTTTCAAGTTCATTTTTAATATATTCTCGACATTTTTGGATTTTACGAACTTTCTTTTCAAGTAAAAGCTCTCCACCTTTTACTTCTAATATTAAGTTGACACTTAATAAACTTCCAAGTAAAAATTGAACTCCCTTTACACGTCCACTTGCGTAAAGGCCTTTTAAACTTTTCGGGAATACGTGGAAAGGTCTTCTTTTTTCATCTACTAATGTTTTGTGTATATCTTGTAACGTCATACCATCATTGTATAACGATTTCGCTTTTCTAATTAGTTCATCCATTGGATAACTTGTTGTTTCACTATCCAATACCGTTAATGGGAAACCTGCCATGTCTGCAGCTAACTTCATGTTTTGATAAGTTCCACTTACTTTTCCGCTAATAGCAACTGCAAATCCCTCTTCATATTCTTCTTTGCATTTCGAAAATAAATCTACCATTTCCCCTATGTTAGGCTGTGATGTAGTGACAGTTTTACTTTCGTTCAAAGCATTATAAACGCGCTCACGCACACCTTCTTCACAATCTTTGTACGACACACCATCAATAATAACTTCAATTGGGATAACAAAGTTATCTCCTTCTGTTTTAAAACTCGCAGTTGTACTATCAGTAATCCAAGCAACACGCTTCATGTTGTTCCTCCCTTAATTCAACTCCTCTTTTCTGACTTTTCTATATATTTATGTTACGAAAAGAGAATATCCCTGTAATAGTAACAGGACTTTATTGTTTTGGCTATAGTAGATGAATATTAAATGTGAATATTTTTTGTCATTTTGGCCAAAAAAAGAAGAAAATCGGAGTTTTTCCCAATTTTCTCTTATCATACATTATTTAAAAGTTTCATTATCTAAAATTACTACATAATCATTGGTCAATCGACCAGCTTCCTTCGTATAACTAACAAGCCTTTGCACGTTATCACAGCAAAGTTTCGCTCCCCATACGAGTAACGGTACGCCGATGAAGTCGATGTGAAATCTTCTAGAAAACAGACCACCGAAAGTCATTGGTAAAGGCACTGTTGGTGATGTATTAGAAAAAATAATCTTTTCATGACTTTGATAATGTTTTTGCAAAATCTCTCCTAAATGTTTCATCGCAGGTACAACGACTTTTGATGCACCACATCCAATTGTATAAACCGGATTACCATTTTCGTCTATTCCATGAAAAATGATTTTTCCCATATCCTCTGTTTTCAATTTATTAAAGTAATCTACATTCAAAATTTCTTCTTTCGTTAATTTACGATCCGTTGGTAATTTATTTAAATGATAAGCTGCAGCAAGTGAAGTTGAATGTGTTCCGCCAAAATCTGTATAAACGAATATCATATTATCATCCCTTGTTGTAAAAATTCAATGTTATTTAGTATTACCGTTCACGGCGCTGTTAAACAATGGATGAATACTTTCATGTTTTTTGTATTAATTCATTATATTTTTTCCAAATATAATATCGTTTACTAATTACAGTACCTAATGTGATACATAAAAAGGTATTTGTTACAACCATTAATGTATAGTGAGTACTGCTAGAAAACATACTTTGTTTAATCAAAACCTTCGTACCTAGAATGGCAAGTAGAATAATTGTACTTAACCAATTTCCTTTTCGTAATACATGACCTGTTTCACTATCTAATCGAAATGTTAAAACTTTTCCCCTAATCATTCCAAGGCCCAATCCAATCCCCAGCATTACAACGAATAGTAATACTTTCAATATAGTTAATTGTCCCATATGAATAATAGACTGGATTGTCGCAAAGCACAGCAAAGTCGGAATGAACCAAATACGATTAATATTCACTTTATATTCTTTACCTTGCATTAATATCATTATAAAAACAACAAGTAGAATAACAAATAGAATATCCATTTAGAGTCCTCCTATTTACTTGTTTACATTTGAAAATTATATTCGCTTCTTTTCATTCCATACTTTAAATAAACTAGCTAATAAAAATTATAAAATATAGAATGTGATTTCCCATCAGTTTTAAGCATTGTTTATGCAAAAAAGACGTACAAATAAATAGTACGTCTTTTTTACATTTATTAATGCGTTCATAAACTCTTTTAACCTTATGAAAAAGAGTTTTCTAATTCTTTCATTATCTTTTCAGGACCCGCTCCTTTATTTGATGGGATAACCAATGTAATTCCTAAGTCTGGATATACGGCCGAGCGAAAACTAACGCCTGGATCATAACCCATTACATGATATTTGAATATCTTGTTTTCTCTCGTTTCAATCCATATTCCATATCCGTAAGACTGATTTTTATTTACTTGAATGTGTGGGGTTAAAAGTATGTTTGTATATTCCCGGCTTACAATTTCATAGTTAAACAACGCTTCCCAAAACTTCAGCATGTCTGGCGCAGTAATAAAAGCTCCACCATCAGATCCTCCTATTATTGGTATAGAGTATGCGTTTGTTCTCCAATTTTGGTTAATTTCGTCTTTTATATATCCTAGAGCTGTGTGTCTTGGTAATCTATCTAAAGAAAAATAGCCAGAATCGTTCATACCAATTGGATTAAATATGTTTTTTTCTATATACTCCGTAAATTTAAGTCCTGTCTGTTCTTCGATTATTAATCCAAGTATGATAAACCCAGCATTGTTGTAGTGAAACTTACTTCCTGTTGCAAACATCATATTTCTGTTTTGGAATAATGGTATGAAGTCTTTTAAATTTTTTAATAGATACATAGGAGTTTGTTCCCAAAGATCTTCGAAGTTATCCATAATACTTTCATCAAAATAATCCGGAATACCCGAACTATGCGTCAAAAGGTGATGTATTGTAATATCTTCATTGAAGTTTGGAAAGTTTATACGTAAACACTCTTTTAACTTTGTATGAAAAGTGATTACACCTTTTTCAACAAGTTGACAGATACCGATAGCAGTGAATATTTTACAACCGGAGGCAATTCCAAACCTTGTTTGTAGCGTATTATTTATACATTCATTGCGATTTGCGTAACCAAACGCCTCTTCATAGACTAAGCCTTTTTCTTCTCTTACTAAAATTACCCCAGAGAAATCTATATGCTGATGCATTTCTTTTACAATACTGTCTATTTGATTTTTTGTTTTCATTACAAAAACCACCCTCGTTTATCAATATTGTTCACCCTTCTTATATTTCCATATATAGGAGGGTAAACCCTCCTATTGAATACCGTAAATCAAAACCAAGATTACTATTTTGAATTGATTGACTCAGAGGAATGCACTTTAGACTGTGATGGCAATAAAATAAACACACACAATATGATAGTTATAAGGAACATGATTGATGAACCTATAATAACTACAAGTTGTATAGAAATAAATTGGGTTACAACTCCGAATAGAATCGTAATCGAAATGGTCATGAACGCAATAACAAGCCCATATATACTCCCAATCCGTCCCATCATATAGACAGGGACATTATTTTGATAAAAGGTGTTAAATCCTGTATTTGCATATGCCATAGAGAAAGATAAAATAAAGAATCCGATAGTAGCTATTAAAAACTCATTTGAAAAAGCATAAATTAAATAACCGATTGCGATGAATAATGATCCTATTCCAATTAAAAATGAAGGTGTTAATTTTTTTGATAAAACTGTATTTGTTATAGCTCCTAAAATAAATCCAGCTCCGCCGGTACTAACTAAAAAGCCATACTCACTATCTGATAACAGTAAAATTTTTTTAGCAAATGACAATTCAAGTGAATCATTTGCGGCAGCTAAAACCATCATCCCTTGAAATAAGAAGTACATAAAAACGATATATAAAGATTTTTTACTAAATTTTAAAACGATGTTCCAATCTTTTTTTAGTACAGCTAGAGATAACTTGTCATTTGATGTATGAATATCGGATTTTTTATCAAGATTAGGTAACAGTAATGTAATTACTCCTGATATGAGAAATGCTATAGCATTTATATATATAGCAAACTCTGGTGTACTTGCTATTAACAATACTCCCGCTATCGCTGGCCCAATTAAAAATGCACCAGATCCTATTAAACTACGTAATGAGTTAAAACGTTGTCTTTGCTCAACTGGAATTAATTTCGTCATATACGTCATAGCAGTTGGCTCATAAATTGCACTAGCCATACTAATAAAGAATACGAACACATAAACAATCCAAAGTGATGGAAGTAAAGGTAAAATAGCGATAAATACCGCACGATATATATCGAGGTGAATCATTAACTTCCGTTTATTTAAACGATCAATCATACTTCCTGACCATGCGTTTGTAAATAAAGCGGCTAATGGTTTAATTACATATAAAGTAGCAACAGCTAAGGCTGAGCCTCCCATATTATAGACAAGTACATTCAGTGCTATTAAGTAAATCCATGCCCCTAAATTCGCAATACCAACTCCAGACAGTAATAATAAAGGATATTTCCAACCTTTAAGTAAGTTTTTCATTTTAGGCCCCCGCTTTCCAAATTGTATTTAAACAATAAAAAAATCCCACCCCCAAGACTTTTTGTCTTAGGGACGAGATTTATCATCGCGGTGCCACCCTAGTTTGTTAATATGTCGCCATATTAACCTTATTAGGTACTGCATTGTAAATCATGCTTATACCATAGCTCTATAACGGGAGCTCCCGTCACACCACCCCCTAATAAAAGGTTCCGATGTGCCGCTCAGAGGCTTGGTTCAATAAAGAATTTTTACTCCTTTTCAGCTAAATGGAGCTCTCTGTGAAAAATTCATTTTATTTACTCTTCTCTTCACTGCATTTGATTTTTTCCATATTATCACAGAAATATTTAACTGTAAATAAAAAATAATCAGATATTTAATAACGTGTTTCTGTTAATTCTTTTATTTATTATTTTTTCTAAAAATTACGGTGCGTGAAATTACTTAAATCTATAAAATAAAGAGCCTATTGTATATAGACCCTTCACTTTGTCCGAATTAGTTTGTATTCGCCTCTGCTAGCGGTTGTAACGGTGGTTCCAATTCTAGGATTAATGCATCTCCTTCTTGTATATCTTGTCCCTTTTCAATGCTCTGACTCGTTACATAGCCCGTACCTGTAGTTTTTAAATCTAATTTTAATAATTTAGAGAAATACATAACATCACGCATTGACCAACCTTGTAAATTTGGCATTATTGCGTTCTTCCCTAATAAAAATATACGATCCCCTTCACTCATTACTTCACCAGATTGCGGATATTGTTTTATTATTTTTCCTTCGCCTAAAATTATCGGTTGGAGCTTCTCTTTTTTCACACTATTCTCTACTGTATCCATTGCTTGATTGACATAGTTTTGTACTTTTAATTGGGATCGTTTCGTTGCATCTGCCATTTGTTTTTCTGTATATGGTTTCACTTTTAAATATTCAAGGCTATTTTTCATAACTGGTTTAAATATTTCAGCGAGCGGCTGAGCTCCATACTCATCTCCCTTTAACTTTGGTTGCTTAATAGCTAAGTATACAATTAACTCTGGGTCATCAATCGGAGCCATTCCTAAAAATGAAAAAATATAGTTTTCTTTTCCTTCCATATATCGTCCATTTTCAGGATTCGGAATTTGCGCTGTTCCTGTCTTACCTCCTATTGGATAACCATCCACTTTATACATTGTACCAGTACCTTTTGAAGACGTAATAACACGCTCCATTAAGTCTCTTACCTTGTCCGCTGTCTCTTTTTTTATTGGATTCCCAATTTCTTTCGGTTGATTTTCCATAATAACTTGTTTATTTATTGGATTTACAACTTTGTCAACGATATATGGTTGCATCATTTTCCCGTCATTTGCTATAGCAGTAGCTGCTTGGATTAATTGAATGGGAGTTACTGTAGAACCTTGTCCGAAAGAAGTTGTGACTTGTTGAATTTGTGTATTTAATAATAATGTGTTTTTACTTTCGCCAGGTAAATCTATTCCGGTTTTTTGGTTGAATCCAAATTTATTCATATATTGCTTAAATTTATCCGGTTTCAATAACTGATCTTCTAAAATAGAAAAAGCTACGTTGGATGATCTTTCAAAGCCTTCATCAAATGTAATAGATCCCCATCCAAACCCACCGTTATGATCTTTTATATCAGATGAACCAACTGAATATTTTCCAGATTGGAAATATTCTTTCCCGTTATATACCCCTTCATTTATTGCAGCAGCTAACGTAAATACTTTCATAGTTGAACCTGGTTCAAATGCATATGCGATTGGGTCATTTAAAAAGTATTCGATATCTCCTTTATTAGGATTAAAACTAGGTTTACTAGACATTGCTAAAACTTTCCCTGTCTTTGGATCCGCTATGATTCCTACTAGCATAGAAGGATCATAGTGCTCTTGCGCCTTATTCATCGCTTCTTCTAAAAAACTATTAATTTGTTTATCTAGCGTAAGGTATACGTTATTCCCATTTTTAGCGGGTTCTATTTTCCCTATATCATTTGTAAGTGGGATCCCTCTTGGTGCTCCCACATATTCTATATTTCCGTTTGTCGAGCGCAAATATTTATCCAGACTCTTTTCCAGTCCAAATTTCCCTTCTGTATTCCCTTTATCGTCAGGTCTCGCAAAACCAAGAATATAAGATGCAAAATCTTCATTTGGATATACTCTTGCTTTTTCTGACATAAAAGATACACCCGGGATTTTCAATTGCTTTATTTGTTCCTTTACTTCTCTAGATAAATTCCGGCCAACTTTTCCAATCTCAACTTGCGTGCGTCCCTCATGAAAATTTTTTAATACGTCCTCTTTATCAATTTCAAGTGCATCAGCTAATCGCTCTGCGGTTTCCTCTTTATTTTTCACTTTATTTGTTCCTTTCAAATTCACAACAACACGATACGTTGTGGAATCTTGGACTAGCACCTTTCCAGTTTGATCATATATTGTGCCACGATTTGCTTCCAAAACACCATTTTTATTATGTTGTTCAGTTGCAAGATCCTTGACGTTCACATTATGCACGACCCCTACTGCTTGAATATAGAAAAAACGCAAAAGCATAATAAGAAACAAAACAATAAAAGCAATCATAAAATACCGCGCGCCTTTATTCGTTTGAAGTTTATGCATATTGATCTCCTTTCTTTCACAATTAATTGCGGCAAAGGTGTGCTACAAATTATGTAGTTTTTGATTTCAATACTATATGTTTCGAACTTTTCTTTTTAATTCCTTTAAAACGTTCTGAAAGTAGCTGTTGTTTCTGCTTTTATTTTTCTATTTACAGTACGGTGCGTGAAATTTACGAATATTCCGTTATAAGATGGTTAACTTATACAAATTTAATAGGAACTTATGATGCTAATTCCGTTGTTCTTTCTCCACTCTTTTAATACGCATACCCTTATCTTGTGCATAATAAAAAAGTTCGCCTCTGGATTTCCAAAGGCGAACTCTTAAACAAACTTACAAATAGTTATTTATAAAAATTAAGCTATATGATTATATTTCGCTAAAAAAGGAATTCGTTTCGCTACCAATGCGTACATTTTAAATACAAATTTCGCTATCGGTTCAAACATACGTGTACTTTGTATTACTAAACTACTCGTAATAAATGTTAAGAACGCAGCACCTAGTATATCTAGAGGATAATGAACTCCTACGTACATACGTGATACACCAACTAATACTGCCCAAATAAGAGCGACATATTTAAGTTTTTCTCCTCTAAGTAAAAATACAAATGCGATGGAAAATACAAGTACAGAATGATCACTAACAAATGATGAGTCTGCTGCATGTGGTACTAATTGATGTACATCATGTGATACAAACGGACGTGGATGGTAATATACTGCATGTATCACCACATTTACTAGTAATGCGATAATGACTGAAAGTGTCGTATATAACACTGTGTATTGTTTTTTAATGGCATTGACTTTCTTTCCATTATTAAACCATAAGACAAACATAAACAAAATCGCTACATATACAGCACTATTTGTAATAGCAATCATTAGCGTATCTAATAGTTTGGACGATCCTGCAAAATTATTAAACCATTGAAATACTGTGTAATTCATAATACTCTCTCCTTACATAAAAGCGTTCGTGATTTACACAGTATACAACATCTATATGAAAATGGACTTAAACTTTTCTCATCTAATTCTCATTTTACTAATAGTTATTTGACAATATTAAGACTATTTATAATGGCTAATTATGTATAAAGCTGAAAAACCTTTAAAACAATACGAATCATATGCTTTTTATATATAGAATACATAACATAGTCATTTGAATATACTAGTTGCAAAATCATATTTGTATTACATCCGAAGTGCAATGTTACCAAATTGTTCTCCCTGTTCCATACGTCTTAATGCTTGAATCGCTTCTTCCAACCAATAAACTTTATCCATAATTGGTTTAATTTTATATTTCTCTATAAAATTAATCATTTCATTAAATTCTTCACTACTACCCATAGATGTCCCCATAATATCGATTTGATTATAAAATAACGCTCGTAATGGTAATTCAATTTTATCTCCAGAGCTTGCACCAAAATTAACAATTCTCCCATTTGGTTTTAATACATCAAAGTATTTTAAGAATGTTGCTGGACCTATACTATCGATTATTAAATCTACCTTCTCTCCGCATAAACTCTCTTCCCAATTTCCAGAACTATTAAAAGAAAAGTCTGCGCCATAGGTTTCGGCAAACTTTCTTTTGTTCTCTACCCTTGAAGTAACACTTACTTTTGCGCCAATTGCTTTTGCAAATAACATGGCAAATGTCGCTACACCGCCGCCTATGCCCGGAATTAAAACATGTTCTCCACTCTTTAATCTACCCTTTGTAAAAAGCGCTCTATATGCAGTTAGTGCCGATAAAGATAAGACGCCAGACTCTTCCCAAGTAAGATATGACGGTTTTTTCACTACATTTTCAGCGGGCACAATCACATATTCAGCAAACGTTCCATCTTTCGGTCCACCTAACACCTCTGGTAACTCGGGTATTTCAGCAATATGATCCCATCCAATACTAGGATTAATAATGATCTCGGTTTGTAATAAATCACCTGAAACACCTTCTCCAATTTCCGTAACAATACCTGCACCATCTGATCCTAGAACTAATGGTAATTGCATTTCTTTTCTGTTATTCATTATAAATAAATCTCGGTGATTTAAACCGGCTGATTTTAATTTCACTTTCACTTCTCCAGCATTAGGTGTTATCTCTGGTAATACTTTATATTCTACCCCTTCAAATCCAGATTTATATTGTTGTACGATAGCTTTCATTATTATTCCCCCTTCATGATTCTAATGTACTAGAAAGTTCGAAATAAACAAAATAATTTGACCGTAAAAAAGAAGGAATGCACAAAAACATCCCTTCTTTCTAAATTATTAAAGTGAAACGGTAGGCAGTGTAATCGTAACGATTGTTCCTTCGCCTTCTTTACTCTCTATTTGAATTGTTCCGTTGTATTTCTCTATAAGTCGTTTTGCAATAGACAAACCTAGACCGTTTCCACCCTGTTTTCGACTTCTTGCTTTGTCCACTCGATAAAAGCGGTTAAGAACAAAAGGTAAATCAGCTTCGGGTATTCCCGCTCCACGATCTATGATACGAATTTTAACTTTCCTTGATTGCACACTAGATTCAATACAAATATATTTATTAACTTCTTTTGTATACTTCACAGCGTTATCCATTACGATAATAATAATTTGTTCTAAGTAAGATGAGGGTATTGAGACATATGCCGTATCTCCATCCAGTTTCATTTCAAATTGAAATTCAGTTTGAAGTACGCCAAAGTTTTGTGTAACTTGTTTTAATATACTATTTACATGGACTGGCTCAGCTGCGATTGGATGCATCTGTTCTGATTCGGCTCTTGATAGTTCTAACAATTCTAAAACTAACTTATTTAAACGATCGACTTCCTTTAAACTGGATTGAAGCGATTTATCTAAAACTGCTGGGTCATTTTTCCCCCACCGATTTAACATAGATAAGTGTCCTTGAATAATTGTTAGTGGTGTTCTCAGTTCATGGGATGCGTCTTCAACAAACTGTTTCTGTTGTGTAAAAGAAGTTTCTACCTCATCCATCATTTCGTTAAAAAGAAACGATAATTTTGCAAGTTCATCATTATTTTCACGTACTGGAACTCGTTCATTCAATCCATTTTTCTTAATGCGTTTCATCGTATCCGTTATATTTTGAACGCTTGATAATAGTTTTTTCGTGATTAGTAGCCCACCTAAAAAACTAAAGATTAGTCCACATATTCCAGCAATAACCATTACCACTAGAATAATTTTTAATAAATGATCGAAAGCCTCTAAGTTTTTCGTAAGCTCAATAGTACCAGTGAACTCTTTTGTTTGGATTGGTATACGCTTAACTAATATGCGATCTTCTACATGTCTTTTTATAAATAATTCCTCTTGTGTAACTTGTTTTGGCTTTATCCATGTTTCATTAAAATCTCGCGAAACAGTAACAATTGGTTTCCCGTCCATGCCGATAATACGAATCATTTGATGCTTATCAATCATATTGTTTAAGAAATCTTTACTGTTTTCAAACGTTTTACTCAAAAGGGTATCATTTTTATCTTGGAAATAGGCCGCTATTTCTGTCACTTGTCTATTTATTTGTTTCTGTTCATAGTCTATAGTCCACTTGTTAATTACAATAAACTGCAGAGTGCTATATAAAATGAATAAAATAAATACTAGAGTAGTGGACCAAAGTGTTAATTTCCACTTTATAGGTAGATTTCGAATTCGATGCACAATATTTTTAATCATTTCATTATATATCCAGCACCGCGGACCGTTTGGATATATTCCTCCTTATCTACACTATGTAACTTGTTACGTAAATAACGAACGTATACATCAACGATATTTGTCTCAACCATCGCGTCATATCCCCATACTTGATCCAATAAAACATCACGGGTAAGTACTCTATTAATATTTTTCATAAACATCAGTAATAGTTCAAATTCTTTATTTGTAAGTTCGATTTCTTCATTACCTTTTGTAATAGTTCGCGATTCAATCTGGAGCTGTAAATCTTTAAACGTAAGAGATGATACATGTTTGTTTTCTATATGTTTTTCTCGTCTAAATATAACTCTCATTCGCGCTAATAGCTCTTCAATTGCAAATGGTTTCGGAAGATAATCATCGGCACCGCTATCTAACCCTGTCACGCGGTCCATAATACTATCGCGTGCAGTCAGCATAATAATAGGTGTATTTTTAGTTGCCCTTAATCTACGACACACTTCTAGTCCATTTAACCCTGGTAGCATTAAGTCAAGTAAAATAAGATCATAATTTATTTCAAGTGCGGCCTCTAATCCCTTCCTTCCATCAAACTGTATGTCTACCTTATATCCTTCATACTTTAATTCTAATTCTAAAAAATCAGCTAAACTTTCCTCATCCTCAATAATTAATATATATTGCAACCGTAATTCCTCCTATATAGTTAAATGAATGAGTAATCCTATCCCAAATATAATTGCAATGATTTGATGTGCTTTTCTATACAATATCAAGTTTGTTTTTTTATTATGTTTCTGTAAGAAAAATCCGACGACTCCTAGTATGATTAAAATGAAAAGAGAGAATATACCACTATAAAATATAAGTATATGCCGACTTCCTTTTAATAAAAAATAAACGCCATGAGTAAATGATACAGCTAATACAGTATATCCAATTAATACGTGAAATTTTTTTATAAAAAGATATATATCCTTTATCAATTTAAACCCAATTATATTTTTCTTTTTTAAAAATAACCATACATGACGTAAAATCCATAACGATGCAGCTAAAATTGCCCCGTATTCACCGAAAGAACCTAATTTCTTATTTAACCATTTCACATTTAATGCGTTGCCGTATATTACATTAATAACTAACAATGCTATACTACAAAAAATTATAGTAATGCCTGTAATTTTAACATACAAATGAAAATATTTATTTCTTAGTAGCTTCTCCAATTCATTCAAGCTCCTTCCTTATAAACCTTCTGTAACAAGCAGAATATCAAATTAAAAAGAAAGGAACATGAGAGAAAGATTAAAATAAAATGAGAATTTGAAGATCACTTGAATTTTCTAGTGATCTTTTTTAGCTAATTTTATTATATTTTGAATAAACGGTGCTTTTGCACTTGTATATGAAACACGATCAAAAGGATATGTAGTTGCAAGTTTCTCTTTTAATTCTCTATATTCTTTACGTGCCCATTCATGTTTTATTAGAAAGTCTCGAAATAAAAGATTGTTTTTCCATTCGTCACTATTATAAATATAAACATGCAAATGATGAGTACCAGCTCTCCATTTTCCCTTTCTAAAAAAACGTCGATTAGGTGTTTCTTTTGGAACATACTCATATCCAATATTTAATAAATCTTCAATCCACTTTTCAGTAATTTGTAAATCCGTTACGCCAATCATCATATCAATTAGAGGTTTCGCTCCTAATCCTTGTACAGATGTGCTCCCTATGTGCTCAATAGCAATACATTCTCCTTCAAATAATGAAATAAATTTCTCTTTTTCTATTACATACTCTTCATACCAATCTTTTTGATATGGTTTAATAACGATTTGTTGTTCCATATTGTTCACCCTCTTATAAGTGTTTATTATTATATTTATAAAATTTTATGTGATTAACATAGGATTTTTACAAAATATGTCGAATACTGAAATATACAACTTAATTATAATAAATGTGAGGTATATTATGAAAGATATTCCAGTTGAAATTCAATTAAATCAAGTAACATTTAAATTAAAAGAACATCATAATTTTGATTGGCTATTGAAATTAGGAACCGTATTTGCGGTTTTTGACCAGCAAGATTCAGGCAATCTATCTTTTGGTGTAGAAAAAGATGGTCATAAGAAATTTATTAAATATGCAGGGGCACATACAATTGCATATAACGGAAGGACCAGCGATGCAATTGATAGATTAAAAAATTCAGTTTCCTTATATGAAGAATTAAAGCATGAGTCACTAATACAATTAATTGAACATTTTCCCGTTCAATCTGGATATGTCTTAATTTTTGATTGGTTTGATGGCGAATGTCTTCATTCACATTGGAGTTTCCCGCCTCCTGAGAAATATAAAAATCCAAACTCTCCTTATTATAAATATAAGCATTTATCTGTTTTGGAGCGAATTCAGTCCTTAAATTCTATGTTTTCTTTCCATACATATGTCGAAAAGGAAAACTATGTAGCAATAGATTTTTATGACGGTAGTATTTTATATAATTTCCATACAAATGAGACGAAGATTTGTGATATTGATTTATATTCTAAAAAACCATACGTGAATAAAATGGGAAGATTATGGGGTTCCTCGCGTTTTATGTCTCCTGAAGAATTTGAGCTAAACGCTATGATTGATGCAAGAACAAATGTATTTAATATGGGGGCGATGGCTTTCGAAATTTTAGGAGGTGGAAAAGATCGTTCCTTTACAAAATGGGAAGCAAGTAGGGATTTATATGAAATAGCGCATCGTGCTGTAAATGAAAGCCGAGCTGAACGATATGAATCAGTTAAAGTATTTTATGAAGAGTGGATAAACGTGGCAAATGCTGAAAAGATATAACCTATATTATTAAAAACATAAAGTTTCTACTATAATCATGTATAATACATATAAAATGGAAATTCAAAATAACGAGGAAAATATTATGAACTTTGTTTATATTAATCAAAACGTATTAAATAATCTTCTTTACATTTTAAGTAGTATATTTATTTTTTATTTTATATATGATAGCGGACGCTATTTAAAGAAATATAAAAAATTACTTATTATCCTTTGTACGAGTATCCCTCTTATTTTATGTATGCGCTATCCAATCTATATGGATGAAAATTGTATTCATGATTTAAGACAAATACCAGTTATAATAGGCACACTTTATGGTGGCTTCCCTGTTGGTATCATTTTGTTTGCTATTTTATTAATTACAAGATTTTCATTTTATGGATTTAGTATGTTAACAATACTAGTTTATGGAACAATGTTTATCGTTACAGCATTCGCATCCGCAAAATTTAATAAGTATAATAGAAAAATTAAAGTAGCTTATGGAATGTTTTTAACATTTTTTCTAGCAATATTTACAACTGTAATTGTATTAACTTTATCAGATTTTGAAGTAAATAATTTGTACATTATTTATTTCATAATATTACCAACCACTTTGATGTTGTTTGGCATTTATTTTAATGAAGTTTTAAAAGATGCAGTATGTATGCGATCGAAGATGATTAAAATGGAGAAAATGGAGATTGTTAGCCAACTTGCTGCTAGTATATCGCACGAAGTAAGAAACCCCTTAACTGTCGTAAAAGGATTTACTCAACTTTTAAAAACACCTAATTTAACTCCAGAATCAAGAGATGAGTATATTGAACATATACTTGAAGAGTTACATCGTGCACAAGGAATTATTGATGATTATTTAACGTTTGCCAAACCCGCTTCAGAAAAATTAGATCATATTTCAGTAGAACAAGAGTTGAACCGAGTTATTAATATGATCTTACCATTATGCAATATGAATACAATACATATTACAAAAGATTTTTCTACGGCAACAATTGTAGGCAATAAACAGCACTTTCAACAATGTTTTTTAAACTTAATAAAAAATGGGATTGAAGCAATGCCTAATGGTGGTACTTTACATATCTCCTCATCTATTAGTAATAATAAAGTTATTATTCGAATTGAGGATAGCGGAATTGGTATGTCACAAGAGCAAGTAAATCGATTTGGTGAACCATATTTTAGTACAAAAACAAAAGGTACAGGTTTAGGTACAATGGTTGCTGTTAAGATCATTGAAACGATGCAAGGTAGTTTGAAAATCCGAAGCGTTATTAATAAAGGTACAACTTTGACAATTACATTGCCGAGATGTAATATGAATTCATCTGAAAACAAATAAAAAAGGAGCATAATTGCTCCTTTTTTATTTGTTTCGATACATAAGTATCTTCTATGTTTTTTAAGTTTACATTTGTGGAGACTAATTAGAAATTAGTACCCTCCGCCCCAGCAGCTGCATCCAACGATAATTAATAAAATAAATAACACAACTAATAACGCGAAACCTCCACCAAAACCACAAGAACCACCGTAACTCATATTTTCTCCTCCTTTTGGTTTGAAAACTAATAGGTAGTTGATCATTTTAACTGGTTCGTATTATACATTATGTAAATATCCCTTTTTTGAGCATGTCCACATAAAAATAAGTAAAAGCACTCATTTGAGAGTGCTTTAAAATGGATACCAAAAGTTTTGGAATACATGTAACTTTAAATACACTGCAACAATTAAAATAAAAACACCTACAAATAAAGCAATGAAATCCCCGCTTTTCGCTTTATTTGTATAAAACCAAGTTCGTGTATTCTTCTTTCCAAATCCTCTTAAATCCATTGCATTTGAAACTGTATCGATTCTATCTAGTGAATGAATAATTAAAGGCCAAAAAATTAAGACACGGTTTTTCATACGAATCCATAAACTTGCTTCTCCTTTTTCAAAAGCTACTCCTCTCGCCTCTTGTGCATGTTTAATAACTTTATATTCGGACTGAATATCAGGTATATAACGTAATGCAATATTTATTGCATATGTAATCTTATAATGAATTCGAAATTTACTTAAGCTACTCACAAATTTGCTTGGATCAGTCGTATATATATAAATAAGTGTAAATGGTAATAACGTAAAATATTTTAATGAAAGTGTAGCTGCATAAAATAATGTTTCATATGTAATTGTTGCATATCCGATATGTAAAAACGAAGTATATGATTCGGTTAATTCGGATCCATGAGTTGGTGTAATAAATAAAATCATGACAGAATTTAATAAACTAAATGTAAATATAACAGTAAAAACAATGCAAATTTTACGAAATGGAATTTTAGCAATAAACAGTCCGATACATCCAATCATAAATACAAATAGCAATATACGAAAATCAAAAAACAAAAAAGTAAGTGTCATACAAAAGATAAATAACAACAATTTCACTGCTCCATCCATGCGATGAAAATATGTACTATACACCTTCCTCCCTCCTATTATCCTCAAAATAATATTCCATAAACCTTTCAGGATATGAAATTCCACTAAATTTAACTAGTTTGAATAAAGAACTTTCCCTTAGGTTTGCCCTTTGTAACGTTTCTGTATCCCCTAATACAACGCACGCGGAATTATTCGCAATAATTTCCCCTTCATCTAGAACAATCGCTCTGTCTGCATATTCTAAAGCGAGATTCATATCATGTGTGATAAAAATAAAAGATATTCCCTTTACAGCTAGTTTTCTAATAAACGACATAAACTGTTTATAATGATAATAATCTTGTCCCGCTGTCGGTTCATCTAATATGATAAGTTTCGGATTTGCTATTAGTACAGATGCAATCGTTACTCTCTTCTTTTGTCCATAACTTAATGCCTGAATTGGCCAATTTCGAAATGGATACAAACCACAAAGTTTTAATGTTTCTTCCGCTCTAAGCTTAATTTCTTCCTTTGAAAACTTTTTTAATTTTAATGAAAATGAAACCTCTTCTATAACAGTAGGTTGTGTAATCATATGATTTGGATTTTGCATCACATAACATATAACCTCACCACGTTTACGAATAGACCAAGAATTGATATTTACTTCATCAAATATAATCCTATCATTTTTTGTTTTGTTTATGCCTATAAGACTATGAGCTAATGTTGATTTCCCGGCTCCATTATGGCCCAAAAGTGCTACAATTTCACCTTCATATATGGAGAAATTTACATTGTCCAATACTTTTTGTTTATTAGGATAGGAGAATGATAAATTCTCTACTTTCAATAATTCTTTTTTTGTAGGAGTACCTTTACAAGAAACTTGCTTCTCCATCCACTCATTTATTACGCTACGAACACTTTCCCTTTGAAGATTTTCAAGTGGGTAGTATATTACGTCATTATTACCATCAAACTGCAATTTCTTTAATACTTCTACGTACATAGGCTCTCTTAAGCCGATAGATGGTAATATATTTGACGCTAAAATCTCTTCTGGTGTCCCTATCGCAACAATTTCCCCTTCATTCATTAAAATGATTTTATCTAAATCCAGGTTTAACATTTCTTCTATTCGATGTTCAATAATTACAATTGTTTTATTATATTGTTTATGTATGCCTTTAATAAGTTCTATTGTATGTAAACTACTTGCTGAATCTAAATTTGCTAACGGTTCATCGAACAATAATATATCAGCATTTGTTGTTAACAAACCTGCTAAAGAAACAGTTTGTTTTTGCCCTCCTGATAATTCATGTGGACTTTGTTTATGAAAAGCATGCATCTTTACCTTTTTTAATGAGTTCGAAACAATCTTTTTCATATCATCTTGATTTACACATTCATTTTCTAAATAAAAAGCTACATCCTCTTCTACTGTAAGACCAATAAATTGAGCATCTTGATCTTGCAAAATTGTGCCTACCTGTTTACTTAGTTCAAAAACACTCTCTTTCCTCGGGTCTTTTCCGGCAATTAAAATATTACCAGTATTAATCCCTTCATAAGAAAAGGGGATTAGCCCATTTATACAATGAGCTAACGTTGACTTCCCTGAACCACTTCGTCCAGCAATTAGTACTTTTTCTCCAGGGTATATATGAAATGTAATGTCTTTTACAGTAGGCTGCGCAGCATGTTCATATTGAAAACTGAATTGTTCAAAAGAAATGATTGGTTGCATGTTAACATCCCTACTTTTCAATTTTTAAATGTGTATGTTTCTTATTAGATTTAGCTAGACCTATTGTAATTGGCAATCCAAGAACTAAAAATACAATAACATCCGCAATTGTCGCTCCTAATACTTGTATAACAATTTTGTCAAATGGTTCTCCCATCACAATAACATCGAATGCCCCAGCAAATATAATAGCAATGACAATACCAATTAACCCAGTAATGGCTAAATAAGAAATATCCCGCTTATTATACGTCCCGTTTTTCACACTAAAGCTAACTCTTTTTTGAATGAGTCCCATTGCAAAGCCGATAATACCTGAACTAATAACCCACCCCCACCAAATACCCCATCCAGCGATTGTATCTGTTACGGTATGACCGATAAGTCCTATTAACAGTCCTGCCACTGGACCAAATAACGCTCCAAAAACGGTTAAAATAGCTAATGCAGGTTTAATAAATGTATTTGGTGCAATAGAAAATCCCCAAAGTCCTAATATCCCGTATAATGCTGCTCCAATTCCGATTGCTACTACTAACTTTGTTGATAATTTGTTCATTACAATTCCCCTCCCGTATTAGTCAACTTTTATTACTCTATATTTATTTTGAAAATGAATTATGCATCGACACTCCCTTTCTATACAACAAAAAATGACCCCTTACATAAGAGGTCATTTTCTTCACGTTCAAGAATCCTCTTATCTTCCAAAAAACACGTCGTGTCCTCTGCGGAATTAGCACCTTCCTATAAAGTTATATAGGGGTTGCTGAGGTTTCATAGGGCCGTTCCCTCCACCTCTCTGGATAAGTATTAATTTGTAATTCGTATTATGGCATTAATAAGTGTAAATTTCAACACTTTTCTAATTATTTTTATTTTTCGTTTAACGGTACATTTAAATCATTGTATTCTTATCGGAATTATGAAATAATGAATTCAAAATAGTAACGGGAGGAATGTACGATGAAAGTAATCGGTTTAATTGGTGGACTAAGTTGGGAATCTACATCGTTATACTATAAACATATTAATACACTTACACTCTCTCAATACGATCAAAATGCGAAGCTTGTTTTATATAGCATGGACTTTGGTGAAGTAACTACTTTATTACAAAATCATCAATACGAAGAAGTGAAAAACGAATTAGTCACAGTTGCAAAAAAGGTTGAAAAGTCCGGGGCTGAATGTTTATTAATGTGTTCCAATACGGTCCATTTATTTGCTGAAGAAGTAGAACAGGCAATATCTATTCCACTTCTTCATATTGGTGATGTAAGTGCTAAAGAAATGGTAGAGCAGAATATAAAACGGATCGGACTATTAGGTACGAAACAAACGATGGAACAAGACTTCTATAAATCACGTCTAGCGAACTATAACATTGAGACAATTATTCCAAATAAAGAGGAAAGAAATTTTATTCATCATGTTATTTTAAATGAATTAAGTAAAGGAATTATTTCAGAAACATCAAAAGAAAAGCTATTACAAATTACAAACTCATTAATTCAAAATGGCGCAGAAGGTATATTGCTAGGCTGCACTGAAATACCATTGCTCATTTCCCAAAACGACCTTACTGTACCTGTTTTTGATACCGCTTTTTTACATGCAAATACTGCTGTGCAGTTTGCAGTATAATAATATAAAAGCATAAAGGTAGTGCCTCTATGCTTTTATATTGTCTAAACTATTTATTTAAAAGAGATGTAATCACTGCAATTGCTTCTTTAGTACCACCACATTCTAAAAAACTATCATTCAGTTTTCGTATACCATGTTTATATTTTTCATTTGAAAGAACGTCTGTTACCGCTTCATTTAAAGTTTGCACATTAACATTCTCTTTCAATAACCGATGTGCGGCTTCAAGTTCAGTTAATCTTTGCGCTATCATTGGCTGGTCTTTATCGTGTGGAATTATAACAAATGGGACATTAAAATAAATGGCATCGTGTACGCTATTCATACCACCATGTGTAATGAAAACATCTGCTTCACTTAATATTTCTGATTGGGGTACGTATGAAGCAATTATAAAATTGTCTGGCGCTTTCTTAATTTTTGAACGATCATTTCTATCACCAATTGCCATTACAACTATTCCATCAAAATCCGAGAAAGTATCAATGCAAGTATTAAAGAATGGTTCAAGTCCTTCAAGCAGTGTCCCCATTGAAATATAAATAACTTTCTTATCTTTAAGTAATTCAAATGGAAACTGTACATTTGTTTTACGCTTTGAAATACTCGGTCCAATAAAAATGTTATTTCTTCCAAATAAATCGCTATTAGGTTGAAAATAGCGACTTGTGTACACAAGAGTAATATCTCCCTTGTTATGCATAAATTGAAGATTATTTTTAGGTGTTACTCCAAATTCATGTTCCATTTGATATAGTAACTGTTCAGAAATTTTATCAGGTTGGTATGGTATTTCTGCATTTGGATGAAAAGGTAATGTTTCCAAAAAATTTGGAGGAATTAAAAATATAGGAGAAGAAACTATGCCTAGAATTTGTAAATACTCCTTTACTAACTCTCCAGCGCCAAATATATCATAAATTACGAAATCAAAATGTATGTTTTCACATAATTGTTTCGTAATTTCTAATATATATAAAGAAGTTTGAACATGTACACGAAAGAAAGAATTCAGCCCATCTGGAGTTTCAGAATCAATAGAAATCTCCTTTAATAAATCTGGATGTGTATATACAGTAGCTCCCAAATCTTCAATTCTGCCTTTAAATTGTTCTGTCGTAATATAATGTACGTGATCACCTCGTTCAGTATAGGCTTTGACTAAACTTAATGTAGGATTTACATGTCCCTCCGCTGGAAAATTAACCACTAAAATATTTAGCACTTATTTCTCACTCCTTACATTTCAATTCGCTTATTAAGCATACTGTAATTATTACCGTCAATCTTCACCTAATAGTCCTAATACGCTTGCTACTTTAGGTTGATAAATAATTGTTAGTGATTAAATTAAAAAAGGCATCTACATAAGTAGATGCCAAACCGTGATAAGGAGTGTTCTGTGAGGTTAGAATAAGCTTTTCAGCTTGTCCTATGCTATCAATATATGATTTATTTTATAAAATGTGAATAATTGATAGAATGATTTTACCTCTTTATCACCCATTTTGAACCTATTTCTAAATAAGTCGACTCTAGTTTCTGTACTATTTTATATGTTTTAACCTTCTTGAGAGCTATCTATTTTTATAGTTTCTCCAGTCAATCTCTTATTTTTCAGTTCAAAATAAGCATCTAAAACTTCTTTTCCAATATCAGAGTTAATACCAGATTTATCATTAATAACCCACGGCACAACTACAGAGAATGCTACTTCAGGATTATCATACGGGGCATATCCTGCTAACGTTAAATTATAACATTCTCTTCGCTCACCTTTTTCATTTCTTCCAATATCACTTTCTCCACCGTATACTGTCTGTGCTGTCCCTGTTTTACCTGCTGGCTTATAAGATGCTTTTTGGAACGCCCTTACTCCTGTTCCATCACCTTCTTGGAATACCTTTCTAAATCCTTCTTTTACTTGATTTATATATTCCTCTTTCATATCTATCTTATTTAAAACGATTGGTTCTACTGTATGCACCACTTTACCAATCTCATCTTTTTGCGACGTTTGCTCTCTTACCTCTTGAACAATTTGTGGCTTCATTCGATATCCACCGTTTGCGATTGTTGAAATATACTGTACAAGTTGAAGTGGCGTATAGGTGTCATACTGGCCAATTGAGTAGTCTAGTAAGAAACCAGGTTGATTATCTTTTTTACCAATTTGTCCAGCTGTTTCATTTGGTAAATCAATACCCGTTGGAACACCTAATCCAAATTGCCTGAAATAATACCTCATTTTATCAAAGTACTCCTGTTTAATATTTAATGAACTATTTTTCACATAATCTACACCTGCAATTTTTAATGCTGTATGAAACATATAAACGTTTGAAGAGACTTGTAACGCTCTTAAATCATCAATATTTCCAAACTCTTTCCAAGACTTTTTTTCCTTTGTTCCTTTAAACTTCATAGGTGCATCATAAAAATAAGTACCTGGTGTTATAGCTTTCGTTTCAAATCCAGTTAAAACTGTCGCACCTTTCACTGTTGATCCAAGCTCATAAGAACTAGTCATTGTGCCTAATGCATAGTCTTCAACTTCTGTTTTTCCGTCTTTTTCTACAAGTCTTTTCCCGGCCATGGATAATACTTGTCCGTTTTTCGGATTTATCATCACAACGAAAGCACGGTCCAACATGGATTCTGACCCTTTATATGTCTTTAATATTTTTTCAATACTTTCTTCTACTTTCTTCTGTAATTCCATATCTATTGTTAAAGTTAAATTCTTACCGCTCTTTCCCTCAGAAACGATTTCCGTTCTAATTGTATTACCTTGTTTATCTGCAACGCTTCTTACTTCTTTTTTTGTACCATGAAGTACATCTTCGTATTGCTGCTCGATATAACTTTTTCCAACCCTATCATTTCGGCTATAATCACGTACCAAGTAGTAATCTAATCGTTCACTTGGTAATCCTTCATCGGAATTAGAAACATTTCCAAGAACAGATCGGAATAATCCATCATTTACATACACTCTCTCCCAATCAACCGATACGTCTACACCTGGGAGATTCGCTAAACTTTCACTAGTTATAGTAAATTCCTTTTCACTAACATCTTTTTTTATAATTTGAGGAGCCATTTGATAACCAGAAGTCATCTTACTTTTAATAGCTAACACTTTTATATCTTTCTCTGTTAATTCCTGAAGATTTTTATCTGTAACCCGTTTTCTTTTTAACTCTTCTATTTTTTTATCTAGCTTCTTGCCGCTAATATCCTTTTCTCTAAATGTATCTATTTCTTTTTTCGATACTAGATTTTCAGCCAGTTTCGGATTTAATTGCATCCAAAAATCTTTCTTATCTGTCTCAGTTAACTTAGCTATATCTTCTTGCGGCATTTCAATTATGTCTGCAAGTTGTCTTGCAGTTTTTAATATATCTTCTGATTTTACACCTTTCATCTTTGTGTACGTGATCGTACGCAAAGATGTATTATCAACTACTGGATTCCCTTCTCTATCAAATATTTTTCCACGTGGGACAGATAGGCTCACAGTTGCATTTTCTCTCTTTTCTACTTCATTTTTATAAGTCTCTCCATCGAAAATTTGCACTTTACCTAACTGTATAATCATTGCAGAAAATAATAAAAATACACAAAGAAATAAAATATTTAACCGCGTCGGTATTGCTCTCCCACTTTTTTTCTCATGCTTTTTCACCTTGTCATAATCTCCTCCTTACCGAATTCCTACTAATAATTGAATCTATATATTAAAAGTAATGCACATTTTCTATACAGTACTTTGCACAAATATTAATATACTGATAAAAACTTAATAGAAATTAAAACAAAGGTTAAGAAAAGGTAAAGTTTACTAAATTAAATATAAAAATCCCCAATAACCAAAAGTTAAGCTTTTGGTTATTGGGGATTTAGTAATTTAAGAGTTAATAATTGGACGTATTGATTCGAATCTATCATCATAATTTGATAGAGATTTTTCGCTCTGAGCTTTCGGTAAGTAAATCGTTACTGTTGTCCCGACTCCAACTTCACTCATAATACTTATATTTCCTTGATGACTTTCAATGATTTTATAACTTAACATTAATCCGATACCGGTACCTTTTTCTTTCGTACTATAAAAAGGCTCACCTAATCTCTTAATTCTATCTTCAGGTATCCCTATTCCTTCATCAATTACATGAATAATGACACCTTCATCGTTTATCTCTTTAATATGAATTGTAATTTTCCCGCCATCTGGCATAGCTTCGATTGAATTTTGCAAAATATTAATAAACACTTGTTTCAATTGATTTTCTGAGCATTCAATGCTTATGTCTTTGTTGTCTGCATATAGTTCCACTTGAATATTCGTCATAATTGCTTTTGTATTCATTAACGATACGACATTATTATAAATTTGATAAATATTTTTTTGTTCTGTATTTATCTCATCTGTTTTAGCAATTGATAAAAACTCTTGAAGTATCGCTTCTATTCTTTCAATTTCAGAAAGCATTAAATCAAAATATTTTTCTTGATCTTCTTTATTAATTTGAAATAACTGTATAAACCCTTTAATGACAGTTAATGGGTTCCTTACTTCATGAGCCACACCAGCTGCTAATTGACCAATCGCTGCAAGTGTATCTGATTTATTTAGCAATTCTTCTGTCTTTTTCCGTTCTGTAATATCGCGTACAATGATCATAATTTTATCATGTAATAATGGTAAGCATCTAGCTTCAAAGAAATCGACACTCCCATTAATTGTAAGTGGATACTCAACAATTACATTCGTCCCTTTTTCCTTCACTTGATGAATTGCTTCCTGAAACTGCTGTGCTACTGGAGATGGTAATACTTCGAAAAACTTTTTTCCCATAAAAGCTTGTGCCGGTACGTAAAATTTCGAAGGGGATCCTGCTTTATAATCTATAATTGTGCCATCAGCTTCTGTTAAGAAACATAAATCTGGTAAAGCCTTAAAAATTAATTCCAATTCAGACGTTTGTTGTTTTAACTGGTCTTCTATCGCTTTTAAATGTGTAATATCTACTCCGACAGCCCAGTAGCTATATCCTGTTACAGGAAACTGTTCTGATATATTGGACCACATGATTGTTTTGATTTCACCATTTTTACATGTTAAGTGCATTTCCCAATCCCTGAAATTTTTTCCACAAGTTAAAAATTTCGTTTGTATTTGGTGACGATAATTATGATCTGGGTACAATAATTGTAGGGCATTTGGATTCCCTATTATTTCTTCAGCTGTATAACCTGTTACAATTTCACACTCCCGATTCCACAAAACAAAATCTCCATTATAATCAAGCGCATCAACCATAACAGGCATGTTTTGTAAAATCGTATGCAGTTCCTCCTCTTTTCGAGAAAGCAACGTTGTATTTTTACTTTGAAATACCTTTGTTGCTCCATCTATAATTAGATTTGAAAGCATTTCAAAGTATTTTTGACAATTGAAAATGTCACTTTTGTTTGACCATACTACAAAAGATCCTAAATGTTGATTGTATAAAAAAATGGGGATTTCAATTTTGGGAAGTTTACATATTTTCATTTCATTTATTCCAAAAGAAAATATACATTCTTTTTCAGCATCAAGAAGTTGATGTGATATGTTGGTTAATTTATAAAACTGTTCTGCCATGGTTTCTATTGTACTCACATCAATAAGTTCCATTAGCCGCGCATTCATTCCTTTTTCACCTCAATATGTAAAATTAATACAAATTCAAATTTTATACTTCTCCATTATACGTAGAATGTGCCTTTAGGTATATAGCTGCAGAATAATTATTCGAATAAATTTTATTTTTCAATTAAAATAGAGAAGAATTTGCGTATAAAATGAATCCTTAATCAGTACGTATTTTGTTCATCACATATTAATTCTGAATGTACGACCAACCTAAAACGGGTACTCATGCAGAAACCGGATTTTAATATCAGAGTCATACACATCGATTTTAGTAGTATAAAAATACAAAAATATAAAGTTCATAAAATTTTCACAATTAGTATGAAAAATATAAACATTTATTCCAATATATTCTATATAATAAAAAGTAATAAGGCTTCTATGAATCTCATAGAATACCTTACCCCTAATAAAAAGAAAAAAAGAATCCATTTGGATTCTTTTTTTCTTTTTATATTACATTACATAATTATATAAAGCATGTGCAACACCGTGTTCTTCATTTGATAAAGTTTCGTATTTACACATTGCTTTTATTTCTTCGACTGCGTTCCCCATTGCAATTGATATGTTTGCTTTTTCCATCATGGATACATCGTTTAGCCCATCACCTATCGCTACAGTATTTTCAACTGGAATATTTAGATGTTCTGCTAAAGTATATAATCCATTTCCTTTTTGAGCATCTCGATGATTAATTTCTAAATTATGCCAATATGAAGATGTAATTGCTAAATCAGTATTATGCAGAAACGTTGCTTTTAACTTTTGTAATTTTTCTATGTTATAAGAAAATGGTAAAAGCTTATGCACATGTATATCAGTTTCTACAATCGGTTTACAACTTTCTGCACTATGAAACGCTGTATGCTCAAGGTATAAAGCTGCGATCGTTTCTAATTCTTTCAAGTCGAAATTTTCTTTTGAATTCTTCACATACTCAATTTCATTACGTACACTCTCTACTCCATAATCCGGTACATACACACCTTTATCAGTATAAAGCTGATAATATAAGCCATTCTCTTCAAGATATTCTACAATCTCAAGTGCTTGCATATTTTGAATTGGATATCTCTTCATCATTTTTTTATCTTTATATATAAGCGCACCGTTTTCCGCAATAATTGGACACTCTAAATTAACTTCTAACAACAATCTTTCAATGTCGAAGATAGAACGTCCTGTACAAATTGCTACAACATGACCCGCTTCCTGACATTTTCGAATTGCTTCTGCATTCTCGTTACTAATCATTTTATTCCCTGAAAGAAGAGTTCCATCTAAATCAATTGCGATTAATTTCATTATTTCTTCACCACTTTCTATAAATACACGAGTTCATTATAAACACAAGGTATCGTTTTCATACTGATCTCGTGAAGTACCCCTTATTTATAATTTATGAAAAGCGTTTCAGGTCAAGAAATAATTAATAATAAAATCAAAAACTTTTCTTTTTAAAGAAAAGTTTTTGATTTTATACTATGAACTATAACTAATATATTTCGTCTCACACATGTACACATTCTTTTCTTCAGTTGGGACATATACTTTAAACTTTTCTAAACGTTTACCGTAAATATGAATAGTGATAACGCTTTCATTTTTAGCTATTTCAAGAATATGACAATCAGCTGGTGGAATGACTTTATCTGTTTCTCCTTCTCCCAAATAAAGATTTCCTGTATGTGTTAAATAAACAAGTGAATTTTCAAACTGCTTCGTTTGTATAAAGTTTTGCACCATTATCCTCCCTGTAAAAACGCCTTCTACTCCCCATGTACCATCATGATCATGTAAAGGTGTAGATTGTCCATCTTTCCATACAAGAGCTAATACTTCAAAACGATTAAAAGGATCTTCATATAACAAATGTCGTGCGTATTGAGCCGAATTCGCCTTCTGTTTTTCTAACGGAAGCCATGTTTTCTTTTCTAAAAGTTCTTCTAGTAATTTTTCAATCGCACAAACAATTTGATCTTCTAATAAATTACTATCCATTAAATCCGTTACAGCTTTAATGAACGTTTGAAACGTTTTACTTCCATTACACGTTAACATAAGCGTCCTCCTCCATTCTTTTTCACACATCTCCATACTAAATAATCAACTAAAAATTTACAATTGAGAAATAAAAAAACAAGGTACAGTAAATTTGTACCTTGCTGATCAATTTACCTATTATTCAAAAGAATAGGTAAATAATTTAACGTTTGTTCATTTTCCAATAGACATTTTTCTAAATTGAACAATGGAGATAACTCTATTTTTTCAAAAGCATTTATGAAAGTTCTTAATGCAATCTCAGCTTCTAAACGTGCAAGTGGTGCTCCTAAGCAAAAGTGAGCACCTTTACCAAATGTTAAATGCTTTTCATTTCCTATTCGGTGTATATTAAATTTAGAGGCTTGTGAAAACTTTTTCTCATCTAAATTTGCTGCACTTACCCACGCAACAATCATTTGATCCTTTTTCATAAAAGGCCCAAATATATTTGTATCCTCTGTAATCCTCCTAGCTAATGTAACGGGAAATCGATAGCGCAATACTTCCTCAATTGCCTTTGAAATTAATTTAGGTTCTTCTCTTAATTCTTTATATGTTCCAGGTGAATCCACTAAAAAGCAATACAAGCTATTAATAATTAAATTAGTAGTTGTTTCATTGCCTGCCGCTAATAAACCTAAAGAAAAAGTAACAATTTCTTCATCTGTTAATCTTTCGCCTTCATATTCAGCTCGTATTAAATCCGAAATAATATCATCGGTTAAATGGTACCTCTTTCCCTGAACAATCGGTAGAAGATATGCTTTAAATTCATTTAGTGCTATACCCTTTTCCGCATCCAGATCACTAAACTTTTCTTTACTATACGGCATAAATAAAATATCAGACCATGCTTTAATTTTTTTACGGTCCGTTGTTGGCACTCCTAATAAATCGGATATGACGGTAACAGGTAAAGGTGCAGCAAACTCTTCAACAATATTAACCTCACTATATTTTTCGATATGTTCTATAAGTTCATTTGCGATTGCCTGTATTCGGGGTTTCCATTGTTCTAAACTTCTTGGAGTAAATGCTTTAGAAACGATAGAACGTACATTGCGATGTTCTGGTGGATCCGTAGAGTTTATATTTATCCTAGTTTCTAAAGGAGGGATTGCGAATTGTCTTCGCTCCCTTCTACTTGAAAATAAGCGATAATCCGATAAAACTCGATTTACATCATCGTATAAAAAAACATTCCATACATCTTGCTCTTCATCGTAATGTACAGGGTGATTATCCCTCATAAATTGATACCACTCATACGGATTCCACAATTCTTCTTTTGTTTTCAGCTTTGAAATTTCATGAACTAAAATCACATTTTCCGGCGAAGCCATAGTTCTTTCCTCCCTTTTCTTTTACAATAAAAGTGATAGGTCGGTAGTTCAAAGTTGTATAATCTAACATATGTTATTTTAACATATACTAAAGGAGATTTTTTATTGGAGAACTTGAGAAATATATAAGGGGGATTTTTATGTACGTTGACATTTTACTATTAGCAGAATTAACAACTGGACCAAAACATGGATATGAAATAAAGAAAAATGTTCAAAACCGGTTAGGTGAGAATTTCGAATTAAATCATAACACACTTTATCCCGCTCTTCGGCGCTTCGAAAATATGGGTGCTATAACGAAAAAAATACATAAACAAGTCGGAAAGCCAAACCGAAATATGTACGATATAACTGAAACAGGTGAAGAAATTTTTTCAGAGATGTTAAGAGAGTTTCCTGAAAAAATTGCGACAAATAACGCTGAGTTCCTTGTACGTATCGCTCTATTTGAAAAACTTAATTACGAAGGTAGAAAAGAAATTTTAACAATACGCCAAGACGTACTAAATAAACAGCTTACTGCTATTCAATCTTTAGATGTTAGCTCATCTTTTATTACAGAAGTTATTGAATTTAGTAAATCACGTATAGAACACGAATTACTCTGGATTACATCACTTATGAAGAAAATATAAAAATTAACAAGAAAAGTTAAAAATAATGAATGAAAATGAGATTTATTATCAATACTATAATTAATAAAAGGGCAACCACGATTTGGCTACCCTTCAAAAAATTTATACTTCTGGATCGAAAGTTTTGCAATCTGTTTCTTCCGTAGTTGATGCATGTTTCCCTTTATGACTTACTACATAAATTGCATCTGCACTACATTTATTGCCGTTAGCCCAAAATTTACAGTTGTTTACTTCACATAAAACGTCTTGTGCCATAGTATCACACCTCCTTGTTCTAATATCATTAACAAAATTCGGAGGTATGATACTCTTTGTCATACATTTTTTATTCCCTTTTTAGTTTTCTTAATGGTTCAATGTTTCCTTGTACAATAGCATCTATATTTTCTGTTATTTTTTCAATGTCAAAATGCCACCATTGAATTTGCAATAATTCTTCTATTATTGCATTTGTAAATCTTTTCTTTATTTTATTTGCAGGGTTTCCGCCAACAATTGTATATGGTGCGACGTCTCTAGTCACAACAGATTTAGCTGCAATGATTGCACCATCCCCTATTTTTATTCCAGGCATAATCGTTGTATCCATACCAATCCATACGTCATTTCCTATAACTGTATCACCTTTGTAAGGTAAATCAGACAAATTAGGTGTATACTTCTCCCACCCATTTCCAAATATATTAAATGGATATGCCGAAAATCCATCCATCCGATGATTCGCTCCGTTCATAATAAAGGTAACTCCATTTGCAATACAACAAAACTTTCCAATAGTAAGATGATCTCCAAGAAATTCATAATGATGTAATACTCGATCTTCAAATGTTTCTCCATCTTTCGCATCATAATAAGAATAGTCACCAACAAGTATATTAGCTTTCGTTATTGTATTTTTTATAAAATGAACGTTTTGATTTCCTTCAATTGGGTATTTTACATTTGGATTAGGATTCATGTTGTACAGCACTTCCTTTACCATTTATTTCATTTTCTACCGCTATTACTGGCTTTAAATTGTATATAGGTAAAATAAATAATAATCCAATTATAAATAGTAAAGCTGTGCCCTCATACATCGTACTTAATGAGAACACCTCTTTTAATGAACCAGCAATACTCATTGTTACTACCATTGAACCGGTGAATAGTGGACTTAAAATGCCATTTACACGACCAATAAAATCTGTATCGCTGTTTTGAATAATGAGCGTATTAATACCTATTTGGATACATGGAAGAGCTAACCCACTAAAAAGTTGTGCTGTAAGTGTCACCCATAAATTCGTCGAATAACCAATAATACCAATGCCGATTGCCTGACCGAGCATCCCTACAATTAACATCTTTTGCGGAGCAACATTTTTCGCAAATACCATCGCTAAAGCGCCGCCAACAATCATACCCGCGCCATTTACTGTTAGTAACCATTGCAAACTCTCTTTTGATAACCCTAACTGCTCAGTCACAATAAATATACCTAATGGCTGAATCAATCCTATACCTAGTCCTGCTGCCATAAAACAAAGCCCAAGCAAAGTTAATGCTTTTTTCTTTTTTACGTATTTAATACCGTCTAGCATTTCCTGTAACAACGTGATTTCTTTTTTCTCATTTTTATTCTCAAGATCTTTCGGAAGAAATAACAACACAGCTGCTGCCAGTAAAAAAGCGATACCTGTTATGATAATTGAAATATAAATTCCAAAACTATGAAAGATAAATGTTCCAAGAATCGGTCCTAACACCATAAAAATCGCAAATATTGTTTGATATATAGACATCGCTAATTGGATTTGTTCCGTTGATAAATGCTGTTTAAACAATTTCATACCTGATGGTTGAGAAAACTGCGAAAGGATTGCAGAAATAAGCGTGACAAAAAACACGATTTTCCATGTTCCAAACATAAGTGTAATTAATACAGCGAATACTGAAATGGAACTTAACGTTTCACACCATATCATTGTCTTCTTTGGCTTCCACCTATCAGCAAAGGTTCCACCTATAAAGGAAAAGATGAAAATTGGAGCAAACTCAGCAACCGAAATCATTGAAATAGCAAAAGCATCACCTTTCGTCATTTCCATTACATATAGTAATACCGCAAAGTTCCGAACCCATATTCCAATTTGTAAAAACAATGCTGATGCAAGAATTCCTTGCACAAACCGATTTTTTAATACTTGTGATACCCCATTGTTTTGTTTCGTTACTACATTTGTCGACATAAAAAAGCCTCCTATTTCATGTTCTGAACAGGAGGCAGCACAAATCATATAAAAAGACTATATATTCGCAGAGCGAAATACATCCCTTTTCTATAAATGCACAGACTAATCCTATTCAGAAGAATATTTCGTTTTTTTAACGAAGATCTCTTACAAATAGAATTAGTTGATCATTGGGATGTTTTCACCCTTCCGTTTCGAATTTAAATAACACATACATACTCTATGTAAATCATTTTCTATGTATGCATGTCTACAATAAATATTCTAGAATGTTAATGGTAATTCCTCTAAAGAACGCATTAAATAATTACCCTGCCATTTCATTTCTTCACGGTTACCTTTTATTTTTAGTTCAGGCATTCGATTAAATAAAGTAGTAATAGCAATCTTGGCTTCTAACTTAGCAAGTGGAGCACCTAAGCAGAAATGGCTACCATGGCCAAATGCAATATGACGATTATTCTCCCGAGTAATATCGAATACTTCCGGATTTTCAAATACAGTTTCATCACGGTTTGCAGAAGCTAATGCAATGACAACCATATCTCCTCTTTCGATTGTTCGGTCGTGAATTTGAAAAGGTTCATCTGCCCATCTTGAAGTTGTAACCTCAACTGGAGAATAATATCGTAATCCTTCCTCAATAGCTGCATCAATTAATTTTGGATCTTCTTTTAATAACTGTAATTGATCCGGATTTTCGAGAAGTGCTAATACCGTATTTGTTATTAAATTTACCGTTGTCTCATGACCCGCCACAATTAGTAACATTATCATTGAATATAGTTCTCGGGCGCTAAGTTTATGCCCTTCACTTTCCACAAGTATTAATGCACTCACCAAGTCTTCTTTTGGCTCTTTTCGTTTATTATCAACTAAATATTGGAGATATGTAATAAACTCAGATAGTTGCTTTTCGGTTTCTTTTATTTCTTCTGGCGTTTCTGGGTAAGCAATGACAGCATGAGACCAAATTCTAAATTTCGCTTGATCTTCTTTTGGAATGCCGAGCATTTCACTTATTACAATAATCGGTAAAGGAAACGAGTAATCATCAACAAGATTTAATGAACTTTTTCGCTCGACTTCATTTAACAAATCATCTGCAATATCCTGTATTCTTCCTCCCAATTGCGTGATCATCTTCGGTGTAAAAGCTTTTTGTACGAGTGATCGTAAACGATTGTGGTTAGGTGGATCTGAATTTAGCATGTGCGTCGTTAAATAATCACTATTATCAACAGTAAGAAAGACATTCAATGTATCTTGAGAAAATACATTGGCCGGATCTTTTTTTAAGCGATTATCTTTTAATAGTGGCAAAGCATCTTCATATCTTGTAATAAGCCACTCTGCACCTAATTCAGTTTTATTCACAAATAAGATAGGTTGCACTTTTCTAGATTCTTTATAAATTTCATACGCATCTTCTTTAAACTGAGCTGAAGCTAAATTAATACCATCCTCTATTCTTAGCCCAACTTTGTTTTTCATTGACATTGTATTCCCTCACTCTCATTTGTTTTTGAAAACCAACCAACATATGCATTATACTCTAATAAAAACGCAAAAATTGTAAATTTTCATTCAAAACCTTACTTCGTATATTGAAAAATAAAAAGTGAGAGAGTAAAATCCTTCTACTCTCTCACTCTTCTTTACGCAAAACACATGAAATTACTAATTTGTTGATAGCGATAACTTACTTTACGACGGCGACCACCTTGCCAAGTGTAACCTGAAACCCCATTTCTCCTCACTTCAGTCGGGAAGAACCATAAGTCTCTTCCGAAAGGTCCAGGACGATGCAAACGTAAATATCCCCATCTTCCTAGACAGTTACACATCCATGATTTCATATTCCCTGCTTGAGCTGGAGAAGCAAATGTAGACGGTAACGACGGCGCTTGTGACGGTGGTGGTGACGTTGGAGCATCTTCCGCATCATCTGGTCTATAATCTTCTTGTTCCATATCTCTCACTTCATTTACAGATTCATACCCGTAGTTTTGTGGATTATAATACATCCCTTGATCATATGGATAATTTTGCTGGTTATACATATTAACAAATCACCTACTTTTCATTCAGTACCTTTAACATTCATATGTAATATGCGCTCTATAGGAAGCTTATGTTATAGCCCAAATTCAATTTAAAAACCTCGTATTATTTAAAATACGAGGTTTTTAAAAATAAAATGTATTTATTATTTCCTTAACTTTACACTATAAAAACGCATTTCTTTTAGTGAACCTTCAAATTCAAATACTTCTTGTTTAATTAATTCCTTTAAGCGATATTCTAAAAACATATCGCCAACTAACTGCTCTACATGACCAAGTGCTTCACCAATTACCCTAGGGGCTTTTAGGAATTCTCGATCAGCACCTATACTTTTCGCACATTCAATAATAAATTGATCAAAATAATCTTCTTGTACAGAACGCACTTCATTGTCTGTCCAAACTCTTAAAAATTCCGTACTTTTCGATAGACTATCCCACTCATGTTCAAACTGCATACGTTTCTCTACAGTTAAATATGGAAATTCTACAAAACTTTTTTGAATTAGAGCTAAACTTTCAGGTGCTAACTCTCCAGTTCCACGAATAGCATACTCTTTTTTTAATATTTCTTTACTTGCTTCAGACGTATTAATAACGCGAATGTTTTTCTTATCTTTTAATTGCGCCATTACAAAACATAAGCCTACATGTTCATGTGCGTTATTAGATTTCCAAATTGTAATAGGTGTTTCAATAGGAATAGTGTGTAGTTCTTCCATAGTTTCTAAAAACCTTGGTAAATACTCTTCTTCAAAATAATTATCATAAGCAGTTAAATTGTTTACTAACCATTTCTGTCTTGCAAGTTGTCCCTCATTCATATGTAGCTTGTTTATCGGCCCAATTGAAAAGAATTCAGAAAAAGCGACAACCCTCTCTTCCAATTGTTCTTCTTGACTAAGCATATATTTTAAACATCCAGCTGTTGAATCATCAAACGCAATATGTACGTGTGTGCTTTCTTTTACATTTCTTATATATGATGTATTACTCGTTAGTTGCTTAGGAATATCCATCAAATTTTTAATTGCATCTTCACTATAGTTTTCTTCTAATAAATTCAACTGAATAAGAATACTTTGAAGTAAATGTTTTGCTTCATCTTCGTACATATCCTCTACAATATTTTTGATATTATCTATCATACAAATCCCTCTATTCATTTCATAAATAACGTATATTATAGTGTATCATTCTTTTAAAGTTTTTTTAAGTAAAAGCATTTATTATTCAGATTGCTACAGCTATCCACATTTTCAACAAAATCTCTCCTACAATTCTTAATTACTAAATATTCTTTTGTAAATCCTTTTATTTAAATGTATAATTATATAGAAAATAAAAAATATAGGAGCTATATGTATGGAGAAAGCGATTACTACTTATAAACATTATTTGAAAAATTGGAGATTTATATTTATTTGTATATTACCTACTATCGCCTTATTATATGTTTTCGATGTCATCTTTGAATTACTATTTCATCAAGATTTCTATTTATCTAACTTAATTTTTGCTATTATTTTATTTTTAATATTTATGAGCATCAAAGATATGTTTAAAATTGAAAGTTAAAGAGCAGGATAAAAAAAGAGCACCCTGCAATCGGATGCTCTCATGTGATAGAGGTTTTTTCTGAGTATTAAGTAGGACACGAAGGTCTTGTCCTACAATATAATATATGCTTGTACTTATTTTATTGTGCATCTATTAAACATCAAATGTATACGTATTGCTAAAAATTCTGCTCATTTATTAATTGCATAATTATTATATTTACACATAAAAAACATCCCTATGGATGTTTTTTATGTACCGATTTTTAAGCTTCCATAAACTTAGCCGGTACACCAATTTTTTCAACTACAGAAGATATATTAGTAGGATTAATCATTACATTTTCAATACTAACTAATTTATTTTCTAATAGTCCATTCTCTGTAGTAATAAGTTCTTCAAACCGATCTAAAGTCATCGAGAATTTATATTCACTTCCGCCATTCATACAGACTTTAACATACTTCATAGTGTCACCGCCTTTCATAATAATCTATATTTCGACAAGAAGACGCTTACATCCTTTTTATTTACTACTAGATTTCTCACTTTTACTCCTTGCTAATTCACGTTTATTTATTTTAGAAAAAGCAGTTACTATTTTATGTTCACATTATAATTGCGAGTAAAAATGATAAAGATAGAAATGCACAAAGTGGTATAAATAAAACAGTATCCATTTTAGCAAAATGTGTATCTTTTTCGCGTTTAAAAATACCAAAATAACGAAACTCACCAATTACTCTTATGAAAAACACAATCATACAAACCCAAGATCCCATTCGAACAATAATATTATGAAATGCGAAATGAACAAGATTTGTTTGTTGTAATAAAATTATTGCGGCCGTACTTAATAATAAAGCAATAAACAATGTCATTCCTACACTTGGTATAAACGCCTTTTCTCCAGCTTTTGTTGGAATGACACTATTTGTCGCCCACTTACCACTGAAAGCCCAGTAAACATGTAAAAAGCTAACTAAAAATAATATACAGACAGAAATATATGTAATAATAAGCATTTTGTCCTCCTATTATTTTATTTAAGTCTTCAACTTCAGAGTATGCTATAAATTCCACCTTAGCAATCTATATTTAATAACATAAAAACCCCTTAATGATTTTTCGTAAAATTGATTAATCATTAAGGGGCTTTTCACTTTACTACGCATTATACCTATTTCTACGACGTTCCATCCTCGTTTGTCCTTTAGCAGTACCTTCTTGATATTGATCTATTTGCTCTCTTATTTCATATGTTGCAGCTGGAGCTGGTTCTTCGTAATTATGCTCACGTATTTTTTCTGGTGTTTTTCGTTTTGATCCTTTTCCACCAAACTTATATAATTTCATCTTTAATTTCGGTAATTTTGGAAGTGGAATCTTAAATGATAGCTTTTTGCGTTTCTTTTTTTGTTGAAATAGATTTATATTTTCTTTATTATCTTCCTCTTTACGGTGTAATAACATGGCAATTAACCCGCCTAATATAAGCCCGCCAACTAAAAGCATAAGGTATTTGAAATTACTTATCATTAAACTCGACATACGTTCAAGTATGACTAACGACTGTACTTCTTTAATATCCCAAAGTAAAGCGGCCCATAATGAGAATAAACCGAAAGTAAGTCCATATGTACGAAAACGGAATAAACATGGAATTAAAGCGACACAAGCGGCGATTTTCGCATTCCCTATTATTGAACTTGTTGAAATATCTTGATGCCAAATTACTAACAGTAATGTTATAAATGGCGCATAAGCTATCCAGCTACATATACGTGAATATATTTTTTTCGCAAAATAGCTACCAAAACTAGTAAAAAATAAAAGGCCTCCAATATATAAAGATTGTTCTAGTGGGATTTGCTTCATAATTCCTGCAACTGGAAAGAGGCCGCTCAATAGCATTAATAGCACATCCAACTTCTTCACAATTCCTCATTCCTTTCAAATTTCTTTTGAATCAATTCATATTACTTTTCCAAATAAAATGTTTTTATTACTAAAAAACATCTTAATCCTGTATGCAAATAAAGTAAATACGTAAAATAGCAGATACATGACAAATGATATCCTTATTTACATGAAAAAATGACAAATCCTGATCGATATAAGGAGCAGGATTTGTCTGTTATTATTTACAGTAGAATAATTGAATCTTTCTTTTCTATCTTTATTATATCTACATCCAGTTCATCATCAAACTCTTTAAACTCTCTTGCATCTATATCCGTCATATCGCGAATATTTTTATAAGTAATTCGTATAAGTGTGATTTCGTTAATTAAAGCTGTTTTAAAGAAGACATATCAGCGATAATTTATGTCTATTCTGTATAAGTGTTAGCAAGTTCGTTTGCAAACTTGTTAGCACTTTTTTATTTTTCTTCTATTAAAAAACTTAATTGTATCTCTTCTATTACACATCACTTTTACTGCCACTATGATGAAAATCATCAATTAAAGAAAATAATTATAATAGTCACTTTCTTAACACACATATTTTTTAAATTATTCTCAGGCTGTAAAATTCGTATTTTGTTGGTGCTACCCCATGCCCATCAACCTAAGATTTTTAATTCCCCCCATAACGAAAATTTTATACATCGTTGACTATTGATAATGATGCGTTATGTAAACCTTGCATGAATAAGTTAAATATCGTCATTTCCTCGCTTCTCCCTATATTTTGTATATTGGCATACCAAACATGCTTATATCATATATTGGTACAAGCAATCATATATACATTATGGTACATAAAACAATAATCAAGGTAGTACAGTACCAGATTGTAAGGAGAGAGGAGCATGTTTTATGGAATCACGACCTACGAAGAAAACTGGGCATAGGAATATACCGCAGCCTATAAGAGATGATGGTGCTGGTGCGACCGATCTTGGCCCCCGGGACGTCATGCGGGATATTGAAAATCCTGATATGCTAGTTCCGCCAGCCACTGATGCGGGATTGATCCCTAACTTAAAGTTCTCTTTCTCCGACACACATATGCAATTAAATCATGGCGGCTGGTCTCGGGAAGTGACAATAAGAGAACTACCAATTGCGACAACTCTTGCAGGCGTTAATATGCGTCTGACACCAGGTGGTGTGCGAGAGTTACACTGGCATCAACAAGTAGAGTGGGCTTATATGATTTTAGGTCGGGCACGTATTACCGTGGTTGATCAGAATGGGCAGAACTTTATAGCAGATGTCGAGGCAGGTGATTTATGGTATTTCCCCCCGGGAATTCCACATTCAATTCAAGGACTAGAGGAAGGCTGTGAGTTTCTTCTTGTTTTCGATGATGGCAATTTCTCGGATCTTAACACCCTATCTATCTCAGATTGGTTCGCGCGCACACCAAAAGATGTATTGGCGAAGAATTTTGGTGTATTGGAAAACGCCTTTGCCCATATCCCAACACATCAACGATATATTTTCCAAGAACAGGTACCCGGACCCCTGGAAACCCAGAAAGTACCGGATCCTTACGGTACTGTGCCAGAGAGCTTTACATATAAACTACTTTCACAAAAGCCGATAGTAACCCCAGGTGGAACTGTACGAATAGTTGATTCTTCTAACTTCCCTATTTCAACTAATATCGCAGCAGCACTGGTTGAAATTAAACCCGGCGGAATGAGGGAAATGCATTGGCACCCGAATAACGATGAGTGGCAATATTACCTCACAGGTATGGGTCGTATGACTGTGATGGGAAGTAATGGTAATGCTCGCACATTCAATTACCGTGCTGGTGATGTAGGATACGTACCGTTTGCTTTCGGACACTATATTGAAAACACCGGTGACGAAAGCCTTTGGTTTCTAGAGATGTTCAAGAGTGACCGCTTCGCTGATGTGTCGTTGAATCAGTGGATGGCATTAACTCCGCATGAGTTGGTTCAGGACAATTTGCATGTAGGAAGCGAGCTGATGGACGTGCTGCGAAAACAAAAATGGCCTGTCGTCAAATAGAAGATTGTGTTTTCCGTTGTTAACTATTCATTCATCTGGATTCTAAATCAGATATTCCCCCCTAGCTTCGCTTCAAAAAGTATTGATAAAAGAAAGGACGATGAAATATGTATCGTAAATTGACCTTCGTCATTATTCATGGTTCCTGGGCTGACGTCAGCCAATTTGATGGAGTCGCTGCCGAGCTTCACAAGCTTGGCCATTCGGTTTATGTGCCTGAATATCCAGGTCACGGTGTCCTGACAGACAATAACGTAACTCACGAGCAAATCACGAATGCAGTCATCGAATATATCGAGAAAAGAGGTTTGAAACATATCGTTTTGCTCGGACATAGCTTCGGCGGAACGATTGTCGCAACAGTAGCCCAGCAAATCCCGCATCGAATTGACCGTCTCGTATTTTCTAACGCATTTGTTCCTCTAGACGGACAAAGCTTGTACGATCAACTTCCGCCGCCTCTTCAAGAAACATTCAAACAACTGACCGATGCTTCAGGTAACAATACGATCATGCTTCCATTTCTACTGTTCCGCGATGCCTTCACAAACACAGCCACCTTAGAAGAAGCGACATCGATGTACCACAAAATTATACCGGAACCTGCAGGGCCTTTATTTCAAAAGCTAAATTTGAAAAAGTTCTACAATCTACAAATTCCGAAAAGCTATCTCAATCTGACGGAAGATATCGCTCTTCCGCCCGGATCATTTGCTTGGCATACGAATCAATCCAGTCATCTCGGTTTTTACCGATACATTGAAGGCAACGGAGACCACTTTACGACCTTCTTCAGGGAACCGAAAATGATCGCCAAGAAATTCGTGGAAGCCGGCAGACCATAAATAACAACACCGAGGGTTTGAAGCCCTCCAGACTGAACGATCACAAAAAAATCTACGTTTAATGTGGGGTTCAATCGAGATACGTGCAAATTTCGATTGAGCCCCTTTTTTAGCTTGATGACGGTACCCCATCGCTATCAAGCTAAGAAAAAGAAATGCGCCCTCAAATGAAAAAACGCGCTATTCTTTCTGTAGAATCATAGGAAAGGATAACGTTTTTTTCGTTTTATAGATAGTGCAAAACCTTAGTGTTGCTTTAAAATAAAGTTTGATTATTTCTGGTTATATAACCATAGTAATAATGGACAAATCTTATAAGTTTTGTCCATTATTACTATATTTCCAATAAATTAATTCTGTATCTCTGTGATCCATTTGGAACCCTAATTTCACCAAAACATTTTCTGAATTGATATTATCAAGTTCACATCTGGCTGTGATATATTTGACCTCATCATGATTTGAGGCCCAGTTTAATAATTTTTGGGCAGCTTCAAAACAATAACCTTTGCGTCGTTGACTTTCATTAATAGCAAAGCCAATCTCAATCATACCGTCTAAATCGGGATTACCAAAAAATCCAATGCCGCCAACTATTTCTTTGGTATCTTTCGCCACAATGATCCAAGAGTCAAATCCTTTAGTTCCATTATTTTTAATCAGAAGTTCCCGAAAGTAGGGTAAAGCTTCAAAAAAATCTGCACCTGGCCACTCACCGTTGGTTTTGTATCCCATTGCTTTGATTGCCTGTATATCACGCTGGGCCGCAGCCTCAATTAGATTAAGATCAAGGGTTTTTAAAATCAGTCTATTAGTTTCAAGCTTCATATTAAGTTCACCTTTCTTTTAGATACTAGTTTCATGAAAAATCCTATAGAGGGGAGATAACGTACCAACTGTTTCTCATATAGCTGTCAATGTTGCAATGAATTATAAATCGAATAATCTACTTCACCTGAAATATTCTCCAGACCATTTTCATACAACTCAATAGCCATTAAGTTTTCCACAGAAGGCGGAAGATTTTTCTTGGACGCATAGATACCGAATTCAGTTGATGTACTAAATCCAAAGCGTTGATAATATTGATAATCTCCCTCAACAATAATTCCCTTATATCCCATTTTAGTTGCAAATTTAATACCTTCCTGCAACATATACTTACCAATACCCTGGCGTTGTTTATTAATTGCCACTGAAACAGGTGATAACATTAGTATTTCATTTTCAAATCTATTACTAATTGGAAGTTTTGAAAGCATAAAGTGTCCTATAATAATCCCTTCTTCCTCAACAACTAAATCAAGTTCAGGAATATAAAATGGTTTTTCTCTGATTTCCCTCACCAAAGCTTTTTCAGCTATTCCATTTGAATAGTTAGTATTTTTGAATATCTCGTATACAAAGTCATCAATAAAACTATATTCTTCTTTTTTAACGACTCTTAACTTCATTAATTCACCTCTCTTGATGCCTTTTTAAGGTTATTATTAATAATTCTTTAAAAGTTGGAGAACCCCTGTTTCAACCGCCCTATATTTAAATAAAAAGGGCGTATACCGTATATTTTTTTGTTTTAGGGGCGTTATAAAATTCTTAAGTTGATGAATATAGTGTAGCGTCAGAAAAGTGCGGCTCTACAACGTTAAGGAAATTTCAATATTAAAAAGCCTAATTTCTCAATTTAATGCGAAGAAATTAGGCTTTTTACATTGCTCCATTAAAGCGCCAGCTAGGAAAAAATAACGAACAAAAAACTATCATCTAATAGGAAAGACTAACCTCTGTCCATTAATGATAAATATTTATGTACAATAGCTTGAGAGAGGCATGTTGATGAGTCAATAATGGAAATATCATTGGATTTTTTATCTGTAATAACATTTAAATCTGTACATGCAATGATAGCGGTATCAATCGTTTCAGCTAATTCTGAATAGAGTTCATCCCATAATTGAAGGGACTCATCAATTTGGCCTTGTTTAATCTTTGCTATTATTTGATTCACACAGGTTTGCCAACGATCTTGATGTAAGAAATCATAACCTTCTCTCACTAAAACATCTTGAAATATTCCAGACTGAACCGTTGGATTGGTGGCTAAAAGAGCTACCTTTTTTGAGTTTTTTGGTATTTCCTTTATTGTTTCATCAATCATGTTTAATACGGGAACTGATACTGAGTTTTTAATTTGGTTAAAATAGATATGTGCCGTATTACATGGGATAGCATCACATTACTATCAATCTAAGAGGAATTTATACCCATAATTCATAGAAAGCGTTATTCTTTTTGTAGAAATATACAGAAAGGATAACGTCTTTTTTGCTTTATGGATAGTAAAAAACCGTAATTACTTTTATATAATCGGTGTCGTCAGAAGTGACTTACTTTTTTAAGTATGAAAAAGTTTTCCCTGTAAAGCTTTTATATACCGATCAGCAGATTTTTGAACAGACTTATTTGCATCCTCGACTATTACTCTATGAAATGCATTATACAAGCGATTAAAAGGTAAGTCTTTAATCTTATCTACCATTTCTTTTACTTTATTAGCTGGCAACGGAATTAAATTTGGATAACTATACATAAAACTTACCCACTGACGATCTGCAACAACTTGGATGATATCACCTGTCAGAAGAAGACCCTTTTTGTCACTGCCATCTTTCCAATGTAAAATAGCTCCACCTTTAAAATGTCCTCCCAAACGATAAATTGTAATCGCATCAGTTAATACCAAAGATTCTCCAGACCAGAAAATAATTTGTTTACTTGAACGATTTACCCACTCTTTATCATCTTCATGAATATAAATTGGAATATTAAATGTTTCTGCCCATTCTACTTGTGTAGAATAATAGTGAGGATGGGAAAGTACAATTGCTTGTATACCTCCCAGTTTATGTATCTCTTGTATTGTATTTTCATCTAAGTAAGTAATACAATCCCACAAAACATTAAAATTTTGACTTTGTATTAAATAAGCTGTCTGCCCAATTGCAAATTCAGGTTTTGTAGTAATACTATATAAACCAGTTTCTTCTTTTAAGATTTCATTTTTATATAATTTACTTTTTTGCATTTTTTCAAGAGTAGTCCATGATTGTCCAGATGGATTAATATACTGCCTTTCTTCATTACAAATTATACAATCAGAAGGAACTTCTTGACTTTTAGAATATTGAACGCCGCATGTAGTGCAGATGTAATTTAACATATGTATGCCCCTTTGTTATAAACTTTCCCACAAACTAATTATAAACTTTAAACTGTAATTAATCTATTTGTATATTGAGAATCTTTGAAAATGTTTATATATACTCGCCTTTTAGTTAACAAAACACCATTTATCAACAGTAAATCTCATTATCAGGCATCAAATTATATACTTGCCCTCCTTTTCTAATAAACATTTTATATCATTTCTAAAGAATTTAAGTTCATTTTTTGTTTTGGGGGTGACTTAATTTCCTAGCTTGATAGCGATGTGGTGCTACCCCATATCCATCAAGCTAAGTTTGTTAACACTTAAGGAATTTGTAAGTATTAAGTAAGAAAAACGAGAGCTTTGTTTCTTATAATTAAAATATAAAGTGAAGGAAGAAAGGTTGTTTCTGGGGTTAATATGCATGTGAAAAAAAGAGAAATCTACGGTTTTTTAGAGTAATAATATCAGTATGTCAAAGTTTTGGAGATTACTTGCAAATATTTTGAAGTTTTTGTACCAGAACCCTAATTACCATACCTGTTTTTTACCATCACATATTGGAGGTTAAAACATGAATAAAAAAAAGAAAATACAAAAATCAGTACTTACCTTTACCCTACTCTTTTCTTTAGGCGTTTCATCTTTCCCGCTTACAACAGCTATTCACGCAGATACACGTGAGGAGAAATCTGCAGAAAAGAAACAAATCTCTTTAACGGAGCGTACATCATTATTTTTTGAATATCTCCAGCAAGGTAAGTGTGCAGAGGCACTTCAGTTGACGTCTGCTGCTTTTCAATCCAAGTTTACAGCAAACACATTACAAAACTGGTGGACACAAAGTGGGATAAAAATCATGGGAACACCTGTAATAAAAGAACGAAACTTGGTCCATCAGACGGTGGAAATTCCAGGAGCTATTGAAGGAACTACCATACCGCTACTCATTAAATTCACACCTGGCGGGAAAGTAGATGAAGTTGGAGAAAGGCCGCCCCAGGAATCTTACATTCCGCATCCTAGATATGACCAACCTGCTTCCTATCAAGAACGTGAAATCGTCATTGGAAATTCTACTTATCCATTACCAGCCACATTAACAGTTCCAAAACATAAGCCTGGTGAAAAGGTACCCGTTGTTGTTCTTGTTCATGGTGCTGGCATTCATGATCGCGATGCTACCTATTTGGGAACAAAAATCTTACGAGACCTTGCGGTGGGCCTTTCATCCAACGGAATTGCAGTGTTACGCTATGAAAAACGTACCTTAGAACATGCATTAAAGATGAGTGCAGAACCTGTTACGTTAGACCGTGACACTACAGATGATGCCATATATGCAGCAAAGTCAGCAGCGCAGCAGGAAGGCATTGATCCAAATAATATTTTCATTCTCGGACATAGCCAAGGAGCTGGCACAATGCCGCGAATACTGAGCAAAGCGCCTTCCTCACTTGTGCGAGGAAGTATCTTACTCGCACCACCTGCACGCCCTTTGACTGACACTGCCATTGATGTGAGTCAATACCTTGGGGCGCCAAAGGAAGTAATCGATGAACTAAAAAGACAGTTCGCTTTTATCCTGGATCCTACTTTCGATCCTGACCATCCGCCAGCTGGCTACAATTTTCCGTTTCCGTCTCCTCATTTTATGTATGATGTTACTAGGTGGCGTCCAGTTGAGGAGGCAAAATCACGAAAAGAGCCTTTGCTGATTCTGCAAGGGGCACGCGATTATCAAGTAACAGTAAAAGAAGATTATACAAAATGGCAGGAAGGACTTTCAAACCGCGGGAATGTTCAGTTCAAAGAATATCCGAAATTAAATCATTTCTTCACGGAGGGTGACGGGGAATTGAGTCTTCCAAGTGAGTACGAAATCCCTGCAAATGTTCCCGAGTACGTCATCCAGGACATTATTACATGGGTCAATGAGACAAAAAAATAAGAAAACATCAAAAGCCTTCATGCAATCATCATTGCGTCAAGGCTTTTTTGAAACTAGTGATTCAAACATATCTATTATTTTCAACATCATTTAATATAATGTTTGCCCCAAAACGAAAAATTAGAGTCTTTTATAGCAATGAAGTTTATTTTTATCGTTTTGGTGAACAACAGATTTTTTAACTTGATAGCAATGTGGTGCTATCCCCAGATGAACTCAAGATAGATACAGAAATAAAGAAAACTGTTATAAAAATTTCTACATTTCGTTGGTAACGTATCGCTTCTTTCTTACAAAAACCTTAACTTTATCACATCAAAAAGGTTCTTTATGAAAACTTATAGAATTAGAATATATCGCAGTACTTTATAATTGAAGGGATGATTATGTTGGAGTATTTAACAAAATCAAAAAACTCATCATCAGGTCTGAGAAAGTATTTGGAATCCTATCCGTTAACTTCATTCTTTGTAATGACATATTTATTTTCGTGGGTTGTATTAATTCCATTTATCTTATCCCAATGGGGGATTTTACCTAAAACAAAAGCGTTTGGTATTTTCTTTGTTGCCAATGCATTTGTAGGCCCTATGTTAGCAGCATATATCATGATTCGAACTCTTGAAGGAAAAGATTCATGGAAAAAAGTTAGAAAAAGCATCATATCTACTAAAGTCGGTTTGAAGTGGTACTTATTTACTCTCATTGTTATCCCTGCTGCAATGTTTCTGGGTATGGTGATTTTAAATAGAGGGATACCTACTTTCGATGACCTTACTTCTAGGTTTTTTATAACCTATCTCATCTCTTTTGTAGTTACTTTCTTTTTCGGTGGACCTTTACCTGAGGAAATCGGATGGCGTGGTTTCGCTCTCCCTCGGTTACAATTGAAGTTTGGAGCGTTAAAAGCAACATTACTACTTGCCGTCCTATGGGCTTTTTGGCATCTTCCGCATTTCTTAACTGTTGCACAAAGGGGCGGACCAGGTTCTAACCTTTCTATCCTATATATTCATTTACCAATCGTGCAAATAATACCAGAATCGCATTAGAATCTATACATAATAATTTATGTAACGAAATAGATCGATTGTGTTTTCAATGGATGGGTGCCTCTAATCAGCAGTTCATTCAAATGTTCAATGATGCGAGACCACCTCTCACCATTATTTCTAATGCACAGAATCTAAGGCGTGATGAGCGTTTAAGTTCAGGCAATGGAAAATGGAGCTCTACTTTACAAGATGAATTAAAAAATCTAGTATCTGGTTTTGAACGCGCCGGATTCTCTAAAGAAAACATTTCAGAAACTTTAGAACAGCAATATAAAATGCTTGATAAATTAAAGGTAAAGTCTGAAAGGATTGATTATTAATGAATATTCTAGAAAAATTAAACGAGGCCTTCACATTAGAAGCTCAGGAATCACCAACGAGTAAAGAGGCCATTCAAGAATTACAAAAGTTCTCATCAATAGATGTACCATTAGATTATTTAGAAGTAATCCAAAATTGTACAAACGCAGAGATTAATGTACAAAATGAACTTTACATACGTATTTGGGGCCCTACTGATTGCATAGAGATGAATGAAGCACATGATATTCAAAAATATATACCAAATTCACTGGCAATCGGTGATGGTGAAGGCGGAAAAGCATTATTATATGTAGATGGAAAAGAAGGATTCGGATTATATACAGTGGATTTTGGAGATTTAGATATTGAAGAAGCAATTAAAATAGCTCCTTCATTAAAAGCATTGTTAATAGATGGTGTCGGAGTAGAGGAATTGTTGTCATAGTTAAAAAAATAACAGCCGACTCATTTATATCGAGTCGGCTGTTATTTTTGATTAAGCTATCCTTTTGTTTTACTTCAAATGCTCATACCACCAATCTCTACGATCAAGGTACTCCTTCATCGCATTTAATTGAGCATCTGAAGTTGGATCAGAAATAAAATCTGCTAATCCATCAGGTTGTAAAATGAATTTAACTGACATTTTTAACGATGTCAATGCTCCCATAACCTCTTCAATATACTCTCTTGAAAATGCTCCTGATTGGATGATATTTAGTTTAGTTGCTTGAACTTGCTCTTGCTCTTGCACTGCTCCAGTAAACCAAGAAAGCAGCTTGCCTCCTATCAATTGATTTAAATCACAATTACCGATACCAGGTACATTTCCTGTTTCCGTGTACTGCCAAAAATCGCAAGGATATGCTGGCTTATTACCGACATATAAACCAACTTTCTTAGCACCTAAACAGTATAACTCATCGATAAAGGCTTATATGCCGGCTCTCATATCCTCCATCGATTTGTCTATTATTTAAAGTAGAATAATTGAATCTTTCTTTTCTATCTTTATTATATCTACATCCAGTTCATCATCAAACTCTTTAAACTCTCTTGCATCTATATCCGTCATATAGCCTTTTATTACTTTCTCCATATGCATGGAATACGGCATGTGTACATCCTTTTCCAAAAGCATACTTGTATTACAGCACATGTAATGTATCATTTTGGCAATATAATTCCTTTCTACTGCTTTTACACCTAGCGGTAAAATTTCAAGTATGTATCGCTGCAATGTTTCACTACCATTAAGCGAATATTCACCAGTGCTATAATACATTCCTTTTTCATCTACATATAAACTCGTACCATCCAGTATATCTTCACATTCTATTGCACCGTATTTTGGTACATCAAAAGATGTATTTATCCTAATAATATTTAAGTTTGGGACTTTTAACACATCTGGAACAAAGTAAGGGACAGTATCTATATCGATTTTTTTATTTTGTAACTCTTTTATCCAATGTTTTCTTAAATTTGCATCAATAATAAAATATACTTGTTCATTTTTTTCTTTTGCATGTTGTAAAATTCCTGTTAATGTTTCAGAAACAAATTGTTTAAACTGAATTCCCATATCATTTCTTTTTGAAGGCTGTGGTAAAAAGGTATTATGTTTATTTACATGTAATAATAAACGATCAATCGTTTGCCAATCTGTATTCCCATATAATTTATATAAAATTTCTTTTCCTTTTATTTGTGAAAAAATAGGTAAGAAATCAAATTTCGAGATTCGTTCAATTGATAAATTAACATATGTACAAGGTAAATTTATCTTATTCCAACTACGTTTCAAAAATCCTTTTTGTTCTAATAAACTAAGAACGCAATTAATAATTGTCTTACGTGATACACTTTGTCCTATAAATAAATTAATAAATGCAGAAATACGGTTTGTTCGTGCAAACCCTTCTCTAACAATTTGCTTTGGATCAATTTTTTCACGTCCATCACAATTTTCCATTGCGATTAACGCTAATGTCGCATCATTACGCTCACCTGCAGTAGCATAAATCGCTTTCATAACATCTTCTACTAAATTCGCTTTGTATTTCTGGCAATATTGCATTTTATATGGGTTTTGCAATACTTTTTCAATATTACATCTTACTATCTTTAATAATACTGGTGAATCTGCATTTAATACGTAAGATGACTCACCGATTTGAGCTAACACAATTTCACTTTCAAATAACGCTTGTTCAACTTCCAACGATATTTTTTCAGACCATATTTCTAACGTTATAGTCTCTAATCCTTTTGGTGCAATTAAAGGGAATAATTCATTTTCATTATTTGTTGCTATCTTTTTACATTCTGGTAGTAATGTGAAATAAGTGAATTTTTGCTGAAACCCTTTAAATAGATACTCTCTTTCCTTTACTTTTATACCAGGTTTTATTTTAGTACCTTGAACTTTATATATTCTCTCATTGTATGGAAGTAACACCCTAATATTTGTTCCTAGCATATAATCTTTCGGATATTGAAGAATATGCTCTAATTCAACTTCTCCACCTATACGAAAATCATCTTTTAAATTTCTAAATATCTTAATCCATTTTATGCCGTTTGTAGCTTGTTGTACTTTTAGTTTTACAAACCGTAATTTCTTATTATTCGATGCAAATTCTGGCGTAGAAACCAATATCATGCCCCGTTTACGTCTTAATAGCAAAGGAATATCTGGATGATTATATTCTTGATAAAACCTCCGAATTCCTATCGAAACATTTAATAACGGAATATTCTCGCCACCGCGCGTTATACATTCGAACCGATATACATAGGCGAAATAATCTTGTGTTTTTTCATCTTTAATTGGCTTTGACATTGCCTCACAAATATTTTGTGATCTAAGAGGAGAAAAATATATATCTTCTTCGTTGATATTCTCTAATCGTACAGGTTGTTCACAAAAAACATGTGAAATTAAAGCGGGCACCCACTTAGAATATATTTCATTATCATGTAGTACTGTTAAATTAGAAATTAAATCGTAATGCCATTCATATTTTGGCAATTCTATTAATTTATTAGGTTTCCAATCATGAATCACCTCATACCAACTTTGGAAAATATAATCAAGTTGTTCTTTTCTAATAGGTTCTTTGGATACAATCCATGGTGTATTTTCATTTAATACATATGGATTATGCTGAATAAACAATATATCAGAAAACATATCATATAATCTTTCATTCAATCGTTTCAACTTACTCGTTAATAAAAACGTCTTATAATGTATCTCTACAATATCGAGCCATTCAATAGGAAAATATATAAATGATACGCTTTCGTTTAAAAGAGGTTCTACTATATTTTTAAATGTTAACAACTTTAATTTTTCCATAAAATGATTACTTCCTTTCTTCGTTTGTCTTGATCACAAAAAGCTAGAAAAATTAACTCTTAATCTAATCGATTTATACCAAGTATTTAAAAGAAAAGTAAAAACATTCCTCCGAATAATAAATTATTAAATAGACTGATTTAATAATTAAAAGTAATTATCATATACGACACCTCTGATATTATTATTTTAATACATTAGAATTATACAATGTTATTAATGTAAGTATTTATTTTTTACAATAATTTTACAATAAAACTAAAAAAGAACACCTTAAGTCGGTGCCCTTCTTGCAAATATCAACCTTTATGTAATTGAACATACAGATAAAACTAATCCCCCAAATGTAATTGCACCTAGTAATCCTAATACAAATCCAGTTATGCAAATACAATCAGCAAGACAAATGGAAGACTGCGATAATGGAACAAATGACCTACTTGTACTCGATCCATATTGTTTTATTTTCTCATAATTCATATCTAACATTAATTGTAGACATGCTATACCTTCCTCAATAGAATAAAGAGATTCTTTTTCTAATCGATCCAATAATTTACAATTAAAAGTAATTGGAAGAGGATACCGTTTATCTAATTTCATATGTTGATAAATTAATTGTAAACGAGATAATATATTATTTTTCTTTTTTTCACATGTTACTGTGTGTTTCATTTTATTAAATTCATTCAATAACAGTGTCAATTCATCTCTGTTTCCGTATAAATCCCTTGCTATTTTTCTCTTTAGTTTGTACGAATGGATAATAGATTTAAGTTCAATCATTTTAATACACTTCCTAATAGAATTTTACTTACCTCAATATTTTAAAAATAAACAGTTCTTTTAAATCTTATTTAAAATACACTCAAGTATCTTCATTTACTATCGATTAACATTACATTAACCTTACATAGCTGTAATAATTTCTTTCGCTACCCACTAACTAGAAGCAACAGATTCCTTATTTGATGGTAAAAATATAAAAAAGCAATGATTAGGTTTTAAGTCTAGTCATTGCTTTATATATCTTATCTTGATTTACAACTAAAAATCTAAATATCATTCTTTCACTTGAATGCTACATGTGTTTTTATTAAATTCTTTAATAAAAATTATATAATACTTCACTATTGGATTCCTTTTTTCTCTTATCAATATTCATATGTTACAATAGTACCAGTTGTATCAGTAGTACCATTAAAACCACTAAAACAATTTGAACAACTACCACAGCCACCACAACCTCCGCAGCCGCCACAACCAAAACAACCGAAGCAACCAATACACCGGAATCCACCACAGCGACCTGCACAACCTCCACAACGACCACCACAACCTCCACAACGACCACCACAACCTCCACAGCGACGAACAGCATCTTCAATATAATAATATGGATATTGGTTTTGCTGGTCCCAATACACAATATTTCCAGACTGGTAATCATTAAGGCTTAACGCTTGTAGTTCTTGTTGAAACTTATTCATTTTCATGACCTCCGTTTATAAACTTCAACCTTTTCAATGCTTTCCTATATTTCTGTTCGTTAAATCTAAGTAGAAATAGCGCTATCAACTAAGTTCAATACGTACACCTACAAAGTATGACCTATCACTAGATAATGCACCTTGTTCATATACCTATTTTTAGGTTATTCTTCCCATAGGCTCATTTTTATAAATTGAAAAAAGACGCACTTAGATCGATGCGTCTTTTTGCGATACTTCTTTTGTGAAATCATATACATAAGTATTATTCATACCTGTGAATAGCAATACCTCTACTCATTATCCAATTACATCTTTTACATCTGTATCCACTGGCCACTTTTCTAATGTATAAGCCATATCCCAAAATGAATATTCATATTGACTGCTAATAATAAAGTGCTGTTTCATTCGATTTCGATCTGCCTCTGTCACTTTTTCAGCTATTGTATCTAACCGTGTAATTTGTTCTTCAACTAATGTTCTGAACCAATCAGATCCATAAGCAGAAATCCATTCGTTATAAATTTGCTCTTCTGGCTGACACTCTTTTAAACGCTCACCAATTTCATAATACAACCAATAGCAAGGTAAAATTGCTGCAATGATATCGCCTAAATGTCCTTCATACGCAGCACGATACATATGTGAAGTATAAGCGTATGCAGTTGGAGCAGGGATAAAATTATCTTTCTCTTCTTGTGTTATCCCTAGTTTCTTCGCAAAGTTCTCATGTAAAGATAATTCCGCCTCGTATGTATTTTGAGCATGATGTGCCATACGAGCTGTCGTTTCTAATTCTAGAGCCTTTGCAGCTCCTAAAGTTTGTACTCTAGCGAAGTGACTCAAATAATATGAATCTTGAAGTACGTAATAGCGAAAACTAGCTAAATCTAACGTTCCTTCACCAAGTTGTTTTACAAAAGGGTGATGAAAACTAGCTTCCCAAATTGAATCTACTTCTTGACGTAATGATTGTGAAAATGTCATTTAAATCCCTCCAATAAAGTATAAAATTTAAGTATTTACCCACAGTTATTAAATCTGTAAAATAAAAAAACTTTCTTTACAAACGTAAAGAAAGTGAAATTGACAGTATTTATTCATAAAATAGTAATGTCTTCCCACTTCCCTACGCTAGTATTAACCAGATCAGGTACTAAGAGTCTCAAATTCTCATTTGATCTCAGCCTATAATAGGCCCCCCTAGTGGATAAATATTTAATTTTCGTATTGTATTCATCATAACATACTTCACGTTACTGTCAAAAGTATTCATGATAGCGCTTCTTAAAACCCTTCTTCTTTTCTTACTTTTAATGAAGTTTCAATAATCATATCTAATAGTTTACTATAATGAATACCAGCTGCATCTGCACTTTTCGGTAGTAAACTTGCTTGTGTCATCCCTGGTAATGTATTAACCTCCATTACATATGGAATTCCGTCCTTTACCATCATATCTACCCTTGCATAAACGCTGCATTTCAATGCTTTATAACAAGCCAGTGACGCTTTGTTTACACGTTCCTTCAATTCAGCTGGAAGTTCGATAACTTCTTCAATTGTACTAACATCATCATATTTTGCATTGTAATCAAAGAACTCAGCTGCATGTCGGATTGAAATAATAGGTAACTGTTTTCCATCAAAAATTGAACATGTAATCTCATCACCTTTTATATACTTCTCTATTACTACTTCAGAATCCCATTCAAATACAGTTTCCAGCATTGAAATTAATTCATCTTTATCATATACAATCTTTACCCCAACACTTGATCCACCAGAGTTTGGTTTTACCACTAACGGAAATCCTAACTTATCTAATTCATCAAGATTTAGATCCGCCATTTTTGTAAGTTCAATCCAATCGGGTGTTTCTATACCTTCAAAGCGTAAAATCTTTTTCGAAATATTTTTGTCCATACATATACCGCTAGATAACATATTGCTCCCGCTATAAGGAATACCTAAACTTTCAAGCGTGCCTTGAACCGTCCCATCTTCTCCATATTTTCCGTGTAATGCAAGCAGCGCAAAATCAATGTCTTTCGCTTTTTCGATTAAATCCATTTTTTCATTTAACGTAATTGGTACGATTTCATATTTATTTTTATCTAAATTTGCAATCATTTCATTTCCAGTCATAATTGATACTTGTTTTTCAGAGGATACTCCCCCCATAATAACGCCAATTCTCATTTCCTCAACTCCAAATTTCAGTTTTTATTGTATCACCGATTATTTTTATTCCACGAACTATTTCTTCTTCTTTCAGACGTGAAAATCCTAATCGAAAAGTAGTCGCTCCTCCTCCATCAGAATAAAAAACATCTCCAGGAGAAAATGTAACCCCTTGCTCATAACACTTTTGTAAAAGTGTGCGGGCATGAATTTTTCCTTCTAACTCTATAAATAAATGAAGTCCACCATCACCGGTCATTCTTTGAAACGGAATGTACTCGTTACACGCCCCAACAGCTAACTCATATTTTTTCTTATAAACTGATCTTGCCTTTTTTAAATATTTTTCAAAATATCCTTCATGTAAATATTGAAATAGAACAGCTTGATCTAACGTAGATGTGTGAATCGTTCTTGCTCTTTTTACACTTTCTAAATGATGAATCAGTTCTTTATCTGCGATGATCCAGCCTACACGTAAACCAGGGAAAAGTACCTTTGAAAAGCTACTAATATAAATTACATTATTACCAGCGCCAGCAAAAGTTAATAATGGTGCTAAATGTGAACCTGAATAACGTAGCTCTTCATTAAATCCATCTTCTATAATAGGAACTTTATATTTGGAGAATAATCTCATCAGTTCCGTCCTTTTCTCCGAACTCGTAACAATACCGGTTGGATTATGATAGGAAGGAATTAAATATGCGAAATCAAACTCTTTTTCACACAAACTTTTTTCTACTTCGTTCGTATCGATGCCATCTTCATTCATATTAATCCCGTGAACTTCAAGTCCATGTAAACGGAAAAGCTTCAATGCAGCATGGTGAGTTGGATTCTCACAAATAACCCGCCCTGATTTCTTCGATAACGAGGATAGCACGATGTCTAATCCTTCTGTAAATCCATTTGTAATTAAAATATCTTTGTTCGAAATATCTACACCTTTCATTTCCATATAATGAAGTAGATAATTCATTAACGGTCTATAACCTTTTGCGTATCCGTAGTTTAATACGACATCCCCTTCAATGGACATACGAGTAAGAAAAGCTCTTTTGAAATTTTCCACATCAAATAGCTTTTCGTCCGGAGCAATGCTATTAAAAACAATCATTCCTTTTTCCCAGCGAACACCATGTTTCATTAAATCTAATTCATCCGCTAATAAGGTAACGGTATTAAGTTTATTTTTCCAATCTATTTCAACAGAAGAAGTGTTCGATATATCAACCTTCGCTACAAAATTCCCTTTACCTTTAACTGCATAAATGAGTCCTTCTTGCTCTAAATCCGCATAAGCAGCGAGTACAGTATTTCTGCTCACACTTAGTAATTCACTTAGTTCCCTAGTTGAAGGGATTTTTTGATCCCCGAGCAAATGACCTTTCATAATCATCTTTTTCAAATAATCTTTCAATTGAATATAAACGGGACGATCTTTCACAACTTTAAAATCTTTAAACAATTCCTTACCCCCTGCAATCATTTTTGCATATTTATTTCATTCTTAAAAGGTCCACTACATATGTATTTTTTATAAAGGGCGGTACGGTCTTATAAAGTGGAACTTTAATCAATGGGGCTGATTATCACCCACTGATTATTATCCCTTAGTAACAGGCATTTTACTGCCTATTACTAAGGGATAAATCTTTGCGGTATAAGTTAATTACATCTTTTAAAGCTGCTGCTGCGGCTCCGCGTGGATTGGAAGCACCACCAATTGTAGTAACTTGCCCCATCGTATCTGTAAAGAATGTAATTCCTTTTTCTGTCCCATTTACTTTTGCTAGCGGATGATCTTTATCTATTTCGTACGGTTCCACATGAAGAACCACTTTACCGTCCTTATCCTTATATGCTGAAGCTATTAATTTAATATATTTATTATGTTCTTTAGCATTTCGAATTTGTTGTTTTGTAACATGTTCGATTCCTTTTATATGTATATCAGTAAGCGTATTTTCTGTTCCCATTAAACTATTTGTCAAAAGTAACAATTTACACGCACTATCAGAACCACTTACATCTAATATTGGGTTCGTTTCAGCAATCCCTTTACTTTGCGCTTCTTTCAGTGCTTCTTCAAACGTAATATCTTCCTCATTCATTTTCGTAAGAATATAATTTGTTGTCCCATTTAATATTCCTTCTATTTTTTCAATATGGCAACCAGCTAAACTAAATTGTCCGATATCTAGTGTCGGTAGTGCAGCGGCTGTTGCACCGCTATATCGAATTCGTACATTTGCGCTTCTTGCTGCTTCATTTATTTCTCTCCAGTTTGTAACGAGCGCACCTTTAGAAATTGCTACTATATCCATCTGTTTCTCAATCGCTTGTTTCATATATTGTTTCCCTGGATTTCCATCTTTAAGATTTGTAACTGTTGATTCTACCAATACAGTACCACTTATGCTAGTTGTTGCACGTTCCTTCGGATGATACTCTAAATATTTTTCAATTGCAGCGGTACCGCCACCATACATCAATAAATGATGAAGAGATAAGCCGTCTTCATTATGTATTGCAATATTTCTCCCTAATACGCCACTTACAACTAATTGAATCCCATATGTTTCATATATATATGAATACTTTTCATTTAATAATTTTATAAACTCTCTGCCTACTGTTCCGTATCCTGATAATACAACTTGAATTTTCATAATATCCCCCCATATTTTTCTACCAAATCCCTCTTTCAATATAATATAAAGCGCTCTCGAATTCCATCGAGAGCGCTTTATTATTACCTATTTCGGTAAACGTGATAGCTTTTCAGCAATTGTTCTATAAAATTCTTGAATGCTAGAAAAACCTAACGTATCTGAAACACTTAATCCTACCATGTCGAGATGGTCCCAATTCGCTTTCGTTTCGATATGATTCCATTTTCCAACCTGTAATGGCTCATTATTATTTACAGCAACATTAGAAGATGGTGCAATCATAGAATTTGTATTTACTACACCATCATTTTGCCACCAAGAAGTATCAACTAACGGACGGTTTTCTTCATATCTCGCATAAGAACCTAAGAAAAATGCATTCCCCATCAACACTTTATTCATCGTTATATGAGGTAAATGTAAACCTGTTATAGGTGCTGCTTCTGATGCATGTCCACTATAAGATAAGTAATACACATCCGGTTGCGTCTTTACCCAATTATTTAACTCCTTTGCACCATCAGTACTTAAATCCCATTGACTAATGTCTTTTGTATTTTTCCAAATTGAACTATTTAGAATACGATTACTATATTGGAAAAAGGACTCTCCAGCATTCTTCTTTATACCCCATTGATCCAATTTAAAATCATATAACGATAAATTATTGTTTCCTCCAAAGCTTGCAGCTGTAATGAGTAACTCTTTAACGAACGGCAGCAGAAGACTACCATCCGCAAGTGTTGTACCGTTGTGAGGGGTTGCTAATGTTGTCACACTATGAACATATGATTTTCCGCCTTCAAATAGTGGTGATATTTTAGTGTCTGGGTGATTTTTCACATAATTCTTTTCTTCAAAACTACCTTCTTTTAATAGCTGTACTAATGTTCTAATCGTTTGTCCACCCATACTATGCCCAACTAAATGAACTTTATTTGTTTCACTCCAATTCGGTGCAAAACCACTATAAGTTCTACCAAAACGATTATGTCCATGTTTCTCAGCATGTGCGGCACCGTAGTCTACTGTACCACCGTTAATTTGCGCATATAATTCACATGCACGATCCCAGTTACTAGAAACAGGTCCAACAGCTGCGGTATGTACCATATAACCACTTTGTTTCAAATCTTCCTGTATATCATGAACACCACCCCAATATTTTACGCCAAGCATTTCTTCTCTACCCCATCCAGCAAATCCATTCACCAATATGACAGGATAATTATTTTGTTGTCTCTCTTCAGCGTACGTTATTTTCATTGCGAATGAACATACAGTCACTAATACGAAAAAACATATTTTTAAAAATAACTTCCCCATACTTCCCCCCCTAATAAAACGTTTACATTTTTCTTTAAAAAAATTCACAGCATGCTTTAATAACTTAAACATAATGTAAAGCATTTTATATACGTTGTATATATAGAAAACATATACAAATGTTGATAAATATTAATTCAAGTAAACATTTACTGTTTACAATACAACTTGTAAATCTGATTATTAGAATTTATAATTAGATATAGTTTCCTCATGTTAAATAGATTTAAAAACCATAAGAAAACTAATCTCATTGCTTGAAAAGGAGGAAAAAGCATGAAAATCGGATCAAATATTCATACATTATCTCAACCTACTAACATAACTCCATCTACTCTTGAGCATAATACTATCTCTTCTACTAAACTTGAAAGTAAGAAAGTAAATGATCCTATCAAGTTTGATATTCGTTCATCTGAAAAAGAAATGAAACAACCTGAGCATAAATTTAACGGATTAGATTTATGGAAGATGTTAAAAGATAAAGGTGTTCCTTTATGGATCATACTTGAAATGCTACAAAGGTCTCGTAAGGAAAAAGAATCTCAAAATAATTCAGTTCAAAATTCAAATGCGATTGAAGAACTGAGCGAGACGCGATTAAATGAAGTAATGTAAACTATGTTATCTAAATGGTCTAAATTAAAAAGAGTTCAAGGCTGATAAAATTCCTATCAACCTTGAACTCTTTTTTATGATTTTTCTCCAATCGTGACAAATTGAACTGATACTTCTTTCTCAAAATCTTTAATTAACTTTCTTACTTTTACATATTCATTAGTCAATGTATTATCTGTCGACATTTTAGGTTTTTCGTCCCCTAAAGATTTTTTCAGATGAAGAAGTTGCATTTTTGTTTCATTTGCCTGTATTTCTTTATATACACTATTGCTCGCCACAATTACATACCATAGTGTTCCATAATTTCGATTATTACCAAGCCAAGCATCACTTTCATATGTAACTGGTATCGCTTTACCTTCTATTTCAATACTTTTTATATTCTTTTCTTCTTCATTTATAAATAATAGTGAACTTTCTTTTGGAAAATTCGGTAACGTATCTAAAGGTTTAGAATGAGATGTATGATCTCTTTTACGAAAAATTTTTGCTGTAATCATCGCTTTTGCAGTAGATTCATTTAATATCAAAACCCTTTTTTGATCAAATCTACCTGTTTTCACCGAAAAAACTTCATGTTCTTTCGTATTTTCCTTATAACGCTTCATAACTGTTGAAGTATGATTCTCATCTCCAATGATTAATACGCCGTTAGCTGGAAATCTGTTTTCATTTTTAGAGCATGCACTTAAACTTATTAAAATTAATATACTTAATATGAAAATAGAGAGTGGTTTTTTCATCACAGTTCCTTTCATAACTCAAATTGTTTTTTTACATGCTTTTCTGCAATCTTACTTGCTGACATTCTCTACTGTTCCATAGTTTTATAAAGCTTTTGTAAGTAACGCCAACGAGTTATAAAGAAATATAAAACTTGTATACATATAAATGAAATTAAAATTATGATAGAGCTATTCATAATAGAAAAATCGACTAATTGTTGTAATGCCATATAAGCGACCACAGTATGAATCACTGCAACTATAATCGGTAAGAAGAACATTAATACTAATTGTCTTGTTACAACTTTTTTCAACTCTCGTTTACTTAATCCCATTTTCGAAATCATCTTATATTGCTGCTGATCGCGGTCCAAATCAGTATATAACCGGAAATAAATAAAACTAGCAGCGAAAGTAAAGAAGACGATTCCAACTAAAACACTTGCCATAAGTAATAACCCATTTGTTTGTTTTGCACTTAACAACTCTATAGTTAGTGCTCTAAATTCAAAATGTATGTCTCTAGGATCTTGATCGAATATGTCACTTAATTGGTTTGAAATCTCTTTCGTTTTTATCCAATCATCTACAACAAATCCATAAGTTCGATATTGAATAATATTTTCAAAATCTAGATTACTATTAAGCGGAATCTCATCATACACATGATCTTGAATCGCAATATTAATCCCTTCTGTATCGTGTGGCAAAACTAAATTATCTACAGTTTTTTTCACATGAAATGTCTTTGTCCAATCGCCTTGAATGACTTCAATATTCTTTTTATAATCACCATTTTTAAACTCTTGTTTTTGTGATACGACTCCAGGGATTAATAACATTTCATCTTCTTTTTCAATCGTTTCTTGTTGGTACCCGAGTGCTCTCGCAAGTTCGTTATATTCACTTAACTTCATTACATTTACATTACTTTCTGTATAAATATCTGAAGTGGAAGCCATTCGATATGGAATATTAGAATCAGCAAGATGTTTTTTTATAATCGAGAGATGTTTATCCGTTATTTTATTTTTATCAGGAGCTGTATACAGAAATGTATACGGGTTTGTCATCCTTACCAAATCTTTGTTTCCAAGAGCTGCTGTCGTGCCAATTGCTGTAAAAGCAACTGCTGAAATAATAGATACTATAAAAAACATTGTTGCATTATCTTTCATACGGTATATTAATTCTGAAAATGTTAATATGTTGGTTCTCTTTAAAAAGAAAGATTCACTCCTTTTCACAAGATGCAATATATAAACGCTACACTGTGTATATAAAAAGTACGTTCCTATAATTACTAGGAGAACACCCATTCCGAGCGTAATAAAACTATAACTTGGGATAAAGCGAAATACTAAAATATAGCCATATCCTATACTAAATAAAGAAAAAATTGATAATAAAATTGACGATTTCGGTTCAGGCTTTGGCTTTTCCCCTGCTTGAATAAGTTCCACAAGTTCTGTTACTTTTATCATTTTAAAAGTAACTAGCGAAACAATTAAAAATAAGAATAGAAACGTGATGCCAGTTAATAATACCGCCTTCACTGGCATATAAAAAGGTAAGCCGTTACTAATCATTAATACACTGGCACTTATTAATAAAACTAGTTTAGAAAATATAAGTCCAATAAGAACCCCTATACAAATTGAACCAAGTCCAATTAACATATTTTCAATTAACAATAACTTCTTAAGCTGTCTCATTGACATACCTTGCATCATTAAAATGCCAAATTCTTTCTTACGCGTTTTTAAAAACGAACTCACTGAATATAGAATGAAGAAGAATGAAAAGACAAAAATCAAACCTTGAGAAACTTCAAATCCTAATGTACCAAATGTACTTATTGTTTTACTTGTCGATTTCAACTCCCCCTGTAAATCAGGATGGAATAATAAAAGAGCATACGTAAAGAAAATCATTATAGAAAATGCACTACTTAAAAAATGGGCAGCATATGTACGCTTATTACGAAAAATATTATTAAATGCGAATTGACGAAAAGTCATGCCTTTTCCCTCCTAACAAAGAAAGGACATCCATAATCTTTTGATAAAATGCTTGCCTGCTTTCACCACGATAAATTTCGTTATATAGTTGACCATCTTTAATAAAAATTACTCGGCTGCAAAAACTCGCTGCATACGGATCATGAGTCACTAACATCATCGTAGCTTTTTCTTCCTTATTAAGAGTATCTAACATCTCCATTACATCATTTGAAGATTTAGAATCTAAATTCCCTGTTGGTTCGTCTGCAAGTAATAATTGTGGCTTATGAACAATTGCACGAGCAATTGCTGTTCTTTGAGCTTGGCCCCCTGATATTTCAAACGTTCTTTTATTCAATATATCTGTTATATTTAATTTCGCTGCAATTTCTTGTACTCGTTTGTTCATTTCTTGCACAGCAACACCATCTAAAGTCATCGGCAGTACGATATTTTCCTTTATTGTAAGTGTGCTAAGCAAATTAAATGATTGAAAAACAAATCCTAATTGTTTCCTACGAAATAAAGCTAAATCTTCTGATGATAACTGGAAAGGATTTGTACCATTTATTAAAATTTCTCCTGAAGACGGAGAATCGATAGTAGATACCATATTTAATAGCGTAGTTTTCCCGCTACCGGATGGACCCATGATCCCTATAAATTCACCTTCTTGAATTGATAAATCAATATCTACTAATGCTTTAAAAGGTATTTTCCCTTTATATACTTTACTAATATTTTTCGCATGTAAAATTTCCATTTCTATTCTCCCTTCATTTGCACTTCTCACAATAGAGTGTAAATGAATTCTCTTATAGCTCATATTGATTCATCTTTCATTTATCTTACACGCTTGTAAGATTTCTAAAAAAACTGATAATAACACTATTTACAAATTAAAATTAACGCATAACTATCTTATAATAATTGTATAGTGGTAGGAAATACAATATCCTATCCTTATTATACGAAAAAGAAAAGACCGATTACTTTATCGGTCTTTTCCTTCCCAAAGTTATATTTTTAACTTACGCCTTTAATTGAAATGTATTTGACTCACCATTTTAATTCTCTTTCACTTTATAATACCCTCTACAAAAAATTGAGTGCTTCGGTTTAATCGCAATTAACAAAGAATTGTATATATCTGAAGCAGAAATTATTGCATTTATCCAACATACAAATAATAAGATTGATTTAATATTGCCTGATACAAAAGATGATATAATGGCTGGAATGACCGATAGTACAATAATAGGTAAACTCATAAAGATCCAAAATCTCGCTTTGGATAGAATTGCATTCGTATTTAGCCAAAAAAATAGTCCACTACGGGTTAAGCTAATATCACCTTTATTATTTATGACAATAATATGTAGACATTCATGAATGATGAAGACCAAAATGCCTATGATGATGAGATAAAATATATTAAGATCAGTGAAACTTGCTCCAAAATAATACGATATTAGAAAAATAATGATTTGAAGTACATATACAAACTTCATATAATGTTTTCGGTGCCAATCATTTTGTATAAAAGGAGTCCATTCTAACAAATCCATACTTATTTGTGGTAAGTGACGAAACCAAATGATAATATGCTCTCCCCTCCCTCATTTAAACTATTCAAAAAATTCAAAATCAACTAACACTCAACCGCTAATATTAAATGCAAACCTTCGCTTGCCTTCACGTTTGCCGTACATTCTTCTATTTAAGCCTAAAGTGGTTCATGTTTAGGATGATTTGAGTAAGAAATTAGTGTTTTCATAGACATATACATTCGACAAAATTCCCCAAATACCTTTTAGAAATAATGTTATGAAATAGTTCTCGCATGTACAACTTACTGCATTTGTTTTTGGTGAAAAATACATCCAGAATCTACACTTTAGTATGGTTAACTAGTACTTTAGAATGCAAAAAGCTTAGAGTTTTAGCTCTAAGCTTTTTTTGCATTATCGCTCCCTTTAAAGAGCACTATTTTTTATCCATCCGGATTTACTCAATACATAATGATTATAAATTTGATTTTCTATCATCTGTTGACCCAAATAAGTAAACCCGCATTTTTCAATAACTTTATTTGATGGCACATTTTTAATTAAAGCAATTGCATTAAGGACATCCACATTTGTATTTTCAAATAAATAACCGATCAAGCCTTTTGTCGCTTGCGTTGCATAACCATTATTATGATATTCACTTGAAACAGCATACATAATTTCTCTGTTCGGTGCAGGGAGTTCATCTTTCATGCCTGTGCAGCACCATCCAATAAATTCATTTGTGGTTTTCTTAAATATTCCTAGTCTTAATATGTGATCATCTATGTTAGTCCTAGTTCTAACAGCATGAAGAAACGCTTTGTTTTCTGGTATTTCATCATTTGTAACCCAATTAACTCTTTGTTCTTTCGTTGATTTCCAGTCTGGTAAAAACTTTTCTATTTCTGGTTGATTTGATATTTTATAAATACTCTCTGCATCTTTGACCGTAAACTCTTGTAGGTATATATCACCACAATCTATTCTAAATAACTTAGTCAACCTCTCTTCTCCCATCTTAATCCCCCTTCCTTACGTTAAAGCGCCTTAATCTGCTTCGTAAGTTCCATAAACCGTTCATCTAGTTCTTTATATTCTTTGTCTTTAGAAGTTAAAAAGCTTAATTTTCCTAATACTTCTTGTCTTTCTGTTTCTAACGTTAAACGTAGCTCTTCAATTTCATCCCTTGTTTTCGTAGGTTCTTCTAGCTGTTTTTGTATCGTATTGTTTAAAAACACAAGTTTTGTGTTAGTTGTTTTCTCCAGAAAATATCGATCATGAGAAACGATAACGAGTGTTCCATTATACTCAGCTAATGTATTTTCAAGCTGTTCACGCGAAGGTAGATCAAGGTGATTCGTCGGTTCATCTAAAATAAGTACATCTTTTTCATCTAAAATATAAGCCATGAGCTTACACTTCACTCGTTCCCCCATACTCATATATTCAATCGGCTCTTTCCATTGGGAAGATTCAAATCCTAAATGTTTCATTAAATTTTGGACTTTTCCTCTTTCTTCAAATGTCTCTTTATAAAATAAATCATCTGGTGTTTTATCAAGTGGTAAATCAAATACTTCTTGTGTTAAATAACCGATGTTTGCTGAAGGTGAAATCCATACTTCTCCTTGCACAGTTTCCGTTCCCATAATCATCTTCAGTAATGTTGTTTTCCCGCTACCGTTTGGTCCAATAATCGCAATCTTCTCACCGTGCTGAATTGTAAAATTAACGTTTTCAAATAATGTTCGTTTATTAAATTCTTTCCGCAATTGTTTTACTTCTAAGAAACGTTTTCCTACTTTTTTACTCGCTTGAATAGAAAATTCAACTGAATAATCCTCTTTCACACGTTCTACTTTCGTTTTCTCCAGCTCTTTTTCAAGACGCTTTCGTTTCGATTTAACTTGCGCGTCCATTCGCTTCGCCTTTACACGATAAAATTCTTTCACACCTTCTTGTTTTGTAGACTGGGCATGTGCCTTTTGTGACCATGAACTTAATTCTTTTATATGAGTTTCTACTTGTTCTATCTTCTTTTGTTGTTTTTCATATTCACGCTGCTGCGTCATTCTTTTATGTTCCCGTGCTTTCATATAACTTGTATAATTACCACTATGATCAATTAATTTCTTATCCTCAATTGACCATATTCTTGTTGCGATAACATCTAAAAAATATCGATCATGTGATACGACGATAACTGTACCTTTCATATTTTTGATTTGTTTAATGAGAAATTCCGTACTCATCTCATCTAGATGATTTGTCGGTTCGTCTAATATTAAGACATTAGGATTTTCAGCAAACCCTTTTGCTAATCGAACTTTCAGCTTTTCACCACCACTTAAAGTAAGAAAATCGTTCGTTGGCACGCCCCATTTTGCAAGGAGTTCCGCTTCTTTTGCAATTATATCCTTACTAACAAATGATTCTTTTTCTTGTTCAACATATGCTGTTGTCATATTCATTTGCATCCATTCAACAGTACCTTTTGAAGGTTCAATCTTCCCATTTATTAGTTGAAGTAATGTTGATTTACCAGCCCCATTTTTACCAATTAATCCGATAACATCCCCTTGTTTTACTGTCACATTCATTTTCTCTAACAAAGTATTTTCCTTTATTTCAACATAAACATCATTTAATTTTAATAATTCTTTCATAATACCGATCCCTTTCATTAAGGGAGAATAAAAAAATCCTCCCAAATAAATTTGGCAGGATTAGTCATTAAAATATTTATACCCAAATAAGCTATTGCGCAACATAAATAGCAATACCGTTGCATGGAAATTGGGCAGACTAATCCTATTTTTTAGAAATTGAAATTTATTGAATTTCAACATTTAAAAATAAGATTAGTTAATCATCGTCCACCCATCATTCCTTTCCGTCGTTAGTAACCATATTGTACCATGATAGTACTGTATGAGTAAATGCAATTATATGTGCTATTAAAAATATTGCTTTCTTCTAGGTCTATTTATCATTTCTTAACTTCAAATTGAACAAGCATACCTTTATTTTAAGATTCCCCTAATAATTCCCTTCTAAGCACGCCCTCTTATATAATTTTTATATAACTGTATGATTAATTTTATATTATACAGACTACATTTCAGTTCTTATAATAAAGTTATCATTTTTAAGGAGGGATTCTCCAATGGAATTTAGCAAACTAGGAAACAGTGGATTAACAGTAAGCAAGATTGCATACGGGAACTGGATAAACCATGGCGGAAAAGTAAATGAAGATACCGCAAATGAATGTGTGAAAGCCGCATTAGATGTTGGTATTACAACGTTCGATACTGCAGATGTTTATTCGGACACTATTGCCGAGGAAGTACTTGGTCGCTCTTTGAAAGGAACACGCCGAGAAAGTATAGAACTTTGTACAAAAGTATGTCATCCGACCGGACCCGGAAAAAATGATCGAGGTTTATCACGAAAACATATTATAGAAAATTGTAATGCATCGTTACAACGGCTACATACAGACTACATTGATGTCTATTATGCACATCGATTCGATACAACAACACCTCTTGAAGAAACAATGTTAGCTTTCTCAGATCTTGTAAGACAAGGAAAAGTCCTTTATTTAGGCGTAAGTGAATGGAAATCGGAACAAATCACACGCGGTGCAGCACTTGCACGAGAATTGAAAATCCCTCTTATCGCTAGCCAACCTCAATATTCGATGTTGTGGCGAGTTATAGAAACTGATGTGATTCCAACATGCCAACGTGAAGGACTTGGCCAAATTGTTTGGTCTCCCCTCGCACAAGGTATTCTCACTGGAAAATATCAACCAGGTAAACCAATCCCTGCCCACTCACGTGCTAATTCAGATGCAGGAAAACCATTTTTCAATAAACTCGTACAACGTTGGATGAGTGATAATGTACTTACTGCTATACAGAAACTTAATCCTATTGCAATTGAAAATAATCTTACCTTATCTCAACTCGCAGTTGCTTGGGTACTACAAAATCCAGCTGTTTCCTCTGCAATTATTGGCGCTTCAGATCCGGAGCAAATAAGAGAAAATGTAATTGCTTCTAGCGTTACATTGTCACCTGAAATTATGGGTCAAATTGATAGTGTATTAAAAGGTTTCATTGAGTATGACCCAAGTAAAACAGGTTAAATCGTCAGTGACTTAACAATAAATATAGTACCTTTCCCAAATCACTACTGCCCATCCAATCAAGATGGGCCTTTACTTTTCAAATTCAAATTGTGAAGTCGTATAAATCTCTCTAACAACTGATAAGAAGTTCTCGAGCACGACAGACTTTTCATCCTGCCTCCATCCAGCGTATAAGTTTATTTCCGGTGTATGTTCCTGAATATCTTTATATATGACTCCCGATTTTTTATAACTCTCCACCGATGATGGAACGACAGAAATCCCCATTCCTGCTGCAACTAAATTAACAATCGTCTGCATTTGAATTGCTTCTTGAACAATATTTAAACTTACTCCTTGTTCCCAAAAGTAACTAATAATTAAATCATAAAAGTTAGTACCGAAATGACGAGGAAATAAAACAAATGGTTCATCTACTAGTTCTTTAATAGAAATATTAGGTAACGAAACTAATGCGTGATTTTCATGTAAAACCAATTTTAAACGTTCTTTAGAACAAACTTCGGAAGACAATATTTCATTATTCTGCTTAGAACGAATAAATCCAATGTGAATTTGTTTTTCATAGAGTGCTTTTATTTGCTGGTCTGTTGTCATCTCGCGTAATATAAGCTGAATTTTAGGAAAGCGTTCTCGAAATGTTTTTAATATGTTTATAACCGTTTCTGTAGAATCGACAAAACCGATGATTAAATGTCCAATCTTTCCTTCATCCGCAAGCTGTGTTTCTTTAATAGTTCTTTCTACTTGAAGTAACGTTTGCCGAGACCCTTCTAAAAATATTTTCCCAGCATCGGTAAGCTCAACCACTCTTTTTGTTCGATGAAAAAGTTGGACCCCTAATTCATCTTCTAATTTACGAATTTCTTGGCTTAAAGGAGGTTGTGCCATCATTAGACGTTCTGCTGCACGGCTAAAGTTTAATTCTTCTGCCACCGTTATGAAATATTTTATTTTTCGAATATCCATTACAATCCCCCTAACATTCACAACTAGTAAAAAATCCCTCCTTCTAATAAATTATAAATAAAAACAGGAGGAAACTATATCAATCCCTTTGCGTTTCTTTTTTATCATAAATCATTTCATGAAAATACGAGAGATTTATACTAAGTTGAATTACATGTTTTGGGCAATTTCATTACTTGCATGTATTATTTGATTTACCATTTGATTGAGTAACGAGTACTTGATATTTTATTCATCCAATTATAAATAACAAAATGTTATTCGTTATCCAATAACCACTTATTGTTTTTCGATAAATTTTTATTGATTATCTACCTGTAATAAGCTATTATATCTTTACAGAAAATATTAATGTAAGGATTGAATTTATGGACAGTACATTAAAAATTACAAAGTTTAATATGTTTGTAAGAAGTTTTCTCATGCCGATTATAGTAGGGATAATTGTTGGTATACTAACTAAATTAGGGCAAGGTATACTTCCAGGACATTGGAATTCATTAGCCAATCTAGGAAGCGTTTGGTTAGTTCCATCCTTTTTTGTGGCTAGCTTTAGTTATTCTAAGCGTACAGCTATACTTTCTGGCACCCTTGCACTACTCGGTATGGTATTAGGCTACTATGGTTATGCAATAGTTATTAAAAATGTAGCTCACTCTATTTATTTTATATCTGTATGGATTGTGTGTGCATGTATAGGAGGAACTATCTTTGGAACTGCAGGTTTTCTATGGAAAGATACTACGAATCCACTTCATAAATTCGGAAGCGCGCTAATTAGTGGAGTTTTTGTAACGGATGGACTTCACATTCTTTTAAATTTTGAAGACTATAGTCACATGTTACCTGTTGGATATACCGAAGTGATAGTCGGCATTATCTTGATTCTTGTATTAGAACGCTCTAATGCTAATCGAATTTCTTCTTTCTTAATGATGGTTCCTATCACTATTTTAGGATTAATTGGATATACATTATTAAGTTTGTTTGCTTAATATCATGAAAAAACAAAAGACTCATTCTATTATAATCCCATAATACATATCACGAATTCAAACATTATACTTATTAATGTTGATACACTTATTCATAGGATGGATTCATGAAGCTGTCTCTTTCAAAGAGATGGCTTTTTTCTTACAAAAACTATTTATCAGCTTTTTATTAAACCCTTCTAATTTAAAAATCATATTTATTAGCGTGTCATTATACATACTAAGATGACCTTTTACCATCTCATGTAATCGCTATAAAGTGAAACTTTAATCAATGGGGGTTTTCTTCATCCCCCACTGATTATTAGTTGAACCAATCGGACTTTTATGGGCAGCCCGACCCCCACCTAACTTCTTTGCTTTCGCTGAATTTTGAAGTGGGGGTCTTACTGCCCATTAAAGCGGGATAAAATAAGGCTAAAAAACTTATCTCCACAGTTCTTTAGCCTAGATCACTTATTTACACATTAAAAAATTTAATTCGTACAACGGTACCTTTACCAACTTCTGAATGGATTTCTACACTATGTCCTAATTGTTTCGTAATTTCATATACAAGATATAGCCCCATTCCAGTTGATTCTTTAAAATCTCTGCCATTTTCTCCTGTAAAGAAAGGTTTAAACACTCTTGGTAAATCTTGCTTCGGTATCCCTACGCCATTATCGGCAATTTCAAGTATAACTGTATTACCTTCCTTACAAGCTTTCACTTTAATCTTTTCTCTACTACCTGATGAATATTTAATCGCATTCGATAGTATTTGTCCAATTAAAAATTGTAACCATTTCGCATCACTTTCTACACTAATGTCCTTATCAATTTTAAGCTCTGGATATACAAAATTCCGGATAAAGAAGCGTTTATGTTCATGTACGGAATCATTTACTATTTTATGTAGTTGCACTCTTTCCACATAAAAATCTTGTGTAAATGCTTCTAAACGCGCGACATACAGAGCCATCTCTAACCCCTTTTTCAGCCTATCTGCTTCCTCATTTATACTTTCAAAACGAGGATCAACTTCATCTTGTGTGATTAATTCTATTACAGATACAGGTGTTTTCATTTGATGAATCCACTGATTCATAAAGGTTAAATGATCATTATTTTTTCTCTCTTGCATCTGAAGCTGATTTTGATAATGGCGATATTGCATCTCAAGAAGTTCTTGAAGAGCAGTCGACACAGCTGCAAAATCAGATTTTTGAACAGATTCATCTAGAGATTGCATCGGGTTTGCTAATCGTTCATAGAAAGTACGATGAGTAAAGTAACGAAATACTAAATAGCCTACCATAAAAAAGGCACCTAAAAACATTGCATATAATGCCGTTGCAATATGGTTATGCCCATCAAACCAATATACAAGAAATATGGCTAGTAATTGGATTGCTGTAAAACAAATAAGTGGTATATGATCACGAATAAATAATTTTATCATTTCTCCATACCAGTATCCCAAGTAATATGTAATCTATAACCGACACTACGAATCGTTTCAATCGCATCTTCAATCTGTAACGTTTTTAACTTTTTTCGCACACGAGTTGTATTTACGCTTAAAGTATTATCATCAACATAAGATTCGCTATCCCATAATTTATTCAACAACACTTCTCTACCCACAACACGCGGATAATTTTTCATTAACATTTCTAATAAAATAGCTTCATTTCTCGTTACATCAATTTCTTGATTCTTAAGCTTCAATACAAGCCTTTCAGGATATAAACAAAGACCTTGTTGTTCAACCATACGTTCTTCTACTTTCGGTGCATAATCTCCGTAAGCACGCCTTAAATGACTACGAATTTTAGCCATTACAACTTCGTAATGGAATGGCTTTGAAATGAAATCATCGCCACCGTTTTCTAATGCCATAACTTGATCCATCGTACCTTCACGGGCTGAAATAAATAGTATCGGACATGTAGAAACTCCGCGAATTTGACGACACCAATAGTACCCATCAAAACTTGGTAAATTAATATCTAATAAAACTAACTCTGGTTGTTCTTCTAAAAAAATGTTTAATACATTTTGGAAATCCGATACAATAATTCCTTCATACCCGTATTTCGCGACATGTGTTGATAATAGTTCTGCAATTTTCATATCGTCTTCTACAATCATAATTTTAACCATATGTTTACTCCTTTTTCGATCCACAATCTTATATTCAATTATATAAAATAAATACTACCTGTTTTTATATCATCCGTAAATTAAAAAAGGATACTTTTATACAACAGCATCCTTCTTCTATCATTCTTATTTAATATGAAATTCACTCAAATTAAAACCTAGCTTCTCCGCATAATTCATACCTAGTTCCATTCGAGCAGTCTTCAGCGGGTCCACAACTTGGCATACTTTTAAATCGCCTGCAGCTGATAATAAAAGCGTTGCGTCTGCTTTAGACATTTCTAATTCCTTATGTAAAAATGTCACCATATTACGTACAGCGCGATTCGCTGCATCATCTAACAATTTCTCTGAAGCAATCGTCATAAGTTTTTCTTTTTGGATCGCCATCGGTAGTGGCCATTTCTTTCCTTTTATAATCTGAACAGTTACCGTCACCTCACCAGCAACCTCTACTCCACTAACACCAATTTCACCATCACCCATCGCTGCGTGTAAATCGCCTAACGCTAATAGAGCACCAGGAACATTTACAGGTAATAATAATGTTGTCCCTTCTTTTATCTCTTTACAATCCATATTCCCGCCGTGATCATGCGGTGTGCCACATGAAATGCTCTCTTCTTTCGGCGCAGTACCAATTACACCAATCATTGGATTAATCGGGACTTGCAGTTCATTTGAAAATAAAACATGTTCATTATGTATCGGGACAATTTTCACTGTATTTTCATTTAGCTCTTCACCCATTACACCAAGATTTGCACCTGTAGTTAACACGCCTTGCTCTGCAATTTTAATTTTTTCAATCGTTACGACTAAAATATCACCAGGTTCTGCACCTTTAATATATACAGGTCCAGTCGCCGGATTAATTCGGCTCCAATCTAATTCTTGAAACGGAACATCTTCAGAATCAATTTGATTTTCAAAGCAATCATATGTTTCAAATACAAGACGACTCCCAATTTCTACTTCCATACACGGTTTATTTTCTGGTGACATTGCGTAAATAATATGGCCTCTATGAATTCGATACATTTTATCTCTCCCCATTTATATTAGTCTACAATTACTAATTAGCTTTTTTCACAAAAGCTCCTCTGAAAAATTAATAAATTTACATATAGAAAAGCACCTAGCTTATTTTCATACATACACTCTTTACTATAACAGGTAAAGAAAGGTGGTAGCACTATGCCCCTTATTCCATATAACGAAAGCGATGTTGATTTGCTAGCTCGTTTAATTCGTGCTGAAGCTGAAGGAGAAGGTCGACAAGGTGAACAACTTGTTGGCTGCGTAGTAGTAAATCGTGTATTTTGTGATTGCTTAGATTTTAAACAACTTCGATCTGTACGTGATGCAGTATATCAAAGCCCTGGCGGATTTGAAGCAGTGCAATACGGATATTTTTATCAACGCGCTCGTGAATCAGAAAAAGATATCGCTAGAAAAGTTTTACAAGGTGAATGGCGCTGGCCAGCACGTTGGGCTCTTTGGTATTTCCGTCCAGTTGGTGCTTGTCCACCTGAATGGTATAATCAGCCGTTTGTAGGACAGTTTAAAAGTCATTGTTTTTATGAACCACGTGGTGATGAATGTCCGAAAATGTATTCACGGTAGCAAAATATGAAACGCAAGTACTTAGCTTAGATCTCTGAGTACTTGCGTTTCCTTTATTTTTTAGAAATCTAATAATGTGATGAATTTTTCAATGCCTACTACATGTATTAATAACGGTATACGTGGGCCGCTAGACTGATTTATTATGAGCCTATATATAATAATAAATAATTGTTTTTGATTTTCTTTCATTATTTTTTTATTTTCATGATGACAAATCGAATACAATTGTTCCATTAAGTTAGAGTAATCTTTGTTAGAACGAAGTATATTGCAAACTTCTACTAGCCATTTTTTCTGTCTTTCATCTAATGTGTTGTAAAACTCTGTACTTCTCTCTAGATTTACCGCAATTAATTTTTCAGATTGAAAGTTTCTTATCCAATACTCTGCACGGTTACATATCGCTATCATAGCATCTAATGCATAACTCCTATCTGTATTTTCTAACATACCTTGTAAAATAGATGAATCAAAATTTAATAGCGGTAACGTTCCAGCAACCTGATTAAACTTTGGGTACTCTTTAAACCCGCTATCAACTTTAGAGAGTTTAATTGCATCAAATAAACCTTCATTTTTGAGCGTTTTATTTTCATAACTATCTTTTAATCGTTCATACTCTGTATAATTGCGAATCACATCTTCATCAAGGCCGATATGAAAAGCTGCGTTTGGTCTATATTTAGCAAACATAAAAAGAATCACTTCAGGCAAATACACTTTTAACAGCTCGCTAGGTGTAATACTATTCCCTGAGGAACTAGACATTTTTTTATGATTCCCTTTAATGCCAATGAAATCATAAGAAACATAATGAGGAGCTTCACGATTGAATATTTCCATCGCAATTTCCTTTGATACATTATAACTACCCGTTTCTGATGAATGATCTCTTCCACCCGGTTCAAAAATAACATCCTCTATCATCCACCTCATCGGCCAATCGATTTTCCAATTCAATTTCATTTTATATGTATTTAATACCGATAACTCATTTTGATTTCCGCATTCACATTCATACCGTACTATTTTTAATACTTCATCAAAATGTGTAATCGTTGTTGCATCTTTCCCGCATCTCTCACAATATAACGTAACCGGATAAAAGCTCTCTCGCTCTTCTTCACTACACTCTCCAGTTTTAAAACTCATTAAAATATCATATATTTCTTTTCTTTTATATAAAGCCTCTAATATGTTTTTGTTATACCTTCCGCTTCTATATTCAGCATGTTGGTATATGAATTCCACTTCAATCCCAAATACTTGAAGCGATTTCTCAAACTCTTTTTCAAAATGCTCTGCATACGAATTATGACAGCCATATGGATCTGGAATATCACAGTATGGCATACCAATATATTTTGCAAAAGATAGATCAATATTTTTAGGGACTTTTCTAAACCTATCATAATCATCCCATGAAAATATAAAACAAGTCTTTTTCCCTAAATCTTGAAGTGCTCTTACAACGAAATAAGTCGTTATTATTTCGCGAAAGTTCCCGATATGAACAGAACCAGATGGACTGATTCCAGATGCACAAACAAAAGTTTCTTTGTTTGGATGTTTCCTTATTAATTCATGTGCTACTTCATACGCCCAATGCATATATTATTCACCTCAACTGATTTTTTGTTTTCACACTTTCAGTTTTATGCAATAAAAAAACTCCCACCCCCAAGATTATTCATCTTGAGGACGAGAGTTGTTAACTTCGCGGTACCACCTCAGTTTGTTAATATGTCGCCATATTAACCTCTTCAGGTACGGCAAAATTTGCGTATACCCTATCTCTATAACGGGAGAACCCGTCGCACCATCCCTAAACAAATTAGTTCCTTGCGCAGCTCCAAGTCTTTTTTCATTAAGATTTATACCGCTCATTCTCAGCAACCAGAGCTCTCTGTACGTAACCTTTCTTAACTACTCTTCTCTTCCATGCCACTTTATATATTAGTTTTTTCATATGATAATTTATAATGCTTTTATTGTCAAACTTTTCCGGATATATAAGCTATCTAAATAAATGCTTTATCGCTTCTAATTGAATTTTGTGGCTACACTCATCGCAACAATATGTTCCTTTCGGTTTCTCTTTAAATCGTTTATATTTTTCACTACCTTCGTAAACACGAAATACATTTTTGCAAGAAAAGCAAACAATTTCATAAAACATCATATGCATTTTCCTCTCCATGTTTATACATTTTTTTAATCACTTAAGAAAATCAGTTTTCTATAGTACAAATCTTAATATCCTCTGACTAAAGGTTTACCTCTATTCTTATCGAATTATATAAATATCTTATAAAGCGAGGTGAAAATCTTGATTAGTAATATAGAATTAGTTTTATATGCGAAAGCAAGTTTAGCTGAAAGACCATGTTGGAATGAAAATATTGGAGCTGAAACTATATGAACCGTATCGATTACATAAGAAACGAAGAAAAGAAATATCATGACCTTTGCTATGAAGAATATAAACTATTTGAAACTGGCTCTTGGCTTTACAAACCGGTTAAAACCGTTATGGACTTAATGGATTACTTTGAAGGACAAACTAACTTACAAGTACTTGACCTGGGCTCTGGCGTTGGAAGAAATAGTATTCCACTTGCACAAAAAATAAAAAATGGTAGCGGCACTGTTACTTGTGTGGACTTACTGGATTCCGCTTTAACAAAATTACAAACTTATAGCAAAGAACATGATGTATTTGAAGTTATAAAAACAGAACAAGCAGCTATTGAAAACTACTATATTGCCCCTAACACTTATGATTACATCATTGCAGTATCAAGTTTAGAGCATGTTCAATCAGAAGAAGATTTAAAAAACGTGCTCCATTCTATGAAAAAAGGTACAAAGATTGGTGGTATCAATTGTTTAATTATTAACTCGAACATACAAGAAATCGACTTACATACAAATGAAGAATTAGATGCTTTAGTTGAAATTAACCTTCCTACTGATAAAATGATATATCTATTAAAAAATATTTATGAAGACTGGAAGGAAATGAAAGTTGAAATAAAAGAATTAGCTTATGATATAGTCCGAAACGAAAGACACATTTTATTAAAAACAAATGCTATAACATTTGTTTTTAATAAATAAAACTATAAAAGGTAAGGTTTTTTCCTCCTATATTCATAGAAACACCCTTACCTTTCAATTATAAATCCTTGGAAAATTGCTTCGTTATTAGTTTTAACTTCATTTAAAATATTATTTTTATTAGAAATACTATTTAGCTATTAATTGAATTCATTCATTTTATTAATAATTGCTTGTCGAGCTTTTTCTTTATCATCAAAATGAATAGTTGAATCTTTTAAAATTTGATACGTTTCATGCCCCTTCCCTGCAATCAAAACAATATCATTAGTAGATGCCATGTGTATTGCATGATTTATAGCTAGTTCACGATCTACTTCTATTTTATAATTCAAATTATTATTCTGTGAAAATCCTTTTTCAATATCTTTAATTATTGCCTTCGGGTCTTCCGAACGTGGATTGTCAGAAGTAATAAAAACAAAATCACTATAACTTCCAGCAATTCCACCCATTATAGATCGTTTTTTCGCGTCTCTATCTCCACCGCAACCGAAAACAGTAATGATTTTACCTTTTGAAAACTCGCTAATTGTAGAGAGGACATTTTCTAACGCATCCGGTGTATGAGCGTAGTCCACTATTACAAGGAAATCTTGGTTTTCGTCTATAATTTCCATTCTACCTTCAATGCTCTTTAAGTTATATAAGCTGTCACTAATGTTTGTAAGCGGAATACCTTCAACCAATGCAGCTGTTATTGCTGCTAATGCATTATAGACATTAAAGCGGCCTATTAGATTTAGATGGATTTCTATTTCTCCATTAAAGGATGCAACTACAAAACGAATTCCTTTTGGGCTTAAAGTTATGTTCTTCGCTTGAACATCTGCTTTATTATGTATCCCATATGTGATAACCTCAGCTGAAGTAATTTTTTTAAAGTATTCTACCGACGGATCGTCTGCATTCAATACAACAAATTTTTTATCTGTAATAGAAAAGTCATTTCCTAATCTGGAAAATAGAAGGCCTTTTACTTGCTTATATTCCTCAAATGTTCCATGGTAATCCAAATGATCTTGCGTTAAATTTTTAAAAACAGCGGTTTTAAAGTTATACCCTTTAACTCTTTCCATATGTAAACCTTGTGAGGTAACTTCCATAACACAATAATCTGTATTATGATTTTTCATCGTTTGCAAATTCCGCTGAAGTATCGGTGGTTCTTGCGTATTAATATCAGTAGGATACCATTTCGAACCAACTTTCACTCCGTTATTCCCCATAAGCCCTGTTTGAAATCCATAATCAGTTAAAATTTTTTCAAGTAAATAGGAAGTGGTTGTTTTACCATTTGTTCCTGTAATTCCAATTAGCTTCATTTTATTAGACGGGTAACCATAGAAATGTGACGCAATAACTGCCATAGCGTATCGTGCATCATTAACAATTATTTTAGGTATTTCAATATTTACATCTCTTTCTACAATTAACGCCACAGCGCCATTTTTTACTGCATTTTCAACAAATTGATGTCGATCTTCAAGAAAACCATCGATACCTGATACACATATAAATAAATTTCCACTAGTTATTTTTCTAGAATCCATTTCTAATCCCGTAATTTCTACATTCATATCTCCAATGGTTTCTTTAATCAAAAACAAATCCGCCAGCTCTTTTAGTTTCAAATCCCTCGCCCCCTTACAAATTCCCCCTACTTATTTTACCACTTTATATAAAATAATGGTTTAAAATTCCATATTAGTCGGACGAAATTTAATCATCTTCAATAAACAAAAAATAAAAGAGCACTTGTTTCCGCAAGTGCTCTTTTTGGGGATTTTGAGATACCCTATTAACGAAAGTTAAGGTTACTTAAAGTTAATAGGTATTTCTATTATATGCTTGTCCTTTTTATTTGTGCATAATCAATATATAAGAATTTATATTAACACTAAATAATTTCCTTAATTACTATTTTAGAATAAAGGTTATTCAACTCATTGCAAATAGCCTAAAAAAGATAAGCCAAAACTATTATTAAAATATAAATTTAATATCATACATTACTTGTTCAGCTACAGTATCAGCTAATTGATTAACAAATTGATAAAACAAATACTAAATTTATTTTAAACCTAAAATCGGTAATACTGTGTAATTAATCCTATATCCTTCAAACCCTGATGGCTTCACATCGTATTCCCACTTATGGAAGCATTCTGTTAACATGTATCCTACTTTTCCTTTATTCTCGTCTGTATTATGATTAATATAGCCGCATTGTTGGTGCGAGGTAATGAGATCCCCAGAAATTTTCTCCACATTCTTAAAACGGCTAAGATCAGGCGTCACATCTATCCAACTTTTATTTGTTACTTTATCATAACGAGCTTTTAAACGATAAATAATCCAACCATTTGGTTGTTTGAGTACACTATTCTCTAAAGAGGCCTTACCTGAATAGTAAGTAACTACATCAATCTCAACTTCTTCTTTGTTTTTCATATCTTCCATGAATTGTACAACTTCACTATAATCTGTTTCTTTTAGTTCTTCCTCAAAAACACCAAGTGATACTAAAATTAGTATGAACGCTGTAATTGAAAATAAGGTAATGATTATCTGTTTTCTTGTCATATAGTTCCCCCTAATTATATTAAACACTACACATGATATGGCTTTGAATATATTCACTCTAGTGGTATAACGTTTTTCCTCCATTTTAAATTTCACCATAATTAACCACATTATTGTTTCTAGAAATACTAAATGAAAATCATATTTTCAACATGGTTAAACTTCATTTTAAGCAGACAACAGATAAGGTATACTTCGCCCATTACGATATGACCACCTACTAATCTTTTTCTTTTGTACAAGCAATTAATAGCCGAAATTTTCACAAAACATTTTGACGTATTACTTATTCCAATATAAAATTATATGCAAACAATCAAAATTAACCTAAAATATATAAAGGGTATACCATACTAACAGTTAAATGCTTAGATTTGTCCTTTTCCATAATTAACAAGGATAGAGTAACATGAAAATAGAGAACGAGTACCGTTACTAATCACATGCAGGTTCTTTGAAAATTACATTTTCATACTATAAACATAAATAAAAGGGGTACATACGAAATGAACGGTTTAATGGAAAATAATTTAAGAACTTTGTTCCTTCTCTTTGTTAGTATAATTGTACTAGTATTTCAAACTATTATTTTTGTAAGAATAGTAAGAAACTGGTTCAAAACCAAAAATATAGATAAATTAAAAGAAGATAAACAGTATATTAAAAAGCTAACTATAGTATACATAGCAATTATGGTAATAGGCGCTATTACAAACTTACCTTTATTCGGATTTATATTGTTAGGTTTTATGTCTAATACTATTATATTAATGTCTTTAAAGATAGAATTGTCTAATACAAAATCAAGTCAGTTGAAAACTGTGAAGAACTCAAAGCTCATGTTATGGTTTGTAATGAACACTATACACTTAGTGCTTTTCTTTGTTGAGGGGATAAAACTCATTAAACGTATATAAGGCGATACTTTGGGATAACGATACGAGTTCTTACGCATCACTTAATTACATTACATTGACAAATTTATAGAAGGGACTGTATCTTTTAAAAGAAACGGTCCCTTCTATAAATATATATGTATTAAAATTTATATTTTTTTACGGTACAAGGAATAGTTACAATGTACAAATCTATAGCATAGATTGTAACCCAAATACCTTTACCTTCAGCTTCTAACTTTTTTTCTAATTGAGACAAATGCTCTGAAACTTTTCTTTTCCCCCATCTTCTAGGAAGCCATTGAAAAACCTTAGGAACATTATATTTCTTATTATACCAAGTATTCAATCTCCAGAAAATGAAAAAAAACAATACAATAATTATGATACGAAAAATATCAAAATATGAAATTCCTAAAATCATATTTTATTTTCTCCATTTCTTCTTTTTCTGACATTAAAACTCCACAAAAAATATCAAACACATTTTGTTTCTCATTTTATCACTGTATTTCCCCATATTTTAAGCGCTATCTAATCTTGTTTCTCTAGACCTATCGCTATTAAGACTTCTAATTCATTCATAATTTCTTGTGTGTTTTATTATTTATACATAATATACAATTAATATATACTAATTTTTTACAGGTCTTTTCTACATTTTATCATTAAGAAATTAATTGAAGGTTTATTTTCTACATTCTTATTTGGTTCATCAATTTCCGAAACTTGTACTAGTCCATATTTATTAAAATCTTGTTTTATAGATTCAGAATCATAGAAGTACATTTTTATACCTTCCATTATCTCATAATAATCTTTATCCAACTGTCTTCCTTTTCCATACATTGGAGCTTTTTTAGATACAGTTGTAAAAACCATATATCCATCAGGTTTTAACTGATTATAACAATCTTTAATAAATTTCTCTCTTTCCTGCTCATTCAACAAATGAAGAAGTGCATGACTAAATATCCCATCATACAGTTTATTATCAAAAGGCATTTCGCTTACTGAACCGTGATACATACTAACATCTTCTAGTCCATTTTCTCTTGCTAAATCGATCGCCGTTTTCGAAATTTCAATACCTGTTACATTTATACTATTTTCGATAAATACCTTTGCGTTTCTCCCATAGCCAATACCCGGAACTAATATGTCTTTAACGCTCTTTTCCACAAAAAAATCTTTTGTCAAAAGTGCAGATTCTGTAGGTTCAAATCCCCACATCGTTTGTTTCTCAATAAAGCTTGATTCCCAAAATTCCATTATATTTCTATCTCCTTATTTTTATCTCATGTTTAATATCACATGAAAGACCTATTCATTGTAACGCTGCTTTTTTCACCACAGTCACTATAGGTCCATTGAATATAGCATATTAATAAGCCTATATCTAATTTAAAGATTGGTGTAAAATCCACTCTTTTTTATTAACCATTATGCTTTTCTAGAAAAACAAAAAAGCCAATACTTCCCTTGTGGTATTAGCTTTCCTCAAGAGAAATTACCTTTTTGTATTGTACTGATCTAATATTTTTTCTAACATTTCTAAAGTTATCGGTTGAGCTTTCTCTATTAATTGATAACCAATACGCCCATTCGGCTCAGCTGTAACTTGCTGCAAACTCTTTAAATCATGTATTCCTTTTTCTCTTAATTGCATATAAAGTTGTTGTTCAGACATTTTTGCCTTCATCAAGTTCGCTTTAATAATCTCTCCGTTTTCAACAATTACAAAGCTACTGCCATTTAGAAATTGTTCCGCCTTCCTTGATTTCAGTTCAAAGAAATGAATGATAAGAAGTACGCTTGCAAATATTACAGCTGCAAATATAGATGGGACTACTTTCCTACTTAATACAGGCTCTACAATAATACGCGCAATTGATACTACTATAATGATTTCAGCTCTTGTCATTTGGCTAACGGATTTACTGCCTGTCATTTTTAATGCAAGAATCCCAGTGAGAATTAAAATAATGCTTTCAACAATAATATGCATAATTGCCCAATCCTTTAATGGTAAATGTTATTAGCATTCCCATTTCATATAGCATTCTAAATGAACTTTAATTAAACTTTTTTGTGAAAATTAAAACTTACATATATAGAAAATGGATCTATTTAGCCCAACCTTTTTTCAATAAGGATTTGATGATCCATCTTCTAATGTCAAAAAAAACAAAAGCACCCAAATGGATGCGTATAGATTAAACTTATTCATTATTACTTTCTCCACTTTTATCATCAACTGATTTCGAGTCTAACATGCTACCTATATCAGGCGGTAAAGCTAACTCTATACCAGCTACTGGTTGATTATCTTCATTAAACCATTGTTTCTTAAATTTAATCAATTCTTCATTTTTCTTATTTTCATCCATATTACCCCGCCTTTTATGTACATGATATTAAATACCTTACTTAATATGTACATTGAGAAAGATAATATACTATTTGTACATAATGAAAAAGCAAAACCCCTTCCCTGTTTACACAACCCGTTGTACCTATTAAAAATCCCCGTACATTCTACTCCTCGTTTTGTTATCATATTAGTGACGAAATATAAGTGAGCTACGTGATAAGTACATGGTCATTTTATTTATATGAGACAAATACTTTTAAAGGAGTAATTATTCCTTCACTTAATTCCTCAAAACATTTTTTAAGTGCAGTATAATGAATTTCATGTTGAAAAATCTCTTCTATCCATGGCGTCTGTTCTATTTGACTAAAAAACCAATCTGCATGTTTTTGGTAATCATATCCATCACTTGAACCAATGATTTGCAATTCTTTTCGATAAAAGTCAGCGGTTAATGTTAGGTCTTCTATATTACCATCAGAAAGAATACATATCGCCCCATTACTATTAATAGCCTTTTGCAATGTGTGAAACCCTCTATTTGTAGCAGAACATTCTAAACCGTAATTATACGTATTTATAACTTTCTCTTCCAAATCAAAGAGATTTTTCGCACCAAACTTCTTTGCAAATTCCCTTCTATTTTTATTAGGCTCAACAACATCCACATGCTCAACACCTACATAGTATTTTAAAAAATAACAAGCGAGTAAACCAATCACTCCCATTCCAGTAATGAGTACTTTTTCATCCCGTCGCGGGTCTAGCTTCAATACCCCTTTAGCAGCATCACACGAAAGAATAGATAATAAAGCAACTTTAGATTTTATATAACTAGGCACTCGAATTACTTTATCCCCTTTAACTATTCCTACTGTTTCATGTCCATAAAAAGAAACTACTTTATCGCCTACTTTTAATTTTGTTACTTTATTACCAACTTGAATAACTTCACCATAACTTTCATATCCAGTCTTTCTTGGATAAAAAGGATTGGTATCTGTAACATCAGATCCATTATACTGCGGTAACTCTGCTCCAATACTTATTGCACCTGCAATTGTTTTAACGATAATTTCATCATCCTGTATAGACTTAATTTCGCGCGCTTCCCACTTAAGCCTTTTTTGTCCTTCTAAAACTAATTTATTTTGTTCCATTTATAACCCTCTCATTTTATAAAAATATATTCTCACTAAATTTCAAACAATGTATAATAGATTCATCTAAAATTTAAGCTATAAAGTTGGCTAGCAACCAACAGTGATAATATGATAATTGAATTTGATGGATACAGAATGAATGAGTATGCTATTGGCCGTAACTATTCTCTAAACGAATTAAGAACAATGTATTTACATGTAAAAAATGAAGAGATATCTAATGAAGATCTTCTAAGCTTATTTTGTGTATAGTACCATTATGAAAAAATTCCAAAATTACTACAAGAAGTCATCACGAGCGATGTTGTCATTGATTTATATACGGACTATATTTATATCCCTAATAGATAACAGGAAGCTAGATGAAATGAATAGAAATTAGGATTCAGCTAAGTGTTTAATAAAATAAGTGACTGCCCAAATTAATGTCGCAAATTGAGTGACAAAATACATTGTCCATTCAAAACCATTTAATTTTCTCTCTCGTCTTACCTTTTTTAAGTATCTGTAAAATATAAATGTACTAAAGAACATAAGTAACAACGATAATTGTTGTAAATCATCGACTATACGTACCCCCATAGACTCGATTACCCTCCTATTCAAAGTAAATGCTATACTTTAAGGATATCATTTATTGGTAGTTTATTTCCATTTAAAACAATTATGTCCTAAACAAAAAGAGCACTCAATAATTGAGTGCTCTAAAAAGTATTAACGTAACACTTTTCTTCTACTTTTTATAACTCAGTTCTATCACTTCGGTATATGATTACTATCATATTTCCTTGTATAGGGGTAACGTCACATGCCCATCAACTTAAGAATTCCGAATTACCCCAAAACAAAAAAATGAGCTTTTTTGCTACAAGTTAGCACAAAATTTCGTTCTGGGGGTATTTACTCTTCTTAGCTTGATAGCGATGTGGTAGGACCCTATATTTGACTCTTTTTCTACACCTAGATATTCTAGAGTTCGTTCAAACATAAGTGCAGCCTGTTGACGTGTGAGTGTGCCATATGGCGTAAACTTAGTAGCTGAAACACCTCGGATAATTCCTGTATCGTATAGGGCTTGTACATCATAATACCGGCTGCGAACGTATTTACATCAAGAAGATTAATGGAGCAAATGATGATTGCCCTGAATTGGTATGATAGCTGTTTTTGCAGAGTTTGAGCGTGATATTATTCGTTGAAATTCTCTTCTTAAAGATAATATGTAAATACAAACAAAACCAGCAAAACACCGTTCCTATTTCGTACTGGTTTTGTTGAAGTCCATCTTGAATTGTAGCTAGTTCAACGTAATTGCAAATTCTGAATTCGGTGCCCCAGCAATTACAACCGTTCCATTCTTCGGCAGTTTTACTTTGTTATTGCCGCTCACGATGGTAAAGTTGACGCATACTCCATTCTCATCATACACCGCGAACGCACCCTTTGATGGCAATGTCACGGTCATCCTTTTTCCTGCTGCCGCTTGCGGGATCGTAAACCATTTAGCATGCCCATTTGCTTGCAGCGTAACTTTGGATGATTGGCCAGCATCAAGTGGTTTTACGTTGGTTCCACTTACGTATAACAACCCGGCCATTTCCATATATTCATTGCCGCCTTCTGTATAGAAATGCGTTTCCGTCGTATCACGGCCATTCATCACGGGGATTTGGAGCTGATGCGTCGCGGTGTTCGGACCTGTAATTTTTCTGCCCTCCCAATAGCCCGCCAGGCCTTCCTTACGAGTAATTTGTGTGGTAATAAGTTTCGGTTGTACGAGATATTCAATAGAACTAAATTTCTCATTCACGAGATAGAATTTAACACCTTCCCGCTTCGCCCATGCGGCAGCGGTTTTCTTCGATAGCACATTGTCTTCTAGTTTCTCGGCTAAATAGTGAGTCATCACACCTTGCCCTAAGTCTGGTGTCGATTTATATGTGCTCTCCCTCAAATAAGTTCTTCCATTCTTCTCGGTGACAAAGTTGAGCTTAGAAGTACCCTTCTCATTAATAAAGCTTCCATCCGCAGTATATACATATGTTTCTTCTTGATTAGATGGTAAGAACAGTTCTCCATTCTTCGTAATTTCAATTTTGAAATGAGTTTCGCTATTTCCATAAAATCCCGCTTTCTTTGCCACGTCTTGAGGCATCTTGACCTTAACCGGCTTTCCAAAAGATTTGTTAGGCTTGATGTTCTTAATTGTACCCTTCTCTTTAAGCGTGGCGAGCAGCAATTCCGTTGCCAGCAGTTGATTTGTAGAGCTTCGTCCACCGGATGACAACACAGCCGCTGCCATTTTCTGTTCCGGAAGCACAACCAGTATAGCATGTTGCAGTGCCGTGTCGCCGCCCTTAGCCAAGCCTTTTATCCCATATTCACTGAATGGGTATAGTTTCACACTATCCCAGCCAAGACCATAGTTAAAAATATTATCTCCATCCCCCGGCCACATTCCTTTTTTATATTCCTCTTGCTCCATCGCCTTGACTACCTTATCAGAGAGGATCCTTTTTCCCTGTCCTATAAATAATTGTGAGAATCGTACCATATCTTCTGCCGTGGAAGAGACCCCTCCCGTACCAATCACATTCACAGATTCAATTGGAAGCTGCCCATGGTACGCCGGAAAATAAAGTCCAGCCCGCTTTTCGTCTCTCCATTTGTCCTGCGGCGTTTTTGTATGATTCATCTTTAAGGGTTCTGTAAACCATTGATGTAGAAATTTGGTAAAGCTCATACCGCTGACTCTTTCCACCAAAATTTCGGCCAGCGTAAAGCCATCGTTGCAGTATACCGAGAACGCGCCAGGGTCTGCTTTCAGGCTCTGGTTGGACAATTGCTGCAACAAGAAATCATGGGAATAGGTATCATTATCGTTAAATAAAAATGCATTACTTAACGTTGAACCTTGCAAGCCAGAGGAGTGATTCAACAGCATACGCGGGGTAATGCGTTTGTACCGCACATCTTTCATATTAAAATCAGGAACATAGTTGACCACAGGAGCATCCAAATCGACTTTTCCTTCGTCGACCAATTTCATTACAGCCGCTGTTGCATACATTTTACTGACTGAACCAATCCCGTATAGAGTATCTTTGGTTAGTGGCTGTTCCCCTTCCATATCGTTCTTTCCAGCCTGCCCCGACAAAGTAAGCTTGCCATTATCAATTAGCGCATACTGCACGCTAGTCGTCCCATGGGACTTCGTAAGTAGCGCAGCCTTCTCTGCTGCAATCTTCTTCAACTCTTGGCTAGCTACTTCTGCGTTAGATACAACTGTAGTCTTACTGTCAGAAAATGCTTTCGCCCCTGTTGGTAGAATCATAGTTAGCGCTAATGTAACGGCTAATACACCAGTTAGTTTATTTTTCATGAGGGAATTGCCTCCTTAGATAAGTAATCAATTTCATCATTTATTTGTTTAACTATGAAAATATGATAAAATTTATCTGTTCTTCCTTTTGGTTTACTTGCTAAATTCAGCAAGTAAAATATTTTTAAAAGGATCAGGACTATCAGCATTAAGGCTGTTCAAATTGACAGCTAATGTATGCTTGCCTCCAAGTGTGCCTCCAGCAAAAGTAACAAACCCTGGAATGCTACCTCCGTGTCCCCATATTGAGACACCGTTTGGAAGCTTAGCTTCATAGATTCCAAGACCATATCTGCCAAGTGCAGCTTCTCCTGTTGGAACTGTAGTAAGCATTTGTTTTAGTTGCTGTTCTTTTAGTAATTTACCCCCAAGTAAATAAGAGAAGAATTTGTTTAAATCATCAGCTGTAGAAATCATATCTCCGGCCGAGCTCCCCATACTTGGGTTATAATCAGTAACATCTTTTGGCTCACTTGCTCTGTCTAATTGGATATATCCACGGGCATGCTTGATTCCTGAAATCACGCTTGAATTTCCGGGTAAGAATGTATTCGATAATTCAAGTGGTTCAATAATTCGATTTTCAATTTCTTCCGCATAGCTGTTACCAGTTACTTTTTCAATAAGAATCCCTAGTAATACGTATCCTGTATTTGAATACGACCAGCTCTTTCCTGGAGCAAAATCTGGAGGCATGGATATTCCCATCTTTACTAATTCTTCAGCAGTATAAGGTTTTTTTGTATCCATGATATTAAAATCCTTTGACCTTGTGTAATTAGCGATACCACTTGTGTGGTTCAATAATTGCCGGATAGTAATCTATTTATCATCATATTCATTTCCTTGAATGACACCAGGCAACCATTTTTCAATAGAATCGTCTAGATTCAAGCGGTTTTCTCCTGCTAATTGAAGTATAACTGTTGCAGTGAACGTCTTTGTCACGCTGCCAATTCGGAATCGAAAATCTGTTTTCATTGGTTTCTTGGTACTTAGATCCGCTACCCCAGCTGCATAACTCCATGTTTTTCCACCCTTAGAAACTTTAGCAAGTATCCCCGGGAATCCAAGTTGCAATGTATCCCGCACTGCTTGCTTGACAGAATTACGATCTCGTTGAGTACTTGTTTGTACCGAACTAGATACACTTTGAGTAGGTTCTGCTTTTGCAATTAAGGTCGGCGTTGTGTATAACAGAGAACTTCCAGCTATTAAAAGGGCCAGACTTGCACATGTAATTTGACTACGTGTTTTCATAGGGCATTCCTCTCCTCTATTCATATTGTATAGGTGGTTTCTTGCTATTTCGTATTAACCACACAGCTACCATCTCCACCAATGAAAAAAGGTCAACATTGAATTCGTAATCATCTTCATATTTATTATTTTTACAAACGCTATTCTGTCCTGGGTAAATCCCTCTTTTTCCACACATATGTTAACCACATAAATTACTTCTTTTCCTTGAAACAGCCTTGTTACTGGTCTGTTTTTCATATATAAGTCATATCTGTTCCGCCTTTCACGCCTCTTTATATTTTTATCATACACAATGAAAATTTCTTTTTTCTTACCCATTTCTTACAAATTACTTACTTTCAGAATCGCTTTTATAATAGGATAGAAGGAACATCTGTGCCGTAAAGTTCAGTAAATATATTAATCAAAAAGAAACACAGTTTTTTTACTTCTGTGTTTCTTTTTACCATCCTTTTAAATATTAAGAGTCGATTTACCCTTAACAGGATGAATTCTGGCTCTTTTCTAATGTAATTTTTCTTCTTGCAATACAACACAAATGACATTGTGCTGCATGAAACACTCCTAACGTTGTTAAAACCACTGGTTTTTACGTCAAAATTTATTTAACTTAGGGCGGATACTCCATATCCATCAGCTTAAGAAAAATAAACGCCCTTAAAACGAAAAAATAAGTTACCTTCTCAAAGTAACTACCTGTAGAAAAAGAAAATGTTCATTTAGGAGATATATTAAAACCTTAGCTTGATAGTAATGTGGGGCTACCCCACATCCATCAACTTAAGGAGAATAAACGCCACCAAAACAAAAAAAGCCCCAAATTTTTCTCGAAAATAAGGTGGGGCTTTTGAACCAGAAAAGTATATTTTTAACTATGAAAACTACGGTAAATTTTCCCTTTTTTCCTACTTGCTAAATTCAGCAAGTAAAATATTTTTAAAAGGATTAGGACTGTCAGTTCTACCCAAACTATTCCAATTGACAACCAACGTATGCTTGCCTCCAAGTGTACCTCCAACAAGAGTTGTAAACCCTAGAATGCCACCTGTGTGTCCCCATATCGAGACACCGCTTGGAAGCTTAGTTTCATAGATTCCAAGACCATATCCATCGATTCCTTCTTTTCCTGTAGGAACTGTAGTAAGCATTTGTTTTAGTTGCTGTTCCTTCAGTAATTTGCCACCGAGCAAGTAAGAGAAGAATTTGTTTAAGTCGTCAGCAGTAGAAATCATATCTCCAGCCGAGCTACCTGCACTTGGGTTATAATAAGTAACGTCTTTTAGCTCACTTGCTCCGTCTGGTTGGGCATATCCACGGGCATGGTTAGTGCCTGGAATAACACTTGAATTGCCTGGTAGGAATGTATTCGACAATTCAAGTGGTTCAATAATCCGATTTTCAATCTCTTCCGCATAGCTGTTTCTGGTTACTTTTTCAATAAGAATGCCCAGTAATACGTATCCTGTGTTTGAATAAGACCAGCCCTTTCCTGGGGCAAAGTCTGGAGGCAAAGAAACACCCATCTTCACTAACTCTTCAGCCGTATACGATTTTTTTGTATCCGTAAAATCAGCGTCTTTTGACCTTGAGTATTCAGCGATACCACTTGTATGGTTCAATATATGCCGGATAGTAATCTTGTTACCATCATATCCATTTCCTTGAATGACACCAGGCAACCAGTCTTCGATGTAGTCGTCTAGATTCAGGCGATTCTCTCCAGCTAATTGAAGTACAACTGTTGCGGTGAACGTCTTCGTCACACTCCCAATGCGAAAGCGAAAATCTGTTTTCATTGGTTTCTTGGTTCTCAGATCCGCTATTCCAGAGGCATACCCCCACGTTTTTCCACCCTCAGAAGTTTTAGCCAGTATCCCCGGGTATCCAAGTTGCAATGTATCCCGCATTGCTTGCTTGACGGAAGTACGATCTCGTTGAGTATTTGTTTGTAACGAACTAGATACATTTTGAGTGGGCTCTGCTTTTACAATTGAGGTTGGTGTTGTATATAACAGGGAACTTCCAGCTATTAAAAGGGCCAGACTTGCACATGTAATTTGACTACGTATTTTCATAAGGCATTCCTCTCCTCTATTCATATTGTATAAGTGTTTGCTTACTGTTCCTTACTTCCTGACAAGACTTAGGGAAAGGCCCTCACGCATATAGATTAAAGCCCCAGTACAAAGGTATCTATCAATACCAACAATTTGAGCCGGTTAAATCTCCATCCCTTCTATTACAAAATTATTTAAAGGTATGAAAGCATATTATGTACCCTTATTTATTGTTAGGATTAACACAACATGAGACATAGCTCCAACCCATATTTTACTTTATTTACCCATAATATGTATTGAGAAAGAATGTAAATTCGAATCCTTTTCGTACCCCAACTATTGATCGTTTTTTTCACCTATTATAATTAGTTATTTAGAATTTCATAATAAAAAACTGTAAAAAAAATAACGAGTCCCTTAACGTACAGGAAGCGGTTGAAAAATATGTCTAAACGCACAATTTTCTTTTTTTGATATGGTGACCCCATCGCAATCAAGCTAAGGTTTTGAAGTACCCACTAAATGAAATTTTTCTTTCTCTACAGTTAGTTATTTTAAGAAGTCAGCTCATATTTTTGTTTTTGCGGTGTTTACTTTTCTTAAGTTGATGGGTATGTAACGTCACGAAAATACGGATTTACAACGTTTAGGAATTTTCAATACTAAAAAGCCCAACTTCACCGTTAATTCATAGAGAAATTGGGCTTTTTCATTACTCCATAACCATTTTTAAGTTATATTTAAAAACCATGCTTTGACATTGTCTAGAGCATGGTAATTATTTAAACAAATATAAATCTGCTAAGTTGATTTTTCAGCTCAGCTATTTAATGAATTCATTAACTCGAAGAAGTATTCAGGTTTATGAGTCTTATTTAGGTTATACCATGCATGTAATGTATCTGGTGCAAATACATCTAATTTTTTCAGTACTTCCATCGCAAATTCCAGAGGAGCTATTCCTGATGCAGTAACTAAATTCGCATCAGATACCGCAGATCCCAACTCGTAGAACTTTTCTCCTTTATAGTTAGGACATACCATTTTAGTGTATTCTAAATTATTACTTGTATGCTTTCTAGTATCTAAGTATCCCATATTTGCAAGGGCCTCAGTTGCACCACAAATTGCAGCAACAATAGTACCAAACTTTAAAGCTTGGCCAACTCTTTCCAAGATAGGTTGATGAATCTCTTCACTCCAAGTAGTCCCTCCTGGTAAAATTAAAAGATCTTTACTCTCAAAAGTACATTCATCAAGGGAAATATCTGGTTTTATGCTCAATCCCCCCATAGTAGTAATCATTTCTTTATTAGCTCCTACTGTAATTACTTTTAAAGGTACTAAATCTTTTTTAAAATATCTTCCTGAATTTAGTTCGGTAATTAAATATCCATATTCCCAGTCCGACATTGTATTAAATACATATAGAAAAACTTTTTTTGTTTGCATCCCATATCACTCCAATCACAATTGATATGGATATTATAATATAACTTCCCTGACAGTTAACGTCAGGGAAGTTATCATACTTCATGAAATTTTATTAATTCCGACAGAACTTCAATAAGTCTTTTCTTAAGACTTATTGGCTCAATAACTTTAATAGATTTATTGTACGGTAAAAGTAAATAAGGTACATATGTATGTATCATATCTTTTTCAAGAAGAAAAACTGCTTTATTTGAAGTCCGCACTTGTAAATAATGTCCTAAAAACCAATGTTGGCAAATATCAGCCAATACACTTTTATCCCCACTAATAACCAAAGAAATAATCCCTTCCTTATCTTCTATAGTTGGAAGAAGGTTTTTTATAAAAAAGTCACGTGCTGAAAAATTTTCTGGCCGGTTAAACTTATTTTCGGTTAGTATTAAATTTTCAATTCGATCTACTCTAAAACTACGGATATCATTCCTAAGATGACAAAATCCAATTACATACCACTTATTATTCCAATAGATAATTCTGTACGGATCGACCAATCTATAATTTAATTGCTTTTTCCCACTTTTATAATAAAGAATTTTTACTGAATACCCATCAGTTACGGCCTGCTCCAACTCCTTCAAAAAATGTTCCATAGAGGATGAACTAAATCGACTTATTACTTCTAGACTACTTAAATGTCGGTTTATCTTTGCTTCCTGCTCTTGATTTGAGTATTTACTTAGTTTTGAAATGGCCCTATTTAATGCTTCACCTCCATAATATCCGGCTTCTTCTGCAAAAACAGCAGCGTGAAATAGTGAAGTTTGCTCCTCAAAATCAAAGAAAAGAGGAGCCTCAATAAAATTGTTCAATAAAGTGTATCCACCGTTATGTCCTGGTTCTGAAATTATAGGTACACCACTTGTTGAAATTGTATCAATATAGCGATACACAGTCCTTATATTCATCTCTAACTTTTCTGAAATTTGTTTTGCAGTAATTTTTTTACCTGAGCGAAGCATCCATAGAATCGCTAACATATTATCAATTTTAGGCATGTAATTCCACCTCTCTATGGAATTTATCCCTTATTATATATTTCTGATTTTTAGTATAACTCATCAACTGTTCCTTTCCGATAGCTTTCTACATAATTAGGCCCTAGACACATTTGTAATTTCACAAATTTGATTTACATTCATATCTACCTCTTCATAAAGCTTTACTGCATAATTCATTCCTGCATGATTTTTATGATATTTCTTTAACCAACCTTTAAATTTTCCTTCTTTCTTATTCAGTTCAATCCCTTTATGTTTCCGCCTACGGATCAGATCACGTTCTAATTGCTTTACACCCGCTATAACCCCGTAATTAAGAATTGGCTGTAGGGATTATCTTCTGATAAATCTAGCCATGTATCTTTTAAGGATTATAATTATCATCTTTATTATAATATGCAGTCGCAACAATATTCTCAATTATTATAGCGATACACACAAACAAGAGAATTATTTTGCGCCTCACAACAAACCTCCTTTTTCATTTTTTTCTTTTTTAAATTGAAAGGTTGTACGCTCCACTTGTTTGATTTCCTCAATTACTTTACGAATTCCTACTTCAATCCTATCTTCCTTCACATTCGTTACGTTTAACTTTAATAGTCTTTCTTTCGGAAAACCTCTCACATAATTTTTATCAATTGTATCAATACTTATTTGTTTTTCACTTAGTCTTTGGAAAAACATTTCTGAAATACTCGTTTTATGTAATTCTAAACAAGTGTGGATTCCAATTGCATTTTGCTTTGTATATGTAAATAAAAGCGGGTTTTCATTATGCATTCTTTCTAATGTTTCTGCTAATTTTTTAGATCTATCGTGATAGGAAGATTTAATTTTATTTTTATGACGTTCAAACATGCCACTCTTTATATAAATTTCTAAAGCAGCTTGGGATATCATAGGGCTATCGATATCTAAAATCTTTTTATATTTATGGAAATCATTTGCAATGGATGGCGGAATGACCGCAACTCCAACTCGTAAACCTGGAAAAATAATCTTTGAATAACTTTTCAAATATATGACATGATTCCCATTATCCAAGCTATATAATGGATCTGCTTTTGAATCCGTTTCTAAATCTGCTAAATAATCATCTTCCACTATAAATACATTATATTTCTTAGCCAATAACACGATTTTTTCTTTCTCATCTTTAGAATAAGAAGTTCCGAGCGGATGATGATATCTTGGTATTGTATAAAAGAATTTTATTTTACCTGTTCGAAAAATACGTTCCAATTCATTTAAGTCAATCCCTTCATTCGTACGTTTAATACCGATTACAGGAATTTTGTTTATTTCTAGATATTCAATATATAGATGATATGTTGGTTGTTCAATTAATATCGTTTCATTTTCATTTGGAAATGGTATAGAAGTTAATATTGCAAGTGCCTGCTGTACACCAGACGTTATAAAAATATTTTCTTCTTTAGTGAAGACTTGATAGTTTGCTAATTGTTTTTGAATGACTGGAATTAAAGACGGTAAACCTTTCGGCGTGCCATATACAAACAAGTCATTTTTATATGTATCAATGGCTTTATTAATACAATGTTGAAAATCTAAATATGGAAAAACATCTGGATCTGGTGCTGAGGAAGCAAAATCAATTATCTCGTTATTTTCTATAGTACTCCCTGATTTTCGAACAACGTAGTATCCACTTTGAGGGACGGAATAAATAATATGACGCTTTTCTAATTCATGTAGTGCCCGTATAACTGTCGCCTTATTACATTCATATTGCGTAACAAGTGATCGTATAGACGGTAATTTCTTTCCTTCTTTTATCACTCCATGTTGAATCATGTTTTCTATATCATTAAAAATATGTAAATACTTATACATTATTTCACTCCCTTATGCAAGGACTTAAAAAGATTCCTCATTCTCAAGCAAACAGAAATACATCCCTTCTATCACTTTAAATTTTAACATTATTTCACATTTTCTCCTCTTAACAAGGAAATTACAATTAATAAATAGAATATCTTCATGAATAAATAAAAAGTGAGGGATATATAATGCAACGTGTAAATACGATTGATATTAGTAATGTACTACAATTGGAAAAAACTCTTTCGACTTTATTAAATAAAAGGATTTCTTCAAAACTAGACCTTGAAAACTGGTTAAAAGAGCAATCAAAAGTAATTTGGGAAATTGAAGAACAATTAAGATCACATTATATCGCTTTTCAATGTAATACAGATAATAAAGAAATAAAAGATACTTTTGAATATGATCAACAATATGTACGGCCTCTTTTGAAACGTTATCAAAATTCATTTGATACTAAATATTTAGAGTCCCCTTTTCGAATGGAACTTGATCCAAAAACGTATAGCTTACTAGATAAAAAAATTAAGAATGCGCAAACATTATTTTGTGAAAAGAACATTGATTTAGAAGTGCGCGAAGACAAACTAGTAACCGAGTACTTCGAAATTACAGGTGGTTTAACTGCACAATGGGACGGTGAAGAAAAAACAATTACTGAACTACAGTCTTACTTACAAGATCCGGATCGTCATATACGAAAAAAAGCAAAAACGCTCATTTCTGAAACATTTTTATCTGTTGAAGATACATTACAACAGATATTAAATGAATTAATCGCAATCCGTCATCAAAAGGCGCAAAACATTCAATTAGATAATTATCGTGATTATATGTTTAAAAAACATGAACGTTTTGATTATACGCCTGATGATTGCTATGAGCTTGCTGAATCTATTCGTAAATACGTAGTACCACTTATCGATAAAATATTTAATGAGAAAACATCTGAACTTCAAGTAGATAGTCTTCGTCCATGGGATCTAAAAGCAACCGCTCCAAATAAAAAAGTATTAAAACCTATTGAAAAAGCGAGTGATTTAATCGAAAAAAGTTCTCATATTTTACACAAACTAGATCCTGAATTTTCCGTATTACTGGAACGTATGCATAAAAATAATTGCTTAGATTTAGAAAGTCGTAAAGGAAAAGGACCAGGAGGATTTTGCGAATATTTACCTGCTTCTCAATTATCTTTTATTTTCATGAATCTCAATCATACACATTATGATGTTACTACTTTCCTCCATGAAATGGGCCATAGTATTCATAATGATTGTATGAAGCAGTTAGAACTTCAAAAGTATTTAGAAATCCCTTCAGAATCAGCTGAACTAGCTAGTATGACAATGGAATTGTTTTCGATGGAGTATTGGGATACTTTTTATGGGAATACAGAAAACTTTACAAAAGCAAAAATAGATTTCTTTAAAGATATTGTTAAATATTTACCACAAATGCTTATAGTTGATCAATTCCAGCATTGGATGTATGAAAATCCTAATCATACAGCTAAAGAAAGAAATGAAAAACATTTAGAATTACATAACACTTACCAATCGAATGTAGTAAATATTGAGGGATATGAAAATTGGGTTGCAACTGGCTGGTTACCTGTGCTACATATATTCGAAATACCATTCTATTACATCGAATATGCAATCGCACAACTTGGTGCGCTGCAAATGTATAAACAATATAAAGAAAATCCTAAACAAGCAATAGAGAATTATAAAAAGGCATTATCATTAGGTAGTTCTAAATCTTTAACTGAAGTATATGAAGCAGCTGGTATTCGTTTTGATTTTTCTAGAGAAACGATTAAAGAATTAATGTTATTTGTAGAGCGTGAATTAGAGTCACTTGAACAATTGTAAGAAGGAAGCTGTTCCTATATTTTAGGTTCAGCTTTCTTCTTTATTTTATTTATCAATTCTATGTACTGAAAATCACCATATCCGATTGTTGGAAAAAGTTGAAACAACTTTATTAATAATTCTTGATTTGATAAACTTTGATTTTTAGAGATGAATTTCATTACGATATTATCTTCTTTTAGCATTTCTAAATATAAGTCTATAGCCTGATACATTACAGGTGGTACCTTATGAGAAGTCTTTTTATGGTTTACTAATAATTCATTGTATATAGTAGAATAATTACCCAATTCAAGTTCAATTTGATTTACTTTAAATTCATCCTCCCTGAAACTATTTAAGTATACTTTCCCTTCATAACAAGACTGTTCAAGATATGAAAGAATAGTAAGTAGATTTATTTGGCAAAACATATCTTCACCAAACCATAAAACAATGCATTTATACTTTTTCGTAAAAAGATTTTTTAACGGATCTATGACCTTTTTTGTATAACTTTCTACTGAACTGTTATGTCCTTCTGCTCTTGTTTTAATAAACTCATCATTAAAAACTTGTGTAGTAGCCAGGTTCACACACATTGCCTCATTAAATGGTGCATATTCAGAATCACTCATTAGCTTTTCATTTTTAAATTCTTCATACATCATTTGACCATTTAATATGTTTAATACATCATTCTCAAACAGCTCACTCATTGCACTACGCAACTGCTCAACCTCTAATTTTCTAGAAAAATTCATTTTAAACTCCCCTTCTTTATTTATATTGAGTTTAACAAATGATTGAATTGGCATTTTGTTAAGCTTAAAGTCTCTTGGATTCATCCCAAAAACATTTTTGAAAGCTCGGCTATATGCTTCTTGCGAAGAATACCCGTAATCAAAAGCGACATCGATTATCTTTCTATCCAGTTTTAGGTCTACAGTAGACAAGTACATTTTTCTAAGAAGGACATAACGTCTAATACTAATACCTGTTACTTGATGAAATTTAAAAGAACAGTAATACGGGGAATACCTCATATAACGGGATAATTCATTTAATGAAAATTCTTCTTTTAAATTGCTCTCAATCCAATCAATCATCTGCTGTATATGTGCATTCATTTCCTTCACTCCTTATATAAAAGTATAAAAGAGATTCGTTTCTTTCTTTTGATATTTCTTGTGTTTTATAACATGAGCCATTAATTACTTCATGCTTCATTTTAAAGGATATCAAAAATAAAACACGAATGTTGTAAATTACGAATCTTTTAGTTCTCTAGTAAAAAATTAAAGTTTGGAAAGGACGTTACAATGAACGAGCTAGAAAAAGAAATACTTCAATTAATAAATAAACTATATCCTTTGAATTTTATTAACATTACACCAATAACAAATGAAATATATAAATGTCTCACAGAACAAGGTGCATACTTCATTAGAATTACAAACTATAAAGCGTATGAAGAACAATTAGAAGAAGTTTCATATACGAATTTTTTATATCAAAATGGCTTAGGTGTTCCACCAATAATCCCTTCTTTACAAGGGAATTTTGTAGAAAAGTTAACATTAGATAAAGAGATTTTTGCCGTATTATATAAAGCTGCGCCTGGTATACATTTACCAAAGTACGAATGGGATTCTAATATATTTAAAAAGCTTGGTAAACAAATTGGAAAATTACATCGTATTTCTAAAAGCTTTGAAAAGACTAAACCAGTTAAACATATAAACGACTGGTATGAAAATGAAGAATATAATTTTCTTAAGTATATCCCTCAAGAAGAAACTACTATAAGAGAAATTGCATCAGACGTTTTAACTTCTATAAAAGAGCTACAAAAATCCATTTCAAATTACGGCTTAATTCACGGAGATTTATGGTTAGAAAATATTTTAGTTGAAAACAATTCAAACTTAATAATGATTGATTTTCAAGACTGTGAAAAACATTTTTATATATTCGATTTAGCAGTTCCTATTTATAGTGCTTTAGAATATTCATTTGCTGGAAATGGGAATATCATTGACTATGAGCATTCTATTACAAAAGCACTATTTGAAGGGTATCAAGAGGAAAATGAACTACCTAAAGAAATGATAGACAAGTTTCCATTATTTATTAAATTAAAGGAGATTTTTGAATATAGCTTAATGCATATGTATTGGAATAAGGAAGAATTAACTGAGGAACAAGTACGGATAATGAATCTTTATAGGATGAAGATTGAAAATAAATATACCTATATCAATATTTAAAAATGCTGTTGTTTAACTACAAGGAAACTTTAGTTAAACAATAGCATTTATTTATTAATTATCTACTAAACAACCTTTGTTTTATTACTTATAAATACTGCTTCAATAATATGTTTAAATACACTTCATTTTGCGGAGATACTTTCTCAGAAAATCTAGCTGCAATCATAATAGGAGCCCATTGAAAGATCTCATCTCTTGTTAGATCAGTATTACTGCAATATATTTGTAAATACATTTCTGCTAATTCTATATAAGACTGCGCATACAATAAATATGTACGAAACACATCTGCACGAATATCACCTGAGCAAGCATCTACCCAGTCTATAATATTTACATACTTTTCACTCAAAATTAGATTAAATGGATGGAAGTCGCCATGGCATAATCTAGGTTCAAATTTGATTGAATGTAACTTATTCAATATACTTTCCTTTTGTTTTTCATCCAATTTATGTACAGATTTAATTTGACGCTCTAACCTTTCCCCCATTGCTTCCATTTCATCCGAATTCACACGTATAGCATGAATCTTTTTTTGTTCATTCACACAAATATTTATGTAATGCTCTGCCTCATTTAGATTATTAAGCAGGAGATCACCTATACTGTCACCTTTTACGTATTCCATAATAATTGCCTGTCTATTTTTTATCTTTGTCACTTCAAATACGTTTGGAACTGATAGTCCGCATGAATAAGCATATTTTTGTTTTTTTGCTTCATTCATAGACTCTGTATCAGGCAGATATTCATTAAATAATTTTACAATCTTAGTATCATAGAGATAGATTTCTGCTGTATTCCCTTTAGCTATCGGATTTCCTAAATTCAATTCATTTCTCTCCTTACTGTAAATTAAGCTGACACATTATACTCCCCTATAAATTCAGTGTAATTATGCTGAAACCCTTCTCCACGAAAATATAAAAAACTTACCACTTTCTATCTTTAAACAGAAAGTGGTAAGTTTAATTTACTAGGAATATCGGAAGAGAAATTTGGTGTATGCACAATTGAAAATGCATATCCCTGCTCAATAAATGATACTTCGTTATGTTTACATTGAAATGGGACACTATTTTTCTTAAAGTTAATTTGGATTTGCTGTAAAAATGCTTGATCTGTTGTTCCGAAAGATACGTGTACTTTTGGTGGTAAAGCCTTCATCGCAATCGGGATCCAACTTCGCTGCCACCAAGTTGCAACGATGTATGCAGTGCCACCTATAACAAAGTTGAAAATATCCCCATCTTTCATCGTTTTCATATTTAGATTGGATTTTAACCATTCTGTAAATACAGGTACACTTTTAACAGGAAGTCCGATTTCCCTTACATATAAAATATTTAAAGGGGACTGCGGTACTAATACATCTTCTTTAACATAACTATGTGCGATAATTTCGAGTAGATTTCCATCCCCGTCTTTAAAGTATACATTGAATAAACCATTCTCTTCACCAATTACATTTCCATTTTGCCATTTCACAATGAGTAATCCAGAATCCTTTAGCCATCTTACTGTTTCATGAAATTTTGAATATGGAATTTCAAAAGCAAAGTGAGCAGGTGCAATTGGTTCATATACTTCTTGAAAACTAATTGTTGTATAAGGTGTTACTTCAAATTGAATAAATGATGTCGTTTCTTTTTTTATTGGAAAAGATAATATATTCTTATATACTTGTTTTACCCCTTCTATGGAAACTGTTTGTAGTTTTATATCTGATATATGTGTAATCACGTTATATTCCCCCTTGTTTCTTATTATCTATTCGTATTGTATTACATTTATAAATAGATAGAATCAAACGGAAGGATGGATTTTCCAAATGAAAACTACAACTTTAGTATGAATATGTTAGCTTCTTTCATTGTTAATATATAGTATTGTTTCCATACAAAAAAGCTGCCTTTCCTTAAACGAAAAGCAACTTTTACAATAAAACATATTATGATTTTACAGCAATCATCATAAACCTTTTTGAATTTGTACGAATCCCTTTTTCAGAACTATTTGCGTCAATGAACTTTTGTAAAATAGTAAAATCTTCTTCCTCTTCTCCAAAATTAGGAATAATAGGCGTATGTTTTAATAAGAAAATGAGGTCTTCAGGGCTACTGTAATAATCAGTGACATCATATTCACTTACTTGAACGCGTTCAAATCCTGCACTACTAAGTTCCCTCATATACTTTTCTTTTAAAGTTCCATCTCTTTCACCTAAGCATTGTCCTCTACCAAATGCTTCTTTTAAGTTTAATTTATCGTGTTCACTAACTTGTTGCGTTAAGAAAACAGCATCCTTTTTCATTACTTTTGATAATTCAGTCGCTGTAAATGGTGCATGACAACTTGAAGCTATATCAAAATGTGCATGCGGAAACACTAAAGCTTCAGAATCCATTTGAAGAAACTCAACATTTTATATGCCTGATTTTTTTAAGTTAGAATGTGCTGTAGCAATCATCCCATTAGAATTATCTATTCCAATTAACAATTTAGCCGAAGATGCTATGTTAAGTACATTTTCTCCTCCACCTGTACCAACATCTAGTAAAATATGTGATGGCTTGCATCTTTCTTTTACCTCTCTATAAAAGTCCCATGAATCTCCTACAGTTTCACATTTTATTTTACTAAAATCCCATCCATTTAATCTTCCTACTTTATCATAAAAGTTTTTGTATTCTAATTCGTTCATTTTATGTGTTCCCCTTTGTTAATACATATAATTTAAAATGAATCATCAATTATTTATTCTATATATGAAAGCCAAGCTTCATAAAATGCTTGAATAGTACGATATCTATTACTTTTTTCTTTATGTAGCGCTTTTGTACATATATTATATAATTCTTGTGTGCTCTCCCATTTTTCATAGCTTTTATCATTTTTTCCGCCAATAAAGGCAAAAGCAATTCCGGCTAATACATACACATTCGTTTCGCTTGTAATTTGTGCATGCAGTTCATATTCCTCCGGTGCTTTGAAGCGAGCTGTCCCCCAAAAATCTTTCCCAATTTCATTGAATACAGGTGTTTTTTGAAAGAAATCAATATCACAAATCGTCAGTTTTGATTGCTCGAAATTATATAAAATACTGCCATCATAAAAATCAACCATGACATAGCCTAATGACTCCACATAGGCTGCAAACTCAAAAATTTGTGTCAATATGTTAAGTCTCTCCGTCACGGATAATTGTCTTAACTTAACAAAAGGCGAATTTGGTGCATGGTGCTTTTCAAACGGTGTAAAGTCCCAATGATTGTGCATGCATTCCCCATCAATCCAATGAAACCTTAAACAAAATCCATTTTTCATTTGAATCGAATTAATATATGGAACTAGTAAAGGATGTTGAATTTGTTCATACACTTCTTTTGCTTTCATTAATCGTTGGATTGCATCCTCTACATTACCTTTGTATTCTAAATTGCGTGCACCAGCATACTTCAAAAAGTAGCGTTTTCCTTTTTCAATGATACCAAAGCTAATATTCCCTGAATCTTGCTGATCAAAAATAGTAAATACTTCTACATCCTTTAACCAATCAAAATTATGATCCTCAGCTAATGTTATTGGGTATTCATTTTTTCCAATTTTAATATTCATCATGTGCTGCTCCTAGCTTTGAGCGAACGTAGTTATAGAGGCATGATACGCATACTCAAATTATTTTTACCTCATACTTTATTTTCTTCTGTTTTTTCATAAAATATCACTCCTTTCAAATAAAGGCCCTTAATTTCATTCAATAACTACCAAAATATTCTTACTTTTTATTATATATTATAAAATACAAGTTATAAGGAAAATATATTCCTTGTGCATAAATAGTTTACATAATAATTTTATAGTTTATTTCTATTTATATAATCTAAATGTCTTCTTCCCCAACCACACATACTATCTAACACTGTACTTACTGTTTTTCCATGCTCAGATAAACTATATTCCACTTTAGGTGGTATTTCTTGATAAATTTCTCGTTCTATTAGTTGATCTTGCTCTAATTCACGCAATTGCTTCGCTAAAGTCCCTTGAGATATATCTGGTATTAATCGCTTTAATTCACCAAATCGTTTTGTTCCATCAGTTAATAATATAAACAAAATGAGTGGCTTCCATTTCCCTCCGATGATTTGTAATGTCGCTATTACTCCTTTTAATTTCGGTTCTTGTAAATCCATTTTTTCACCTCTCAAATCCACATGAATAGCGGTTAGTACGAAATTTGCGACTATGTACATATAAAGTGCGTACTTTTCACTCGCTATCTTTTAGCGAATAATAAAAGCATAGCAATTTTATTTTAAAGTTTTTATTAAGGGAGTGGCTAAAATATGTCTATTACTACATTAAAAGATAATCGTATCGTTATCATTGGTGGGAGCTCAGGTATCGGATTAGCAACAGCAAAACAAGCAATCGAACAAGGAGCACATGTTATTATTGCAGGGCGTTCGAAAGAAAAACTAATGATTGCTCAAGAAATAATAAGTAACAACCGTCTTCAAACTTATGTATTGGATAATCAGGATAAAAACCAACTAGAAGATTTTTTCAAAAAGCTTGGGAATTTTGATCATTTGTTCACCCCAGGAGCCTCTTATACCCTTGGACCAATTACTGCTACGGATGATATTGCTGAAAGCAGCTTTATCGGCAAGTTTTGGCCACAATATTATGCCGTAAAATATGCAATTCCTTTTCTTTCAGACTCCGGATCTATCGTATTAATGTCCGGTGCATTTAGTCAAAGACCACTTAAAGGAGCACCTGCTTATGGAGCTTGTAATGGTGCTATTGAGAGTTTAGGGAAAGCTTTAGCTGTTGAAATAGCTCCTATAAGAGTTAATGTTGTTTCCCCTGGAACGATACGGAGGGAAAATGAACAAAACGAAAATAGACTAACTGCTTATGAAGCTTATAAATCTCTTTCTCTTCTAAAGAGGCCTGGGCATAATGATGAAATTGCACATACTGTTCTATATTTAATGCAAAATAGTTTTACTACAGGCAATGTATTGTTTCCTGATGGAGGATACACATACCATTAAATTATTTAAAACAAAAGCCCCTTATTAAGGTGGCTTTTGTTGCTAATTTAGAAACTGCTGCAGTAATACAGGATCCTCTTTTAAAATTCCTGCTAAAAACATAAATTGCGGATAAGGTTGTAAGATTAAGTCTATATCCATTTTTTCTTTCAATATAGCTATTCCACCTTGCTTAATATAATCTTTTAGTGTTATTTCCTTACTACAAATTAGCCTAATATCACTTAAAGTAAGTAATAAAAGTCCATTCGTTTCAGAAGATGGATATGGCTTATTTTCTGAATGTGCCATATACATAATAGATAAAGTTTCATCTGGACTATCAATAATTAATATTGGATTGATCTCATTTGCTACCTTTATTTTCTTTGATTGCATATTCCAGTTCTCTTTATAATATGTACTTGGTGAACTCAAAATAGTAATATCGATAGTAGCTTCTTCTCTCACTTCTCTTTTAGCAGTTTCTACTGCTGTTTCTTCATCTTCTTTATGTCCGCCGAGCCTTACTACACCTAATGTATCTCCTTTACTCGTTGGCCCAACTTGGAAAACAAATAAGTTCTCGTATATTACATATGCACCAGATGTTCGTACATTTTTATCTATATGTATCAATATTTCCCCTCCTTAATCAACTTTCTCGCAAAATAGTTTACTATAATTTTATTATGTTTTTAAATAATCTTCAATCCAAAGCCTTCATTTTTATTCCCTCCTTAAAATTTTAAAATACATCTAAAAAGTAGGATTCACAAAAGAATCATAGAATTCTATATATAACAAATATTGAACGGATTTTTTTCAAATTCCTCTATAATAAAGGTGGTATAAATAGTGTGAAACTTAAACAAGAACAAAGATTTACCGTAAAGACAACTTTCTCTAAAGAATACAAGATTTTTATTTTTGGTTTACTCATTTCACGAATTGGGGATTCACTATATACTTTTGCATTGCCTTGGATTGCCTATCAATTAACCGGTTCAGCTGTAATTATGAGTTCTTTATTTTCTATTAATGTATTGCCAATTGTTTTATTCGGCCCTTTAGTTGGTGTAATAATTGATCGATACGATCGAAAAAAATTACTTTGGATAGCGGATATTACCAATATTATTTTAGTAAGTCTCGTACCAATTCTACACGCATTACATCTATTAGAAATCTGGCATTTATACGTAATTACTTTTATCTTAGCAGTTATGTCTATGCTTTTTGATGTAACAACTGTTACAGTCATTCCGCAAATTGCTGGAGAATCCTTAACGAAGGCCAATTCTTTCTATCAAATGGTCAATCAATTGGCTAGTTTATTTGGTCCAATGATAGCTGGGGTTTTCATTTCTTTTATTGGCGGCTTTCAGTTGCTTTGGATTAATGTTCTTTCATTTATTGCAACATTAGTTGCTGTGATGTTATTACCGTCTATGAAAAACACAAATAAAAAATGTGAAGATAAAAATACACTTCAAAATGTACTATCTGATTTGGTTAATGGATTTACATGGCTCAAAAATGACCGCTTAAATTTAGCTTTATCTTTTCAAGCTATGATAGGAAACTTTGGAGCAAGTGCGGTTTTAGGTGTATTCATGTATTATTTATTATCCACATTACAACTTACCCCAGAACAAAGTGGGGTTAATTATTCATTAATTGGAATAGGTGGTCTTTTAGGAAGCTTGATTGCAGTTCCTTTAGAAAAAAGGTTGCAGCGCGGCATACTAATTCCTTTACTCCTATTTGTTGGAGCAATTGGCTTAACTTGCGCGCTTTGGAATACATATTGGTTCGCTCCTGGAATTGCTTTCGGTGTTGCAATGACTTGCAATATTGCATGGAATACAATTGTAGCCACCGTTCGCCAGGAAACAGTTCCATCAAATATGCAAGGGAGAGTTTTAGGATTTTCACGTGTACTTACACGATTAGCTATGCCACTCGGGGCATTAGTAGGAGGCATTATTTCAGCTTATAATCCAGTGTATGTATTTGCTTTAGCTGCCTTTACGAAGTTACTGGAAGTTTTTATTGCACTATGTAGTCCGATACGAAAGCTATGATGGAAGGAAAGATAATTATGTATGATTGGTTAATTAAAATTTATGGATAAGTTTATAAAGAAAAAAGGCATATTATAATGCCTTTTTTCTTTATCATCATTTAACTGGATAACAAACTTCTGTAACCCATTTATTAGGATCCAATTCCATCGCTGGGCTCACATGATAAATATTAAACATCGGGCCTGCTAATTCGTAACCTTCTGTCTCAATCCATTTTGCGGCTGCTTCATTTACGTTTGTTATTTGTTCATAACTTCCGTTTACTGTTACAGAAGCTACTTTGATTGGCTCTTTTTTTTGAAAATAAACATCTTTTGTATTTTTATGCTTTCCTAAGATATTTAGCTGTATTTCTACATCTACATCATTTTTTTTGTATTCTTGATCATGGAAGACAGCGATACTATAACTCGGATGGGCCATACTAATATTTTTCATATGAATTTCTTGCATTAACATGGTCCATAAATCGCCTTCACAATTATATGATGGAATAACCTTTCTAACACTGGCTACATATCTTTCTGGAATTTCTTTTATTGAAACGTGGTAATTCATATCAACAACATCCTCTCTCATCGTTTTCATTGAATCTTCGAGGAGACGTAATTGTTTTTTGAGGTTAGTCATGTCTTCTTTAATTTGAGCACTACGATTTAAAAATTGCTCCTTAATACCCTCTATATTATCGCATTCTATTATTTTTTTAATGGTAGCGATATTAAATCCCATATTTTTTAACGTTTGAATTTGATTTACTTTCTTTAATTGGGCTGCTGAATAGTATCGGTATCCACTCTGCTCATCAACTTTTATTGGTTGTAATAATTCCACTTTATCGTAGTGTCTCAACATCCGAATACTAATGGAAGATAGTTTTGAAAAGTCTCCTATTTTAAACATGATTTCCTCCTATAAGTTACATCTACTTCGAAGTTCAACTTCATCTTAAACAATGACATTGTGTGAGAGTCAACTGTTTCTAACACTTAACTTATATTTCTTTCATTCTTTCCCCTTATACTTACTTCCTTCTTAAGGCTATAAGAATTGATATTAGTCCGTTCGCAGCTAATAAAGTTACAATAATACTTGTAAATACAGCTACGTCTGGCGCAAATATTTTAATCGTACGCCAAGGTGAACTTGTACTATAAGTAAGCAGTGGGATGAAAATAATGGATAATAGTAGGGATAGACTCCCTGTGAATAACCAAATTAGCTTTTTTACAGTTTTTATATATTTATACTTTTTAATTAATATAATTGATATTATGAAAAGTATAAGTGTAACTATCAACAAAATAATTTGTGTTAATGGTATGTTTTTAGGGATATCAACCGGTTCTTCCTCATTCAAAATACTAATAATCCCATTTTTCAATTCCGATAGTGCTGATTCTTCTAAAACATGATTTTTATTTGTTAAAATCACACCACCCCAGCCACTTTTATTTAAAATAAATATTTCTGCACGAGCATTGGGCGTTGATCCTGAATGCCAAATCATCGTTTCACTTTCATTTATATTTGTTGTTCTTAATCCAAAACCATAACTTTTTTCTGAATTTATTTTATAAAGTGGTGAAAGGTAAAGATCCATGTTTTCTTGCTTTAAGAATTGAGCATCCTCTGACCGATTCAAAAACATAGTATACTGAATCATATCTTCTAAATTTGCAGTAATATAGCCATACGGTGCCCCGGCATTATCATAGGCGACTATACTTTTTTTCGGTATGCCAAACCAAGACTGATAACCTGTTAAATAACCTTTTTCATATGCAGTCTCTTTACTTGCTGCCGCACCATTCATATTTAATGGCTGAAAAATATGCTTTTCCATATATGATGAATATGTTTCATTTGTAACGGCCTCAATAAGCGCACCAAGTATTATATAATTCGCATTACTATATTGATATTTTTCACCTGGTGGAGCAGTTAATTTTACATTTGAAAGCGTCATTACATTTTCTTTTAATGCTGTAGAATTTTTGGATTGCTTATCTGATAATGCTAAGCCCTCATATGTGTTGATTCCGCTTGTATGAGTTAGTAGTTGTTGGATTGTTATAGTTGAGGATATTTGAGGATTTTTTAGTTTAAACCAAGGGAGATATCGTTGAACTGGGTCCTCTAATTTTATTTTTTTATCTTCTATTAATTTCACTATAGCTAAAGCTGTTAAAGATTTACTTATTGAGCCGATTGCAAATGGCGTTTTACTAGTTACCTTTTTTTCAGATTCTCCAGTAACCCCCATCGTTTTTGTGAAGAATACTTCTTTATTATGTACAATTGCAACAGCAGCTCCTGGAATATTCTGTTCCTTTATAAATTTTTCAATATACTTATCTAATGTAACTTTAACATTCTGCTGAGCGTAAACTTTTGGATGTGTGATACATAGCATAAATACATTACAAAGAATACAAATTAGAAAGACTTTATAGATCGTATTCTTCATTATACTTTAGATGCTTTCTTTTTTTATAACTTACTAAGCTAATATATACTACTACAGAGAGTGTCAAACTAGTCATTATTAATAATGCGTTCCACCATTGATTCTCTGATATGCGATATAAAAGATTATACTGAAATGCATTTTTACTATTAGTTGGATTAAATGATTCAGTTAAAAATATTGAAAATATAGTTTGTGAGCTGAGGTAAGTAATAACTGCGATGAATATGCCATGTAACATAAATGTGTTATATTTGTCCTTTTCATTTTGAAGTTGTTTCATTTTAACTTTTAAATCAATTTCATTTACTTCTAAAAAATCCTGAACAAATAATTGAGGTGTACCTAAATCATCTATACTATCTTCACCATGTTCACGACATTCTTGAATATGTTCTAATATTTGTCGCTTAATATTATGCCTTTCTTCTAAACTTATATCGTATTGCTTTAATTCCTTTAGTACGTCTGTTAAAAATTGCTTTTCTTTACCTATCAATCTATTCCTCATTTCAGAAGGTCTCCTTTCAAACCGCTTTTTAATAATGTTTGAATATCCGATTGCAATTCTAACCACTCATTAATTTTCTTCTCAAGACGTATTTTTCCGTTTTCATTAATTTCATAATAAATCCTAACTTTACCACTGTCTGTTACTACTTGATAAGTATTAACCCACTCTTGATTTTTCAACTTAGTTAATATGGGGTAAATACTTCCTACTCCTTTCAATTTTAAATTGTTTACTTCAAGTTCTTTCATAATCTCATAACCATAACTTTTCTTTTTCGACAAAATAGATAATACACACATTTCTAAATGACCTTTAATTAAACTTGTTCTGTCCATAGGATAAATTTAACAGAAATATATACTTCATTCAAGTATATATTTCTGTTAAATCCAAAAAATCAGACAACAGAACGAAGATATTATAAGCAAAAGATATTACTTGCGAACTGTTTCCCCCCCTAACAATCACTTTTATAATATAATAATTACATAATATATCAACTGTTTGTCCCTTTTATTTTTCTATCTCTCCTCCATATCTTAGTTGGAAATGTAGTATACGGGACATAAAAATACTAAAAAATCCAATTCCTTAATTTTCACATTAAGAAATTGGATCTTCTTTCATTACCTTGTAATACTCATACTGCGTTATAATAAACATTATAAAGAATATACGTTTTATATAAGTTATGTTAATAACACATAAACTAATATAACTTTACTGATTACTCTCAAGACATTCATAAACCGCCATCATATCTCGTTTATCCAATTCACGAATGCGATTAAAAATTGGTATTTGTGTAACAGCTTCTGTTAATAAGCTTTCATGCACAACATCACAAACTTTTCCAGTTAACCATGTTTGTACATCCACGCCCTCAACAACTTCTTTTAGTCCTTCGTCATTAATACCAGTTGCAGTACAAGTTACACATGGGATTGTTAGTTTAAAGACACCATCATGTAGATTATCTTCCGTTATAACTTTCTTACCTTTACAGAATGGACATGGATTACTTTTTTTAATTTTGTTAATTTGAGTAACTAACTTTTTGTATCCAAACGCTTCGTATACATACGTAAGTTTTTTATATTTACCAATTGTGAAATATTTATCTATAATGGTTTCTCGCGTTTCATAAACATTAGGGAAATCACAAACAGTTACTTGATTATTAACACTAATGGATTCAATATTTCCTTTTATTTCGTCCCAGAATGGTAAGACATTTTGTAACACCATTTCATAGTTTGAAAAGCTTGCCTGTTCTAATTCAAACATTTTCAGTGCAACTTGTGCTTTTCTTGGCAGTAAAGAAACATCTTCTGTCAATCTCATATCGCCACCAACAATAAATTTCAATTTTTGAAGTGCAGGTAAATCACCGACTATTTTCAACACTTCATCAACTGGTTGATTGATAATTTCCCGAATATCGAAGTTACCAAATTTAAGCGGTTTATGATGATTTAATGCCGTCCCTTCACAAATTGGACATGTCATCTTTTCTTTAGAAGTCTTAATTTCTTCTTTAATAGCTGCTTTTGAAATAACAATATATCCACCAATAATCGTATTAAATCCTACCCATGTTCTGCGTGTCTTTCCTTTTTTATCATAAAATGATTTTTCAAAATATCCGTACCAAAACGTATGCTTTTCTTCTTCTGACATATCATTATAGCTCTTTGATAAATCGTGACCAAGCTCATTTTTAATTTCTTCAAATAGAAATTTTATTTTTTCATATTGATAAAATTTTAATACTTTCATGATTTCCGTATCAAATAAACCGTCCCAAAATGGAACGTTTTTATCTTGAATTGTAATATCTTTATCGAAAACTTCAATTTGAAGACGTCCAGAACAAGATGGACAATGGTTGTCTTGTGAATAGAAATCAAAACTTCTCGTATCTTTATTAGTTGGATGAGCAGTTACAATATGATTAATTAATCCACCAATTTCATATAAGAAACTATATTGACTATATAAATGTCTTTCAAAATCAATAGCAACAACCGGTGCAATTGTATCAGATTTATATTCACTATAAATTAAACGGGCCATTGATGATAAACTTTTTAAAATACCACCCTTATAAATGTTTTCGGCATTTTTAAAATAGTGAATATGATTTTCTTCTAAATAGTGAACGCCTTCTTTATGCTTAAGTGCTGAAGAAATATGTATTTGCTCAGCTTTATTCACACTGCTTTTTTGACGATAATAATCTTCATGACTTACTACATCAAGATGCTTTATAGATTCAAGCTGTCTTTTCCCGAAATCTACAATATAATCAGAGCTTTCTAACATGTAACTATTATGTTCAATCATGATGATAGAAACTGATTCATCTTGTAATATCCCTCTAACACTATCTATAAATTGGTTTAAAATATTTTGTGATAAACCTTTTGAAGGCTCATCAAAAATAAATAATGTATGTGGATTTCTAGTGTTTGCAAATAATTCCGAAACTAAATGAACACATTGAAACTCACCTGTTGATAATGTTTGTGTTTTTCTTTCTAACGTTAAATACCCAAGTCCTAATTTAATGAGTAGACTCAAGCGTTTATACGCAATATCTTCATTTGGAAGTTCATCTATAATATCCTCAATAGAACGCTCAAAAATATCATCAATTTCTTCGCTATACTTTGTGAGTTTCTTTTTAATATCTAGGAAAGTGGCTACAGTTGATCGACTTGTAATGGATTGATTTCGATCTTGTCCTACCATAACTAATTTATCTTTTGGATATCGTTTCAAGAAATCTGTAGCTAAACATTCATTGACAAGTGTAGATTTCCCGCATCCAGATTCTCCTGTAACCGTCACAAGCCTATTTTTAGGAATTTGAAAATCCGCCATTTGGATATTACGGCAATATAATTCTTGGAATGTATAATATTCTGTTGGTACTTCTTTATTTAGATCCGACAGTATTGGTTTTGGTCTTGGCGATTCTTTCACAATTTGTCCACCATATTTTCCGCTACCAGGTCCAAAGAACAATTGCTCATCTGTTGTATCCAGTACAGTATCTGAATGATCAATGAGCCAAATTTGATTTTTACACCCTAACTGCTTAATCTCTTCTAATATTTGTAATAATGTTTCATGATCAAGTCCAACTGAAATCTCATCAATAATAATTACAGCATTTTCGCTTACTGCCATAAATTCAGCCAAATATAGTCTTGTTAACTCTCCACCTGACAACGTACCCATAATTCGATTTAATGTTAAATAACCAATGTTCATATTAATTATATTTTGCAGTATATGTTGTTTTGCTTCACTAACATTTAGCACTTCCGCTAACGAAAGAATAGACTCAACACTTAAATCATTAATATTTGAAATTGTATGTGGTTTAGCAAATAAATCTATCGTATGTTGTTCGATTTCTTCGCTATAACGTTTTCCCTTACATTTTTTACACTCAATATTTTTAGTAGTGCCTCGGCCTTTACAACCAGTACACCAACCTAACTGATTATTAAACGAAAAAACCTCAGGGGAAAGATGAAATACTTCGGCAAGTTTTTCGCGAACTTCAGTAAACACGCCAGTATGAGTACCTATCGTTGAACGCGGGTTGGAAGAAATCGATGATTTTCCTAGAAAAAGTACTAAAGGCATATCTTCCATCTTAATAGCACTAAAATTTGTTTCCATGATATTAGGAAATAAATATTGATATTCAGCCTTTGGCAATAAAGAAACTAATCGTTTTTTTGATTCTTCGCCAATCGTTTGGCAAAAAGTTGTTTTACCCGATCCTGATAAACCAGCGATTCCAAACGACTTATTAAATGGAATAGCTGTATCTAATTTATTTATGTTATTAGCAATTAATTGTTTTACTTTCATATTAACCTCTATTCTTATTTTTCATGAAAACCATTTTTACAATATAATAATTACATAATAAATATATTATCTTACGTAATTATCCTCTCACTTCAAGAACCTTATCCTTATATATTTCAAACCACTGTTGCCATTCATCTTTAGAAAATTCTTTTTCTTCTCCTTCTAGAACGGAAGAAAAAAGATCTAAACAAATATGCCACCCAGCTATATCTTTCGGTGTATGATCAGTTAATTCATGAATGTATTCTTTGAGAAGTAACAGAGTACAATTTTCATCTTTATGTATTTCAAATCGAACACGATCTTTATCCCAAGTAAATTCAAGTACTGAGTTTAGTTGACACTCTAAAATATCAATATTTATAAATGAACCGTCCATCATGTCAAACTTGATTATTCCACCTATTTTAAGGCTTTCAATCTGTAAATTAGACATCCATTTTTTTAGCTTACTGTTTTCTGTTAAAACAGACCAAACTTCTTCTATCGAATATGAAAAATAGCGCTCAAATTGCACTACATATTCATTACCTTGTTTATCTATTACTGCTAACATTATTAATTAACCTCCTTTTTGCCCGAACGAACGAATGTACGTTCTATATTTTATTTTACATGATTTCAATCAAAAAAGAAATCACTATTACATCCCATTAATTTAAGAGGTTTTTGTTAGCTCCAAAATTGAGTGACTTATTATATATAAGAGCTCTAATCTAGTTGACCATGCTTTTATAGGGTCAATAATATTATCTTGGTTAAGCTTGTTCACGTATTTTAAACCTTCTACCGCAGTGTAACGAATATTAAAATCTGTAAAAGTATTTATAATCATCGGCCATTCTCCATCAGTCATTCTGCATTTAGAGTATTTTATTATGTAATCAATTGCTCGTTTGGATAACGCACATGAACCAGCTGTAATATCTACTTGTTTCCCTAATTGTAATGACATAATTTTATTTGATACTGTTTCTGTAATTTTCCATTCTTCAGGATGTGTCTGAAAAGCTTTCTCCGTTCTGCCAATGATTAAGTAATCTACATCAACTATATTCTGAATGAACGAATTAAGCTCAGCTGGATATTCTTTAATCCAAGTTAGCAAACGATCAAAATCACAATAGTGATAGTAATCATGATTATAGTTACTAACAAACTTCAAAGAATCCCTACGTGCGTTCCCTACTCCTAATTTTTCTACTATATTTATATGGAAGTTACATTCTGCTAGTTCTTTTACAACCTCTTTAGGTGTTACATTACTAATTGTTATATATTTTTTATCATAATTTAAATTTAACAATTCCTCTTTTAGTTCTTTTATTGTAGATAATAAGCTCCCTGTTGGATCATGAGTAATGCATGTTAATGCCACTTGTTTTATAGGTTGCATAGTATATTCATCCCCTTTGCAAAATAAAAAGCAGAAAGAACACTTTCTGCTTTTTATAATTACTTGCTTGAAAAATTTATCATTTAATCGCATCAACAATTAAAGATGGAAAACCAAGTTTATCACCTTTATTTCTAGAATCATACCTTTTCGAACGGAAAATAACACCGTCATTTGCATCCCATTCGTTGTAATAAAATTGACCATTTTCATCACAATATTCAAGTAAAACTACCTCAAATCCAGCAGTTTCAAACATTTTCGTTAATGTTTTATAATTATGAACAATTTTATGACTTGCTGCTGGATGATCTTTCGGACCAGGTCCGCCTATTTGAACTATATTTTGGTATGCTTCGTCTCGGAAAAATGCATCAGGAACACCGCACCGAATGTGCCCTGCTGGCTTTAAAAATTCATAACAAATTTCTGCTGCCCTTACACCTTCTTCAAACGTAAGGTGTTCCCATACATGCTCAGCTAAAATAGCTGAAATAGAATTGTATTCAAATCTTTCTTCCCACGTAACTTTATCTAGTAAATTAAGTTCATCTTCTTGCGTTTGTATCCAACCTGGATTATTATTAAACACCCCAGCTCCGACTACTACTTTAATTTCGTCTTGTTTTATTGCCATCACTTTCACCTCGTAAACATTTTAATTATTAATATATTCTATGTTTACTATTATCCTTCCTTCTTCAACAAATTTAGTAGCATGAATCTAGTACAATGCCGAACTTATCCCCTAAAAACTATCTAATGTAACGATTTTTCTTACAGAAATATAGCACACCAAACATTAGCACAAAACCAGTCACGTAAAAACTTGTTGTTCCGCTGCCACCAGTATTAGGAATTACCCAATTATTTTTCACATTTTTCACTGTTAGTTTTTGTGTCCTTACCGCTTCTGTAATTTCTATTTCTATTGGATCTCTAAGTAACATATATCCGTTTGGCGCTTTTATTTCTTTAATCGTATACTTTCCAAGTACTAACTGGTTGGAAATCACCTTTCCTTTTTCATCCGTTGTTAATCTAGTAACTTCTTTACCTTCTTTATCTAATACTTGAAATACAGCACCTTTTAGTTTTAAATTAATATCCTTATCATCAACTTTCTCAATTTCAAATTGCCCAGTCGGGTCTGGTAATTTCTTATTCCCTATTTTAATTTCTACTACTTTATCTTTTTCTATTTTTACAGCTATTTTATCTTTTAATAATTCATAACCTTTAGGTGCTTCTACTTCCACTAGGGTATAGTTACCTATTGGCAATTCTTTTGATATCGCTTCTCCTTGTCCATCTGTTACTAACTCACCAACTACTTCTTTATTTGAATCTTCAATATGAAACTTTGCTCCTGCTAGCTTTTTATTTTTATCTCCCGTATCTACTTTCACTAGCTTCATTTTCCCCATCGGATCTGGTAATTTCTTATTTTCTATTTTAATTTCTACTACTGCATCTTTTTCTATTTTTACAGCTATTTTATCTTTTAATAATTCGTAACCTTTAGGTGCTTCTACTTCCACTAGGGTATAGTTACCTATTGGCAATTCTTTTGATATCGCTTCTCCTTGTCCATCTGTTACTAACTCACCAACTACTTTTTTATTTGAATCTTCAATATGAAACTTTGCTCCTGCTAGCTTTTTATTTTTATCTCCCGTATCTACTTTCACTAGCTTCATTTTCCCCATCGGATCTGGTAATTTCTTATTTTCTATTTTAATTTCTACTACTGCATCTTTTTCTATTTTTACAGCTATTTTATCTTTTAATAATTCGTAACCTTTAGGCGCTTCTGTTTCCACAAGAGTATAGTTACCTATTGGTAATTCTTTTGATATCGCTTCTCCTTTTTCATCTGTTACTAACTCACCAACTACTTTTTTATTTGAATCTTCAATATGAAACTTTGCCCCCATCAATTCTTTATTATCATTATTACTATCTACTTTTTTTATCTTTACTTTTCCTGTACTAGGCTTGTTCCAATGTTGCCAATTAAATTTGAAATTGTGAAATTCAAATCCACCAGTTTGTTGTACAGCACCGACAAATGCTTGTCCATTAATCGAACCGCCTTTTGTTTCTAATACAGCATTTGGAGCAAACACACTCCCAACGACACCATATCCCTCTGTTGTGATTTTTTTTGCATTAGGAAAAACCCAAATCACCTTCCCGTATAACTCAGTGAACGGTGAATTAGGAGAATAGGGTTGTGATGTAGGAATTATATCTGTAGCCCTACCAATATTGTTCGTGTCATATAAGATAGCACCATTTTTAAATGTAACCTCTATTGCATCTGAATACATAACGATAAAATCTTTTCCTTTAGCATTAGGTAAAAAGACATCTCTTATATCTAAATTGATTTTCCCTACCAATTCTGATGAAACATAAATATTAGGATTGTTTATATCTTTTCCGATTCCATAACTCATATTTGGAATTGGGGTATTCGTTTTATATTGACCTGCATTTTTACTAACTTGGTTCACTATGTTGTGAAATTCATTAAATTTCGCGTTAATTTCTAGTTTTTCTTTATAAACGATACGATCATAAGAAGATTGTATGATACGATCTGGATCACTCTCTTTTGTCATTACGACTATTCCGTTTTGAATGATAAAAGATTCCTCTCTTGACTTTTTAAATTTTCCAGACAATAACAAGGATGGATATCCCTCGTCATCCCATTTCCCCCCAACTATATTAGATGTTCCCGCTGCTGCACCTACAATTGTATAACCAGATGCATCCATATCACCTTGAACTGCAATTGCTCCTTCAATGTCGCCACCTACTGCTATATGGTTACCAAAGACAACAGCATTATAACGCGATATATCCCCTAGACCTTCTAAGTTAGTCGTGGATCCATATGCTTCTTTTGGTGCATATACGACAAAACTTACACATAACATTAACAAAACCATAAAATGAATACTTACCAACTTTAATTGTAACCTCAATTCCTTTGTTCCCACCTTTACCGTATTTTTTCTACAGTCGAATAAAGTGAAACTTTTTTCAGTGAGGATTTACTTCATCCCCTATATACCTTCTTTACTTATCTCTGGATTTTCGGTCCCACTGCCCATTAATACAGGATAAATAAATTCATTCTATCGAGTTAATTTTTTCTTATAAATTGCGACTAGTAACACACATAATAATAGGATTAAGACTACTACGGTCCACTTATTAAACATAAATATCTCTTTACGCATTTTTTGTTTTTCTTTCTCGTTAAACTCCACACGCTCACCTCGAACCAGTAATCTATTTGTGTTTACTCCATAAGGCGTACATGTAATTAATGTTATATAATCTTTCTTTTCCACAATTTTTAAATCGTCCGTTTCGTGTGGTAACACTACTTTAATTTGATCTACTTTATAAGCAAGAATTTTGTCTAAAGAATGAATATAAAAAAGATCTCCTTCACTCAACTTATCTAAATCTGTAAATAATTTTGCTGATGGTAAACCACGATGCCCTGTTAAAATAGTATGCGTATTTTCTCCACCTACCGGAAGTGAAGAATATTCTAAATGACCTACCCCCCGACTCAATACTTCCTCAGAGGTCCCTTGATAGATTGGCAGTTTTATATTAATTTTCGATATTTCAATATACCCCATTACATCACCTAAATTTAACGCATCAGCATATGCTTGATGATTATTTTTTTCTTCAGAAAATGGATCTGCAAATGTTTTCATGGAAGTTTGAACTTGTTTATTATATTCGGTTGCTTCTTTTTCCCTACGTTCAACTTCTTTCTTTTGTAGTGCTTTGATCTTCTTATCGTAGGAGCTAATCTCAGAATAATGTGCACGAGTCGCCAACCAATTACTAATAGTAGGATATAAAAAAATAGCTAATCCAAATAAAAAAATACCTCCTAAAACAAGATTTCGTTTCATATTTCCACCTCTACATATACTAAAATATTGAAAAGAGGGAAGCATTTTGCTTCTCCCCTTTTCACATCACTTGGTTACATGTTCCTAAAACCTTAATTATTAGCAACCTTTTTTCTAAAGAAAACAAATGCCGCTGTAGCCATTAACGCAAGACCTAGTACAGTAAATAGAGTCGTTCCGATACCACCCGTTACAGGAAGAATCCATCCACTTTTATTATTTTCAATCGATAATTTAACCGTTTGATTATTTTCGCTAATCTTTACATCAATAGGGTCCTTTAATAATTGATATGAAGCTGTTATACCATCTTCTTTTGTATAAATTGGTGCTTTCGTTTCAAAAATTTGATAGTCTCCATACGGAATGTTAGTCCATTTAATAACACCATTTTCATCTGATACACCTGTGACTTCTTTACCAGCCACAACAACTATTTTTCCATTTTTATCTTTAAGTACAAACTCCGCACCTTTTAATTTCTTCTTATCAGCACCATCAACTTTTGTTAACTCGATAATTCCAGTTGTCGGAACAACAACTACAGGTTTAGATTCCTTTTCTCCAATTACATCATTTTTATTTATAAAATCAATTTTTGCTGTATTTAAAATTTCCGAACCAGATAGTACTCCTTCTTTTACTTGTGATTTAATTTGTAAATGAAATTCTTTTTTACCATCTAACTTTGTGAAATCTTTTACTGTGGCTGTTACTTTTTGGCCTTCTACAGCTACCTCTACAATGCTTGCATTTACTTCCGCTCCATCAATTTTTACGACTGGTTTTCCTTGAATCATTAAACGATCGTCTAAAGTATCTGTTACTACATATTTTTTGTATTCTTTAATGTCTTCTGGAATTAATGTTTTGATATCATAATTGTAATTAGTTAACGGATTAATTGGTAACGCTTCCAAATTCCCGTTAATCTTTTTATCATATTTGGTTCTTCATAGTTTTGCACTTCTACTTTAACTACTGTACCAGAAGTAATTGTTCCATCTTCGTTAATAGTTCCGGAGGTCTTTATAAAAAACTCGTGTTTAGTCGGATCTAGTACATACCCTTTCGGCGCTTTTGTCTCTTGGAAATAGTATTCCCCATACTCTAATCCTTGCACGCGAATATGCCCATTACCATCTGTTGCTAACTCTTTTTTCACTTCTGTACCATCTTTTTTTAATAAAGAGAATACTGCACCTGCTAATGCTTTTTCATTTGCACCAGTTTTTACTAAATCAACTGCACCACGTTTAATCTCATTTTTCGGATACATATGAACATCATAGTTTAGTACCTTACCCTCTTTATTCGTTAATGGAATATCCACTGTATACGTATTTGGATTTAGGTTAACATGCGGAGGTCCTGCCACTTCTTTCACTTCATAACGTCCTAGCGGAAGATCTTTTAATACAGCTTGTCCGTTATCATCTGTTACTACTTGAGTTGGAGTTGCTCCCATTACAGGCTTCACATCTTCTTTCACGATTTTCCCATCGTTTGAAATTTTTTCAAACGACGCAACCCTTTTCACTTCAAACGTTACACCTTTTAACGGTTTCGCATTTGTTGGTACCTCTTGATTTGCAGAGCCATCACCTTCTAGCCCCGGTGCGCCATCTTTTTCTTGTTCATATTTATGAATCGTTAAAGTACCTTTGGATGGTGAAGCTGCCTTTACTAATACACTAGACCATGTAGAAAATGTTAAGAAAAATACTAAAAGCACACTAAATATTTTTTTCATTTCTCTTATCCCCTTTACTACTTCTATCATTTTAAAAATCTCTTTATTACTATTACCCTCTTAAAAGTAATAGTGTGCCAAGTACCAGATTTAAACGAGTAACCTAAAACATAGTCGTCCAACAATCCATTGTTTACAATCACTTATTCACTCTTCTTATTTTCTATTATTACGTTGTCTCTCCGTATGATATATGTAGTTTTCCCCCTGAATTGCACTTATATCTCTACTTCAAAAATCGTTACATATTAACTTCTATCGCAAATTTTCATTAATTACTTAACTTCAATTCATTAATCTCTCCCTTCCTATCCCTATTTAAAATCCAATCTTAATCATTTTTGATACATATAAACAATGATCAACGAATAAGTGTGACAATTCATATTTTACGTTACTCCCTAAAACTATTACCTGTATATTCAAATAATATGTGCTAATCATGTTAAATTATGGTATTATTCTTAGAAGTTTATAATTTTTATAGATAAAGTTTTTCCGTTTCTACTTATGAAAAAAAGGAATATATAAACATTCAACTATTACACACAACTGTAAGGAGGAATAATATGAATAAAAAGCTCAGTCTAGTTGAGATAGAGTACATTTGTAATATCTTTTTCCAATCTTTTGAAATTCCAGTTTGTTTTTTAGATTGTAATAAAAATATTCTTTTAGAATTTACATCAAAAGATGAATCACATTCGTTCTATAAATCAAAAATAGAACAGTTACATGTGCTTTTTCAAAAAAATGATTCAAATAATTCGCCCATCTTCAGATCTCACCAATATTTAGGGCACTTCATTTTAATTCACATAAAGAGTCATTATATGGTGAACGGTACTGTTATTATTGGGCCCTTGACACATGTAAATTTTTCTACAAGTAAAACGGATAGTAACCTTAATTTTATTTCGAATTATAAACGAACAAGAGATTATTATTTTTCATTGTCAGTCAAAGATCAAAATTTCTTTGTAAATATAGCAATATTGTTCTATAACATTCTCTACAAAAAAAAATCAGATGTACGTACCTTTTCAAATAACAGTGACTCATTTCATGTAAATCATAGCAATAACTTAAACGAGGATGTATATATTTCAATGCAAAAAAACGAATCTATCTGTCATAATTTGTATATAGAGAACCAACTACTTGGAGCTATAGAAAACGGGGATAAAGAAAGCGTACTCAAATATTATTACGAATTCCAACAAGAGACTCTTTCATCCTTATCTTCATTCCATCAATTAAGACGTCATAAAAACATTTGTATTTCATCCATCACACTTGCTACTAGATATGCTATAAAAGGAGGACTTCCTTCCGGGATTGCTTACAAGATTTACGATCTACACATCCAAAAGACAGAGGATTTAAAAGACACAGAATCTGTTTGGGATTTATTAAGAAATGTTTTCTGTACTTTTGCAGACCGTGTAAAAGCACAAAAAGTAAAGAAATACTCAAAGACTATCGCTATTTGCAAAAACTATATTTTTAAAAATATTTACAATCAAATATCAGTTAAACAACTTGCTAAATTTGCAAACGTAAATTCAGATTATTTATCTATATTATTCAAAAAAGAAGTCGGTATTTCATTAATTGAGTACATTCAACGTGAACGAATTGAAGAAGCAAAAAAATTATTAACTTTCACAACCTATCCCTTATCAGACATATGTGCTTCGCTCAACTTTAGTGATCAAAGCTATTTTACTAAAATTTTTAAAAAATTCACTAACGAAACACCTGGTAAATACCGAAAATCTCATGTTGTCATATAGAGTTAAACTTTCATTAAAACAAAGTGTTTTTAGTAACTTATCAATGGCAGATTAGAATTACTTCCACATCCATGACCTTTTAAATCTAGGCTATTTTTAAATCAAAAAAACACGTTACTATTCTTTTATTTGAATGAGAATAGTAACGTGCTTTATATGTAATGTAGGTCTGTAGGCAAAATAGCGCCCAAGCACAAATTTTTATAGATGCAAAATACACTACTTAAATACTAAAATCTTATTAAGTAAAAAATTCATCTAATAATTATTGTGTGAGAAATAATTATTAGATGAATTTTTATATCTGTCTAAATTTGCGAACCAAAGTGAGTACTGTACCGACAACAATCATCCATATGCCCATTGTTGCACTGTTAGTTGTACTTGCACCCGTGTTGGGAAGCTCTTTATATGTAGATTCTTTTTTATCGGTATTACTGTTGTTCGGGATATTACTGTTATTAGCAACGCCTTTAGCTTTTCTAGTATCTTTATCCTTCACTAATACTTTTTGTATTGCATGTACCTTATTACCTACAGAATCTGTGACACTATATATTATTTCAAAAGTACCAGCTTTAGTGATATCTCCAATACCTTCATATGCTACTTTAGAAGTAAGATCACCGTCTTCTAAAGTAGCTGATACTTTTTCCATTGGATCGAATGAATCTCCTACATGAATTGTCGCTGCAGTAGGCACTGTTAATGTAGGGTTTAAATCTAATACTTCTCCATTTCCCTTTACAATTACAGTCTGTGTAGCCGTTGCATTCCCCCCTTGAGAGTCAACGACCGAGTAGTTCACAATGTATGTACCTAGTTTAGAAGTATCTACATCGCCTTTATGTTTTACTTTATTTGTTAAATCACCCTCTTCTTTATCAACGGCTTTTACATTACTCATCGGGTCAAACGTATCACCAACACGCAGTGTAATTGTAAGCGGTACAGTTAATTCAGGGACTTAGTTTTCTGCAGTTTTTTCGTTTTCTTTCACTGTTCCTTTAATTTTTGCTGCATCAAAAGCTTTTTGGACCGTTTCAACCTCAATTGAGTTCGCTCCATATTTGTTTGTTGCAACTTTAAGACACGCTAATCTTAATTCAGAGAAATTAGAAGTCATGTTCAATTCATCAGTATTTGCATAATAGAAAATATCAAACATTTTATCTTCACCAATACCATTTACAGTTACACCGTTATGAGTGCCACCTTGTGCAATTAAATAAGCGACTTTATTAATAATACTTGAGTTGAAATGGACGCCCTCATTATCTTCTCCGTTTAAATCACTGTATTTGCTATAATCATCTAGATACGGTACTCCATCAAAAAAATTGATTGAAGATGGATTCTTCATATTACGTAGAACTGATCCGCTTTGTTCTCCTATTGTCCAATTAAATTCTCCATTATTTATATATTTCTCAATAGCCGTTCCCATAATATCAGATAACGCCTCGTTAATTGCTCCAGATTCTCCGAAAAATTCAAGATTAGATTCGCTAGATGTAACCGCATGCGTAAATTCATGGCCCGCTATGTCAAACGCTCTAACCATTGAATCACCATATATAAGCATACTAACATTGTTAACATTAGCACTAAATGCATTACTCCAATTTTTAGGATCATCTGTTTCTCCAGAATCCCATGCATGTACAACTGATATTACTTTGTTCCCCTTATTATCAAAACTATTACGCTTATATTTATCTTTATAAAAATCATATACCTTTGTTGCTAAAAAATGAGCACTTACCGCCTTTGGATCATTAAATGTTGTTGAAGTGCTAGTTGCTAATATACCAGGATAATATTTTTCTTCAAAACTAATATCTCTATAATTCACATCATATGTCTCAATTCCTTGCCCTTTTGTGTAATCTCCAAGCGCATATTTCCCATTACTTTGTTCAGAAATACCAAATGTGCGAGTTATCCCTAAATCATCTTTACCAGTTCCGGTTAATGATATGGAATTGCTTTTTTTAGTTTCCTTTAAAGATTCCACTTGCTCTTCACTTACTTTTAAGCTTGACTCTTGCACCATATTTTTCAACATATCACCATTATGAGCATTCACTAAATAAGTTCCAGATACATAGTTTGGTGTTGCAGCGGCAAATGTAACTTGATATGCATTGCTAGCCTGTCCATTATTTTCATTTACAAAAATAACTTCCTTGACTTCTGGCTCAGAAATAAATTTAATATTGTTTCCGTACTTCGTATAAATAAATTGTTTTGCTTCTTCTTTTGATAAATTACTAGTATTCTTTAAATCTTCTTGTGTTAAATTTTGTGCACTTTCTCTTGAAATACTTTTAATAATACCCTTTTTATCTACATGAGCAGTCAATTGGTGTCCATATACTTCTTTACCTTCATATATTTGTTGCATACGCACAAGTGTAGTCCCATCATAAGAACTACGTTTTTGAAAAACTTTGTAATCTCCCCCTTTGTCTCCACTCACTTGTTTTGGAGACAAAGCATGCTCCGTCTTTTCCTTAAGTGCATCTTTCACTATATTCTCTGGCGTCTTTTGTGATGGTTGTGTAAGTTCACCTGTACGGAACGAACCCTCTTATATCAATTTGCATTTGACCCGTTTCTTCTGCATAAACTACTCCGTATGGTGCTACACTTGTTAAAACTAATCCTGTTGTTAATGCAACTATAGCTATTTCTTTTTTATTCTTCATTTTATTTTCCTCGTATAATTTCCTAAAATATGAAACTGCTTAAATGTATTCCTATCAAAAATAAAAAGTACATCACATTTCGCAAAACTGTATTATAAAAAGATGACTTCTGTCATCAACAAAAGTCACCTCTTCAATATGTCATATCCCTAATATGTTTTTAATGCATACTTTCTATATGAAAAAGAAAAAGTATTCTTTAACGAGCGTTTTGCAATACTTTTATTAAGTCATTTATATTTTCAACTTTTTGCTGAAACTGATCAAATCTGCTATGTAGCAATGAAGGATTCCTATCTTCAGTTGAAATAACTTTTTTTAATTCTTGTTCTAATTTATCATATGTATGAAAGAAATTATCAAATTCTACACTTATAAGTTCTTCATTTTCACGATAAAATCTTTTTGCTTCTATATAAGTCATAAATGATTTATTTAAAAATCCTAATGAAATTAAATATTTAGAAGTGTTTTCTTGATAAATAGCAATATCACATGCTATTTTAATATCAGAATAAGTCTTTTGAACGAAACAATGCAATTCAAAAATCTTAAACTTTAATCCATTATTCATTTCATCCCCTCCCATCCTATCTATTCTACATAAAAAAAGAATATTATACAAAGTAAAATATCAATATAGCACAAAAATAAAAAGCGAAAGAATGACTCCTTTCGCTTTTTATAATAATACATACATTTCATATTGTGCTAATGAATTCTTTTCAAATCCAGTTTTCTTTAAAAACCCTTCCAGTAAATTGTTGTTTGGAAACCCAATTGATAAACTTGATACATTTAAGTTTTCTGTTGCTACTTGTAATAATTTTGATCCAATACTACGATTTCTATAGTCTTTGTCTACGAAAAGAAAACTAATTTTACCTTGTTCATTCATACATATAGAACCTTTTAAATCATTATCGACATATGCACCATAAAATGTATTGTTTGTTTTTCCGATATAATCCATATCATTTTGCCAATTTATATGGAAGTGTAACCATTTCTGAATTTCAACTTTAAAAGCTGGAAATTCTAATTGTTTTACTTCAATTCCCTTACAATCTTTATTTATTATTTTAGTCATATCTTTTAAATTATAATAAGATAGATCGTACACTTTTTCATAGCCTAATTTCGTATAAAAATGAATCGCTTGGTCATTGCCTACAATGACTTCAAGAAAAAGTTGCTTACACTCATTTTGAAGCGCCTCTTCTTTATGCAGTTCAAATAATTTTTGACTCACACCAATACCTCGGTAATTAGGATGAACCGCTAATGTTCCACAACGCATTGTTTTTATGTTTTCATAATCCTTTATCCCGCCAAGTATTACACCAACAGATTTGTTACCGTCTAAAGCAAGAAAGGAATGTTTTAGTGAATTCCCTTCTGGTCCCAAAAACCTTTTTATAAAATCTTCATTTGAAACTTCCATTTTAATAATGTAATCTGAAAATCCATCTTTAAAAGCTTCATACACTAAATCTATACTTACTTCACTGCATCTTTTGTATTGAATCATATAAAATTCTCCCCCACTTACTCGTGTTAAACTTAGCATTCAAATACGTAAAATGTACTAGTGCCAATCTACCCATCATTCTTTAACTTTTAATTAAACCATTTAATTTGAAATAAACGGGCACTTCCCTACATATCTCTCACTGTTAATTTGTTTTATAACAAATGGTGCAATATCACTATTTTGAATTTTGATTCCTGGCATATCTACTAAACTCTCTTTTATATTTCCAATGCTCTTCCCTTCCATAACAAATGGTAATCTAACAATTGTCCAATCTACATCACTACCTTGAATAGTTTGCAATTCTTTATATTTATCTTGCATCATCTTTGATAAAAATACTTTAAACAAGGTAGCTCCTATTTTATTTACAATTCCCTTTTGATCTCCTGTAACATCTAAAGAACCTCCAGAAATTAGTATATATCTTTTTATTTCAAATTCTTTCATTGCTTCTAAAATATGCTTCGTTACTGTGCTAAAAATATAAGATTCATTTTTGGGTTGACCTACCGCATTAATTATAGCTCGACACCCTTTAAGTAATTTGCGTATTGAAACAAAATCACGTGCATCTCCATTAATAATCTCTAAATTTTCATTTGTTATTTTGATATTATTAGAATTTCTTGTTAATATTTTTACTTGATATCCCTTTTCTAACGCTTCGTTTACAAGGAATTTCCCTGCGTTTCCGTTTGCACCCAGAATAGCTATTTTATTTGTACTTTCCAATATTAACCCCTCTTACTATCTATTATTTACTACATTAATCTCATGTACACGTAAAAAAGCAATTAAATGCTCGCACGCTCGTTCACACGCTAACATTTTAAAGATTTTTTGTTCCTCTTTCGTTTTATCATTTGCTTGATCTGATGCAGCTTTTAAACTAAGAAAAGGTTTATTATTGATTTGACACACATAAGCAAAAGCTGCCACTTCTTGATCAACCGCTAATGCTCCATATACAGTATGGAGTAAATATCTCATTTCTGAACTACGGATACGTTGATCTCCAGATAAAAATGTACCATAATGAATCGGATCATAAGATCGTATCTTTTTTATTCTTCTTACAAGTGACTTTGTTGTTTCAATAGGTGCTGTCCTACCATTATATAAATTAAAAATATCTTCCCCTGAACCAGCAGCAGTAACGTCGTGTTGTATTGCATTAAGGGCTACTACAATATGTCCATTTTTCACCTTATTTGATAGACTTCCGCATATTCCTGTCATAAACAACTCATCTGGCTGAAACTCACTAATTAATAATTGCACACAACTAGCACAACTTACTTTCCCAACTCCAGTTATCACGGAGATAACTTCCATATTATTAATATAATGAAAATGAAATTCCCAAGCTGCTCGTTTTTCAATACGTTCACTTGGATAATATTGATGCAAATACGTAAGTTCTGGTTCCCATGCGGATACGATTGCAATACGTTTCATTACATGCTTCACTTCCCCTATTGTTATCATGTAAATACTTTATCTATACTTTCTCGTTCATAATCTGGAATCCACTCTTTATATTTCTCATATAAATTTCGTATTGTTTCTTTATTCTTCGTAATTACTTCACATCCTCTATCATCGTATATAAACATGATATTATCTTTTGTTGCATTTATGAGAAATACATCTGGATAAGAAATTTCTTTTTTGCGTCCAAAACGAGGATAAAGACCTAGAAAATCTTCATGATTTGCAGCTTGAATAAGCGGTGTATACTTTATATCACAAGCAAAACATTTTAATGAAAATTGATAAGTACAATACAAGTCAGCTTCTTCTTCTTCAAATAAAAAAGGTATTGTTTCTTGCCTTATATGATACTTTAAATCTCTATTATGAATAAAACGTCTATATATATTAATTTTCTGCGGATTTTTCACATTTTCCTTTTTAAATCGATAAACATTTGTTACTAAAAAGACTTCATCTTTTTTTGAAAATATATCTTCAAATAAGTGTTTATTATATGTATAAAGTTGAGAGAAATATTCCATATTTAAATCGTCGGTGCCTTCTAGATTTTGATGTTTACCTTTTCCAAAATCAAAATACAAATAATTTTCCCACTGAAAGGATATATGTGGTACTAATGTAACCCCAGGAAATGTTTCATTCATATATTCTTTTAATCGCATTCTTAATTCCTTTCTACTCTACAATTTCTTTTAACTGCCAATATGCTTCTTCTAGCCATGGATGTAAAACTTTCAACGTGTCTTTTCTATCCCACAAATATGAAATATATATAAAAGCAGCATGTTCTAAAGATTTTTCTAATTCTTTTTTTACTTCTACTAAATATGGTGGTGCTCCATTTTGATCCCATTCTATTTTATCAGCAATAAATAACACTAAATCCATTTTCGTTGCATGTTTACGTAGTGTAGTATGGCAGCCAATTGCATTTAAGATTTCTTCATCATCCACTTTAAATATTTCTTTTGCAATTACTTTCGATAACTTTTGATGAATAATCATTGGAAATTCTCGTTCTTCTTGTAATATCTCTATTCCAAATTGCTCAGCAACTACAATCCGATCTTCATTCGGAAAGATTGCACTAATATCATGTAAATATGCTGCAATCGCTGCCTTTTCCCCGTTTTCATGATACTTAATCGCAATTTTTCGAGCTTCATTTGCCACCCGAATTGAATGTTTATATGTAAGTTCTTTATTGTATTTTAATAGAAAAGCTTTTATATCATTTTCAATTTTTCCAGTTGGAGTAAATGAATAGATATCTTTATTTAACATTGCAAATCCCCCTTATTCTTCACTTTCAGTATAATACATTATTTAAATATCTTTCTTCTTTGTATTCGTTATGAATGTTTTAATCCCCTTTTTATACGTTACATGAAATTTTATATGGAATCATTGCTACAAAATACATAAATGTTTGATATTATAGTAATGTTAATGATTTGTTAAGAAAGGAACTACATAATGAATAAAAACATATTAATTATTGATGATGATAAAGAAATTGTTGAATTACTTGCTGTTTATTTGCGAAATGAAGGCTATAACATTTATAAAGCATATGATGGCGATGAGGCATTACAAATGATTTCTACATATGAAGTTGACCTTATGGTTCTGGATATTATGATGCCAAAACGAAACGGATTAGAAGTTTGCCAAGAAGTGCGTGAAAATAATACTGTACCTATTCTTATGTTGAGTGCAAAAGCAGAAGATATGGATAAAATATTAGGTCTTATGACAGGTGCAGATGATTATATGATTAAGCCATTCAATCCATTAGAGTTAGTAGCTAGAGTGAAAGCTTTGTTACGAAGATCATCTTTCCAAAATGCCACTTCCTCCAAAAATGAAGATGGTATTATCCGTATTCGTTCTGCTGAAATACACAAACATAATCATACAGTTAAAGTCAATGGAGAATACATTAAACTTACATCCATTGAATTTGATATTTTATATTTACTTGCGAGTAATACGGGAAGAGTATTTAGTTCCGAAGAAATTTTTGAACGCGTTTGGAATGAAGATGGTTATGGTTCAAATAAAACTGTAATGGTTCACATTAGTAATTTACGGGATAAACTTGAAACAGGAATGAATGGAGAGAAGTTTATTCATACTGTTTGGGGAGTAGGCTATAAAATTGAGAAATGAAGCATTTGATATATTAAAAGATATCCCAAAGTGGAAGTTAATTTTTTGGTTCATGTTAGCTATCACACTTACCCCTATTACTGAATTAATTATATATCGTCTCGTTACAAGTGTAATTGAAAGTTCACTTACGTTAAGCGAACTCGGCAAAGAATTCATTAGAATTTTTGGATATGAAAAATATAAAGGAATAAAAGAATCTCTATGGATGATGATTGTATCTTATTTGTTTTTATTTTCTATTTTCTCATCCTACCTATACATTTTTTATCGTCATGAAAGAAAAATTTACTATGAAACTTGTATTAAAAAAATGATAGAAGAGATTCGTTATATTGCAGATGGCAACTTCAATCATAAAGTTTCTATCGTAAATCATAATTATCTGGAAGAGTTAGCGACCGGGGTAAATCAAATTGTTGAACAATTGAAGGTCTCAATTGATGAAGAAAGACAGGCGGAACAAGCAAAAAGTGAACTTATTACAAATGTATCGCATGATTTACGTACTCCCCTTACCTCTATAGTTGGATACGTAAATTTAATCCACCATGATAATTATAGAGATGAAGTGGAATTACGCCATTATATACAAGTCATTTACGATAAAGTAACTCGTCTTAACGCATTAATGAATGATTTGTTTGAATATACACGTGTTCAAAATAAAGAGCTAAGTTTATATTCTGTTCCCATTGATATTGTAGAGCTACTTGGGCAATTAACTGTTCAATTCCGCATACAAGTTCAAGAAGCTAATATAGAATGTCGACCTTCTTTCCCATCTCAAAAACTCATGGTATTAGCTGATGGAGACAAATTAGTGCGTGTGTTTGAAAATCTTATTATAAATGCTATCGCTTATGGAAACGACGGCGGATATATCGACCTTGCTGTCTATGAAAGCAATAATATGATTAATATAGATATAACAAATTACGGCCAACCTATTCCTAGTACGGATTTACCTCATATTTTTGAACGTTTTTATCGCGTTGAAAAATCTCGCTCTACGAACACTGGTGGATCTGGACTCGGATTGGCAATTGCAAAGAGTATTGTCGAATTGCATAAAGGAACAATTGAAGTTTATAGCGATGATAAAAAAACAACTTTCACTGTAAAACTTCTCCCATATAAATGTTAATATTATAATTTTTCAGGTCCAATTTCTTACCATATAAGAAATTGGACCTTTTATTTTCCATTAAAATCCAAAATTTAATAATCCTTTATAATTCTTAAGAAATTCTTTACCTTTTCTTTCTTCCTAATTAAGCATTCCTTTTTACAATAGTATTATTGATGTCATAGTAGGAGGATCGCTTATGCAATTCTTGAAAAAGTTCACAATTTTATTCTTATCTTTTGTTATTACAGCACTTATCGTTTTATATTTTTACCTCTATGTAAATGGTCCAATTATTCAAGCTAAATCAGCTATTTTAATAGATGCTAATTCAAGTGAAGTTGTTTATAAAAAAAATGAAGAAACTCCTATACAATCAGCTACTTTATCTAAATTAATGACAGAGTATATCACACTGGAACAACTGAATGAAGGAAACATACAGTTAGATGAATTAGTAAAAATAAGTAACGAAGTTTTCCGAGCAGAAACGAGTCCTATACAAGTAACTTCGAAAGATAAAACGACAGTTCGTGATTTACTTCATGCATTGTTTTTGACAGGGAATAATCGTTCCGCACTTGCCCTTGCAGAACACATTGCTGGAAACGAAGATAACTTTACACTTTTAATGAATGAGAAAGCAAAACAACTAAAGTTATCACAACCATCCCCGTTTCTAAATGCTACTGGAATGAATAACGATACAAATAAACAATCAACTACAACAGCTATAGACGTAGCTAAACTAGCAACACAATTAGTAAAAGACTTTCCAGATGTATTGAATGTTACGAAACTAACCTCTTACCAATTTACCTTCAAAGACTCAAAAGTTTTCAACACAAATAAAATGATTTATTCTCTTAATAAAAACATTAAACTCCAAGGTGTTGACGGCTTACAAACTAGTTTTTCAACTAATGGTAATTATAGTTTTGTCAGTACAGCAAAACGAGGAGATACTAGACTTATTTCCGTAATATTAGACTCCAATGAAGAAAATAGTACTTTTATTGAAACAAAAAAGTTACTACAGTACGGTTTTGATCCTTCCTCGTACTCTGCACTCCAAGCTTTTAAAGATGCTGTTACATCGTGGACAGTTTTGCTTCAATTTAAAAATTTGATCATACAAACATTGTTGATTTTCTTCATCATTACAATTTTAATGTTTTTACATATACGTCAGAAAAAATCCGAGGATTTCAACTAGGAAATCTTCTTTTATATAAAAACCGGCTTGCATTTACAGTGCAAGCCGGTTTCTAAATTTATAATCCTCTTCCAATTAAATTCGCTGAAACAGGCTGAAGATTTAATTCTCTCGCCCATATAGATAGCTGACCAATATGGTGAATTTCATGCACAATTACATGTCTTAAAACTTCACCGTATGTATATGTTTTATCTGTCCACGAAGCTTTTAATATCTTACATTCTAGGCTAGATGACCACAACTGTAAAAAATCTTCTAATTCTCGTATATATAAATTAGATAACGCTTTCACTTTTTGGATGGATTGATAATCTTTAAACTGCGGTTCATTATCTTCTTTTCCTTGAAGCGCACTAATCCAGCTGTACTCAACATCGACAATATGGAATAATGTTTCTAAAACACTCCCAACACCACCTACACGCTTGCGGAGTAATTCTTCCTCTGAAAGTTGTTCACACCACTTAAACCAATCATCCCTTACTTGCCAATTGTATTGAAATAACGTGTACATATATATTTATCTCTCCCCTACCTCAACAATCCACTTAACCGCATCTATTACATAATATGGTTCATCTTTTTGAATATAGTGACCGCTTTTTTCTGCAATTACAAATTTATGATTGTATGATAATCGTAATAATTCTTCTTGCAATTGTAACCATTTCATTTGTGCATCTGGCGAATAAAAAGCTTTTTTACCCGCAGCTAACACGACAAGTGGAATATCATTCATTAATTTACAATGTCTATCTACTTCACTTAAACTAAATGTAAACTCTTCATAAGAACTTTCATATACAAACTGTTTATAGTAAGCTTCTTGAAATTCTGGAGACATGATTGGCAGAAAATCTTCTTTATAATTTTCCGGTGTCGAATCAACCAAAACGATTCCCAGCAAATCTTTGGGATAAGTAGTCGCAAATAAACGTGCATTTATACCGCCAAAAGAATGTCCTACAAAAATATAAGGTGGTTTCAATTGTAGTTGCGCTAAGCAACTTATTAAATCTTTTACCATTTCAGAACTAATACGTCGCTTGGAACTCTTCCCACTTTTTCCTAAGCCCGCTCGATCATATGTAAGTACCGTCCCATATTCCGTCAACTCTTCAGCGATATGATCCCATGTCTTTGAATAATCACCATAACCTGCCTCCATTATAATAACTGGCTGCAGCTTCTTTCCTTGGAACTTTTTCGTATACATTTTAAAATCGTCAACTTGTAAATATTCTTCTATACATTTAACCATTGACAATCAATTCTCTCAGGCCAAGTTCCTCTACAGCATGATTAATTATTTCACTTACAGATAAAGAGCCATCCAATATAATATCCGAATTCGGCTTAACAGTATGAATTGCCTCTAAATATGCTTTTCTCGCAAATGTCATGTAATGTTTCAAATCATTATGTATTTCATCTATTGTATCTTCTTTAAAATCTCGCAAAATTCTTCTAGCCATCGCAATATCTAAAGGTGTATCGATAAATATAGTTACATCAATAAACTCTCGCATTTCACTATTTAAGTATGCAAAAGGATAATCTAAAATAATATAATCTACATTAGCCTCTCGTATAAGATGCTGAATATCATGAATTAATGGCGTAAGTACCCATTCATCATAATTTGCTCCATCATCAATCCATTTACAAATATCAGCAGGACAATTATCAAAGTCATAGCTATCAAAATATAGTGCTTTTGAATTCATTAACTTGTGAGTTAAACTTTCTGTAACAGTAGTTTTACCTCCTCCTGAAACAGCTGCAACTGAAATTACTTTAGTATTTTTATTCATAACTTCCCACCATACCCCTTTTAATTGACATAACATAATTATAAAAAACTATTATTTTTTATCACTCCATTCATATTCTAACATACTCATTTCCCATAAATTCCAATATGTTTCTCCTACTTTTTTGGATTCTCTTAATAAACCTTCTTTTACAAATCCTATTTTTTCATAACATGAGATGGCCGACGTATTAAAATCATAAACACCAAGAGTTACTCTATGTAGTTTTAATTCTTTAAATGCAATTTGTAATACTGCTTTCATCATATGTTTCCCTATAGAACGCCCTCGCATTTTCGTATCACCAACTAACACTTTTCCAATTCTTGCAGATTTATTTATATTGTCAATTTGCCCAAGTGAAATATGACCAATAACTGCTTTAGTCTCTTCATCCATTATTTTGAATGCCAATGTGTTTGCACATTCTGTATATTTCTCTAATTGCTGTTCATTTAAAGGATATGTAAATGCATTTCCCGACCATTGTATTAAAAACTCTTCGGAATTAATCCAATTTATTAATTGTTTGAAATCAGATCTTTTAAAGGGTACTAATTTAATCACTCTCATTCTCCTTTCGTACATCACTCTTTATAGCCTCAAACCTATTTCTATATAAAGAATATATTCTCCTTTTATACGAAATTAAAATAAAGCCATTCATAAGAATGGCTTTACAAAAAAAGGCATAATTATGCTATTTTCCTATGTCAACAAAAGTTCAATCGCTTCAATTTTACAAACAGAAATAATTACCGTAACTACCCCAGCACTATTAGCAAGCTTTACAACATCGCAAGTTACTGAAGAAACAGTTCCTGCATAATTATTTCCTACTGTAGTAATTCGCACGGCTCTGTTTACTAATTTTTTAAGCTCATCTCTAATTCCTTGTACACAGCAACAATCGCATTTTTTATTTTGTTCTTCTTGTTCTTTTTTACATTCTTCGAAAGCATCCCAACAATCATCCTGTTTACATGTACACTTCTTTTTACAATTATTAAATCGAGAACCCAAAACCTCACCCCCTAATCCTTTCTATTAGTAAAGTATGTCCACAAGCTTAAAAGTGTAAGAGACAAACACATAGAAAGGAAAAAACAAACAATTGTATTAGACATTCTTTTCTTTATTAACTATAAAAACAGGCCTCTAACAATTTGAAGCTTGTTTAATGAGGGGAATTGGATTTAATTCTGCTGAATTTAAAGTTTAGACAACCTCTTATAAGTCAGCTCCTTTAAGAATCCCCAGCTTTTCCTATTACTTTACAAATACCATATACATAGGCTTTGTTTGCATTAATATAGTACCTTTGCTGTTGTGAAATATACATTCAGAAAAGCGTACTCCAAGATAAGATATTATTTAAAATCTTAACGTTTCCTTCAACAAGTGTTTGTTGATTAATATCATAACCAGTAGTTCTCTCAACTATCTCTTGAAAAATTGTCCCCTCTGTAATAAAATAATCACCTTGATACAATGTATACTCGCTTGTCCCATGGAATCATCATTATTCCCCTCCCTATTAAAATAGCGTTTTTGTTTCAAATAATGCTCTCATTAATTTGGACGCATTTACCAGTATATTTACCAAAAAATTCATGATATCGTTAACTAGTCGAGTACGTCATTACTTGACGATTACCCTTAGGAGCCCCGCAGACAATCGGGGGTCCTTTTATTTAAATAAGGATTTTGTTTAAACCTTACAAAACTCACTTATATTAAACTATCTTCTAAAATTCCCATTGAACATTTATAATACTTTTAAACAGTTTAAATTCTACAATCAGTAATGGAGGCATTTTAATGGGAAACATCCCAAAAATATCATCACAACAATCAAATCCTAATATACCCTCACAGCAAGTGAACGCTAACACCAAACAAGGTAATAATAAAATAACAAGACGCCGTATTATAACTACTTTAGCTTTTATATTACCTATAATTTTTGTCCTTCAATATTCTCTTAATAACCAGCAAGAAATGATTAAAGAAAAACAAATCACGGTTAATACGGGGCAACAAAAATTATCTTCTTTAAAGAAGGATGGTCATACCCTTAAAAATGATGTTAAAGTTTTAACAGGTAGTGAAGAAGAAGTTTTAAAATTCGCAAGGAAACTGTATGGATTTTCCAAACCGAATGAAACTATATTTCAAATAACTGAATAAAATTACACTGCATTACCCAAAAAGGCGATTTGACGATAATCGCCTTTTTATATTTAATTTCTAAAATAAACATACTAATTTCTTTTTCTATCAAATAACTATTTTGTTTAATTTATTAAAATACAACCGCTTGTCCATTTCACTTTGCTCTATCATTACATTTACTATTAGTAATACGATTTTAGAGGTGATAAATAATGGACAAGTTTTTATCTTTTGCTGCACTTAATCCGGGTTCTATTGGACCTACACTTCCACCTGTTCAACCCTTTCAATTCCCTACTGGTCCCACCGGTTCTACAGGAGCTACGGGTTCAACCGGACCAACTGGATCAACTGGACCAACTGGATCAACTGGACCAACTGGACCAACTGGGCCAACTGGACCAACTGGATCAACTGGACCAACTGGACCAACTGGATCAACTGGACCAACTGGACCAACTGGACCAACTGGACCAACTGGACCAACTGGACCAACTGGATTTAATCTTCCTGCTGGGCCTGCATCTATTACTTTGACTTCTAACGAAACCACGACATGTGTATCCACTCAAGGAAATAATACTTTATTTTTTTCGGGTCAAGTATTAGTAAACGGTAGTCCTACTCCAGGAGTAGTGGTCAGTTTTTCATTTAGTAATCCTTCTCTTGCTTTCATGGTTCCTCTTGCTGTCATTACAAATGCTTCAGGTAACTTTACCGCTGTATTTCTAGCCGCTAATGGGCCTGGAACAGTAACCGTTACTGCTTCACTTCTTGATTCTCCTGGAACAATGGCTAGCGTCACTATTACCATTGTGAATTGTCCGTAATGGTTTTATCTTTAAGTACTAAGCAATTTCTGATAAGATGAGCACTGATTTACAGTGCTCATTTTATCATTGGGATGTTCCTTTCAAATGAAATTTCGAAACACCCTACTAAAATAAAACTTTTATTAAGAACTAATGATCTTTATATTTCTTCAGCTTGTCATCACAAGTGATTTTTATAATTAGTTAAATTCTCAATATAGTTTATGTATATAATTCCATTCAAAGATACATAATACCCACGTAACTATTTAAAAACACTTCGTTTTTATATCTAAGTTCAAAAAGGAGCTACATAACATGGATAAAAAAATCTATTAAGTCAACAGCTTGATTATGTGTCATCGGATGCGCTGAATACCCCTAGTAAAGCCCAAGAGCAAATGCAAGAAACATCTCAGGAGGCACATGATTCAAACAAAAAGGACAGTACTCAAGCTTTACATGACGACGATTTACCAATTTCAGATGTATATAGAACAACGAACAAGCAGTAAATTTAAAAGGGAAAAACCTTAAGAACGAGTGAACTTAATTCTTTTCCCTTTTCCTATTTAATTAACACTTTTATATGAAACCCGTACACATTTTTGACACATCCACTATCACAATCTCCTGAAAATTCGTGATAATATTAATTTGTCGAATACGCCAAATTTCGACATTGAACGACAATGATATCTCCCTTATTGAATCCCTGTCCCCCAGGGATTTCTCCTTTTATTTCTTACTTTTTTCTTCACTAAATTTTCATTCTTAACAAAATTCAATCACTCCATTGAATAGACAGCCATAGTATCCTATTTTGATAAAAACTAAAAACAAACACATATACTTAACACTAATAGTAGATTTTTTAACTTCAAATTTACTTTTTCTCTCTTATCTTTTTGTAAACATTAAAAATGAGCTCTATTTACATAGAGCTCATTCGTAATTTTATAGTTTGCTAGACTGTAACCCCTGAATAAACGGAACTACTTCAGGATTTACAAGTGATGATAAATCCCCTAATTCTTTTCCTAAGTAAGCAGCTTTAATGACGCGTCGCATTACTTTAGAATTACGTGTTTTTGGTAAATCTTCTACAACGTGAATATCTTTTGGACACAATGCTTTTCCGATATGAGAGTTTACTAAACTCATTAATTCTTTCTTTAACTCTCCTGTGAATGTTACATTGTCCCTTAATACTACAAAACAATGACAAACTTCACCTTTTACATCATCAGGTACTCCAATCGCGGCAGCTTCTATGACATCATTATGCTTCACAAGAATAGATTCATATTCTGCAGGTCCAATACGTTTTCCAGCAATGTTTAACGTATCATCTGAGCGTCCTGTAATAATATATTGCTCACCATCATAAATCACCCAGTCACCATGAACCCATTTGTTTTCAAAACGTGACCAATACGTGTTCACATAACGCTCATCGTCTTCCCAGAAACTTTTCGTCATACCAACCCAAGGTTTCTCTAAACATAATTCTCCAACTTCATCACGAATTGGATTGCCTTGATCATCGAGCACAACCGCTGCCATTCCTGGTAAAGATGCGTTAAAACTAATCGGTGCAATTGGTTTAATAAGGACGTTTCCGAAAATCCCACCAGAAATTTCAGTTCCGCCTGAATAGTTACAAATTGGTACATTATTTTTTCCAACTGTTTCAAATAGCCACATCCAAGGATCTGGATTCCAAGGTTCACCTGTTGATGCGAATACTTCTAAACTCTTGAGCGAATGTTTATTTACATACTCATCACCCTTTGCCATTAACGAACGAATTAATGTTGGTGATATACCGAGATGTGTAATTTCATATTTATCAACGGTCTCCCATAAACGATCTGCTTCTGGGAAATCTGGAACACCTTCGTACATAACCATCGTTGCTCCATTAATGAGAGAGCCGAATAATAAAAACGGTCCCATCATCCAGCCCATATCAGTTACCCATAATACGCGGTCACCTTGTTTGATGTTCATTCCAAATCCTGCATCAAATGCAGATTTCAAAGGGAAACCAGCATGTGTATGTACTGTTCCTTTCGGTTTCCCAGTTGTACCTGATGTATAAATGAGCATTAACGGATCATCACTATTCATCTCTTCAGCATGTGTAAATGGTTTTTCTTTTTCTAGCGCACTCCATGGGAAATCATAATTATGTGGTGTAAAATCATTTCCTGCATGACGAACAATAACAACTTTTTCAACAGTTGGACAATGTTCGCAAGCTTTATCTACTTCGTCTTTTAATGAAACAACTTTACCCCGGCGTGAAAAACCATCTGCAGTAATGATCATTTTTGATTCTGCCGCTTGTACACGAGTCATGACTGCATCAGACGCAAATCCTGAGAATATTGGTGAAATAATTGCTCCGATTTTCATAACAGCTAGCATTGCAACAACTGTTTCTGGAATCATCGGCATATAAATTGTTACACGGTCACCTTTTTCAATACCCGCATGTTTCAAACCGTTTGCAACGCGACTTACCCAGTTGTCAAGATCTTCATATGTAAATGATTTTGAAGTTCCATTTTCTCCCTCGTACTGTAGTGCTGGTTGCGTTCTTGTTTCATCATCTGCAAGCCAGCGTGATAAAACTGATTCTACAACGTTACATGTTCCGCCATTATACCACTGTGCAAACGGCGTACCATTTTCTAAATCTAGCACTTCTGTATAAGGCTTCATCCATTGATAGCCAACCGCTTTCTCAGCTTCTCCCCAAAACCAATCTGTTTCTTCAATAGATTTATTATAAAACGTTTCATAATCTTCATAGCCCAATGATTTCATCCAACCATATAAACGCGTTTTTTCTTTATATTCTTCTGTTGGAAACCAAACTGCTTGTTTCAATGTTTTCCCCTCCTTGACTTTTTGAGCAAGAAAGCCCTAAATAGGGCTTTAAACTGGATAAACAGGATGTTTACGATCTGTAAATACTTGATATTTACTCATATACATTTCGAATCGTCCTTTTAACTCTTCTCTTAAATTGTTTGGATGAACAATACCATCAATGACCATCTCTGATGCCAAATGGTAAATATCAATATCTTTCTTATACTCTTCGCGTTTTTCAGCAATGAAGCTATCACGCTCTTCTTCTGGTAAAGCTGCAATCTTATTTGCATATACAGCATTGACTGCCGCTTCTGGACCCATTACTGCAATAGAAGCTGTCGGTAATGCTAGGCAGCAATCTGGTTCAAAGGCTGGACCTGCCATTGCATATAAACCAGCACCGTATGCTTTACGAACAACGATAGAAATTTTCGGTACAGTTGCTTCACTCATTGCAGAAATCATCTTTGCACCATGACGAATAATACCAGCACGCTCTACTTTTGTACCAATCATAAATCCAGGTACATCTGCAAGGAATAACAATGGAATATGATATGCATCACATAAATTAATAAACTTCGCTGCTTTATCCGCTGAATCGTGGAATAATACGCCGCCTTTCATACGCGGTTGATTTGCAATAATACCAACTGGCTTACCATCAATACGTGCCAAGCCTGTAATTAGTTCTTGAGCAAATAATTTTTTCACTTCATAGAAAGAACCTTCATCAATAACTCTATTAATGAGATCTTTCATATTGAAAGGAGCATTTTGATTTTCTGGAATGATTTGTTCTAACGTTTTTTCGAATTGTTTCGGTTCTTGAGGTGTAACCAATGGAGTCTTCTCTAAGTAGTTGTTTGGAAAATATGAAATGTATTGTCTTGCTTGTGTAATCGCATCTTCTTCTGTTTTACATAAAACATCTCCGCATCCTGATACAGAGCAATGCATACGAGCTCCGCCCATCTCCTCTAAAGTTACCTTCTCGCCGATAACCATCTCCGCCATACGAGGAGAACCTAAGTACATAGATGCATTTCCTTCTACCATCATAACAATGTCACAAAAGGCTGGAATATATGCGCCACCAGCTGCCGAAGGTCCAAATAATAAGCATACTTGAGGAACTTTACCTGATAATTTCACTTGATTGTAGAAAATTCTTCCTGCACCGCGGCGCCCTGGGAACATTTCTACTTGATCTGTAATACGCGCTCCAGCAGAGTCAACTAAATAAAATAACGGAACACGTAATTTTTCTGCCGTTTCTTGAATACGTAAAATCTTTTCAACTGTACGTGCGCCCCATGATCCAGCCTTTACCGTTGAATCATTTGCCATTACGCATGCAGTACGACCATGTATTTTACCCGTTGCCGTTATAACACCATCAGCAGGTAATCCTGTTTGTTCACAATTTGCAAATAATGCATCTTCTACATATTCACCATTATCAAATAAAAGAGCTAAGCGATCTCGAACGAATAGTTTTCCTTTTGCTTTGTTTTGTTCATGATACTTTGGTGCGCCGCCTTGTTTAATCGCTTCAACTCGTTCTTCAAATGTATTCGATTGTTGTTTTTGGTCTAACATATTTACTCCCCCTTATACATTGGTGTGCGTTTTTCCTTGAATGCTTGTAATCCTTCTAATCTATCTTTCGTATGGATTACACCTTCATACGCTTGTTTTTCCATTTGTAATCCGGTATGTAAATCAACTTGAATACCGTTTGAAATTGCTTCTTTTGCTAATCGAACAGCAATAGGACCATTACTAGCAATTTTCTCTGCTATTTCAATCGCTTTCTCTTCAAGTAAATGAGCTGGTACAACAAATTCTACTAAACCATATTCTTTTGCTTCTTGCGCTGAAATACGTCTGCCTGTATAAATTAATTCTTTCGCTCTACCAACACCAATTAATCTTGGTAAACGCTGCGTACCACCTGCTCCTGGTATAATTGCAAGTGTAGTTTCAGTAAGACCAAGACTTGCAGATTCAGCCGCAATTCTAAAATCACAAGCTAAACTTAATTCCGTACCGCCACCAAGGGCGATTCCGTTTATGGCAGCAATAACTGGCTGTGGTAATTGTTCAACCATCTCCATAGTAGTGCGAATCATACTAACAGCATGGCGAACTTGTTCCTCATTCATACCAGCACGTTCTTTTAAATCAGCACCAGCACAAAACGCTTTTTCACCAGCACCTGTTAAAATAACTACACGAGTATTGGACTCTTCACTTATTTGAGTTAATATGTTTTGTAACTCTTCTAATAACGCTAAAGATAATGAGTTTGCTTGTCTTTCACGATATAACGAAATCTTTACAACGTGAGGTGTTACATAATTAACTGAAATGTTTTGTAGTTGTAGCATCTTCTCACCTACTTATCGTTTTATGTTGAAGCGCTCTATACACATGACTCGGTAATTGGATATTTAATTTACTTTGAATGAATTGACTCGCTTTCAATAACTTCTCTTCATCAATATTCGTTTGGACCCCTAACTTATGGAGCATATGAACTAAGTCATCGGTTGCAACATTGCCTGATGCTCCTGGTGCATATGGACATCCACCAAGACCACCACAAGAACTATCAAATGTTGTAATACCATATTCTAATGACTTAACTACATTCGCCAGAGCCATTCCATACGTATTATGGAAGTGCATTGCAAACTGCGAAGCATCATATTTCTTTAATAAATGCTCTAATACTCGCTCTACTTGTAGTGGATTCGCTACACCAATCGTGTCACCAAGAGATACTTCATAAATGCCGTATGAAAATAGTTGATTACATAATTCGTCAACTGCTGTGGCACTTATATCCCCTTCATAAGGACATCCAAATACAGTAGAAACATAGCCTCTTACCTTTTTCCCTTCGAATAATGCCTGTTTTGTTATATCTTCAATTACAACTAATGCTTCTTTAATTGATTTATTAATATTACTTTTATTATGAGATTCACTTGCTGATAAAAAAACATTCACCTCATCTACATTTTGCAAAAAAGCTCGTTCCAAACCATTTTGATTTGGAACAAGCGCTGCATATGTCACATTTGGTTCCCTTTTTAGCTCAGAAAACACATCATTTGCATCTGCTAATGCAGGGACCCATTTAGGGTGAACGAATGAGGAAACTTCAACGTACGATAATCCCGCCTCTGTAAGTAGTTGAATCCATTTTACTTTATCTTTTGTGCCAACAATCTTTTTTTCATTTTGTAAGCCATCACGTGGCCCGACTTCTTTAATGACAGCAAAATTAGGTAGTTTCAATTCGCTTCCCCCTATATCTCCCTATTCAATTTCTAGTAATACATCTCCTTCATTTACAAAATCGCCTTCTTGCACATTAATTTTCATAACTGTGCCAGCTTCTTCTGAAATGATTGGAATTTCCATTTTCATAGATTCCAAAATGACGACATCTTGCTCTTCCTCTACTGTATCTCCTACTCCTACAACAATCTTCCATACATTTCCTGCCATCGATGCATATACTTTCGTCATCATTTTTTCCCCCTTAATATTGTTAAATCTTATTTTTTAACAAGTTGTTTCGTTACAAAACCTGTTGTATAAATACCACTTTTGAACACATCGTCTTCCAATACTTGAAGTAACATTGGCGTGTTCGTTTTAATACCTTCTACTTTTAATTCTTCTAAAGCATCATGTAATTTTGAAATTGCTTCTTCACGAGTTTCACCATGAGCAATGACTTTCGCAATCATTGGATCGTAGAAAGGTGTAATCGTGACTTGATTCTCCAAAAAGTGATCAATACGTACATTTGATGGAAGCGTTAAATTTGTAATTTTCCCAGGTGATGGGAAGAAAGTTTTCGGATCCTCTGCATAAATACGTGCCTCAATGGCATGACCACTACGTTTTACATCATCTTGTGTAAATGATAGTTTCTCACCGTATGCAATTAGAAGTTGTTGTTCTACAAGATCTAAACCAGTAATTTCTTCTGTAACCGGATGCTCTACTTGTAATCTCGTATTCATCTCTAAGAAATAGAAGTTCTTCTGATCATCTACTAGAAACTCAACTGTACCAGCATTTGTATACCCTAGAGCTTTAGCAGCTTGTACAGCAACTTCACCCATCGCTTTTCGTGTACCTTCATCTAAAAATGGTGAAGGTGCTTCTTCAATTACTTTCTGATTTCGGCGCTGTACTGAACATTCACGCTCCCATAAATACACTGTGTTACCATGTGTATCTGCTAAAAGCTGAATTTCAATATGATGTGCATCTGCAATATAGCGCTCTAAATACATTTCTCCGTTACCGAAGAAGTTTTGTGCTCTCGTTTTGTTGCTTTCAAATGCTTTGGTGAGCGTTTGCTCAGTTTCCATCAACTGCATTCCAATGCCTCCGCCGCCTGCGGATGCCTTCAACATTAATGGGTAACCAATTTGTTTAGCAATTTCAATTGCTTCTTCAGCAGTTTCAATATTTGTAGTAATGCCTGGAACTACTGGGACATCTGCAGCTTGCATCGCAATACGTGATTCGATTTTACTTCCCATCTTCGTTATAATTTCTTCTGAAGGACCGATAAATACGATTCCTTCTTCTTTACAGCGAACCGGAAAAGATGGATTCTCAGATAATAATCCATATCCCGGATGGATTGCTTCAACATTTGTCTTCTTAGCTATTTCAATAATTTTTTCAAGGTTTAAATAGCTTTCTTGGACACGCGGCCCACCTACTAAGTAAGCTTCATTTGCCATTTTTACATGTAAGGCATTTTCATCTGCCTCAGAATAAATAGCAACAGTGCGAATGCCAAGTTTTTGACAAGTTTTCATAATACGAACTGCGATTTCCCCGCGATTGGCAATTAATATTTTTTGAAACATAGTGATTCCTCCTTTTTATCTACATCCTAAATGTCTAGCAATTACGAGACGTTGAATTTCAGAAGTTCCTTCACCAATTTCTAATAGTTTTGCATCACGAATATGTCGTTCTACTTCATATTCACGCATATAGCCGTATCCACCGTGAATTTGTACCGCTTGATTTGCAATACGACTAGCAGCCTCAGATGCGAAAAGTTTTGCCATAGCCGCTTCTTTACCGAAAGGTTTATCGTTATCTTTTAACCAAGCTGCTTTATGTACTAAATTACGGGCTAGCTCTACTTCAGTCGCCATATCAGCTAATTTAAATTGAATCGCTTGGAAATTAGAAATTGACTTTCCAAATTGTTGACGTTCTTTCGCATATTGCAGTGCACGTTCAAATGCTGATTGTGCAATACCTACTGCTAATGCTGCAATTGAAATACGTCCTCCATCAAGTGTATATAAGAATTGTTTAAATCCTTTATTTACATCACCAAGAATATTTTCTTTCGGTACACGTACACCATCAAGTACGATTTCACATGTATTAGAAGCACGAACACCCATCTTATCGTAAGGACTTGAAATCGTTAATCCTTCACTTGTAGTCGGTACGATAAATGCCGAAATACGCTTTCTACCATTATCTTCAACACCGTTGATAGCGGTTACAATAATTGTATTTGCATACTCTGCATTTGTAATCCAACACTTTTCACCACTAATAACATACTCGTCTCCATCTAATACAGCTTTCGTTTGTGTACCACCTGCATCAGATCCAGCGTTCGGCTCAGTTAATCCGAAAGCACCTAAAGTTTTACCTGATGCCATTGGAATTAAATATTTCTGTTTTTGTTCTTCTGTACCGAAATAATAAATTGGAGAAGCACCTAATGAAATTGTTGCAGCGTAACTTAATCCTGTCCCACCACAAGCACGACCAATTTCTTCAACTGCTAACGCGTACGATACAGTATCGCCACCTGAACCTCCATACTCTTCAGGGAATGGGATTCCTAATAATCCTAGTTCGCCCATTTTTTGAAATGTTTCATATGGAAATTCCGCAGTTTTGTCATAATATACAGCTTTCGGTGCGATTTCCTTTTCAGCAAAGTCACGTACCATTTCTTTAATCATTTGTTTTTCGCGAGTTAGAGTAAATTCCATTCCGCTACACACCCCTTATCGAATATTGAGTTTCGACAGCGTGCGAGTTTCTACTACAAACATTACGAATTAAAAGACACGAATATTAGTTAGATAATTGCTATAATTCTGTCATAACTTAATTTTAAAACAGATTCTGTACTAATGCACAAAAAAATTCCTACATTGTTCTACAACAACATAGGAGTTTTCTTGTCGAATTATGTAGTTTATCGTTTAATAATCTCTACCTTTTCCCGAATCAGAAATTTCTACTAAAGCTTCAGGGTAAGGTTCAAAATATGTTTGTCTTAATAAATACTTTTCGTCAAATCGAATGGCCCATGATTTTAAAATTGCAAGTAAGCTACTAAGCGGGATTTTCTTTTCTATATACTTTTGTATCAAATCTAAAAAATGATCTTTTTCTTGTTTTTTCAGCTTAGTTTTAAAATATCCAAAAATATGCTCACATACATTTACATTCGATGTATAGCGGGGTGTGCGCATAAATAATTCATATAAAGTCTTCTCATAGTTTTCAAATACCACTTCAATCGTTTCATTTTTTTGATTTGCAATAATACGCCCTAATTCTTTTTGTTTCACTTGATTATATGCCATAAATAAATACTTATAGTCTGATTGAAATGATACGAGTTCTTTTATGTTTTTAGTATGTTTAATCATTTTATAATGCGCGATTGTAAACAGCCTTGTAAAGAAATGTTCTCTAATAATAAAATTCGACAATCTACCCTCTTCTTCAATTGGAAGATGCGAAAAATTTTTTATTACTGCTCCGCCAAATAAACCAGATCCCTTTCCTTTTGCTGGTGCTTTTTCAAAACTAGAATAAATTTTCACATCACGCGTACCACAACTCGGCGAACGATTCTTTAAAATAAAACCATCCACATCAGATATCGTTTGTAAAAAGACATTTGAAAATTGCTCCATTTTTTCAGTTACATCTTCTCGTGTCGACGGCTGTACAAGCCTATTCACACCATTTTCTTCTACAATTCGTATCGTTTCACGAGGAGTCCCTAATCCGATCTCGACTTCTGGACAAACAGGTATAAATGTAACAAATGGCTGCAAATTTCGTATTGTTACATCTGGTATCATCTCTGCATTATAACGACAGGCGTCAAATTCTAAACATTTACTTACAACTATTGTTGGTTTTGCAAATTGCCGCATTTCATTACCTCCATTGTATCAATCCATACAATCTAAATTGTACTGATATTAGTATCTTAAGCAAAGTCTGTTTATATTGATTATTTTTATAATAACTATAAATTTAATGCTATATCAACTGCAATTCAAATCTATTTCGTATATGTATTAACAAGTTCTTGTACAAACTTGTTAATACATTTTTGTCTAAACACAATCCATCTTTACTAGCATAGTTACAGATTCTTTCCTCTCCTCTTTACATTTAAATTAAAATAAGTCTTAATACGAATTTTAATCCCAAGTTATTTGGAATATATTCTTTATATTTGTACATTATAGACTGAGAAAGTATTACTTGTAGTTAGGGTGTTCCAAATGAATTTTAGAAACCTACTTTCTTTATTACGGAACATTTTCAGAAGCATTTTTTCTTTGGTAAAAAATATTTCAAAAAATCCATTCATTTTAAGGAGGCATATTAAAATGGGAGTATTAAGTGGTAATCCCCAAAATGAACCAATGCATTACGGAGAAGTCTTTGCCATTTGGAGCTATCTTGCAGGGGCACAAGGTGCAATTGCTGGTTACCAAGTTCTTGTCAATCATTCTGGAGACGAGGACTTAAAAAAGTTTTTAGAAAATCTTATAGAAAATGATATCCAATCAGAAGTTGAAGAACTAAAAAACTTGTTAAAATCAAACGGTGTGGCATTACCACCAGCACCTCCAGAGCGTCCAGTTGCATCTATTGAAACAATCCCTCCTGGTGCTCGTATTAATGACGCAGAAATTGCAGCTAAAGTTTCTATGGATCTTGCTGCTGGACTAGTAGCATGTAGCCAAGCGATGGGACAATCACTTCGAGAAGACGTAGGAATGATGTTTGGACAATTCCATATGAAAAAGGCACAAGCAGGTGCTACCTTACTACGGTTAAATAAGAAAAAAGGCTGGATTATTCCTCCTCCTTTACATGTTCTTCAATCTGATCAAGCATAACATGGAGTAAGCGGTTAACTTTTGTTAACCGCTTCGTTGTATTTACCTGTCCTTTTAATAATGGAGATTAAAGATAGTTCTAATAATTTTAACTTTATGATTTAGATACTGTGATACGAATAATGTACAAAAGCAATGGAGAAATTAATACATAGGAAAGGAGGGGAAATTTATGAGGAAAAAATTATCATCTATTTTAAGTGTTTTAGCACTATCTATTATGTTTTTAGGCACATCCGCCCAAGCTGAATACGATGGAAATCATATGAATAGAGTTAATAACACTGATATGTCAACTCGAGTTAATGATAATAACTTGAACAGAGTTAATAATGATGTGAGAACTCGAAATGTAAATACGACAAATGATATAAATAATAATCATGATAGAAATAATAATTGGGCTTGGCTGGGTTTATTAGGTCTAGCAGGATTATTAGGTCTTAGAAGAAGAGACAAAGAAGTACGTTAATCTAGAATGTTTTTCGTAAACAAGTACTTATCTATCAAAATTGTATAATGAATATAAATCGCCTTTTTAAAGGCGATTTATTATTTGCTTAAAAATAGTATATGTAATTCACACATCAACATATTTTTACTTATGATTAAACCTATTAAATTACATTTATTTAAATACCAAAAATCAAACCCCTAAAATGTTGTTATAGTTAGATTCGTGGCGTTAATCCATACAATATAAATTGAATCGTATTTTCAATTTCCACTTCATCATCCCATTTTTCTTCAGGCAATAATAAAAATCGTGTTAATAGTAAACCTAATACAGCTGATAAAGTAAGACGTAATACAGAAGATGGTGGTATCTCAATAATTTCTCCTTTTTCTTGAAACTTCACAATCAACTTTTTGAAATGTGAAAAAAGTTCCGTTTCTAATAATTGTTGTATTTCATTTTTTAGCTCTGGTTGAAATGGTACTTCTTGAATTAATATTTTAATCATAGGAAAGTGCTTTTGAGCAAATTCAAATCTATTATGAATGACAAATCGTAAAAGTCCCTCATATGATTCATACTTCGATTTAAATATTTCCTTTGCAAAGGCTTGTACGAAAAATGGTGCAGCAAACTTTGTTAATGTCGGCATGACGACTGCTAACAATAAATCTTTTTTCGTTTTATAGTAGCGGAAGATTGTTCCTTCCGCTACACCAGCACGCTTTGCAATTTCACTTGTAGAAGTTGATGCATATCCTTTTTCTCCAAACATATCAACAGCTGCCTCTAAAATACGCATTTGACGTTCATTTCGTTTATCCGTATTAGTTGCGGCAATTAATTCATCCAACCAATCCTTCTTCATCTATAATGCCCCTTTGTATCATCATTATATTTTCCGATGTTTCTTTAATGCAAATACATTCCCTATTGCAAATAATAGAGAAAAAAGTAGTAATACAGTTAGATTTAACGCAATCTCTGTAAATCCTTGATTTCGAATCATCACTTGTCTCATTGCGTCAGCTCCATATGTGAGCGGAAATAATTTCCCTAACATTTGTAGCCACTTATTCATAGATTCAATTGGAAACAACCCAGAAAAGAAAATTTGTGGCACAATGACAAGCGGTATAAATTGAATCATTTGAAATTCATTATTTGCGTATGCTGATAAAAATGTCCCTAAAGTTAGTGCTGTTAAAGAAAGCATACATGTAATAAGTAGCGTTAGCCATATGGAGCCAGCTACATACAAGTCTAAAATATAAACTGAAAAATTCACGATTATAATTGATTGTATAAATGCAAAGATTCCAAAACCAATAATATATCCTACAACTATTTCCCATCTTCTCACTGGAGTGGACAATAACCTCTCTAATGTACCACTTAAACGTTCTCTAACAAAGGAAACTCCAGATAATATAAATACAAAGAAAAATGTAAAGAAACCAATCAATACGGGGCCAAGCCCATCAAACATTGTAAAGTCTTTAGAGCCATGTAAGTAATTTACTTCAGGCTTCATAACTGATACATCATTCTTTTCTGAACTCTTTTGTAAAACTTGAAGTACAGCACGATTTTTTGATGAATCACTTCCTTCTAATAAAACATTCATTTTCCCATTCTCTAAATAAATTACTGCATCTACCTTTTGCTGTTCTAACTCTGAAATTGCTTTCTCTTTGCCGTATTCATAAATTGAGGCTTCTTGAGTTTTCATTGTTTTTACAATAGGAGCAGGCACATCAACTACAGCAATATGCGGTACATAGTCTTTTTGTGTAAACACTAGAGACAATAACCAAAGTAATAACATTGGTGCCCCAAACATCATCGCTAACGAACGTTTATCTCGAAAAAATTGGCGAATAATACGAATGATTACACCAGTAACTCTTATGATAGGGCCACCTCTTCCAACAAAAAGACATCTTCAATCCGTCCTGATGATACCCGTTTTTTCAATTCTTCAGGTGTTCCAGTCGCAACTAGCTTTCCTTCTCTAATCAACCCTAAATGCTCACAAAATTCAGCTTCATCCATAATGTGCGTCGTTACAATAATAGTTGTGCCTTTCTTTTTCAAATCATAAAATTTTTCCCAGATTGTTTTTCTAAGAAGTGGATCTATCCCCACTGTTGGCTCATCTAAAATTAATATTTCAGGTTCATGAAGGAGTGCTATCGCTAATGATAAACGCTTCTTCATCCCACCTGAAAAATGCTGCACTTGCTGTCTTATATGTTTTGATAATTGTACAAGGTCAAAAACCTCTTCGATTCTTTCTTTTTTATGTTTTCCTTTTAATCCATACATCGTTGCAATAAAATCTGCATTTTCATATGCTGATAGTTCTTCATATAATGCATCAGCCTGAGCCATATAACCAATTCTTTTCATTTCATTTAAATTAGGCATGTTCGTGTTGTATACAAGCACTTCACCTTTCGTTGCCTCATTAATACCTGCAATCAATTTAATAAGAGTCGTTTTCCCTGAACCTGAAGGCCCAACTAAACCAAATATCTCTGCTTTTTCAACTTGCAATGAAAGATTGTGTAAAACTTCTTTTTTCCAAAAACTTTTTGACACGGTTCGTAAAATAATGGCAGGTTGCTGCATGTATTCTTCTCCCTTTTCAAAATGAGTGAGTACTCACTTTCATTTTACTCTTGCGTAATTATATGTCAAACTTCATTGATTAGTATGTATTTTCAATCTTAAACAATGAAACAGAGTCGACATTAGAATTTCATTTCTTAAAGTCGACTCTGTTTCATTTAAATTATATATTTCATTTTACGTTTTTAAATTCATATATTTTCTAATTCTAGCAACATCTAAAGAATATTCGATAACTAATTGCTGTAACGGTAATATAACTGTGTCGGGATATAAATGGGCATATTGTAATGTTTCTGCATATTTTTCTAACCTTTTTTCTAAATACTTTATAATTTGATCAGGATGACTTACTAATAAACATTTACAATAATAATGTATTTGTTCCTCAATCGCCGTATACTCTTCAATTTCATATTCTTTATGCATGTGTACACCCCTTTAAGTTTTTTACTGAATTGCTTATCACACTTTTCACTCGACTAATTTTTAAGTTTTTTGATTATTTACACTATAACAAACTCTCCGGGTCAAATTTTGTTACTTTATGTAACGTAGAAAAATTTTAACAAAACTGTAATGTTAACTTGTATAAAATGCATATGGCCTATTTTTTCTGTACAAAAAATCGTACAGTTCAATTTAACTGTACGACTACAAGTTCTGGCCTATTAAAAATTATTTGCGGAATGATACTATTGCCTAATCCTCTACTTACTACCATAGACGTATTTTGTTTTTCATATAAACTGGTTGTATATTTAGGTAAAACACCTTGATTTGGAACCACTAATTTGCTGATAAATGGTAACCTAAATTGTCCACCATGAGCGTGTCCTGATAAAACTATATCTATTTGCTCATCAGCATAATTCTGAATAAATTCAGGTCTATAGAATAAATCATCTATTTCTCCTATTTTAATACACTATCTAACTGTATTGCTCCTATATATAGATATACTCCTATGTAATCCGCAATTTTCCTTATCGGATAAATTAATAAAAATTATTTCCCTACACATTGCGATTACATGTTATATAAGGAAGCCCTTCTTTTTTCCATGCAAGAAATCCTCCCTTTAAATTCACTACTTCCTTTATACCTGCTCTTTGTAAAATACTAGCTGCTATAGCGGAACGCAATCCGGTTCGACATTGTAAAACTATTGGGCAATCTTTTGGTATACAATCTAGCTGCTTAAATAGATTTCCTAAAGGGATATGTATTGCATTATGAAGATGTCCTTCCTCCCACTCTTTTTTACTACGCACGTCGATTACCTTAACACTTCCACCTTTTATATGCGGATATAATTCGATTGATGTGTCTTCTTTGTAACTTTCTAATCTATTAAATCTTTGTATTACCTTTACAGGTACAAAAGCAATAATATTATCGAGCCCAATAGATTCAAAGTCTCTAATAACTTCCTCCACTCTAACCTTTTCCTCATCTAGAACGATTAAAGTTTCTGTTTTATAATCTAGTAACCATCCACACCAAGTTGTAAAGGAATTGTTATGCGGTATGTTAATTGATTTCTCGATGTGACCAGAAGCAAAACTCTCTACCTCCCTTATATCAACTATTTGCTGAACGCTTGTCATAACTTCTTGAAGTTTTTCTACTGTATCAATAGCAATAACTTCTCTCTTCTTACGAATTGGAGGACCAGACTTATTTAAATTCTTCATTAATGAAAAATACTTTGGAGGCTCTGGTTGTCCCCTCAATAAAGTCGATACAAAATCACTTTCTTCATTACACTGAAATGCCCAATTGAACATCTTTTCATAACCTAATGTAGAAGTTGGAATTGCTCCTAATGCTTTTCCACATGCGCTTCCTGCACCATGTGATGGCCATATTTGCAAATAATCAGGGAGTATTTTTATTTTTTGTATAGAATTAAATAATTGTTTCGCTCCTATTTTTGCAGTATTTTTCATACCTACAGCAGTTTCTAATAAATCCGGTCTTCCTATATCTCCTACAAATATAAAATCACCTGTGAATATTCCCATTGGCTTTTCATTCGTATAATTATTTTGACTTGTATCCGTTACTAAAAAAGAAATACTTTCAGGCGTATGCCCTGGGGTGTGAATTACATTAAATTTTATATGACCTATTTTAAACTCTGTGCCCTCTCTAACCAATTTGTATCGACCTTCGTTAAGATATTGATATTTCCAATCACAATCTCCTTCATCAGATACATATAACTTTGCATCATAAAGATTAGAAAGTTCTCTAGACCCAGAAAGAAAATCTGCATGAATGTGAGTTTCAGCCGCAGCAATTACTTCCATTCCCTCTTTCTTAGCAAATTCTATATATTGTTCTATATAGCGACCTGGATCAATTACAATTGCTACGCCTTCCTTCTGACAACCGACCAAATAGGAAGCATGTGCTAATTTTTCATCATAAAAATATTTTAAAAGCATAGCTATTCCCTCCAAATAGTTATTTCAAAGTACTTTTCAATTTGTATAACTGCTTTCTATCTTCTCCTATAGCATCCCTTTCAACATAAAATTCCAATACATATAGGGCAACATATATCTTTTAAGTAAAAACATACTATATCGTTCTTTCGCTTGATTAAACGGAAATGTTTCTTGAGGCTCATGTTCATAGTTAAATTCAGCGAGTATAAGACTTTTATAACCTGTAACAATCGGACAGGATGTATATCCATCATATTTAGCATGCAAGTCTCTTCCGTTAAGTACGTCCATAATATTTTGTTTTAAGACAGGTATTTGTTTTCGAATTGCCGCTCCAGTTTTAGAGGTGGGTAAATTGGTACAATCTCCAAGTCCGAAAATATTCTTATACTGTACATGCTGCAAAGTATAAGGGCTTATATCTACCCACCCCTGAGAATCACTTATCTCACTCTCTTTAATAAAATTAGGTGGCCCCATTGGTGGAACAACATGGATCATACTGTATGGTACAGTTTCTCTTTTCAGTGTTTGCGTATCTTCAAAAATTGCTTCTCTTTTTCCGGCAATAATTTCTACTAAATTTTTATTATAATTCGTTATAATTTGCTTTCTTTCTAGTACTTGTTCTAATGTATTAGCATAACGTGGAACCTGAAATATATTAGCGTTCGCCGTATAAAACATTACTTCACTTTTGTTTCTTACACCGCTATTACAAAAATACTCTTCTGCTAAATACATAATCTTTTGTGGAGCACCACCGCATTTAATAGGAGTGTTTGGGTGGGTAAAAACTGCATTTCCTCCTTTAAATTTTTCAATTTCTCTCCAAGTAGAATCAACATATTTATAAGAGTAATTGCTACAAACCCCATTAGTCCCAATAGACTCCTTCAAGCCTTTAATACCATCCCAATTTATTTGTATACCGGCTGCTACAATAAGAATTTCATACTCAAGCAGCAGTCCATCATCTAAAAGTAGCTTATTTTCTTCCGGAAACAACTTAACGACACTTTTAGGAATCCACGTTGCACCTTTTGGAATAAGCACTTCTTGATCACGCATCGTACTTTCCTTTGAAACAATTCCTCCCCCTACTAAACTCCATAGTGGTTGGAAATAATGTTTTTTTGATGGATCAATAATTGCTATATCTTCTTTCAATAGGGGTACATTTCGTAACAAATGTGCAGTAGAAGATATTCCTGCCGTCCCAGCACCAATTACAATAATTTTATAACTATCTCTGGTCTTCATTATCCTCTTCCCATCTAAATTTGATTTTTAAAACAACTAATTCGCAGCCGTATTTTCATTGTATTAACATTATTATAAGTTAAAAGCACCACATATTTATCTGAATCAAATGAAAATTTTGTTAATTTTACCATCGATATTACTTTATGCGTAAATCCCCTATGCTACTTCCATCTTTTATATTTTTCAATACTAGTCTTTACCCGATCTTACTTTTATTTCAGTTTCTCTCTACGCTCAAAGCTATCTTTAAAGACCCATGTGATTTCATATGTAAAAAAGCCCCTTTTTCATCTAAAGGAGGCTAAGGATTATTCTTATTAAGCTAACACTTTGAGGTATCCCTAAAACAAAAATTTTATATAACTACAACCATTATTTATGAGAATTCAGGTCATTTTATTCGTTTTGAGGAACAATGAATTTCTTAGGTTGATGGGCATGAGACGCTACCCCAAAATACAAAAATCTCCTTCAAACAAAAGAAAGGCGCCTACGCACCTTTCTTTTGTAACTCACTTGTATTCTCTTAAGCATCCAAAATTCCTTCTGAATCACTTTAATGCATCATTATACGGACCTAATTGCTTTTTAGAAAAGTAATGAATTGTCTCCTTACTTTTCAGTAACATATTTCCTTTAATAATTAAAAAATAGGTAGCTACTAGAAAATAGATTAGTCCTAATATCCAATCCAAATTTGTAGCTAGATTGTGTAAAAGAACATATCTCATATATGCATAACCAATCGGAACATGTAGTAATACAACCGCACCTAATCCTGGGTTGTATATTGTTTTAGCCTTTATATTCGCAAAAATACCATGCCATATGAATTGAAAAAATCCCATTAAAATAGGTGCCAACCCAAGCCATATAATATTTGGAAAGAAAACCGGAAGTAAATAAAAAACATACGCAATCAAAATATTTATTACCATAGCAGATTGCGTGTTTAATGGATAGCGATCTGGTATATCACTTTTAAATATAACTACATTAAACAGACCAGCGAAATAACCCGGCCAACGATACTCTTCAAATTGATGCACTAAAATGGCTACAAAACTTAATGCTAACAGTACTTTTATTTCACTCATTTCTTCAAAATTTGCGACTAAACAACCTACGACAACAATTGCCATAACTAATCCTACATCACACCAATGCTTTCTAAAAAAACTAATCATCTCAATCACCCACTATCTCAATTTTTATAAAAATAGCGTTCAAATAGGAAATCAATTTGTTTTTCTACAGGCAGTATTCTTATGTCTGCCCCTGATTCAAGAATTGGCATCATTAATGCTGGAAGAAAAATGGATCCGAATATTTGCACTGTCAACATCATTAAAATTTCCTGATCCGTTTCATTTGTTATTTCACTCAAAATATCCTTCACTTTACTAAAACCAATCCTCTTCAAAAAATCTCCATATTCGTATTGAGATGTAAATACCGTAGTTCCCATTGCAATAATTTTCCTAACTAACTCAGGGTATTGCTGAATTACAAGTACATAATCAAGTAAAAATATTTTTAATCTTTCTTTTGCTGGCACATTAATATCATCTAAAATAGAAAAAGCGCCTTGAAAGCTAATTAATAAGACTTTAATCGTCTCATTAATCAACTTTTCTTTTGAGCCGAAATGGTAATTTACAAGCGCAATATTTGTATCTGACAATGCCGCAATTTTTCTTATTGTTACGCTTTCGAAGCCTTTGTCTTTAATTAACTCCAATGTTGTATTTAAAATCTTTTCTTTCGTAGATATGTTTTCATTTCCACTCAACTTATCTCCTCCTCTAAAATCCATCAATTAAACAATGTTTTAAACAATGTTTAATTTTATGGTATCACCTTCAATTTTTAATAACAACTTAATTCTTTCGACATTTCCAATGACCTATTTTTTTATCTTTGTTATTAAAGTTTATACATACATTTGAGAACGTCTTTGTTGTTTTCCAGCCCCTCAATAATGTGAGCAGTAGGTAATATTAATAAATAAACTGTTGTGTAAACAATCGTATCAACTAATATTATTTTCCTTCAAAAAGAAAAAAGATGAAGACAATTTTTTTATCCATCATATTAGTTGGTAACTAATGTATTACTGTGACCTGGTTTGACCTATCTTGGACTAAATCCCCTTAGTATAGATTTTTATTTTGTTATTAATAATTACGGTACATGAAATTATTGATAATAAAATAAAAAAAGCCCCCTGAAAGGAGCTACTTACATTACAAAACACTTAAGAAATCCTTCTAATAACAGCTCTACTTAAGATTTTGGGTATGGTGATCACTCATCCACCCTCTGTTTATTACGATAAACAATTGCTCTAAGACTATTCTCTTTCTGTGAATTATTTCAAGCTCTCTTGATTTTCTCTTTTTGTAAAATTTACCTCAAAACAAATTAACTAGATAACAAAACGTAAAATAACAATGCAGCTGCCTCTTGTCGTTTCATACTTTGTTTTGATAGATAATCTGCTGATCCATCTTCATTATATATAACCTCAGGACCTACTAAACGATGACCTACAATGTTTTTCACGGATTCTATTGCCCAATCATCAGTTTCTCCCTTTAATGTTGCATCTGCAGATGGCGCTCCTAACATTTTTAAATACTGCCAGGTAATCCATGCTGCTTCTTGTCTAGTAATTGCACGGTCTGGATGGAATTGTTCCCCTTCTTTTTCATATAAAATACCAATCTCATATAACTTTTGAATATGTGGTGCATACGGATGATTTTTCACATCAGAAAACACTGGTTCTTTTTTTGAAGGTGGCGTAAAGTAAGCAATTTGAGATAACCAATATGCAAATTCTGCTCGTGTAAGAGAAGATTCTGGAGTGAAATTCCCCTCCCTATTTGCTTGTAATACCTCGTATTGATGTAAAGGATTTATAAACTTAGCATACGGATGATTTTCATCTACGTCTTTAAATCTCTCGGGCTCACTTAACTTCACCGCTGAGCTGCCAGAGTTCCAATGTATCATTTCTTTCACAGTACCATCTTTGTGAAGTTTAAATGCCATATAATTTCCTTTTTCATCCTCAAATAGTAAAGGGTCTATTTGTTTTAGCTCCTGTTTACCATATACTTTATCACTTACATATAACTTTCCTTCACTTATGTTTACATGTGACATTAGGTTTTTTAATCTCAAATCTCGGTAAACACCTTCAAATTTCTTTAATTCTTCTTCATTAGGGTTTAAATATTCAGGCTTTGTTTTATCTGGGAAATAGTTATTCATAAAATCATCAAATACTTCAACAGGAAGTGCTGAACTATCTTTATTTGTAACAACAAAAACTCCAATTTTATGCTCTGGAATTAACCACATTAAAGATGAAAAGCCTGATATATTTCCACCTTTACCAAAAACATATTGCCCATTATGGCTTTGTGGTGAAAAGAACTCAAATCCGTATGTCATATTAGGGTATTTGGGATGTAAAGCAAATTTTGTTTTTTGCATATCTTCTGCGGTTTCTTTTTGTAGTAATTGGTTATTTTTAAATTTACCATTATTCAATTGAGCAATCATGAAATTGGCTACATCACTTCCTGTAGAAAACATACTGCCTTGTGGCATGTCTGTTGGTCTTGTTTGATAAAATGGGATGGCATTGCCTTTAGCATCATAGCCTGTTGCAAGCTTTTCTTTAATAAAATTAGTCATAACAAAACTACTATTATGCATTTCTAGAGGGTAAAAAATATTTTTGGCCATATATTTGTAAAAAGGTGTATTTGTCAAATTTTGAACAATATACCCTTGAAGCATAGAAGCGAAATTATCATATGTATATGTATCTCCTGGCATTCTCACTACTGTGGGCATATTTTCTTCTACATAGTCTTTAAGCATTGTATAATCATTATCTTGATAATGGATATCCTCTGGTCTTGGATCTACGTAATCAAACCCTGTTGTATGGGTAAGTAAATGCTCCATTGTAACTGGTTCACCCATGTTATTTTGGTACTTTAATCCCCCCATATAATTTACTATATCTTTATTTAAATCAATTTTTCCTTGTTCAACTAACTGCATGACAGCACTAGCAGTAAAAACTTTTGATATTGACGCTAATCGAAAAACTGTTTTTTTAGGATCGATAGGAGTATTCTTTTCTTTATCGGAAAATCCGAATCCCTTTTGAAATAAAATTTGATTATCCTTTACAACGACAAGAGCTACACCAGCTGCATTTTCTTTTTTCATTTTCTCTGGAATTACTTTATTGGTGAATGCTTCTACATCTTTAGGATTTAATGTTATAGGTGCAACAGTTTCGGCTTTTGAATAATTGCTCCCCAGAAAAACTAACAAAAAACAAACACTTACAGCTACTAACCTTTGAAAATAAATTTTCATTCTTTTGTTCCTATTCCCCAAATTATTTCCCCCTTTAAAACTAGATTTATTGATTATTCATCTATAAGTTCACCAACCATATTCTACCATTATATAGGTATTTTTTCTAATTTTTTCTATTCTGTCATTTATTAACCGTTCCGCTTTTGAATTAGTATATATATATCATTAGGTCTTAGTTGTAGAGTGTGCTATAGCATACAAAAAAGCGGGACCGCCTTTAATATAGACTTTTATCGGCAGGTTTTCATAACATCCTACTTAGAGAAAACACCCATCCTTTATTATCAATAAAATTGGATGGGTATTTTGTAACGCATTACTTATTTTATTCTTACTGGGTACTAAGAGATCTAAAATGATATCTTAGGTTTTCAATTGTCATTTAAAATCTATTAACTGTATATATCTTTCTCTATATTCTTTAACAACATTTCTAACCTATCCTTAGTAACTTGATTATAATGTGGATTTAATTCCTTTATTATGAATTCAAGTAACTCATAGCTTATGTATTCACCCAATTCCAGTGAATACTGTTCAGCTAAAAAAGACTTAATTTTTTAGAGATATCAACCTAATCCTTTTTACTTATCTTTATCTCCATTCGATAACAAACCCCTCTTAGATTAATCTTAAATGCTAATTAAAATAACTTTTTAATACTTATGAAAATATGTTTTTACTACCTTATTGTATATACAACAAGGTAACCTTTTCATGTCATAACATTCAATCAACTGAGAACTGGTCACTGGTGCAAATCATTTTTATTGTTGAAGTATCTCTGTTTTATATATTACACATTACAATATTTAAAAAAAACTCCAAATACAGAATTTTTAACTTTATCAATCTTTTTGGAAATCCCAAATATAATTATCTTTTTCACATTATAAAAATTTTTCTATAAATTTTTCATATTTTCTACTTTTTTGGCACTTTCATTACTGTAAGTGGAAATTTTTCTCATTTTTAAAATAATACAACCTAAACTAAATGCGAAAAGTGAAAATATCCCAAAAGTAACCTTTATAGTATTTAAGGACAGACTCCAGCTAATTAGAAAAGATACTAGTGCCCCCCCTAAACTGGCCGATGCAATAAATAAACTAGTCACTTCATCAATATTATTTTCCATAATACGGGAAGCTAAGATTAATGTTATTGGAAAAACACCCGCTATAACTAAACCAATAATGAAGATGATAAACAAATACATACCTGTACCTTGAACAAAGGGGAATAGAAATAATAGAATCACTAATGTAAAGCAACTAGATGTAATGTATGTCCAATAATTAAATTTATGAGCAAACTTACCTACAAGTATTCTTCCTATAACTATGGCTAGCCAAAAACAAGATATACTTACTGAACTGATTAATTCATTATTGGTAAGAATCATTATTGTAGATAAAAAATTTGCAAGATTGGTTTCTATGCCTGCATATAAGAATGCAAAAAGTGAAATAAATACTATAACTTTAATCTTTTCACTTTTAAATTTAAGAGTGAATGAGGAAAGGGATGCTCCTCCCTTTTCATTTTTTTGAGGAGAAAAATTTAGAAATTTTGTACGTCCAAGCATGTACCAAACAAATAGTGTAAAAATAAAGAATAGTAATATCCCATAAAGAATAAAATACCATTCATAAAATTTTGTAATATAATTAACTAGTAACGGAAACCCTAGCGCCCCAACCCCAAACCATACTTCGAGAATACTAAATTTAGCAGCACTATTCCTTTCTGCTGAAATAATAAAGGAACCCACCGTAGTTTCTAACAAACCTGCTCCATAGCCTAATACAAAGCAAATAACGGCTAAATATGCCCATTCTTTAATATATATAAAACCTCCTAGGACGATGGACATTACTAAAACACCTAATGTTATTGTTTTAAAGTAATGATACTTTCTTACTAGTATGGGTGAACTTAGAACACCAAATAAAAAACCCGTAAATTGAAAAAATATTAAAACACCTAATTGATCAGGGGTTCTTCCATAATATTGTATTAATGAAGGAATTAAACTACCTATGCAAACATGTATTATTCCTACAATAAAATAAAACAAGCAACCATAATAAAATATTAACCGCACCTTTTCTCAACTCCAATCCAAAATAAAAACAGGGATTTAAGTAAAAGTTTTAAACCCCTGTTTTTACCATAAAACTAAATAGTTGCTACAGATCGTTCTTTATTACTACTGCTTTTATCAAAAAACATATCCAATATTACTTGTGAACGAAATCCATCTTCAAATGTTGCTACAGACTTATTTGGCCCACCTTCCGCAGCCTTAGCCCATTCTATAATTTCACTTCTAAAAGAATCAGACCATTCAAAAATCTCGTTTTCTGGATCGACTAGTAAAGGTAATGGTAACGGGATTTCATGTTTTTCCAATCCATCAAAGAGTATATATTTATTTGGCTCTTTAGAAGAATACTTATATTCTTTCTTCGTACCTATTACCTCTATACTAAAACCACAATCGTCAAGAAATGAACTTTTAGATGTTGTAATATTAACAAAAACCTTATTTTTCAATTGGCCATAAACCTCAGCATAGTCATCAACAAAAACTGGTTTACTTTCTTTTTCCTTAACATTTGTTTTAATTTTAGTTCGAACAGTATCCTCTCTAAAATCACTCTCAAATAAAAACCATAATAAATCTATTAGATGAATTCCTAAATCTCCCAAGGCCCCGCTAGTTCTATTACTTTGAAAATCATCTCGCCAAGTAAACGAAGTTCTCCTAAAAGCGCTATTCTTTTTAAAATGCAATCTTACCACTACTATTTCCCCTAATTCTTCATTTTGAATTAATTGTTTTAAAGCCTTAACATAAGATAGGTGGCGATAGTTAAACCCCATTGAAGCGACTAAATTAGTATTTTTTGCTATTGTCATCATGTATTTTGCTTCTTCACAAGAAATTGCCATTGGCTTTTCACATAACACATGTTTGTTTTTTAATAACGCTTGAACCGCTTGAGATCTATGACAAAAATTCGGTGAAGATATTATTACCCCATCAACTACTTCAAGTAACTCTTCATAGCTATTAAAAACCTTCCCACCAAAATTCCCTACCAACTTTTGGGCATTCTCATTATTAACATCATATACTCCAACTAATTTACAACTATCAACAGTTGATAATGCTCTAGAATGAGCTCTTGCAATACTTCCTGCACCTATAATTCCAATATTCATTATATGAACATCCCCTTTTAATTAATAATGTGCTTTAGAGTATTTAAAATTCCAATCGAGTATTCACCTTCAGCTAACATTGAGTGTGTGTGTTTGGCTTCTTCTGTTGCATTTTCTACTAAATAACCATGTCTTACAGCTTGTAGCATTCTTAAATCATTCCCACTATCTCCAAAAGCAATAGCATTTGTTTTATCTAGTTCGTACTTGTCTAAAATAAACTTCACTATCTCATCTTTACCTGTTCCAAGTGGAATAAAATCTACATCATAGCAATTTTCTGGATCACCAGCTAGTGGATTACATTTGTTAATATTAACTCCCACTTGGAATATTTCTCCGATTTCTTCTATCTTTTCTAAATTCTTTGCATCAATAAATTCATTTTGCTCTTCATAATAAAAATTAAATTTGTACTTAGAACTTCCTAATTGTGTCTGAGGTCTTAAAAAAATTTCATATTTTGATTCTAGCAATTTAAGAATTCTTTCAATCTTTGAAGAATCAAAACCACCCCCTATAATTCTCTCCTCCCAAATTTGATCATCTATAGTAGTCCCATTACTATCAAAGTACGTTATTTCTGTACCTAACCCACTCGCCACAAAATGAGGGAAATACTGAATACCACCCTTTTTCATTTTTTCAACAATTGATTCTAAACTACTTCCCGTTACCCAACCAATTACTAAATCCCCTTTACTTCCCTGTTCATACAAATACTTTTCTAACACTTTCATATTGCTTCTTTTAGAATCATCCATGTTATGAGGATAATAAGTTTCATCAAAATCACAGAACACTACATATTTAGGATTTTTAACCTGTGGTAGTCTTTCAAAATTTAAAGACTTTAAAACTTCATTACTTATTGACATTGAATAATCCCTCCAAAACGAAATTTTGCTCTTCTAACATCATATTTGGGTGTAAAGGTAAATGTAATATTCCTTTATGAACTTGCTCTGTATTTAATATATTGTTTTGCAAATTATTTTCCTTTGTCCACTTAGTATTTTGTTTATGAGATAATACCGGATAATAAATATCTGTTTCAATGTTATACATTTGGTACAATTTATTTTTCAACTCGTCTCTTCTTCCATTTTCAACTCTAATCGGAAAAAGGTGCCAGACATTATCTTCTGTCATCATAGGTAGCTTAATTAATTCTCTATCCTCTAATTCCTTTAAATCACGTATATATCGTTGAGCTAAATATGCTCTTTTTAAATTGTTATATGATAAGTACTTAATTCTTTCCAAACCAATAGCTGCTTGCAAATTATCAATTTTAGAATTGAATCCAAAGTCTAATACCTTTTTATTTTTTTTATCAATCTCAAATCCATGATAACTATATTGATTGCAACGAATTGCAAGAGTTTCATTATTAGTAACTATTGCACCTGCCTTACCACATACACCAAAATTCTTATATGGATTAAAACTAAGGACAATTATATCTCCATATTCTCCAAGATTTGAAGAACCAATAGCTTGACATGCATCTTCAATAACTGTTAATTGATATAGATCCGCAATTTCACGAATTTTTTTCATTTCACATTGTTTACCATACAAATGTACAGGTAAAATGCATTTAGTTTTTTTGGTTATAGCTTCTTCTATTTTAGATGGATCAATACAATAACTCTGCTGATCTATATCTACAAATATAGGTTTTGCTCCGACTGCTAACACGGCATTTTCAGTAGCAGCAAAACTATTAGCTGGCATAATTACTTCATCCCCCGGCTGGATACCGATAGATAACAATGACACCATAAGAGCATCTGTACCACTACTTGTTGCAATTACAAACTTTTTATTCAAATAACTACCGATTACTTCTTCTAGTTTTTTTGAAAATGGTCCACTTGTGAATTGACCTGTCGGTAAAACATCTTTTAAAACCCCTATAATTTTTTCAACCTCATCTTGAGAAATCAACCGATTAACTGGCATAAATTCTATTTTCTGTATATTTTTTCTGCTATAATTGAAAATATCTTTTTCTATATCAATATCTATTTTCAATTTGTTTTCTCTAAATAATTTCTCTTTCATCTTGTGATTCGGTAATATATTACTAATTTCAAATTCTTTTTCTTTTGTTTCCCCCTGTAGGCACTTTAATAAAGCTAAATTGTCTTTACTATGTCCAGAAATTGTAGTAAGAGTTTTCATGTTAAATCACCTCTAAGAAATTATTTTGAAAATCATGAGTAGACTATATTTTATGTTATCGATTACATGTCAACATATTTTTTACGGAGGGTTTCTCTATGGTAACAATTAATGAAATAGCTAAATTATGTAATGTATCAAATGCTACGGTTTCAAGGGTTCTAAATAATCATCCTTATGTAAATTCAGAAAAACGTGAGAAAATAATAAAAGTAATGCAAGAATTCAACTATACTCCTAGTTCTATTGCTAGGAATCTTAGGATAAATAAGACACAAACCATTGCTCTATCAATTCCAAATATAGATCATCCTTTTTTCGGAAAATTAGCTAGAGAAATTTCTAAAGAATTATTAAAACACAATTACAAATTGCTAATTTATCAGACTTTTTATGAGAAAAAAATAGAACTAGAATTACTTTCATTACTAAAGAATAAAGCTGTAGATGGTGTAATTCTCGCATCCCTAGAAAATAGTTGGGAAAATATAGAGCATTATTTAGCATATGGGCCCATATTACTTTGTAATGAGTATGAGGAAAATGCACCTATTCCAATAATTTGTTACGATGAATTTGAAGCTGGATACAAAGCTGTTAAACATTTAATAAACAAAGATCATAAAAAAATTGGCTTTTGTTTTGATTCTCTTAATAGTCAAGCACAATTAAAACGCCAACAAGGATATTTGCATGCCTTAAAAGAAAAGCAATTACCATTCAATAAAAATTGGCTGTTTGGAGATGCAATTACTATTAAAGATGGATTTAGAATTTTTGAGAAATTAGATAAATTAAAAGATAGACCTACTGCATTATTTACTGGAAATGATCAAGTTGCTGCTGGAGTCATTAAAGGAGCTACTATAAAAGGATATTCTATTCCAACTGACTTAGCTGTTTGTGGTTATGATAATCAATTAATTTGTACAGTTACAACTCCAACAATTAGTACCATTGATATTCCAATTGTTGAACTGAGTAAACGTACCGTTAACGAGATTCTACTATATATAAATACAGATGAATCTATTAAACGTAAAATTATTGAATATCCTACAAACTTAATTATCCGTGAATCGACATAATTAAAACAAAAGTTTCTGCTTAAACTTATCTAATAAATAAAAATAAAAAGAGGACGTAAATAATAATGCGTCCTCTTTTTATATCAAATTAAAATAATCCATCAAAATGCTTTTCACGAAGCTAGATAGATAATGTTTTTAAGAAAGATAAGAACTTACATATTAGCTGTTACAATAGGTGGCATCACATAATTCACACCTATTACAAGCATTACATATCACTCATATACCGTTACCTTTTTTAGATATATATAATGATTAAAAATTGTGAAATTTTATAGCATTATGTAAAACATTTAATATCAAATATATTACATTCACTATGAAATTAGTTTGTTTATAGGATTTCTATAGATAAACAAGGTACTAAATTGACTCTTAAGAAGTCATTACTATTACATTTATCTAAAAATTGAAAAAACATGTGTAGATAGATATCATCTTAAATACATATATAATTAAATTTAATTCTCTGACATAATTCCACATAATTCTTAAACCAGTTTTTTGTGCATTATTAAATAAAATATTGCACAATGTCAGTTTTTAAAAGATTATATATCAAAACTTTAAGAGAGGAAGAAAAACTATGAAGATAAAAAGAAAAATCATGATGACAACAGCACTTGCAGCTACATTAGCTACAGGTGCACTACCAACTACATCAGTGTTTGCTGCAGAAAAAGAGGCTCCTATCCAACAAAAAGAGGCTCAAATGAGTATTCAACCATTAGCACAAAATAATTTAGAAACAGCTGTTAATGCTGCCTTAAATGGTCCAGAAGTCAAAAAAATAAAAGTATTTGAGCATGAATTTAACGTAAAAGAAATAGAAGTAGTAAATTTAGGTGCAGGAAAAAAATATGTTAAGGGACAAATTTCTCATCATTTAAGTTTCCGTCCAGATGATCAATTTTATTATGAGTTTACTGTGCAAGATCGAAAGGTAGTAGATAAGCCTGTATTTAATATTGATAGAGGTGGTTGGACACCATTTGCTGCTCCACTTTTATCAATTCTTGCTGCGTATAATGGAATTCCAGTTAATCCAAATGATTTAAATACACTTGGTCAGCAGATTGGTAAAGTTATAGATGGAAGCTGGGAACATGCAGCCCAATCTATCGCAACTGTAGTTAGTCTAAGTTTTAATGAGTAGAATGTTTTAATTTTTATTAGCATTGTAGGGACCACTTTTCCTAAATAGCCTTGTTATAAGTAATTCTGAAACAGCTATAAATAGATTTTTACCGCTCACTCACATTATCTTAGTTTGTTAACCACCTTATCATTCATAATATGTCACAAAATAGAAGTCTTTTTAAGGCTTCTGTTTTGTTTGTATGCAATACAGCAACAAGCTTGTTTTTTATCTATCTTTGCTTCAATTCTTTAAGAGTCCGTTTGGCTATTAGATATAATTTATTGCAGTAAACTAATAATATCTCAAGTTAGCTCACTACCCCTTTTTTAATTACAAAAATTCATTACATTAGGAATAGAAAACAATAAATATAGTAAAAAACCATCTTATTATAGCTATTGTTTAAAGGTTAGGAGAGATAAAATGAACAAAATAAAAATGAAAAATTTCTTTAAAGTTAGCATCCTCACTTGTTTTACACTAGCAAATTTAGGTACACCATCTACTATTTTAGCTGATAGTAATCCAGGTTATTCCTATGAATCCAATATAGGTTATCAAAATCCATCATGGATGTCAGAAGTAGCAGATTCAACAAAATTAAGTGAACTATCTATTCCAGGAACTCATGGTACAATGGCTTTACATGGAGCAAGTTTTCTTGATGAAAATTTGACAAGAAATCAAACTATGAGTCTATCCCAACAATTAAATTCCGGAATTCGATATGTAGATATGCGTGTTAAACGTGTAAAAGATTCTTTTGCAATGTATCATGGCGTTGTAAATCAAAAAGCTGTGTTTGAAGATGTATTAAAAGAGACCATTCAATTTTTAAAAGATCATCCAACAGAAACAATATTAATGCGCTTAAAAGAAGAAACTACTCCTGAAAGTGGATCTCTATCATTTGAGGAGATATTTTTAAAATATAAAAACGTTAATGCTTCATATTTTTGGGATCCTAATTCCGTACCAACTTCAGATAGAAATAACCCTACTTTAGGAGATACCCGCGGGCAAATTGTAATCTTACAAAACTTTACATCCTCTCAATTGTACGGGATTGATTACGAAGGTTTGAATATACAAGATAAATTTGAAATTGGAAGCGGACCAGACGAAATATATACAAAATGGATTGCGATAAAAAACCATCTACAAAATACAAATACTAACTTTAATAATGGAAAAATTTATCTCAACCATTTTAGTGGTACGGGAGGCGCAGCCGCATTTTTAAATAATGTATATCCTTGGTTTGTTGCAAGCGGAAAAGAGAGCAGAAATACTGACAGTAGTCCTAAATTGATTCAAGCGAATTCCACTAGTGCGTGGAGTGATTTCCCTCGCGATAGAAACGGACAAGTATACTATGGGGGGATGAATACACTTGGGACCGAACTCTTACAACAAGGCGCAATTAAACATTCTGGTATCATCGCAGCTGATTTTCCCGGTCCAGGTTTAATTGATAGTATCATTAAATTAAATGGTATACATTCAAATGAAAAAGAAATATTAATTTCACAAATATCATCTGAATCTAGTCCTTTATCCGGACAAAAAAATCGATCCAGTCAGAACTTTAAAATTGATAGTTTACCTGTAGGTACCAAAGAATTAAAATGGGTTATTGAACCTTCAGAAAAAGATCATCCTTCTACTATCTCTTTCAATGTAATGATTGATGTTTCCCTAGGTACCGATTCTATTCGTTGGAAAAATATCTCACATGGATCTAGGACTGAAGCTTACACAAATACTAAATATTATATCGCAAGTCCAATTGGTACGACTAACAAATTCACTGTGAAAATATACGCTATTACAAATTAGAAAAAAAGAATCCCAATGGTATTCCACTGGGATTCTTTTTTGATTTCATTTCATAAATATTAGATGAAGATTAAATGTATTAGTATATCATTTAAACCATTAAGGGATTTATATATGGAACGACCCTTTACTTTCAAAGAAAAAAGCAAAAATGTTAGCTACATTTTCCTACTTATCATTTATTTAAAATTGGCTTCCAAAGCGATAGGGCAAAAATCCAATTTGTGTCACCTTTGCCTTGATAATCTTGAACTGCTTCATACACTTTTCCCTCATGTAGTACTCTATCACCTTTAGTATACGCTTTTCTCGCATCCCATTTTTCATATGTGGAATCCTCTGACTTTGTTGTTACATTCAAAATATCACTTCTACTAGATTCATTTCTAGCTAAATCAACCGCCGTCACTACATATTTATACGATGTATTAGCCTTTAATTCTTTATCCATAAAGGATGTATTATCTGTTGTCCCAATTTTACTCATAACTCCAGCGCTTTCCCTATATACAATATAATGGTCTACACCTACATTATCTTCAGACGGACTCCACATCAAGTCAACAGTTGTTGCTGTTGTACTCATACTATGTAATCCTTTCGGTTGAGTCGGAGCTTCTATATCTGGGACTTCATTTGTTGTCTTAACTTTTAGCTCTTCACTTTCTTTTGATACGTTCCCAGCAGAGTCTAATGCCTTTATTGTATAGGTATATTCAGTATTTGCTTTTAGTTTTTTATCAATAAATGTTGTACCTGGTATCGTATCAATTACTTCTCCATTGCGTAACACTTGATATTCTTTTACACCTATATTATCCGTAGAGGCCTTCCATGTTAGTGCAACACTATTGGCAACAACTTTAGACGCATTTAATCCAGTTGGTTGACTTGGAGCTACTGTATCGGGAGTTTCATTATTTACTAGATTTACATCAATTACATTATAAAACGCATTTGACGTATCTGCTACATCCCATACAGCTAAAATAACATGATAACCATTTCGATCAGTTGGTACATTAATTGTATGTGTTAAATTATTTGATGCGGCAGAACCGTCATGTTTCACAGTTCCAATTGGCTCTAATTCAGCACGTGTTAATGGTTTATTAGGATCCCATCCCTTTTTTGTAATGTAGTAATGCCATTTACTTGTAAGATGTGCAGCTGTATATTTCCATGTAAATGTATTTGCTCCACCCTTAATCGTATTTTTGAACCAGCGATTTGATGTTTGTTGGTCAAGATTTCCTCCAAACAGTCCTCCTGCCGAAGCGATTTTCCCATCAATCGGTCCACCATCTGGAAATCCTTTAGGCGCTTCTAAACTTTGAGGTTCGTACATTATATTTCCACAATTTAAATTTAATGCTCCATAATTCTGACTACATAAAGCAGCACGACTGGTTGGCTTTTCAACAAATCCATGTGCATACGCACTTTGAGGAATCATTGTAATCGCCGTCACCCCTGCAGCTAAAACACAAGCACCAATTCCTTTTTTACTTTTTATTAATCTTTCAAATTTAGAAGTAAATTTCAAATTCATTCTTGTCCCCCCAATATATTATTGTTATCGCTAATATAATAGCAATATAAAGATAAACGAACAAATTACTAGTAAATATACTATTATCATTCAAACATTGGTACATTTATTATTATTTTTAATCTCATATAAAAATAAAATAAATACAATAACTCTATTTTGTAACATTATGTATTAATAGAGGAATAAAAAGCTTGCTTTATTTCACAAAAAATTCAAATATTAATTTGAAGAATTATATTTACCCTCATGCAGAAAAAATACAATTTTAAAGTAAAAAAGTCTGGAAGAAACTGATTATATCAGTCTCTTCCAGACTTCATATTTCTGCTATACAGCATATAAACAAGTCATTTCCAAGGCAAAATTCACACATATTTTCTAAACCTTAATAAACACATTAAATAATCTGTTTATATTCAAATGGTGAATGCGCACAAATTCTTTAATCTTAGATATATTCTCCTATAAAATACCTGAAACTAACTTAACTTTATAGCCCTTTTGAATGGCCATCTTCTCCCCCCTGTGAATCCTTACTTTAAACAAATCATCTAAAGATTGATAATGTAAGATATGAAAAAGAGAATTGACAATCCAATTCCCCCATAACATTATATTAATTTATTATGTCATTTTTACCTAATAAGGTACAGGAACAAACAAAAAACTTCAGTGTGCTCGTTATATAAATATAAACGTTCTTAGGGTGAAACGTTTAAAGGGTACTTTACTGAATTGTTATTAACTGCTCCTGTACCTAGTATTTAAATTAACTTATGTCAATATATTTTACAATACAAGTGTTAAACGTTACATATTTCTATATTTAATGATACATTTCATCAATATAGCCCCCTAATCTTTAGGCTAAATATAGAAATTTAGGCTCGTTAGGATTTAATTGTGGAATTCTCATCATTGCAAATGAATTGATTAGGCACATAACTGTCACAAATTAATCACTTTTCTATTTTTTTAACTATGAAAATTTTATTACCACTTCAATATTTACTCTTAAACTAAAACACATTTATACCTACAATTAATTTATTATCTTTCAAAAGAGTCGATAGTTTTATATTTTTTATTTTTTTATTGTACATTTGTACATTTGATGTTAGGATTATGCCTATTAAAATTGAATCCTAACGATTCTTCTTTATAATTTCTATATTTTAAATACCAAATAAAAATATAGATTCTGAAACACGATCAAAATCAGAATAAAAATGTCGTTATTTTACAATGATGTCGTGGAATACCTTTAGAATGGAAAGATACATGCAACAACGTGTTAAGGGGTTACAGGGGGAACAAAAATGAGAGACTTTTTTGATGATAAGTATAAAAATATTGAATTAAAAAGGAGGTTAATAAATTTAATAAGTGACATTAGCGAGTTCAAAGGAAAATTAGCTGCTTATCAGGAACAAAACCCTGACATATTTAATAATTTAGAAAAAACTATACCACTACATTACATAAAAAATTTCACAACTATTTATGAAGATGTAAAAGTTCCTAATAAAAGATTAAAAGAGCTTATTTTAGATGATATAGTACCTCAAAATATTTCAGAAGATGCTATTTTTTGTTATTATCAAACACTTTCTTTTGTACATAAAAACTCCTGTACTTTATTAATTAATCCAGCAACTATACAGGAATTACATTTTCAACTAATACATTACCTTACCTCTGACAGTGCCAAATGGCGTGAAAAACCTTTTATTATTCCAGGTATTCCTGAGCATGGAATGCACTTGAATAGTTACCGCATTCTTCCACATGAACTTATTCCGCAGTTTATGGAGCAATTATGTGATCAATACAACTCATTAAATGCTAGTAAGGGACTACATTCGCTTTTATTAATAGCTCGTTTTATATTAAATTTTTATTGCATTGTCCCTTTCAATCAAGGTAATAACAGGCTAGCATTTATGTTAATGCAATTACTGTTAATTAAGAGTGGACATACATTTGTAAAATATGTATGTTTGGATAAATATATTAAGAAAAATGAATCTGATTATTACAATTCGATTTATAAATCTTCCGTGAATTGGTACTGCGAGGAACATAATAGTAGCTTTTGGTTAAAAACGTTTTTAACAATTATTTTAGAGGCTTACAAAGATCTTCATAACACAGTTCTAGATTCTATATGTAAACATACTAAAGTTGAGAGAATTCAGGATTTTATACTTAAACAAAAACACCCCTTTACTAAGGAGAGTATTCGTAGCACTTATCCAGACATTGCAGAGAGTACAATCAGTAAGGCTTTAAATTCCTTGCAATTATTTGGGCATATTAAGCTAGTTACAAAAGGAAGAAACGCAAAGTGGACTAAAGTTTGACCATACTTTTATAACTCTTACAGTTTAAAAATTCAATTATAACGTTATCAATTGTTTCCATGATTTTGGGATCAAATTCATGGAATGTCATTTTAATTTTAAGCTATTATTACTACTTTAGTTATTTCTAATTCCTACACAACAATTTATAGGAAAAGGTACGTTTCCTTCCACCTTTTCCTATAAAAATATTAGATATTAACACAGAAAGATTGTCGAAAAAAGTCGTATTTTAATATTTTTTCTTTATTTTCTGGTTGTAAACGTTTTAATTTCATGTTACCATCTTAATCAAACAATAGAGGGTAATAAAAATGAAAGTATTTCTTTCCCTTAGGAACATATAAACGTACGGTAACATCAAGTAAATAAGGCCCAAGAAATATTTGATACCTTCCAAAATAAACAATAGGAATTTTGCACTTTAATTTTTTCTTTCAATTTAGAAAAAAACATTTTGTCCCTAAACAAAAATTGTTAGCATGCAAAGTTCAAATACACTAGAACACCCAAATAAATGTAATTTCTTTTTAATCGATCATTAAAATATGAAAAAAGTATTCTTCCTACAAAATTCAGCTGATTAACTTAAAGACATCTAAATTACTATCTTAATTTCCCTCTATTGTTGACAACATATTTACCAACTATGAAAAAGAGCCTTACAAGGGTTCTTTTTTGTTATAATCATTCAAATTTCAATTTTATCTTGATACTTAGATTTCCACACAAATTTCCTCTACTTTTTTACTCTCAATTATTAATTTCCATACCAAATTTGTTTAAATTTATGAATAAAATTCCATCATATAAAAATAATAAATACAACTAATCGTTATATATTAAAGAGGTGTCAATTTTGTCCTTAAATGAAGAGACCTTAGAAACTAAAACAGATAAAAACATTGAAAAGATCCAAACAAGTAACTTAGAAGAGCTTAAAAATACATTAGATAATATCTTTGATATTAGTGCAGATTTAATCGAACATCCTTTGCAATTAAAAACAAACACGAATATTTTACTATATTATTTTGAAGGCCTTACAGATGGTGTCGCTTTAAAAGGCAATGTTGTTACACCATTATTACAAAAAGTAAATGAGGACAGCCAAATATTTAATTCTAATATTATTGCTACTCATACCAAAATAGTTTATACATGGAATGAAATTAAAGAAGGATTACTTGAAGGTCAATGTGTTCTATTTATGGAAGGAGAAAAGCGGTCACTTCTAATAAATACAAAAGGCTGGGCAGAAAGAGCAATTCAAGAACCAATTTCAGAAGTTACTATTAAAGGCTCACATGATGGATTTATTGAGAATGCCACAAAAAATATAGGCTTAATTCGTCGATATCTTCCTTCTACAGAGTTAAAAATCAAAAAGCTGACGATTGGAGAACGAGCAACTTCATTAGTCTATTTAATTTACTTAGGTGATGTAGCAAACGCAGATGTTGTCCAAGAAATAGAAACTAGAATCTGTAAAATTAAAACGGATGCGGTATTGAGCATTGGAGAACTATCTAATTATACAAAAGATCAAAATTGGACTCCTTTTCCACAGGCTTATTTAAGCGAACGCCCAGATGCCATTTCAAATCATTTACTTGATGGGAAAGTAGCAGTGTTAATGGATAGATCCCCTGGTGCAATGATTGTTCCAATGAATTTAATTGGATTTTTTCAAACTCCAGATGATTATAATATTCATTGGCTCATTGCATCTTTTTTTCGCCTATTACGATTTGCAGGATTTATTATAGCTATTTTTTTACCGGCATTTTATATTGCTATAGTCTCTTTTCACTTTGAAATCATTCCTATAGATTTATACACTTCTATTGCAACGTCAAGAGTCAAAGTCCCTTTCTCTCCCTTATTGGAAGCTTTTATAATGGAAATCACACTAGAAATGCTACGTGAAGCTGGTATTCGCTTACCACAACCCATTGGACAAACTATAGGAATTGTTGGAGGGATTGTAATTGGACAGGCTGCTGTTCAAGCTGGTCTTGTGAGTAACGTTATGGTTATTATCGTATCGATTACAGCCATTGCATCATTTATTGTTTCTAATTATGATTTATCAAGTTCTATACGCCTTATTCGTTTTCCAATGATGTTATTGGCATACTTTTATGGGATTGTAGGTATTGTTAGTGGATTAATGCTCTTATTCGCTCATTTTGTTTCACTAACTTCCTATGGTTCACCATACGGATTGCCAATCGCGCCATTTCGGCTCAAAGAATTAAAAGATTCTTTTGTAAGATTTCCTATTTCTATGATTACCACCCGCTCGAGTACAGGACAGCCGAAACAAAAAAAGAAAAAAGAAGGTGGTTCGCATGGGGAATCTTAAATTTCAAAACCTAACTTTATTCGAATTTATTATTTTCATTCATTCACTGCAACTAGCATCAGGTATGTTAATTATGCCAAGTCCACTTGCTACTACAGCTGGCACAGATGGCTGGATTTCCATCATTCTTGGATGGATAGTTACTTCTATAATCGGCGTATTTATTATATTAATGTTACAAAAAAATCCTAACAAAAATTTCTCACAAATCTTAAAAAGATATTTTGGTAAATGGATAGGGACAATTCTTTTTCTTTTATATGCCTTTTATCTATTTTTTGCTGGCTTTAATACTTTATTAAAGGCAACTGATATTGTAAAAGTGTGGATATTCCCTTCCACTCCTGCTTATCAAATCACCATATTATTACTATTACCTTTTATTATTTTAGCCCTGAGTGGGTTAAGGGCTCTTACTAGTTATTCTATGCTTGTTTTCTTCTTCACTACTTGGATGCCACTATTTCTTCTTTTTTCACTACAGACTAACTACAACCCTTTACACCTACTACCTATTTTTAAAGATGGATTATACCCTATTGTAAAGGCAACAAAAGAAACCATTACTCCTTATGCTGGCTTAGAAATTGCATATTATATATACCCGTTCTTACAAAGAAAACAAAAAGCCATAAAAGGACTACTAATTGCGAATACTGGAACTATGTTTTTCTATCTATATGTGACTATTCTTTCTTATATATACTTTAGTCCGGAGGGGATAAAAGACGTAATCTGGCCAGTATTTCATCTGTTAAAAGGGGTTCGTTTTTCATTCATGGAACGATTAGAAATTATATATATCGCTTACTATTTAATTGTATTTTCCACTACGATATATCCGTATTTATTTTTCAGTTTTGAATCTGTGACCATTTCACTTCCAAAAAACACCCGCAATTGGGCGCTGCTTGCTTTTATGTTATTTATAGTTGGCATATTTATTTTCCTAAATCCCGATGTAGATCAATATTTGTTTATATATTCTCTTATGGATATCTTAAATGTCGTTTTCTTTATTCTATTACCAATCTTATTTTTCTCTTACAGTATTCTTTTTACTTGGATTATTAGGAGGAAGCAACTTTGATTCGAAAATGGATATGGATTGTAATTTGTTGTGTATATATAATTGGTTGTAGTCAGAGAATTCCTCTTGAGAAGGTTTCATTAATCCTGTTAATTGGCTTGGATAAAACCCCTAATGGAGACATAAAAGTTGGAACAAGCATACCACTCTTTCATCATAAACAGCAAAAAAGTACTATAGAACATTGGACACATGCATCAACTGTATATACTGGATTCAGTAAGATAGATACGAAATTAACGGGCTATATGACAGCTTCCAAAGCTGAAATCATTTTAATTGGGAAAAAATTAGCGCAAGAAGCAAATTGGTTGCAGGAGCTTGATTCGTCATACCGTGATCCTTACGCTACCATTAATACTAAAGTAGTACTTGTAGATGGACCTACAGAAGAAATTTTTAAAATTCATAAGCCTAGTAAACCATCACTTTCATCTTATATAAATGGTGTAATCGAATCCTCAATTCAAAATAACCAATCCGTCTCTTCTACAATTCAACAATTAATGAGAGAACAAAATGAAGAAGGAATGACGCAAGCTGTTCCAATTATCAAAAAAACAAAGAATGAAATCGACACAGTAGGAATTGCATTTTTAAATCGAAAAGGGAAATATTTAACTCATATCCCTAAAAAAGATGTTAAATTTTTCAATCTTATAAATAAGCCAAAAAGTAACGGCCGAATGATACTACACCTTGCGCTTCCTCCTAAAAAGTCCAACAAAAAAACAAACACCTCTATCTTCGTACAGAACGCGACAAGGAAAGTAGATGTTGATTTTCAAAACGGAAAGTTTATATTTAATTTCAATATATATGCTAATGTAGCTTTAATAGAAAAAACCAATGCGAATTTAATTAAGGGGCACTATGATAATAAAACAAATATAAATAATTTAAAAAGTGCTATTCAAAAAGAAATTAATAATAATTTACAAAATATGCTGAATCAAATACAGCAGAATAAAATTGATCCAATCGGATTATCCCTATATGCTAGAGCTTTTCAATATAAAGAATGGAAAAAAGTAAAAGGAGATTGGTTGCAAGCGTTAGCAAAGGCTAAAATAAATGTAAAGACACACGTCAAAATAAAAGATACTGGGACCATTAGAAATTAGTCTTAGATTTAATAGCATTTCTCAAAGGAATCACATATTGTTCTAGTGATTCCTTTTTATGAGAGAATAATGCCTTGCTTTAACGAAAATACAATATATGCAATAGGCAATGATAGCTAAACTCCAACTGACACCATAGTAATCATGTGTGTAGAAGTCATAACCTGCCTTAATACCTTTTTCTATTACAACTAACGTAAATCCTAATGCCACCCACTTGTTAATTTTCATCTTGATAAACGTTATAGCTATAATAATTAAAAATAAAATATTTGTAAGGCAGTTTATCATTAGCTCATATTTTTGAATTTATACTGCCATTATACAAGCAACGATATTAGTCGCAATGCCTAAGACAGCCACGGCTCCCCAAATCCTGTCCGAAATTCCCACTACTGATTCAGTCCCTTCCTTAATAAACATTCTTTTCCTTAATTCGTTCCTACACACTATTCAAGGTATGCTGTATTATCCTTGTCTGATGAATATCTATTTATCTTTTCATATAGAGCAAACAAAATTTTTACTCATAATTTTTTCTTTATCAGGCAAACTAGATTTAAGCCGTTTGAACTAGCGGCTTCACTCTTCTGGTAATGAGATAGTAATTTATAGTAATTGACTAACGCATTCAGTCCATTGGCACTGGCAGGCGACAAAATTGTTGTCTGCCAGTTTCATGTATACTTTTTCTAATTTCATTCCAAACCATACGTTCGCTTTACTGATTTTGAAAAGGACGGAATTAGATTTTGAATAAGTAAAAAAGATAAAGCTCAGTCCACTTTTGGTATAGGACATTTTCTTTTTACATATACTATTTTTGAGCCTTTTTACCAATACGTGTCCTATTGGTGTCTTAAATTCCTCCTAAAAAAGGGCGGCAGATACGACTGCATGCCCTTTTTTATTTATATTGCTGTTCTCTATCCAATAAACCAAATGAAAACTAAAAATGCACTATTACATATTCTGCTCAGTCCAGATTATGTTAAAATTTCTTATGTTGTTTATTTCATAGTCGAATTATGGTTTCGTATCTAATTCAACAATATGTGAGCTGTATACCAAAAGAAAAGACACCCGAATGGTGTCTTTTCTTCTTTTAATCTAAAAAAACATTTTTCTTTTTCAGGAAGATTTAATTATCTCACTAACCCAAACCTCTAATTAAAAGACATTTTGATCACGGTGCTCAAGAGGGCTCATCTATATCAACATGTTAATATTTTAATTCCAAATCAATTTTCCAGCACTAAATTTGCTTTCTTAAAGATTTTCTGTCTTGTTCTTATTTTGGTCAAAATCCTCATATAGCTATACAAAAAATATATGCTATTATGATTTTAAGAAACTATGCGTTCCCTTAACCCTGTGACCCTGTATTTTTTACAGGGTCCTTTTTTATTTTATTTACTTTTATTTAGCTTACACGAGTTAATACACATGCCCATCAAGCTAAGATTATATAGGTTTAATTTCATATGAAATTTTCTCTTTTTTCTAAAGGTCCAGTGTAAATTCTTTAAAAATCTACGTATTCTATATACGTCTTAAGAGAAGATAAAAAAATATATTTTTTTATCTAAATTGGAACTTTATCTTGATTACTGTCCAATATATAGTGAAATCAATTTTAAGGAGGGTGCCTGTTTGGCTAGTAATGACAACATAAGCACATGGATAGACCGTCTGTTATCCGGTGACGAAGAAGCTTTTGAATATATATTTGATTTAACAAATCAGAGGATATATGACACCGTATTTGCCATAGTTAAAAATAGTCATGATACAAATGAAATTGTAAATGAGGTTTACTTTCAACTATGGAAATCCATCTCAAAATATGATCAATCTAGACCTTTTTTATTTTGGGTGAATGGCATTGTCTATAAACAAATTAGTCAATGGCGAAAACAAGTTTGGAAAAGGATGCGTTTATTTGAAAAACAGCATTCAATGCAGGAGTCAGTTGTAGAAATCCCAGAAAAACTATTACTTGAAAAGGAAACACAAAAGGAATTGCTAACATTGATTCAAGAATTGCCGTTCAAATTTAGAGTTGTGATAGTGTATCGTTTTTATCACGATTATACATATGAAGAAATTGCGGAATTATTACAAATCCCTATAGGTACGGTAAGGTCTAGAATTCATAGAGCGTTAGAAAAAATTCGGAATCAATCTAATATTGAAATTGATGAGGAGGAATATAAATCAAATGTCATTTTCAAATGAATTAAAAAAAGAAATGAAACAAGAAGTTCCTAAAGAAGTTAAAGAGCGTGCATATCACTCATTTACGCAAATTCACAAGAGGGAGAATAAAAAGAAATTGAAAAAGAAATTATTAATAACAGGTTTAGCGGCAGCTATCATTATACCAACTAGTACAATGGCACTAAATAACTCTTATTTTACGCAACCTCAATTAAAATTGAATGACATGATTACTGATCAAGTTAGAAAGTATGCAGCAGCGGGAAAATCTATACCTTTGGATCAAAAAATAACAGATCAAGGAATTACGCTTCATTTAAAAGAAATGTTAATCCAAGAGGATAAAATACTTGTTTACTACCGATTTGAACAACAAGATGGATTAATAATTCCGTATGAATTTAATACAAATGGATTGGATATCATATCCAGTGGTAAAGAAAAGGGTAAGCAAGTGGCAAGTCCAACGTATAAGAATGAAAAATTTAATACTGTAAGTGAATTGCGTTTTCTTAGTAACAATAATCTAGACAGCTATCAAAAGGATCGAATTGGTAATCCAAATGCACCGGATATTGGTATGTTTTACTTAACTGATGCAACAGGAAAGGCTTATGAAACTGTGCTGGCTTTTCATGATAAACCAGAAGGAGCAGTAGTTTTTGAAGAACTTCAAGGAGAAAAATTCCCTAATTCTTTAACTATAAACATAAATATTGATAGAGTTGGAAAAACAGAAGGAAATTGGAAAAACAAAATTTCAGTTGATGTAGAGCATAGATCCGTACAAAAGATTGATACGGATAAAAATCAGTAGAAATCATAGGACAATTTCCGTACCTTATACTTTTCAAAAAGTATAAGATATGGAATTTTCGAAATCAATCGGTTTAGTATCCTACTATCAATATCTAAATATTTGTGAAGAATACCAGCATGATGACTGTATTTAAGAATTAGTCCCCAAACAAAAAATAAGCTAAATTTACATAAATAACTGTAGAAAGAAAAATTTTGTTATGAGGGCATTTAAAATATTAAGTTGATAGGCATGGAGTTAATAATACACACCCAATTTCAATTAAAATCGTTTAAATCTTAGTTAAAATTTGAAATGATAAATCTATTAGCTTTTTTGAAAATTGTAATCTAATACTAGATATTTCAATGTATACTTCACTAAACACCGGTTAACACTATAAGCATAGTGTTAACTATCTTAATTGAATATTAGTAATAGTAAGTATAAATATTATCAATTTACTATATATTACATTTATGTAAAAATAGATGTATGTTAAGCTTTTTCAAAATCTTTCCCCTAATAAAGATTTGAAGTAGCATTTCATGATTCTCCTTACGGTTAATATGCCTTGAAAAAGAACCCTATAGGGTTCTTTTTCTTCTTATTACATCCACAGCAGATACTTAATTAACATACAAAAAGGACTGACAGTTACTTGCAGTCCTTTTTGTACCTAAATATACACTTATATTAAGTACTTAACTCTTTATTGTATTTGGCATGCATATGAACTACACATGTCATTATCATCTAGATACATAACACTTCCAAATTTAGAAGTACACAATAACAAATCTTTCCCAGCTTCCAGCTACATAACTATTAGCAGTTAATTCTCTACCGCCATTTGCTGATATAAATCTACCATTACTTAGCGCTTGTAATACATATATCCTATTGTCTCCACCATTATATAAGATAAATTTTTCCCATGCCCCAATTGATGTACGATCTGCTACTACTCTACCATTTGGCTCAAACGAAACGTACTTTCCATTACTTTTCGCTTTTAAAGCAAACGTATATAATTCCCCAGTCGGAATTAATTCAAATTTCTCCCATTCATTAACTACACTACGATTTGCTACTACATTTCCCGATGGCTCAGCAGACACATATTGTAAATTTGCAGCTTGTATAGCAACAGTCCAGCTTCCATTAAATAGATTCACACCTTTTAGTGAACTTGCATTTGATTGGACGGCTGCCAATGCATCATTCGATGGGGTTATCATCATTATCATTAGAACCATTGGTAACACCATTAAAACTAACTTTTTAAAGATCTTATTATCATTTGCATGAGCTATGAACCTCTTCATTTTCATTCCTCCCTTAATATATAGCACTCATATACATCATACCAAATATGTAAAATATTGTAATGATAGAGAATCTTTATCAACAAATACCTTATTATTCTGTTTCTTTTTTCTCAAATCTACAGCACCTAAACATCACTCAGTACTCATACATATTTTAAAAATTAATTTCACTTTATATTAAATAAATGCCAAATAGCCGTTCATAATGAACGACTATTAAGCATCTAACTAAAAATTTGAATGTTTTTCATGTTAATCTATTTTGTTTAATCCCGTTGAAGTAACTTGATAGATTCTTTTTTTGCCTATATATTCTTGTTTATTATTCTCAAGGTTAGTAAGTTTAGCCCGTGTCTTTTCATTTACTGCTTCCCCTTCTATATGGGTAAACTCGATATAATCTCCCACTTTGACCGGCACAGTTTGGCTTTCAGCAGTTTGCTGTCTATTTCCCACTATTTCTTTATTGTACACAACACTACCGGATGAATTCTGTACTTTGATACTCGCATACGTATTATTAAAATAAGAATGTGGTACGCCTGCTTCTAAATTCACCTGTATTTTCTCTGTTATCCTATTATAATTTACTTTTGCAATTTCTCTATCACTATATCCTTTTAACGACCAACTAAATTGATTTCCGTCTAAAACCGTTGTTTCTGGCATTTTTTCTACTTTCTTCAGACCTTCTTTTGTAACTTCGTACATTGCTTTTTTTCCAAAGCTTTCTTGTTTACTACTATCTACATTTGTTAAAGTAGCTCTATGCACACCTTCTTGATGTGTTAACTCAATATAATCTCCTACTTTAACTGGAACTTTTTTCGATTCGGCATTTTGTTGTTTGTTTCCATAAATGTCTTTATTATATACTACTTTGCCTGATGCATTTTGTACTTTAATACTCGCATATGTTTCATTAAAATAATGATGCGGTACGCCTGCTTTTAAGTCAATATGCATTTCTTCTGTCGACTTATTGAAATTGATTTTAGCAAACTCAAAATCACTAATCCCTTTCATTGACCATGCAAATTGATTTCCATCTAAAATTGTTACTTCTGGAATTTTTTCTATTTTTTTCAAGCCTTCTTTTGTAACTTCGTACATTGCTTTTTTTCCAAAGCTTTCTTGTTTACTACTATCTACATTTGTTAAAGTAGCTCTATGCACACCTTCTTGATGTGTTAACTCAATATAATCTCCTACTTTAACTGGAACTTTTTGCGATTCGGCATTTTGTTGTTTGTTTCCATAAATGTCTTTATTATATACTACTTTGCCTGATGCATTTTGTACTTTAATACTCGCATATGTTTCATTAAAATAGTGATGCGGTATTCCTGCTTTTAAGTCTACTTGCATTTCTTCTGCTGACTTATTGAAATTGATTTTGGCAAACTCAAAATCACTAATCCCTTTCATTGACCATGCAAACTGGCTTCCTTCTAAAATATTATTTGCATTAGGCACATTTGGTTTAATCGGATTAGAATCCGTCCCCTTCCAAATCTCTGCTGTTAAAACCGGATATCCTAATGCAGCCACTTTTTGAATGGTATCATTATTTGGACGTAATCCCCACTTCTCAAAGAAAGGCATCAAATTTTGTTTGGCTACTTTTGATGCTGAGATCATAAATAATTGTTTTTTATTTTCATCAGTTTGTGGAAGTTCATTAGAAGGCATATCTCTATACAATTGATGCAGTTTAGGATAGAAGTCTTCTCCATATGCTAACTGTAGTTGCCAAAGCATAACAAGCTTAACAAAAACATCACTAACTTCGTCATAATTTTTATTAGGTTGTTCTAAGTATTGAAATGCCTTAGTATAAGCGCCCTCCTGTTGCAATCTAAAAGATTGATTAGATGTAAATGCTTTTTCTACAGAAAGGCTGTAAATATTATTTTGTACTTCTGTCATATTATAAAACTTCCAAGGTGCTTGCTGTCTCAAATGCCCTGCCTCATGCCAAGGACCCCAACCATCTTTTATAAATTTATTTATATCTAACACGTATTGAATTGCATCTCCTACATATGCAGTTCGATAAGAAGTCGCATACATATAATAATCTGGTGAATGATTTTCTTCTACGTAATGAATATAATGCTTGTCAGCTTGTTCTTCGGATAATCCAGCTACTTTGTCTTGAATTCGGGTAGCTTCATCCATCTTTTTTAAGAGTTGTACAGGATCTGTATTAGAACCAAGCAAATATTTCTTAACACGTGCAGGGCTGGCCGTAATTAATACACGTTCTCCTTTTAGCTCCACTGCATGTGCATTTGGATTTTGGTTCAGCATGTCTATTAAATCTTGTTTCGTATGCTTGCCTAGTTCAAAGAAAGGAGTAGTCGTTCCACCAGTTGTGACTGTTGTTCGAATGGTACCACCTTGTTGTTTATTGTAAAAATAAATCATTCCTCCATTTGGAGATTGGATTGTGTTTATACCTGGTTTTAATGTAAATGATTTTATTTTAGAATCTTCTCTCCAAGAAGCATCATACGAATACGTTCCAATGTATGCTTGAATATTTTCATTTCCTTCTACATTAATCGTTATTTGTTCATTTGGCTTTGCATATAAACCAGTCGGTTCATATGGACTAAATGCCATACTTTTTCTTTCCTGTTGTTTCAATACCTCAACATCCCCTTTTCCTGGGACTGTATATGATCTGTTTTCTAATTTAACTGACTTTTCCTCTTGCAATGATGTCGATATTTTTTTTTGCTGCTTTGTTTCCTCTGCAAAGACATCTGATGAAGAAACCATTCCAGTCGTAAGCATAGTTACTGTAGCAGTAGCTGCAAGTATTTTTCTAGTTTTATATTTTGAGTTATTCCCCATATTATCTCCCTCATTTTCCCTTAGTACATGTAAGGACTATTATTTTATTTATCATGTTTTTACATCAAAAACTATTTACGCTATTTATGTTGTATCTAATACTCTATTTTTTCTCATAATAGTCTCCTTTTCTTTATTTCTAATTGTTTATAAATGTTATTTGATGACACATAAAATAACAACTTTACGATAAACTCATCAATAACAACCTATTATGTTTTGATTTAGTATTCTTAACTTCCATCTAATTGTATAAAAGTATTCAATTAGGAAAATAAGAATATAAAGCTCACTAATCATAGATTAGGTTTTACGGAAAAATTCATAAAAATCATTCACCTTAAAAATTCAAACTTGTATAACTACTTTCTACATATAGGATGGAATTATAAAAATATTTCAATAAAACAAAAGACAGAGGCCTGATTATACCTCCGTCTTTTCAATTTATAAAGAACAAAAAATCATTTTATAACTGTATAAATGCCCTTGTAACAAATACCGTATTCCGCTATTTTTTTGAAGAAATAGGATCCATTTTTAATGTTTTTATCCCTTCTTTTAATGTAAACGCATCCGCTCTCAATGTTTTCCAACTATCTTTCGCTGCATTCAAATTAGGTTTTAGGAATTTGAATTTATTTTGATCCGCTTTTTGGGATGCTTTATCAATATGACTAAGCACTCCCGAATATTGAGAATCTAAATCATGCCATTGTGCAGACATATAGGTAAGTGCATTAATAGCCGATCCAATCGCATTGTGCATTTCATTAATATTATTATACGCAACACCAACTACACGATTTAATGTTACTTTATAATCTATAGTCTGACGTAATTGTGCTAACAACGGCTCTAATGTACCTAAATTATTTCTTGCTACCCCTATCATTACACCACCAGCAATCCACGTAGGAATTGAGGGAATTGATACAGTTATTATTCCATCTGATTCTACTTGTTTAAAATGTCTAACTTGCTCTAAAACTTCATTTAGGCGCTTTTCATCTTCATCAATTCCAGATGCTTGGTTTTTCAGAATCGAATGCAAAATATCTTTATGACCTCCAAATGCCCGGACATCTTCTCCAATACTATCTCTTAACTTAGCTAGTTCTTGTATTAAATTCTGTGTATATGCTTGATTTTGTTTAATCTCACCTTGTAAATCTGTAATGCCTTCTTTTAATGTGTCTGCATCCCCTTCATTAATCGCTTCTACTAATGTGTCATAATAATTGTCGAATTTAGTATCATACTCTACAATCCCCGTCAGTGTATCTAAAAGTTGTTTTTTTATGTGTGAATCCCATTTCGTAGCATGCTCTCTTGCATTCTTTTGATCTTGTAGAATTTGACTAGGTAGATTTGTATATCCTTTAATGTCAATTCCTTCAAAGTTAACATCTGGGTTTTTAATTAACAAATAAGAGTAATCATTCATAGATTTTGCAAATACTCCAGCATCTTGCAAAGCTTTTTTCATCTTTTCGCTGTTTACAGAAAGAGATATATCTTCGGTACTAGTTTGTTCCATTTTACTTTCACTTGCGAAGGCTGCCACTGGAGAAACTACAGTAGTTGTTGTCACAGTTAAAAACGTCGATAAAGCAAGTAGTTTATAAGGAAAGTTTTTATTCATTTTAATTCCTCCTATACATATATATTGATTTTTAGTTTGTTTTTTCTTGTTTAAAAGCAATGTCTTTTGAAATGAATTCTGCATCCTTATGAATATCATTCCAACTTTGTTTTGCAGCCTTTAAATCATCAGGTATTAAAGACAGTTTATGTTCTTGCATTTGGTCGATATTATCATATAGATCTTTATAATTCGCTCCCATCGTATTCCATTGTTGCTGAACATTCGTTAGAGACATGATTGCTTGATCCACTGTTTGATACAAATATGTCAACGTGTCTTTTGTATTAGTAAGTGAAATAACTGCTTGGTTAACAAGATCGGCTTTCATACTTAATTCTCCGATTTTATTAGAAATTTCATTATAAGAGTTCATATGATTAGATGCCGCAACACCAGCTGCTGTTCCTAAACCGATACCAGCTGCCCCTAGAGCTGTTAGACCACCAACAACAGCTGGTGTCGCTGTGCCACCGGTCACAACAATTACTACCGCTCCTGCAATCGTTCCAATAACTAAAATAGCTGCTCCTAATCCACCACCAATTGACCAGGCTAATACATTATCAAAATGTGCTTTCTGCGTAGAACGTAAATTCTCAATTTCGGCCTGAAGTTGTGGGACTAGTGCTTGTTTTCCCGCTAATATAGCCGTTAATCCCCCTTGTCCATCTGGACCTCCAACATTATTTTTAAAATCTACAGTATTTGTATACAACTTTGTTTTGAAAGCTTCTAACATCTTAATAACTTCCGTAACTTCATTTGAATTTGTATGAATTGTACCGATTAAATCCCCTATTCCTTCTTTGAGGCCCGCCTTATCTTTCTTTTTTACAGTATCTACTAGTGTGTCGTAATAATTTTGAAATTGTTCATCATAATTTACAATATTACGTGCTGTCTTTTGAATGTTTGGCTTCGCTGTATCTAGCCAGTAATTTGCATTGATTCGTGACAGTTCCTGATTCAGGTGAATGTTTTTAATTAATTCTCCCCCTCCTGAACCTAATTCAATGTTGGATAAATTTACATTCGGTTGCTTAATCATTGTTTTTGCGTACAAATCCATTACAAGAATATGAGAGCCTGTTTCAGCCAATACTTTCTTTAACCCTTCAGGTCCTAACGCATAATTTTCTATTTGCTGTTCTTGTGCTGTCTGTTCTTGTGCAAGTGCATGAATAGTACTACCATTCGTAGCAGTTATAACCGTTGCTAAAGTGGCCAAAGTTATGACCTTAAATGGAAATTTCATTATTTGATTCTCCTCCTTATTTTCAGTTGCATTATAATTTTTTGTTAAACCTAATTTCTTAATATTGAAATTTATTAACTTGTTCTTCGAGTTGATTTATTACATTCTTTAGTCGTCTTAATGTATCTTTTTGAGACTGAGTGTTATTCGTATCAACTTCATTCGATAATTTTGTAATACTATTATTTATTAGATTCAAATCCTCTTTATAACGTTTCATTAGCTCAATCTCTCCATCTACTTGATTAGCAAATGTATGCAAATCATTTTGCATGAAAAGAATCATTGATTTTTGTAAATCTGCTACTGTTAATTTAGTTGTTAAGTCATATAATTTTTGATTTTGTTTCTCTAAATCATTTAAATATGCTCTTTGCTCTGCTGTTAGTTTATTAATTTCGGCAAAGGTACTATATGTTTTTTTAATTTTTTCAGGATCAATCACTTTCATAAGATCATACTCTTTCGTTTTTGTAACTGCAGCTGCAGCAATTTCACCTTTTTTACTTTTCTCTATCGCTTCACGTGCTTCTTTTTTGGCAGCTTCAATTTCTATAACTGATTTTCCCTTTTCTGTTGCTTCTTGCTCTGCTTTCTTCTCTGCTTCTACAATAGCATTGTTTATTTCTTTTCCTTTGTTATACGCCACTACTGCGGTTTGAGCAGCCGGTTCAATGATATCTTTTGATAGACTATAAATTTCTTGGAATACCTTTAGCCCTTGTTCATTTAAAGCTCCTGGTAATAATGCTATTTGCTGTAAATCATTTTGAATTGATTTTTTTGTATTTAGCATTTCATTTTTTAACTTGTCTATTTTTCCTGTTCCCTCTGAACTAAGTACACTCTGTGCTTTTATCACATCTGTATCAAGATTTTTCAGTTTCTTATCTACCTGTAGTTTAAGATCTGTTAACTCATTAATCTGACGTTGCACGTTTTCTTGGTTTGTTATAGTCATATCTTGAAGAACTTCCAGTCTATCTAAAAACCCTTCTTTATCTTCCTTATTATCTACAAATCCTTTTAATGTTGGATAATAGCTATTAAATTTGGTTGCAAATCCTTTGCTTTTTGAATTTAATAGAATTAATTTTGGATATAGTTCTGATGACCACTCTTTCATATCTTGTTTAATTAGAAATTGAGTTGTATTTAAAGATGGAACTTCTTCAAGTTGCACATTCGGACTTGCTAAGGCTCCATCTATAAAGGTTTGTGTTAATTTGGAGTGTGCACCTATTTTTCGTAATGCTGAGGAAATATCTATATTATCTTGTTTCGTTTCTGCCTGAACGATTGGCATTGCGAGAGTATTGATAGGAATAGTCGCTCCAGTAACGATTGATGTTATTAAAAATCCTGTCATAATTTTATTCTTCATTCCGTACACCTCTTCACTATTGTTTTTTACAGTTTTAATCGTAAATGTTGTACAACCTAACGTTAGGATTTCTTCACACATACTTAAGGATAGAGATTTTTTCAAAAAAGTAATTCCATCTCGTTTTTTATTTATTTTTGAAAGAATATAAGGACCTTACTTCCCCCTCATTTTAAACACTATGTTTTTCATAAGTAAACCTGAAAATCACATTGATTAAATTTGATTTTTCAGATATTTATTATTCAAATTTAAAAATATTATATTTAAAAAAGTTATATACAAATTTCATTTCATAAAGTGAAATAATTATACTATGATAATTAAACATAAAAATTCTTTGATTCCTTTAAATCTATATGAATCCCCTTACCTAAAAATGATTTTAATATAATTTAATAGTGATTAGCACATATGTGTCTTTTATATGGATATGTAAAATTACATATCCATATAAGAGTATCTAGCTTAACTACTCCAAAATATTATTATCGTATACATAATAATATTATTGCTACGAACACCACAGGAGAAAATTTCCCTCATGCACTTTAGGGGATAAATTGTCCATGAAATAATAATTTTTGCTTATATACTTACTATTCATTATAGAAATACAAAAAAGCGATTCTTTTCACATTAAAAAGAATCGCTTTCCAAGTTCATATTTTCAATTACATTAAATAAAGAATTGAGAGATTATCACTTAAGAGCTTTAACTATAACTTCAGCTGCCTCTGCAATTAGTTGATTATCATAGGTAGCCTCTTTCTCATCTTTACTAGATAAAATTGCGATGATAATAGGTGCTCTATTCGGAGGCCAAACAATAGCAATATCATTTCGTGTCCCATAACTTCCAGCTCCTGATTTATCTCCAACTATCCAGTCAGTTGGTACGCCTGCACGAATAAGTTTGTCTCCTGTAGCATTTCCTTTCATCCACTCTGTAAGAATGTTACGTTTATGAGCTGGAAGCGCATTTCCGACCGTTAAAGCTTTCAGATTCGTAGCAATTGCTTTCGCTGTACTAGTGTCACGAATATCTCCTGGAATAGCCTCGTTTAACTCTGTCTCAAAGCGATCAGCCATAGTAATCCGATCACCCATCTGTCTAAGCGCTTTTTCATATCCTTTAGGTCCACCTATTTTATTAAATAAAATGTTCCCTGCAGTATTATCACTGGTACGAACGGCGGCCTCAGCAATTTCTCCTAGTGTCATTCCGGTATCTACATGTTTCTCTGTAACAGGTGAATATTCCACTAAGTCATCTTTCGTATAAGTGATAACTTCATTTAATTTATTAGTTGAGTTTTGCTGTAGCAATACTCCTGCGGCTAACGCCTTGTAGGTTGATGCAAAGGCAAATCTTTCGTTAGGTCGATAAGCTATTGTTTGATGTGTACCCGTATCAATAGCATACACACCTAATCGAGCATCAAATTTTTTCTCAAGTTGAGAGAATTCTTTATATGTCGCATGCTTTTTATGTTTAACTTGCCCTGTCTTTTCCTTCGCTTCAACTTGCAATGCCCCTCCTGTAAAAGTTTCTAGGCTTGTAAGACTTATACCTAATATACCAATGCATATTCCTATTTTTAGCATCCTCTTATTTTTCAAAATCATCATTCCTTTCAAATTTTCAATACTGAAAACAAGTAGTAAATTCAATACAATGTATCTATTTGAATACCTGTTTTTATACGTACACATAATAGACCATCTAAGAAACAAGTTTGTTCCATAAATTTAAAACCTTTTTTAATTAGTAACCAAAATATTAACAAAAATAAGAGATAGCAACTATGATAGCAACTAACTCTTATTTCAAATCTTACTTTTTCTTTAACTTATAAAGGCTTTTATATAAACAGGAACTCTTCCCCTGAGAAAAGTACACAAATTATTAATGGTTTTGATTCGAACTCTCTGTACTAGCAGTTTCACCTTGTATACGTTGCTTTTTCAAATCAAAGTATACATCTAAAACTTCTTTTCCAATTATAGAATTAATTCCACTTTTATCGTTATGAAGCCATGGAACTACTACAGAAAATGCTACTTCTGGATTATCATATGGAGCATATCCAACTAACGTTAAGTTGTAGCATTCCATACGTTCTCCTTTTGCATTTCTACCAATTGGATCATCTCCACCATATACAGTTTGAGCTGTCCCTGTCTTTCCTGCTGGTTTATATGGCGCGTTTTTGAAATACTTCACGCCAGTTCCATCACCTTCTTGGAATACCCATCTAAACCCTTCTTTTATCCGATCAATATGTTCTGTCTTCATATCAATTCGATTTAATACGACAGGCTCTATAGAGCGTATAACTTTGCCAACCTCTTCTTCTTTTATTGATTGCTCTCGTATTTCTTGTACAATTTGAGGTTGCATTCTATAACCGCCATTAGCAATCGTTGAAATATATTGCGCCAATTGCAACGGTGTATACGTATCATACTGCCCGATAGAAAAATCTAGTAAAAACCCAGGCTGACTATCTACTTTTCTAGTTTGTCCAATTATTTCATTCGGTAAATCAATACCTGTTGGAACTCCTAATCCAAATTGTTTAAAATAATAGCGCATCGTATCAAATGCTCCTTGTTTTATATCCAACGAACCATTTGGTACGTAATTAACTCCCGCAATTTTTAAAGCTGTCTGGAACATGTATACATTCGAAGATACTTGTAGCGCTCGTAAATCATTAATATTACCAAATCCGGATACATTCCACGATTTCTTAGCTTGTGTACCTTTAAATTTCATAGGTGCATCATAAAATTGATCTCCTGGCTGTATTGCCCCTGTCTCATATCCAGTTAATAAAGTTGCACCTTTTACAGCTGACCCTAGCTCATACGAGGTTGTCATGTTACCTAATGCCAAATCTTCAATCTCTATTTTCCCTTCTTTTTCTACAATCTTTTTGCCTGCCATAGATAAAATCTGTCCGTTATTTGGATTCGTCATGACGACAAAAGCTCGGTCCAACAGTGGCTCTGAACTCTTAAACGCTCTCAAATTTTTCTCTATACTTTCTTCCACTTTCTTTTGTAATTCCATATCAATCGTTAATGTTAAACTATTACCACTTTTTCCTTTAGAGATTATTTCTGTGTTTATAATGTTTCCTGATTTATCAGTAATGTTTTTCACTTCTTCTTTTGCACCGTGCAAGACATCTTCATATCGTTGTTCAATATAACTTTTTCCTACACGATCATTTCGGTTATATCCACGTACCAAATAAGAATCTAAGTTTTCTTTCGGTAATCCTTCTTCACTACTCGTAATATTACCTAACACGGAACGAAATAGATTACCATTTACATAATTACGTTCCCAATCAACTGTTGCATCTACTCCTGGAAACTCAGCAAGGCTTTCACTTATTCGCGCATACTCTTGATCTGTTACATCTTTTTTTATAATTTGTGGTGTTAGTTGATAACCTGAACTCATTTTACTTTTAATAGCTAACACCTTTAAATCTTGTGCTGTTAATTCTGCCAATTCTAATTCTGTAACACGACTTCGTCTTAAGTCTTCTATTTTTTTATCTAACTCTTTTCCTTCTATTCCCTTATCTTTTAACTTTTCTATATCTTTTTTAGTAATCATCGTCTCCGCACGTTTCGTATTCAACTGCATCCAAAAATCTTTTTTATCGATATCTGTTAATTTATTTATATCTTGTTCAGACATTTCAAGTACTTTCGCTAAGTTGTTTGCTGTTTTTAAAATATCTTCACTAGTAATTCCCTTTACCCTTGTATACGTAATCGTACGAAGAGATTTATTATTAACGACTGTTTTCCCTTCTCGATCTAGTATTTGTCCACGTGGAACTGGTATACTAGTTGTTTCATTTTGACTGCTCTCCACTTGGTTCTTATAAGCCTCTCCCTCAACGATTTGTACTTTTCCTAGCTGCATAATAATGGCTGAGAATAGTAGAAATATGCAAAGGAACATTATATTTAATCGAATAGATATATATGTCTGCTGCTTTGTTTCTTTTTGTTTTTTCATAAATCCTCCATATAATTCTTCCGGAACTCCTCACTAATACTTAGTAAATAAATACGTTCCCTATATATTAGAAATCACCATTCAGTTATAAATAGTGTCTTATCTTTTTTTCTACATCCTTGTAAGCATCAAGCCTTCTTCGTTTAGCCGCGTAATTGATAAATCCCCTTTCCTGTTTTTCTCTCTATTTTTTTATTGCTTGCATTAGAAATGCTAAACTGTATAATGACTCATATTAAGCTTACACATAGACTTGCTAGTAACTTTTCATACTAATTATTCCTTTCTTCATGCTGTTATACTTAATAGACAACCTAAATAATAAAATTGTTCCACATTTACAAAAAAAATAATTAACTATAAGATGAAATAGGCTACATAAGGGAGGGTTATATGTTACATATAAAAAGATGGAGATTTTTTGCGGTTCTTTCTATTGTAGGTTTGATTTTACTAATTTTATTAAAAATCAACTTCATCTCAATTACTATCGCAACTTCTTCAGCTGAAAGAGGAAAAATTTCCGATCAAAATGGTGTAATACTAGCTACAAATAAGAAAATTAAGTCTCTATATTGCACTTCTAATGATGAAAAGGTATCGAATCAAGATACATCAAACACATTAGCTTTTTTTAAACAATTTTCAAACGAGTTTCAACATGACATTTCGGCAGAGGACATAAAATCACAATTACAACAATCTTGTAAAAAGCAGACTATGAATGATTTACCGTTATACTCTGACATAAATGAGAGTGAACTTACATTCATAAACAAGAACAAACCCAATAATGTAATAATTAAAGATGAATGGATTCGATATTATCCTAAACACGAAGTTGGTTCACAGCTAATTGGGTATGTAGAAAATGACCTTAATTCTAAGTATGGACCCGTTGGAAAAAGCGGGATTGAGCTGCAATATGAAAATGATTTAAAAGGAAAACCCGGAAAAACTCTTATTTTTAAAATGAATAATAAAAAGTTCTTATGGAACATTCAAAAAGTACAAAAAGGAAAAGATATCCGGCTAGCTTTAGACTCTAAGTTGCAGCAAAAAACAGAGGAAGCATTAAGATCTCAAATCAAGAAAATAACTGATGTTAATGCTGGTTACGTTGTGGTAACCGATGTGAAAACTGGCGCAATTTTAACTATGGCCAACTCAGCAGTGTTTGATCCAAATACATTATATGAACAAGTATCATCTAAAAAAGAAAACATCAAATCACTTTCGCAAAATAAAGCAATTCAAAAATTAAAGTATGGTGAATCTTATGTAAATATGGCCTCAACTATAAAGCCACTTACTATTTTAATTGGATTAAACGAAAAGCTTTTTCAACCTGAAGATACTTATTTAGATAAAGGTACTTTTCAATATGATAATCAAAATAACATTACGAATGCACCTGGAACTCCAACAGGTGAGATTACACCGAGGCAGGCTATCATTAATTCATCTAACACATTTATGACAGCAAAAGTAGCTCTACCCTTATTCAACCAAAATAATGGGAATATAGAAAAAGTTGCACATATATGGACAGAGTATTTAAAACAATTCGGCCTTCGTTCTAAAACCGGGGTTGATTTACCTTTTGAAGAAGACGGACAATATGAATTTCATCCAACAAACAAGTTTGAAAATGGTATCTCCGCCTTATTAAATGCCTCTTGGGGAGGAAATGAAGTACACACGCCTCTTCAACTTGCTCAATATGCAGCAACTTTAGCAAGTAAAGGTGATAAATATAAACCTCAAATCTTAAGTGCTATTATTGATCAAAATGGTAAGGAAACCAAAAAGTTTAAACCAATTTTAGAAAGTTCAAATCGTTACCCGGTGAAATTTTGGAGTGTCGTGCAAGGTGGGATGAGCCAAAATATAGAGGAAATTAAAAACTTACCCTTTCATGTCGCAGGTAAAACAGGCATAACAGGTGCTCCGAATGAGCAAGAAAGAATGATAAACCATTCTCTTTTCATTGCATATGCTCCTACGGAAGATCCACAAATTGCCGTTTCTGTCGTTATTCCTGGTAGTAATTCAGAAAAAAACATTGCTGCTCTCGTTACATCAGAAATTTTAGAGTACTGGAATACTCTTCAATAAGAGAATAAAAACAAAGAGGAAGGTTCATTAAAGTGAACCTTCCTCTTTACCATATAGAATCTATATTCATTATTTTCCATTTACCTTCATGATCCTTTTCGAACATGAAAGAATATTTAATATCAGTTAAAACATACTCTTTTTGTACATATCCAGTATTACCGCTAATTGTCGATACTTTTATATATCCATTATTCTGCACTTTTTCTGGAATCCAAGCTTTTACCATTTCATTAGATACTTCATATAAAACTTGTGATTCTCGCTTTGGTTCAGCTAAAATTTTCGTTTTATTTCCAGTAACAGTTGCATATATATAATGCGCTTGTTTTGGTTCGTTACTTTCTGTCAATCCACTTGGTACTTTGTATACTTTTTTTGTATCATTTGCAAATTCTCCCCCCATTGTAAGAGCGACTTGCAACTCATGAAAAATATCTTCATCAAACTTCAATTCATCCTTCTTATAACTCTTCCCTTTAAATAGAACTTCATCATTTAACGCTCTATACAAGTCATTTTCATTTTTTGAATTTGTACTTTGATATAATTCATTCATAAATTGTTTTAATGTTGGATCTTGAGCAGACTCATCTTTAGTTTTAGGCTTAATTTGTGTACTACTTTGGACCGGTGATTTATTATCATCAAGCCATGGTTGTTGAACGATAACAAATAACATTGTACAAACCAAAACAACTACTATAGGCAATGCTCTTTTACGAAACGGTCTTTTATGTTTTACAAGATCCGCTTCATTATTTTCATATATAGACTGCTTTATTTTAAAAATAAACTCTTCTTCATCTTTACGATTCTCCATTGGGCCTTTTTTTAATTGTTTATACCAGTCAGGATTTTGTTTATTGTTCATCACTACTACCCTCCCCTATTAATTTTGAAACCTTACTTCTCGCTCGGCTTAATCTAGATTTTACAGTTCCAATGGATACTCCTAGTGTTTCGGCCATTTCTTCATAAGATAATTCATATTTCGCGTCTAAAATTATTATTTCACGGTGTTTTTTAGGTAGTTTTAATACAACATCCCACACTTCATTCATTTCCTCTTGATTAAAAAATTCTTTTTCTGCCGATGGAGATTGCTTATCATCACTAAAAAAACCTACTAATGATATCCTTTTAAAATAGGAGGATTTCAAATAGTTTATTGCTGTATTTCTTGTAATTTTTAATATCCACGTTTTAATAGATGACTCCTTTCGAAATGAATTCCAATTTTTAAATACCTTTATAAATACATCTTGCGTGATATCATCTGATAAGTGTGGATCTTTCGTAATAATAAATGAATAATTCCATACATCTTGCCAATAGTCTTTTATAACATAGTCAAGCTCATCATGAATACACTTTTCAATAAACGTCTCTTCCATTTCCACACCTCGAACTTATTTGAATAAAGATAAAACTGCCCTCACTTTTATTATGGTTTCAATATATAGACAAGATACAAGTTTCATTTGTTCCGTTCTTTATCTTTTTTTAATAAAAAAATCCTCCTAAAAATGTAAAGGTGTGCAATTACTTTCATAAAATAATCATCTATACATTCTTTTACATGACAGGCTCCGAAAAAACAAGTAAAGCATACAATGTTAAAAATACACTCATAAAAAATCTGATTATTATTTGTGCATTTCACGCAACACTCCACTTGTATCACCTTTTTTCTTAGAGCATACTTATTTGTGTGCTCTATTTATGTTTTACTAAATAACTGTTTTGTTAACGTTTATAATTCCCCCTCACTTGTCCTTTTCAATTTGTTTTACTCTTCTATTTACTATTAGCAATACCAACCTTTCAAAAATGAAAACAAAGATGTGTTATTATCTTTATTCAGCCACAACAAAAAAGCATTCTCGATTAAGGAGAATGCTTTTTCGAAACTTAATTGTTCTTTGTATTGCTCACTTTATACCTTCGTGTTAAGCAAACAATGAATGTAGTAAAAGATTTCACCTTATAGTTACTTATTTTTTCTGAAAAACATGTTTTACTTTTTCGCCTGGAACGTTACTCCCCCCTCTTCCTTTTACATCTTCGATCATCATGGTAACGATCATGTCGGGCGCATTTGCATCAAAAGCTGCAAACCATCCAAGTTCTTTTCCGTCTGCTTCTTTCGACTCCTTCAGTTCTGCTGTACCGGTTTTACCAGCAAGAGTTATACCATCAACCTTAGCAATTCTCCCCGCGCCATCAGGGTCATTAATGACTTTTATTAATGCGCTCTTTAATATCTCTTGATTCTTTTTAGAAACCACATTTTCTTTCCAATTCCCCGCTACTTTTGCTTCTTTTAAAAGATGAGGCGATGGAATATTCCCTTCATTCACAATCGGTGCATATGTTAATGCTAAATGAAGTGGTGTCATTAATACTTGTCCTTGTCCATATCCCGTGTCTGCTAGTTGAATATCATTTTTTATCCCATCTCTTGCAATGATTGAAATAGGAAATTCGTATTCGATTGGTAATTTTTCATGAAATCCGTATTTCTTAAATTCATTTACATACTGATCTTTTCCCATTTTCAAAGCTTGTTGAGCAAAATAAATATTATCAGAGTACTTCATTGCCTTATCAAAATCAATTGGACTAGCTTCCTTCACACGTGTTACATAATAATTTCCCCAAGATGAATCTTTTGCCCACTTTAATCCTTGAATTTTAAATTCTTCCTTAGGGTTTATAGTGTTTGTTTCCAAACCAATTGCACCAGTAATCGTTTTAAATACGGAACCTGGTACAAATGCTTGTGTAAAACGATTCATCATTGGTAGTTTCGAGTCGTTATTCCATGCTTCTCGTTGGGCTTTTGATGCTCCTCTAACTATTGTATTTGGATTATAAGCAGGGCTACTTACAAGTGCAATAGTTTCACCTGTTTTAGGATTGACCGCTGCACTAGATCCTGCTTCATTTTTCATCTCATTAAAGATTTTTTCTTGAATTGCAGCATCGATTGTTAACGTAACGTTTTCCCCTTCTTTTGCTTCTTTTTTTGCTACATTTTTAATCTCTTTTCCATTCTCATCTTCTATAAATACGCGTCCACCTTTTTCGCCACGCAATTTATTCTCTAATACTTTCTCTAAACCTGTCTTACCTACTAAATCATCAGCTTGATAACCTCTTTTTTGAAGCGATTTTAACTCCTCTGCATTCACCTTTCCTATATATCCAGTTAAGTGTGCCGCTGCTTCTCCTAATGAATACGTACGAATATTTACTGGGCGAGATGATACTCCTTCTAATTCAATATAATCATTCTGTCTAGTTCCCTCTTTTAAAATCCCAATTGGTACAAAGGAGTCTGGTTTTATCCATTTCGCTGTAAGCTTCTGATTGACCTCTTCTATAGACATATCCAGTAACTGTGCTACTATTTCTTTTGTTTGCGCTGCCGTTTCGCCTAGTTTCTCTGGAATAATTCCAACCTCAGTCGCTTTACCATTCGTTGCTAGACCCTTCCCATTTCGATCATATATTTCTCCGCGTTTTCCTTGTTCTATTTGCATACGTACTTTGTAATCTTTTTTCATACCTGGAAAAATGAAATCTGGTGTCCAATCTATTTTCCAAGATTCTTTTTCTTTCACAAGTTTTGCTTCATGAATAAATGAAGCTGTTCCTCCATCCGTATCCATCTTAACTTCAAAAAGAAAAAGTTCTTTATCTTTAGCATTCTCTCCTTTCGTTTTAATTTTTAAATTCTTAACGCCAATACCTTCATAAATTTTTTGATATTTCTCGGTGAATTCCTTTTTAGAAATCGTTTTTTGGGCATGTTCTGATAAATGATCATACATATTTGCGAATTTTTTATCATTCCATAAATTTATATATTCTTCAAATGCTTGTTTTGGCGGTTCGTTTTTATTACATCCTACCAACATAACTGCAAAACAAAAGAAAACCAACATCCATAATTTTTTCAATTCAATCTTCTCCCTTAGTTAAAAATATTTATTCCTTTCTTGATATATTAAATAAAAAATGGTGTAACGCTTAATAGACAGTGTAAGTAATGAGATTGTTCCATATTTACAAAAGAAATTAATTTATGGTTCAGATGCATTCGAAGGGGAAGATTTTAAAATTCTTACAAATAAAAAAGCGGATCTATTTAGCAATCGGTGTCATTATTAGTGCTGTTTTAACAATTTTATTTAAAATACCTTTTAGTTTGAGTTCTCCGCTCTTATCTTTTTTGTAAATATTTGAAACAAAAAAGACCCCTTATACTAAGGGTCCTACAATAGAAAATAACTAAGTATAAACAATAAAAAGAATTACTGAAAGTATAATTTATAGGCGCTTTATATCCTTCTATTTCGCATCAAAACCCCTGCGCTGTATGCGACAGGGGATTCGATGCGTTCATTCTAAAGCTTATTTAGAAGAGTCATGTACAGGCAAACTACTAAAAATCAATTCAGCAACTTTTACATATCCTTTTGAGTTTGGATGAATCAAATCCGTAGACCAAAGCGTATTATCGTTTACTAAATGATGATTCCAAAAGTCAACATGATGAAGCTTATACTCTCTACTCAGTGAAAGAATAATTTCATTTGCCTCTAATAATTGTTCTTTTAACACTTGTTTTTTTTCAGAAGAAATAGGTAGCCGAACTGTAAAATCTGGAAGGTTTGCTATAATAATATCAGCATCTGTTTTACTTAATGTATCTATCATAAATTCCATTTCGTTCTTATATTCTTGATGATTCCAACGTCCTTTTAATACATCATTTGCACCTGCAATTAAACTAACCAAATCTGGATTAAACGTTAATGCCTTTTCCAATTGCTGTGAGCGAATTTCTTTAGTTACCAACCCACGTTTTGCAAAATTAGCATATTCTATATCGTTTACACAGAGTTGAACAAAATGATCTACCCAGCTTTTTAATGCTATTCCCTCAACTTCATCCCCTATGCCCTCTGTAAAACTATCACCAATCGATACAAATCGCTTCCACATATGTAGTCCCCCTTTATTATTAACCATATCTATACTATACAATAGCTCACACCGTAATTGTTATTTCTAAGTGGTTTTCGATTTCAATTATATTCCACTTTACTATATTTACATTTAGAATTCAAAATTGACCGATTCCTAAGTATACTTAGGAATCGGTCAATTTCGTATATTTACTAAAGAAATAAAATCTCTCTAGGAATTATACTTTTTTCAAAAAATTGGTTGTTCTTTGTTTTGCCCAGTTTATACATTTCTTTTCGATTAAATGATACGAAATTATAGAAAAAAGCAGTGTCATTGCAATGCACAAAGTAAGAAGGAAAAAGATAGGTATCTTTGTATACAAAAGTTTAAATAGTACCATCATGATTGGAAAATGACACAAATAGATACTGTATGAAATTTCTCCTAAATATACAAATACATTCTTATTTAAAAATGCTTTTACTTTTAGGTTACTCATAGCCATTATAATAAATATACTAACCCCCATTACGACACCCCAATCTTTTAATAAGAAAGTAGTATCATTACGGGAAAAACCATAAATTAAAATGGAATATAAATATAAAATAATCCCTAATGCAATAAGAAATCCTTTTTTAAATTTTTTCATATTCCTATATGAGTAAATAAGTTTTTCCTGATACTTAAAAAGTAACATTCCAACCATAAACATAGATGTAAAATGCAGTGTATCAGCATAACCATTATAAAATCCTTCAGCTTTCCCAATATGCAACATATTAAGAAAAACACTAATGAAAGAAAGGCTCAAAGCAAATAGTACCGTTTTCTTCCAATTCAGTTTATAAAAAAGAAGGAATAATAAAGGAAACACAATAGATATACGTATTTCTTGAGCCAATGACCAAATAACTGGATTATAATTTTCCGTAAAAAAGTTATTAAGAAGCAAAAAGTGGTTTAGAATATCTAATTTTGTTATAGACCCTTGCCACCTATCATAGAACCAATCCCGTAGTCCTACCACTTCATACGACGAAAATAAAATAAATAAAACAAAGGTAACGATTATCCAAAAATAATAAGGAATATAGATTCTTACAAATCTCTTAATTAAATATCCCCAATAATTTGTTTTTGAATGATAAAGTGCCATAGATAACACAAAACCACTTAGTACATAAAAAACGATAACAGCTTCCCCACCCGCCCATAAAAACCTAAGCGGGGAAAATTTAATAGAATTAGGCAACGATGGTAGCATTAAACAAAAATGTCCAAATACCACAGTAAGTGCCGCTAACCCTCGTATAGAATCTAATTCTTTTATTCTCTTACTCATAAAATGTTCTCCTTGTAAATTGTAGATTTTGCTGTTCGTAAAGGCCACTATACGAATGTAGTGGGAGAATTGTACATATTGTTTCTTTAAATTCCTAATATAAGCAGTACAAAGTTAATTTGACCTCCATTTCTTTATATACATAATTTAAAACAAAATATTTAATACAAAGAAAAGATTTTATTAAATTTTTATAAAATCTAATTACAGAAATACGTACCGGGTATTATTTTTTTATTGTCATTTAATGAAAAAATGGATTTTTTTCTTCATGTAACTTTATTAAACTAACTTTGTACTAGAATGCTTTGAATCAAAAAATACATAATAAACGCCATCCTTTCTGTATATTTCTACAAAAAGAATAGCGTTTTTTGATTATATAGATACAAATTTAATTTAGCTTGATAGCACTACCACTACAAATAGTTCTGAAGAGCCAAATTTGAGAATTAATGCAATCTACCATTCCAAGCTATCTACATAAAAATCCATAATACTTTGAAACTCTGTATTTCAGATTAATTTTTAGTTTTATCTTATAAAGTTAGCTTTTTACTATATCAACCGCACTATCCCATATACTGCTAAAGAAAGATCCAATTTGGCGCATAAAACGTGTAAACCAATTTGCTTGTTCTACATCAGATTTTGTTACAAGGTCTATTTGTAATGATTTACCTGATAAGAACCCAGGATCTGTATTATCTTTAGGCGAGATAATCATTTTACTTATTGTTACACCTTTTTTAATAGGCGCTTCTTGTTCTTTATTCGATACTTTAAATTCTTTTTTATAAACATCTTTATTGCTCTTTGGTATTGGAAGTGAAACAGCTTGCTTCGTTTGAACTACTACATCTTTGTCTTTTGCATTTGCAACTCGCAAAGTTTCATGCCCTTTTACTACTGAATCTTTTCCGTAGATATTCTTCACTTCAAAATTCGCAAATCCATAATCATATAATTTCTTCGTTTCATCAAAACGTGCTGTATGGGAGTTTGCTTTTATCACTACAGATATTAGACGCATACCGTTTCTTTCTACTGTACCAGTGAAGCAATCACCGGCTTCTGGAGTAGTTCCTGTTTTCAACCCATCTACACCTTCGTATTGCTTAATTAAACCTTTTAACATCATGTTAAAATTCACCATATCAATTGGATACTTGCCACCCTTTTGGAATGTTTTTTTGGGAATTCTTGCTGTATCTAACATTTTTGGGAAATCTTGAATAAGACGTTGCGCTAAAATCGCACAATCTCTTGCGGACATTTTATTTTTCTCGTCTGGAGTTGTCCCTTCTGGGTGATATCCTTTTAAATCATAGTTTGTTAAGCCTGTAGAGTTTACAAATTTATAATTTTTCATTCCAAACTCTTTTGACTTATCATTCATCATTTTCACGAAATCGGCTTCTTTTCCAGCAATTTCTTCAACTAAAGCAATTGTTGCACCATTTGCAGAGTAAATTGCCATTGCCTCATATAACTCTTTTACTGTATAAGAGCCACCATTTTCTAATGGAACGTTTGATAATGAGCGATCTTGTGAAATCTTATGTGCATATTCAGAGATTTTAACTTTTTGATCCCATTTAAGTTTTCCTTTATCCACCGCTTCATGAACTAAATATTCACTCATCATTTTTGTCATACTAGCAATTGCTAGTGATTCATCCGCATTTTTTTGATATAAAATTTTTCCGGAATTCGCTTCTACTAAAATTGCTGATCCTGCTTCTACATCTAAAACAGGGACTGTTTCCGCTGTTGCTCTTCCAGATGTAACAATTATGCTACAAAATAGTGTAAGCACTGTTACTATTACAATGAATTTTTTGTAAAACATTCCTTTCAATCCTCTTACCTCCAATATATTTTTTAGGATTACAATGAATAGACAATCTAAATAATGCGTTTGTTCCATATTTACAAAAAATAAAACCAGTGTATCCCGATTAAATATCGAGACACACTGGTTTTATTAGCTATCAAGGATTTTAATTATTTAATTCAGCTATTTACTATACTCATACCAGAGATGAATTTTCCTTAGTCTAGACTATTAATTTTTTATAATAAAAAAACTACATCCTATATAGAATGTAGTTTCCCTCACAGATCTATCTATTTTTTACTTCCTTGTTATAAAAATCATATAATAATTCAATAGATGAACTAGATAAAAGCGGCATTGCCTTCTCAACTAATTCTCTATCCCAATCAAACCAACGCATTTCCATTAGCATTTTCATTTCTGTATCAGTGAATCGTTTCTTTATTTCCTTAGCAGGATTTCCACCAACTATTGTATACGGCGGAACATCTTTACTTACGACAGATCCCGCTGCAACGATTGCCCCTTCACCGATTATAACGCCAGGCATAATAATAGCATTCATTCCAATCCAAGCATCACTTTTAATGACTGTATCGCCCTTCGGTTCATATGAATGCTCAATTTGCTCAGCGAATGGATATACTGTAATCCATTCTGAGTGATGATTATGATTACCACCCATTAAAATGACTACTCCACTCGCAATACAAACATAGTTCCCAATAATGAGTTTATCAAGATGCCATCCCATCTGTTCAATTGGATTGAACAGCGCTCGGGACTTAGCATCCCCCCACAAATACCTTACACAGCCATCTTCAAAATTTTGATGACCATAATAACCTGAATAATAGGAGTACTCTCCTACCTCAATGAGTGAATTTGTTACTATATCTTTTAAATACTTTGTTTCTGACCAATGATTAAATAATGGATGCTTCATAACTTTATTCCTCGCTTCTAAGTATTATATATTTTGCTATTTACTTAGAAGCTTACTACGACTGCTACATTTTTTAGCTTTCTCAAACGACGAATCATTGTCTTCAAGCCTTTCTTTTATTATAAAGGAATCATATCGTGATAAATTATATAAGTCAAATTGTAAAATTATGTACTGAAACTTGAAGTATGAATTGAAATTTCAGCATTAAAACAATCGAGTTTTCAAATAACAAATCCCAATTACATATAATAAAGATTTCTTAGCTATACATCTAACTTCTTTCTTATATTAGCCTTCACTCCCTCGATATAGTTTTATTATTTATTAATTTGTCTGATAAATCAACAAATGTTAATATGATTATAAAAGATATTATCATCCATTAGATTTCACAGCTAGTTTTTCACAAAAACGATTTCTGAATCCTTAAGTAAATAGGAGGTTTAGAACATGAAACTTTTAAGGCAATCAACAATTATTGGTGCATTGACTGTTGGAGGATTTTTATTTTCAAATACAATTAGTACAATCACACCTGTGTCTGCTGAATCGCAACTTACACAAAAAGAATCACGAATTTTAGATAATTGGCGGTGGCAAAGCTATTTTTTATTACATCATAATGCAGATTTTATAGAAGAGTTAGCAGTTGGTGACTTAAAGCATGGAGATACATTCGATGTTAATATATATACTGGTGGTAAAGATACTGGTATTGTAAAAATATATCAATTGAGTGAAAATGAAAATAATGAAATAAACTTGCATAGATATAAAACCATTTATGACTCAGGTTTAAAACATAATTATGGTAGATTTGTAACACCTATTACTAAGGTTTATAATCCAGGAACATATGTAGCCGTTATGAAACTTGGAGAAAATTATTATTATGGGGGCAGCTTTAAAATCTCAAAATAATTTACATTTATCTCATCAGTAAAAAAATATTGGATACATTTTTATTAGACAAAAATCATTTTAAAAGCTTCTCTACCTTATTTAAGATAGAGGAGCTTTTTGATTGTTTGCCCTTTTTAAGGTTTAAAAAAATTCTTACTTTCTTTATAAATTAGCATTTTTATTCAATAACTGTTTCCATTTCTATAAGTTTTACAATTCAATATGCAATATTGCATATTTTATATGTTTACTCTTTAAAAATGCGATAATTTATTTATACTAATTTATAAAATTAATATTGAAAGGAGAATATTACATGTCTTTCTATTCTTGGTCTCCTCTTATTTTCTTAATAGTTGTTGCAATTATCATTTCTATTCAAAAGGCTAAGAAACAATAATTTATTATGTGGAGGTGTAATAATGTCATTTGCAGCATGGAGTGCAATTTTTATGACTTTAATCGGTGCAATATCCGGAGCAATCTTTGGTACAATATCCTCTAGAAATAAAAGTAAAAATTAAATACTAACGTAAAAAAGAATTTCTAATAAAGATCAATACAAAAAAGTAGCCTATAAAGTTTTATAGGCTACTTTTCATTTCATCCATATTATTTAGCTAATTCTTTCGTACCCTTCATTACATCAACGAAGAATCCCCAATTATTCACAACAGAAGAAATACTAATATGTTCATCTGGTGTATGAACGTTAAAAATGTCTGGACCAAATGCAATTGCATCTAAGTCAGGCATCTTTTGAACGAATGCACTACATTCAATACCTGCATGTACAGCAAATATTTCAGCATCCTTGTTGTATTTTTCTTGATGCACTTTTTCAAACAAATTACGAATTTGTGAATTCGGATTGTATGGCCATTCTGGATATTCTGACTCTATTTCAAATGTTGCACCAACTAATTCGGCAATACATTTAATTTCATTTGCAATATGTTGTTTTAAACTACTGACAGAACTTCTCACTTCGTTACGTAATTTAATTTCATCTTGCAACGTTTCAATAACGCCTAAATTTGTTGAACTTTCTACTAGACCTTTAATATCCATGCTCATACTTTGAATGCCATTCGGAATTAAGAATAATGATGAAATAAGTTGCTTTTGTGTCTCTTTAGCAAATACTTTTTCTACTTTCTCATCCAATTTTGTAAGTGTTACATGAACATCTGGATCAACAGCACGCATTTCTTCTTGTAATACTCTTGTCCATGATTCTAGTTTTTCTTCTACTTTCTCTACATCTTCTGTAGCTAATACAATTGTAGCTACACTTTCACGCGGAATTGCATTTGTTTTTAATCCGCCGTGAACTTCACTTATTTCAAATTGAATATTTGCTGATAAATCTCGTAATACTCGTCCTAATACTTTGTTCGCATTACCGCGTTGTTTATCAATTTCCATACCAGAATGTCCGCCTTTTAAACCGCCAACATATAGACGGTATGCATCCGTATTCACTGGCGCTTCATCCCATATTACTGGAATTGTTTCTACAGCTTTCGCACCACCTGCGCTACTGACAAGTAATTTATGATCTTCTTCAGAATCGATATTTATAAAAATCTTTCCTTCAAAGTGATTTGCATCAACAGCGAAAGCCCCGCCCATTGTCGTTTCTTCTTCAGTAGTAATAACTACTTCAAGTGCTGGATGCGAAATGTCTGATGCATCTAATAAAGCCATTGCATACGCAACTGCAATTCCATTATCAGCACCTAAAGTCGTTTGATTTGCATATAACATGTCCCCAATGATTCGTAATTCAATTGGATCTTTTTCAAAATCATGTACGGTTGCTTGATTTTTTTCACATACCATATCCATATGGCCTTGAATGATAATAGCTGGTACATTTTCATAGCCAGTAGTTGCGTCTTTTTTAATAATGACATTCATTGCTTCATCTTGAATCACTTCTAAGTTACGCTCTTTTGCAAAACCAACTAAATAATCACTAATTTCCTTTTCATTACCAGATCCTCTAGGAATCTTTGAAATTTCTGCAAAATGATAAAATACAGGGTGCTTTGTTAATTGTTCTAAAGTAGAATACATTTTTAAGCTCCTCTCAAAATGACAAAATAATATGTAAGTCTGCTATCATTATACCATGATTCGTTACTTTCCCTTTCTATTTCATCCTTTAAAATCCACCCTTTAAATATTTAATCGTATAAAAAAAACGAAAGAAAATGCACTATGCATTTTCTTTCGTTTTTTTTGCTCTCATATATTTTGAAGTACCATTATTCATTAATTTCTCTAACCGATTTATATTTTCCGTTAATGCACCTTTCACAAGAGAGAAATCTGTATTTGGTTCTTCTTTTTTTTCTTTAAAAAATGAAGACTTTTGTACGTTTACTTCAGCCATCTCTTCTCCCCCTTTTCAAAAAGATACAATCTTCTATTTATATTATATCGCAAATGTAGACAGCGTGTACACGTATCATTTTCTTTTTAATTCTTCTTCTAATTCTTCTACTTGCTGTAATGTATCTCCTTTTATTAACGAGAAATCTGTTGTATCTTCATTATCTTCTTTAAAAAAATCATTGTCATAATCTTTTATCATTACAATCACCTCTACGTGCTAGTGTAGGAATGATTGTCCGATTTTATACAAGTCCTTTCTGTATAAGTGAAAAGGACAGAAGAAAATCCTGTCCTTATTTACTAAAATAACTATGATGTATTGTTAAATTATATACATTTTCAAAATCTCGATCTTGCAGGTTATTTTTCTTCCCATCAATAACAATGAAAACATCACTCACCATTTTTGCTGGTATTATTCCGACATTTTCTACTTGCACCGCTTTCTGCTCATTCAATTGCTCAATGTGTTCTAACGGAACGATAATACTAAATTGAGAACGGATACCACGAAAGTTTGTATTTAATTCCTTTGCCGCTTCAAATACAACAATTTTCGCACCAATCTTTTCTCCGTACGAATCTAAAAATGCGTTTAAGCTCTTTGTATATTCCTCTTCCGTATGCCATTCCATTGTACCGAATACTGCTGGATTGACATTTTGAATAATTGTTGTGTATATTTCTCCTCTTGCTTTAGAAGCAATTAATGACCGTTTTATCGATTGAACAGTCTTGCCGATATCGCTAAATTTCGCTCCCCATATTTCTGAAATATTTGGTGTTAAAATAAATGCGATATCAACGAAAATAACCATTGCAGTGAACATTAAAAGGTTTTTCCAGAGGGTTAAATCAATTCCTTTTATCATGAAATACACGGTGACTGATATTATAAACAACCCATACCAAGTCTTTCTAATACGTTGCTTTTTCTCCTCGTACAACTCTTCGTTTCTCCAGTAAAAGAACACAAGAACGAGAAAAACGATTGCTAAAATAAATAAGCCGATTCGAATGTTAGAGATCACCAATGACATCACCCTCCATTCAAAAACTACTCACGATATCATTACATGCACAAGTAGCCCTCTTTATGACAAAAGACGTGGACAAGCTTCTAAATTTAGCAATATCGCATATACATTAGAAGGTACCACGTCTTTTACCCCGCATTAACGGGCAGTAAGACCCCACCTGAAAATTTTGCAAAAGCATAGAAGTTAGGTAGGGGATCAACTGCCCATAAAAGCCCGATTGGTTCAACTAATAATCAATGGGGGATGCCCCCCACTGATTAAAGTTTCACTTTATCATGAATCTACATTGTATATGTAGACAAGCATGCGTTTCAAATTTTCATGTTAAAAAGAAATATGTTTCGGAATTTCCCCTTCTGGTACTTCTCCGTCCATACTTAAGTAATAATGACGAACCGGACGTAAATCATCGTCTAATTCATAAACGAGTGGAATGCTCGTTGGAATATTTAATGAAACAACACCATCGCTTGAAAGGTTATCTAAGTATTTCACTAGCGAACGAATCGTATTACCGTGTGATGAAATAATTACCTTTTCACCATTTTTTAATGACGGTGCAATTTCTGAATGCCAATAATCAAGTACTCTTTTCTCCGTATCCACTAAACATTCAGTCAATGGAAACTCACCTTTTTTAAGTGCTTTATATTTTGGATCATTCATTTCATATCTAGGATCATCCTCAGTAAGAGCAGGTGGTCTTACATCAATACTTCTTCTCCAAATATGAACTTGCTCCTCACCATATTTTTTCGCAGTTTCATCTTTATTCAACCCTTGCAATGCACCGTAATGTCTTTCATTTAGCTTCCAAGATTTATGTACTGGCACCCAGGCAAGATCCATCTCATGAAGTACAATCCATAAAGTCCGAATTGCTCGTTTTAATACAGATGTATAAGCAACATCAAAAGTATATCCGTTTTTCTTTAATATTGCTCCTGCTTCTCTCGCTTCACTTAATCCATTCTCTGATAAATCTACATCTGTCCATCCAGTAAAACGATTTTCAAGATTCCATAAACTTTGTCCGTGACGAATAAGTACAAGTTTTATCATAATAATTCCCCTCTCGGAAATGTGAATTTTATTGTTCCATTGCGTACACGTATAAAGTATCTAGTAATGTATCTTTTTATCCATTCACTCTATGACCAATCCAAAGTTGCCAAATGTATGGATAAAATTTGTTCTTTTTCAAACTATAAAAACAGATATATTTCTTATTATTTTTGATCGATTACAACTTCTCGTTTTGATATCCAAGCATCAAAACCTGATCGACTATTTGCCATTTCATTCATAACTTGATGCCAATTTTCTTCACACGATTCACCAAATTTTGAAAAAATAGCACTCATCTGTTGTCTTTGAACATCGCTCAATTTTTTCTCTAAATCTACACCTATTTCTGTTAAAGATAACTGTTTCACACGGCGATCATGTGTAGCTTCATTACTCTCAATTAAACCCTTTTCCACAAGTTGTCGTAGTGGTCCGTGAAGAGCTTGTTTACTTATTTCTAGCAGTGATAATAACTCATTTACACTTATCCCTGGAAATCGTGCGATAAAAAATAAAATTCGGTGATGTACTCGTTGTATGCCATACTCTTTTATAATTTCATCTGGCTTTTCAGTAAATGTTTTATATGCAAAGTAAAATAATGCTAATGCTTCATTCATCTGTTCTTCTTTATGTTGTGTCATCTACTTTCCCCCTGTATGTAAATTATACCACAATCTAGTATTGAATATTTTAACGAACACATTAGAACTTCTTTAGTTTATTGAAATATTCAATGCACAATTAGGAGAGGATTCATTTGAAATCGCAATATACTGTAAGTACATATTTATTAGATCGACTAAGCGAATTAGGAATTGAGCATATATTTGGTGTTCCTGGTGATTATAATTTAGCTTTTTTAGATGATGTACTCGCACATGAAAAGCTAAAGTGGATTGGCAGTTGTAATGAATTAAATGCGGCATATGCTGCAGATGGATACGCTCGTATAAAAGGAATTGCCGCTCTTATTACCACCTTTGGCGTTGGAGAATTAAGCGCCCTTAACGGTGTTGCTGGCTCATATGCCGAAAACGTACCAGTTATAAAAATAACAGGTACGCCAACAACTAAAGTAATGGAAAATGGAGCACTCGTTCATCATACGTTAGGTGATGGAAAGTTCGATCATTTCTCCAATATGTATAGAGAAATCACGGTAGCACAATCAAAATTAACACCTGAGCATGCCGCTGAAGAAATTGACCGTGTGTTACGTGCATGTTGGAGTGATAAACGCCCTATTCATATTCAATTACCGATTGATGTATATAATAAGCCAATTAATAAACCTACGGAACCAATTTTACATAAACCAGTTTTAAGTAATAAAGATGCGCTGGATAAAATGCTTCTATATGCAACTTCAATAATAAACAGTGCAAAAAAACCTGTTATTTTAGCTGATTTTGAAGTGAATCGTTTTCATGCGGAAGAATATTTACATCAATTCGTAGAAAAAACTGGGTTTCCTATCGCAACGTTAAGTATGGGGAAAGGAATATTCCCTGAACAACACCCTCAATTTATAGGAATTTATACTGGTGATGTTAGTTCTCCATACTTACGAAAAAGAATTGATGAATCTGACTGTATTATTAGTATTGGCGTGAAATTAACTGATACTATTACTGGTGGCTTTACACAAGGCTTTATGAAAGAGCAAGTTATAGACATCCATCCCTATACTGTGAAAATTATAGATAAAAAATATGGACCCGTGGTAATGAAAGATGTTTTACAACAGTTAAGTGATTTAATCGAACATCGTAACGAGGATACACTTGAAATTAAGCCCTTTATTTCAGAATTACTATCTATGACAGAAGAGTTCAATCCAAAAGCTCAAATGGTTACACAAAAACGTTTTTGGCAACAAATATACCATTTCTTACAAGAAAACGATGTTTTAATTGCTGAGCAAGGAACCCCTTTCTTCGGTAGTGCTGCTATCCCTTTACCAAATAACACTACATATGTAGCACAACCATTATGGGGATCAATTGGTTATACATTACCTGCTCTACTCGGTACACAGCTCGCTGATTTATCGCGACGTAATATTTTAATTATTGGTGATGGTTCTTTCCAATTAACTGTTCAAGAGTTATCGACTATACTTCGTCAAAATTTAAAACCGATTATATTTTTAATTAATAACAATGGATACACTGTTGAACGTGCAATTCACGGCCAAAATCAACCGTATAATGACATACAAATGTGGGATTACACGAAACTAGCAAACGTATTCAGTTCAGAAGAAAAAAGCTTAACATGTAAAGTGGAAAATGAAACAGAGTTAGCAGAAGTCTTAACTAAAATAAATTTTAATATAAATCGACTTATCTTTGTTGAAGTTGTAATAAGCCAAGGGGATCAGCCTGAATTGTTAGCTAAACTCGGTGAAAGATTCGGCAAGCAAAATTCTTAAAAAGAAAAGAGTAACTATAAATAATGACAACTTCAACTAAGAGATATGAAACTTGTTTATATACTCAAAATACACAAGAAAAAGGATGGCAAGTGCCATCCTTTTTGATATATATTGAACTTTCCCTATTTTTAAGACCATTCTTCAACTAACCCAGTATAACAAGCAAAAACTTTCAATCTAGCTTTAACTTTACAGCTCTTGTAGCAATAAAAGTTTTAATATGCTTATCTAATATTCTAGTTCCACCAAAATCATCCTCAAAAAAACCAGTTATAACTAAACCAGCTTCAACTTGACCTTGAATTTGGTCTTCAAGAGTATGTGCATATTCTATTGTTTGATTAGACTTTACATAATCTTGAACTTCATTCTCTGGTAAATAATCTAGAGTTGATGATGGTATTGCATGTTTAACATCAAGTATACCCTTTTGCTCTTGATTGTCATCAAAAATCCATAGTAACGGATTTGTAAATCCTGAAATAAGAATACCTCTATTCTTTAGTACCCTTGATACCTCATTCCATACAAGATGAACATCTTTTACAAACAAATTAGAAACAGGATTTACAACAATATCAAAATATTCATCCTCAAAATCACTAAGGTCCGACATATCTCCTTGTACTGTTTTTAAAGTTAACCCATCCCGTTCTGCCACCTTTTTATCTTGTTCCAACTGCTTTCTTGATATATCAGTAACTGTTACATCCGCCCCAGCAGCAGCTAGCACTGGTGCTTGTTGCCCTCCACCTGATGCTAAGCACAGTATTTTTAATCCTTCTAATGACTTTGGAAACCAATATCTAGGAACTGATTTTTCTGTGGTAACTGTGATTTCCCATTCACCTGATTTACTTCTTTCAATAACCTCGCTACTTACAGGTTGCGTATATCTAGAACCTTCTTCAACCTTTTTATCCCATGCATTACTGTTTTGTTGAGTTGTATCCATTATAACTATTCCCCCTAGCTATCTTGTTACATTTTAAGTGTAAGATCATTTACTATTTATGCTTTCCTTTTTCTATTAACCTAACCAATAATTAATACATATTTTTCTATATTTATATTAACAGATAAAAAGTAGTAAGAAAAATAAAATATTCTAAATAGAAAAAATATAAATTCATTTAAGCAAATCAATTACATATAAAAAGGCATTCCAAACCTGTTGACGGTTGGAACACCTTTATATATATTATTTAAATTTTCACCCTCTGAACTAAACCCATTAAACAAATAAATTACATTTTTTATTCCGCAAGCGTTAACTGCCAAGACACACCATATTTATCATTTAACCAGCCAAATTTTTTACTAAATGGATAAGAACCTAAAGGCATTAGTACAGATCCATCCTGCGCTAACTTATGAAAGACCTTTTCAATTTCTTCTTCTGTCTCACAATTTACATAAAGAGACATAGATGGTGTAAATGTAAAACCATGATTTACATAACTATCAATGCACATGAATTCTTGGCCATTTAACGTAAAAGTTGCATGAATGACAGAACCCTCTTTACCAGGTCCGTTTTCATCGTAGCGAGAGATACTTACAATTTCTGATTGGTCGAATAGCGACGTGTAAAAATTCATCGCCTCCTCAGCTTTACCTTCAAACATTAAAAACGTAGTAATTTTTTGATTTGTGTTACTCATATAGAGACAACCCCTTGTTATGTATTTATGCAAAACATACACCGGCAAGTAAAAACCGAACGTACATTCTTATAAATATATTGTCTATAAAAACGATGAGTTTGTCAATTATCTACTTTCTTATTTCTTCTTAAATAATGCTGTCCAAAGAAATGATTCTCCAAACATAGTATTTGGTTGGTCAATTTGCTTCATCTTTCTAATTTCGATCACTTCAAATTCGTCAAATATATCTCTTAATTTTTCTTCTGAATATGCAAGACCACCTTGTAGACTCCACCCTCTATATACGTCCCAATCCGTTATTTCTGATCCATTTCGCTCATCTAAATCACCTGCTGCAAAACATGTTAATCCAAAATAACCACCCGGTTTCAATGATTTTTTAATTAAATCCACATAATGTATCCTTCTATGTGGTGGAATATGATGTAAACAGCCTGAATCGTATACAAAGTCAAAATCATTTTGACAATCTAAATTAAAAATCGAATCACAAATAAAGTGAATTTCTATCCCTTTTGCTAACGCTCTCTCTTTCGCCCAATTAATGCCCTCTATCGATAAATCTACTGCTGTTACATCAAATCCTTGAATCGCTAAATAAATGGCATTTCTACCTGGACCACATCCAAGTTCTAATACCTTCCCTTTTGAAACTCTCTCTTTTTGTATATACGAAACTAGATTCTCATCTGGAACATTTTTAAAAAACGGAACATCCTTTTCTCTATTCTCATAAAACTCATTCCAAAATGGTTCTGCAGGTCTTAATAATGAATCAAGCATTTTTAAAATGTCTTCTTGTGTGTGTAACGTTTCATTTTTCATTAATACCCCTCCACGAATTAATAGTCAGAAAATTATTATATATCTTTTTGAACTTTCAAACAAAGAAAAAAACTCCTACATTACTTCACTTTCTATTCAAAGGATTATTTTGTTGAAAAATTCATTTTGATTTATAAACGCTATCTTTTTCTTTTATTTTCCATTAAAATTGAGTAAAACTATTTTGATAACATAGGAGAAAGCTATGAAGCATAACATCAATCTATGGTCCTTTATTTGTTCTTTGGTTTGCGTTGGGCTATTCTGTTTATATTTTGAAATTCCACTTGAACTATTCAAATTTTTCACGGATTTATTACACATTCACCCTTTGTTTATATTACTAGTTTTAGCAATAGGAACTTTTTTTGCTGGTATGAAAGGATTTTCTAAAGTAGATAATTGGGTTATGATGCTTAGAAGCATAACAACAGTTCTACTAACACTTTTATTATCAGTGTTTTTAACACTAACTTTGATTGTTGGCTATGCATTAAGTTAAACGTCATTCTCCCACGAATAAAACTCAATACTATAGATACACTAGTCTCCAATTCCCCTGAAGAACCGAGCAGTTAGCTTTTGCTGGCTGCTCTTTGTCTGTAAAAATACACTCAATTGACAAGAAACGTATATAATACTCTGTGTTCCTTTCTTTATAAAGTTTTCTTAATAAAATGGATCTCGTCACGAGAGCACTTAATAAAGTGCTCTTTTTTGGTTTTATAATAAAACAAAGTAAATTTTTTATTAAGAAAACTTATTTATACCTTTCAGTTGATTATTTTCTAATTCAAGTTCACTTATTCTTCTTTGTAACAATTCCACTTCAATCTTATTCATATATGGTATAATCTGTATTATTTATTTTTTCAAGAAAGGCTAAAGTAATGAGAAAATACTTCGGTTTCATTTCAATTTTGCTAACTATTATCGTATTTTTCAATTTTTATAGTGATAGTAATTTAATTTATTTAATATTTGTATCACTAGTTTTAATTATTTTTGCTCCAAAAGGGATAGGAAGGAATTTTGCTATTATAGTTTTTACACTTGTAAGTATTTTCCACCCTTTCTTTTCCATTATTATTACTATTATCATCAGGGCTATGTTTGGGGCTAGCTGACATACATTTATAACAATTCCATTTACTCCAAATCAAAATTTTATTACATAATCATTTTGATTCATTTTCTCAATGATATAATCTGCCATACTCCACTTTTTAAGAAGGGATAACACAATGAGAGAATACTTTGGTTTCATTTCAATGTTTTTAACTGGATTCTTATTTTTTAATCTATATTTTGCTGGTCCTTTTTTAATTTTAATACCTATCTCAATCGTTTTAGCTATTTTTGCTCCGAAAGGTACAGCTAAAACGTTTGCTTTTGTTGGTTTAATAATTTTCAGCATTTTCCTCGCCTGCATATATATCTTCATTTATTTTATTTAGCGCTTAGCCGAAACTCATCTCAGACAATCCCTTTCTCTAAAATAAGGATTTTGTTAAAAACTTACATGGATATATTTTTCGTTATATAATTAAATGATTAATATATTAGGAGTGTTAGTAATGTTAAAAACAATAATGATTTTGTTATACATCTGTTTCGGAATAAGTGCAGTTTTTAGATTAATAAAGGAATTTCGAAAGCCACAGAAAAAACAGTTCTTGATTTTAGTTGATTCTCTAATTTTGATAGGGGCTATATTTTTAATGGCTAGTTTCTTTATCTAAATTACATAAAAAGAACTCCCACCTAGCGAAAGCTAACTGCTTTTTTATTACAATAACTATTTTGTTTAAATTCACCTTAATTCATATCAAAGTTTCTTAACATTCGCATTAATAACTCTATAATATAATTAAACTGTTTGTATGAGGGGTGATTATTATTAACTGGAAACAAAAATACAATCCAAAATATCTCTTTTACCGAATGTATAGTTATATTTATAAAGCCCTTGATGATATATCATGGTCCTTAAAATAACGTTTTTGTTCACTTTTTTGATACATTTACGAAACATTCATGTGTTATCTTCATTAAGTTCTTTTCTTTTTATAATGTCGTGTGAGATATACCAACAGAGGAAGCCCTAGATCCTCTAATCCTAGGGCTTTTTTATAAGAATTTTATACATTTTATTATTTCCACTAACTCTTTAAATTGTATATACATAATATAAAATTCTCATGTTGTTATATTTTTTAATGGCCTCTTATCTTTCCTTAAAAGGCCCTTTTTTCAAATAACGCTTTTGTTTAATTTATATTTAAAAAGTTCCTTTTCATAAAGACTTCCTTTATATGCTATACTCATTCTTAAATAATTGTATAAGGAATGTTAAAAATGGATGATAGATCGTCAAGACAATGGAAATTGCGACAAAAGTTAAGAGCACTGAAAACAAAAAACAGAAATGATACAAACCCTTTGTTTAATGAATGCCTTGAATCCCTAGGAAACGAAACTGTCATTTTCCTCCAAGAAAAAAGCCAGCAGATTGCTACTATTTTAATGAATTCATTTCCTATAACTGTCTCGGGAAGAATAGATTGGGAACAGATAGATAATCAATTCATAGCTTCGAACAAAGAACAACTAATTTCCCTTATTAGAGCAAACCAACTAGATTTTGATGAACAGATTTTTATAATATGGGATAACTATGAGATCCCTGTAGTAAGTACAAATCTTGATAAAGTATTCCAATCACTAGTTGACGTTGATACAGTCAGTTTTTATTACTGGCTATTAGACAAAGAATATAGATTCGTAATTGAAATGAATAATGAAGAATTGATTAGGGTTGGGTTTCGCTAATACTCTAAGCATATGAAGCTAGTTCCCTTCATTCGATAATATTTTCTTCGTCACCACCGCTATTATTATCATTATGAAACTAATAGAAAATATAGGTAAATAAATTTTCGTACTGAATCCTTCAAACATAAAACCATATACGACTTGCCCAATTGGTGCCATACATTGAGATACCGCTGTTATAAATGCCATCACTTTTCCTAGATTTTCATTTGGTGTTTTCTTTTGGACTACAGTAATCACATAGATGGATACAATTGTAATAATCATTGCGATTAGAAGAGAAGAAAGTATAAAGAGGATAAATGGTGGATAGTATCCTAAATTAAGAATATACGGTGTAACTGATAGTGCCACTGGTATTACCAATAAAGCTATGATAAGCATCCAATTATATAATGTTTTCATCTGTAACTTTTTAGCAAAGAAACCGATTGACAATGCCCCTAATATGGTTGCAAAATCAATTAATCCCATTCCAATTCCATACATCGTATCGCTACTCTGCATAGTTACTCGTAATATAATAGGTCCCCCAACAACAAATAACGGTGTCAAAATTAAGTTTAGTAAAGCTGCAAGTAACATAGCCTTCAAAATAAAAGGTTGCTTTAAAACATAAAGAAAACCTTCTTTCATATCGTTTACAATTGTCGGTACGATATGGCCTTCCTGTATTCTTTTTATAAATGGTATTGTAATAAACATTTCTAAAATCGCAGATAAAAAGAAAGCAAGACAACTTGTTATTACGAGCATTTTCAAACCAATTATGCCGTATAATATTCCTCCTAGTACAGGTGCAACTATATTAGATAATGCTTGCACACCATTTATGATACCGTTTGCTTGTTCTAACTTTTTCTCTGGAACTAATTGCGGAATACTTGCCATAACAACTGGTGAGTACATTGAACTAACGACTGCTAGTAAAAACATAATTGTTCCAATCAATAAAATAGATACCGATTCAGTTAATAACAAAACTATAAAACTTAATACAATAGCAGCATTTATAAAATCCAAAATGACCATTACATTACGGCGGTTGAAACGATCTGCTATCGCTCCGCCAAGAGGAGCTAACAAAAACGGGATACTCGTTATGGCATATAACCCTGCAAATATATCGGCACGTCCTGTTATATCTAGCACATATAAAGACAGTGCAAAACGTAATAGTGTTGAACCTAAAATAGTAATAATTTGACCACTTACCATTAAGTGAAAATCTTTCAAGGAAGATTGAATCCTTGCTGGCATCCTCATCACATCCTTCATTTAGTCTAGACCGACTGCCGGTCTATAATACCCAAACAGAAAAAAACTATTTCTGTTTCATTAAAACCTCGATCATATAATCAAAGGACCCTTCTTTCGCTCCAACAGATACTTCCATCATTTTAATATAAGCCTTAGCTCTTCTCATCATTTCTTCCGGTTTCCACTGGAATAAACCATCATCAAATATGACTTGTGCTGAAGAGAGTAATAATTCAATTGTTTCTTGTGGGTATGGAGTAGAAAATATGCCTTCTTCTATTCCTTGCTCTAAAACTTCCGTTAATACAGGAGATAAATGTATAATGGATTGCACTAAACTTTTCTGATGCATTTCTGCATTATTTGGTTGATGGAATTGTTCAATCATTTTTTCTTTGACATCTCCTGATTTTGGTGATTGTTCCATTAAAATTTTAAATAACTTATCTAAAACGGGGATATCGGGATTGGAGACAATCCTTTTCGCCTTAGTGACATCCTCTTTAATAATCCTCATAATGATTTCATCCATTACTTCCTCCTTCGACTTAAAATAATGATAAAACGTCCCCTTTGCTATACCAATTTCTTTTAAAATATCATTCACGGTTGTTTTCGTATAACCTTTCGTAAGAAACAAACGCTCAGCTGTTTCTAAAATTTCCTTTCTGCGCTCCTCATACTCCTTTACAGTTCGCATTCAAGTTCTCCTTCCCACCAGACCGACTGTCGGTCTATTAAAATTATATGTTTAGTTTACAAAAAGTTTCCTATTATCGTACATATACAACACCATACTTTCTATTTCCTTTATAAATTTTTATTTTTTAACGTCCGCTCAATTTGTTTAAAACGTATCTCATGTTTCTTATCGTCACCTTTCATTTTAGAAAAAGAACGATGCCCTCCGTTCGATCTATGTACTTATCAATGGAGTCTTTTGTTGAGTTCCAATATGTAATATTGCATATTTCACACTTTTAATTTTTGTATATGTGATAATTTATTTATAAAAATATAAATTATTAATAAAGGTGATTTATATGAGCAAGTTCCGAAAGAAGATGATTAAATATTTGCAAACATTTTGGGGATGCTTAGCATTTGGTGTATTAATGTTTGCTATCTTCTTAATTACAGATTTAACAGATGCATCTTTAAATACATTAGGCTGGAGAGACTGGCTAGGTTCTGTAGCAGGCGCAACCATTTTATCTGTTGGGATGTTTACTTTAAATAAATTGAATTTAAAATAAATATTCGGTCAATACTGAATGTAGGATGTATGCCAACATTCATGTAAAGTAGTCTTCTCTGTATCTCCTTGTATTGAGCAGTTAGCTTTTGCTAGCTGCTCTTTTATTTTGTTCCGGTTCTTGCCTCTTAAAGAACTCTTTATCTACTTTTCCCCAATAAGTACACATATCTATTCCCCTTTGCTACAAAATGAAATCTTTATTTTGTTTTACGCGTCGCTTCTTCAATCAGCCAAGATTCAATATTAAAATCATTAGCTTCACCCTTTAAAGATGTTCCGTTCCAAAAGCATTCTTTCATCACTTCAAGTAATTTTTCAACAGCTTCAATTCATCTCATATTCATTTTTCCTTTCTCCCAAATAACTATTTTGTTTTATTAATTAACTGATTAATAAAACAAACACCTTTATTAAACATTCCATGTTTCTTCACCCCTTGAATATTTTTCAAATAAAAATACATACTATTTTCAAGCCGCCGTGTCCATGGCTAATACCTCTTTCTTTTGATGTATATTTTTTAAGAAATCGAAAATAATACCAACAAGCTGTTTGAACTAGCAGCTTCACTCTTCTCGCAATGGGGATGCAAATTATCACAATTAGCTAACTCATTGAACTCACTGGCAGACAACCAAAATCGTTGTCTGCTTTTTGTATGAGATTTTTCATTTTACATATACTACTTTTGAACCTGCAGACCAATACGAGCCATTTTGGTGCTTGGGATTTCCCTTCCGGGGATAAGTATTTTTTACTTATCCCTTTTTTGTATAGACACGTATATTTAGGGTAAAACTAATTACAAGCAGATTTTCTGTTTATGCGTAGTTCTAAACAAGATTACTTTTTCTCCTATTAAAGGACGGCAGGTACGACTGCTAGTCCTTTTTTCTTATTTCGCATATTATCACTACATTACCTTCATCGTCGTCGTAAGCAAATTCCCCATAAGGATGGCAGTGGTGCTTCTCGAGTTCCTCATCGATCAAAACTAACAAATTAGTTTTCCAGTTTCCAACGATCGTACACCAATACGAGTTTAATCCTTCATAAACTTCTCTTGTTCTATTTCAATAATTGCGGAATGTATAATGAAAATACTCGCTCGCTTCAATACCTTTTCTTTTAACCAAAGTGTTCTGCTGAATGATAGTAATACCCTTGCACTAATGGTTTTGGACTATAAAATTTCCTTTATAAATTTCAAATGCGGTGAATGAAATTTTGTTTTTTTCTTGTCATCATCCTTGTTGTATACAAACAAAAAAAGAGCCACAATATTTTGCGACTCTTTTACAATTATAACTATTTAACGGCCACGTCTTTGCTGACCTTGCTTTGTACTACCTTTTTTATTACTTGGCTTATTAAATGATCGGTTATTTTCATTTCTAGAACTATTTCTCGAACTATTTCTTGAATCACTTCTCGAGCTATTTCTCGAATCACGTCTTGATTCACTTCTTGAACCTTCGCGGCTATCTCTTTGACGATACTCGCCTGATTTCTTCGGAGCCGGCTTTGGTACCGGTTTTCCATTTTCATCTACACGTTTTATCTTCGGTTGTTCGATTATTTCTCTTTGTATTGGTGCACCAAGCGTTTTTTCAATTTCTTCTAAATGTTTTTCATCTTTCGCTGCAACGAACGTAATTGCAATACCTGATCCACCTGCACGTCCTGTTCGGCCAATGCGGTGAATATAACTTTCTACATCTTCAGGAATGTCAAAGTTAAATACATGCGTTACACCATCTACATCAAGTCCACGAGCTGCTACATCCGTTGCGATTAAGTACTGAATTTTAGCTTCGCGGAAACTCTTCATGACTCTTTCACGTTTCGCTTGAGGTATATCACCATGAAGTTCAGCACAATTATAACCTAGTCCTTTAAAATTATCATAAAGCTTACTTGCTCTAACCTTTGTACGACAGAAAATAACTGCTAAAAATGGCTGATCACGATCCATAACAAAACGAAGTGCATCTGGCTTTGCACGATCTGTCGTCTCAATGACACGCTGCTCAATTGTATTTACCGTTACTTCTTCACTTTGTACTTGAATCATTTGCGGCTCATCCATATAACGTTTCGCCAATTTTTTAATATCTTTTGGCATCGTTGCTGAAAATAACATCGTTTGTTTACTACCAGGTGTCTCATCTAAAATATCTTCAATATCGTATAAGAAACCGAAATAAAGCATTTGATCCGCTTCATCTAGTACAATTGTTGAAAGATTACTTAAATCAATTGTTTCACGACGTATATGATCTAATAATCGTCCTGGTGTCGCGACAACAATATGTGTATTGCCTTTTAATTTCCTCAATTGCTGTGCTACATCTTGCCCGCCATAAATCGCTAGTACATTAATATCTTCTCTTTGAACAAGCATTTTTTTAATTTCAGTTGTAATTTGCAGTGCTAGTTCCCTTGTTGGTGCAACAATTAAAGCCTGAACATCACTACACTCTGGATCGATTTTTTCTAAAATCGGTAACACGAATGCTAACGTTTTACCCGTTCCTGTTTTCGCCTGTCCAATAATATCTTTACCTGACATAATAACTGGAATTGCCTGCTCTTGAATTGGTGTTGCTTCTGTAATTCCATTTTCACGTAATGTATGATTAAAAGTTTCACTAATTCCTAATTCTAAAAAGTTTTTCAAATAGACCACTTCTTTTCCTTATTTTTCACATTAGCTTTCATTGTACCATTTGTTTCGCCAAATATGAAAAATAAAAAAATTCTTATCTTATTTTTTATATTCATCGTGTACTAGTTGGATAAATTCTTTTTGTTTTTTCTCTGATTTTATTAATGCTTCCATATAAGTCGTAGACAAAATGAACTTTTTAATTTTTCTATTGTATTTGTATTTTTCATAGTTGGACGCCCTCTCTTCTTTTCATGTAGGGAATCCACGCCTTTTAAATCATATGCTTCCTTCCACCTACGAACCGTTCCATAAGATGGGATATTAAAAATAGCCCCTGTTTCTCAAATATATGTCCCTTGTCTATCCATATAATTAATTACATCCAGTTTATAATCCAGGGGATATCTTCTATAGCGTTTTTCACCTACCGCATTATATTGTTTAATCCACTGCTGGAGTACACTCGGATGAACCTTTATGGATCCCGCAAGTCTTTTCACTCCGTCACCTTCATCTGAATATTTTTTTACTACTTTTTCTTCTAGTGAGAATTTAACTATAAAAAAGTACACCTCCAATTGTTGTTTGTGTCTAACAATTGGGGTGCACATCCTAAGATTCAGCTTTTTTACTAGTAATAATATCAAAAAAACAAGTGCGACCCTGTGGTAAAAAACATCTGTACAGATTAATGCACTATTTAACGGATCTATATCAATCACAGTCATATATCCATTGAGCAAAAAACCATCCTCATAATATGTAATTAGCATTTCTTATTCAGATAACAATGAGCATAATAATATGTTTTCTATAAATTCCTTTTCCTCCTAAGTTTGTATTTACCACTCACCCACTCTTTCTTGGACATGCTTCTGTTAGCGGCTTCTAGCCCTATCAGTGTATGCTCACAATAGGTTGTCAATTGCTAGTACCAATTCATTTTCCGCGAATATTTCCCTTTACATCTCACTATATTTAAAAAGAGGGGGTTACATAATGATAGATAACCACATGGAGTTACTATGTTTTTTGGACGACCTGGAACAACTCATTCATCAGCATAATCAAAAAGAAAATAAGTTGATACGTAATGCATCTAAAAAGCTCGGGATTATTAGTAAAATAGAAAAAATGCGTGATGAGACTTTGGCTACAGTGATAGAAGAAATTGTATCTTCTTCTATCACTGGCGAAGATATTAAATTGGATAGCGCTTATTTCCTAAATGAGCAACCAGAAAACAACAGACAACTACGTATAATTATAAATCATCCAATATATGGAGAAGATATTGTAAGCTGTCTACAAGAGATTAGGGAGAACTATCAAACATGTGCTCAACGAATTGAAGATGAATTAAATTTCTCTGTAGAAATTAGAGTAACTTTTTCTAGTAACGAGAGCATGCGTTCTTCCTCCTATGTGGATACTAGCCCTGTATATGAAGATATATTTGGGGTTTTAACAGCTGAGGATATTTGTGACGACTAAACTACTGAGTAATTCCAACAAAAACGCAAGCAATATGCTGCGAATAAAAATATTAAGTTAATTGATGGTGATAAGCTCATTCACATGATGAATTCATGAAGCCAGCTCTTTTAAAGACTTGGCTTTTTTCTTATAAAAACATTTTTAATGAATTAATTAGAATTGCAGAATCTATGAATTTAAAAAACAATCTTTTCGATATAGGAAAGATCGTTTTTTATTATTTTATACAGTAAGCTTTCCTCCATGATAACAATAATACGTTGCTGCTTTAAGGTTTTTTATTCTCTTTAAAGATTCTTCCGCTTTTTCTATATTTAAACAAAAATTCGGATTAGCTATTACTAATTCTCAATTATCTTGAACTGCCGCATCCCCTGTGATTACACACTCTAAGTCCGGAAAATATAATGAAATATGCCCCGAAGTATGTCCTGGCGTCGCTACTATTTGACATTCATCATTTAAAATCATTTGACCATCACTTACTTTTTCATCGACGCAAATATGTCTTATATTTTTTAATTGCTGTATAAACCATTCACCAAATTCTTTCTCTTCAATTGGCATATGTTCTAACATTTCTTCAGCTTGAACTAGTCTCTCCGATTTTATTTCACCATTAATGTAGTTAGATTCTATTTCACTAGCAATAATATTAATGTGAGGATATTTCACTTTGAAATCATATAAAGATCCTATATGATCGTCATCATAATGAGTAATAATTATATTTTTTAAGTTTTTCATCTCATACCCATGTTTTACAATTGCATCTTCAATTAAAGGTAAAAAGTTTATATAACCTGTATCTACTAAAGTTAATTCCTTGTTTAATATAAGTAAGCTCGGATATATACATTGTTTTGCCCCATTAAATTCAAATTCAATTGGTAGTTCTATTATCTTCACTTTTTTCCCCCCATACCCTTTATTAGATGTTTGCTAATAAATCATCCACATACATTTTACTGTACATACTTATGTAACGAAACACTATGAGTCGTTACATAACCAACATTCTATTATTTTGAACAGGTAATTCCTTATTTTTATGGAAATATACAATAAGATAAATAATAAAATTGATTACTTCTTCACTTTTTTGTCTATCCTTTTAAAAAATCTATGTTTTTGTAAAAGGAGTGTTACTATGGAGAAACAGACACTTTGGAAAAAATTCAAAAAAAGCTCAGCAAACCTCGGGAAATCTAGCGTATATGAAAGTATTATTTTATACTACACAATGAGAAAAAAAGGGTTACCTACTAAAGCGAAATTCATAATATTAGCCGCTTTAACCTATTACGTATTAACAATCGACTTCATTCCAGATATAGCTGCTATTATTGGGATTGGCTTATTAGATGATGTTTTAGCAATTGCTATAGCGCATAAATTTGTAATGCGCCATGCGGACGCTGAAATTCGAGAGAAGAGCAAAGTAAAAATGGAGTCATTATTTACTTCAGCACAAGTATAATGAAACTATCTAGTCATTTACCTAGCTTTTTACTTTCAAAAAAGCTAACTTTAATTATTGATAGTTCTATTTAACCTTCATCATGAGAGCATTACAGAATAAATTCTTAATTTCTCTTAGCTCTCAAGTCGTAAACAAATAGGGGCCAGTACTTGTTCCTAAGTTCTGACACCCTATTATTTGTTCTTATATTTATCTGTTATTCAATTCATTCAGGAAAGATTCCCGTAGAGACATCCTTATATAAAGAAAGACCATATTAGTGCAGATAGTTTATACAGTTACATGCGTCCCCCTATACAAAACTGCTATTGCCACTACTATAAGCATCATCCCCATAAAAGCAGGTGCAGCATGACCAAGCGATACATAAATTTGTCCTCCAATAATTGGACCAATCATTCTTGCCAAAGCTTGAATAGATTGGCTACCGCCTTGAATCCTTCCTTGTTCACTAGAATCGACAGACTTTGAAAGCAGCCCATTGAATGAAGGCCCGAAAATTGAGTCACCAAAACCAAACAGTAACATCCCAACAATTAGAAGAGGATATAGGGAAAATAAAGCTGATGCGGCAATAAAACTATAGCCAATAATCTCTGAAACCATCCCAAGTATTGCTATTTGTTTATCAGTAAGCTTGATCAAAAGTTTTGGCATTATAAAAGCTTGTGAAATGATATCTTGAAATCCCATAATTGAAAACATAAGTCCGATTAGTGCAGGCTTCCAGCTAAAAGTATCCATCGTAAATTGTGTGAAAATCGCTTGTAAAGATCCGTTAGGTATCCATAGTAAAAACGCTGAGATGAGTAACCATTTTAAATTTTTCATGGAAAGTATGTTTGCAAGCTGTACAAAAGGATTTAACCTTACAAAAGCAATCTCTTTTAACCTATTATTTTTGTCAAGACTCTCAGGCATATATTTCATCCCATATAAAACATTTAATAAAGTTATGAACGCTCCGAAATATAAAGGTACAGAATGACCAAACTTTGCAAGTAATCCCCCAAGAGTTGGTCCAATAATGGTTCCTGCACCTACCACTGCACTCACCCACCCAAAATACTTCGTTCTCTGCTTTGGAGGAATGATATCTGCAAAATATGCAAAAATTGTACTTATACTCCCTCCTGTTATACCTTCAATTATGCGTCCAGCAAATAGTACCCATAAAGCCCCTCCTATACCAAAAACTAAGTACCCGATTGCAGAACCGAAAAGGCATATTAAAAGTAATGGACGACGGCCATATTTATCGCTTAAAGCTCCGAGTGCAGGAGCAGCGAAAAACACGCAGACCGCATAAACAGAGGTCAATAGCGTAACAACTAGAGCCTGTTCTTCCGTACTACTTATATAAGGCTGCACTAAGAATGGAACAACAGGCAGTATGATACTGAAACCTATTCCACAAAGAAATACAGAAATAAGGCCGAATATTAAAGCATGTTTATCAATATTTTTTTCAGTTTCACTTTCATTTTGTGATCTAAATATAGACATTTAACTTCTCCTCTTAAAATATTTTGTTGCTTTGTCAACAAAATATTAACTCCGTTTTGTTGATTAGTCAACAAAAATACAATAATAAAAAGGTATCCTTACTGTGAGCAGGCTACCTTTTTATTATTTAAATGTATCCCGGATTAACGAGCAATTAAGTTCGTTTTCGGGATTAACTACCCGTTAATGCCCGAATGCTTCAACTTTATTACGACTTAATATGTATACCTTGTTTCTTTATTTCTGCATCCAAATGCCTACTATACTTTTCCACGAAGCTAATTATACTGTCGAATTCTGACTCGGTTACTTGCTCAAATACGGCTTTATCCCTCTCTTGAAACTCATTGTGCAACTCTTCGTGAATTTTATATATTTCTTTCCCTTGTTCAGTAAGCCTAAAATAGATTTCTTTTTTATTATCTGATTTCTGGTAACTTTCCATAAGGCCTTTTTTTATGAGCTTCTTAGTCATTCTACTTATTGCACCGCGAGTCACATAAAAAGCCTCTGCAAGTTGTGTCACGTTAGAATCTGCATTGTTTTCAATATATTCAATGCAATGTACTTCAGAAGACTTAAAACCTTTAAGACCTACTTCCATCTTATCCTTATTAAGCCAAACCATCTTATTATATAATTCCCTGAAACCGTTCATGACCTGTTCTTCCTTATTCATGGTCTATCCTCCTAACCGCTCATTCATACGTTAAGACCATTATATTAAATTTCTGTTTCCGTTTCGACAATATTGATATAATTATTTGAGTTATAAATGAAAATAGACGCTTAAATAAAATAATTCACTATACGGAAAATAAGGCATGTGTATTAAAACTTGTACTACACATTAGATAAAAAGTAAGAGCTAAGACTAGTTTTCTTAGCTCTTCTTTCATAAAATTTATGTTTTTTAAATACTATTTCACTTCATTAGCTACAAAAAATTGCTCACAAACACTGGAAATGCGCTGCAAGTCTACATTCCCACCAGATATAACCGCGACTACTTTTTTCCCTTTAATATATGTATCCACTTTCCCTGCAAGTAGGGCAGCAGTAGCTAATGCACCAGCACCTTCTACAACAGCTTTTCCACGTTGTAATAAGTCTTTCATCGCTACTTCTAATTCACCTTCTGACACTGTTACAATATCATCTACTAATTCTTTTACAACTTCAAAAGTTAAATCGCCTGGTATTTTAACTGCGCAACCATCTGCTATAGTAGGCGCCTCATAATGTTCTACAATTGTACCTTTGTCATAAGATGCCTTCATCCCATGAACATTTTCTGCTTGGACACCAATTATATTAATGGATGGATTAAAAGATTTTAATGCAACTGCAATACCAGAAATAATGCCACCTCCGCCAATTGGTACAATGACAGTATCAACATCCCACATATCATCAAGAATGTCCAAACCAATCGTACCTTGACCAGCCATTACTTCTACATCGTCATATGGATGTAAATATGTTTCACCTGTTTCCCTTATTATCTCCTCACATTTTGCCTTTGCATCATCAAAAGTTTCACCGTATAAAATCACTTCTGATCCATATCCTCTAGTTGCTTCAACTTTCGCCTGAGGGGCAGAAATTGGCATCACAATTTTACTCTTAATACCAAGTAAATGAGCAGATAAAGCAATTCCTTGTGCATGATTACCAGCGGAACAAGTAATTACTCCTCTCTCTTTTTCTTGATCTGTCAACTGTGACATTTTATTAAATGCACCTCGAAATTTAAAAGAACCCGTTAATTGCATATTTTCTAATTTCAAGTGAATTTCTCCACCTGTTTTACTAGTCAAATAAAATGATTTTACTAAAGGCGTTTTACGAGCATTTCTGTCTAAAATGTTTTGAGCTTTTTTAATATCATCTATATGTAATGGTAGTTTTTTAGTTATCATACTAACACCTCTTCCAATGGTCTATTCCTAAGTTTTCGTATGTAGCAACTCCTTTATACGAAACCAACTATATTAAGAAAAAGTCTTTATATATGTACCTCACTCTGTAATACACACAGTTGTAAACAATTCAACATCCTCTTCATATCACGTTCTTTGTAATGATTCAGGCATGCAATTTGGATCCAATTATTCTTTTGTAAATAAGATGACTCATAATGAACAATGTATCCTTGTAACGCTAACGCATCACCAATCGCCTTAGAAGACTGATTTTCATTTAATTGAATGGTAACTATAATTGGCGCGGCATGTTCTTTAAGTGAAACAAGATTTAAACCCATATTGGTAATAGTTTGTTCAATATATGCATACGTCTCGTTTATTTTTTCAAATGCTTTTGCATCTTCAAATCTCTTTAATGCTTCTTGCAGTGCATAAATTAAATTCCACGAATGAGAATATGGAATACTTTCATTTTCTTCGTACATACCAACGTCCATATAGGCCGGTAATGTCTCGTTTACTTTCACATTATGATTATAAAAAACGAAAGATAATCCAGTAAACGATTTAATTGCCTTTCCACTAACACCGCTTGCAAAATATACATCCTTCAAGTCTATCGGTATTGCTCCAATCGAACTGATACAATCTACACATAGCTTCACATTATACTTTTTACTTAAAACATTTAGCTCGTCTAAATCATTTAACATTCCGGTTGATGTTTCATGGTGAACAAACCAAAGCCATTCATAATCGCCAGTTCCCATTATTTTTTCTAATTCGGTATAAATAAACGGTTCTCCCATTTCTTTTTTATACGTATCAAAATGTAATTGCGCGCGTGCTGCATGTCCAACTAATCTATTACCAAATTCCCCATTTGTTAATACTAGTCCTTTCCCTTTTAAAGAACGTAACTGTAAAGCAATAGCATCATTTGCTAACGTCCCTGTTCCTAACATAAGTTGTACATGCTTTGCTTTTGTCATGTGAAGTAACCGTTTTTTCACATTGTCCATTGTCACTTGAAATGACTTAGAACGATGCGAAATAGGCTTAGTAGAAAATGCCTTTCGAACATTTTCTTCAATATCTACTGGACCAGGTAAAAACGTATATTCTTTCGTCATAATTCCCCCAACACTCGATGCTTCAAACATAGCAGGGGTAACATACATTGGCTGGAAGGCTGCTTCTTCTGTACCAACTAACGTATGGAAAGATTTGAATCCCATTTGCTCATATAGAGGTAGTTCACGTGTTGTAGCAGAAATGAGTGCCAATTCATATCCATTTAGAAGCAAATAACGATGTAAAAAGCGAATTAAACCTAACAACGCTCTTCCATTTCTATATTCACGTTCTACTGAAAGTAAACGAATTTCATATACGTTTTCTCCATGTTCTTGCAAATAATAATCTAGATTTGGAATTTTATTATCTAACGAGAATGGTCGTTTTCCTCGCAATGTAACCATACCTACTAACTTATCGTTATCTAAACAAATTAAATATGTATTTTCTTCATGGAAACGATCTATACGAACACGCTCTTTCGTTTCTTCATGTTGCGGAATTTCTTCTACAAATGTTTTATAATTCAACTTATGTATACTTTCAAATTCCCAAGCTTGATCAGCAACTTTATAAATTAACCCCATGCCTTCTCTCCTTTATGTATTTAATAAAAATTATAAGTGGAGATTAACTCCACTTATAAAAAGTTCATTTCATTCTAGATTTACATATAAAATAAGTACAATGATAAGTGCACTTAATATAGTCGTAACAATAGAGTAAGAATACAAAATCATGCAGACTGGTAAACAAGCGATTGTAATTAGTCCTGGCTTAGTAAATCCTTTAAAGATTAAATAAAATATAATGAAAACAGCAACAAGGGTAAGCGTTATCAAATAATCAAATGCAATTAATCCTCCAATAAATGTTGAAATGCCTTTTCCACCCTTGCCTTTAAATAAAATCGGGTAAATATGTCCAAGTAAAACAGCCAGTAAAGCTAACATTACAAATGTAGAATCTTCAAAAAGGTATTTTGCAATAGAAATTACGATTGCCCCTTTGATCGCATCACCTAAAAATGTAGCGACGAAATACCCTTTTCCATATACTCGCCCCATATTTCTTGCGCCAGGATTACCGCTTCCTTCCTGCCGAATATCAACATTATGTTTCCATTTCGTCACTATATAAGCGGTCAATATGTTTCCAAATAAATAAGAAGCCACCAAATACAAAAATTGCATACTATTAATCATGTAATCATTCACTTTCTACATGGGAGTACTTATACAATATTCAATGACTATGTATATTGTACTTTTCTTACTTTACATCCCTTTATACATTTTAACATCATATTTTTACAAATCATACAAAAATTCTCATGTAGCTATTTATTAAAATATAAATTCTTCATTAAGTAATAGGTTCCTTTCACTGCTAGTTCTGATGGTGATACAAATATAACTTCTCCCATACTTTTCTCGCAGCATTTCTTAAATTCAGCATATATTTCAGGAACGAAACGTAATATACTGCCACTTACTGCAATTGAAGTTGATAAATCAAACTGCATCTTATTGTAAATATTCACCGTAATTCTCGTTAATTCCGTAGCCGCTTGCACCATAATTTCACGTGCGTCATCATTCCCATTTCTCGCTTCCTCAATAATGAATGGTGCGATTGCTGCAACTTTATCTTTTGAAAAACTATATACTAGTCTTTTTATATGAGACAATGTCAAAAGTTGAAACTCTGCTTGAACTCTTAAGCTTAATGGGCAAAGTGGAACTCCTTGATCAAATTGATTTGCCATTCTCTTTAAACCTTGTAACCCAATCCAATATCCGCTTCCTTCATCTCCTAAAATATGTCCCCATCCACCGCTATACTCGTACACTTCTCCTTTCTTTCCTAAACAAATCGCACCTGTACCGCCAATTGTTAAAATCCCATCCTTTCCTTTTAAAGCAGCTGCATGAGCAATCGTTGCGTCATTAAAAACTTCAATTTGTGTTCCGTACTTCTTTTTTAGACGTAATGTTAACTCATTCGTATTTGCTCCACTTACACCCGCTAATCCTAAACAAATACACACGCAATTCCCATTTAATAACCCTCTCTGGCATTGATCAATCGCTTCCATAATATGAAAAAGTGCTTCTTCAAAATCTATTAATATATTTCCAAAACCACTCGTAGCCCTTTCAAGTTCACTTCCGTCTTGATTAAATGCAATTGCTTCTGTCTTTGTTCCCCCGCCGTCTACTCCAATCATATATTTCATATGTTCGCCTCATTCTCTTCAAATTGGAGGGAATGTTATATTCCCTAAAACTACAGATTGCTTTGCACCTGTTGCACTTGGCACATTACTCGGATTACGATGATACGTTTCGTTTGCTAAAATGGCAAAGGCGATTGCTTCTTTCGCCTCTGAAGAATAGCCTATATCTTCTTGAATGAATATGGCGCATTTTTCATCCTTCAATCCATACCGTATCATTTCAACAAGTGTACGATTATAACTGCCGCCACCGCCTAAAATCACCTCATCGATTTCATAATACGGCAGAATAAACTCCTTATACTGATGAACGATTGAACTTGCTGTAAACATCGTGACAGTCGTCAATATATTTTCTTTACTATGCTTTTCATACTGCTTCAACAACTCACTGACAAATTCTTCTCCAAACTGTTCTCTACCAGTTGATTTCGGTGGATTCATTTTCAAAAATGGATGGTTCATACAATAGGTCAATATTTCATCTACAACTACTCCCTGTTTTGCAATCTTACCATTTTGATCATATGACAACTGAAATAGCCTTTGACACATTTCATCAATTATCATATTACCTGGACCAGTATCAAAAGCTATAACGTTCTTATCACTTAGGTGACTTGGTATTACTGTAACATTACCGATCCCGCCAATATTTTGTAGTAGTCTATTTTTAGTTGGATGACGATACAAAATGATTTCTGAATATGGTACAAGTGGTGCACCTTGCCCCCCTGCTGCGATATCCATCGTTCGAAAATTAGAAATAACCGTCGTATTCGTTTCATATGCTATAACTGCTGGTTCTCCAATTTGCAATGTGGAAGGAATCATATTACCATCTTGCTTTGGCTGATGATAAATCGTTTGTCCATGAGAACCTATTAAATCTAATTGTTTCAAAGGAAAGTTGACCTCTTTACAAACTTCCTTTACAGCACCTGCGAAGCATAAACCGAGTTTGAAATTTAAACTGCATATGAGTTGTACATTTGAATTTTCTATTGATAATGCCTGCTGGATTTCATTTTTCATATCATTATAAAATGGCACAGTAATAAAATGGATGAGTTCAACTTTAGAGCCTACACCACTCCCTTCTATATGAACGAGTGCTACATCTATTCCGTCTAACGAAGTACCGGACATTATCCCTGCAATATACATAACATGCATGACCTCCCCTTTACTAAAAAACGATCATGTAAGTTACAAACGTACAACCGATCGAAAATAATATAAATCTATAAAACAACTGAGCTTTTGATGCAAACGATCCATCAATGAAAGAAACAACTACTGTAAGCAAAATACTTGCCGCAATGCTTGTAACGAGCCATATACTATACATTTGTGATAAATGTAGCATTCTTAATAAAGGTACAAAAAGGAAATTTGCACATATCACTCCAAATAATAATAAAAATACACCTTTATAACTAAATTTTATATTCATTCCATTTCACCCTCTCTGGACTTCATGTGAAAGAAGTGATAGACAAAATGCCTATCACTCAAAAATAAAATATAAAACTTACGGATTAACAGATCCCCCATCACCATTTTTCTCAATTTCAAGCATGTTTTTGTCGTACATTTTAAAGAATGGTAAATAAATAAGGAATGAAATTGTTATGTTGATAAATACGAGTACAATCGCTCTCCAATCCCCACCTGTTGCTAAATATGCACCAATTGGAGCTGGTAATGTCCATGGAGGCATTATATGTGTTGGTGTAACAAACCCCATCGCAGTTGCTGAGTATGCAATAGTTGCTGTTACTAGTGGTGTAATGATAAATGGGATAATTAATATTGGGTTTAGTACGATTGGCAATCCAAAAATAACAGGTTCATTAATATTAAAAATACCAGGTACAATACAACTTCTCGATAATGCTTTCGAATATTTCGATCTACCAAATACAATCATAGCTAATACAAGTCCTAGCGTTGCGCCCGAACCACCAATCCATATAAACCATTGGTATAATGGTTCTGGTGAAATGAATGGTAACTGATTTGCGCCACTAGCAACTGCTTCACCATTTTTCCCTAAATATACTTCCCATAATGGCCGGGCAACAGTTCCAACAACCGACACACCATGAATTCCGAATGACCAAAAAAATGTAATTAAAAATACTGGAATGATTACACCGAAGTAACTATCACCAGCTTTTACTAACGGTGCCGCTAATTTATCAACTACATGATGTAAATCAATACTAAAAACGACAGTTACTAAACTCATTAAAATAATAACGAATGCAGCAGGTATAAGTGCTTCAAACGAACGTGAAACAGACGGCGGTACTTGTTCTGGCATTTTAATCATTACATTTTTCGTCTTACAAAATCTTAATATCTCAACTGATAAAATAGAAACAATCATCGTTACGAATAATCCATGACCTCCGAGATTTGTCATCGGAAGCATAAACCCTTTTTTATCAATTAATTCAGGCGTTAATGTTAATAGTAATGAACATACTGCAAGCTGTGCTCCTGATAAAGCATCTAGTTTATAACTTTTCGCTAAATTATATCCTATTCCAAATGCTATATATAAAGACATAATAAACATCGTTAAACGATATGGTATTAATATACTTGTTTGATTTTTTAATGCCCAAACAGATATGAAACTATCTTTCGGTAATGGTGGAAATGCTACGATTAAAAAGAAACTTCCTACAATAATAAATGGTAACGCTGAAATAACTCCATCACGGATTGCTTGTAAATGCCTCTGTTCAGAAAGCCTTGCCATCGGTCCAGATAAGTTTCTATCAAGAAACGTGACAAATTTATTCATAACGCTTCCCCCTAACTAATTAAATCATTTACAGTTTTTAATAAAGTCGGTCCGCCAAGCGGCGTGTATGCTTGTGGCGGTATGATACCGCACGGGATAGATTCCTCTTCTGCGAATTTTTTAACAGAGTCAAATCTATGTCTTACTTGAGGTGCAACCATTACAACGTCCCAGCCATTCTTTACTTCTTCCTCTATCTCACTTGTTCCAATGGCATGAACTTCCATGTTTACACCTTTTTTCTCCGCCTCTTTTTTTAAAGCGTTTACAACAATTGCACTGGACATCCCTCCAGAACAAACGAATAAAACCTTCATTTATTAATCCTCCTATACTTATAAATTATCCCCTTCGGATGAAAGGAAGTTTCACTTTACTAACAAGCATATGAAGAAGTAAAAGAATTTAGTTATATTGAAAGTAAATTTCAGTAAAAATATTTTTCCTATTAAATTAATGTTTCAATATTTATTTTTCTCAATTGTAAGTACAACCTCACCTCGGATATCATATTAGCTAACCATATAATAGGGAGGCGTATAAATAATCATGAAACGTTTATTAGTGATATGTTGTATCGTCATCTTTTTTATTCCTTTCTCTTTCATTTCTCCTCACTCTACTTATGCTGAAGTAAATACTACGTATAAAAAACATGAATTACGTGCTGTATGGATCGCATCTGTTCTTAATATTGATTGGCCCTCAAAAACTGGCTTACCCGTCGGAAATCAGAAGCAAGAATTTATTAGATTATTAGACGATGTAAAAAACACTGGTATGAATGCAGTCGTTGTACAAATTAAACCAACTGCTGATGCTTTTTATCCTTCAAATTACGGTCCTTGGTCTGAATACATTACGGGGACACAAGGAAAAGACCCTGGATATGATCCACTCGCATTTATGATTGCAGAAGCACATAAAAGAAATATAGAATTCCACGCATGGATTAATCCATATCGAATAACGATGAATCACACCGATATAAATCGATTATCGAATAATCACCCTGCAAAACAGCATCCGGATTGGGTTGTACCTTATGGCGGGAAATTATATTACAACCCTGGTATTCCAGAAGTGAAAAAATTTATAACAGAAGGTGCTTTAGAAATTGTACAAAATTACGATGTTGATGCATTACATATGGATGATTATTTTTATCCATATAAAGTAGCGGGTGAACAATTCCCCGATCAAAAAACGTACGAAACATATAATAAAGGTAAATTTACAAATATAGAAGATTGGCGACGTGACAATGTAAATGAACTTGTCAAAGGTTTAAATACTGCTATAAAACAAGAAAAATCATACGTAAAGTTTGGCATAAGTCCGTTCGGCGTATGGCGAAATATAGCTGACGATCCAACTGGCTCTAACACAACTGCAGGCCAAAGAAACTATGATGACCTTTATGCTGATACACGTGAATGGATACAAAAAGGTTATATTGATTACATTACACCGCAAATATATTGGAATATTGGTTTCACACCAGCTGCATATGACATATTAGTAGATTGGTGGGTAAAAGAAACAAATAATAAACCGATTCACCTATACATCGGTCAGGCGGCGTATAAAATTAATAATAATTCTGTCCCAGCTTGGTCTGATCCTGAAGAATACCCAAGACAACTTGCATTAAACCGGTTATATCCTGAAATAAAAGGTAGTATGCATTTTAGCTTAAAAGATATGAATAACAATCCTCTAGGCATTAAAGCTAGACTCACAAACGACATATATAAACATCCTGCATTAATCCCACCTATGCCTTGGCTTGATCATGATCCACCAAAACAACCGACTTTAAAAGGTGCTATTCCAAGCGATGAAGGTATTGCAGTAGGTATCATTGATAATAGAGATAATGACTCTGCTTATTACGCCATTTACCGTGTGAATGGCAAAAATGAAGTGGATATACAAAATCCAAAACATTTACTTACTACTGTAAGAAAAACAAAACTTGGAGAAATTTATGTAGATAAAACAGCTATTTCTGGAGAAACGTACACTTATGTAGTAACTGCAGTTGATCGATTGCATAATGAAAGTGTTGCTTCTAGTCATACAACCGTTAAAGCAAAATAACAACTAATAAAAAAACGCCTTAAAAGCTAAGAACTATAGCTTTAAGGCGCTTTTTTTATTTATTTTTAAACTTCTCAGTCGCTGCTCTCATCTTCACATTCAAATCGTGATCAATCGAGTCACGAATATCTCGCTCGACAACTTCCATTTCTTTTTGGAAATTTTGCAAGTAGATTTTTAATTCTTCTTCTTTTTCTGGTCGTTGTGAAGGTGGTAATTGTACGACTAACGATAGCATCGCTGTTAAATCTTTCATTAAGAACGTTTCAAGTTTATGTTGTTGTTCAAACATACGTTGCTCCTGATAATACGGCAAGGCATTTAATACTGAAATTGTAATTTCATCAACCGTTCTTTGTAATGAAGGGTTGATTGATCGTTTATACGTTTGAATTGTATTTAATGCATCTGGATATCGATCATAAAAATACAATTTATAAAATGAAAGGTCTGATGGTTTTACTGTTTGCTGCGTTTCTTGTCTTAAAAAATCTTTTACTTTCATCGCCGCTACATCAATATCTTCATTTGTAAGTTTTTTCGTTGTTTTTGCCATTACATGTACTTTTTTCTGTTTTTCTTTCGGTAACATTGAGAATACTTGCTCTCTCGTACGTTGACCCGATGCACAGAAAAGAGTGTTTAATGTATATTGTTCTTTCTTTCCTTCCGTACGAATCCAGCGATAAAAGAGTGGATGTTGTGTAAATTCTTGTAGAAACGGTAATGATTTATTCGATAACTTATCTAAAGAATCATGTGCTCTTTTATATGGTTTCGTCCATGAAAAATACAGTTTACGTCCGAAATATACAACTAAAACAACGACAGTAAATGCGATTAAAAGCAATGTACCCAATAGTACTAATACTGTTTGAATGAAACTCATTTTTTCACCTCCTCTAAAAGTCTGTTATTTCCTTGGACGCTGAATGAGTTTTTGTTTCATTTCATCATTAAATGTGTCTAATTCAACTACAAACTTCTTACTTGACTCGATAATACGTTCTGATGATTTCTCAGAAGCTTCAATCGCAGCAAATACATTTTGGAATGATTCACGTAATTTATCCATGCTAATAGCAGGATTTTCAAGAAGTTTTGTTGTCTCTTCTGTATTTTGTTTTAATGCTTGTGAGTTACTTAATACCATTGATTCAATTGCTTCATTTGTCGCATTCACTGCATCAATTGTTTTACGCTGATTTGTTAACGCTAGCTGGATAGCAGCTGAAACTGTTACAACGTTTTGCGTCATCGTAATTGCATTACGAATTGCCTCTGTTAACTTTTCATTATTTTTCTTAATAATGTCTACAGATGCGATAGATTGTAATAGTACACTTTTCGCTTGCTGCATATTTCGTGTACGTACTAGAATTTTTTCTAATGCATCGTTAATTAATGGAATATCTCTTTGGCGTTCTGGATTTTGTTTCTCAGCTTCCAGCATACCAGCGAGTTTTCTGCCTAAGTATACTTGTTTATCAAGAGCGTGAATTTTATCATGCGATTGTTCTTTAAGCATTTCAAGACCAACTGTATCTTCTTGTAAGTTGTCACGACCAATTAGAAGGGATCTTATAATCTCTTCAATTTGTTTATCTATAGATTGATATTTATGCACGTATGTTTCAAGTGGATTTTTCTTGAATACTTTAAACATAATTTTCTTCATACCACTTGCTTTTAATGAATTCGGATCAAGCTCTGATACCACTTTGCGTAATTCTAACAATGTATTTGGAATTTCTTCATTCTTTCCATTCATCATCGCTGTTACAGGACGTTTTAATGCTGATAACGTTTGTCCTGCTGCTTGTTGCTCTTTATCCCCTAAATCTCCTAGCTGTGACAATACTTTTGATAAATCCGTATTTTGCTCGCTATTTAATTTTTGTACATAAAGATCAGCTTCTTTATTCAGTTCCTCTAATTCTTGATCTTTTATAACTGTATCTACTACTACTTCTACATTATTATCTTTCACAATGGATACAGGTTCTTTTTTCTCGAGTTCAGTCAACAAAATCGCTCCTTTATTTATATGTGCGAATTTATATGCACTATATTCCATCTATTATATCGTATTTCATATACATTCTAACTGCTTGAAATCGATTTTTTTAGAAATGCCTGTTTATGCAGTCATTCCCTGTTTCTTAGTATAAGTATACCTGTTCTCAACATTATTTTCCTCAGACTTAAGACCTAGAGAACAACATGCTGAAGGCGGATTCTTCGTATGTTACGTATATAAATTACGTCCTTCCCATCCTACTGTACTCAATCTTTTGACATACAACCTTTTTCAATGTGATAATTATATTACGCTCAATCTTAACTCTTCTTAAGCGCTACAAATGCTCCATTTTGAAATGCTAATAACACCGTTTCAAACATTTCATCCTCTTCAATCATTTTTCTAAACTCGGCTAACTCACTTGCATGAGAGGTTGCGTTATCAACAACAAGAAAACCCTTTGGTTGTAAAATGCGTTTTATATGCTCAAGCCACCACATATATTGCGTCCGCTCTGAATCTAGGAAAATAAAATCAAATGAATGATCTAGTTGCACATCTAAAAATGCCCCTGCTTCTTGATTATGAACATCAATCCTTTGTAAAAGGTTTGCCTTTTCAAAATTGACTAGTGCCTCTCCAACTCGTTCTGAAGAAAGCTCTACAGTTGTTACATTTCCATTTGTTTCTTCTACCGCGCTAGCTAACCACAATGTAGAATAACCATTAGAAGTTCCAATTTCTAAAATGCTTTTTGCTCTACATCCTTTTACTAAAATTGATAAAAATCGCCCCATCTCACGTGAAATATTCCGTAATTTTTCTTCCCGTGTTTTTTTGTTTCGATCATGCTCTTCTCCATATTGTTCAAGTTGAAATAATAATGAATCTAACGTATCCATTCTTTTCATCGCCTTTCCAAGCAATATGATGAAAAAGCTCTTGCTGCCCGTCTACTTTCATTATATGCGAAACGAAATCCTTTTTCTCGTTATATGACAAAGATTTGAATTTTTTTATAGCATATTGTTTCGTTTTTTGGTAAAGTTAATTTCTACGTGCAATTATTCCATTCATACTATTTTTAATTCAATTGCAGTTGTTAAATCATATAAACCCCAATTAAATGAATCGGTATTTCAAATTCAATTAAGCGCCCTTTCCGGACGCATTTTCTTTTGTTTATATATTTCTAGAAGAAAGGATGCTTACAATGAACGTGATTAGCTTAGATGCTGCTCGAAAGCGCAAACAGCATAAAAAATTAATGATTACTATACCGATTATTTCACGTATTTATGAAGAAGATGGGGAAATTAAATTTGAGGTAGCAGGCGAAAAAGATGTACCTCTTGAAATGTTAGAGAAATAAAAAAAAGACGCACTTCTAAAGAAATGCGTCTTTTTTTATACAGTTACATTTAAGTGCATAAGTTTTTCAGGATTAACCATCATATAAATGTTTGAGATTTTCTCATTTTCAAATGTAAATGAAAGTACATAAGTCACTTTATTATTTACTTTAACAATAACACCTGGGGCACCATTTACCATCTTATAATCAACATTGTACTCTTCCGGTAACTTCTTCCCAATTCCAAAGAATAAACGTATAATTCTATCTGCAGAATAAATTGGATGAATTGCAGTTGTAACTTTGCCACCACCATCTGCTTTCAATATCGCATCTGTTTTTAATACTTCTAACATGCCTTGCGCATCCCCACATTGTAATGATGATACAAACTTTTCCACATAGACAGCCATCTTCTTCGTACTTAATGTTGACTGCTTCGGCTTATCCAAAATACTTTTTCGTGCACGTTGAAAGATTTTTCGGCAGTTCGCACTACTCTTATCTACAATTGAAGCGATTTCTTCGTATTCATAACTGAAAACCTCTCTTAATATGAACACAACTCTCTCTACCTCAGACAATTGTTGTAAAAGTAATAAATATGCCGTAGAAATTGATTCTTTCATTACAAATGACTCTGATGGATCATCAACCTCTTCCACAAATGGCTCTGGCAACCACATTCCGACATATACGTTCCGTTTATGTGCTGCCGAACGTAATTTGTCAATTGAGCGATTTGTTACCATTTTACATAAATATGCTCTCATATTTTCTATAGTTTGAACGTCCTCCATATTATTAAGTGATATAAATACGTCATGGACGATATCTTCAGCATCCATAACACTCCCAAGGATTCTATATGCTAACGAAAATAATAATGATTGATACGTTTCATATAATTGCTCCGCTTCCATGATGAACTGCCTCACTTTCGGATTGCTTTAAAATGTGTAACGCTGCACGTTTTCCGCTTGCTACCGCAGCATCAGCTAATATTTCATCATGCCCAACCCAATCTCCTGCGACATAAACACCTGGCATTTCAGGTATATTAGGGCCAGGGTTTTCAACACGGTCAATATGAGGAAAATCATGTACTACCGATATTTTCGGTAAATATTGCTGTTCAACAACTTCTCTTTTCCAATTCGGCTGTAACAATTCCATCATATTTTCTAACTGTTCTTTCTCTTCTTGAATATGATTCAGTTCTAGTACAGGGTTATGGTATTTAATTAGACTCACTACAATTGATCCATCTTCACTTAATTTAGCTGCTCTCGATTGATTCGTGAAAAATATAGGTTGATCTAATCCCAATGCAAAATGATGTAAAGGATTCGGTAATTGTTTTAAACCAATATCTAACGCTGCCACGGTCACTTGTATAGATTGTTCACTCCATTTTTGCAAACTTGTTCCTTCTGTACCTTTTATAATTTTACATGCCTCTTTCGGTGGAGTTGTTACAATAACTGCCCCTGCTTCAAATACTTCATCGTCAAAACAATATATTCTTTGTTTTCCTTCACAATGCTCTATTTTTAAAACATGCTTTTTAGCCAGAAATTGTACACCACTAGTATTCGCTATTCCTCTTAAATTTGTTATTATCGTCTCCCAACCACCATCTACATAAAGTACTCCTTCTTTCATAGAAAGCTGTATTTGCTTTAGTACGGAAGATGCTAATTGTATTGTAGGAGCATACGTATATGTTGTTGTTCGGCATAATGCATAAAATATATTTCGAACCATTGGATCTTTAATTTCATTTTCTGCCCATGTAGTTAGGCTTATTTTCGGAACTTTTCCTACATCTAAGTTTCCTAAATGAATCATAAGACGAGCGAACTGTACTTTTGCAGACCATGAAAGTAACGGTGTTGATAAAATAGAGCGAAAATCTGTTGGAATGGTATAAATATCCCCTTTCCATATTCCATTTGCTTTTGTAGATGGGATTCCACCTGGAAGATTTACTCCTAGCTCATTAAAAGTTATAAACGCTTCTCCACCTCTATATAAAGCATGTGCACCAAGATTCATACAAATGCCGTTTTTATTTATAGTCATCCCTCGACCGCCGAAGTGACTGGACTTTTCTAATACAATAACTTTCCTTCCAGCTTTCGCTAAATATATAGATGCTGTTAATCCAGCAAGCCCACCACCAACAATTGCTACATCAAAATTTTTCATAATAAAATCCCTCCTTATCCGTTTTACATACAAGACGAACGATTAAGGGGGGATGTGACATTCAGTTACACATAATTTATTTCACCTAACCACTTTATTGCAGTATCAACTGTCAAACAGTTACACCTTCTACAAACAAACTTATTTACATAATAATGTTATTTTCTATTCAATTACATGCTGGTGCCAAATTTCACTTTCTTCTTCACTCATTCCTCCAATTATTTTTGAAAAATCTATATTTCTATCAAACGAGTCTTTTAACATAAAAAATTGTTCAAACGTTCCTGTAAATATTTCTAATGAATGCGAACAACAAATCGTTTCAAGGTTATCAATTGTTGCGCCATCTAATTCTAATTCCTTTAGCCCATTCATTTTACCTAATGCCGCTCCATCCTTTACCTTTGTATCTGTCAATTTTATATTTTGAATTGACGCATTGTGTTGAAAACAATTTAAATTAGCAATGATGCTATTTTCAAATTCAATTGTGATTAACTTATTTAAATTTTGCAAAACAAGCAAATCCAATTCACTAACATTCTCTAAACCTAAAATATATAAATGCTTTAAATTATCTACTTTCGAAATCGCATAGAGCTGCTCATGATTTGAAATATGTACAGAAAGCGATTCTAATTTTTGAAACTGCGGTAGCAACGAAAAATCTTGAATACTAGTATGTGTAATATTTAATTTTTTTAATGATGACATTTCTACAAGTTCCGATAAATTATTTATCTTCGTATTCTTTATATTCATTTCTTGTAAGTGTTTTAGATGTATGATTGGCGTTAAATCTTGAACCGGATTATTAACTAAATATAACTTCTTTAAAGAATTCATTCGTTCTAATCCTGCTAAATCTTGAATTTCATTTCCGGATAAAATTAGTTCTCTCACTTCTGTACACATTTGTAATGGACTAATATCTACTAACCCTTTTCCACCTAAATATAATCTCTTCTCTCTAATAAACCTGTCTGCTCGTTCAAATGCACCCACTATATATCTCCAATTCTCATCTAAACTATCGTACCAATCATTAACGTTATTTTCAGATTGAAATATAAATTGGGGCTGTAAAACAGGTAATTCAATATTAAATAAAGCGTCTAAAAAATGTATATTATCATTAGCACCATAACTCCAATATAAATAATCTTCCTCTTGATGAATGGTGAAATTTTTATTTTTTAGCGTTTGTAAAATAAATAGTAACAAATCCGAAATTCTATTTGCAATTACATATTTCACTTCTTCATCTCGTCCAAAATTAATAACTTGTCCCACTTTCCCCTTTTCATCTGGATCAACATCTATTCCTAAATTGTTACCGCCATAATCTTTACTAATAGGTATCCAATTGTGATTCACATATCTTTCCTTAATATATTCTGTTGGTATTGAAAATGCATCAAAATTAAAAAAATCATCCTCTTCAATTCTTTTCCATATTCTCCACTCATCCAAAACTTCATCTAACGAGAGAAATGGCAAACCAAAAAACAACCCTGGTCCTGATTTATCCTCACCGTTATGTGCAAGATAAAGATTACGTAATTCATCTGGAAACACAATTCCCATTTCACTTTCGGCATATTGAATTTCTTCTATTGTTGCAGGTGCATTCAAAAACGGTTGAAAGTAATTTTTCAATTCAACTTCCAACTCTTTTAAAATAGTATGGTTCATTTTCTGCACTCCCCTTGTACTCCAAATTAAAAAGCGCTACATTTTACATTAATTGTAATTAATAGCACCTTTTTTCGCAATGAAACTCTTGTAATTATAGTGCATTCAAATGAACATTTTTATCACTTTACAAACGAAGAGCAGCAACGCTTTCACATTTCAATAACTAGACTCATATCCTAAATTCAAATTGCATGAAAATATAAGAAAGGCGGGTAATACAAATGACTTCTAATATCGACTATACTTCCCCCTCAACCAATTTCACTCATGATTTAAATAAAAGTAATTTTTTTAAGAAAGATGCCCAAAATTATATAAACGTACTTGGCATAAAACAATTAAATACTTTAGAAAATACTTCTTTATTAGATATCTATTTAAGTACAGGAAATGTTGTAGAGCCACATATTCATCAAAATGCAGCTGAACTTGTTTACTGTATTTCAGGATCTGCTGTTGTTTCCTTACTTAATCCTTTTACAAACCAAATATTAAACTTACCGATAAAACCAGGGCAAGTTGCCAACATTCCACAAGCGTGGTGGCATTATGAAATTGCTACAGCAGATGGTACTCACTTATTAGCTATTTTCAATGCCCCAACCCCAGAAGTTATTTTTGGTTCTGATATTTTAAGATTAACTCCCGCTAATATGATGGCTCATACTTACTGTCTCGATGAACAACAATGGAAACAAGCGATATCCCCTATTCAATCCACTACAGTAATTGGTCCTCCAGCAAACTGTAATCAGAACCGCGGCACGATAACCCCAACAACTCAGCCTCCTAACCAACAACAAAATTTATATTACCAAGATTCATACTATTTCCCTCTTTACTGGGGATATTAATTTATTTCATTAATAGACAATTATTGATCTCCTCGGAAAATACGTAGGAGATTTTTTATTGTATATCTACCATTCCTATTTTTTTCGTAACAATTAATAGAGTACATACATATACTATTTATATATTTAATTGGAGGTGATAGTACTATGAGTAATTATAACTATCGAAAAAACTACTCTAATAATAAAAATAGTAGTTCATCAGCATCCTCTCAGTCTTCGAATTCTCAATCTTCCAATTCCCAATCACAAAGAGATTTAGCCGAACAAGGCTATGTAAAGAAAAAAGGATGTAACTGTAATAAAAACAAATAGTTTATTACTAATTTGAACTATAACATTTCAACGCTCACGATAAATAACTTTCTTCCCTTTTATACCATTTATGAAATGGATGAATTCTATTTTTAATAGAATCGGAACTCTGCAAAGAGTAGTATTAAATGCCTTAGAACCCTTGTTAATTCAGGGTTTTGGGCTTTTTTTATTTATCATTTATATTGCAAGATAGAGCATAAATAAGAATACTACTGGGGCTAAGTGGGGCTAGTTTGGGACCCAAAAAATAAAAGGCTGGCGTGTGTATAGAAATGGATAAGTGTAAAAAAACAATAAAAAACTCTGTAGATCTATAGTACATTTATCTTGTTTATAGTTAATAATTATTAGCCCTTCTTTTCTTCAAAATTTTTCATTGTCCCTTTATCCATCTAAAGGGAAACTTTTTAAATGACCTTGAGCAAATACTAATTTCTCCACGCAATCCTTGGATTTTCAGATATAATGATATTTATTCTGATAAAAATAAAAGGAGTTAATTGTTTTGAAAGAAAAATTCAACAAGATCCCTCTTCATGTACAAGACTTTCAAAAATTAAAAATGTTATTAGACGAATTGGTGCAAGATGAAGTAATGTTCATTGAAGGTCTTTCTAAATATTCTTTAAATATTTCTTCTGAAGAACATAAGGTCACTATTAACCTTCGTAGTGAGTTTTCTACTCACCCATACTTGGCGATCACTGCTATAAGTATTACCCCAAGTAATCAAGGTAAGGGGAGTATTGTTATTGAATGGTTTAAGACATTCGCTAAAGAAAAAGGATTCGAACGATTAGTGTTACAAGAAGTTATAACTGAAGAAGGTTACCACTTTGCATTAAAAAATGGTTTCTCAAAAAAGATTGATCCATTCGAGGAAATATTTAGAAAGCCCGATAGTACGGACGGAAATTATGAGCTACATTTATAAAAGGTAAAATAAAAGTGAACGAATATTTTCCTTATGCGTTCACCTTTTTACTTGATGAATTATCCACCACAGCTTATTCTTTTCTTTCCATAAGAGCAATTTCCTCTATACTTTTAAATATTTAAATCGCTGTCAAACACATACCCGCATCCATTTGATGTTAACACAACAATTGTTGTGATTTAAACAAGGAGAAACTTCTCATAAGGGATAGAAAACTCCTTGTTTTTTTTACGCTAGTGCAACCTATTGTTTTTAAAAATGGTAAAATATAGTTTTAGGAGGGGTAAGAATGATGAAACTAAAAATAACTATTTTTATCTTATTACTGAGCATACCACTATTTCTATTAAATGGTTGCTCTACAGACACAAAACTATTTGAAAAACCAATAGGAGATTATTTGTCCGAAAACTATGGTATAAAGAATGGGGATTTTAAAATTCTTTCTGCTGATAGTGCGCTTGGAGTTTCTATTCATAACACTTACGTGGAAATAAAAAAACCATACCACACTGTTGTTTATTTTATTGTAGACAGTGAATTTCATTATGAAGTAGTTAAAAATGAAAGCGATGATGTTTTTCTAGAAATATTTAAAGGGGCTTATGTTGAACAGCATCGTGATGTTTTGAAACAATCCGATAAGATGATAAAAAAGTATAACTTATTAAGTGAATCTCCTACCGAATATCACAAAGGGAAACACAATTTCTATTACTATTTACATATAAATATAGATGAACAACAAGAAAAGGAATTAGTTGAAAATTTCAAACGTGATCAAAAAATAAACACTGACAACATAATGAAAATGTTAAAAGATAGTACACCTAGAGATCATGCCAATTATACAGGAGTCATAAATTTTAGGTACTATTACAATACCTACAAAAATAGTGAAACTATTCCAAATGCTCAAGATATTATGGATGATTTCGAAAAGAGCCACGTGTTAACAGAGGGTATTTATAACATAGCAGTTAAGACCATCTATTCCAGCCCTAAGGAAACAGAGGAAACAATGGATGATCGTCGTAATAATAATGTCATGTTTACCGTGGATAAACAAGGGAAATTCGAAATATTAAAAACAACTGTAGATTCTAGATAAAATACGCCAATTGTTGTGTTTTAAATAAGGGGCGACTTCCCACCAGGAAGATAGCCCTTTTTTTCTTATTACTTTTCTTGTTCTATTACTAATAACCCGGTTGTTCAAACCCACTTAGCCAAAAACGGGGACAGCTCAACTTTGAGCATACCCCACTGAAAAAGGTAAGTCCAACTTTGGACAGTCCTCCATCCTATTTAATTACATAAGCATAGATAACTAAATCTTGTTTATCACCTTCAAAATCATCAATTCGAGTTATGCCATACTCTTTACCTCTAAACATAATGCTCATACTTGGATGGAAATCATTTCTCCATCCAATTCACCTATTTTCTTTTTAACTTCCTCTTCAGCTTTACGAACAGCCAATATACGAGGTACTGATATTTTCATAAAAAACTCTGCCATTTTCAATGCAGTTTCCTAACTTGATGGATTATCTAACACAGTTCTTTCTTTACGTTCTATTCCATAAGAGCAATTCCCCCTTTCATTCATGATTTTTTACCTTTTTTCTTTTTATTTCCTATGTAAGTTAGTATGGTTCGTAATTTACCATCTTTCAGAACAACTTTTCTATCATAATCCGCTAAAATTTCCTCACGATTTATTTTTTCTACTTTCTCACTAACTCGCCAGTATCCAGCACGAAGCAGAAACTCAGAATACCATTCTGGAATCGGTATTTCATAACCATCTAAGGTGATTCTAGTAACTTCAATACCCTCTCTAATTATCATCTAATCACCCTTTTAATTGGAATATGGATAAGTTCGCCTTGAGGTATGTTAATACCTTTTAAAGAAATTTGTAAAACGTAATATTTACAGTTATTACGTAAAATTGGTATGATTTAGGTATTACTTCAAGGAGGTTTAGCATTGAAAAATTTATTTTTGGCATTATTACTTGTTATAGTAACTGTACTTTCAGCATGCAGTTCAGGGGATGGAAAAATTTCAAAAGAAGAATTTAAACAGATTAAAAACGGAATGAGTATGAAAGAGGTCGAGAAAATTGTAGGCGGAAAAGGAGAAGAAAGCGTTAATCAATTCAATCCATCACTTGTTGAATATAAATATCCTGCATTAGATGGTGTAGAAGAAGATGGTTATGTTTATATATTGTTTAACGATAGCAAAGTAGATGTTATTTTAGACTTTGGATTATTGCAAAAGAAAGAACAACCTAAAAAAGAAGACACTATAACAAAGGATACAGCAAAGCCTGTACAAGAAACTGCTCCAGTGCCTGCACAATCAATACAGTGGGAAGAAAAAGTAAAAGAAGTATCTTCGAGTAGTAGAACCACAACTGAAAAATTTGATGAAATAAGCAGATATGCTCATGATTACAAACCATCACAGGCTGAAGTAAAACAATTTGGTGATGACATCATTAAAGAATATAAAGATAAAAATTATATTAAAGATGTATCTAACCATGAATATATGTTAACGAATATTTTTAAATCACAAATAGTTGATAAAAATGCACCAGAAAAGCCATTAAAAGATTTTGCTTTTGACTTCTGGCAAAACACTAAATACAACTACCGCGGCGTTGAAAATGCAACGAGTAGCGCAACACAAGCAAATGAACGTCAAATGGATAAAGCTTTAAATAGAATGAACAAATAATTCAAGGAGGTCATTTCATGAGTTATGATACAGTCGCATCATTGCAACGTATGCAACAATTAGAACAAGCCCAGGCTGCAACTGGAAAACGTTTAATATTAAAAAGAGTAAATTCCACCTTAGATATATGGATATTCATTCTTGCTTTTCTTTTATTCATTCCAACCCTCGGGTTTTCTTTGATTCTAGCTCCATTTGTTTACTTTGGAAAAGAATTTTTCACTAAAACATGCATGGTGAAAAATGCGGCAACAGGTGAGAAATTCAAAGTTGAGAAACAAGATTTTAAGCAATATAAAAAGGCTTTTAAAGCAAAAGAAAAACAAGTTAGAAGAATATCTGATTTGGAAACGACTACAGTCGAAATAGACAATACTGATACGACTAGCCACACTCATCATGAACCTAAAATAGAAAATATCAAGGAAGAAGTAGTAGAAGTAATAAATACATATGTGGAAGAGCCTAGAACAGAAATTGAAGAAATCCTACCCAAACAACAGACTTTAGAACCGAAATCAGAGCCAAGTCCAGTATCTTCCCCTTTACCAATTAAATTAGAAACTAATAACACTCTCACTTTTAACATTGCAGGGGTTACTTTCGATAACGACAAAGGTAAAGACATACAACCACTTCTAAGAAGAATTGCTCGTGCAATTGCTAAAGAATATGATATTGAATCATACGGCGGATATACTAATAAAGAATTACTAGAGATATGGGGAGAAGCATCTGAATTTGAAGATGTTGAATTTGGGGATTATATCTCATTTATAAAAGATCCTGATAACGAATTTGATAAAAATGCAATTAAAGTAATTGTTAATTTAGACGGCAAAGAATTTCACATAGGCCATGTACCTAAAAAACAAAATGTTGAGATTGGTAAATTGCTAGATTCGGAATCAATAACAAGTATTTCAGCTAACTTTGTAGGTGGAAAAACAAAATCGGTTGATTATGATGATGAAAAAGACAAAGATGTAGTTGTAATTACTGAACTTACATTAGGAGTTTTAATCACTTTACGCTTCGAAGCTGAGGCTTAATAAAAAAACATTTAAGTCACACTCTCATGAGTTGTGGCTTTTATTATGTAGAATTTATAGTTTTTTATAATGAGTAACTAAAACAAAAAAGCCGTACCTCTAATAGGGTACGGCCAAATTATTGCTAGTGTCTATTCATATTATATATTTTAATTAACTACATCTGCAAGGGTTATATTTTGATCAATCTTCAACATGATATTGTAATCTTTCCATAACACATCATTATTATTTGTTATTATTTTCCCGTGCTTTAACGAGTCTTTAATTTCATTCCTAAATCGAACAAATCCTAAATTCTTATATCGATTTAATCTTGGAGGTAGAGTTTCAACACTAGATAGATTTTCTAAAAATGAATCTGGAATAAAGCATTCATAACTGTTCTTTTTTAACTCAGTTATATATCCATCTTCAATTCTGATTGTAACTAAAAAATCTTCATAAAAAGCAATGCTTAATTCACAGTAATCTTGTTTCAAAAAGAAACTAACATTTATCATTCTTTTAATTGTTTGCTCAATATTTTTTATAAATATTTTTTCATAATCATCTATGGCGGAGGATTTTATTGCATAATTCATTATTCATCCCCTCTTTTTTATTTTTTTAATTTCTTTATTACATTATTTCTAACCTTAACAGTATCAATCTCTGAGTAATCAGCAAGTTTTTCATCCAGAGCTTCTTCCATAATCTCTTCTATATCATCCTTTTCAATCACTAATTTATCTGTTATCAATATTTTATGCAAATTCTCCATAAAAATGTTTCTAGCATTATATAGTTTTTGATGATTTTTCCGATATTCCGAATGTAAGTATGTTAATACTTCAATAGGCAAGAAAATAGGCCTTGTATCATAACCGCTAGGAAGCTTGTTATAAAAATGGTTAGCCATAGTCTCATAATTATTAGTATCAAAATTATTCGAAATAAATATATGGGCACTCAACTGTTTTTTATTACTGAACTTTGTAATATGCCTAATTTGATTTAACATTTCAACATAATCGTGAGCTTTACGTTGCTCGCCTTTAGATAGATCATACCCATTGGTATTCTTATTCAATTTACAGTCATAAGAAAATACATATTGATGCTGTTTGTCTTCTCCACCTTCTGTAACTGTGTACGTTAAAGCAAAAATCCCCTCAGGTACCTCTTTTCCTGACATTTTACTTCCCCACTTATCAGCATTTGGAAATATATCTTTAAGAATATTGAATACATCATCCTCAAAGTCAGAAGGGGAATAACTTTTCCCAATTTCTTCTGGCTTTGGTAAACCTTCAAGTATTTCTAATGATTTGGCCGCAACACTAGATAAATAAGATTTCGCTCGATGCTCTATCGACTCATATATCTTCTCAAAGAACTTTTCTGGTTTTTCCATGTTATACACTCTACCGAAGTTAATAGGGAATATGCAGTTATTATTATATTTATCTATATTTTTCTCAAAAATCCCTACAAATACTATAACAGTAGGCGTTAGTGAGCGGTTAATTTTTTCAAGAACTCTATTGTGAATAGCTCCTTGATGAATGAGAATCTGTAATGATTCATTTGTTTGGTTATTGTCTAAATTAATGAACTTATACTTATTTTTATAATACGTTTTCTCAGTATCTTTACTTAATTCCCAATCAGTTGAGCTACAAAAAGATTTAATTAGTTCTTTAACAAAGCCATGTACAGATTTTATTGAAATATTAACTGAACTATATCCATCTTTTCTTAATTTAGGATTTCCACAACTCGGGCATTCTTTTAACTCACTCGAAATACTTTCTGTATAATCACAGTTCGGATTTTCACAAGAAATGATGATTTCGGATCCCTCAAAAATAATCTTATCCTGTATCAATCTATCAAAAATTTCCTGCTCTATATCTGTAAAAGCTTTTTTCAATGAAATAGTCATCAAATAATCTGTCAAATCAGCTTTTCCGACCGTAAATTTCGAATTTGATATCAATTTATTTAACGGGATTCCAAATTTAGATAAAAACTTTTCTTGTATATCATTTTTAATTTCAGGTTCAATTCCACTATCATCTAAAGAAAATATAATGTTTCCATCTTCTAATACCGTTGATCTAATAGTTCTACTTACTTTAGAAGTTTTAAAAGATATACTTTCTATATCTTTAATACTTTCCAAATCAATACACTCTCGTGTATATGCATCTTTAATTGAGGGTAAAACATCTCCGTTTTTCAACTCAAATGTTAAACCCGGTGAGTTAATCAAAGGACTACTTCTGAAAACAACTTTATTAACAACAAAATCCAATACCTCTTTATTTTCAGGTGGCGTTCCCTCTAAAACAGCACTTATGACTTCCTCTGGCTGATACTTATTAAATACCTCAGGCTTTATTTCAGTTAGTGAAGTATCAAATGTTTTTTCTATATATTTCTTAATTCCTTCTTTTTCTTTTTGAAATTTTGATCTAATTTCTAAAAGGCCTGCTGCGACATCAATTTGAAACATAATTGAAACCACCTCTTTATTTCTAAAGGGTTCATCAAAATCTGGCCTTGATGCATCATTTATTTGTCTGTATAACATTACAACAAGTTTTTCTTTCTCCTGCTTTCCAAAGGAGAATACCTTATATTTATTCTCCTGATTTGAATGAGCATACATATCTTCAACAAAATCCTTTGCATACTCTGTAGGAATTTTATAAGCCTTCTCAAAGCTTACCTTTTTATTCAATGAGAATTGAATCCCCGTCCCCTTACTATCCCAATTATGCCAAGTATAAATTTGAATAATATGAACATGGTCAATATTAAACAACTGAGATAACTGACATACTTGAGAATGTTTAAAGATCGTTTCGTAATCCGAATTTACTGATACAGAATTATAATATCTAATAACCGTTTTTTTCTTTCGATTCAAAAATTCTCTTAATATAATAATCTCTTTTTGAGAATCAATTGGTACTTCATTAAAGCACTCCACTTGTTCTTTCTTATTAACATCTTTTATGTCGACATTTAAAAGCATTGATAATTCTGCTAATTCATTAAGAGTCACATTATTAAGCATACTTTTAAATCTAATCTCTATTTGAGATGGAGACAATTCATTAATTAAATCGATTGAAACCCCAACAAACCTCCAAAACTTTACATCGTTTTTATCAAAATTTCCAAAATCTGCATTTATTGACACTAGCATTCACCCTTTTTTCTTCTTTTTCTTCTTTTCATTTTCAGCTTTTTTAAAGGGTTAATCAAGACTTTTCCATTTATTTTACAAGATTTAGTTTTAATTCCATTATACAAGAACAGATGTTCCTATTCAACTTTATATCTCTAAAGTTAGTTTTAACATACTTACACAACGATAATAATAAAAAATAAAAGACCGTTGTTTAGACGGTCCATATATTAAAGTTTTAAATAATTATTTAACCTCCAAACGATACACAGTCGGTTCTACCTCTGAATAGATTAACTTTCCATCAAGAAGGTTGTATAATTTCAATCCTACTTCATTAACATCAGTATACATTTCCCTCATAACTTCAATTCCCAATCCATCTGAATTTTCCTGAATAACGAAGGACGAAAAATCACCAAAGTTAAATACTACTGCTGAATCTACTAATCCTTTTACTGCATCTGTGCAAACAAGTGGGAATCCTAGTAACATATAACTTACTCCACCGTCCTTTTTAAGGATAGTGACTTTTTACTTTATTGAAAAGGGTTCGATCCATTTATATTAGAATTTAACCGTTTAGACATCTGCATACATTCCTCTAATTCCGTTTTCGTTTCTGCTACTTCAATGGCTTCCTGTCTCTTTTCCATCGCCTTTCTGAGAATTGCTCGTACACGCTCTAGGATATCCATTAAAAGTTACCTCTGTACATATAAGGGCTATTAAAGAACTCTTTGTACATTTCAGCTGCCTTTTCTGTTCCATATAGGTTAACAAGTGAACTAAAGCCCTTCATAATAGGTGATTGTCCTACCATTTTTGTAACTATATTCTTCACATTCATTTTTTCGCTAATTTTAGCAATGAACAATTTATCCCTTTCTTTAGCTAGTGCGTTCGCTTCCCTGATTAATTGATTGTCACAAAGCTGTTTTTTCATTTTGTCAAACATCTTTCATAGTTTTTTTGAACATTACGAATCATGTTGACTGTATATAGTTAATATATTAGCAACTTCTTTCTAACACTCTTTACTCTCTTTATTTAATGTTATTCACAATTTGGGTATAAACACATTAGATAGTTACAAAAAATAGCATACAGAACAAACTGAAAAGCCACTTTTCTGTTTTCTATTATTTTCCACCTAAATGGAAAGGAATCCTAAATAAAAGGGCTCAAATGTTAACCTTCAATAACTAACGTTTCGTTTACTTCTTTTCTCTCAATTTCAATCGCTGGATTTTTAAGCACTTTTTGTTCGCCACCATTTTTCGGCGTGTCCAGGACATCAACTCTCTTTTCAATCTTCACTGAATAGTCGACTCCAAGTATAGGAGATTTTAAATTACCCCATTTTGTACTTGTTTCCCATTTTCTATAAATCTTGTTTTCTACATAACGTAACACTTCATTTACTCGCTGATCTTCTGATTCATTCAGATCATCATAGTAAAAAGTATATTTGTCATTAGGTTTGAAGTTGCCTTTGTTACGTGATAAAGCATTCTTTAACCAGTTTTTAACTTGTCCGTCCATTTCTCCCTTTAATAAGTCCATACGACCGAATAATACTTTCCCTGCATCTGTTAGCGGCGTTAGTTCAATATCATAGGTATGGTAAGCATGTTTTCTTTCTCGTGCCGATAGAATTTTTTCATATATTGTAATCATTATCGTAATACCTCCGATTTTGTAGATGTAACCATTTCATATAGTTCACAGTAATATCCTCCGTAAGTCTCGTTACAATGCATTAACTTTCTGTGAGCTTCATGCATTTCATTTAGTTCTACATTAATAGCGGCAACTTCATCTGCAATAGACATTTCTAAGTCATCTTTTCGTTTGCGTAACTCGATATAACGTTTGTCCATTTCTTTGATATCTTTCTTAATCACTTTCGCCACCTGGGCTTTGTCTTCTTCGCTAAAAATAACCGTTGGCGTGTAACCGAATTTCCTTTCGGCTGCATACTCTTTTTTTAGTTCTTCAACAATCTTTGTAATGTGGTCATATTCATCACGTGACGTAACGTTTCTTTGACACTCTTCCGCTAATTTTAGCTTTTCCAGGACCGGAAGGCTTCTTTCTTCTGTTTTGATTTGTTGATAAAATAATTCTTTCAATTTTAAACTTTTTTCTAAATGTGTCATGTTTTCATGACCTCCTGTTATATTATTATTTATACATAAAGTTCTTCATCGTCTTCAGCTTCTTCAATGTCGATACCTAAAAACTCCAGCAACTTTGACATAGACGTGATAACTTTTGTTAATTCTGAAATAGAATCATTCTTTTTGACTGATCCCGTTACACTCATTACAGATACGCCGCGTTCTTCAATATCTTTAATCAATTTGTTTTTGATATCGAAAAATTTCATGTACGTATTCACCATGTCTACAAATTGCATTTCGGTTTCTAGACCTTTATCTTTCAATTTAGACATCAGTAAATCATAAAACTTTTGGCGATCTACATTCGCCGATAGTTCTACCCACTTGTAACGGTGACGCCAATTGTTTAGCGTACTCTCTTTGACTTCTAATTCTGCTGCGATTTCTTTAAATGAGTATTTTCCGCTTTTATACATTTCAAAAGCTGTTTGTTTTTTGTCTTCATTTGAAATCATACTTTCATCACCCTTTCATCACTTGTTTTATTATTTTTTAAAATGAAAATTACTATTTGACGTGTATATTTGAGTTGTGATAATCTAAATTTAACAAAACAAACATTGATTTCATGCGGTTTATAGGTTCATAAGTAACAATTTAATTTACCAATCAAAAACATGAATGTTTTCCTAAAAGAATAGGAAAGCATCTTTTTTTGCGCTTTTTTCTGTTTTCACGTGCGCGACGCGAAAATAAAAAGAGAAATCCCCCCTCGCGTTGCCCGGTCCCCCATCAATTCATTCTCTAAAAAAGAGGTGGGGGGTGTTATATAAAAATTCATTTTTAATTTTTGTTTACAAATGAACAATTCAATTCTTGTTTAATTAATTAAATAGCTTTTAAAATATTTTATTTTCCTTCCACAGTTCTCTATCCTCTTACCTTTAATCTCTCAGCAAACTTGATTCTTCTCATAATCTCAGCATGTTTCACTTTAATGTAATGCGTACTGTAATTTAATTTGGCTCCTATGCCTTCTAACGTCATTCCATCAATGTTTTTCAGCTTAAGTATCTGTTGTTCTAAGTTTTTGAAATTACTCACTAAGTCAACGAGCTGTTGCAATTTTTCTTTCTTAAATGTGAGCTTCCTCTTAAGTTGATCCAGTATCTTTTCTGTTTCTTCATTGCCTGTATTAATTGATAATATATCTTTATCCCATTTGCTCTGACGTTTTAATTCAGCATGTATTCTATTAAACTTGTATTCCAAATAAGCGATTTCTTCTTCTAACATTTGATAATCTTTAAGGCAAACCAATTACGTATCACCTACTTAGGCTCACTCTTTGTAACAACCTCTTTACCCGATAGTTTCATCTTCTTAAGGACATAGCCTGTACGAATATATGGACTATCTTCCTCAAAACAATGTGCATCCCTGTGCCCTTCACCTGTTCCGTGATGATGAAACTTTCTACAATATTGACACCACGTACTAAGATTTCCTGCTGCGTCTCTTTCTATTGCTAGTACGATTGGAGCTTTTTTAATTGTCATTTACTCGCCCTCTTCATTTTTTAGTTTGTATCCGAAAAAGCACCTCACCACCTCTTCACTGGGGTGAACACCATTTAGACTAAATATGAACACCAAGGCGAACCGCATTTTACGTTAAGAGTTCTACCCAAAAACGTTGATATGACTAGGTTTTGAGTAGGATGAACACCACGAACACCAGAAATCGGCAAAAGTAACAAACTGTGAATTCTTCTGCTACTCTCTCTACCTACTTCTCTATATTCTTACTTTTACACTTTTATATAGATTATGGTGTTCATGGTGTTCGCTTTTCCCTCTATCCATTGGTATGACTGGGTTTAAAGGTAGAACAGCAACTTGTGTTTTACCTGTTCACCTACGTGTTCGCTTGTGTTCACCATAACAATTAGCTGTTCACTCTATTAACATGAAGGTTTACCAGCAAAAGGCGGTGTTATCCATCCTCTTTCTCTGTCTTTCCCCTTTTGCTTTCTTACTGCTCCATACTTTTTAAGTGCTGTAGCTGCATTTTTTGTATTCTTGGTTAACTCCAGTTCCTTGAAGATGACCTTACTACTCTTCCATGTCCACAAGTCTTTAGATGCCCCCCAAGAAAATCCACTTAAAATTTCAATTTCTTCATGTGTCTGCAGTTCACTTTCTTCGTTGTGTTCTTTTTGTTTCTGTGCTTCTTCACTAGTAAGAAGGTGGGAAGCATTTTTTAACGCCATTGTGGCGATTTCTCCCCAAAACTGGTCAATATCAATCGCTTTTAAGTCACTTATCTTATCGCCTACGTTTATTACAGCGTATCGTCTATTTCCTGTCTTATCTTTCAAAAATTCATCGTCATTAACAGTTGCAAAAAATATAGTCATCCTAGGATATTTAACCGATAACCTCTGATATGGTCGTCTAAACTCGTCAACATTCTCTGTAAAGAATGCTTTTAGTGCCGCCTGTTCAAATTTCATTGTAGAATCTAACTCACCTAACTCCACAGCAAAGTTGCTTACTGCTTCGATTACACTGTCTTTGTTCTCCGGGTTAAGTCTTTTACCTGTTTTGAAATAATCATCACCTAGTGAGTTAAATAACAACTTGAACCAGAATGTTTTCCCACAACCTTGAGAACCTTGAAGGACAAGTACAAATTCTTGATTCATCTTTCCATTTTCGTTAAATGCAAGTTTAACAGCTTGGATTGCCCATTTTTTTAAGTATGCAATTCCTAATTCTCTATCTGATCTAGTGTTTAATGTAGCGAAAACTTCCTCGATACGGCTCTTTCCATCCCATTTTTTAGATACATTTAAGAAATATTCAGCCACTTTATTCTTCTTATTACAGCTAGCTAAATATAAAAGATGGTCAATTAGTTTATCTTTCGTTATGAAATAATCCATATCAATAGCTTCTTCTATAATCCCTTGTGCATGATGGTCTGCTATTTCACCATCAAAATATAAATTTAATGACGATAAGTATTCACGTTTTCTTATAACATCGTAATAAACCTCTATGCCCATTGAATCTAATAACTTCTTAGTATTTTCAGCTTTAACAAGGATTTTGTTTCTGCTATTTCTTTTAAAATCTATTTCATTTTGTACCTTTGGTTCTTCTTGTTTATGAATGCCTTGTCCACCACTTATATGTTCCTCGTAATACGCCCTCACTTTTTCGTCTTTCCTACAATGCTCAATCATGGCTTTATAACTAGGCTTGTCCTTCATATCCTCCGTGCCATTATCCAAATGACCAAATTTATGCAGCCTGCATAAGTCAAAACTGTTTACATTCTTAGCGCTTATCGGATCTGTTGAATGATTGCTATGTGCATGTGTGTCCTCATCATAAATAACTAATCCACCTTTAGTACTGCCATCAATATATGTATATCTATTGTTTCTAAATGGCTCATATTTATCTGATAAGAAATTGTTCAAAACATCCGTAACTGAATAAATATTTGTCCATGCCCCAATCCAATTTTGTTTTGTGCGCGGATCGGCTTTTTCACTCTTTTTAAATGTCTTAATTTCTTCATGCTGTTTTGTAAGAAAACTTGCATCAAAAAAAGGTAAGTCTTGATAATAAAATTCGTAATCAATAGAGTTACTGCAAGTTGGATAGTGCATGTGTCGTTCAAATTGGTAAGAACTTTCATCTATCCACAATTGGAGAATGCCAACTAAATATTGTGTAACCTCCTCATAGTGTTCCGGCTTAATGTCGTAAAGCAAAGGTATGATGATTCTGTACCGCGGATCATCTTTTGTATGCTTGTGTGTTGAATACATAGCAACCGCGAAATTTGTAAAGCCCTCAATGTTCTCCCGAACATTTAAACCTTGTGGCACTTCATCTATATCAATCGATATTATGCTTCTGCTTTTAACATTTTCTTTATTTCTTTTATTTTGAACATACCCTCCTACAAAACCACCTGCATTTCCTTTTTTGGTAGTTATCATAGGATCGCTTATCCTGTTTAAGAACTCTCCATATGATATTTTTTCGTTAAATGCATTGGTATTAGTAAGGGATTTAAAACTAGTTATATCTATTAACCTGTCATATTTAAGCTCTATTTTTTCTTTATGTGATGTTATAGTAGATAACACTTTCTCACCTCCTTTATGCTGAATAATGTTTTTAAGATGGACTATCACACTTACTTTAATATTCGATTAATTTCTTTTAAAACTTCGATTGCTTTTGGATCACCGTTTTCCGCTTTTTCTAAAATCATATGTAACTTGTCTTCACGTATTTCAGCAGTTGTCATTAAACTATTCACCTCAATTGTTTCCAAATCGACGTTGCTATAAAATATCAAGCAATTTGAATTAATAAGTATTATCCACCTAATCTTTTATGGACTTTGTTTCCTATGCATACGCCAGCCAAAGCGTTGTTGCTTACCATTCATCTACAATTTCTGTTATTACTTCAAGAGCTCGCTTATAGAACCACCAACGTTTTCTGTTGCGACGTCGCTCTATTAATCTCATACGTGGATCAGATAAAATCTCATCTTCTAGGAATCTCTTACTCATTGATGTAATTACTGCTAATTTTTCAAGATCAACCATCAATAAGGTTTCGTGAAGTTGTTGATCTATTTGCTGCAGTATGTATTCCTTAATGGCTTTTTCATCAATATTTACTTGCACATTTGCAGGAATCATATAATTACCTCATCTCAATAATTTCTTCATATAAATAGTTCTTATTTACCTTTCTGCAAATCGTTAAACAAGGTTAACAAGAATTATAAAAAATTTTTTCCACATCCTCTTCAAGTGAACGGGCTATTGAGAGTGCAATGGAAACACGTGTATCACCACCCTTTTCAATATTATAAAGAGTAGTTCTGCTCACACCAGAGCGTTTCGCCAATTCAATCTGCGATATTTTCTTTTTTTCTCTAACTTCCCTAAGTTTGTTAACCATGTTTACCACCTCTTGCTAATAATATATCATGGTGTTAAACTTATGTAAAGCACGATTAACAAAAATAAGGAGGTAATCCAATGGATGATTTCGGACAACTTTTAAGAGAACTTAGAGGTAATCATTCTTTAAGGGAAATGGCAAATTTAATAGGAATTAGTCATGTACAATTAAGTAACCTAGAAAAGGGTGTTGATCCTCGGACAGGGAAAATCAATCGCCCATCCATTGAAACAATAAAAAAGCTAGCCAAAGCTTACAACTATGATTGTGAAACACTAATAAAGAAGGCTGGATACTTTTTTCATTTCGATGAAAATAATGCAATGAGTGCAGAGGAATGGGAAAAAGCAGAGGAAGAATGGAAGAAAACAGAGGAATATAAAGAAATAGAGGAAGAAACTCAACGAAAATGGGAACAACACTGGGAAGAGTTAGAAAAAAAAATAAAGTTTGAAAAACAAATGATAGATACATTAAATAAATTAAACGACTCCAATCTACGCCTCCTAAACGAAATGGCAAATATCATGCTTAAAGCACAAAACTAAATTTACACATGTTTTTGAATAGATCCAATACCTATCCATTCCTATGCATACGCCAGCCAAAGCAATGAAAGGAATGGTAATGGTGAAGTTACACAAATCAGCAAAAGAACTCGAAATATACTATTATTTCAATACAAAGAATGAAAAACTGTGGATGTATCGTCACAAGTATTATGACAACACAGGAAAAAGAAAAGAGAAGAAAAAAAGTGGATTTAAATCAGAAAAAGAAGCCATCAAATCTCTTTTAGAAGTGAAAGTTACAACACTACGTGGTGAATCTAAACAAGTTGAATATGATCAACTAACCATTGGAGAGTGGTTGGATATTTGGTATACCACTTATAAAGACAGTTGGAAACCAGCATCCAGGGCGCAACGTGAAATGGCCATCCGCTTACAAATGAAACCATTGCTTGGCCATTTCAAGTTACAAAATTTGGATAGAACAACATATAAGAGAGAATTTTTAAATGTACTTGAAAAGAAATATAAACCAAGTACAGTTCATTTATTCCACACCCTATTTAAGATTGCTATTAATGCAGCTGTAGAAGATGAAATATTGTCTCGCAATCGCTTCACAAAAATCAAACTTTCAAATCGCGAAACTATTAAAGAAGAAAACAATAATTATTTCACACCTGAGCAATTAGTTGAATTTTTAACAATAGCTAAACGCGAAGAAAATGCCACGAACTATACATTTTTATTAACCGTTGCATACACAGGGATTCGTAGAGGTGAAGCCTGTGGTTTACAGTGGAAAAACATTGATTTTGATAATAAAACAATAACTATTGAACGCACTAGGGATAATAAAGGTATACGATCACCCAAAACGAAAAATAGCTATAGAACAATTTTAATAGATGATGTATTAGTAAATCAATTAAAGATATACCGAAAATGGTGTATGAAGGTAATGTTGTCTTTTGGATACAAGCTAAAAGATGATTCTTTTGTATTTACATCATACCAAACTGGAAAACCTATAACAGATGGCTGTGTTTTTTATGCATTTAGAAGAGTATTAAATAAAACAAAGCTTCCTCCTATAACAATACATGGCTTACGTCATACACATTGCACTATATTATTAAATCAAGGTTTAAATGTAAAAGTGATTGCCGAACGTTTAGGGAATTCTCCACAAATGATTTATGAAATTTATGGTCACGTATTAAAGGAAATAGAATCCGTGTCAGTAGAATTATTTAGTCAGAGTTTAACAGAAAATGGGGCTGATTTTGGGGCTAGTTAATAATAAACATGCTACAAATACTGATATAATAAGGGCTTTTGATACTATCGAATTCTATTTTTAATAGAATTCATCTTTTTTATTTATAGGTAATTTTTTCAAATCATTTAACTTATTCCATAAATAATAAAGTATAAATCATACATTTTGATTTATCACCTATCTTCCCATAAAATATAGCCCTTCCTAATAAAATTAGGAGGGGCTATATACAGAATACATTACCACAAGTTATTCGATATTAATACCTGCACTTACAAATCCAGCAACTGCAGCTATTGGACTTGCTGCTGTTAATGAAACATATAACAGTATTTTATCTCCAGCAGCTACTGGAATAGCTTCAGGAATGATTCCCGATGCTGTAGCACCAATCGCTATTACAGCAAATGCTGGTGCTAATAATAAAGGTGCGCCCTGTACTGTAAACGTATTACTCGCTGCTGGTGCAGTTAATATTTGTATCTGCACTTGAACAGGTGATAATGGAGCTAATGCAGCTGTTGCACTAAAGAAACCTGCTAATGACGTAATAGTTCCTGCACGTGGTGCTACAAATGCATAATCACCTATACCTAACGCTAATGTGATACTTGTTCCACCCGTTAAAGCTATGCCAGGCTGACTAAATCCAAATCCAAGAAGAGTTCCTGTATTAGCTATTAATGCGTTAACTAACGCAGATGGTGTTGTACCTGAAGCGAATGGAATAATAGCTCCGCCACCTGTTGCACCAGTTGTTCCCGTTGCTCCCGTCGGGCCTGTTGCTCCCGTTGGACCTGTCGCTCCTGTTGGGCCTGTTGCTCCTGTTGCTCCTGTTACTCCTGTTAGGCCTGTTGCTCCTGTTACTCCACCAGTACCTGCTGGACCTGTCGCTCCTGTTGGACCTGTTGCCCCTGTTGCTCCCGTTGGACCTGCTCCGGTTCCTGCTGGGCCCGTTGGACCTGTTGCCCCTGTTGCCCCTGTTGCTCCCGTTGGACCTGCTCCGGTTCCTGCTGGGCCCGTTGGACCTGTTGGACCTGTTGGACCTGTCGCCCCTGGAGTAGCATTGATTAATTGAATTAATAAATTAAAAAGAAGTTGTAAAGTTGCAGAATCAACATTTGAGTTGCAGGATATAGGGATAAGATCTAAAGCGAAGAAGAATTGTGCAAGGGCGCTATAAAATTGTTGCAATAATGTTGACAATTGTCCTAAATTAGGTGCTGGAGATTGTAATAAAACTATAATACTTTGAGTTAATTGTTTCAAAAAATTAACTTCTGGGGAAGGTAATAAGGAATTTAAGAAAATTAAAAATTGATTAAATAAATCGAGTAACACTAATCTGTTTGCATTACTTGGATTTGCAAAAAATGCTGAAATAGCTGATACTAATGAGTTTAGTAAAGTAATTAATTGACTTAATTGTTCCCTAGTAATAGGAACTGACTGTGGATTTTTACAACAATCTGCTGAAAAAACAATCGGATTGCAGTTATTATGATCAAAACAATCATTATGTTTCATTTATTTCCTCCTTACTTTTCTTATAGTTGAGTGTTTTCCTATTCTAAGTACTATAAAAGATGCGATTGAAAAAAGTAGTTGAGTTATATGTTTCTCTTAAAATAGGAAACATGAATGATAATCAAACTTGAAAACGTCATTTAATTATGTTCATGACTCACATATTAATTATATGTTTTTAATAATTGAGTGCTTAGATTAAACACCTAAACTTAAGCGTTTATTTTATTTTTCCACGTTTATCTCTTAAACCCAAAAAACACCTATGTATTTAAATACAAAAATTCAAATTTATCCTTAGCATATATTCCACAAGTATCAACATCACTTTTTAATTGTAGTAAAAATTATACATTTAATAAAATTATGCCACTCTTCTAATCCTAAAGCCGTTTCTATTATAGAAAACTCTCATACAATATAGTGGACAAGTTATTCCATACTTCGTTCCAATAAAATATGAATAGGAGTGAGAATTAATTGCCTATCATTCAACCATTTATGGCATCTAGAAGATTTACATCTACACTAGGCGCTGGAACAGGAACAGGTGCAGCTTTTGCAATTGCTGCTACAGCTTGTTTAAACGATGCTGGTACTACTGCAACTGCTTTTCCGACTTTTACGTATTACAACTTTTATGTAAACGGCATTCTTCAACCTAGTGTGAACTCCAGTATTACTACTGGACCTACTGGTGCTATTACAATTCCTGGCGGAGATGCATTAGACGGCGGAATTCCAATTACAATCGAATTTATCGTCACTTAGTTTAACTACTTTAATGTAGAACAAAAAGACAGATTCTTTTTATTTAAGAATCTGTCTTTTTTAATTAATAATGATGAATTGCAAAATAATTGAAGAACCTTGCGTTGGTGGTTGATTATCCAATAATGTTAGCTGACCATTACTAACCTGATATAATGGTTGTGGTTGAAGTATTCCATTAATAAACAAATTAATATAGGAAACCTCATCAGGAGGTAATATGTGTGTTGTACCATATTGAGCTATCCCATCTGAATCTGTATATATAAGTTTTTCTCCATCTGAAAAAGTGTAAAATAATAAATTAGTTGTTGTTATGGGACCAATAACTCCTGTTGCTCCCGTTGTTCCTGTTATTCCTGTTGCTCCTGTTAAACCCGTCGGACCTGTTGCTCCCGTTGTTCCTGTTACTCCTGTTAAACCCGTCGGACCTGTTGTTCCTGTTGTTCCTGTTGTTCCTGTTACTCCTGTTGCTCCCATTGCTCCTGTTGCTCCTGTTGCTCCTGTTGCTCCTGTTGCTCCTGTTGCTCCTGTTGCTCCTGTTGCTCCTGTTGCTCCTGTTGCTCCTGTTGCTCCTGTTAAACCCGTCGGACCTGTTGCTCCCGTTGTTCCTGTTATTCCTGTTAAACCCGTCGGACCTGTTGCTCCCGTTGTTCCTGGTAAACCAGTTGGACCTGTTACTCCCGGTGATCCTGGTAAACCAGTCGGACCTGTTACTCCCGGTGATCCTGGTAAACCAGTTGGACCTGTTACTCCCGGTGATCCTGGTAAACCGGTCGGGCCTGTTACTCCCGGTGATCCTGGTAAACCAGTTGGACCTGTTACTCCCGGTGATCCTGGTAAACCAGTTGGACCTGTTACTCCCGGTGATCCTGGTAAACCAGTTGGACCCGTCGCACCGGTCATTCCCGTTAAACCCGTTGGGCCCGTTGGAATATAAATTGGGGGAAGAACTGGAAACGTAGGTCCAATGTTTTCAGGTTCTATCATAGCTTTATTTATTGATAGTTTATTATCTCGCTTCACTTTAATACCTCGTTCCACATTTTTGTTTACTACTTAACAAAATAATACATCTATCATTTTAGAAGAATTCCATAACTACTTTTTTCATTCTCAAATGATTTTTACATATAGTAAACTTTTTACCGTTGCTATAACTAGTAGTAATAATATAATAAAATGATAGTTCCATTTCAAAATACTAAATCGGTTACGTTCTAATTTAAAAATGAGGTGATTTATATTCAAGATAAGGATGAAAAAATGAAAAAAGAACTATTATCACTGGCTCTTGAAATTATTCTTCCATACAGACTGACAGGTCCTACTGGGCCCACAGGTAATACCGGTCCTACAGGCATTACTGGACCCACAGGTATTTCTGGACCCACAGGCATTACTGGACCCACAGGCATTACTGGACCCACAGGTATTTCTGGACCCACAGGCATTACTGGACCCACAGGTATTTCTGGACCCACAGGCATTACTGGACCCATTATTACAACAAACTCTATGTTCGCTAATAATACATTAGGTGGTCCCATCTCAGTCATATTAGGTGGAACTAATATTCCACTTTCTAATAACCAAAGTCTCGGTAATTTTACAGTGAACGCTACAAATGATATATATACAATTCCTGTTACTGGAAGATATTATTTAACCTATCAAATTAATACAACAACTTCTCTACTTGCTGGTACAAGGCTACTATTAAACTCTTCGACTCCACTTCCCGGATCTATTTTTTCACCCGCAATATCAACTTCAAACTATAATAATAACTTAATAACCAATTTAATTGCTGGTAATACAATTTCCCTTCAAATATTCGGCGTATTATCCATAGTTAATTTAGTTGGAGGTGGTTCAACAGGTGCCTCTTTAACAATTATACGAATCGATTAATAAATGATTCATTCTTTTTTATAATAAACATTCTTAGCTGCTAAAGTAGTAACTATTACGTCATTCCTAAAGCTAATAATATTTCAATAATTTCACGACAGTGATTAAGCAATAAAAACAATTTGTACTATATTCATAGTAATAACCATCTATACTAAATTTTCCGTATATACATTATCAATTTACACTTCTCCCTACGGATGTTACATTGAATAAGAAGACAGTTTCTCAAATGCGAACCATCTCAATACGTTTTTTGAGAAATATACTCCAATCCTATACGCGAGAGCAATATTATGTTGACACTCAAACGAGTGTCCTTTTTTATGAATTAATAAAATAAAACCATCTCTTATAGATGGTTTATCAACACACATTGCTTTATATCCTTGATGTAATTGCAAGTTTATGTAGCTGGATAATAAATGGTCATACTTAACCGAGTTAGCGTACTTCCAGAATTATGATAAGAGTGCGGTCTATCCGCCTTAAATCGAATTGCATCCCCACTATTTAATTTATATTGACTATCATTTATTTCAATTGTCAATTCCCCTTCAAACACCGTTATAAATTCCTCAGTCCCTTCTTTATGGCCTTCCGAACACAATTTTCCTTCTGTTTCAATTTCAACCGTATAGATTTCAAAGTTCCTATCATCTTGAAAAGGAAAGGAAGGATACACTTTATACCTCCCATTGTCTTCTGATAATACTTGTACATCATTTCGTAAAACAACTTTCGTATCTGGTTGCGGATTATTGATTAAAGAAGTAAAAGACACTTTCAAACCATTAGCGATTTTCCATATCGTTGTTAATGTTGGGCTTGACTCTCCTCGTTCAATTTGTCCAATCATCGTTTTACTCACACCTGTTAATTGAGAGACCTTTTCTAAACTCATTTTCTCTTTTTCACGTATTGTTTTTAAATTTTTTGCTAAAATAAGTTGAATTTCTTCCATAGAAAACACCCCTACACTATATACAATATAACGACCGTTTTGTATAATAAAAAGCGCACGTTATATTGTTCTTTTCGGTCATTATAACACACAAAATAATTAGGGGGTTTTGAAATGCCTATATTTTCTTTTTTATTATTTGTTTTTATAAGTAGCTTCACACCCGGACCTAACAATTTTTTAGCTATGACATATGCCAATCAACATGGTTTGAAACGGAGTATGCAATTTTGCTTTGGGGTAGCTTTCGGATTTTTCATCCTCACTTCCTTATGTAGCTTCTTTAATATTGTACTAATTAATATCCTACCTATAATCGAATTCCCTTTAAAAATTTTAGGTGTAATATATATGCTATATTTAGCCTTTAAAATACTCACTAGTAAAACTAGTACAGATCCAGATGAAAAACATAATAAAAACTTATTTACAGTCGGGATTTTTCTTCAATTTGTTAATCCTAAAGGGATACTATTTGGGCTGACTGTAGTGTCAACTTTTATTCTCCCTTACTATAATTCATATTCAAGTTTTCTACTTTTCTCATTATTTCTAGGTATAGTTGGGTTAATGAGTACATTTAGTTGGAGCTTATTTGGTTCCATGTTCCAAAAACTTTTATTAAAACATACGAAATCATTTAACATCATTATGGCCGTTTTATTAGTTTTCAGTGCTATTTCAATTGTAATTAATTAAATTCAACTTTTAAACTTCTTTTCTTTTTAAAGGTATGTTTTACAAATATAGCTGATATCTTAATGAACCTCCCACTAACATATAGCACTTATTAAGTTTTAAGGTGGGAGTCTCCTGTATCTAATTATATTTATACGAAATAATATTATAAAAAGAGTATTACTCATAATAAGTAATCCTCTTTTTACTGCCTATTTTTTTAAAAATAGGCAATTCTATTAAACTAATACCTTTACTTAACTTCGTACCAACAACCTTTACGATCAAGGTAATCCGTCATTCCTTTAAGTTGAGCGTCTGAAGTTGGTTCAGTAATAAAATATGTTAGACCATCCGATTGTAAGATAAAGTTAGCTGTCATTTTTAAGGACGTTAGCGCTCCCATAACATCAGGTGTTTCATACGGTGAAAAAGCTCCTGATTGAATGATATTTTGTTTGGATGGTGGAGTTGTCCCACCAGATTGCCCAGTTAATGCATATACAATTGAATTAGCAATCTTATCTGGATCCCATTTTGCCATATCTGCTTCATTATCGATAAATCCAAGTTCAATTAAAATTGCGGGTGCTTTCGTATTAGATAACACATAAAGATCTTTTCGTTCCTTCGCACCACGATTTGACCAGCCAATATTTTTTGAAAGTTTCGCTGCTATCTTTGCTGATAAAGCTTGTTGGTCATAATACAGTACTTCAACACCATTAGCATTCGTATCATATGAGTTTAAATGAAATGAAACTACTAAGTCTACATCATGTTAGTTTGTTTTAGATACAATGTTATTTAAATTTTGCGCTTGTGTTGTCCCTACTTCATCAGTATCATCATAAACTGTATGCCCTAATGCTCTTAATTTAGCAACAACCGCATCCTTAACTTGGCGATCCATAATGTGTTCTTTCCGATTCCCATAATTTGCGCCCTGTACAATACTATTGTGCCCTGCGTGTAAACTATATCTAGCCATTGTTCCACATCCTTTTTTATTACTATATTCAAAGCTCGTCTTATTGTCCGGTCAAATATCCAGTACTTCTCCAGCAAACAAAATTTGGGCACTAATCTATTTTTTAATTTTTAATTCTAGATTATCTATTTTCTAAAATAAGCAACTTAAAAATAAAAACCACAACTAATATTTTTAAGTTGCGGCATTTACGTCTTTAAACTATTGATTTCAAAATCTTTTTATTATAATACAGACAAATACGTTATAATATAACTTACTGTTCTTTAGGAGGGGTTTAATAACTGATAAATATAAATTTTTGATACTCATTGTTACAGCATTTTTTTCTTTCTTTTCTTTAATAAAAGATTTCCGTAACACTTCAAAAAGTTTCTTTTGGGGGAGCTTTGCAATTTTAACGAGCTTTATATTATTATTAACTCCCGCTTTAGAATTAACTCCAATACTTCTCTATTCAGCACAGATGGCTCTTGAGATTATTACAATTCCACGTAAATTAATTCTTCCATCTGGCACTGAAGTTGCTATTTTTTACTAACTATTCGTGTATTTTAAAAAATCCAACTCTATATTTATAATTATCTTTACAAATTTAATATAGTGCGGTTTCCCCTTTCTAGAGAAACCGCACTATATTAAATTTCAAACCCACTAGTATAAAAATCTCATACATCGCTATTTTTTTCATTGAGTTCGTTTGTTTTGTGTAAAAGAAAAAGCACCCAAATGGTTGCTTTTTACAGAATCATCTTTTTCTTCTGCTTCTTTTTACTTCCTTTATTTCTCCTTGCTTAACTAGTTTTCAAAATATAAACGTACTAGCTTATAAACACACTCCCTTCGCTAATTTTCCTGCTCTTCTTGATTTTTCATCCGGACGCACAATTCTTTGTAGTTTCTCAGCTCTTTCACCACAAGTCTTCACATCTCCTTTTCATCGATGTCTTTAAAAAATAACAATTGATTCATACGATACGGTTCCCCTCCGTTCGATCTACTCTGTTGAACTTTTACTTCATTTCTTTTTTACATTCTTCAAGAAAATCAATGACTTTTTGAGTGTGCACTCTCGTAGAAAATAATTCCATCACATCGTCTTCCGTGTTATAAACACAGATCGTTCTTTCCTTGAACTCCATCCCTAACATTCCATCATCACCTAAAAGCTTTACGTTACCCTCCATTCTTTTAACCTCACTTTCTTTTCAAAGGATTATTTTGTTCAGTTCCTTATAAAGTGTTAATATTCTTCATAAAGGAGGTCTACTAATGAAAAATTCCTGGAAGAAAGTTTCTTTAATTGCTTTCATAGTAATTGTCCTTTTAATAATTTTATATTTTGGCGGTATGTCACTTTTTTGGAACCAGCCCTGAATAAAACTCAATATTCCGTCAATACTGTAGACAACCCATTAAGTTACTTTCTCCTTGTTCCCCCTTGGAGAACTAGCCGGGCAGTTAGTTTTTGCTAGCTGCTCTTTTATTCTGTAATCCTCCAAATAATGTTCCTTCTTCAATTTGCTTGAGAAATTCATCATCAACAGCATTTTCTACATCTCTCATAAGTTTAATTAACACCTTATCATCTTCTTTACGGGCTATTTTATCTAAAGTGTCCCAATAAGCACCTTTTATTGAGCTATGCATCTTGTACCATCTTCGTTTCAACTTTCCGTTTACAATTCTCAATCACTTTCTCTCTTAAATGCTCCGGTATGTCTTCAATCAACACATTCACATAACATCTCTTTTTGTGGATTTCCAAACTCTTATACAATTTCTCAATATTTTTACGCACCATATATTGCGCTTTAAGAAATGCTCTATTTGAACTAACTGGTGAATGAGAAACGATTTTACCAGTTACCATTTCAGTGATGACAAACATTCTCTTTGAAACGCTGTATCGCGAGAACAGATGAACACCTTCAATATTTCCGCAATACTCTTGTATCTCCACAAACACACCATCAACTGCCCCGAAAACAGCTTTATTAATAATCACACCAACCTCATACTTTTCACCTACATTCAATGGTCCTTGAATTGCATTAAAGTAACGATCTTCCTCATTAAACATATTTGCTACCATTCCTATGAATCTCATATCCATTCCCCTTTTCTACAAAATGAAATTTTTATACAAAAAACACTCAATTAAACAAACGTAACTTCAGATGATATATTGCATTCTTTTTAGGGTGGATAGTCGCTACAGAAGGGCGCTTTCCGAAGCGCTCTTTTTAATATCCCCTGCACTGAATAATTGTTGAATCATATATTAATTTCGAGAACACTCACAAGTCATAGGTTTACAATAGGTCTTGGTCAGAAGAGCACTTATATATGGTGCTCTTTTTGGTATGGAATGTGAAATAGAGACTTGCTCTTAAAACCTTTCATGTGATTTTTATGGTTTTTCCTTACACCCGTATGTCTGCTTGCTCATAAGTTGTTAAAGTATAAATAAAAATTGGCTAGTTATTTATAACGGAGGTGTAAAAATGAGTAAATTTAAAAAGAAATGTCACATCCCATTTCCATGCGCCTTTCCTTTGCCTCAAATCGGGTCTACTGGACCTTCGGGACCTACTGGAGCTACTGGACCTTCAGGTGGACCTCGGGGGCCTACCGGACCTACTGGAATTCAAGGTAACCCGGGACCTACTGGTCCTCAAGGGATTTCTGGATCTATTGGTCCAACTGGACCTTCTGGAATTCAAGGTATCCAAGGCATCCAAGGCATTCAAGGGATTCCTGGCATTCAAGGGATTCCTGGCCCGACCGGCCCTCAAGGGATTCCTGGCATTCCTGGTTCTGTAGGTCCAACTGGACCTTCTGGAGCTATTGGACCTACCGGCCCTTCCGGGGGACCGCCAGGACCAACGGGCCCGACTGGACCTTCCGGGGGACCACCAGGACCAACCGGACTTCAAGGTATCCAAGGCATCCAAGGCATTCCTGGCCCCACTGGACCTCAAGGAAGTCAAGGGATTCAGGGGATACAAGGTAATCCAGGGCCTATTGGTCCTATTGGACCCACTGGAATAACTGGGGCGACTGGAATTCAGGGTATCCAAGGTATTCAAGGTAATCCAGGACTTATTGGACCTATCGGCCCGACTGGACCAACTGGGCTTCAAGGTATCCAAGGCATTCCTGGGCCTACTGGATTACCAGGAACCGCTGGAGCTACCGGACCTACTGGGCCTGCCGGTCTTACAGTATCTGGTTTATCTCAGTATGCTTATGTTTTCAATACAGCAGCTCAAGTTGTTGCCTTAGAAGCACCTATTCTTTTTAATTCACACGGTAGAATCACATCCGGTTTTACTCATACTCTTGGAACTTCTCAGATGACAGTTATTAATGCTGGAGATTATAAAATTTCTTTTTCTGTATCAGGAGTTGAACCTAATCAATTTGCCCTCTTTTTAAATGGGGCTCCCGTTACCAACTCCATTTATGGATCAGGTGCGGGTACTCAACAAAACAATGGGCAAACAATTCTCACTTTAGCAGCAGGTGATATTCTTACCCTTAATAATCATACTTCCGCTGCTGCGGTTACTTTGCAGACTTTGGCAGGTGGAACACAAACAAATGTAAATGCTTCAATTGTAATTGAAAAGTTAGATTAATTTAATCATTTGTTTCCTGAAACTCTGTCAGTAAATAACTTTGGTTGGATTCTTTTTTCAACAAACAGTTAGCATTTGCTAGCTTCTTTTTGTATGGAGTGGAAAATAAATTTTAAGTCTTATTTCTTTTCTACGTCATATATTTTTAACCTAAACATCCAGCTCAAAGTGTTACCTCCTAATTTAAAGAGCACTTATGCATGGTGCTCTTTTTTATTTTGTTTTCTTTCATTTCTCAACACTCCGGTTGTGGAAATTGATTACCTTTTATGGTAATATATTGGTAATTTCACAAACTTCTATTGTTCCATTAAAAGGACCCGCACCCCTAATCAGGTCCTTTTTAATGTTTTCTACTTAAATAGCGTTTTTATATTAAATCTCGAACATTCCTAAAAAACATACATACAGTATCATGAGGTATTCTTTTTTATTTTTATTAAGGAGCGCTTTAAAAAGCGCTCTTTAGTTTTTAAATAAAGATTTTGTTTTACTTTTGCTAGCTACCCTTCCCTTGTATAAATGCACCTTTTTTTACATACCCTATTAAAATCTAAATAATTCTCTTTTAGGACGGTACAAATATGAACAAGGCAGTAAAATACATTTTAATCTTCTTTTGTACGGTGTTTTATATTGTAATTATTGGCGGTATTGTCTATCAAAACTTTGTTCAAGAGCATTTTATTCCTCCAAGCAAGAAATCTAAGATTGAACATAAACATTCATAATTAGCTATAAGAAGCGCTCTACAAGGCGCTCTTTAACTTTAAAATAAGAATTTTGTTTAATTACTATTAACATTTTAGATTTCTTTGAATACATTAATATCAAAAGAAATTCTATATGGTGCTCTGGTCCAGTTACCTTGAATTTCTTGCAGACCTTGTGTGAAGAATCCGTTTATAACAAACGGGTTCTTTTATTTTGGGTTATAAAATAACTCTTTTGTTTAAATTTATCTTAATTCACATCAGATTTTCTTAACATTCGAATTAACAACTATATAATATAATTAAACTATTTGTATGAGGGGTGATTATTATGAACTGGAAACAAAAATACAATCCAAAGTATCTCTTTTACCGTATGTATAGTTATATTTATAAAGCCCTTGATGATATATCATGGTCCTTAAAATAATTTAGATTGTGATGAGTACACATTTTCTGTGTGCTCTTTTCACATTTCTATAAAATAACTCTTTCATTTCAGAATTATATTATTTTAAATTATCTATTTTACTTCTCTTCTCTTGTTCATATGCCAAGTTCTTTATTCATAAACTAAAAGTACTTGACATAACTGAATGGAGGCTAGCCATGTCTTTTGCAAATATTATTAAATATGGACGCGTTCCCCTCTTTAATTCTAACTTCCCTTTAATTTTATTTTGGAGTCAAAAAAGTGGCTGTACCTCTCTTGCACATTGGTTTTTTTATCAAATAAATTTATTTAAACAAGCCATAAAATACGATTCTTTCATTCATAATTATGAAAATGAAATATACAAAAACTCTTCGGACTACTTTATTGAACTAGCTGCGGCTTTATATTCAAACAGAAAAGATACCTATAAATTAGTGAGAAACCCCTATACAAGAGCTGTAAGTTCATTCTTTTCACTAATTGCCCCCCCTTATATAGAAAACCCAGCATGGAATCCTATTCGGAATTTTTATTATGGTAATGAATTTTGTAATAAACCTATTTCATTTAAAATCTTTCTCTACTACTTAAAAGCGCAAATGATAGATTTAGAACAAGTAGATCCTCATTTAATGCAGCAATATGAACCAGGTGAGGAAGAGTTTGTTACAAAGTATATCTACCTTGAAAATTTCTCTACTGAAATTGTGCGCTTAGAACAAACATATCAATTAAAAAATTCTCCTTTACAAATACTAACCAAATCATGGCATCATCAGAAAGACAGGGCGATTTTTAAAGGTAATTTTGCAGATGCTGATATTACTGACCCTTTATTCCCACGCCTCCCAACGTACGATAGTTTTTATGATCATGAAACTATCCAATTAGTACAAGATATTTTTAATATAGATTTTAGCACGTACAATTACCCATTAACCCCTTTAAAAAATAAATGATTTTCTAATTGCAGTTTCATATATTATAGAGAAACTTAAATTCACCTATTTAAGTTTCCTCATAAAACTCTTGTATTAAGTTGGGACACTGGAAGCAGTGTCTTTTTTTTATAAAATTCAAATTGTATTATTTATTAAATCATTAAAACGTATAAATATAACGTGAAATACTCGTTAAGGTTGCCGTCATTGGCTCTATTTGTTCCAATGCCATTGTATATAATCAAAGTTCAATTATTTCACTATTATATACAAACTAAAAAGCACTCATAATGAGCGTTTTTTTACGTGTTATTAGTCAAACTTTAAACCCGGATAATCAACTTGTATTAGATACAACAACTTCAAGTTCCAAACGATTAATCCCAATTGATGAAAAAACAATTGAAGCATTATAAAAACATAAAATTACAATAAACACTGATAAATTAATACTTGGTCAAGCGTATATGGATTGTGATTTAGTTGTTAGCACTAAAAAAGGTACATGGGGTTGTCGCGGTGGATTTCATGATATTTTTAAGACTTATTTAACAAAATATGAATTAAAAAAATTCGATTTCATAGTTTACGTCATACTCATGCAACACTACTTTTGAAACAAGGTACACATCCAAATATTGTAGGGGGAACAGTTGGGTTATAAAGATGTTTTCATAACCTTAAACCGCTATTCGTAAGTTTTACTTGGGATACAAGAAGACGCAGTTAAACATTTAGTGAACGACTATTTGGATAGTAATGTTTTCAAATATAAAAATGCGGTTTCTCCTTTCTAGAGAAACCGCACTATATTAAAGTTTTTATTAAATTTTAAACTGACTCGTATACAAATCAAAGTAAAATCCTCTATCTTCCATAAGGGATTCATGATTCCCTCTTTCCAAAATACTTCCATCTTTTATAACAAGAATTTGATCTGCTTTTTCAATCGTTTTCAGTCGATGAGCGATTACAAAACTTGTTCGACCTTTCATTAAATTATTTAGTCCTTCTTGAATTTGCAATTCTGTTCTCGTATCAATATTTGATGTTGCTTCGTCGAGAATTAATATATCTGCATCTGCTAAAATCGCCCGCGCAATCGCAAGAAGTTGTTTTTGTCCTTGACTTAAATTCGATCCTTCTGAAGCAATTTTTGTTTCATATTGATTCGGTAAATGTTTAATAAAAGAATGTGCAGATGCTGCCTTAGCTGCATTGATTACTTCATCATCACTAGCATCTAATCGACCATAACGAATATTATCCATAATCGTCCCAGCAAATAAGTACGTATCTTGTAAAACTACTCCTATTTTACTCCGCAACGAATTAATATCATAATCTTTTATATTTTTTCCATCGATATGAATTTGCCCTTGCTGTATATCGTAAAAGCGAGTTAGCAAATTAATGATTGTTGTTTTGCCCGATCCAGTTGGACCAACTAAAGCAATTGTCTCCCCTGGCTGTGCCTTAAGACTCACTTCTTTTAAAATCGTTTTATTTTCCTCATAACCAAATGAAACATTCTCGAGTGCAACATGCCCTTGTAAATTTTGTACAATGCATGCATCTTTTTTATTTTGAATTTCTGGTACTTCATCCATAATTTCAAAGACACGTTCTCCACCAGCAACTGCCGCTTGAATTGTATTCATTAAAGTGGCGAATTGACTTAGTAGTCTTGAGAATTGACGAGAATAATTAATAAAAGCCGCAATGACACCTACTGTTGTCATTCCATTTAAAACCATAATTGATCCAGTCCCAATTACAAGTCCCATACCTAAGTTATTAATAAAGTTCATACTCGGAAAAATAAAAGCTGAAAATGTATCCGCCTTCGTAGCTGAAATTCTTAGTTGTTCATTAATTTTATTGAAATTTTGTACAGTTTCTTTTTCTTTCCCGTATAACGTTGTAACATCCGCTCCTGTTATAGCTTCCTCAATAAAACCATTTAATTCTCCTAAATCTTTTTGTCGCTTCGCAAAGTTTTTACCACTATAAGCAACTAGTTTTTTTGTAACGAAAAACATAATAGGTACTGTAATTAAAGTAACAATCGCCAATATCCAATCTAATGCGAACATCGCAATCGTTACACCTATAAAGGTTAATGCAGATGAAATAATTTGTACCACACTTTGTGTCAACGCTTGATTCAAATTATCTATATCATTTGTCACACGACTCATTAAATCCCCTTGCGAACGTACATCAAAAAAACGTAAAGAAAGCGTTTGGATTTTCTCAAAAATATCTTGTCGTATTTTTTGTATCGTTTTTAATGCAACATTAACCATGACAAATGTTTGTAACCAAGTTAACAATACTGTTACACCGTAAATCGCGATAAGTAACAAACACATTCTCGCCGTACCGCTTAAATCTTTCGGTACAATATATTGATCTATAATTACTCCCATTAAATAAGGACCTAATAACCCAAGTAACGTCGTAACAAATACTAAAAATATAACGAACGTAAGAGCAGCCTTTTGATACCCCATATAGTTCCATACTCGCAATACAGTTCCTTTTGTGTTTCTAGCTTCACCCATTTTAGGCTCGTTACGCCCACCTTTATTAGCAAATTGCCCTTGAAAATTACGCATGTTCTTTCCCACCTTCTTTATGTAAATTGCCACCTTGGGAAAGATAAATTTCTTGATATACCTCACATTGTTCTAACAATTCTTCATGTGTACCATCACCAACTAATTCACCGTTATCTAAAACGAGAATTTTATCAGCATCTATTATAGATGAGATTTTAGAGGCGATTAATAATGTTGTTGTTCCTTTATATTCTGTTCTTAATGCCGATTGGATGTTAGATTCTGATTTCGCATCAACTGCTGATGTAGAATCATCTAATATAAGAATGGATGGCTTTCTCACAAGTGCCCTTGCAATTGATACACGTTGTTTTTGTCCACCTGATAAATTCGTTGCACCTTGTGTTAAATGATATTGATATGAATCTTCCAACTTGTTAATAAACTCAGTCGCACAAGCTGATGAAGCCGCTACTTCCAGTTCGTCATTCGTTGCATTTTCTTTACCATAACGTAAGTTCTCTTCTATGCTACCTGAAAACAATAATGCCTTTTGAGGTACAAACCCGATTGAAGCACGAAGTTTTTGTAAATCGTATGCTCTAACATTTATTCCATCAATGCATACTTCCCCTTGATCAACATCGTATAAACGCGGTAACAGTTTTGCTAAAGTAGATTTACCACTTCCTGTAGAACCGATAATTCCTACTTTTTCACCTTTACATATGTTAAATGAAATATCTTTTAAAACATATTCATTATTTTTCGTGTAACTATAACTAACATTTTTAAAGTCAATTTCTCCCTCGATTTGCTTAGGTGCAATCGCATTTGTTTCCGTCGTAATATCAGCCTCAGTATTTAAAACTTGCTGTACACGATCCGCAGATGGAAATGCTCGCGCGATTTGCATAAATACCATACTTATAGACATAAGTGACATTAAAATAATATTCAAATAGTTTATAAACGCTAAAATAGCTCCTACTTGAAGCGTTCCATCAAATACTTTTTCTCCACCAATCCATAATGTTGCGACAATCCCGCCGCTTACAACTAACATAATGATTGGCATCATTATGGAAATAAGCTGCACCGCTCGAATATTTATCTTCGTTAAATTTGTATTAACATTTCCAAACTGAGTAATTTCATATTTTTGTCTTACATACGCTTTAATAACACGTACTCCAGATAAATTTTCTTGTAGCTTTGTATTCACTTTATCTAATGCTTCTTGCACTTTTTTGAACGTTCCGCTCGCTTTACTTGCAATGAATATAATCGCAAGTAATAAAATTGGAACAACCACAAGTAATATAGGAAATAACTCACGTGCTGTTACAAAAACAATTATTATACTTCCGATAAATAACAAAGGACCACGAACAAGTACACGTAATGTCATCGTCATCGCCGATTGAATAGAAGTAATATCATTTGTCACAATCGTTAATAATTTCCCAGTTCCAAATGAATCACGATTTTCACTAGAAAATGTTTCTACTTTCGCAAATACATCTTTTCGTATGTCTGTAGCGAAATTAACAGCTGCTTTTGTAGAATACATCATACACCCAAGTCCTCCAACTAAACCGAGTGCTGCAGCTCCTATCATAAGAAGCCCCATTTTTATTACATAATTCAAATCACGATTTGCTATCCCAACATCAATAATATGTTGCATAATAGTCGGTTGAATTAAGTCCATCGCAACCTCAAGTACCATAAATAGCGGTCCAATAATTGCGAAGAACAAATATGGTTTTAAATACTGTAATAATTCGCGAAATGATTTCATACTTAATCTCCTTTTTCCCTATGAAATTACCATTTAATAATTCATACCCTCCTTACTTAAGCCATATATTTTTTGATTTTTCCAGTACTTCTATTATATTATGCAAATTAATATTTAACATTATTAAATGATAAGCATTAATGACTTTCTGGTCAATAAATGTGCTTTATATTACACAAATAGAAAAACCGTATTCTTAAGTAGAAAGAATACGGCTTTTCATCTATATCTCTTCAATTGTAAAATCTAAAAACTCAGTCTCAAATCCATTGTTTTTAGAAGGACTACACGTGTAAAAACCTATTTTAACAGGCGCATTCCCTATATCCTCCATCAAATGGGCAATTCTTATTTGTTCCCATTGACAGCTATTTTTTACATATATTATATAATCGCCACGTTTACGAACAATTCGAAAACGAAGTTGCTCGTTAGCTAATTCTGTTGGAAAGTCTTGTGTTGACCAATCAGAATATCCATTATTCGTTACGACAGCTCCTAAATGAGAAGGGCCATCTGGAATATACTCTAATGAAGTTTTCAACCAACACTTTTCCGAAATCATAACAAAAAGACCTGCTTGATCGTATTTTGAATTTGGATTCATACACAATTGAACTTCAGCTTGAAAGTCTGTCATCATTTCATTATAAAATACATGACCATTCATTACTTCAAAACCATAATGTGTTTTAAGCCAGAAATCTGTTTCTGCTTTGGAACAGACGATAAACGACCGGTTGTCATTAATTTTATAATATTCAGGGACATTCATTATAGTGAGCTGCTCAACATGTTTAGGTATATACGATATATTCATAGTTCCTCCATAATAAAGCCTTTATACAAACATTTAAAACTCCGCTAATACAGGGAATTTATAACCTTTAAAATCTAACTCTTTATTACTTCGAACCATTAAATACTTATTAGACTGTAATTCTGTAAATTGTACATCCTCAATCCCTAATTGATCTGGTGAGAAGTAAAATTCGATTTCTGTAAATCTTTCAGCGATTTCTCCGCATATTTCATCTAAAACTGGAATTACTGGTGCAAATACTCCATATAATTTCAACTTTTCATTATCTACTTCATACACAATTAGAGCATCTAGTTTCTCTGAATAATACAATTTCCCATTCCATCCCGAATCATACATATTCAAATAAAACGAAGGACGGAAGTTTAATGTTGAAAAATTATTTGAAAGTCTTTGGCTACTATCAATAGTTTCATGTATTAACTTTCTATCCTCTTCCATATAATAATCTAATTTTCTAAGTAAGGAGTCATTATTATTCTTTTTATCATATAGAATAGTCATCAAATACTCCTGCACAACTTTAAACCCAAATGATGTATATAGTTCCGGTTTTTCCGTAAATAATAATGTACATTCACATTTCTTATCAATTTCTTCTATCATTTTACTTATTAATTGTGTCATGAGTCCTTGTCTACGAAAATCAGGGTGAGTCATTACCGTTTGAATGCCGGCTGCATTTATTCTTGCACCATTTACTAGCAACGGTAGCGAAAATACCGCAACATTTGCAATCGCTTTATCGTCATGTAAAAATGATAAAGCTTTGTATGTATCATCCCAATAACCTCTCTCTGAAAAATCATTCAATGTTTGAATTGTAATTCCAAACACTTCTTCAAATAAAGGAAATAACTGCTCTCTTTTTGGTTCTTCTAAAAGAAATTTCTCAAAAATTTCAACATTCCCCATGTTGTCCCTCCATACGTTAATTCCATCAAATTAAATTTAGTTATATAACCTGCTCTTAATGTAATAGGTCTTACCAATCAATATACTATCATAAAATATAAAAAAAGAGTCTAATTAATTTTATGTTTTGACTATTCGAAAATAAGTCGAATAAAACAATATTAAGATTTTTGAATATTAATAAGTTTATTATATAAAAATAGTGCTTTCTACTTCGTTTTTACTCATAGAAATGCACCATTTATAAAAAAATATTTTTTATTATTTTTTTCCTTCTAGTCTCTCCCTCGTATTAATTTCTTCTCCTCTCATTCGCTTTTCAAATGTATTTCTCCAACTTGTAGAAAGTGCATGTACTTCTAAGATCCTTTTTAGCCCTTCCATATTTTGTTTTTCCTTATGCATAATACGATTAGCAACTGCTACTGTAACACCTTTTGGATCAGACTTTATTAACTTTAACGTATCAGCAGGTGATACCCATCCTTCTTTTAATACACGAAAATAAAATCCTGTATATCCTGTTTCTTGAAAATAAAGTGGTAACTTTGGAATATTGTATTTCTTAGCTAATTTAAAACAAGGTTGTCTTGGCTGTGTTACTTGTACAATTGCTTCTCCAATTTGAAATGTATCACCAATACAAACATCCTCTTCACACAGACAATTAATTGTTATATTTTCTCCGAATGCTCCATATACAAGGGCTTGATTCAACTCTTTTTCCCAGTATCTATAATGTTCTCCAGAATACACACAAACTGCTTTATCTACTCCACCATGTTGAACTAAGTCCGCTTGCCCATCTCCATTAAATTTTAAAAAGGATAAAAACACCGGTTCCCTTACTTGCTTCTTATTTATACCTGTATGAATTACCTTTCCGCCGTATGTAACCTCTTTTGGTAACCCTATATTTAAAGATAGTACCTCATATACTTTATTCATCTTAATCGCTCCTCTTACTTACCCTACAATTTTTCAATAGATTAATTTATACTTTCAAACTCTCTGTCTATTTTTCATTTAAAATGACAAAAGGTTAGCAAATGTAATAACCACTCAAATATCCTTGCTCCGATACTTATCTATCCTTACTTCAAAACTTTTCAATCCCTCTCTAATAAAGTGATTATAAGCTCAACAAAATCATTGTTCAATCCAATTATTTATATAATAATGATAGGTATAACCTATCATTAAACTTGAGGTGATTCCAATCGAATTAAGACAACTTGAATATTTTTTAGCTGTTTCAAAAGAATTGCATTTCACAAAAGCAGCTGAGAAACTAAATATTTCACAACCTTCTCTAAGTCAGCAAATACGTGCATTAGAACATGAAGTAGGAATGCCGCTTTTCGATCGCATTGGTAAAAAAATATCTTTAACTGATGCAGGAAGGATTTTATTATTACATAGTAAAACCATTTTTCATGAAGTCGAACAAGCTCGTTCCGCTATTCAAGACTTAAACGGATTACAGCAAGGTTCCTTAACAATAGGCTCTTTGTTAACCGTCGTAAATTATTTACTACCACCAGCTATATTAAATTTTAATCATTCATATCCCAATATAGAGCTTTCTGTATTAGGGCTTCGTACAGGAGATATTCGTGAAAAATTATTACAAAACGAACTAGATATTGGCATTACATTTCTCCCGGTGCAAGATAAGGAGATTATTTCTATCCCTCTATACAAAAGTGAACTTACATTAGTCGTACCAACCGATCATCAATTAGCTGAACGTAATCATGTATCTATTGCTGAATTACAGAACTACCCTTTAATTCTTTTACCTAAAAATTTCTTTTTAACCGAACTAATTACATCTCATTGTCAAAAATTTAACTTTAAACCAAAACCAATTTTAGAAATTAGTACGATGGAATCTTTAATCCAAATGGTTTCAAAAGGAATGGGAATTACATTGTTACCAAAACCGTATATAGACTTTTTACAAAATAAAAACATTCGAGCTATTAAAATAGAAAATCCTACTCCTACAATAGAAATTGGCCTTATTTATAGAAAAGATAAATATATGTGTGCTGCAACTCGAGAGTTTATTGAGCAACTAAAAAGAACAGTACATTCTTTACAAAGCTAAACGAACAAAAGAGATTATCCTATTGAAACCGTTTCACAACGCTCTAGTAGAATAATCTCTTTTCAAAATAAAATACAACATAACTTTTAAACTCAAATAAATTTCAATGTACCTTTTTAGATATTGGAATATATTTCGTACAATATGCCCCGACTAGTAATAAAACAATTGAAATTAACCAAATAAAAATACCGCCAAAGTTTAACCAATATGCAAGCAAATTTAAGATTGCTAGTGTAAAGAAACAAATTGAAGTTAACGCACTCTTCAATCCTTTTACCCCTGCTTTTTTTCTTTTTTCATAAGTAATATACATTGAAATGGCAACAAATAAGATAAGAACAATCGGTAACATTACTTTTAGCAATGGCAATCCCTCCCGTACATACACCTTACTATTACCATTTTATCTCATTTATTCTTCTTGAATCAATTAATAGCGTTCTTCTCTCCAAAAGTCAGTATACGTTTTATTATTAAATTTCACATTTACCTGAGAAAATGAAAGACTTCCTCCAACTTTCAATGAGTACCAGTCGTTGAATAGTGGAGATCCGAAGCAAATATTCATTGTACGATTATGCAAATCAAATAAGACAGAATGCAAAGTTCCAAACCATTCTTCATAATTATGTACTGTCAGCCCAGTAGGATACTCTCTTTCTACTAATTCTTTTAAAGAATCCATGCTCACTTGTTCATTTCGATTTAAATGTTCATACAATGTGTAATATCTGTTTGTAGATTGTTCTAATCTTCTATTATTCAATTTTTGAACAGATAAACTAATTGCATGATTTGTTGATACGATAAAATCTTGGTTTTCCTCATCAATTGTGGTTATTGATTTAAAACCGTCAAATATTTCAATACGTGCTGCGTCTAAAGGATCTGCTACAATTAGATTAATATTACTTGCAATTGGCATTTCATCAACTATTGATATCGCCTCCTGCACATTTTTACATTTCTCCAATAATACTCGAATTACCGCAAAGCATTGTAAACCACTTAACACTGGCTTTCGTAAGCCTTCAATATTCCCTACTGGTTGACCACATGCTGAAAATGTAACAGCTAGCCCATGCTCGTTAACTCCTTCTGTTCGACCGAAATAAAAAGTAGAAAAGCCACTATGCACATATGCACCTTCAACATGTGTTGAGCAAAAACGCATATCATCTATTTTTGGTGACAAATCATAATTTCTTAATACATATGTGTGCTTTGAATCTGTCTTTTTAGGTAATACGACACAATGACTACATCCTGCTTTTAATAGTGTTTGATAATAATACATCAGATTTCTAGCAGGAATTTTCAACACTTCACAAAACCCTTCAATTTCTTCATTAATTCCTGGACAATATTGATTTAATATATTTCTAGATTCTGTCCAATAATTATCTGATACTAAATGTTCTTGCTGTATAAATTGTGGAATGAGATACGGATGATTTTTCACAAACTCTCCTTGTTGCTTTCCAATATCATAATGACTTCCTTTTAATGATGAAAAGTACCCCTTTACTTGGTACATCTAAATCCCCCCTTACATCTAATTTATCCATATCATACCAAATGAATTTTATTCATTCTTGATGTTTTTTACTGTCTTTCAAATCAAATTTGGCTGGAATAAAGAAAACAATTATAAAATAAAAATTAGGAAACTGTAATCATTAACAGTTTCCTAATTTACCTATACTATATTATCCCCTCTTCCACCAACGTTTCTGCAATTTGAACCGAGTTCCAAGCGGCCCCTTTTAATAAATTATCGGAAACAATCCAAAGAAGGAATCCTTTTGGTGTATTAGGGTCTTTTCTAATTCTCCCGACAAATGTATCTATTTTCCCTTCTGCATATAATGGCATTGGGTACAGCTGTTCACTTGGATTATCTTGCAGTACAACACCTGGTGCATCCAGCAACACTTCTCTTATTTCTGCAACAGTTGCTTCTTTTTCAAGTTCTATATAAACCGATTCTGAGTGCCCGGATACGACCGGAACACGCACACAAGTAGCTGCCATTTTCAAGTTTTGGTCCTCCAAAATTTTCTTCGTTTCTTGAATCATTTTTACTTCTTCAAATGTAAAATCATTATCTGCAAATATATCTACTTGAGGTAATACATTAAACGCAATCGGATATTGTTTTTTATCTTTTTTCGCTGGCAGTATAGTACTCTTAACCTCTTCACCTTCAAGCATTGACTTTGCCTGTTCTTTTAATTCATGAATCGCATGAATTCCTGAACCTGACACAGCTTGGTATGTGGAAACAATAATTCGTTCCAATCCGAATACTTTTCGAATTGGTTGAAGTGCCATCACCATCTGTAATGCTGAACAATTCGGAACTGCTATGATACCGTTATGCTCCTTTAAAGTGTGCGCATTTACTTCTGGAACAACGAGTGGTACATCGTGCGCCATTCGGTATTCACTTGTGTTATCAATTACGATGGCACCACTAGTGACTGCGTGATTAACAAATTGTCTAGACACTTCTCCTCCAGCACTAAAAAAGGCAATATCTACACCTTCAAAGCTAGTTGCTTTTGCCTCTTGTATCATTATCTCTCGTCCTTTAAATTGCACTAACTTGCCAGCGGATCGTTTTGACGAAAGCAATGTAACTTCAACTATATTAAATTTAGTTTCTTTTTCTAACAGTTCAATAATTTTCTGTCCTACTGCACCTGTAGCACCAACTACAGCTACATGATAGCCCTTTTTGATCATCATTTCTCCTCCAATATAATTTAAATGAATATTTCTATAATTTCATTTTATAAAGAATTTAATCATTTGGAAAATTGAAATACGTGATATAATCATTCACAAATCATGATAATAAAAGAGGGATAGCTTATGGAAATGAGACATGTTAAAACATTTTGTGCCATCGTTAAGTATGGTAGTTTTTCTAAAGCTGCTCATGCGTTAGGTTATGCGCAATCTACTGTAACAGCGCATATGAAAGCATTAGAAAACGATTTACGTCTCCCTCTATTCGATCGATTAGGGAAAAAAGTACTTCTTACAAAAGCAGGTCATCAATTTCATCCTTATGCTCTAGAATTACTAGCTATTTATGAAAAAGCGCAAGAAATCTCTCAAAATAGTGATGATTTAGAGGGAACTTTAACGATTACATCTAACGAATCATTAGCAGTGTACCGATTACCACAATTATTACGTATGTACAAACAGGAGAATCCGAAAGTAAATATCATACTGGAAACAACTACAAACGAACAAGCAATGAATAAGCTACGTGAAGGAGAAACAGATGTTATTTTCATAATTGGAGAAAGTATGGAACATAATGATTTTATTACGCGTACTTTTTGTAATGAAGCATTTGGATGGATTTTAACTCCCCATCACTCTACACACTCTAATCCATTTTGTTTACTAAATGATACTCAATTTATCTTTACAGAACAAAGCTGCGGCTATAGACCGATGGTAGATCGGTTTTTACGTCAAAGCGGAAATATTCCAGCTAAAACATTTGAAACTTCCAACGTTGAAGTCATTAAACAATCTGTGATGTGTGAGTTAGGAATTTCAATTCTTCCTTACATTGTTGTACAAGAAAGTTGTCAAAAAGAACAACTCTGTTTTCAGCCTATCGAAACTTCAACAGTTATTCAAAGCCATGTAATCTATCATAAATCTAGATGGATTTCACCCGTTTTACAATCGTTTCTTTCCTTACTAGAGCGAGACTAAAATGTGCACAAAAAAAGAGTAACTGCCTAATAAGCACTTACTCTCTTCCAATATTATCTTATTTATTAGTCTGTCCCCCATCTGCAATTAATTTACTACCTGAATATGTACCTTTTTGCATAAACAATTGATTAATTAACTCTTTTTGTTCCGCTTCTGACATTACTCCTTTTCCTTCGCCTAAATTCCCGCTTTGTAATTTCCAAATCTTGTTGTGATCTGCGTCCATCTTTTCATATTTCCCTTGTTTCCATCTCTCTAAAATATCTGCATATGTATTTCCTTGTACTAGATCATTACTCTTTACAATATCAAGTAAACTTTCAATTCGTTCTTGTGTGATAAAAATATAGCCCCACTTTTGATCAGCTTTCGTTTTTTGATGTGCCATTTCATGTAATGCTGTCTGTATGTTCTCATCTGTCCATTTAAAATTTTTATTAAAACCGCTATTTGGTAATGAATGATTGCCATTTTCTAAAAGCTTTGCATCTTCAGCTTTTACATTACTATCAGCTAGTACTTCTGCTGCCGGAGCAGCTGGTGATGCCTTTTTCGCAGCTGGTTTACTATTATTTAGATAATACAGCATACCATATGTTACACCTACGCCGATTACCGCCATACCAGCTAAAATACCTATTATTTTAAAAAATGTTTTCATCTTGCTTGTTTCCTCCCACATATCCCATTCATACTATCTATTTATCAAAAACAGATGCAGCATCTCTTTTTTTGTAGCTTGCTGCAATTTATTTTTTCATACTAATTAACATAAACAGAACTTTTATTTTCTAGAAATGTAGCAACTCCATCCTCATCGTTACTTTTAGCAATAAATTTAGCAACTGACTTTAATTCCTCAACAGCATTGTTCATTGCTACACCAATCCCACACTTCTCTATCATTTCCATATCATTGTAATCATCTCCAAAGGCAATTACTTCAGAGACTTCTCGATTTAAGTGTTGTAGAACATATTGAATACTATTCCATTTTGAAACTTCTGCATGCATAATTTGGCATAATGTTCCGTCATCTGTAATAACTGCCTTACACTCATCAGGCAATTCTTTAACGAATTCCTTGCTTATTGAGCCCTTAGTACAAATAATTGCTTTAGAAGCTTTTTCAAAGTCTAAATCTCTTACATCCATAATTTCACATGGTACATTACCAAAATAATCAGTAACATCAAAATTCGAATACAACTTATCATCTATTTCAAGACAAATCTGATGAAGATTATACTTCTTTGCTATTTCTATAATTTCTAAAATGTTATTTTTAGAAATCTTCATTTCATATAAAATATCATTACCTTTAAGAACTAAAGCCCCATTATAACAAATGATAATCTCACTCTTTAACACATTGGGAATAAGCTCTTAGAGGCCTTGCTGTAGCAAAAATCAATTCGTCTCCATTATTTTTACATTCCCTTAAAATATTTATAGATTTCTCTGAAATTGTCTTATCACTTCTTAATAAAGTCCCATCAAGATCTGAAATAATAATCTTTTTCATACTTGCATTTATTCTCCTTTCACAAATAATAACTCGAAACATTAATTATTCGTTGAATCAACTGAACTTTTGCGGGTAGTTAATCTTTACCTACTTTTTCTCAGTTCCATTTCAAGTCTCATTTTCATTTATTACATAATCTCTATTTCCTGAAACACATATATATTTCCTTATATTATATTTCTTTTCTTTATAAATTGAAAGATTATTCCGTAAAAACCACCATCTTTTTCAAATGCACATCAACCTCTAAGCATTTCGTTTTAAATTGATAAAAATATATGCTAGCCTACATATAAAGGAGATGAATAAATATGAGTTTATTGTATAGCGGTTTAACTTTTTTAAACTTTGACGATACATATTTATTACAAAATAAACTTCATTCTTATTCCCATGAAGATATTGATTTTAGTCATTTAGAGCACGCAAACCTGTATTGCGAGACTCCTTCTTTAAAGCGTATAAAACGGGAGTTATATCGTAGAAAGAAAAGAGGAATCACCTTTATCGGTTCTGGAAATTATCATTATGTATCTTATTTGCTACTAAAAGAAATAGATGAACCATTTAGCCTTATTTTATTTGATCATCACACTGACATGAACTTAAAAGAAGAAAATGAACATACTCTTATTTCTTGCGGGTCATGGGTATCGTTCGCACTTCAAAATAACCCAAAATTAAAGAAAGTAATTATTATCGGACCTTCTTCTTTAACCATTCATTCTAATGATTATTCATGCGTAGAAGTATTCCCGATAGATACAACTTATGAAGTATCTACACATACGATACTTTCGCATATTCATACAGATACTATATATGTAAGCATTGATAAAGATGTTTTAGATTCAAAAGTAACTATTACAAATTGGGATCAAGGACATATGAAACTTTCTACACTATTAAAATGTTTACATTCTCTTATTAGGAATAAAAATGTTTATGGTATCGATATTTGTGGTGAACTACCGGTTTATCCTTCTCAGCTCTTTCTAGCTAAATATGCAAATGCTATTAAGAAAAATGAAAAAGCAAACTTACAAATTTTAAAATCAATATATAATACATAAAAAAACAACGAGTACCTTATAAGGCACTCGTTGTTTTTATGCACGATGTTCTTTTAACCACTTCGTAATCGCATCTAACCTCGAAACATCAAAACGTCTCTCTTCACACACATTTAAACTATTTAAACTTTTCACAATTTCTAATTCATTCGATTTTACACTTTTCGCATCAATCATTTTGCAATATCCGTCTGTAACAGCATTTAAATTTTCATAATAACGTTGAAACGATTTTGATATATGTAAATGTTTTTCAAAGTTTCTTCTTCTTTTTGTCTCGTCAGATTCTTTCCGTTTTCTCAGTTCTTCATCATTCGTATATAAATAAAAATATTGATCGGGAAAACCAATTTCCCTATGTATCAGCTTTTCTTTATAAAAGTTTTCTATTAAAGATAACGGCTGATTAAATATATCAAAATGGAAACACCAACTATAACTAAGTGGTTGATAAATGTCGCCATCAAGTATTACTAATTCATATTGCTCTGATTTCTGCACTGCTATTTTCCAGCGCTCTACTTGTTTTTCAAAATACCATGTTCTATGTTCGTTTTTTGGTCTTTCAAATAAAACATTCACTTCAGGTATAATGTACGCACCATAATTTTTTTCTAATTCACGACACGTGCTACTCTTACCAACCGCACTTGCTCCCTCAAACGCTATAATCCCCATAGTTTCTCCCACTTTCATTAACTTAAATCTCTTTGCTTCGCATTTTTCCCCCATAACTGTCTCCAGAAAACAATGGAAGCGATAGAAAGCATGATTGTTGTAATGATACTCCCCTCAATACCGAACGAGCCCCCATGAAGGACTTCCGATCCTTTTGTTACAGGTTTAAAAATTGGTGTAGAATACATTGCCATTCCACTTACTGCAAATCCGAATACGTTATATTGTGCCCAATTCCAAATGGAATGCCATGCGCATATCCCCCAAAGACTACTATCTTTCAAAACGTAAAAAGCTGCAAATACACCAACTAATATTATATTCGATATTGAAAGAATTGTAATACCTGGATTTAGTAAATGAAGAAAACCAAATAAAAAAGAAGTCACAACAATCCCAATCCATATACGACTTCTAACAGAAAGGACCGGAAATAACCAACCTCGAACAACAATTTCTTCTGTTGCACCTTGTATTAAAAAAGCAACTAAAGATCCCACAATTCCAATTATAGCGTTTGGCGTAATTTGTTGCATTTGTAGTTGTACAATTCCTGTTAATAAAAGTATCATTACTGGTATTGAAATGAAAACAAACCCTAATAATGCACCTCTCAAATATTTTCTTATCCACTGATTTCTCCAAAACCCAATGGATGAAATTGATCTTTTCTCTACAAATCTAACCCATAAAAAAACAAAAAATACAGCTCCGCCAAACGTCAATATCATCTCAATGTCACTATAAATTGCCTTCATTAAAAGTGTTTCTGCTTTCGGTAAAAACAACATAAGTAACATGAACAATTCACCTAAAGTTAAAAATACAATTGCAAGTATAACAGCGAATACTGGATGAATTTTTCTTCTTCCTTCTTTGGCTGCTTCAATTATTTTAAATTGAGTAAATTGCAATATTCTCGCCTCCTTAACAAATATATTAATACTATATATTGTTTCTCTAATGCAAACTTTCAATAAAAATGCTCTCCGTTTAGCATAAACCTAAATTTGGAATAATATATAAATAAAAGAGATGACTTTGTGCGTTTTACTATTATCACCAAGATTATTCACTGGTATTACCAGCACTTGCTATTTCCCACCATTTGTTGTAAGATAGTAATTAAGGTCAATTTAACACCATATTTCCTTTGCATATTATCAAGTATCAATCAGGATTATTTTGTACTCCTTATGGGTGTTTGATAATATGTGAACTTTTATTTTTCATTCAAATAAGGCCGATCATATTGTAATCTTTTTAAATTTTAGGAGGCATTACCATGACATTAACAGGTAAAGTAAAATGGTTTAACAGCGAAAAAGGTTTCGGTTTCATCGAAGTTGCAGACGGTAACGACGTATTCGTTCACTTCTCAGCTATCACTGGCGACGGCTTCAAGTCTCTTGACGAAGGTCAAGAAGTTAGCTTCGAAGTTGAAGACGGTAACCGTGGACCTCAAGCTAAAAACGTTGTAAAGCTATAATTCAAACAATAAAAAGGTTGTTACCAGCTCGGTTAACAACCTTTTTAATATATAACTAAAATTTTTTACATAAAAGGAGTGGTTATATGTATCGCAATCGAAAGAACGATGTAGCTGAAGTACCACCAGAACAAACCCCTGTCTGGGAATGTGAATCAGAGGATTGTTTAGGATGGATGAGAAAGAATTTTTCATTTGAAGAAGAGCCTAAATGCCCTTTATGTAAAAGTAGCATGAAAAGCGGAGAACGTTTATTACCTAAAATAGGTTAATTTTTACTTACCCCCTCTTTTATAAGAGGGGGTTTTTATTATAAATTTATATCCTCTACATCCGTTCGAACTATAGAATACAATAGTGCATCATGTTGCTTATTTCCTTGATGAATATAGCCACGTAATAACCCTTCCTTATGAAAGCCTATTTTAGATAACATTTTACAAGAAGTAACATTTTCAGGGTATGTAATAGCTCCAATTCTAAATAAGCCTAAATCTCGAAATCCATAATGAATAATTTCTCGAGCCGCTTCTGACGCATAACCGTTCCCCCAATAACGAGGATGTAAGTCATATCCAATTTCAGATCGTTTACTCCATAGTTGTAAATTATTTAATCCAATTGTACCCACTAAAGTATTTGTTTCTTTTAATACAATCCCCCATCGTATTGCCTTTTTCTCAAAGTAATTTTTTGAAAAAGATTCAATCATACGTGAAGCTTGTCCAAACTCCGTAAAAGAATTCATACCGTAATAACACGTTACTTCATCCAATGAAAAGATTTCATATATTTTTTGACAATAAGATTGTTCTATTTCAACTAAACGCAAACGTTCTGTTTCTAATATAGGAAACGCCACAGGATCACTCCTTTCTTTCTACTCATTCATTATAGCAGAAAAAGTATTTATAATTAGGAAAGTCCTCAATGTCCCATTTATCAAATATTTCTAGAGAAGCTTATCCTCTTAATTCAATACGAACTAAAAATAACCCTTCTTGCTTTTGCATGATTAGAAAAAATAAAGAGGTGATCAAAATACTATGATCACCTCTTTATGCTCTAGTTTTATAATTAATTGTATTATTTTCATTTTCATCTCCATCACCCCGTCCTTAATAATACGTCTTATAAATTCGATTCCGTGCTCACTTTTCCCTTCTAAAACAACACCCTCCCCCATACATTTATGGTAAAATATAGTCAATATCTTGTTTTATTATGGAGGTGTGAGTTTTCTATGTATATATTCATCGGCTTATCCCTCTTACTCATATTACTCATATTTTTATTTGCAAAAAAGTTCGCCCCAAATTCATTCATGATGACTAATTTTAAAGGCAATAGCTTTAAAACATTTTCAATCGGTATTTTAATCGCCGCCACTCTTTCTCTTTCATATGGAATCTATCACGCAGCAACATATCAACCTAAACATTTAGATATCACATTACAAAATCAAAACTTTACTGTTTTCGGTAATGTCGGAGAGCTTGGATATTTCTCAGAAGTATTACTAAAGAAAGATACAGAAGTTGAACTACATTTTGCCTCTTGGGAACCAATGCAATTAAATAATCCAGAAATAATAGTTAACTATCCTTCAGGTAAGCAAGAATCATGGAAACCGAACATAACATCACTTCCAGCCAATAAATTAAAAGAGAAACATGGCATAAAAGAGCTTTATCAACTCTCATCCTATTCATTTAAAGAATCCGGGAACATAACATTAACGATTACTGAGAATAATACAACTAATAAAAAAATCTCAATTCAAGTGAAATAAATAAAACGTCCCTCCAATATACTGGAGGGACGTTTTATTTATATATGTATTCTATTTTGACGGTTCATTTAATGTTGCAATTATTTCATTTGCAATGTTCTTTCCATTTCCAATACACGCACCAATTCCGACACCGTAATATGAAGCACCAGCTAAATATACATTAGGATAAAGATCCGTCATTTTTTCTTGTAATGTTTGAACCGCTTGATTATGTTCTAAATGATATTTCGGCATTAAATCTTTCCAATTTGTAACTTCAACTACTTCTGGTTCGCCTTTAATTCCGAGACTCTTTTCAATATCATATAAAGCGACTTGTATTAATTCTTCTTCACTATAATTTTTAATCGTTTCATACACTGGATTTGTACTCTTATAAAACATTCTTACTAATAGCTTTTGTTTTCCCGATGTATGCTTCCACTTCCGGCTTGTCCATGTACACGCATCACAATGTAAATCACTGTTTTCCGTTACGATAAATCCTGTGCCGTCCGCCGGTAATTGTTCATCAAGTATATCAAATCCTAAGTAAATACTTATAAGAGATGCGTTTTTAAATGTATGAAACTGCTCGTTTAACTCATTAGACTGTAATAAAGTTTGTGCGATATCATGCGGAGCTGCTAAAACAACATAATCAGCTTGGATTGATTCATGATTTGCAAAGGAGATTTCATAGCGATCACCTTGTTTCCTTACAGCAGTCGTTACAGCACCTTTCTTAACGACTGTCTCAGTCAGCATTTCTTCTAAACGTTCAATAATCGTAGATAGTCCACCTTTAAATGATACGAACTTTTTGTTTCCTGCTGATTGAAACTGTTTTTTATTCTCTTCAAAACCTTTAATAATACTTCCATATTTATTTTTATAATCCAGTAAATACGGTAATGTCGATGCCATAGTAAGCTCATTTAATTTACCGGAATATACTCCTGAAAGCACCGGAGCAATTTGTTTTTCCACTAACTCTTTCCCTAAAAAGCTTTCTAAAAATACAGCAAGCGAAGTATCTTTTGTAAACTCTTTATTTTTCGTTATAAAATCTTTTAAAGCAACAATTTTCCCTTTCGTTGATACTAGCGTACTGCTAAACAACGATTCCACACTCATCGGTATCCCAAATATAGTGTCAGATGGAATTGGGTGTAAAGTATTATCAGAATATATGTAAGAAATACCCGTTTCGTTATATACCATTTTTTCTTCTAAATTCAAATCTTTTACAAGCGGCATAACATGTTCATTACGAGCAACGATAGAATCCGCTCCTGATTCCATAATAAAATCCTTTTCTTCTACACTATGGATTTTACCACCTAAGTACTCTTCTTTTTCTACAAGGATTAAATTTAAATCGATATTATTATCCTTTTTTAATTTTTCTAAATAAAACATAGTAGAAAGTCCCGTTATACCTCCACCGATAACAACAACTGTTTTCATATGTGCTGCGCTCCTAACCGATACAATTAATAATTCCTTTATTATTATACCCAAAAGTCCTTATATTCGACTAGCAGCTTGTGCATTCTGTAAGAAATTAGACAATATATTCGAATATATTTCCGGTTGATCATTGTGCACTAAATGACCAGCAAACGGAATAACAGCAATATGTATATTGTCGTTTAATTGTTTAAACGTTGTAGCAGCTGTAACTTCATCTTCCGAATCTCCCCCTGCAATACAAAGTGTAGGTACTTGAAGATTAGCTACATCACCAGTTTCATCGAATGGGTACCAATCTTTAACTTGCCACGATTCAAGCAACGCTTTCCAATCACTTTTTTCATGAATTTGATTCATATAAGTTACAACTTCTTCATTTTCCATCAATTCCTGATGGCACTTCGCTTCATACTGCTGGGACTCTTCCCAATTCTCTTTCTTAACCGGAAAGATACCTGAAAAAGTTAATGTTCTCACTTTATCTGGATACTTTTTTGCAAATAATAAAGCGACTAATCCTCCTAGGGAAACACCAACTATATGACATCTATCAATTTGTAAATGTACTAACGTATCATGTAGATCCTTTACAGAACGTAGGAAATAATTCTCCAATGTCCCCCCTGATCTTCCATGTCCTCTTAAATCAGGACGAATTACTTGATAGTTTTTTTCTTGAAAAAATGCTACCTGCTCTTCATACTCTACTAAACCCGTCATACCACCAGAGTGTAAAAGCATAATTGGTTCCCCTTCGCCTGAAATGTGCGTATGTAATATCATATATCCCTCTCCTACAAAACAGAATATTCTACCTATTACTAGTATATAGAATATATATCTGAATTTCCAAATAAAAAAGAACTATAACATTTTCAAATCATGCCATAGTTCTTTTTATTTTAAAAACATAAAGTAATTAATCAATTTGTCTATTTCTTGACTTAATGCCAATACTTTTTCATGTTGAATTCCGTAATCTGATACTAAATATAAAAGTTCTTCTTTCTTTATTTCAATAGCTTTTTCCAATTTTACTAATTCCATGTCGTTTTACTTCTCTCTCCAATACTAAAATATATGTATTTTAGTATAGCCTATTTACATAATTAGTAAAAGTAAAATAAGCATATAAAATCTTACAAATATAAAAATAATATACTATTAACAAAAAATTTTAAATTTAACCCTTTATACAGATCATTAGACTTCATTACGTATTAATAACAAATCGGAATTTCTCTAATGTAATATCTTTATATTCTGGGGCTCTCTTTATATGATCAAAATAACTATATGAGAATTTAAAAACATGCCCGAAATCCCAATCAAACACACTATAGTCTTTTAGCCAAAATTGATTTTCTGTTGGTAATACATGAGCACGTTTTGATTCGATTAAAGGTAAACGATCTATAGGTGAGTGCAAGTTAATTTCAGTATTCGGCATAAGATATTGACTAGCACGTAACACGTATACTAGTTTTAACAGTGGACGTATCCCTCGTTGGAATATATCTCTATGCCCTAAATCATACATAATATTAATTGCATGAGAAAAAGTAAGCAAATGACCAATTAAATCATGATGCGCTTCCGCTCTATAAATAATATTAAATTGCGAGATCTCCTTTAAAATAAACTTAGATAATTGTTTCGGATTTTTGAATTCACTTTCTACCTCATCGTTTATACTTAATTGTTTTTCGAAACGATAATATAAGGTTAGTAATCCCTTCAATTGCTTGATTATTCCCCCATTTTTGTAACTCTTTCATAGCTAATAAGTTTAATGCAGCATAAATGACATTATGCCCCACCCAATGAAGTTCATCAATTGTATGCTCCATTGATTTTATAATCAGTTTTTCAGCACTTTGAAAATCAATTTCTTCTTTACTATCGATGATTTCATCTAAGTTTTGATTGTTCAACATCATTTTTGTTTGGGAATACATACAATGAGTGATCTCTTCTTCCATATTGTTATCTTTCATAAAAAATAACTAGCAATTGCAGCTTCTCCGAAATGCGCATGCCAAATATCATTTGTTTGTTTTTTACACTGAGAAATAATTGAAAGACCATCTCTTAAAACAGTTTTATTTTCCATCTATTTTTCCCCGTAATAAAAATCACTTAATACTCATCCTAAAGATGGTGTCAATACAAATAAAATATGATTGGATTCATCACTTTTATTCAAAAAGCGATGTTTCACATTTGGCGGAATACGTACAACATCACCTTCTTCTAAAAAATATTCTTTTCCTTCTAACTCCACATACACTTCTCCTTTCATAACAACAGCAATCTCTTCTTTATCTTCATGTGAATAGTGACTTTCCGTTGTGTTTGCTTGTTTATTTAAATCCATTATTAACATTTCAATTCGTGCTTTCATAAAATCCGGTGTTAATACATCATATACAATGTGATCATTGTTCTCCCGATACACTTTTTTTCGATCTTTTTTCTTAGAAATGAGTGAATCTGTATCAATCTCATTAATAAAAAGTGTAAATAGCGGTACATTTAATGCTTTCGCAATTAATTCCAATACACTTAAAGAAGGATTCGCATATCCTCGTTCAATTTGACTAATTAGTGAAGTACTAATTCCTGCATAATCAGCAAATTCACGAATTGTCATATTATTTTTCTTACGATAACTTAATACAGTTTGTCCGAGTCTATCATGTATCATAGTAAAACCTTCCTTTCGTTCATTATATTGCATGTTTCGTTGTCTTTGTGCTGACATAGTAAACAAAGGCAAATAATCCTTTCCTATCGCCTTAAGGACTTATATACTTACCTTTGTACATTATATCGTATTTAGTTCATTATAATAAACAATCTATCGGAGGGACAAACTGTGAAATCACCTATTCTTTCATATTGCATCTTATTTTTCGGCGTATTCGCCCTATCCACTTCAGCAATTTTCGTAAAATTGGCAGATGCTCCTGCGGCTATCATTGCTTTTTACCGTTTATTTTTTGCTGCACTGATTCTATTACCGTTATTACTATTTAATAAAAATAATCGAAACGAGCTAAAAACAGTAACAAGAAGACAATGGGGATTCGGATTCATATCCGGGCTATTTTTAGCTGCACATTATGTACTATGGTTTGAATCATTACAATATACTTCTGTAGCGAGTTCTACAGTTATCGTAACGTTACAACCTTTATTTTCAATGATTGGTGGTTACTTTCTATTTAAAGAGAGATTTACGAAAGGAGCGGTTATTGGTTGCCTCATCGCTATTTCAGGAAGTATCGTCATCGGATGGCAAGACTTCCAAATTAGCGGAGAAGCATTATACGGAGATATTTTAGCATTTATTGCGGCCGGAATTATTACCGCTTATTTTTTCATTAGCCAACATGTTCGTAAAGATTTATCACTTATACCGTATTCGGTAATTAGTTATGGAAGTAGTGCCTGTTTTCTCGGTATATTTGCCTACATGCAGCAAGAATCTTTCATCCATTACTCTACACAAACTTGGTTGTGCTTTATTGGCTTAGCTTTCATTGCTACGATTTTAGGTCAAACAATATTTAATTGGTTATTAAAATGGATGAGTGCTACAGTTATCTCTATGAGCATTTTAGGAGAAACGATTGGAACTTGTATACTAGCGTACTTTATATTAAATGAGACTATTTCTTTACAACAAGGACTAGGCATTACAGTTATTTTTATTGGCTTAGCATTATTCTTATTACAACCAAAACTACCAAATCACAACTAACAAATAAAAAAGCATGACATTAATTTGTCATGCTTTTCACTATTCATTATGTACAATTAAACCATCAGGTCTAAAACGACTCATCATAATTTCATTAATAAACTTTCCGTGAGCCTTCAAATTCCCTACTTTTATTCCCTCTTCTACAAATCCAAATTTTTCATATAGCGATTTCGCTTTCGGATTCGTTTCTAAAACACCAAGCTCTACTCGCTCTAACATTAACCAATTATCAGCTAAATCAAGCATTTTTGTAAGAAGTGCTTTCCCAATGCCTTTATTATGATATTCACTATCTACCCCCATAAACAAATCCCCCGAATGAGATCTACGTCCTGGGCTTTGGGTTAATCCAACAAATCCAACAACTTCTCCATCATACTCTGCAACAAATTCAAATTGATTTGGCGCTAAATTACGAATTCTATTTTCCATCGCATCTACACGCATACTAGGTAAGAAAACCATATAAGGTAATACATCACCTTGTACGCATATACGATGAATTGCTCTAGCATCTTGAATTTCTACCGCTCTTACTTTGATCCCCATAATTTCTTCCCTCCATATTCATTACAGTACAGTTTTCTTTCCATTCTAGACCTCTAGGTGAAATCCCTTCTCTTCTATGTTTCTTTATGTTATTTTTACACAATTATTTCAGTGTATCATCTGATTTACGAACACCTTATCTACACCAAATTACAGGTTAACTTTTTACTTTATTATATAACTCAAGTAGATTTTCAACTGGAATACCATTTATTTTCATACCGGATATATCACAATTTTCTATTTCAATATTTTTCAGATTACTATTACTAATCGTACTACCTTCTAAATCACATCTATTAAATGAAATAGGATCTTTATCTTCTCCGAGACTTGTATCTTTAAATTGAACTCCACCTAAAGTCACAAAATCAAATTTACTACCAGAAAGATTTAAATCTGCATATGAAGAATTTCTAAAATTTATATTTCTAAAATTTGATTGACTCACATTACAATTACTCATCTTCATATTCATCATATTGCTACCAACAAAAGAACCGTTTTTTAAATTCACTTGATAATACTCTGTATTTGCAAGATTACAGTTTTCGTATTGGCTATTTTTCATATCTTTATTTTTTATTAGGTTCTCTTCAGCTGACTCTACAGTTATTCTTTTTACATAACAATACTCATCTTCAGATTTAAAAGTTATTTCATAGCCCATTTTTTTATAAAAATGATGATTATTAAGTTGTCTACTAGATGTTTCGAGATCCCAAATCCTTATGCTTGGATATTCCTCTTCTATTAATTTAATAACATGTGATCCAATTCCTTTTCCTTGATAAACAGGATCTACAAAAATACGATCAATTCGACCGTATGACTTACCGGAGATTGTAACTATAATTCCCCCGATTATTTTTTCATCCATTATCACTTTGTAACAATCCAGCTCTTCAATCGAATATTTCATCATTTCTACTGAAGAATAGCCAGGTGGTTGGATGTTATAGTCAATACCATTACCTTGACCGCATAGCCATCGTTTTGCTTCTTCATCAAATGTTTTTGTCATTATTTCTGTTAACTTTTCAGCATCTAAAATTGTAGCTTTTTCTATAGATATTATTGTCATTTTTGTTTTCCCCTTCATTGTTACAAACCATTAACTTTTGTGAACGAAATAGTTATCCATTTACTTTCATTTTTAAATTTTTTCCCATTATTACATATGGAACATCATTTTTACTTGGATGAAATGGCTCTAATACATCAACCCAATCTAATCTTTCATATAAAGAACGTGCCTTTTTATTGTTTATTTGTGTTGTTAAAACACTCGTTCTATTTGAAATACCTTCTAATAATTTATTATGTAATGTTGTTCCAAGTCCTTCATTTCGATATTGCGGGTGAACTGCTAACTCTACAAATTCAAAACAATCTTCTAACCACTGCTCTACTTGTCCACAATTTAATGATTTTCTCATTAATTGATTATAGTACTGTCCATCTAATGAACGATAACCATAAGTAAAACCAACAACTTCATTTTCCTCATTCATTGCTACTATACCTTTAAAACCTGTATATTCTATATGTCTATTAATTCGCTCAATCATTTCAGTAAAATTTGTTTTCTCAAATACTTTACAATATAACTGTGCCATATTATTGATTAAAACCTCATCATTTTCAATATGTAAAAATTCCATTCTACTTCCCCCTCCTATTAAAACCGATAAATTATTCAACTTTTATATTTATTTAAAAATAGAGAAAATTCAAACTAATCATCTCTCTTCTATTAAACTACGAATATACCTATATTTTCCACTAAAAAAATAGTATACATGTATAAAAAGAAGAACATCTGTAAAATATACAGATGCTCTTCTTTTTATTTTCTACTTTATCTATTAAATATCAAAACTTATTCTCATTAAAAAATAAAAATTACTTAAGCCATTTGTTACAATTACTAATTAGTTGCTGTAAATCCTCTAGGAATCGACTCGCATGATACCCATCACAAACCGAATGATGTACTTGCAATGAAACTGGTAGCATAACCTTATTCTCTTCGTTAAAATATTTCCCACAAGTTATAATCGGTAATAGAAAATCACCATCATTATTAATATTTAGATTAAATCCAGTAAAACTAGCCCAAGGTATGCTAGAAATCGGAAAAACATTGGGAGGAATGTTTTCTTTCGTGAAGAGACCATGAACATTAGTATACAACCTCATATCCTCTTCATAGTTTTTATAGAAAATGTGAAAATCACTAGAATAATCCGTCCATATACTTGAAAAAGACTTATCATCTTTATGAAAGATTGTATAACTTGGTATCATTTCCTCCCAATATCCTAAAACTCCTTCATCGTTAAAACATGTTCGAAATTCTTTATGATTATTTATTACTCTAGAAATTAAATATATAAAAACGGGATAAAATTTTATTCCTTTTTGATGTAATTCCTTTAATAACCTCGTAATATCAACATTCACAGTCATACTAAACGTACATTTCAATTTTAAATAATGTTCAAAATACTGCTCTCTATTCCAATTTTCTCTGTCAATTATATAAAACTTCATTGTAATAGCCTCCTAAAAATTTTTTTATTTTAGAAGGCTAACTTTCTTGTTTTCACCAAACCTGTTCACTCCTAATAGTTAAAGTTTTTATTTAATTATATAACATCTACAAAAATTCATTCACATATTTATTGAAATCCAACCACATACTATTAATAAATCAACTGACGTTTGGAGGATTCAAACATGAATGACAAAAATGTAAATAAAAAAGATAATGCTATCGCAAACAATACACCTATTCAAAATAATAATACTGTAAACCTTAATGTAGAAGAACAAGCAATGAACGGCTTATATGGAATGCCAGAAACTTCTATTGAAGATGCTGATCATGCTGTAACTGATGATTTGACTTCAAAAAATTAATAAAATACATAGAAGAAGGCCAAGGAAAATATCCTTGGCTTTCTTAACTATGCATCCAATTTTTGTACTTCTTCACTCTTTCTTGAAAGCTTTCCTGGCCAAAAAGCAAAGCGACCTAGAACAACTGTAATTGCTGGTACAAGTAATGGTCTAACAATAAATGTATCTAGTAGTACACCAATTGCAGTTACAATACCAAATTGAACAAGAACTTGAATTGGAAGTGTACCTAACACTGCAAAAGTTCCTGCTAAAATTAAACCTGCGGATGTAATGACACTACCTGTTTGTATAACGCCATTTTTTATAGCATCCAAGTGATTTTGTGTCTTTCTGTTTTTCCATATTTCTGAAACCATAAAGATATTATAATCTTCACCTAAAGCAACCAGAAATACGAATGCATACAACGGTATCGCACCTTGAATGGCCGGCGCTCCCATACCATAATGAAGTAATAGCCACCCTGCTCCTAGTGCCGAAAAGAACGATACTACAACAGTTACAATTAAATAAATCATCGCGACAATTGATCGTAAGTAAACAAGTAATAATAAAGCTATAATACTAATCATTACTGGAATGATAACTGCTTCATCACGTTCCGTAATTTGCTTTGTATCATATAATGATGCTGTTTCTCCGCCAATCCATAGTTGATCTTCTGCATTACTAATCCCAGCATCTTTTAATACTTTTTCTACACTACTTTTCAATTTAGGGATTTGATCTAACGCTTCAATTGAGTATGGATTTTCAGCTAAAGAAACCTCATACATTTGTATTTGCTTATTTTCTTTACCCTCTTTTGGGTCTTTTACTGTATTTACAAAAGAAAATCTCTCTAGTTCTTCTTTAATAGGAAGCTCTTTTCCTTTCGTATCAACAACAACTTTTACTGGCGCTAATTCACCAGCTGAGAAATGATCACTAATTAACGTAAACCCTTCGCGGGAAGGCATATCTTTTGGAAACGATTCTAATAAGTCATATGTGTATTGAATACGTGGTACAAATGAAGCCAATCCACCTAATACAAATACAGTGAGCATAATTATTGTCCACGGTCTTCGTACTACAACATCTCCAAGCTTTTTACTAAAGGCACCTTTTGATTTTTTAACTTTTACGACTTTCTTTTTCTTTCTTGCAAACTCCTCATTCATCGAAGTTGTTCTCGGTATAAACGGGAAGAATGCAGCTCTACCGAAAATTAATAATAATGCTGGTAAAATTGTTAAAGCAGCAATTCCCATTATGAATACAGCAACACTAAATGGTACTGCAAATCGATGAAAGGCACCATAATGAGCAAGTAACAATGTTCCTAATCCAAGTACAACAGTAAGCGCACTCATTATAATTGCTCCACCAGAAGCTTTAATTGCAAGTTGCAGCGCCTTATATTTACTTTCTTCCTCTAGCAAGTACTCTCTATATCTCGAAATTAAAAATAAACAATAGTCCGTTCCAGCACCAAACAATAATACTGTCATAATTGATATTGCCTGAGCATCTACTTTAATCCATCCTTGATCAGCTAAAAAACCGAGTGTAGGACTAATAATACCGTATGCAAAGCCGACAACAAGTAAGGGTAAAATTGCTAAAATCGGTGAACGGTACAGTAAAATTAATAAAACTAATACGAGTAATACAGTAGCAATTAATAATTTCACATCTGCTTGACTAAATAAGCTAACTGCATCCGTTTGAATACCTACAGGTCCAGATAATCGAACGTGTAAACCAGCGTCACTTAGTTTTCGTTTGAATGGATCTTCATCGATTTTACTATTCACTATGTTTTTTAAATCATCAAGATTTCCTTTTAATATATCTGTTCCAGCTGCCTTGTTAAAAAATACCGGTGTAACAAATGATGTACCATCTTTTGATGCACTTTTTGATAATACTTGTTCTGGAATTGTATCAAATGGCGGTAACGTTGATTGTTCCTTTAAAGGACTGGCCTTTAATTCCTTATAAACGTCTTGTATGAGTTTATAATCCTGTGACTGTAATCCACCATCTCTGTACCATACTACTAACAAAGGATTCCCTGCATTATTCGGAAACTCTTTTTTCATAAGTGCTTCCGCTTGCTGCGACATAGCTGTTTCAGGTAAATTTTTCGGATTCGGTTCTTTCGTACTGTTTACTTGTGGCAATGTAAATGAAAGTAATAATGTAATAAGAATCCAAATCGATAAAGTTATCCACTGTGTATGCTTCCCTGCTACAAGCCTCCCTAACATATGTAACGGGTGCTTTTTCATAAAAACCCACCTTCCTTTTTTCCTCTAACATTAATTATATATACTGGTTGGTTAATTAATCAAGAATGAATAAAACTTTGTGTTATAATTATCTCAACAATACATGTCAGGAGCGAATGGATTTGGAACAAAAACAACGTCCTCTCGGAAGGCCTCGTCAAAATAAAAATACAAAATCTACAAAAGAAACCATTTTGGAAGTTGCAACTCGACTATTTCTTACTCAAAATTATCAAGTCGTTTCCATGGATGAAGTTGCAAAAGTTTGTGGTGTTACGAAAGCAACCGTCTACTATTACTATTCAACAAAAGCAGATTTATTTACCGCTACTATGCTTCAAATGATGATACGTATACGAGAGAATATGCATCAAATACTCTCTACAAATAAAAATTTAGAAGAAAGATTGTTAGACTTCGCTAAAGTCTACTTACACGCAACGATGGATATTGATATGAAGAATTTTATGAAAGATGCAAAACTATCATTATCTGAAGAACAATTGACAGAATTAAAAGACGCTGAAGACAACATGTATGAAGTATTAAAAAAAGCACTCGATAATGCAATGCAAATTGGAGAAATCCCAAGAGGAAACGCTACATTTGCGGCTCATGCATTCGTATCTTTATTATCAATTGGGAATTTTAAAGATGAAAATCACAATCCTATTCTTACAAATATAGATGAATTAGCCCAAGAAATCGTTTCTTTTTATTGGAATGGGTTAGGTCATTAATATTAAATAGATTTTCTTGAATAAAAGAACATGTTTGAATTTTTTTCAAACATGTTCTTTTATTATTTATTTACTATTAATTAGATTATGCTTCAGCACAGTTTAACAAAAAGTTCCTCTTCAACTTTTACAAATTTTGAATTTGAATCTTTATATTCTCCTTACTTAATCCTCCATGATAACAAACTACCGATTCAATATCTAGATTTGAATACTTCTTCAAAGACTGCTGTGCTTCCTTAACATTTAAAGTTGTTGGGGCGTGAATTCCTCCTAACTTTCCATTCACACTATACATAGAGTCACCCGCAATAAGGGTTTTACTTTGTTTCATATATAAACTAATATGACCAGGAGTGTGCCCTGGAGTATGTAGAATTAATATCCCACCGCAATACGGCAGTTCTTGCCCATCAATCACAGTATCACTCACTTTTCCTTTTGGTGGATTCTTTACTTGTCCATCCTTCAGTAAAGGAAACTCCCCTTCAATATAAGGTTTATCTAGCTCGTGCGCATAAACTTTAATATCGCTTATACCATTCTCCAATAAATCAGGAAGGCTACCTATATGATCTATATCCTGATGTGTCAAAATCACAACTTTTAGCTTATCAAAAGATACCCCAACTCTCTCCATCTCTATTTGTATATCTTCACATTGTCCAGGGAAACCAGTATCTATTAACACTGCCATTTCATCATCCCATAAAAGAATTGGGTGAATAATAAAGTGAAACTTTAATCAGTGGGGTTTTCTTCATCCCCCACTGATTATTAGTTGAACCAATCGGACTTTTATTGGCAGTTGATCCCCCACCTAAATTCTTTGCTTTCGCTGAGTTTTGAGGGGGGTCTTACTGCCCATTAAAGCGGGATAAATTCTTGAAACTCAAGTTGTAACATTTCTACCCCTTTAGCAATCTCCATATAGTCAGTCTCCTTTATGATGAAGTTTGAAAATACGTACTAGTACACCGAAAATATAAAACCACACTATCTTTTAATAGGTTTTGTCATCCCAATAGAGAATGCCTCAAACCCTTTAGATTCATAATAAGATTGCAATTTTTCCACACACATAAGTTGAGGAATAACCTTATTTTGTTCACAGTGTTGGATTAATCGTTCTACTATTTCTTTTCCAATGCCAATGGACTGATACTCTTGCAATACACATATACCACAAATAATGCCTGTTATTACGCCATCTGATATAATACGCCCCATCCCTACTAACTTCTTATCATCAAAAGCATAAATTGCATACCAACTTTGTTTACACATTTGTTCTAACTCGTTAACCGTTAATTGAAGAAAATTCCATCCTAAAGATTCATATAAGACTAATAATCCATTGAAATCTGTCGGGTGTTCCATTGTGTAATTTATACTATTATTCATGTGAATACTCCTTATTCTCTTGTTTGTATTTCATAAAATCAACCAAATATGAAATGACCTTTAACAAACTTCCATAAGAACAAAATAACTCCTTCTCAACATAAAATAAAAAGAAGTTAACCTCACATCAGTTAACTTCTTTTATATAAATCTATCATTATATTATCAACCAAAAATCATACAGCTACAGACGATAAGAACAAACAAAACTAATAAACCATTTGAAAAATAACCCATAGAATACTACCCCTTTATTTCATTATGTAAAAAATTTTATCATAAAATGATTTACAACATAATAACTGAAAAAGACATTGCATGCATTAGTTACGTATGTTTAGTAATATTTTATTTTTGGTCATATTCTTCTTGCCTAAAGCAACTTCTTATACTCCTATACTTAAGTTCATATAACCTCGAAACAATATAAATAAAGAAGACCTCGACATATCGATCTCTTCTTTTCAACTATGCTAATTGCTAACTCATGTTTTTTTATTGAATAGATATAAAACTTTCACAAACAGGGCATATAAGTAAGGCATTCTCTACTGCATAAATATTTAATCAGATCATTAACACCTTTCCTTTATATTTTTTAAATCTCACCCCCAGTTATTTTAATAGATTTCTTATTCGAAAAAAGATTTTTAAAAATTCCTATCCCTATAATTAATAGACCTATACCAACTAATTTATTTATTTGTAATGGAATTCTCTCCATTCCAAACAATCCAAATGTATCAATACATAACGCAACTACTAATTGAGTTATGAGACTAATGAGCACCGTATATGCTGGACCTAAGCTCTTTATTGCACCCATTATACAAATAATTAATCCGATACCAAACAACCCACTTACATAAAACAAATAATTTGTAGTGTAAAAATTAACGCTTATACTTTTCTCTGTAATGATATAAAATAGCACTGAACTTATAAGACCTATTCCAAGAACACACGTAGTTGTTAACCACTGCCCTACATTTTCATTCACTTTCGTATTAAAAACAGATTGTAAGCTAATTAATATTCCTGCTAATATAGCTAAACTAAATCCAATCAAAATCTTCCTCTCCCTTTCATTACTCATAAATATTATCTTTAGCAACTTCCTTCATTTTAAAAAAGTCTTTAATTACAATAACTCCATTTCTCTTTTCAATTAATTTTTCTTTATAAAATTTTTGTAACACCCGGATTACGTGCCGATAACTTACTCCGATAAAATCCGCAATACTTGATATCGAAGTTGCATCCAAATCTTTTTTATACATATTCCCGTTACTATCAGTAGAAATAGAAAGTAAATAACTAGCTACACGTACTTCTACTGGATAAAGTAAATTAAGTGCTGTAAAGCGAGTCGATATTTTTAATGTGTTTGCAATGTTTTCAAGCAAGAAGTTCATAAATATAGGATCATGTAATAACTTATTTCTAATTACAGCATGAGAAATAGAGATGGCTATAACATCTGAACAAGCTTCAACGACATTATGCGCTTTGCTATTTTGTATTAATTCAATATCGCCAACAACCGCCAATGGGTTGATAAAACGAAGGATCAGTTTCTTCCCCTCTGGTGTAATCGTATAAACTTTTACTTTACCTTTAACAACAAAGTATAAACGATCCATTGCGTCATCTATATTGCATATAAACTTACCTTTATCAAAATGATTTACTTGAAAATAAGCTGTATCTATCTCTGAAAAAATTTCAAGCATTTTATTAGTTTTCAAATAATGGATAATTAAATCTGATCTATTCTCCATTTTCATTTCCTCCTTTCATTTACATATTAAATACAACAATACCTATAATCATTACTATTGTTCCCACAATATGATATCTCTCCATCTGTATCTTTTTTATTTGAAATAATCCCTTCATTTCAATTAGAGTTGCTGTTAATAATTGAGCAACCATGAGTGTTCCAGCTGTTAATGTAACTCCCATTGAATGTATTGCTATTGTTTCTGCACAAATAATTAACCCACCAAGTGCACCAGCTACTAAATATATTTTTTTCACATCCTTTAAAGCGACTACTTTCTCTTCTTTCTTTAACAAAAATACAGTTGTTGCAATAAGGACTCCAATTAAATGCGTTATAATACTCGTTGACCATATACCGATATGTGAACTAAGTTTTGCATTAAATGTACCTTGGAGTGTAATAAATACGCCAGCTAAAATAGCAAATACAACGCCTTTCAAAAAATCATCTCCTAATCTTCTATTTCTGACTTAATTAAAAGCTATAATCCTATAAAGGCAAAAGGACAAATGTCACATCAGTATGAAAATAGCTACAAATGAATAATAAAAAACACAACTCAAAATATTTGAGGTGTGTTTTTTATTTTTTTATCTTTATATAATATTTTAATAATTATAACTACGCTATATTAACAGGTTTATTCTTCAAAACAAACTTTCCAAATAAGAAACGCACAAGCGGCCCCATAATAATTAATTGTAATGGATACGCCATAATGAAGTTTTTAATAAAAATCGAGAAATACATTGAAACGAATGATTCACCATGTAACCCATTATGCAAATACATCATAGCCATACCATAAAACGACATGAAGAAAACCATTCCAATAACCATAGCTGTCGCCATCGCAATAATAACATTTACTTTTTTCGATTTATCAAATGGTAACGCGAAGACAAGTTTTTTCGCACAAGGTCCAACGATACATATTTCAATTAATAGTGCAATAATGAAGCCAATTATTAGTTCTAATGCGATCTCCTTAATATGAATTTGTCCCCCTGTTCCGTTCATCAATAAATTATAAAACGTCATTACAATAACCATCCCAAGGCACATCATCATACCAAACTGGAGGTTTTCCTTTCTTGTTGTTGGCAATTTCTATCATCCTTTCTGTTTAAGTCTTTGTCATTATATCGATTATGGAAACCTCTTCGTAAGTGAACATTTTGTGAACAAATTTAAAGCGTTATCATATTTTCTTTCCTTTCTGCTCAAATTCGCACTTTTACTTATAAAGGTTTTATATATTTCAATGTTGAATTATTAAATGTAACATTGAATTACATTACTACTAGGAGGATAACTATGTATGAACAAGAGTTTTGCGCATATCACATCGTAACAAAGAAAAAAATGAAGATTGGACAAATCATGCATTTCGATAAAAATCAAAAGAATACCCTATTTCATTTCTTTTTTGAAAGAGAACATTTAAATTCTAACGGTAAAGATGCAATCCAAATTTTAAAAGAACATTATACAAATGAAGAATTACATATAAAGAATGAAAATGCTACAGTAATTATGGATTATATGGATCAAACAATTAGAGCCGTTAGAGAAACAATTGTGGAGATGGTTAGGCTACAAGAGTATCCTGATTATCCGTCAAGATTGTCTTGTTTATATGCTGCAAGGAGCTATGAAGATGCTTTGAAATGGAAAGCATTATTTGATTCCTATAATCGAGAAGTTTTGCAGATTGTTAAACTACGAGTGATAGGAAATTGTTTTGAAGGCAACGGAAATCTTTTACCGAAAGAAGACGGTATTCCTTTCTCTCAAAAAATTGAACAAGCTAGAGAGTATTGGAAAGGAAACGTCAGTAATGAACTTCCTGAGTTACTAATCAATGGAAAAATTGAAGTGATGGAAATTATTGATGATTTTTCCGAAGTTTATATTTAGTTCCTAACTAAATCATATAGGATGGAGATTACAATGATGAAAAAAGTGTACTTTAATCATGATGGTGGTATAGATGATTTAATTTCACTATTTTTATTACTTCAGATGGATAATGTCAAACTTACAGGGGTTTCAGTTATCCCTGCAGATTGCTATTTAGAACCAGCAATGTCTGCAAGTCGCAAAATTATTGATCGCTTCGGCAAAGGAAAGATTGAAGTAGCCGCATCAAATTCCCGTGCCAAAAATCCATTTCCAAAAGATTGGCGGATGCATGCATTTTATGTAGATGCTTTACCAATTTTAAATGAGTCTGGAAAAGTTGTAACACCCGTAGCAGAAAAACCTGCACATCATCATTTAATTGAAACTTTACTACAAACTGAAGAGAAAACAACTTTATTATTCACGGGTCCTCTTACCGATTTAGCGCGTGCACTATATGAAGCACCAGTAATCAAAGAAAAAATTGAACGTCTTATTTGGATGGGAGGCACATTTCGTACTGCCGGCAATGTACATGAACCAGAACATGATGGAACAGCTGAGTGGAATTCATTTTGGGATCCTGAGGCAGTAGCACGTGTATGGGAATCAAAAATTGAAATCGTCTTAGTAACGTTAGAAAGTACAAACCAAGTTCCATTAACTATAGACATACGTGAACGTTGGGCAAAAGAGAGAAAATATATTGGAATTGATTTTCTTGGTCAATGCTATGCAATGGTCCCTCCTCTCGTTCATTTCTCAACTAACTCTACTTACTATTTGTGGGATGTATTAACTGCTGCGTTTGTAGGAAAATCTGATCTTGCAAAATTACAAACAATTAATAGTATTGTTCATACAAATGGACCTAGCCAGGGGCGTACAATGGAAACTGTTGATGGACGACCTGTAAATGTAGTATATGATGTAAACCACAATGGATTTTTTAACTATATAACTGAATTAGCAAAGAAAGCCTCTACTTGAACCTCTATCTATACGAAAAATAGATAGAATGACATCGCTTCAGACGATGAACTCCCATATTTAGAATTTGGTTAAAACTACATATTTAACTATTAAAAAGAGTATTGAATTACATTTCAATACTCTTTTTGTGCAATTTAATTATATTTGATTAATGTTGTGTTTTACAGTTTATTCATTTCATAACCATTTACAAAAAACGTTATTGTTTCTATTTCATCTTCATTTAATTCTCTATTTACGTCTCGTTTATACGCTTCCTTTATATTCTCTTCATCGCCTTTATGAGCTTCTGTATATGTTCCTACTGTTTTTAGCAAATACAGCTCTTGTAAAAATTCATCCCGACTTATAGCTGTCCCATGAGAAAGAATATATGTTTCAGCATCAAACGACTCCAACTCTTCTATTAATTTAAACGTTCGTTGCGTCGTATAGTTCCACTTTGAAGAAAAGATATCTGCATATATACAGTCTCCTAAAAATAATATCTTTTCCTCTTTCACGTAAATAACAACTGAATCATGTGCATGATCTCCGCCGACATGTTTTAACACGCATGTCACTTCACCAAGATCTAATTCAATTTGATCCTGGAACGTTAAGGTTGGAGGAATAATGTTAATATTCCTCTCTTTTTCTTCAAACTCTTTTTTGATGCAATCCGCACAAAATGCAATTTCAGTACCCTCTTTTACGCGTGCGTCCAACGCTTCATCTGTCCATTCATAAGATACTAGTGGCTGCATTTCTTTCTTCGTTTCTGCATGCGCAATAGTTAATGCATCTTGTAATACAGGCAATCCAAAAATATGATCCCAGTGCCAATGCGTTAATGCTACGAAATCAGGACTTGATCCATTCTGTTCTTTTAGCATTTCTAAAAATAATTGTGCATGTTCTTTTGAATTCCCTGCATCAATCATTAAAGTTTTTTCTTGTCCAACGACCATTCCTAATATAGGTCTATCTGTTTCAGAAACAGGTGTCATATACCAAAATGAGTTTCCTATTTTTTTAATTTGCTGCATAATTAGCTCCTCCATTTACTACTATTCTCTTCAATTATAATCTGTAAAACCTTCATCCAGCACATAGCATGAAATAATATATATCGCTTTCTTTAGAACATAGTAACTTCATCTATCCATTTAAATAAGCATCCCAATCATAGTCTTCAATTTTATAGAATCTACCTTCATCATTTCTTTCATATGCACATAAAGCTGGTTCCTCAATAAAGTGTAAAATAGAATCATCTATATTCAAAATGACTCCAATTGAAATAATTTGAAAGTTTTTAGGATTATTGACATAGTCATCACTTTCATAACCACTCAATATTGACCAACCAGAGTCACCTTCTTCTCTTGAATCCTCTTTAAGCATAAAGTTAAATTCTCTTTTTTCAAGTACATCATCACTAACAATTACCTTCGTATCAAAATAAAAGTCCCAATCTTTTGAAGCTGGATCATTATATTCCGTATCACATATATTTTCAATTCCAAATGAAATTTTATCACCTATTTTTAAATCTAAACGATATGGATCATTGATCAGTTCCCCTACAAACTTTTTCTCATTTCTTTCAGTGATTTCCACCCACATTCGTTCACCATGAAACCCATCTTCGTCTTCGATTTTAGTTACAAAAATTAACTTTACCAAATCTCCAACCTTTAATTTCTCCAAAACTTCTGAGCTAGGAAGATAGAATGTATAGGGCGCTTCTTTATTTATTTCATAAACATTATCTAAGTACCAAGTCATCTTTTTCTCTCCTTAAAAGCTTTTCACACTCATATTTTAAAAATAACACTATTTTTTCTTCCGACAAACTACTACCATAGAATAGCAGTCTTCCCCTAACTCATTTCCTTCCCAATCATTATATATATGTAATAATTCAAAACCATTCACTACTAATAATCTTTCTAACTCCTGTGGATACGTATAGCGAAGATCTATCGCTGTTTTTATTTCCTCTACTAGAGTATCCCCCTCATAAAACCTTCTTGTTGTTATGTAGTGCTGTATTTGCTGAATTGAATCGTATGTCATTTCAGTATATAAATCACATTTTCTTCCCTTTTCATCACTAATAGTTGTCCAATATTCTTCTGTAGAGGGCTGTATTAATTCTTCTTTTGAAGGAAAACGTGTATCGAATATAAATATACCATTGTCAGCTAATACGTCATGAATAGATGTTAATAACTGATCTTGATCTGTATTCGTAAGGAAATGCTGGAATCCGTGCCCCACCATAAATGCTAACGGAATTGTTTCATTCATGCTTAATTGTAAACAGTCTTGTTGTAACCATTTTACCTTCTTACAATCCGTAGTTTTTGTCTTTGCTTCAGCAAGCATACCTTCATGTATATCTACACCAATCATTTGATATCCGTTTTCTATAAATGGAATTGTAACCCTTCCTGTTCCGCAGGCAATATCTAGAATCCATTCATTTTGTATATTTAGTTTTTGTGCCCATGATAGTAAGAACGGAAAATCTGACAGACTTTTATTTTCTATATCATATCGTTTTGGATTTTCGTATTCAGATAGACTCCATTTTGTTTGCAAACGTATTCCCCATTTCATATTTCCACTTAAGTTTAATATATAAATTATAACGAATTATTAGTTTTTTCTCTATAATCAAACACAATTACTTGGACTAATCTAACTTTCCTTTTCGTAAGCTAAAAATAAGTGGAAGAATCGGAGTGTGATACGATGGAACGATTATGGATTCCTATGATAGTTACATTTTTTTCATTCGGTGGATTACTATTAGGCGGTGCTGTCGGCATTGCTACGCGCCAACTAATTGAAGAAAAAATGCATCGTTTATATGCATTATGTGGCGGAATTTTGCTTGGCCTTTTATCCCTTGAAATTATTCCTGAAACATTTGCAAGCTATGAAATAATTGGGCCTATACTTGGTATAGCTATCGGTATTTTAGTTATGAGCTTATTAGATAACTATTGTCACCATCCAATGATACATAAAAAAGATCAACAAGCGTGGCAAACTTTCCTTTTTCTTTCTTTTGCTATATTTATTCATAATTTGCCAAGTGGATTTGCTTTAGGTACAGCTTTTATTAATCATGCTGAATCTGCAGTTCCTTTTTTAATAGCAATCGTTGTTCACCATATTCCTGAAGGATTAGCTTTAATTATCCCCTTTCTCTTTACAAAGCATAAATATATTTCATTTTTACTAACAACTTTATTACTTTCACTTATTCTCGGTACCGGTACTGTTTTTGGCATTTTGATGGAAGGAAAAGCTCTTCATCTACAAGGGCTCATTATGGGAAGTGCTATCGGTTCCCTTGGCTATGTTACAATTCATGAAATGCTTTGGAAAGCAAAGAAACAGCTCTCTTTCCTTTCATTTTTAACATGGGCAACTAGTGGTTTTTTACTAATAGCAGTATTTACGCTATTCGCTGGTCATCATTAAAGATAATAATATAATCATTTGTATATTTTTCCTTTTTCTCCAAAACATAATAGTATCTACCTAATTATAAGGAGGAAAAATTATGTTTGGGAAAACAGCCGGTGAAGCTCTAGTTGACCTTTTAATTGACTGGGGAGTAGAACATATATACGGAATGCCTGGAGATTCCATCAATTCTATAATTGAAGCTTTACGAAAAAAACAAGATAAGATCAAATTTATTCAAGTGCGCCATGAAGAAGCTGGTGCACTTGCAGCAGCTGCCTATGCGAAATTAACAGGGAAACTCGGCGTTTGTATGGCAATCGCAGGGCCCGGTGCTATTCATTTATTAAATGGTTTATATGATGCTAAACTCGATAAAGCCCCTGTTCTAGCAATTTCAGGTCAAGTAGAAACAGATTTACTCGGGACGGATTTTTTCCAAGAAGTAAACTTAGAAAGATTATTCGATGATGTTGCGGTATATAACCAGCGCATTATGTCAGCAGAACAGTTGCCTACTGTCGTGAATCAAGCGATTCGAATGGCTTATACGAAAAAAGGTGTATCTGTTCTTACGATTCCAGATGATGTTCCGAAATTCGAAGTAAAAAGTGGTGCTCGTGTTACAAATACTTCTTTTACATTACCTGAATTATTTCCGCAAGAAGAAGATTTACATGCTGCTAAACTCGCAATAAATGAAGCGAAAAAGCCTGTTATTTTAGCTGGAAAGGGTGCGAAACATGCGAGAGAATCTTTACTTACTTTCGCAGAACATATTGGTGCTCCAATCGTACTTACATTGCCAGCTAAAGGAATTATTCCTGATGAACATCCACTTTGTATCGGTGGATTAGGATTAATTGGAACGAAACCTTCTTATGAAGCAATGAAACATGCGGATACTTTAATTATGATTGGTACATCCTATCCGTTCACAGGTTTCTTGCCCGAAAAAGCAAAAACAATTCATATCGATACTGATCCTGCCCAAATAGGAAAACGTTACGTAACAGATATTGGCTTAGCTGGTGATGCTGATAAAACATTAAAATGGTTAATTGAAAATGTAGAAAAACACGAGGACCATTCCTTCTTAGAGCATCACCAAGAAATGATGAAAAAGTGGGAAGAAAAATTACACAATCAAGAAGAAGATTCTTCTACTCCAATTAAACCACAACGCGTTATGCATGCACTGCAACAAGTAGCTCATGATGATGCAATATTATCAGTCGATGTCGGAAATGTAACAGTATGGACAGCAAGGCACTTTCGTATGACAAATCAGCAATTTATTATTTCTAGCTGGCTCGCAACACTTGGCTGCGGTTTACCTGGTGCACTTGCTGGAAAAATTGCTTTCCCGGATAAACAAGTATTTGCGGTTTGTGGTGACGGTGGTTTTGGAATGACAATGAACGATTTCGTAACAGCTGTTAAATATAAACTACCCATCGTTGTCGTCGTTTTAAACAATAATAAAATCGCCATGATTAAATTCGAACAAGAAGTTATGGGGAATATCGAATTTGGTACAGACTTAACAAACCCTGATTTTGCAAAATACGCAGAGGCGTGCGGAGGTATTGGATACCGTGTTGAGAATTTAGATGAACTACTTCCTGCTTTCGAAAGTGCGGTAAAACAAAATAGTCCGTGTATTATTGATGTAGTTGTAGATGTAAATGAAGCACCAATGCCAGCAAAAATCACCTTTGGTCAAGCCGCTGGTTATACGAAGCATATGATAAAAGAATTATTTGAAGAAGGTAAGATTGATTTACCACCACTTTAAACAAAAAGATAGCTGAAAACAATTTGTCTTCAGCTATCTTTTTTATTTTTGTATCTCTCTATAAAAGGAAAAATCATTCATATTAGTTTGTACTCGCTTCTCTTCCTTTACCTCTTTATCCTTGCTCTTAGGTATTTTTACATTTCCTAGTTTAATCGCATCTTGCATACTATTACTAACTAGATTTCCCCCTAAAATTGTCATACTATAAAAAGTAATTGGTATAAGTACAATCCACGTATGTGTAGTTAAATGGCGGAAGTTTTGACCAATTAGGCCCGTCCATTCTTTTGTTACACTATCTGGATCCATTCCACTGAAGGTTATTGTTCCACCAAAAAATAATTGCAACAAACCAAGGTGTAAAAGAAGCAATAAAGTACTCACAAATTGTTGGGCTACTAATAAAAGAAATGGTGGTAACATATGCGGCCATATATGGCGCTTCAACCTCTGCCATTTACTCCCGCCGAGAACAGCAGCTGCCAACATAAATTCCTCTTTCTTAATACGTTTTACTTCTTGCGCTACATATAGCATAACTGTTGGTACAGCAAGAAATACAAGAACTATAATTTGAAATGCCACCCGCAAATACAACGGCACAACTTCCGCTCCACTGTCAAACGTTAAAACTTCATTTAACATAAAATAAGAAATCATGACCATTGGTACAATACTAAAAGGATCAAAAAATGATGAAATAACTGGAAAAGAACGTTTACCATACATACCAAGAAGTAAACCAACTCCCCCTCCAACTATAACTCGTAAAATCGCTATAATTATACTCGCTCCAACTGTCCATTTCGCGCCTTCTATTATTAATTGAACAAGGTCGCGGCCTTTCACATCACTTCCAAACCAAAATTTACTTGATGGCGAAAATGGAGCTGCCTCTAGTTCTCCTTTTTCGTTATACATCATCGTAAGCTCGCGAATATTCCCATCAAAAAACACCGTATATCCAATACTAACAATCATTAGTACACTTAAAAAAGTAATACCTATCCAAAATCTCACATCTCTTTTTACAACTTGCCACATATTACACACGCTCCTTTATCACATTTTGCAAGAGTGTATGTAATATACGAAATAGTATAAAAAGCGGTACGTATAATATTACTAGACTCACTGTAAATATTTCTAATTTCGAATTTTCTTTTACAAAAACAAACATTCCATATGTATTGAAAATCCATTCGATAATATATAAATTTGAAAGCATAAATAAAATATTTGTTTTCGCATAATAAATTGTCGTCAATAAAACATTTCTTGAAATATGATGTGTCAAAATATGCCGTAAGCTTAGCCCCTTACTCTTAGCAAATAAACTATATTCTTTCTCTAATTCTTCTTTAAATCGTAATAACAACAGTTTAATAAACAATAATGTTGTTGGTATGGTAAGACATATAATCGGTAACAAACGTATCCTTTCTTCCCCTAATCCAGCTAGTTTGACCGGCATAAATCCTGTTTTTTGAAAAAGAATTACGACAAGAAGTTGTGATAATAAAATAAGTAATATATCTGGTATACTCTCAAGCGTAAGAAAAATCCCGTTCCACATTTTCTGTTTCATATAAGAACGTTGCAATACCCAAACGACAAGTACATACGCTATAAGCAAAGATAGTAAAAACGCTGATAGAAATACAATCATCGTTTCAAAATAATGAATCCATATTTGCGGAAATAATTTTCTTGAGTCTCGAAATCCATATGTTATTTCACCTGGTTGTAGTAACTTCCCTCCAAGAAATACAACTGTGTTCCAAAAACCGATTAAATCAATTTGCAATCCCTTAAATAAACGCGGTAGCGCGCCTAGACAGATTATACATAAAATTGCAGCTACTAGTTGTAAACAAGTAACCCCACACCATTTAGCAATTCGCATCAACATAACGATTTCCCCTTACCATCCGATAGAATATTCAGAAATCAAAAAACCGCATATATTACATCTCTTCAGCTATACTTTGCACTCGTTTCTTCCCACTCGGTAAAATGGTTTGATATAAACACGTAACAAAAAATAATAAACCAAATAAAATAATATACAACGTATCTGCACGAATCCATTTCGGGAACAACATCGCTATCGCACCGAGAGATAACAACTGGAATCCTGTCGTTAATGGACTAAGTAAACTTTGAACACGTCCCATGAATGATTCTTCTACAATTTCATACATCCAGCCCATAATTGCAACATTAATAAACGGTAAAAAGAAAGTCGCAAAAGCGATACATACATAAAAAGACCATACGTGGTTTACAAAGTAACACATACCGAAAAAGACCCCTGAGCCCGCCATACCAAATACAATAATAGGCTTGGGTGCATATTTCTTCCCTACACTTGTTGCTACTACACTTCCAATTAGTAATGAAATCCCTCCAACTACACCACCCACCATCGCTAAACTTTCATACGTTGCTGGTGCTAATTTATATTTTAATATGTAAGTTGTGGATACGCTTAAAATACCATTTAATAGTCCAAACACGATAAATCCTAAAAGTAATTTTTTTAAAGTTTCATTTTGATATATATACTTGATCCCTTTTTGAAACTCTGTTATTAACATTTTCAAATTAACTTCTTTCCATTTTGTTCTACCGTTTGGCAAACGCACTTTTTCTGGAATGGAGATCGTTTGAATCAAAATACCACTCATAATAAAAGTGAGCGTATTTACTAAAATACTCCCGTATATTCCAAAAGTCCAGTACACCATCGTTGCAATTCCTACACCAAACAAAGCATACAAACTATTCACCATTTGATTCACACCTGCTGCTGCACCGTATTGGTCGGATTCAACTACTCCCTGTATCATTGACTGTTCTGATGGAGAGAAAAATTGTATACATGCATTTTCCAAAAATAAAAATATAAAGACGAGTATAATCATTCCGTAATAAAGCGAAATTAGAATTCCGATATTACAGAGCGAACAACATATGTTACTTACCGTACAAATACGTTGTCTATCAAAACGATCCACTACTGTCCCTACTAATAGAAAAAAGATTAATGCAGGTAATGCCATCATAATTTGTGTCATCGTTGCGTAAACTGGTTGTTTTCCGTATTGGTCTAACAAATAAAACATTAAAGAAACTCCAGCAATCATAGAACCGAGTCGCTCTAAAATATTTGCTAGAAAAAAACGTGCATACACTTTGTTACGAAATAACTGTAGCATTTCTTTCATACTTCTAACCCTTTCTCTCGACAAAATTTTATTTTTTCAGTCATTTCTCGGAAGTTACATTATATTTTTCGACCATTATCCAATCTTTTCCTTCTGTATAGAGCACAATAAAAAAAAGACTCATGTTTTTTATACAAGAGTCTTGTTATTTAACTTCGCTTCACGTAATAATATGTAGCTAAAATCTTTATACGTCTCGCTAACTATTTTAATTCTCTAAAGTTCGGATATACTTTATTTATTTTATGAATGCATCGCACATCCACTCATAAAATTTTTCCTTCTCTTCAAATTGCGGATAATGAGCTGACTTTTCAAAAGTAATGAATTCTTTTTGATTCACTTCAATCATATCAAAATATTTTTTCGCTGCATGAAATGAAGTATTATAGTCGTATTTTCCCATAAGGAAATAAAGCGGTAGCTTCATTTCAGTCACCTTAGTAGGCAATGGGTTCTTTAAATCCTTTTCTAATAAGACAGTTTGAGAATGTGATACTCCAACGTTATAACGAATTACATCTAAAAAGTTATATTCATTACTGAGTAGCATCCCAATATTATCACCATCTGGATTTTCAATGAGTCTTGATGTTCCACCATATTTTGCAACATAATTCCTCGGAGTGTATGTATCGCCATTTTTAATTTTTTCAGTCAACTCATTTAAATAGGCAACCTCATCTGTATTCCCAGCACTTTGTGCCTGTTCAATCACATAGTTTAAACTATCCATTTCACTTTCTACTGTATCACTCATTTGCCCTATGCCAACATATGCTTCATATTTTTCAGGGGCTTTATTGGCAGCTTGCATTCCGATATATGTACCGTAAGAATGACCAACCAATATTACTTTTTCTTTACCAAGATGTTTTGAAACATAATCTGTCATAGCTAATAAATCTTCTACAAGAAGATCTGATGTAAGATTCGAATAGTCTTCAAAGAAATGATACGACTTCCCACTCGCTCTTTGATCGTAATTAACAACTGTGAATTTCTCTTCCAATAAGTTTTGGTATTTTTGCGCATATGGTATTTCTGAAGTACCTGGTCCACCATGTACAAAAATAATAACCGGATTGTTCTTATCTTTGCCGCGTATCATTATTTCATGCCCACTCCCATTTATCTCTACTTGCTCTAATGTACTTATACTGTTTTTCCCTTTTATTTGCGAGGTCCATGTAGGAAATATTAGTGCTACGATTAATAATAGTAAAATGATGACTCCAATAAGTTTTATTAATTTTTTTATCTTCTTCATAAGTAGTTTCCTTTCTTTTAAATTTATAAAAACATCAATTTAGTTCAGTAAAACTACCTCAAAAAAATATAAATATACAACAATTTCACCTTGATCTTTTGCACATTTTTAATATCCCATACACTTCTTAATTTTCCCCTATATAAACTCTTAACATTTTCTTAATTTTCAAATATAAACTTTATAGAAAGACTCAGTCAAAATGTATTAAAAATAAAGAAAAAAGCCCTTGTTTTCAAAACAAAGACTTTTTTCCTTTAACTATTTCGCTACTTCTTCTTTCGGCATTACCATACCTTTATAAAGTTGGACAGTAATCCAGTAATAGATGAAATAAATGACTAAGAAAATCCCAATCGGCACCCACACCTTTACAAACGGGTCAACTAATATAAAACTGAATAAGTTAAGCCCTACTAACACGTGGGAAATTCCAATAATCGCTGGGAAGATAAATAAATATGAAATTTCTTTATAAATACTTTTCGTTAACATACTACGTCTCACACCAATTTTTCGTAACATTTCATAACGGCGTACGTCACGAGAAGCACCTGTTAATATTTTGAACATTAGCGAACTTGCCATCATTGCTAAAAAGGCAATTCCAAGGAAAAATCCCATAAACATTGTTCCACTCATGAAACTGTTCATAAACTGATAAATTGTCATTTTTGTAAATAAATCTACTTTGGTACCTGTTGTTTTTTCAATTTGCTCTTTTTGTCTCTTATCTATATCGAGCAACAACGGTTTATATTTTTTCATATCATCTACTTTTGCTAATGTTACACTATGTTCCGTTCCTTGAACTGCTTTGTAGTGTTCTTCATCAGCAATTCTTACCGGTTTTCCGTTAAATTGATTATGTGTAATTTGTATTTCTCTTACAACCGCATCTTCCCAATCCCTTGGCATACGAGGAAGTTTATTGGCTGCTTCGGGAGCTTCCAAAGCAGAATAAACAGGTTCAGTTAAAGGTTCAGCCACACGTTTTCGAGCTGGCTCTTTTAAAGTTTTTGTATCAAAGTGGTCGGAAACGAGTGGTGGTTTCGCCGTTAAGTCGTTACGTAAGTAATACACCGCTTCTCCATCTACTTTATATTTATACTTGCTTTCTTCCACAATTTCCATTTCTTTTAAGGCTGCTTTATCTTGATCATTTGGATCATGAATTACGACATCATATACACGAGAGAAGTCTGTCATAATACCTACATTTTTTTGAAACGCCATACCTGCCGTCATTGCCCCTGCACCTAATGCAATTAACATCGCTACTGTACCTAGTACTCTCGATAAGCTATTTACTCGAAAGCGTAGCTGTGCATATGTAAAACTATTTAAGCCCGTTTCATTTCGTTTTTTATTCCCTTTAATTTTCATCACAAAAAATGGGAGCAATGAACTAAAGATAAAATATGTTCCAAGAGTTGTAACGATTGTCGCTATTATAAAGCCTAATTCAGCATATATTTTTACATTGATCATAAAGTAGTATCCTATACTTACTAGCAATATACCAAGTACCGTCATTATAATAATGCGAGTTTTACTTTTCTTTACTTCATCTAGTGTTTCATCTTCACGAATTAACTCCAATTCTGTTTTACGTAATAACCGGATGCTATTCATTAAACCAGTAATAAAAAATAGTATTAAGAAGAAAATAGCTGTAACTAAGATTGCTGGTGTATATACAGATGAATAACTACCTTTCGCTGAAATTTCCATACCATTCATTAAAAAGTTTCCTGCTACACTTGCAAGCAACATCCCCACTAAGATCCCGATAATAATACTGACAATCCCCATACCGAATGTTTCAATAAATAATAACTGTGCTACTTTTTTCTTTTTCGCACCGAGCATCATGTACATACCGAGTTCTTTTCTTCTTAATGTGAGTAAGAAAGAATTGGCATATATAATATAAAATACAGTAATGAACGATAATAGTATGGCACCTACCCAGAATACGAGTCTAATACTACTAATAAGACTATTATCCTTCGTAAATTCACTATTCATCGCCATCGTTTGGAACATGTAGAAAATACTAATACTAATAACGAGACCAATAAGTAAAACCATATAATCTTTTAACATCTTTTTCATACTATGACGTGATAATTTGAATAACATAGTCTCGCCCCCTACTTAGACTCAGCAGCTGAGCCCATATGAGCGAGCACGCCTAAAATGTCTTGATAGAAATTTTCTCGCGTTCCTTGACGCGTTAACTCTTTATAAAGAAGACCGTCTTGAATAAATAAAATACGCTCACAATAACTCGCACTAAATGCATCGTGTGTAACCATCAAAATACTTACATTGTGATTTTCATGTAAATCTTGCATCGCTTCTAATAAGCTTTTTGCATTTTTACTATCAAGCGCACCAGTCGGTTCATCTGCTAATACGATTGCTGGATTATGTACTAAAGCTCGTGCTGCCGCCGTTCTTTGCTTTTGTCCACCAGAAACAGCAGTTGGATATTTTGTTAAAATTTCAGTAATCCCTAATTTCTTTGCAACCTCATTTACTTTCCCCGTAATCTCACTTGAAGGTACGCCTTGCAGAGAAAGTGGTAAAGCGATATTTTCATAAATTGATAAGTTTTCTAGTAAGTTAAAATCTTGAAAAATGAACCCTAATTTTTGAGATCGAAAATCAGATAATGCATTCCCCTTCATAGAAGTAATATTTGTACCAGCTATTGTCACACTGCCACCCGTTGCTTGATCCAATGTACTAATCACATTAAGTAAAGTCGTTTTTCCAGATCCAGAAGGACCCATAATCCCGACGAATTCCCCTTCTTTAATACTTAATGACACACCCCTTAACGCTTTTGACTGATTCTCATTTCTTTTCCCATACGTTTTTTCTACACGTTCTACAGTAACTACATTTGTTGACATCTCTTTCACTCCATCCCTTTTGTGTAAAATTAATTTCTCACATATTTCTTATCTTTTTCTCATGTAAATCCTTAATAATTTTTAAATTTTTCAATCAGAAAGGATTACACGAGTTACGTAAACCTTTTTCCTATTACATATTCTCACTTTTCTAAAACTCGTTCCTTCGATTTCGCTTACATTTACCTTACATTTTTGTAAGGTAAAAAATATTACAGACCATTTCATAAGGCGGATTCCTTTGTAATGAGCAAGTTTTTTATTTTTATCAAAATTAATGGGATACATAAATAACAATAATAATAAGTTAAAAAACAATATAGTTTTATTTTAAAACGATAAATTATATGATAAAATCATGTTGTCATTAAATAAACGAGGTGCTTTTTATGAAACAAGTTTCAACACTCTTTTTAAAACTAGCTATTGTTTTTATAGGTATAGTAGTACTTGCATTGTGCATATTTTTAGTTCCTAAAATCGGGAATTTCGCTGGAGAATTGTATCCAGCTATTGCTTATATGAAATCTCTCGTTTTAATCGATATGTACGCAGCGACGATACCTTTTTACTTCGCTCTGTATCAAGTTTTTAAACTTTTAAGTTATATTGATAAGAACAAAGTGTTCTCGGTATTATCAGTAAAGGCTTTAAAAAATATAAAATACTGTGCCCTCACTATCGGTACCATATACATACTAGGTATGCCACTTTACTATCTTATGGCAAAAAAAATTGATCCTCCAAGTTTTATACCAATTGGATTGATCATTATTTTCTCCTCTATCGTGATTGCTGTTTTTGCTGCAGTTCTCCAAAAGCTCTTACAAGAAGCCATTAATATAAAATCAGAAAATGATTTAACGGTATGAAGTGAAGTATATGGCAATAAATGATGAAGGAATAGCGATTAAGCTATCCCTTCATCATTTATTATGGTTCTTTAATGAGTTTAAATTCAGTAATACATGTTAATGGTGTATTTTATTATCAATCTCTATTTCTTATTTTTTATTTCCTCTTTTATACTCTCCACAAACCCATTTAGTTCAATAACTTCTGACTGGTCTTCACCGTATTTACGTACATTTACAGATCCGTTCTCCATTTCCTTATCCCCAATAACAAGAACATAAGGAACTTTTTGCATTTGTGCTTCTCTTATTTTATATCCTAACTTTTCATCTCGTACATCTCTTTCAACACGAATGCCAGCTTGTGCTAATTTATCCGCAATCTCATCTGCGTATTGTACATGGACTGCATTCGAAACTGGAATGACCTTCACTTGAACCGGTGCCACCCATGCCGGGAACGCGCCTCCAAAGTGCTCAATTAATATCGCTAAGAAACGGTCTAAAGATCCTAAAACTGCTCTGTGAATGACAACTGGTCTTCTCTTTTCATTCTTCTCATCTATATAATTTAAATCAAACTTCTCTGGCATTTGGAAATCTAGTTGGATTGTCCCGCACTGATGACTTCTATTTAAGGCGTCTTTAATATGGAAGTCGATTTTCGGTCCATAAAATGCACCGTCACCTTCATTTAGTCTATATTTATAATTCAATGAATGTAATACATTTTCTAATGCCTCTTCTGCTTGCTCCCACAACTTATCATCACCCATTGAATCTTCTGGACGAGTAGAAAGCTCTACTTCATATTCGAATCCAAAAGTTTTATAAACATAATCAATTTGCGCCATTACAGATTTAATTTCATCTTCAATTTGTTCTGGAGTTACAAATAAATGAGCATCATCTTGGCAGAAAGTACGTACTCTTAATAATCCATTTAATGCCCCGCTAAATTCGTGTCGGTGTACTTGACCGAACTCACACATACGAATTGGCAATTCGCGATAAGAGTGTAATTTATTTTTGAACATTAACATATGTCCTGGGCAGTTCATTGGTTTTAATGCGAAACTTTTATTGTCTACTTCAGAGAAATACATGTTGTCTTTGTAATGTCCCCAGTGTCCTGATTTCTCCCATAATTCTTGGTTCATCATAAACGGAGTACGTACTTCTTGATACTTATACTCTTTTTGAATTTCTCTTAAAAATGCTTCTAATTCATTACGAATAATTTGTCCTTTCGGTAAATAAAATGGCATTCCCGGAGCCTCTTCAGAAAACATAAATAACTCCAGCTCACTACCTAATTTACGATGATTTCTTTTTGCTGCTTCTTCAACGAAATGTAAATAATCTTCTAATTCTTTTTGAGAAGAGAACGCAACACCATATATACGCTGAAGCACTTGATTGTTACTATCACCTCGCCAATATGCACCAGAAACGTGAGTTAATTGGAATGCTTTCAAATAGCCTGTTGACGGTAAATGAGGTCCTCTACATAAGTCTACAAATTCACCTTGTTTATATAGTGTTACACTTTCCCCACTAGGAATTGCTTCTAACAATTCTAATTTCAGGTGATCATTCATTTCTTGAAACAGTTTTTTTGCCTCTTCTCGTGAAACCTCAACTCGCTCTATTTTTATATTTTCATTTATAATTTTTTTCATTTCTTTTTCGATTTCCGGTAAATCTTCTACGTTTACACTACTCGGAAGATCCATATCATAATAAAATCCATTTTCAATAACAGGTCCTACACCAAGGTTTACATTACCATGCATTCTCTTTACAGCTTGCGCTAAAATATGTGCCGCAGAGTGTCTTGCAATTTCTACCCCTTCATTTGAATCTAAAGTAACGATTTCTACTTCCGCGTTTTCTTCAATATTTCGGCGTAAATCAAATAACTGATTATTAACTTTCCCCGCCACTGCTTTCTTTTTCAAACTACTGCTAATGGATCCAGCAATTTCTTCCAAAGTAATTCCTTTTACATATTCTTTAACGCTACCATTTGGAAATTTAATTTCAATCATCTGTTCTTTCATTTTTCATCTCTCCATTTCATAATAAAAAGCACACTCATCCCTAAAATAGGGACGAGCGTGCTTATACCCGTGGTTCCACCCAGATTCCCATCGTAAACATACAATGGCTTCTTTTACGGTAACGTCGTTTACACGGCACTAGATACTGAATTTCCCTAGTGCAGCTCTAAGGTGGTAAGTTATTTTTCTGCGTTAGGAAGTTCTCAGCTCTCCTTCCTTCTCTGTATAACCGGGGAAAATAACTCGTGTCCTTTTCTTCGCTTATTATGAAATTGAATGCAAAAAAGCATATTCATCCCTAAAAATTAGGGACGAATATGCTTATATTCGTGGTTCCACCCAGATTCCCATCACAAAAAACATAATGGCTTCTTTTGCGATAACGTCGCTTACACGGCACTAGATACTGAATTTCCCTAGTGCAGCTCTAAGGTGGTAAGTTATTTTTCTGCGTTAGGAAGTTCTCAGCTTTCCTTCCTTCTCTGTATAACCGGATAAAATAACTCGTGTCCTTTTCTTTGCTTTTAAAAGTACATCCATTAATTGTTATTTACTATATCTTATTCATTTTATTTTTGCAAGTGTTTAAAAATGATTTTTTATTTAATAAAAAAAGAAACCAAAAATAGATTTTTGGTTTCCTCTTCTCAATTTTACCAATCTTGTGGTTCGTAATTTAAGTCTGAAAATAGACGTCGTTTCTCTTTCTTCGATAAATCTCTCCACTGTCCAACAGGTAAATTATTTAATTCTATATTCATAATTCTTGTACGCTTTAAAGTGTATACTTGATAACCTAAAGCTTCACACATACGACGAATTTGACGATTCAACCCTTGAGTTAAAATAATTTGGAATTCATATTTTGATAACTGTGTTACCTCACAAGGAAGCGTTTTCGTTCCTAAAATTTTCACACCAGCTGCCATTTTCTCTAGAAAATCAGGTGTAATTGGCTTATCTACTGAAACGATATATTCTTTTTCATGTTTGTTTTCAGCACGTAAAATTTCATTTACAATATCACCATCATTCGTTAATAAAATTAAACCGTCTGAGTCTTTATCAAGACGTCCAATGTGACTAATTCGTAATGGATGATTCACTAAATCGATAATATTACCTTTTACAGATTTTTCACTCGTACATGTAATACCTACTGGTTTATTTAAAGCGATATATACGTGATCTCGAGCAATACGAAGTTGCTCTCCATTTACGCGTACATCATCACCTGGATTTACTTGGTCACCAATTTTTGCAACCTTACCGTTAATAATTACTCTTCTCTCATTAATTAGTTTATCTGCTCCACGTCGAGACGCTTTTCCAGCTTCACTAATAAATTTATTGATACGCAAATTAGGCACATCCTTTTCAAAAAAATTCAAGCTCACACTGCTTCTACCGTACAATACAAAAGGGTAAGCCTTCTATTATAACTTAAATATATTAACATGAAAGGGTATATAACGTCTTCTATTAATTACTCGTTTATAAGAAAATATCTTTATTATACATTCATTTATGCACGTTTTGTACACTTAATATACAAGCCACTCTTCCTTACATACAGCTTGTTTACCTCTAATATCTTTTAAATCCTCATGAATATTAGCTAGTTTATACAACTCTGAGAAAATCTCTTCTACATAATTTTGATGCGCCATTTCATCTTTCCAATAAGTTAACACTATGTAACAATTTTCATTTTTTAAAGACTTCCCAACAACTCCAGCTAGCAGCCCTTTTGCTTTTTCCATTCCTTTATTCCAAATTGTTTCTTGTTTATGTAAAAAATACTTTTCTTTTTCCACCTTTACATCACATATAGCAGCTCTAACGAATGATCCTTCTGTAACAACGTATTTCAAACTCGTATCAGTTATATCATACAACGTTTGAAATAGTTCAATTTCACATGAAAGAAACGTATCCTCTTGATTACTATTTAAATAAATGGTATCGTGTGCACTATTCATAAATGATTGATAAGCCCTTCTATCTTCCCATAAAGTGAATACACATGCATCATCTTCATTCCATCCACCAAATTGTCCGTGAAATCCATCTAGATGCTGTATAGCTTGCCATTTTTCTTGTGCTTTTGAAAATAACTCTTTTTTCTCTTCTTCCACCTTACAGTAGATTGTTTTTAGTAGCATTTCTAATTCCCCCTTACCTTACATTAATTTCACTCTCTACTTCTTTTTGTTTACATAATATTATTAGTTATCTATAGTATTCAAAAAATCAGCCGCTCTTTCTATCAGCCATTCACCAAACGTACTTAAAAATAATAAAATTTCATTTATATCATTTATCGGTTCAATTACATATTGTAATGCCTTTCTCATATTTTTTTCTTGTTCGGGAAAATGCTTACTAAATAATTCATAGGCAGGATATAAGTCTCTGGAGTAAAGTCCTTCTCTCTCAATTGTCAATGCTAGACCTGACCTGATTATTATCTTCATAATCCAACGACAACAATCCGCTATATCTTCCAAGCCTTTATTATGTATTAACTCTTTGCGTGCTTGTCCAATTTGTTTCCCCAATTGAATAAGATGTTCATAGGCTAACTCCTGACTTACTTTATATTTAGGTAAAGACAATGTTACATCTTCACCAAATATACATACTCCATGTGTTTGTATCATGAAGCTTATAAAAGAAAAACTCTTGGAATTTATCACTTCTTTTTCACTGTAAAAACTCAATTCCACTCCTGTTATACAATTGAATTTTTGCAAAATTTTAATTTCTAGTTTCTTTCGCCAACTTAAGTCTATTAATTTAGGATCCTTTCGCACTAATATAATTACATCTATATCAGCAATACCTTTAATTCCAATCCCTCTTGGAATTGAGCCTCTTATATAAACACTGTGTAAATCATCCTGTAACAATTCACAACAAGTATTTTTTATTTCCTGTATTACCTCCATAAATATAGGTTGAACTTTTTCAATATGTGCATCATTTATAATATATCCTTCATCATCAGTAGGACAAAAACGACCTATCTTTTTTATACTTGGCAATTTATCATCTCATCTCCATACTAAATATTATTTTATTCTATACACATAGTAATTATAATTTAAATAATTCAGAATTAAAAATCAAAAGAGATGGAAAGTAAACAATCCTACAATATCATTTACTTCCTATTTCTTTTATTATCAATTATTTTTCAAATATATAATACCTAATTTCTCCTGGGTAATGTAATATCTTTACCTTTCTTTCCACTTTTTTAAAACTAACAGTATGCCCGTTTTCCCCTAAGTTCTCCCATCCACTTACCTTTGTAATAGGCATTACACTTATATATTTATAATCCTCTTCCTTATCATCGTTAATATGTATTGCTGACATTGGCACTGGAAAATCTTTGATTTTAGATTCTTTATTCATAAATATGCATGCAATTAAACCCATTAATAACATAGCCATTGAAATATTTGAAACTAGTTTTCTTCTATTCATTTTCACTAAAATTCCTCTTTTCTCACATATTTCTTTTATCATCTTACTAACTTTAATTATTTGTTTATAGAAAAGATATAATTTAAATTATTTCTAACCTATTTTCTCTACATGAAACAACATTATTGTTATATATTATAATTATAAGTTTTTAAATTTTGGAGGCGTTACATATTGCAGAAATTTCTTTTTACTAAATGGACAGTTGTTATTTCTATTTTCATCATTTTCGGTACGATTTTCTATGTTACTAATGTGAAAAATAACAATGAAAAAGCAACTGTAGAAACAGTGGATACAAAAATTTTCAAAACTAAATTACAACCTAAAATCGATGAATTGACTACTAATTATAATGACATCATCGAAAAAGATTGGTTGCCTGCCTGGGAAGAGATTAATACGACTGGAGATTCAGTAGATCGAAATAAACTATTAGTTACAATGAATGCTGTTTCCAAACAATATGAAAAAATCATGAACGAAATAGACACTGTGAACATTAAAGAAAATATATCGGAAGTACAAATACAAGAACAACTAATTTATTTCACGACTGAATTCAAGACTGCTTCTAAATTTATGAAAAATGCAGCAGATTTAATTATAGACGGAGCAAATAACTCTACTCCATCCAATGAAACAATTGAAAATACTAAACATGCTTTAGGACTTGCGGACCAACATATTGTCCTCGCTTTATCTACGTTAAATGAAGTTGAAGTTAAATTAGGACTTGCAAAAAAATAAAACTGGTTACTATTTTAAAATAAAAAAAGATTGCAATTCATATTTTGTCTGTCTATAATGTTTTTATTGATTTACAATCAATATTTTTATAAATTTTATAATTCGGATGAACCATTCAGGAGAAGGTCTATTGATCTACCGACGGGGCAAAAGGTTGCTGAATCAACTTTGAAACTCTCAGGTCTTGTTTACAAGTAGAACTGCATGGGGACGAATCTCTGGAGAGACTCCCTCTCGCTTTTATATAGCGCGGAGGAAAAAGAGCACCGAAGGAGCAAATCCGCTACTATAGCGGATAATCTCTCAGGTAAAAGGACAGAGACAAGCGAAAGAAAATGCCGATTTGTATCGGTTTATTTTTCTATCCCTTGTTTCTCCAGAGACCATTTCATTTACTTGAAGTGGTTTTTATTTTTTCATAAAAAGGAGAATACAGATGGAGACAGTAAGTACAGTATTAGAACAAATCAATCACTATGTGTGGGGATTACCAACGTTGTTGTTACTCGTTGGTACTGGTATCATTCTCACAGTGCGTTTAAAAGGATTACAGTTTAGTAAACTATTATACGCTCACAAACTAGCTTTTAAAAAATCAGAAGATACATCTTCCTCTGGAGATATTAGCCACTTCCAAGCACTTATGACAGCTATGGCGGCAACGATAGGTATGGGGAATATAGCCGGTGTTGCAACTGCTGTAACGATTGGTGGACCCGGTGCAATCTTTTGGATGTGGATTACTGCTTTGTTCGGTATGGCAACAAAGTATGCCGAAGCAATTCTTGCGGTGAAATACCGTGTTAGTAATGAAAATGGTGAATATTCAGGTGGACCAATGTACTATTTAGAACGTGGTTTAGGTAAGAAATGGCTTGCTGTTTTATTCGCTATATTCGGCACAACTGCTTCTTTCGGTATCGGTAATATGGTGCAATCTAACTCAGTTGCAGAGGCAATGCGAATTAATTTCTCTTTTCCTCCTGCTTTAACTGGTATATTCATGTCATTTTTAATCGCCATTGTTATTTTAGGCGGTGTGAAAAAAATCGGGAAAGTGACAGGATATATCGTTCCTATTAAAGCTTTCTTTTATATCATTGCTGGGCTTATTATTATTTTCTATCACTACGATCAAATTCCAGAAGCATTCTCACTTATTTTTTCTGGCGCATTCAATGGTACTGCAGCTGCTGGTGGTTTTATTGGCGCAACAATTGCATCTGCAATTCAAATCGGAATGGCGCGCGGTGTATTTGCGAACGAAGCTGGTTTAGGGAGTGCCCCTATTGCCGCAGCTGCCGCAAAAACTGATTCACCTGCAAAGCAAGCTTTAGTTTCTATGACTGGTACTTTTCTAGATACGTTTATTGTATGTACAATTACAGGGCTAGTATTAATTACTACAGGTGCATGGAAATCAGGTAAAACTGGCGTTGAAGCGACGACACTTGCGTTCCAATCTGTATTTGGCACTGCTGGTAGTATGATTCTTGGTATCGCAATTATATTATTTGCCTACTCTACTATTTTAGGATGGTCGTATTACGGCGAGAAGTGCGTGGCTTATTTATTTGGAGAAGGTGCTGTTAAATATTATAAAGCAATCTTTATCGTCATGATTGCTATTGGGGCTAATTTAAAACTAGGTATCGTATGGACATTTGCTGATATTGCAAATGGACTTATGGCGATTCCAAACTTAATTGGCCTTATTGGGTTAAGTGGTATTGTTGTTGCTGAAACGAATTGCTTTTTACAAGAAGAGAAATTGAAAGAAAGTCATAAAAAACAGGCAAGTTAATCTAAAAAAAGGAATGACTCATACATAATGAGCATTCCTTTTTTCGTTTTCTAACTCAGTAAATATCATTAAAAATATATTTATATCAATCTTTCCCTTTTTTATTCCACTAAAAATTTTTCACATAAATGACATAAATCGTATGGTCTAACTATATAGTTGAAAAGGAATGCGACATTAAAGTGTCGACGAAAACTCATCCGAGAAAAGGGAGGAAAAATCTTTTGAAAAACAAAATCATTGTTTTCCTATCTGTTTTATCATTCATTATCGGTGGTTTCTTTTTTAACACAAATACTTCAAGTGCTGAAACATCATCTACTGATTACGTCCCTAACCAATTAATCGTTAAATTCAAACAAAATGCCTCTTTAAGTAATGTTCAATCTTTTCACAAATCTGTCGGTGCTAACGTTTTATCTAAAGATGATACGTTAGGTTTTGAAGTCGTTCAATTTTCAAAAGGTACTGTCAAAGAAAAAATAAAAAGTTATAAAAATAATCCAGATGTGGAATATGCAGAACCGAATTATTACGTTCACGCCTTTTGGACTCCGAACGACCCATTTTTAAAAAATCAATATGGATTGCAAAAAATTCAAGCTCCACAAGCTTGGGATAGTCAACGAAGTGATCCTGGTGTAAAAGTAGCTATTATTGATACAGGAGTTCAAGGTTCACACCCTGATTTAGCTTCGAAAGTAATTTACGGACATGATTATGTTGATAACGACAATACATCTGATGATGGTAATGGTCATGGTACGCATTGCGCTGGAATTACTGGAGCACTTACGAATAATAGTGTTGGAATTGCTGGTGTTGCCCCACAAACTTCAATTTATGCTGTCCGCGTATTAGATAATCAAGGGAGTGGTACTCTTGATGCTGTAGCGCAAGGGATTAGAGAAGCTGCTGATTCAGGTGCAAAAGTAATTAGTTTAAGCTTAGGCGCCCCAAATGGTGGGACTGCTTTACAACAAGCCGTTCAATATGCATGGAATAAAGGCTCTGTTATTGTTGCAGCTGCTGGAAATGCTGGAAATACAAAAGCTAATTACCCTGCTTATTACAACGAGGTGATTGCAGTTGCTTCTACAGATCAATCAGATAGAAAATCTTCATTTTCTACTTATGGTAGCTGGGTAGATGTTGCAGCACCAGGTTCAAATATATATTCCACATATAAAGGAAGCACGTATCAATCATTAAGTGGTACATCTATGGCAACACCTCATGTTGCAGGAGTCGCTGCTCTTTTAGCAAATCAAGGATATAGCAATACACAAATCCGCCAAATTATTGAGTCAACGTCTGATAAAATTAGTGGTACAGGTACGTATTGGAAAAACGGTAGAGTCAATGCATATAAAGCTATACAATACGCTAAGCAATTACAAGAAAATAAAGCCTCTTAAGAAATAATGTAAAACTTTAATCAGTCGATCTGCCATTAGTGCGGGATAAAACAGAAGGAGAGACTTTTACAATTAAAGGCTCTCCTTCTTACAAACTATATTACTCCCCCTCCTTCTGCACCATATGTAAATACAGTACAAAATCCATCATTGTCGACGGATGACCAAGTTGACGGATCATCGCTGTTATATTTCCTCTATGATATGTCCCATGATTTACAACATGTTGTACTAACTCTAAAATTGAAGTTTCTAATTTCCCTGCATATGGATTCTCGATAACAAATACAGCATTCACGTCTTGTATTGTAATTAAGAAGTCTTTATATTGATTTGTCATGTTTTCAAACATTTTTTCTAATTCATGTAACGATTTAGTTTCGATTTGTTTTCGTAAATTTTCTCGGTCTTGTATTGCTTCATTCATACTTTTACCATGCAATATGTGTAACCACACTTGATCTGTAATATAAATATGCGTAAAAGTATCCTTAATTGATGGAAATACACTCTGTATCTGTTCATTAAAAATAGTCTCATAGCTTGGTAATTCTTTTAGTCGATTGAATAACCGTATATTAGCCCAAGCATGGTAATCCACCTGTTTTAACATGTACTCTTTCAATCTAAATCGCCTCCTTATTGTACGAAACGAATGTTTTGTTTCTCCATTTCCGATTCTCTATCAGCTTTTGCAATTCCTTTTTCTTCAATTTCACGTTTATTTATAGTTTTATAATTTACATACGTATGAAATTCCGTTTGAAATGGAAACGGTGTAATCCGAATTGTTTCCTCGTCCACCCATTCAGCTTGAATAGGTTTCTCCTCCTTACTATTAAACATTTCTGTTCCCTCAAAACCACCTTTAAATAAATCAATTTCATCTGTCTTGTCTACACCAGGTTTATTCATACATACATATAATGAAAGTTCATCACAAAACTTTAATAATTTATAATGTTTATCGAACATCGCAAACTGTTCTTTTGTTAACGTTTTCAAAATTCTTTTTTGTCGTTCCAATTCATGTTTATAAAAAGACATCATTTCTTCGTCTTCGTCATTTAATGAAAATGATAAAAAATGTTTACTACAAAGTAATGCTCCGTATGGATTCGAATCTTCAATTTCATTCAAACCAATCGTATAAAAAACAAAACGCAATGAACTTGGACAATCCATAAATGTATATGGAATATTTTTAGCATCATTCAAAATTGGTACTTTATCAAGTTCTATCCATCCTCTATCATGCTCATATATTGCATCAATTGTCTCTTTTAAGTATGTTTCATCTTCAAAAAGATCTTCTTTTATATGCTTTGCAATCTCTCCAGCTAAAAAACCATGATCATGTTGACGAATTAATATACTTTCATTCTCATTTTTTTCACGAAAAATCATTCATATACTCCCCCTCATCCTCATATTACAGCATTTTCTATACATCAATTCTTAATTAATCCCTAATTATTAGCAGGGATTCAGTCTCTTACAACGAAATTAACATAACTATATAGTATTCTTTCTAACCATATAAATAGCTTTCTCTATACTATCCATTATACTAAAACATTCATTCTAAAAAACTTTTTATGAGGTGAAAACATGAACAAAACAGAATTAGTTAAAAACGTGGCACAATCCGCTGATATTTCTCAAAAGGAAGCTTCTGCAGCGGTACAATCCGTATTTGACACAATTGCTACTGCATTACAATCTGGCGATAAAGTTCAATTAATCGGCTTTGGAACTTTTGAAGTGCGCGAAAGATCTGCTCGTACAGGACGTAATCCACAAACTGGCGAAGAAATTCAAATCGCTGCTGGTAAAGTTCCAGCATTTAAAGCTGGTAAAGAGTTAAAAGAAGCTGTGAAATAAATAAGAAACCAGCCATTTTATAGGCTGGTTTCTTATTTTCTATTTAAGCAGATTTTTTATATTCTCTGCATGATATACTTCACAAATATAAAATATGCATTTGCAATTACTTACAATTTGATATTTTCTAGTTGGATACACATTCGCCGTAACAGAGCATCCATCAAACAATTCAATAATATTCCCAGATGGCTGATATCCTTCGTATAATACGTTTCTTCTTACTTCCATCTTTTCTATAAGTTTTTCAACTGGAATATTTCCACTCTCTAATTCACTCTTAATTGTATTTGGTAAAAACGAAGTGTCCGCAAAAATTAGATTCTCAGATAACACTTTTCCTTTATAACTAACATTGGATACACGGTAAAGAAATGTTCCGTTTTTATCAAAGAAATTCTTTGCTTCTTTCGGAATGTACTGTCTATCAAGTACCTCTTGTTCGAGAATTTCAAACTGAACTGTATCATTCAAAAGCTTTTCTAAAGCATGAATAGATGATGTATCTCCAGAAAATAAAATATTTTTAATTGCTTGTACATTATAAGTGAATTCATTTGTTCTATTTTCCGCTACTAACATGAGGAACACCTCTTCTATAAGATTTTTTATTTAACTTATTTATAATTTAAAAGCGCTACTGCGTCTAACTGTGTAATTTCAGTTACTTCTTTACTAAATATTGCAATTGAAGCCATATAATCTGCACTTGGCCTTATATTCTCCATCATTGTATTTTCTACTAACTCTTGCCTATCCTTAAAAACTAACAAATTTGGAGGATCATTTGGAGCTGATACAGTAATACCTACTGGTGAAATCATTAGTCCTTCACCTGTCGCTTTTAATACCGCTTCTTTTCGAGTCCAATATGTTAAAAAACCTTCTATTTTCTGTTCATTAGGTAACTTCATAACTTGTGCTATTTCAATGTCTGTTAATACGCCCTCTGCCATTTTCATAACATCTACATTTGGATTCATTTGTTCAATATCAACGCCTACAGGTGCAGACTTTGTAAATGCAACAACAACCCACTCACCCGAATGTGAAACCGATAACTGCGGCATACCCTCTGGTAATTGTGGTCTACCATGTTGTAACTTACATACTGGGCACAGCCTATCAATTGGCACTTGAACTGGTGACATAGAAAGTATTTTACCTAGAACTAATCTACTAATTACACAACCTATTATAAAACGAGCACGATCTGCCGAATGATGATATGAATTTGCTTTCTCTCGTTCAACATCATTTAGTAAATTGTAATGCCATGATTGTAAATCCGAAATTCTTCCCCACCATATTTGACAATCATTCTCATTCAAAATCGGTATAGAATCTACAACTTTACTTTCTATCATGTAAACTCTCTCCTTCTAAATACCAATATCAATTTATTTCAAAAGACCATTATCAAACTTATTCATTTACAATTTCTTTCTCTTTTTGTAATACAGGTAACGGTTTTTTCTTCTTTTTTGACATTACCTCTTTATCAGAAATACGTAAAGAAAATAGTAATGCTACGAGTAAAAATATTGCTGATCCAATTAATGCCGCTTGATATGGCAAGAAATCTGAATGAGCATTATGTTGTGCACCGTAATTTCCAAAACCAGCTAGTATACTAGCTAAAACAGCAACTCCTATCGCTGAACCTAATCGATTTTGCACATTAAATATAGTAGTTGCTCTCCCCATAGAAGGTGGCGTGATATTATTAAATGCAGAAAATTGAACTGCTCCAACTGACTGGCCTAAGAAAATACCTATACCAAACAATAATGCCCGTATTTGCCAAGGGTTCGTATCGTGATTTACAAAACTTAATAAAACAAAGATAATCGCCGTACAAATTAACCCGATAGAAATTACCTTACGAGCACCTAATTTCTTATATGACCATGGCACAATCTGTGACGATATCATTAATCCAATTGCCTCTGGGAATGTAGTAAGACCTGATTCCAGTGCGGATGCTCCTATTACATTTTGATACATAAGCGGAAAAACAAATAACATTCCTATTAAACCAGCTGAAGAAAACAATGAAATAAGACTCATTTTTCTAAAGACTGGTTCTTTTAATAAGCGTAAATCTAACATTGGTTGCTTTACTTTAAGTTCTACGATTATAAACAATGTAATGAATACAACCCCAGCTATCCCAGTACTCATAATTTCTGGAGAAATCCACCCTTTTGATGGTCCCTGGCTGAGTGCATATATGAGCATCGCAAATCCTGGTGCTGATAAAATAAAGCCGAGAGAATCAAAGCGACCAGCTGATTTTTCAACATGCTCTGCTAAAAATAGAAGTCCAAATAGCAATGCAACGATTCCAAACGGTAGATTAATATAAAATGCCCAACGCCAAGACATTTGATCTACAAAGAAACCACCGATGATAGGACCAATTGCTGGTGCTACAGCAATTGGAAGTACAATGAACCGGGAAATCTTCGGTCTTTCCTCTGGTGAAAATGTTCGAAATAACATCGCCATTCCGACCGGTGTTAAAAGCCCTCCACCAGCACCTTGAATGATACGGAAAATATTCAATAAAGTAATATCGTTAGCCATTCCGCATAAAGCAGAGGCAATTGTAAATACGAAAAGAGCAATTAAAAATACTCTTTTCGTACCAAATCGATCTCCTAACCAACCAGAAATCGGAAGGAAAACAGCTAAACTAACTAAATACCCAACATTAACCGTCCCCATTGCAGATGGAGGTACTTGTAGTTCTCTACTTATCGTTTGCAGTGCTACATTTACAATCGTTGCGTCCATCGCAGCCATAAACATCGCTGTTATATATACGATGCTTACAACTACTTTTGGATTTATTTTTGCTTTCATTATCGTTTTCCTACTAATATTTTTTCACCAGCTTGATTACTTTTTGGATTCAAATCTGTCCAGTTATTTTCAACATATTGTAAGCAATCGTGCCTGCTAGCTTCTTCATGTACGACATTCCACCCAATAGGTACATCAAGAAAGACAGGCCAGAGAGAATACTGGCCCTCCTCATTTATTAATACTTTATATGTGTAATTATCGTTTTCAAATGGATTCGTCATACTCTACTTACCCCTTTCTTATTCTGCAAATATTTTGCTAATACTTGTCCAATTTCCGTAAGTGGACCTGGCTGACATAAATCTTTATGTCTACAGTCAATATCATGCTGCACAATTTGCCCATCTAAATAATTTAGCCACGTATTTGGAGAAATAGGATCAAACCAGTCTGGTATAACAGTAGATCTAAAGAATAAGATATCTCCGTTATAAACTTTCGGTACATATTTCCCTAACAACCCTACTGAATTTACATATGTTTCTTTCAAGTTCAATATAGTCTCTTCTTCAAGACTTGCTAATGCACTTCCATCTTTACGAAGGATTTCAACTGCACTTTCCATTGTAAGTGGTTTACCATCCATGTTATCTGGGTCATATCCGCCTAAAGCAAGTAATGCGATTAACGCTTCCTCTTCAGTAGGCGCTTCCGTATTCGGTAAGAAGTGTCCAGGATAAGAATCAAGCATAACGAGTAACTCTACTTCTTCCCCTTCATTTTGTAGTTGCGCCGCCATTGCATGCACAACATTTCCTCCAAGCGACCAACCTAATAAACGATATGGTCCATGAGGCTGTACTTCACGAACGTGTTTCAAGTAATCCGCCGCCATCTCCTCTAAACTTTTTGGAAGTTCTTCATTTTTAGCAATACCACGTGCTTGGACACCGTAGATTGGATAATCTGTTCCTAAAGATTTCATAAGTCCTGCATAGCACCAACTTAACCCACCTGCTGGATGTACACAAAATAGTGGTAATTGATCCCCGCTTGCTCGTAATGGAAGCAACACATCAAGTGCACTTTGACCATTCCCCATCTCAAGTCTTTCAGCTAACCCTGCAACAGTCGGTGCTGCAAATAAAGTACCAATGTTTAGTTCCACTCCAAGCGCCTCTTTCATGCGGCTCATAAGCTGCACTGCAAGGAGTGAATGGCCACCAAGATCAAAGAATCCGTCATCAATTCCAATTTGAGGTACACTTAGCACTTCTGTAAACAAGTCACATAACATTTCTTCTTGCGGTGTTCTTGGACCACGACTAGAAGATGATGCGATAAATTCTGGAGCTGGCAATGCCTTTCTATCTAATTTACCGTTTGGAGTTAAAGGTAACTCATTTACTACTACAAAAGCGTATGGAACCATATAATCTGGTAAACTATCACTAGCAAACTGACGTATTTCATTCGTATCAATCGCTTCATTATTTGATGAAACGATATAAGAAACTAACCGTTTATCCCCTGGTTGATCTTCCCTTACAATAACGGCTACTTGCTCAACTTTAGGGTGCTTCATTATGACCGCTTCTATTTCTCCTAATTCAATTCGGAATCCACGAATTTTTATTTGATGATCTGCACGTCCTATATAATCTAGCGTCCCATCTTTACGCCAGCGAGCTAAGTCTCCTGTACGATACATTCTTGTACCTGGCTTTCCAAATGGATCTGCGATAAAGCGTTCAGCCGTTAATCCTGCTCTTCCTAAATATCCACGCGCAAGCCCTGCACCTGCAACATACATTTCTCCAACTACTCCAGGTGGCACTGGTTGTAAATAGTTGTCTAACACATACACTTTAAGGTCAGGTATACTGCACCCAATTAAACTATTTGCTCGTAAAGAGACGATAGTTTCATCTAATTCAATATAACTAACATGTACTGTCGTCTCTGTAATACCGTACATATTAATAAGCTTTGGTGCGTTATGAGGATGTCGACTATACCAATCTTCTAAGCGACTTAGCTCAAGTGCTTCTCCTCCAAAAACAACATATCGTAAAGATAATTTTTGGCCAATCTCTTCATTTTCACGATCTGCTTGCATCAATTGATAGAACGCTGATGGAGTTTGGTTTAAAACCGTAACCTTTTCTTTAACAAGAAGCTGTAAAAATTCTTTCGGTGAGCGACTTACAGTATGTGGCACTACAACTAAACGCCCTCCATATAATAAAGGGCCCCAAATTTCCCAAACCGAGAAATCAAAAGCATATGAATGGAACATCGTCCAAACATCTTCTGCGTCAAATTGGAACCAATGATCAGTTGCTCCTAAAAGTCTTACTACGTTTTGATGAGGTATCATAACGCCTTTCGGTCTACCTGTTGAGCCTGACGTATAAATAACGTAAGCAATATGTGAAGGAGATAATGGCTTCATGCGCTCCATTTCATCAATATTATCTTCACTATACTTCTCAATTTCTTTTATTGTCTTCACATCATCAACTAAAATTTTCAGTTCCTCATCACATTCAATTTCCACATCTGAATTTGTTAACACACATGATGGTTTCGCATCGTGGAGCATAAATGAAATACGATCTGACGGATAATCCGGATCTAATGGAAGATAACCTGCTCCCGCTTTCAGAACAGCTAGTAAGCTTACAACCATATTTAAAGATCTCGGCATTGCTAAAGCAACGAGTTGATCAGGACCAACTCCTTTTGCAATTAGCAATCGAGCTATTTTATTCGCTTTTTTATTCAACTCTTCATAAGTTAACTTTTCATCTTCAAAGACGACAGCAATAGAATTCGGATTTATATAAACCTGCTTTTCAAATAATTGTGATAATGTCATTTCTGGTACAATTTGAAAACCACCATTCCACTTTTCTAGCACTGTATTTCTCTCTGCTACTGTTAAAATTTCTAATGTGCCAATTGATTGATCCGGATGTTTCGCTGCATCATCCAATAACAGAATAAATCGTTCTACTAATTGTTGAACCGTTTCACGTTTATACAAATCGGTACTAAACTCTAGTAACCCGTGTAAGCCATCTGGCGTACCATGAACTCCGTTACTCTCGCTAATTTCAAATGTTAGATCAAACTTCGCAGAGCCCACACTTTGGATTTCAAGGTCTGCTTTAATATCTGGAGCATCAAAGTTTGCTTCTGGCGTATTTTGGAATGCTAACATAACTTGAAACAGCGGATGACTATTTCGAGTACGTACTGGGTTTAACACTTCAACGAGTCGTTCAAATGGAACATCTTGATTTTCATAAGCTGCAAGATTTGACTGCTTCACTCTATTCAATAATTCTTTAAAACTTGGATCTCCTGATGTATTTGTGCGTAACACTAATGTATTTACAAATAAACCAACTATGTCAGAGAGTGCATCATCGTTTCTTCCAGCAATCGGACTACCGATGGGTATATCAGTACCTGCACCTAATCTTGTAAATAGCGCACTAAGTCCTGCTTGCAACACCATAAACAAACTAACTCCGTTTTTCCGTGCAAGCTCTACTAACCTACTATGCATACCCGCATCTATTTGAAAATGAATTGTTTCTCCGCGATAACTCGTTTCAATTGGACGCTGGTAATCTGTAGGTAACTCCAGCTGATCTGGTAAACCTTCTAGCTCTTTCTTCCAAAACTCTAATTGTGTTGAAATAAGACTCTCTTCTGTAGTTTCATCACCAAGCAACTGTTGTTGCCAAAGTGCATAATCTGCATATTGAACTGGAAGTGTCTCTAGCTGAACTCTGTTACCTTGACATCGTGCTTTATATGCCGCTGTAAAATCTCTCGTTAACGGTTGTAATGACCAGCCATCCCCTACAATATGGTGCAATAGAATTAGTAATACATGTTCGTTTTCATTCACTGTAAATAGTTGCAGACGAACTGCTGGTTCAACATCAAGGTTAAAACTATATCTTACCGCCTCTACAAGCACACTTTCTAATTCATCTTTACATGTTTTTGTTATTATCATTTCTAGATTTAAATTTTCCATATCTAAAATTTTCTGATAGGAACTACCTAATACGTTAGGGAAAATCGTTCTAAGCGTTTCATGTTTCTCAACTACATCATAAAAGGCACCTTGCAATGCTTCCTCGTTCAACTTTCCAGAAATACGAACGACTAATGGAATATTATAAGTAGGACTTGGACCTTCTAAACAATTTAAGAACCATAACCTGCGCTGTGCAAATGAAAGTGGAACTTCATTTGGTCTACTTACTTTCTTAATAGCTGGTCTTGCAGTTTTTGCTTGATCCAATTGTTTCGCAAGTTCAGCAACAGTTGGCGATTCAAATAGTTTTCCTATTCCTAATTCAACACTTAACGTTTCACGAATTCTTGCCATTAGACGAGATGCAAGAAGCGAATGGCCACCCATTTCAAAGAAATTATCATCAATGCTAATGCGAGAAACACCAAGTACTTCTGCAAATAAATCACATAATATTTCTTCTTTCGGATTTCTAGCAACTCTCTCCTTGTTCATTTCATTAAAATCAGGAGCAGGTAATTTCTTTCTATTAACCTTACCATTTGGCGTTAATGGTAATTCTTCTAGCACAACAAATGCCGATGGCACCATATAATTCGCTAAACTTTCTGAAACATAAGAACGAATTTCTGAAAGGTTAATCCCTTCACTCCCTTCGACAACGATATACGCAATGATTCGTTTATCATTTGGGCGATCTTCTCGTACCATTACTACCGCTTGTTGAATATATTCATGTCGTTGTAATACCATTTCAATTTCAGCTAATTCAATTCGGAAACCACGAATTTTAATTTGATGATCTGCGCGGCTCATGTACTCTAACACACCATCGTTACGCCATTTCACAAGATCACCTGTGCGGTACATGCGCTTCCCTGGTTTTCCATAAGGATCTGCAACAAACCGTTCAGCCGTTAACTCTGGTTTTCCTAAATAGCCGTTCGCAAGTCCTTCTCCTGCAATATATAGTTCGCCAATTACTCCAGGTGGTACTGTTTGTAATCCTGCATCTAATACATACACATCTGTACTCCAAATCGGTTTTCCAATAGGGGGTATACCAATTTCATTTTCGTCGATGTTCTTGAAAGTAGACCAAATAGTCGTTTCAGTAGGTCCATATAAGTTTGTAATAGAGCAACCTAATTCTTTTAATATATTTGCTAAATGGGCCGGAAGCGCTTCACCACCAACGAGCACATTTAGCCCTTGTAGCCTTTCTGGATATTCAGTTACTAACGCCTGCCAGAGTGTCGGTGTGGCTTGCATAATTGTGACTCTTTCCTCTTGTAACAATGCCGTTAACACAGAAGGTTCTTGGATTACCTCTTTTTGTGCGATTGTTATACTTGCACCACTAATAAGAGGTAAATAAATTTCTAGAGCTGAAATATCAAACGCAAATGTTGTAACTGCTAATAAATGATCGTTTTCATGTAACGAAAACATATCATCCATGGCCAATAAAAAGTTACTTAAAGCTTTCATAGGAACAATTACACCTTTTGGATTGCCGGTTGAGCCTGAAGTGTAAATTGTATAAGCTGGGTTTAAAAGTGAATCATCATTTCTTAATGGTATATTCATATAAGAATATGTGTTTAACGCTAGTTTCATTTTTTCACTATTTAATTCGATTTTTTTTATATCATTTTCTATAACTAAAGTTGATGCGACCGATGAATGCGTTATAATACAAGCTGGTTTTGCATCATTTACTATATAATGTATTCGCTCGGCTGGATATTCTGGATCTATCGGTAAATACGCTGCACCAGCCTTTAAAACTGCTAGCATACTAACTACCATCTCTATTGACCTTGGAAATACTAAAGCTACAAACTGATTTGGCCCTATTCCTTCTTCTACTAAATAGTGCGCTAGTTCATTCGCCCGTTCATTTAGCTCTTTATACGTAAGGTCTACTCCGTTACACGTAACCGCTATTTTATTTGGATTTTTTTGTACTTGTTTTTCAAATAATAAAGGTAGAGTGATTAGATCCTCAGCTTCCTTAGTTTCATTCCATTCGAATAAAACTTTATGATTTTCTTCTGGAAGAGTAATGTTTATATTTCCAATCGACACTTCTTTTTCATAGTCATTTATCACTAATTCTAATACATTCATAAATCTCTCTTTATGCAATGCTAGTTCCGAATCACTATATACTAACGGATTCCCATCAAAATGAATCATTAACTCATTTTCATCGAAACGTTTATAAACATTTATCGATAAATCATCGACAGGTCCTGCTGATAAATTATGTGTAATACCACGATTCCCAGCAAAATTAAGCCCATAATCAAAAGGCATCACATTCACTAACGGCCCGAATAACCTTTGATTTTCACCTAGTAACTTTAAGTCTCTTCTTAATTCCTCATGACGGTATTTATGATGAAGACGTACTTCTCGAATCTCTTTAGAAACTTGCTGTAATAATTCCGCAAGAGTTATATTTGGAGTTACTGTAATACGAAGTGGTACTAAATTCATTACCATGCTCGGTGTATAAATAGATGCAGAACCGAGACGCCCCATCATTGGTAAACCTAAAATAATATCATTTGCACCTGTTAATTTATGCATATAAATACTTGTTACAGCGACAATAAATTCCGGCCAATTTGTTAACGAAACATTGATATTTTCTAGTAAAGTTTTCGTGCTAGAACTGGATAAATAAGCTGTTTCTCGTAAAAATCCATTTGATGTTCTCGGCGCTCGTTCTGCTAAACTTATGACATCCGGTTCATCAGCAAACTTTTCTAACCAAAAAGTACGATCTTTCTGAAATTGTTTAGACTCACGATACTCCATATCTTCTTGTACAATTTTTGCAAGAGAACCAAATGGCTTTTCATTCTTTCTTGTTTCTTCTATAAGTAATGTATACTCTTTCGCTACCTTTTGGCTTAGAAGTGAAAATCCATAGCCATCCATCACAATGTGATGGATGCGCTGATACCAAAAGAAACGATTATTTTCAACTTGAATAAGTGCTTCAGTAAATAAAATATCTCTTTTCAAATCGACTGGCATAGATAAATCATTTTTCATCCATACTTTAGCAGCTTCTTCAGGATTTTCTTCTTTACGAACGTCAATAAAATGCATATGAAACTGTAATTCTTCAATAACTTGCCATGGACCAATTTCATCCTCTTCGAAGCGAACATGTAGTGCTTCTGCTTCTGTTACAACTTTACGTACTGCTAATTCGAAAATTTCTTGATTAATATTTCCGTTTATTTCAACATATTCCCCAGTATTATAAATCGGATTAAGCGGATCTAATTGCTGTGCAAACCACATACCAGTCTGCGCAGATGATAACGAATGACGAACCTTTTGACTATTAGGCATTCTTTACTACCCCTTTATTATGTAGTCTATTTGTTACAGCACCTGTGCTGTCTGTGAAGATAGTAAACTGTACCAATCGGAAACAGTTGGACGTTCTGCTAAATCTGCAAAAGTTATTTCTTTCCCTTCGCGACGCCACTTCTCTACTAAACTCATAATTCTGACCGAATCAAGTCCTCTATTTAGTAAGTCCTCATCAATATCAATACTCTCTACTGGCTCACGAAGTAGTTGTGCAACTAGTTCATGCACTTCCTGTAAAGTGATTCCTTCACTCTCATCACTTTTTACACTTTGTAAATCTTTTAACAGTAAGTTTGTTGATGTCGTTACTGCACATCTATTAGATGCATACTCCAATGCTTGTTTATGATGGTCTATTGAAAAATCAGCAACTGCATCTGCTACAAAAAATGGCTCTATACCATCCATAAATGCTTCGCAAGCTGTTAAAAGGCAGCCAATATGCGCATAAATACCGCAAATAATAAGTTGATCTCTTCCCTGTTCATTTAAAATTCCTAATAGATTTGTCTTTTTAAATGCACTATATCTCCATTTTGTTAAGAATATATCATCCTCATCAGGAGTAAGTTCACCGACAATTTTCTTTTTATCTGGTCCAGCAGGAATACCGTCCCCCCAGAAATCTTGTAATAACCCTCGTTGTTCTAACGTTTGTCCACCTGGTTGTGCTGTATAAACAACTGGTATACCAAGTTCCTTACATTTTTCTCTTATCACCTTAATATTTGAAATAAGTTCTACTTTTGGTGATTCTTTATCGCTATATGCATCAAGAAAATATTCTTGCATGTCATGGATTAGAAGAACCGCACGTTTCGGATCTGGTGTCCAGTTCACTTTATTTTTTGGTAGTTCTGATTCAACTGGCATTTTGTATACTGAAATAGATGGGATAGCCATCTAATCACTTCCTTCCAATTTTTATATTTTATATTGTTTTACCGTAATAAGTTTTTCCGTAATGACTTTACGTAACTCTTTTTTGCTCACCTTTCCAACACCTGTTTGCGGGAATGCTTCAATAAATTCAATTCGATCTGGAATCTTATAAGCTGCGATACCGCGTTCTCTTAAAAACATTTTTAATTCGCTTACTGTTGGAGCTTGTCCTCGAGCTATAACAAAGGCACAAGTACGTTCTCCTAAATAATCATCAGGCATTGATACAATGGCTACATCATGTACTGCATCGTGTGCTAATAGATGATTTTCAACTTCTTCCGCAGCAACTTTCTCACCACCACGGTTAATTTGATCTTTATCCCTACCTTCTACAATGATGTAACCTTGTTCATTTACTTTTACAAGATCACCTGTGCGATAAAATCCATCCTTTGTAAATGATCGTGCATTATGCTCTTCTGCTTTATAATAGCCACGAATTGTATATGGCCCTCTTGTTAACAAACTACCTACTTCACCAGGTTTCACATCGTTATCATTTTCATCAACGACCCTTACTTCATCGAATGTAGACATCGGTCTCCCTTGTGTATGAATGATGATTTCTTCCGGATCATTTAATCTCGTGTAATTTACTAACCCTTCTGCCATACCGAACACTTGCTGTAACGTACATCCAAATGTAGGGTGTATACGCTTTGCAACCTCAGCGCTAAACTTAGCACCACCTACTTGAATCACTTCTAAGCTCGATAAATCGTTATTACGAGAAGAAGCTGCATCAAGCCAAATCATTGCTAATGGTGGAACTAGAGCAGTAATCGTAACTTTTTCTTTTTCTATAAGAGCAAATGCCTCATCTGGGCTCCCTCCAGTTGCTAACACTACTTTTCCGCCCGAATAGAAAGTTCCAAATGTCCCTGGAGAACTCATCGGGTAATTGTGCGCTACTGGAAGAACTGCCATATAGACGCTATCCGTATTCAAATTACAAATTTCAGCGCTAACACGTAAACTATAAATATAGTCATCGTGTGTTCTAGGAATTAATTTAGAAAGTCCTGTTGTCCCTCCTGATAATTGAAGAAACGCAACATCACTTGGCTGAACTGCTGGTAATGGAACGGGATCTATATACAGATCACTTATGTTCACAAACTCTTCTTCTTCTCCCACTACAATTACATGTTGTAAAGTTGGTACTTTCTCTTTCACTTCTCTTGCTAGTTTTCGATAATCAAAGCCGAGAGCCTTATCTGAAATAACGTAAGTACTCGCCTCACCAAACTCACAAAAATAACTAATTTCACTGCTTCGATGTGAAGGTAGTGCAAAAACAGGAAGTGCTCCAATTCGAAATAGCGCAAAGCATATTTCGAAAAACTCGATAATGTTGGGTAACTGGATTACAACCCGGTCCTCTTTCTTTATTCCTAAATTCAGTAAACCTGAAGCTAAGCGATCTACTTTTTTATCAAGCTCACTATACGTCATATGCATATTACCACTTACAACTGCAATTTCATCTCCATACTTTTCCGCACGTTCTCTTAACAACGAACCAAATGTTTCTCCAAGCCAACATCCTTCTTCTCGATAACGATTTGCAAATTCTTCTGGCCATTCCGTGAAACCTGATAACATTATTTCTTCCCCCTATTTTTCATTCAGCGAATTATCTCTTAATCCTAAAGCCTTCAGCATTGTTTGGAACTTAGCTGATGTTTCTGCTAACTCATCTTCTGGTTTTGACTCAGCAACAACTCCTGCTCCTGCATATAATCGAAGTGTATTTTCTTGCACTTCAGCACAGCGAATTGTAACAATCCATTCACCATCTCCATTTAAATCGCTCCATCCTAGCATTCCTGTAAAGAATTCACGATCAAATGGCTCAATTTTTTGAATCGCCTCTCTCGCTTCTTCCATCGGCGTTCCGCAAACTGCTGGCGTAGGATGAAGAGCAATTGCTAATTCCAAAGAAGTAGTATTCGGATCCTTTAGTTCACCTTTCACTTCAGTAGACAAATGCCACATCGCTTCACTATGAATAACGGATGGTTTTTCTGGAACGTGTAATGTATGACAATACGGACGAAGTGCAGCGGCAACCGCTTCCACTACTACCGCATGTTCATGTAAATCTTTCGGAGAAGAAAGTAATTCCTCTGCTCTTCTCTTATCTTCTACTGGATCATCACTACGTGGTCTTGAACCAGCTAACGGATTAGAAATAACTTGCATACCATTACGTGAAACGAGTAATTCAGGACTTGCTCCAATTAATGTTTTATTACACTCGTTTTCATCTTCCGGTAAATTCACAGCAAATGTATAACCACGCTTATTATGCTCTGCTAATTCTCGAAGAAGTTTTTGCTTATCAATCTTTTCGGAAGATTCAACATCTAATGATCTGGATAGAACGATTTTCTTTAAATCGCCGTCCTGTATTTTTTTAATCCCTTGCTTTACACCATTCATATAAACTTCAGGATCTGGTACAGGCGTCATTTCAAATGCCAGTTTCTCATTTCGTTTTATCTCATTTGTTGTCTCTAACTGTAAACGCTCAGTAATTCTACTATGTTCTGGTACGATAAGTTGAACTTCTTTTCTACGATCAAAAGGCAAAGCACCAACAACGATAGGGTTCGGATTTCCAGCTTGTTTTGCATTACGTAATACCGCTTGTACAAGTTCTGTAAAACTTTCAATTTCATGATGTTTTACTGTAGTAAACTCTCCTTCAGCCAATATCGTTCGAGTTGGTGAAGCAAAAAAGAACGAAGATTCAGTTTTATAATCTTCTAATAATTTTTCCGACAGTTCCTTTACGGCTATAAGTTCATTCATAGTATTAAAACCTCCTGAATTTTTTATTAAACTCCTAATGTAGCTCCGCCATCGACACATAAATTGTGCATTGTAATATGACTCGCTTTATCAGAGGCTAAAAACAATACTGCTTCAGCAATTTCTGAAGGTTGTGCAATTTTTTGTAACGGAATACCGAGTCTATATGTATTTTGAGAACCAACAATTATATTTTCAGCTCCATTCTCATCAGCCCATAATAATCTTTGCATTTCAGTTTCAGTAGAACCTGGAGAAACTAAGTTACAGCGAATATTGTATGCTGCAAGTTCTAACCCTAAACATTTCATAAACATCGTCGTTGCAGCTTTTGATGCAACATACGCAGCCATCTCCATTCTCGGAGTATTTGCCGCATTTGAGCCAACTGTAACAATTGCCCCTGACTTTCTTTGCATCATATATTTACTTACTGCTCGGCACATATAGAAAACTCCTGTAGAATTTACAGAGAATGTTTTATTCCAATCTTCATCACTTAAAGAGTGAATCGCTCCCATACGTAAAACCCCTGCAACATTTACTAATATATCTATCGGTGCTATATCATTTTCAATCCGTTCTACTACTTCTTCAACAGCGGCACTATCACTCACATCTAAACGAAACGTTTTCACACGTGTTTCATTTAATTCATTTTGATTTAAGAGTACGTTTAACCCCTCTTCAGTTTGATCAGCCCCAATAACTGTAGCTCCTCTTTCTAAAAACATGTTTGCTACAACACTACCTATACCTTGCGCTGCACCAGTTACTAAAACCGTTTTCCCATCAAATTCCCCTATGTTCATTTCCTCTATCCTTTCATATAAAAATTAATCCAGTTTAACATCATTAATGATAACGATTTTCATTATCAATGATGATGTTAAAAATAATACACTTACTAAACTAATTGGTCAAGTGTACTTTTCATCAAAATATTATTCATTGATAATGTTTTTCATTTAACATTCTTACACCGAAATGATAATCTTTCTCAATAAACTTGTCAACCTATTTTTATTTTTCAGATAAAATATTTTATTGATTCTCAATACAATTACATCTAAAAGCATTAATAAGTACTTACATTACACATTTAATTCATACTCCTCTTTTTAAACTTGTAGAAGACTAACTGTAGATACCTTCATTTACAAAGCCTTATCAAAAACTCAAGTATATATTTTCTCAACATTTTTCTGAAAATACCGAGAAAATATATCTTGCAATTATTGATGTATGTCTTGTTTATATTTTAAGATTTAATACGTATTTCGGATATAATGTATCATTTTTTAATATTCCAATATAATCCAATTTGGTATTTCACTCGCTTTTTTGTCTCGAAAATCCCAAAGATTATATAACCTCCTTGTAATCATTCATAAAAAAAAGCACCCTATTTAATAGGATGCTTTTTCGTATTTATAGTGTGATAGAAGATTTATATACTTATGCTACGCTGCTATACTCTTCTTTTTGTTCTTTTTTCTGCTTAGGTGCTTGAATTAAAATTGCGATAACAAATGATACGACACATAATACACCGATCACCATGAAGGTTGGTTTGAATCCACCTAGAAGTGCACCGATAAAGGAACCTGCAAGTGCTCCAAATCCAAATCCTTGATACACAATCCCGTAGTTCTTACTATGGTTTTTCATACCGTAGAAATCACCAACGATAGCTGGGAAAATAGTGATATTTCCACCAAAGCAAAACGCTACGCTTGCTACACATACGAAGTAGATACCATAATTTAAATCTACGAAACTTAAAACCAAGACTGAAGCTGCCATAACAACAAATGTACCAGTAACGATTTTTAAACGGCCGATTTTATCTGATAACGGTCCTAAAATAATACGACCTAATGTATTGAAGATTGCAACCATAGCCACCGCATTAGCTGCTGTCGCTGCGCTAAGCCCTACAAGTTGAACACCAATGTCTTTTACCATACCAATTAAGTATAAGCCACTCATACATGATGTAAATAACATAATAAATAATAAGTATACTTGTTTTGTGCCTAACATTTCTTTCGTTGTATATTCCTGAGTTTTTGTTTCATGAACTGCTCCTTGATCTGCAGCTTGATGGATTAAACAAGCGCCAATTACAATCATAGCTGTAACAATTAAACCCCAGTATATAAACGCTTGTGATACACCAACTGATTCAATTAACTGTGCGTTAACATATTTAAAGATTAAGCTACCCGAACCATATGCAGAGACAGAAATACCGGCAATTAAACCTTTACGCTTTGGAAACCACTTTATTAAATTGGATAGTGAAGTGATATATGCTGTACCATCTGCATAACCTACAACAACCCCTGCTAGTACATAAAGCAATATTAATGAGGAAGCTTGTGAACTAAGTATTAATCCTAGTCCTAATGCTAGTCCAGCTATCATAATAAGTTTACGAAGTCCCCATTTTTCTTGCAATTTACTCGCAAATAAAGTCGAAAACGCTAAGGAAAGACTAGTAATTGAGAAAGTTATAGCAACTGCGTTAAGACTCCAACCGTATTTACTAACTAAAGGCTGATTAAATAAACTCCATGTATATATCGTTCCAAGTCCCATTTGTACGATGACTGTACCAAGGACAACAAGCCATGGATTAACATTTGATTTTTTCATACTTTTCCGCCTCCTCTTTCTATTTCAATGCTATTCGCTAAATTTTCTTTTTTTATGTTCATATTGACCACCTCTTTTGATTTAACACCTTCATTGTATAAGATGTTACCGCTTATGTAAGCACTTACAAGATAGAGCGTCAAAAATATGGAATCAGTTACAGAAAACGAAGGACGAAATACAAAAAACGAATTATTAAATACGTAAATAGCTATTATTATGTTTTGCATTCATACGACTTACAGCTGTTTTATCATCTTTTTTTATAAAAATTATGTCTCAAGTTTTATCATAGCTAGATTACAAAATTTTGATTTTCCTATACAACCAAAAAAACTATTTTTATGCTACGATGCACTTTATTTTTTATAAAATAAAAAATATTTTATTGATAAACAAAACTAAATATTCACTAATATATCTATACGTGGTTTAATATATATAATAAAAAAATATTTCTGTCTTTAATAAGGAGGTACTATGAAAGCAAACGTAGGGGATACTATACTTTTTCAACGAAATAATTTAAAGATTACAGGATCTGTATTAAAACTTTATACTGAATCGGTCTTAGTTGAAATTACAAATGTAAGCGGTGGTACTTTTGAATTTGATCGAACGATTGTAAATCATAAAAACTATAAAATTTTAAATACGAATACATAAAACAACAAAAAATAGCCCCTGCTCACCAGCAGCGGCTATTTTTTATGAAAATACTTCATTAGTTTATATATCCTAAAACACTTACAATCTTACTCGCTTTTAAATTATTAATATGATAATAAATTTCTAAGCCCCTTCTCTCAGCTCGTAACACTTTACCTTTCATTTTTGATAAATGTTGCGAAACAGTCGATTGTGGAATATTTAGTAATTCTGTTAATTGTGTTACATTACAAGTTTTTCTCGTACTTAATTCATTTACAATTTGTAATCGGATTGGGTGCGCCATAATTTTCAAAATATCTACATCTTCTTCTGAAACTAAACTTTTTCTCATTTCACTCGTATATGTTGTCATAAGACATTCCCCTTTTATATGAATTCCTCTTATTTATATCTATTTCCAAAATATTTAAAACTCCGATGTGAAACCTTTATATAAAAATAATAGAATTTTAAATGTTTAAAAACAGAACGAAATACAATTCACTTTATTTATTTGGTACATATACATAATACAATGTTAATATGTGCTCTATGTGAAGTTAGCATATATTTATAATGAAGATTTTTCAAGCAATTCACATCTAACTATATACTTCCTCATAATACTATCCAGTGATTTTAACATATTTTAGGCATTTGTATATACTATCTACAAAATAAATGTTGTTTAGGAGGAATTCAAATGCCAACAATGTTACAAGAAGAAGTTGAAGAAGCTCGTGAAACATATGTCAGTCGTATCATTTTGGTCGGTGGATCAGCTTTATTTTTAGTCGGTGGTGTTATCTCGGCAATTTCGGCCTTTAAGACTTATAATCGATTGGAAAATACACCGCCTTCTACAGATAACTCCTAAGTGAATTATTTAATTTTGAATCACAAATAAATGCCGTCTCTAAAAAGAGGCGGCATTTGTTTTATCATAAGTTCTTTACTAGAAGATCACAAACAATACTTTGAATTACACTTGAACTTACTTCACCACAAAACGAGTCTGACTACACCCATCCTTCTGCTTCTTTACTTCTAATACAGCTGGCATTGCGTTTTTCAGCTCTTGAACGTGTGAAATGACACCGATAAATCGGCCTGATTTTTGTAAGTCAATTAAGGCGTCAACTGCTTTTGTTAATGACTCCTCATCTAATGAACCAAAACCTTCGTCGATAAACATCGTTTCGATGGAAATACCGCCTTCATACGATTGAATGACGTCTGCCATTCCAAGCGCTAAGCAAAGCGATGCATTAAATTTCTCACCACCAGATAATGTTTTTACATCGCGTGTTTGGCCCGTATATGCGTCGTATACATCTAATCCTAATCCACTTTGACGATTTCGCTTTTCAACTCGTTCACTTCGTTTTAAATAAAATTGTCCATTTGATAATTTACGTAATCGTTCGTTTGCAATTTGAACAATTTGTTCTAAATACTCTATTAAGATGTAACGTTCAAATGATATACGGCTTTCGTTATCACCTTTCATTACTTCATATAAATCAACAAGTTCTTGGAACGCTTTTTCTTCCTCATGAATTTGCTCATCAATACGTCTAATGTTTTCATGTAAATCAAAAATATACGTTACCGCAGTTTGCGCACGTTGGCGTTTTTCTTTTATTATATCGAGATTAATTTGTAATTCTGTTATGTGTTCACCTAACGCCGTAATATCCATGTACTCTTTATCTTTTAATTCAGCATGTAACTCTTCAATTTGTTTTGCAAGCACTTCAAGAGATGAATAATAACTTTGAATTTCTTTTTGTAACATCTCCATTTCAATATCACTTAATTTAGCTTCTTTATACGTAATTTGATCGGTAAATCCGCTCTGCTCAAGCTCTTTCATAAAGCGCGTAAACGTCTCTTCTTTCTTCAATTTTGTACTTTCAAATTGATTAGAAGCACTTTCCTGTTCTGCTTGAATACGTATATTTTCATTTTGCCAATGTTGATACGCTTCCTGCACTTTCTTCCATTCGTCCTCCATTAATTTGAGTTCATGCATAGCTTGGTCAAACTGGACTTTCCAAGCTTGGACTGTTTGTAAGTTTTCAGGAATATTTTTCTTATCATGTTCATATGACGTACGAAGTTGCATACACTCCATTTCTGTACGGTGCTGTACTGTTTCTACCTCACGCTTTTGTTTCTGAAGTGCATCTACTTTTTCTTCTACACTCTTTATATTCACAGCAGTTTGCTTACGCGTTTCTTCACTCGCTTTTAGCGTATTTACTTCAGTTGCTAATTGTTTTCCTTTTTGAACAAGTGCACTGTATGTTTCAACTAATTCCTCTGAGCGATAGCCTCGCTTCTTAACTTCCCCTATTACCTGCTCATATTGTAGGTGATAGAAATTCCATTTCTCCTCTAATTGAACATGTAATTTTTCAGCAACATTTTTCTTTTCTCTTAAATCGTTTAACTCTTTTTCATCGATTGCATTACTTTGCTCTGTAGCTTTTTTCGGATGGTTCGTACTACCACATACTGGACAAGATTCGCCATCATGTAGATGAAGAGCTAATATACCAGCTTGTTCACTTAACCAGCGACGTTCCATATTTTCATATGCGTTAACTGCCAATCGCATCTTATTATATGCCACTTCTTTTTCTTTCTCGAATTTTTGCTTTTCTTGCCAAACATCATATGCTTGCTTTAAAACTTTGGCATCTTCTCGCATATTCGTTAGTTCCTCTACTTTAGCTACATATTGCTCAAGTGCTCGTTCTAATTGCTGTAATTCATCAGACATTAGCTGTTTTTGATTTGTATGCTCATCTAATTGTCGATCTAAGTTTTGCATACTTTCTTTTAATTTCCCTATTTGAATTTCTGCATTTTGTAAATTCAACTGTTTCTCAGCTAATGATGCAATAATCGGTTGTAACTCTTCTAATCTTTGAACAAGTTTTTTTGCATTTTCTCTCTCAGGTTCTTTATTCTTTACCGCTTCATATTTCTCCTGAGAAAGTTCAAAGTTTTTCGTTACATTTTCTTTTTTAGCGATTATTTGTTTTAATAAACTTTCAGCCTTCTGCTCATTTTGCATTGCTTCTTCATACCATTGTTCAAATGGTAATAAGCGCTTCGCCTCTTCCGCACGTTTAAAAGATTTTTCTTTCATTTCAATGACTGTACGATTTTCTTGTAAAGTGTTATATTTCTCATTCTTTTGTTGTAAATCTATAAATTTCTCATTTATGGATTTCGCTGCATGAAAACGTGTTTCAGCATCCTTTAATTGCTTCGTTTGAACATCTTGTTCTATTTGTAATTGCTCCACCTCTGCCTTATACACATCTGTTTCTTGTTCTAATGCTTCTACTACTTGATGCGTGTTTACATGTTCTTGTTCCACCAATGTCTCTAATAATGCTCCATCGCGGATTGGTAATTTGAAAACATTACGGAAGTATAGCTCTCGCTCTTTCTGTTTTTCTTGTAAAACTTCTTTCCATTGTTTTCGTTTTTGATCAAGTAACTCACGCATTAACTTATAACGATCCGTTTTAAAAATACGACGTAAAATTTCTTCTTTGTTTTCTGTCTCAGATGTTAATAGTTTTCGGAATTCCCCTTGTGGTAACATAACAATTTGGCTAAATTGATGTTTACTTAAACCAATTAAATCTTCCACTTTTTTATTTACATCCGTTACATGGAAACGATCAACAGCTGGAACATTCTCTTCATCAATCACTTCATATAGTTCTACTGCATGTCCCGTAATTGTCTTGTTCCCTTGTTTTTTATGTCCAAGTTGTCGTTTTATTTCATAACGTTTCCCTTTTAACTGAAAGGTTAGTTCTACACTTGTATACATATTATCATCAGCAAATTGACTGCGAAGCATGCTCGTATCACTACGTTCTTCTCCGCTTGCCTCACCATATAACACATAACAAATCGCATCAAAAATCGTTGTCTTTCCAGCTCCTGTATTCCCAGAAATGGCGAAAATACGATGATCTCCAAGATCGTTAAAATCGATTACTTCTTTCTGTTTATATGGCCCAAATGCTGTCATAATTAGCTGAATCGGTCTCATCCTCGTTCACCTTCCCGTTCTTGCACTGTTTGTAGTACTTCTACAAATAGACGTTCTTTCTCTTCTGATAAATCTAAGCCTTTCATTTCTTTATAAAAAGCCTTTAATAACGATAAATCATCCGTTTTATGTCTTGAAACAGTTACTTCATTTGACTCTGTGAACTCTCGTCTTTGAATAGATCTTTCAACATGCATTGCATTTGGATATACAGATCGTATTTTTTCCATTGGCTGCAAGACAGGATTTTCATCTAATAATTTTACAAACACATAATCTTCACTTACTGGATGTTGTAATAATTCATCTATTTTCGCTTCTACTGTTCGCATTTTACGACGTGGTGCAAGTAACCTTTTTTCAATTGTTGCTTCACCTTGCTCGTCCAGTTCCACAATATAATATCCTTTTTTATGTTTTTCTTCAGAAATAGAATATGCAAGTGGAGAACCTGAATATCGAATTGTCTCATTACGTACAAAATGCGCTTGATGTAAATGTCCAAGCGCTGTGTAATGAAACTTATCAAAATAATGACTATTTACGTATTCAGCACCACCAATTGAAAGTGGTCGTTCTGCATCACTTGTATTCTCTTCCGCTTCTCCCGCAGAAGTTACAAATGCATGACCAACAAATACGTGTCTTGCTTCTTTATCCATTGTTTCAGAAAGCTCATTCATAAAAATACGCATCGCATCATCATGAGAACGTACATCTTCGTTTTTCAAAACATGTCTAACTATGCTTGGATCCGCATATGGAACGAGATGGAAGTGAACCTCGCCATATTCATCATTTAATATAATTGGCTCATATGGAAATTGAAATTGTCCCACAATAAATAATCCTTGTTTCTTCATTAAACTACTTGCAAAATGAATACGATCTGGACTATCATGGTTTCCTGCAACCGCAATAACTGGTGTTTGTAAATCAATGACTATTTTTTGTAAAACATCATTTAATAAGTCTACTGCTTCCGTAGGTGGAATTGCTCGGTCATATAAATCCCCTGCAATAATTACGGCATCTGGTTTTTCTTCTTCAACAGCTTGTACAAACTGATCTAATACAATCTTTTGATCTTCAGTCATATACACGCCATGAACGAGCTTTCCTAAATGCCAATCCGCTGTATGAAATAACTTCATAGTTTCCTGCTCCTTTTAATTTACTGATTTTAGTGATACGAGTTGATAGTTTATTGTAGTTTCTCCGTTTTCCCACTCTAACTTTTGTATCATTGCACTACCAATTCTTTCTTCATTTGATTTATATAAAGGCAATATTTCTTGAACTGTAAATAAGTGATAACCATCCAATTTTAATTGAAATATGTTTTCTTCTATATGTAATCTTACTTCTTTTTCATTTGAAATAATTTTTGTGTGCATCTCAAATTTCATGACAGATACAACCCCTTTTTCTAATCTCTACACTATTAATAGTATATTGGCTATGCAAGATTGACAAGTAAATACACGACAAAGTACACACTTTTCTACCGCTATATGTTTTTTATTTTTATATATAATACGGTATGTGAAATTTTATTTATTGTAAAAATAAAAATGTCTAATGTGACATCTTTATTTTTGTATAAAGTCTTTCATTACATAATATAAAACTGTAATGAAAACGATCGCTACAAAAAATGAAAATACTGCGATAATGTACCCATCCTTATTTAATAAAATGCAAAAAGAAATAGATATGATAAAAATCGGAAATACAAGTCGTACTTTATCCTTCACTTCCTCTGTCGTATCTGTATGATGAAAATACTGCGTTATCCCTATCATTAAAGAAGACAAAATAATCACCGACAATAGTAAAGGTCCTGGCATTCCGATTTCTCCTTTCTCTATTTCTAATGAAAAGCAATTTTTCTTTCAGCATAATCACTTCAAATACTCTTTTTGAAGTGATTATGCACAATTTACACATATATAATAGCGTGTTTATCATGATAATTTCAAATAATTACAATTACAGTAATGTTGTAATATTCATTTTCAACCTCAGAAATCCTGCAAATATATCTCGTCAAAATATGCGGTATACAAATTAACACGTACCGTCAACTTTAGACAAAATTTATAAAGGACATTTCAGTACGTATCAAGAATTAAGAATAAGAAGATATGTAAGGGAGGATGAATTATGACTGAACACGTTTTATTTTCTGTTAGCGAAAACGGCGTTGCATCAATTACTTTAAACCGCCCAAAAGCACTTAATTCTTTATCTTATGACATGTTGCAACCAATTGGGCAAAAACTGAAAGAATGGGAACATGATGAGCGAATTGCGCTTATCGTATTAAAAGGAGCTGGCACAAAAGGTTTTTGTGCAGGCGGCGACATTAAAACTCTTTATGAAGCGCGTTCAAATGAAGCTGCATTGCAGCATGCGGAACGTTTTTTTGAAGAAGAGTATGAAATTGATACATATATTTATCAATATAAAAAACCGATCATCGCTTGTTTAGATGGAATTGTAATGGGCGGTGGTGTCGGTATTACAAATGGTGCGAAATATCGAATTGTAACTGAGCGTACGAAATGGGCAATGCCAGAGATGAATATAGGCTTCTTCCCAGATGTCGGTGCTGCTTATTTCTTAAATAAAGCTCCAGGGTTTGCTGGCCGCTATGTTGCTTTAACAGCATCTGTTTTAAAAGCTTCTGACGTATTATTTATAAACGCTGCTGATTACTTTATGACATCTGATTCATTACCAATTTTCCTTACTGAACTTGAAAGTGTAAATTGGTATAAACAAGATGATGTACATACTCATTTAAAAGAATTCATTCGTACATTTGCAACTGCTCCAAACTTAGAAAGCGAGCTTTCTACTTCATTAGAAGAAATTAATTCACATTTTGCATTCGATACAATTGAAGAGATCACCGATTCATTGGAGAAAGCTCAAAGTTCCTTTGCTTTAAAAACGAAAGAAACGCTATTATCAAAATCCCCTATTTCATTAAAAGTAACTTTAAAACAGTTTATTGATGGACAAGATAAATCCGTTGAAGAATGTTTCGCTACCGACCTTGTACTTGCTAAAAATTTCATGAGACATGAAGATTTCTTCGAAGGAGTACGATCCGTTGTCGTTGATAAAGATCAAAATCCGAATTATAAATATAAGCAATTAAGTGATGTTTCAGAAGAAGATGTAAATCGGTTCTTTAACTTACTTAATGCATAATAAGGTGAAACATTAATAAGTGGGGGTTCATTACCCGCTTATTATTAGCCCTCACCGATCGTCCGGTCATGCGGGATAAAATTGAGGCTATAAAGTAGTGGAATTTCACTACTATATAGCCTCTTTCGCATTTAATAATTTTTAATAAAATTTAATTTTATTAAATCAAAAATGTGTGCTACACTATTTTTAATCAAATATTCTAAAAATAAAAAGGAGGAGCAACTATGATTGAAAATTATTTTCTTTTCATCATTATGTCTATTTGTCTTATTATTTTACCCGGTCCTGATACTGCAATGGCGACGAAAAATACATTGGTTGCCGGTAAGGTCGGTGGAGTGAAAACAGTGTTCGGTACATGTGTTGCACTTTTAATTCATACTTTAGCAGCAGTAATCGGACTTTCCGCAATTATTGTAAAGTCAGCTCTTTTATTTTCTATTTTCAAGTACGTTGGAGCTCTGTATTTAATTTATATTGGCATTAAAGCCCTTTTAGCGGTAAGAAACAAAGAAGGCTTTGATACGAACGATATATCTTTAAATAATGAAGATGAACACACTTCTTGCTTTCGCCAAGGGTTTCTTACGAATTTATTAAACCCTAAAGTTGCAGTCTTCTTTTTAACCTTTTTACCTCAATTTTTAAATCCAAATCATAATACGTTTATTCAACTTCTCGTAATGGGTCTTACTTACCTCGTATTAACAGTTATTTGGTTCGCTTTTTATATATTTTTAATTGATAAAATTAGTGCTTTTATGAAAAAACCGAGGACGCAACGTTATATTCAAGGCTTAACAGGAATCGTCTTAATTGGTTTTGGTATTAAACTAGCTTTTGAAAAAAATAATTAACAAGACGAAAAACACCACATCTTCAGAGTGGCGTTTTTCATTTAACAACTGTTTTGGCTGTTTACTCTCTATTAAAACCAGCGCTCTGTTACAACTTTTTTACGTGTATAGAATTGAACACCATCTGTACCATTTGTACCTAAATCACCAAAGAATGAAGCTTTATTTCCTGCAAATGCGAAAAATGCCATTGGTGCTGGAACGTTTACGTTTACACCGATCATACCAGCATCGATATTATCACGGAACGTTTGTGCATGTTTACCATTTGACGTATAAATAACCGCGCCATTTGCAAATTTAGATTGATTTGTTAATTTAATACCTTCTTCTAAATCTTTAACTCGTACAATGCTTAATACTGGAGCAAAAATTTCATCTTGCCAAATTTTCATTTCTTGATTTACACCATCAAAGATTGTCGCACCTACAAAGTAACCTTCTCCAACTTCTTCCTTAATTTTGCGACCATCAACTAATAAAGTTGCTCCATCTGCTACACCGCTATTAATATAGCCTAATACGCGCTCTTTATGAGATTCACGAATTAATGGTCCAACATAATTATCTTCGTGGAAACCGTCACCTACTTTTAACTTCTTCGTCTCTGCTACTAGTACGTCGATGAATTCATCAGCAATTTCATCAACTACTGCTACTACTGAACATGCCATGCAGCGCTCTCCACTACTTGCGAATGCAGATCCAATTACACCTTGCACTGTTTTCTCAAGATTGCAATCAGGCATTACAATCGCATGGTTTTTTGCACCAGCTAACGCTTGTACACGTTTCCCGTGTTTCGTACCTGTTTCATACACGTAACGAGCTACCGGCTCAGATCCAACGAATGAAATAGCTTGAATATCTTTACTTTCTAAAATGCTATTTACAACATCTTTTCCACCTTGTACTAAATTCAATACCCCTTTTGGAAAACCAGCTTCATAGAATAACTCTACAAGTCGCTCTGCTAAAAGTGGCGTTCTTTCTGATGTTTTTAATACGAACGTATTACCGCAAGCAATTGCAAGTGGGAACATCCATAATGGAATCATCATTGGGAAGTTAAACGGTGTAATACCAGCAACAACTCCAATTGGGTAGCGCCAAATCGATCCATCAATGCCGCTAGCAATATTCGGAAGAGCTTGTCCCATCATTAAATTTGGTGCTGATGTTGCAAGTTCTACCGCTTCAATCCCTCGCTGCACTTCACCAGTTGCATCCGTTAATGTTTTACCATTTTCTAGCGTAATGATTTTAGCAAGCTCTTCTTTGTTTTCTTGTAAAAGCTGTAAATATTTATATAATTGTCTTGAACGATTCGGAACTGGTACTTTAGACCATGTTTCGTATGCTGCTTTTGCCGCTTCAACAGCTTTTTCAACATCTTCTTTCGGAGATAGCGGAACGTAAGCGATAATTTTTCCAGTCGCCGGATTCGGAACTGCTTCTACTTCTGTACCAGTAGATTCTACCCACTCACCATTAATATGATTTTTTACTCGTTTAATTTCAGTTGTAATCATTATATTCTCTCCTTTTTTATGATGTATATAAGTCTTTTATTTTTGATTAGAAATTAACTGTTCACTAACTTTCTTATATAAAGCAGCCATATCGTTTTCACCATATCCTGCCTCACTTGCTTCTTCATATACGTTTAATAGCATTTCGCTTACTGGTAAGTGAAGTTCGCTTTCTTTCGCTAAATCTACTGCAAATCCTAAATCTTTCTTTAATAAATTCACAGTAAATCCTGGATTGTAGTTTTCAGTTGCAATGAAACTTTTATAATTACGCTCATAAATTCTACTTTGACCGTAACTTACATTTAAAATATCAAACATTTTATCTAAATCCATATTATTCTTTTTCGCTAATGTTAAAGCTTCACTCACACCAGCTGTATAAAAACCAATTAATAGGTTATTAATTAATTTAACTGTTGTGCCACTATCAATCTGCTCACTAACATGGAAAACATTCGCGCCTAGTACGCCCATGATACATTCCGTTTTCTCATATACTTCTTTCGATCCACCAACCATAAACGTTAATGTACGGTTTTCAGCTCCAATTACCCCACCACTAACAGGTGCTGCTAAAAAGTCTACTTTCTTTTCCTTTGCAGCTTCCTCTAACTGTTTGTTTAATTGTGGAGATACAGTACTTGTATCAATTAAAACTACATTCGAGTGGCTATTTTCAAATAATCCTTCTTCCCCAAAATACACCGCTTCAACAGCGCGAGGTGAAGGTAAACTTGTAAAAATCACATCGCATGTTTCTGCTAGTTTTGAGATTGATAAGCCAATAATTCCTCCTTCATTTTCAAAGGAAGCTTCGGCCTCTTTATTTAAATCCACACCGTATACTGTGTAACTCGATTTAACTAAATTTTTAGACATCGGAAGACCCATATTACCTAAACCGATAAAGCCAATCTTTTTCATATCGCTTTCCTCCTATTTACACAATATACTTTCCACGATTTATAATAGCTTTCGCAATTTCTCTCTTTTTTGTAAATACGTTCGTGTATAAAGGCACTAATAATTGACGAATTTCAGCTAAAATTACGTGTCTATCTTGTTCTTCTGTGACAGCCGCTGAAAGTATAGAAATCGCTGCTTCTTCTACTTTACGATAGCCTTCTTCACAAATAACATCAGTTATCATTTGTTTCGTACGCTCTTTCTCTTCACCGTTTTTACTAATTGCTTTACTCGTGCGTAAAAATGCTGATTCCATGACGTACACGTCCGTTAACATATTTGATAATACACGTGAATATTCTTGTTCTTGGTCAATTTTTAACCCTGGAGTTTTAGAGAGCGTTTTCAAAGATTGTTTCAACAATTTTTTCGCTAATAAAATGTAACGATGGTTTCTTTCAATATTTGCTACATCAACTTCTACTTCAGTATCTTCAATTTGTTCTATTTGCTTCATTAACATTTTAGCAACTGTTAATCTATTAATTTCGTTTGTTCCTTCAAAAATACGACTAATTCTAGCGTCACGATATAATCGTTCTACCTCGTACTCTTGCATATAACCGTAACCACCATGAATTTGTACAGCTTCATCTACGATGTGACCAAGTGTTTCAGAAGCATTTACTTTATTAAGTGCACATTCAATTGCAAATTGAGACATTTTCTTCATAAGATCTTCATCGCTCTCATGAATTGCTTCATCAATTACACCTGCTGTACGGTAGGCTGCACTTTCTGCTCCATATGTAGCAATGATCATATTTGCAATTTTCTCTTGAATCATCGTAAAATCTACTAATTCCGTTTGGAACTGTTTTCGCTCTTTTCCATATTGAACCGACAAACCAATTGCTTGTTTTGCTGTTCCAATATTTCCAAAAGCCAACTTTAGTCTAGCGAAGTTAAGAATATTAAGAGCTACGTGATGCCCTTTTCCAACTTCCCCTAAAACATTTTGAGCAGGGATGACAACATCTTCTAAAATTAGGGTAGCCGTTGAAGAACCTTTAATCCCCATTTTCTTTTCTTCTAGTCCAATGGATACACCTTCACATGTTCTTTCGACAATAAACGCTGTCATTCCTTTATTTGTCTTCGCAAAAACAACGTATACATCTGCCATATGAGCATTTGTAATCCACTGCTTCTCACCATTTAACTTCCAAGCAGTACCATCTTCATTTAATACTGCACTTGTTTTTGCACTTAAAGCATCAGAACCAGCATTTGGCTCAGTTAAAGCATACGCCCCAATCCATTCTCCAGACGAAATTTTCGGCAAATATTTTTCTTTTTGTTCTTTCGTTCCGTAATATATGTAAGGCAATGTACCTACACCAGCGTGTATATTAAAGGAAACACTAAATGCACCAGCGTATCCCATTTTTTCTGCTACAAGCCCTGAAACTGCCTTTCCTAACTCAAATCCACCGTACTCTTCTGGGACTTCGATACTTAATAATCCAAGTTCTCCAGCTTTCTCAAATAATTGACGAGAAATTTTATAGTTATGTTGTTCTATATTCTCCATTTGTGGAACAATTTCTTGTTTAACGAATTGTTCTGTCGTTTTTGCGATTAAATCTTCATCTCCTGAAAAATCTTCTGGCGTAAAGAAAGTATAATTCACATCTTTATTAAGTGAAAAAAATTCATCCCACGGTAACTTTGTTTTCTCCATCTGAATCCCCCTATCATTTCGGCCTTACTTGCTACTACGTATGCTCGTCTACGATGAGTGGAATTTCTTATTTTTGAAAACAGAAGGCGATGAATTGTCACATCAAGCAGTTCGTTTTGCCAAAGATGTATTCTCATCGCCTTAGTTGTTTTATCTATTGATCCTCTGATAATACTGTTTTTGCAATTCCAGTATCTAATTCTTCAAAGTCATGATATGAAATTGTTTCATATAACTCACTTCTCGTTTGCATACTTGAAAGTGCATCTTTTTGAGAACCTGTTTCCTTAATTAAAGTAAACACATTTTCATATGCTTTCGCTGCAACACGAAGTGAAGTTACAGGATAAATAACTATTTGGAAGCCCATATTCACAAATTCCTCTGCACTATAATATGGCGTTTTCCCGAACTCAGTCATATTCGCAAGTAAAGGCGCATTTACTTTACTATTAAATAGACGGAACTCTTCTTCTGATTGAAGCGCTTCAGGGAATATCGCATCTGCACCTGCTTTTACATAAGCGTTCGCTCTTTCAATCGCTTCATCTAAGCCTTCTACACCGCGAGCATCTGTACGTGCCACAATATATAAACTTGGTGCAACTTCTTTAATCGCTTTAATCTTTTGAACTAATTCTTCTGTAGTAACGAGTTTCTTACCATTTAAATGTCCACATTTCTTCGGTAATTGTTGATCTTCAATTTGAACAGCCGCAACTTTTGCTTCCACCATTTCTACTGCTGTTCTCGCTACGTTTAATACACCGCCAAATCCTGTATCAATATCAACAAGAACTGGTAAATCTGTAGCTCTTACTAGATCTCTTGCTCTTTCTGCTACTTCAGTAGACGTCACGATTCCTAAATCTGGTAGACCTTTACTTGCAGTATAAGCAGCTCCTGATAAATATAAAGCTGAAAAACCTGTATTTTTCGCAACAAGAGCAGCCATTGCATCATGAGCACCTGGAATTTGCAAAATCCCATTTGCTTCTACTAAAGCTCGGAAGCGATTCGCAAGCTCCTCTTGTGTTGACTGTTTATTCACAACCCAAGCCATTCTAAATTCCCCCTATTATTAATTTAAGAATAGATCTACAAATTCGTTTACATTCATATTTTCTAGTTTTTCTTCATTTAGACAAACTTCATGAATTTGTTCTTGTTGCTTACTAGAATAATGACCTGCCATATTTGCAGTGAATTTTTGAACAACTTTTGGAATTGCTTCGTCTCTACGGAAACGGTGACCAAGTGGATATTCACATTCCACATTTTCTGTTACAGTGCCATCCTTGAAATGAACTTGAACAGCGTTGGCGATTGAGCGCTTGTTCGGGTCAAGGTAATCTAAACTGTACTGTTTGTTTTCAACAACAACCATCTTATTACGTAATTCATCTACACGTGGATCATTTGCTACTACATCCTCATAATCATCCGCAACGATATCTCCTTTTAACAAACCAATTGCCGTAATGTATTGTAAGCAATGATCACGATCAGCTGGGTTATTTAATGGACCTTCTTTGTCGATAATACGAATTGCTGATTCATGAGTTGTAATCGTAATACGATCAATTTCATCTAATCTTTCTTTAATTTCTGGATGTAATTTCACAGCACACTCTGCAGCTGTTTGTGCATGGAACTCTGCTGGATATGAAACTTTAAATAATACATTTTCCATTACATAAGACTCTAATGGTCTTGCTAACTTTAATTCTTGTTTATTGAATAATACATCTTGGAATCCCCAGCCTGGTGCAGATAATGCTGTTGGATATCCCATTTCACCTTTTAGAGCAGTCATTGCAAGATGAACACCGCGGCTTGTTGCATCACCTGCTGCCCATGATTTACGTGAGCCTGTATTTGGTGCATGACGATATGTACGAAGACTAGAATTATCAATCCATGCATGTGATAATGCATTAAAGATTTCTTCACGTGTTCCGCCGAGCATTTTTGCAACTACAGCAGTTGTTGCTACTTTTACGTATAATACATGGTCAAGACCAACACGATTCAAACTATTTTCTAAAGCTAGTACACCTTGAATTTCATGTGCTTTAATCATCATTTCTAATACTTCACGTACTTTTAATGGTTCTTTTCCTTCTGAAATACGAACACGGCTAATATAATCTGCAACTGCTAAAATACCGCCTAAGTTATCAGATGGATGTCCCCACTCTGCTGCAAGCCAAGTATCGTTATAGTCTAACCAACGGATCATACATCCGATATTAAATGCACCTTTCACTGGATCAAGCACATATGACGTACCTGGTACACGTGTACCATTCGGCACGATCGTTCCTGGTACAACTGGTCCTAGTAATTTCGTACACTCTGGATATTGTAATGCTAAAATTCCGCATCCAAGTGTATCAAGTAATACGTAACGAGCAGTACTGAATGCTTCTGCGCTAGTTACCTCTTTATTTAATACATAATCCGCAATTTCTTCTAATAATGCATCTTTTTGTTTAATTTCATTTGTTTTAATCATACTATTCTTCCCTTTCTGTCGAAAATTCGTTATTATTAATGATGGGTGTCGGTCAAACACCCATCTAGCGGGCGGCGCTAACAACTCCCCAGTTGTTCTTATTTACTAAGTACATGTCGCTCGCCAACATAATTTACACGTGGACGGAACAATCGATTGTTCGCATGTTGCTCAATTACGTGCGCGCATAGTCCTACTGTTCTAGAGCTAAAGAAGATTGGTGTGTAAAGTTGAATTGGAATACCAAGCATCCAATATACTGGAGCTGCGTAATAATCAAGGTTCGGATAAATTCCTTTTTCCTTCTCCATAATCTTTTCTCCAGCTTCACACATTTCATATAGTGTATAATCGCCTTTTACATCACATAACTGCTTTAAAGCTTCCTTCATCATCAGTGCTCTTGGATCCATCTTCTTCATATACACACGATGTCCAAAGCCCATAATTTTTTCTTTGTTATATAGTTTCTTCTGTAACAACTCTTCAAACTTCTCAACATTACCAGCTTCTAAAAGCATGTACATAACCGCTTCGTTTGCACCACCGTGTAAGCTACCTTTTAAAGATGCAACTGCACCTGTTAAAGCACCATATAAGTCCGATTGCGTTGATGCAATAACGCGCGCTGTAAATGTAGAGTTTGGCATTTCATGTTCACTATATAAAACAAGGGAACGATCAAAGATCTTCTCCTCAAGTTCAGTTGGTTTTTTACCTGTTAACATATAGAAGAAATTCGCGCTATATGTTAATTCTTGCAGAGGCTGAATTGGCTCTTCATTATTTAAAATATGATAGCTATTCGCTACAATGTTTGGTACTTTGCTCAATAATTTGTACCCGCGGCTTTTGTTTACTTCTAACGAGCGGTTTTCGATATCATTATCGTAACCAGCTAATGCGGACACACCTGTACGCAATCCATCCATCGGGTGCGTTTCTTTCGGTAATGCCTTTAATACGTTGAATACGCCTTCTGGTACCGCGTATTCTTCTTTTAATTTCTTTTCGAGTTTTGCTTTTTCATCCTCATTCGGTAGATTTTCTTCCAATAAAAGGTGCACAATATCTAAATACTCTTTTGTTTTTGAGAGTTCGATTAAATCATACCCTTGAATTACAATTTCACCTTTCACTGTGTCAAGAAACGAAATTTTCGTCTCCGCTGCCACTATACCATCTAATCCCGGGGAAAATTTTTCTTCAGCTTTCATCATTATTTCCTCCAATCCTAATAGATCTTCGTGCACATAACTGTAAGCCTTTACAAAATCGTGAAACTACATTTCTATTTCAATGTATCAGAGTTTTTAGAAGATTTCAATTTATTTTATAATGATAAGTTCCCTATACTTTTACCGATGTAACAATACAATTTTTCAAAAATAATTTTCATATTTTATAAAGAAAGGACAGACTTCTTTGTCCGCCTTATTAAAACAAAATATAAGGATGAATCAGAAAATCCTACAGAACATATCATTCTCCCATTTTTTTTTTAGAAAATAAAAAAACGAGCTGTACACATATACAACTCGTTTCTTCATAATATTTATTTCACTATCTCTTCAATATAATTCTTATATAAAACTTATTTACTTTTAAAAAAGTTATTATTTTACATAATTAAATTGAATTTCTTTCGTTTCCTCATAGTAACATTTAACTAAATGATAGTTTTTAAAGTACCAAAGATTATAAACATCTCCCAAAATAGAATGACTTTTTTCTCAACTGACACGCTTTCCCCATCTGATTTCTCAGAAACTATCCCTAAAGAATAGTCCGGCTGAATTGAATTATTATTATGTTATCCTTTAACCATTGTAAATCGTTAAGTTCAATTGAAATTTTGATCTTTGTTACTCCCATTTACGCAAATTCTTTTTTACCTAATCGCTGTTTTACAAAAATGACAAAAATAATGAAAGCGATTAGTCCTGAAATTGCACTACCTGCAAATAAAATACGGTAACCGAACATTTGCGAAACAACTCCAAGTAAAATTGCACCAAGTCCAATCCCTAAATCAAATGCGGTAAAGAATGAAGCGTTAGCAACTCCTCTTTTACTCGGATCAACAATTGTAAGCATCGCTACTTGTAATGCGGGCTGTGCTGAACCGAATCCAACACCGTATAATGCAGCTGCGATAACTACACCCATTAAACTATTTGAAATCGTTAATACAACTATTGCGATAATCGTAATACATAGTGCCGGGAGTATGATAAATACTTCTCCATACTTATCTAATAGTTTTCCTGAAATTGGTCTTACAGTCGTTAAAGCAACTGCATATACAAGAAAGAATGTCCCAGGATTCACATCAATTGACGATGCAAATAGCGGTAAAAACGTCGTAATCCCTCCATATGCAAATGATAAAAAGAAAACAACAATCGTAATTGATAGAACGGATTTTTCAAACAGTTGCATTTTCCCTTTTTCTTTTTGTGGTGTGAATGGCATTTTCGTCATGAACGATAATAAAACTGCCATAAAGGATAAAAGAGTTGCTAACAAGAATAGGCCGTGAAATGAATAATGTTGTACAACCGATAATCCAATCATTGGGCCGATTGCCATTGCAATTGTCATAGCCATCCCGTACCAACCCATACCTTCACCACGGCGTGAATCTGGAATAATATCAGTTATCGCTGTTCCAACAGCTGTTGTAGAAACAGCCCATGTTACCCCGTGAATAACACGTAAAACAGCTAAAAGGACAATTGTCGTCGCTAAATTATAAGAGTACATCGTTAACCCAAAAAAGATGAGCCCGAAAATAATAAACGATCTTCTACCATATTGATCCAACATCCCTCCAATAATCAGTCGTATTACAACTGCCGCTATTGTAAACATTCCCATCATAAGTCCGACTTGTGATTCATTGCCGCCTATCTCTTTAATAAAGAGTGGGAGCGTTGGAACTAGTAAATAAAATCCTGTAAATAAAAATAACATTGCGAAAGTCATTTGAATAAATGATTTCGTCCATAATCGTTCCATTAAAATTCCTCCATAAACACGTATGTTATTGCAATTAACACCTCCATTTTACATTTTCTTAGTCCCTGTTCCCTCCGTAAATAGACGTATCTTTTTATAATAAATGGTCCACCATCAATTTAAATTGGTCTTACAACTTTATAAGTATACATTAGCCTAAAGTCCTATCTATATGTACCTTTATACGCGTGAAAAGAATATACTACTTTATTATCACAACTTAGGAGTGATTATGTTATGTGGGTGTCTTCAAGAGTAACAGCCGTCGTTCCTTCGACTCCTGGGATACACGTTCCAGCCGTTCATACAGCTAGTTCCGATGCAGGAATTGAACTCCCTGCAACTTGGCAACACTATCAAATTCCCGGTCAAGTTACTCCCTCATTTTGGCATCATGGCGCACATCCAAGTAGTACTACCTTCTACAACCCCAGTTATACTCCATTGCCTCAGGCTCAAGTCTTTTATCATTTTCCATCAATTTATTTTCAAAATTTCTACGGTACTTTTAACATTTAAATTCATCATTGCATAGCTGCTGCATTTTAACGAAAATAATACTTCAAATAGAAAATTATGTAGTAATTTCACATAACAACTATTTAATCCTAAAAACCTATAAACTGCTTACTATAGAATTTTCTATAGGAAATCAATAATCAATATTTTAATTTAAACGATAAAAAAGCACTTAAGATTGTAATTTTCACAAATCTTAAGTGCTTTTTTGTACTTTTTATTAACTTCTCTTATTGTCCATTATTGACAGGGGCTTCTCCTGCATTCCCGCCAGTATCTGGTTGTGTGGTCGCTGGTGGTGTTGTATTTCCTTGACCTCCTCCGTTATTCGCTGGTGGTGTCGTATTTCCTTGGCCTCCTCCATTATTCGCTGGTGGTGTTGTATTTCCTTGGCCTCCTCCGTTATTTGCTGGAGGTGTCGTATTTCCTTGGCCTCCTCCATTATTCGCTGGTGGTGTTGTATTTCCTTGGCCTCCTCCGTTATTTGCTGGAGGTGTCGTTCCTTGGCCATTTCCATTATTTTGTTCATTTTGTTTCTTTTCTTCTTGTTTCTTTTGCTCTTCTAGTTTCTTTTGTTCTTCTTGCTTCTTCAGTTCCTCTTGTTGCTTTTGTTCTTCTTGTTTTTTAAGTTCTTCTTGTTTCTTTAATTCTTCTTGCTTTTTCTCTTCTTCAGTTTTTTGCTGTTGATCTTGTTTTGGTTGTTCCGTTGTATCCGGTACGCTCGTATTTGGAGAAGAATCACGTTTTTCCCCTTTTATACGCAGCTCACTACCTTCTTGAATTACACTACTTGGCATTTTAAATCTTGATTTATCTGTAGCCATCTCGCTCATCATTTCTTTAAAGATCAACTGTGCGATTTTCGTATTTTTACTACTAATATACTCGTCTTTACCATCTTTCATATACCCAGTCCATACTGCCATCGTATATTGCGGCGTATAACCTGCAAACCAACTATCACGAGTCGCACTTTCTGGAATGTTATATTGAGCTAATTGTTTTGAAGCATAGTTTGTTGTGCCTGTTTTACCAGCTACATCTAAAGAACTTATATTTGCTGCTGTACCAGTACCTGATGTTACTACTGAACGAAGCATATCAGTAATCATATATGCTGTAGAGTCAGCTATAACTTGTTTTGGTTTTTGCTCAAAACTTTGTGATTTGCCGTCTGGATAAACTACTTTCTTAACAAAATGCGGTTTTGCATATTTTCCACCATTACCAAATGTCGCATAAGCACCCGCCATTTCAGTTGGTGATACTTCGTTTGTACCAATAGCTGTAGATTCTTCTGGCGCTTTATCAAATGTAATACCTAATTTCTCAGAGAATTCCTTTGATTTATTAACTCCTACTTCTTTTGCAGTTTTAACTGCTGGAACGTTACGTGACATTTTTAATGCTTCACGCATAGTAATTGGGCCTAAATGACTTCTGTCCGCATTTCGAAGTTCTTGTCCAGTTGAATATTTAAATGGAGAATCATCAATTTGATGATACGTAGCCCATTTTAAGTATTCAATTGCAGGACCGTAATCAAAGATTGGCTTCATCGTCGAACCAGCTGCACGATCTAATTCAATTGCCATATTATGCCCTTTAAATACTGCTTTATTTTCACCGCGTCCACTACCTATAGCACGAACCTCACCTGTTTTCGTATCCATAAATGTGAAAGCACCTTGGAATTTATCATTTGGATAATTAATAATATTTGTATTTAAAATATTATCAGCTAATTTCTGTGCTTTTGGATCCAAAGTTGTATGAATTTCTAAACCATCTGAGCCAATATTAGCATCGGGCAATTCTTTTTCTACTTCTTTCACAACTGCATCCATAAATGCAGGATATGGCATTGCTTGTAGCTCAGCTGCACTCTTAATATTTTTATCCACTGGTACTTTTGATGCTTCTTCCATTTCTGCCTTTGTAATATAACCATGTCGGTTCATTAATTTTAGTACAACATTTCTTCTTTCTGTTGCCCTTTGAACATTTTCTGGTTTCGATGGATCATAGTTATTTGGTGCTTTCGGTAAACCTGCAAGCATCGCAACTTCTGGTAATGTTAAATCTTTCAATTCTTTACCATAGTAGTTTTGTGCTGCTGTTGCGATTCCATATGAACGGTTTCCTAAATTAATTTTATTTAAATACATTTCTAAAATTTCATGTTTTGAATATTGTTGTTCTAGCTTATACGCTAAATATATTTCCTGAACTTTACGTTTTGATGTTTTTTCCATCGATAAGAAATAGTTTTTAATAACTTGTTGCGTTATTGTACTTCCACCTTGTGAACCGTAATCTCCTTTAAGACTCACCAAGACAGCACGGGCAGTACCTTTAAAGTCTACTCCACTATGCTCATAAAAACGTGCATCTTCAGTTGCTAAAAATGCATTTTCTACTAATTTAGGAATTTGATCATACGTAACATTCGTCCGTTTTTCTTTCCCGTATTCATATACCAAATCGCCATTTTTATCATAAATTTTTGAGGATAACGGATTAACAAGTTTTGCTTTCTCAAGTTTTGGTGCATCCTTAATCATTACGAAGAAGGTAGCAACCCCCGCCACTAAACCAACAATACCAAGTAATAAACAAGTAATCAAAAACTTACGAAAGAACGATGTTTTACCTTTTGGTTTTTGTGTTTTAGAAGCTGGCTGTTTTTTCTTTTTAACTTGTCGTCGCTCCTCTCGAGAACGATAATTTTCTGACATGTTACTTTCTCCTGCCTTTCAATTCTCCCGTTGATTTACTTAAAAATATTGAGGTCACTTTCTAAACTGAATTTAATTAAGAAAGTATATTGACCTGGAGCATTCAATATTTTCCTAATTCACAGATTATAAATTTTAAAATTCTTCTTATACAAACTATTTTCACTTCTATTTTTCCTAATAATGCTGCCCCTTGAAGCATAGAATGTAAAAAGTGAATTTTTCATACCTCGTATAAATAATATACCTTTTTTTCAAATGGTCAATATTTTCTTATTTATAAATCAAAGGTGAAATAAAAATAGCACAACGATATGTACTTCGTGTGAACTTCCTTATCATTACGTATAACGAACATTTAATATATTGCATATAAGTATAATATCTCTTTAATTATAAGGATTTCAACACTACAACCTCAACATCTACAAGAAATTATTAAAAATGAAAAGTGAGGAGTTGCATAATGATGAAGCTATCTCCCGTGAGTTCCAAAAATATTGTTGCTGTTGGCTATAATCCTTTTTCTATGATTTTACGCATTCAATTAAAGAATGGAATGTATGATTTCTTTAACGTGCCTGAAAACATTTACACCGGTTTATTAAGCGCACAGTCTAAAACTAATTATCACAATACTTATATTAAAAATTCTTACCGCTATACTAAAATTTAAACTTAAACAGAATGAAAAAAAGAAAGGAGGTAGTCCCCCTTTCTTTTTACAATCATTTCACGACTTAGCTACCTTCTATCCCTCTTATTCATTTCATCATATGCTCGAATTTGTTTTTTTAATCTCCGGTCTGCTTTTTTATCATGTACAACTAATATCGCATGTATAACTCCTGGAACCCAAAATATTAATGTTAATAGGAAGTTAATTATTGCTTGAAATGGTTTTCCACAAAATAATACGGCTACTGGTGGTAGTAGAATTGCCAATAAATACATCATCTCTTGAAAACTCCTTGTTTTGTATTTTTTATCTCTCTTCTTTTCATACGCTCACAAAACCAATTATTTTTATATTTCATACATTCCAATTAAGCATGAAAAACTTTTCTACTCTTATATATTCTATTCAAATGCCTAAAAACCTACTACTTCAATCTTACCACGTATGTAAAATTGAAATCCCCCTTCCTTTATCAAATGTGTATTTTCATATATTTATTTTTTCTAATTTTTCTTCTTCCTCTATTATAGTTAATCCAATTGCAGAAATAATAGTTCCTATTGCTTGTATCCAAATACCAATGAGTGCTATTATCTTCTCATTCTTTTTATCAACCATACTGCCTTCATTTTCTATTTCGTTCTTTGATACATTAATAATACCTTGATACGCTTGAAGTCCAGCACCTAAACTTTGCAAAGAATTACCTAGTATTATAATTCTCTGTATTGCTTTCATCTGAAGCAAAGCTGCTTCTACTCCTAAAAAAGCTCCAATCGATTGTAAACTGTTCCCGACAATTATGAGATAATCATTCTCTTTCAATTGTTTATTTATATTAAAATATGTTCCTATTACATTTGACATATTCCCTAATGCTAATAATTCAATGCCCATTTTATCGAGCATTTCACTTTTATTCTCCAAACACATATTTTGATTTTCTCTTTCAGCTTCATCTCCGGTATCATTACTCGCTATTATTTGTAATATATAACCGAGGGCTTGTAATGAGCTTCCTACAATTACAAGATCTGATTCAACTTTCTCTTCTCCAATAAATCCTCTTGTCGTCCCAATAGCCGCAGTAAGATTTCCTCCTACTTGAAACCATGCTCCTGTCACTTTTAAACCGCTTGGATTCATTTTTATCACCTATTTAGAAATTTTCTAGTGCTTTTTTCGCCATACACAAATGACATCCTTTATTTCATATTTATTTTCTATATGTAATTTTGTGAATTCTAAAATGTGTTAATCATACAAAAAAGCACCTTTAAGGTACTTTTTTTAGACAAAGCGTATATCACTGAAAATATGCTAATTAAAAGATAGGTATACAATTCAAAATATATTTACATACATTCTGGGCATGTCAATGAAGCTCCATTTTTATCTATTGTTATATTTAATATATATTGAATCGCATGATGTGACCACATTTCAGGTGTGGGTGATTCATTTACATACTGTGGTGCACATGAATACAGCATTGAGGTCCTGATACTTCCGCCCGGATCTAAAGCAACAACAGCCATACCAGAGGGTAATTCAAGTGCCATAGATTTCGTGATACCTTCAATTGCAAACTTTGAGGCACAATATGGCGCAAGCTCAGCTTCTCCCTCTCTGCCCCAACTAGAACTCATATTAATAATCATTCCTTCTTTCCTAGCTACCATCGCTGGGACAAATGCCCTAATTACATTTACTACACCATTTACGTTTACATTCATTATATTTTCGAATTCTTGAGCGGTTACTTTCCACAGTGGCCCATTTTTATTAACAATCGACGCATTATTTATTAACAAATCTGGTGCTCTATTTCTATGAAGTATATAATTTGCCCAACTACTTACTTGCTGGGAGTCTGAAACATCGATTATTTGAAAATCATGTATATTACCGTAATATTTTTTCAATTCTTCAATTTTATCTTTGGAACGTCCACAGCCATATATATTCCATCCCAATTCATGAAATCGATCAACCATTGCACGACCTAATCCTTGCGTCACTCCTGTAATCATTACAATTTTTCCAGTTTCGTTTCGTTGCATGTACCTCTCCTCCTTTATAAAATTTTACACTCTCCCTTTTCATTCAGCCATTTACTAAAGTATCAACTCATTTCATACTTTAGTAGGAGTTTTTATGTAAGCAAAAAGAGTAACCATAACAGTTACTCTTGCTTATATATCAAAAAAATCATTATTTATTTCGTTATTGCTTTTATATTTCAGCTTCTCTTTCCCGCACTTCTCACATCGATACATATAAGCTACACCTAACTTACCAGTTTTAAAATCTTCATTATCCTGCATCTTAATAAAACTATATTTATGTTTACAGCGGGATTCATCCCCAAAAATTTCAAACCATTTTTTCAACATAGAACAGTTCACCTCTATGAATGCTTCTTCATCTATTCTTATTACATACTTTTATTTAAATTCTCAATCTCATTTTGCAACTTTTTGAATTGTTCAAAATGCATAGTGATAGATTGACTGTTACCATAATCAACACTATGCTTCACAAATAAGACACCAGTGTCATGAAAAATTGCTTCCAGTTCTTTTCTGATGGTTACTTTCATTATATGTGCTGTTTTAATAGCCGATAAAATTGCAATTTCATTTAACTTTAATTTTATTTCATTTGGACAAAATGCTTCTTCAACCAAAATAACTTCATTGCTATAAATAAGTGCAACAAGATTACTTGATTTTGCATCTGTTAAATCTACTTTTTTTATAACATTATTCATTACATTTTGCCTCCTTTGATTTCGCATATATTAATTATACAATTGTTTTTTAAAATTAATCGACCTTACATTAATTTTAACATACTTTTATTGTAGGATTAAGCTACACTTCAAACGTTTTACTATTCCACAATTTTTGTTACATGAACCATTTGGACTATAAGACCATATAGTAGTGTTAACAAATGATTGTAAAGCGGGTGAAAACTATGCCCTCAGTTGTAGGGAATTTAGTTGTACAAAATAGTAACGGTTCATTTAATTTAGGCGATTTCTACAATGTTTCTCCGAAAGAAAATACGAAGGCTTATAATGGATCTGGTGCTTCAAATGTTGGTTTTGTTGTTAATACTTTTAATGGCGTGAGCGCGACTAATACGTTTGATTCTGACCTTGCAGATCAAAACCAAGTAGGTACAGCTTAGTCCTATTTTTTTCATCGTACTGTTTAGGAATAATAAATTTGTCTATACTATAATCAGGCTGTTACACAGCTATTATTGATTTTTGGAGTACCCTATCTTTTTCTCCCTTTCCCTGGGGCTTAGCAGCTAGTATGAAGCTAGCTGCTTTTTCGTTTCATTTTTTCTGTTCCTCATTTAACAAAAATAAAAAGCTAAAATTTAAATTTCAGCTTCCTTTACGTTATTTCAATAATATCTGTAGTATTAAATACGTAAGTTTTATAAAATGCGTCCGTACATATTACAATGCGCTTTAGCGGGTTTATATGCACTACTGTCATATAACTTGTAAGGATGTAACCATCTTCAAAATATGTCACCAATATTTCTTTCTCAGACAATAATGACGTTAATAATTTATCAGAAATTCTCTCTTTTGCTTCGTTTGTTAAGAGCGGTTTTTGTACTTTAAACTTCTCTCCAATAACCTTTCGCAAACTTAACAACTGTTCGGACATTACTGTAAATGGAACCCATTCTCTTTCTATTTTCTGCACCTTTACATCATTCATTTCTTTATCTCCTTGATCATTTATCCATTCAATTTCACACATAATGGTACTCAACTATTCTTTCATAATGCTAGGCTCATATTTATCCGGCATTAACAGGTAGTGAAGCTCCTACCTCAAAATCCGCTATATGCGAGAAGGTAAGACAAAAATCAACTGCCCGTAAACGCTTAATTGGTGAAAGCTAATAAATAACGGACGATGAACACCCAACTAATTAAAGTTTCACTTTATTTCTTATTCGTATACTATCTACACATACAAGAACGTTCGTTCTAATTATACACGAACCTACGTTCTTTTGGAATGATTTATATTATATTTTTATCCATCATTTATTTTTTCTTCATCAAGTGAGCTTTTCACTTCTTATATAATAGGCCGTTCACATATCAACAGAAAAAGCGACTTCATACAAAGTGAAGTCGCTTTTTCTAATAACGTATATTTCTATATTTACTTTTCTATCCTGACAATCGTTCTTTCCGGAATACAAATCTCATCTATATTAAAATGATTTATTTTTAATTTTAATTCTCCCACTCGTTCCTGATCTTCATCACCAACCCAACAACTGAATAATTCAAAATAGTCCCCTCATTTAAATAACTTTCCATAATCGAGCATAAAGCTAATAGCTTTTTTTAGCTTCTTTCTTCTCCTTTTCACTTTGCCACTCAACAAGTTCAATGCCCCAGCTCGTTGAAACTTCATACGTGTAACTTGTTTGAAATTGAAACTCTTGTACAATTTCAAGCATACTCTCATCTAAAAAGTACGATCCAAAAACAATTGCATCATTAGAATCTGGATCCGTTAACGGAATTTATACATTGCACCCTATATAACTTGCTAAACTCATTTTTACTCCTCCAATATTCGTATACAAAATACTTTATATGAACATTTATCTACTCGAATATAAAATCCCTGCATAAACTAAAAAGTTTTAATTTTTCAAGTTTATTAGCCAACTATAAATGAAAGCATATATTATAAAGAACGAACTCACAAAATTTAAGGGATTTATAACGAACCACAATTCATTCCTTATGAATTTTTATGAAAAGAGAGCAATTTAAACACTCTCTTTTCGTACATAATGTATAAAACTATTTATAAATAATTGCCCCTTATTATTACATATATTTTGGTTGTACTATTATATGTAACTCCCTCTCTGTTACTGCTTTTTTTGGGTTACGAAAATACTCTAATTCGTATTTTAATACTTCATACTCAACCATCCCAATCTTGATCCCTTTCGTTTCTTTTAAAATAGCTAATAAGTTACTTATATCTTCATCATGCGATTCAAAAACCTTCCCTCCGCCTTCTCTCTGAAAAATTACTTTCATATTTTCTCCTCCTACATAATATATTTATCTATTAAGTAATTCGTTTAAAAGCATTCTTTCTTTATTCTAAAAATTTCATACTAAAAAGAACATCCTTTTTTAGTAGAATGCTCTGCTTTTCACTTCATTTAACATCAATATTTTTTCAATACTATTGTATGTTTCATTCTGCAAATTATGTTTATCCACTTCAATAAAGAAAAACTTAAATCACTTCAGGTTTTAATTGGCCCGCGCCAATCAGACTACATGCAAATAGTGGAATGAAATTAAGCAAACGAAACATTATAATATCAACATTCTATGAAGCATTGATCATTCCAATTTTAAAAAAATACATAAATTCCCATTGTAATTCTTAATATTTAAATGTAATATTATATTGTCTTACTATCTATTTATAACACACACACTAACTAGAAAAGGGAACCTATATAGGTTCCCTTTTCTAATTACAATCATTATTTCTTTTCTAGAAATTCAAATGTATTTTTAAATTCTTTATTATTCACCTTAATATCAGCATCTTTCAATAAATCATTGACTACTTGTTGCTTCCATTTACCTGTCGTGTCTTGTAGTCTTTGCTGTTCTAAATCTTTACGAATATTATCTTTCACTTCATCAAATGGCTTCAATTCTTTTTTATCTGTCACTTTAATAATATGGTAACCGTAAGTTGTTTTTACCGGATCACTTATTTGTCCTGCATCTAATTTATATGCAGCTTCTTCAAATTCTTTCACCGTTTGCCCTGGAGCAAAACCAGCTATTTCTCCGCCTTGTTCTTTTGAACCAGTATCCTCTGAGTATTGCTTCGCTAAAGCTGCAAAATCTTCTCCATTATTTACTTTCTCTTTCACTTCTTTAGCAGTCTTTTCATCTTTCACTAAAATGTGACTTACCTTCATTTCTGGTTTATAGTTATCTTTTACATCTTTTTCTGTGACAGTCGCTTTAATCGCTTTCTCAAATGCGATTTCTGGCTTCATTTTTTCTTTTAATTCATCTTCATTTTTCAATCCAACTTGCTCTAAAGTCGATTTGAAGTTGTCACCCATTTTATCTTTTGCTTCTTCTACTTGTTTTTTTGCTTCCTCATCTGAAACTTTATATTTATCTAGCAACGCCTTACTTAACACCATTTGGTATAAAGTACTTTCCCCATATTTTTGTCTTAATTCTTTACTTAACTCTTTCTCTGTAACATTTCCTACTTTTGATGTTACTACATTGTCTGAGGAACCACATGCCGATAATGCCAATACTACGCATGAAATAATTGTTCCTAAAAATAGCTTTTTCTTTTTCAATTCAAAATACCTCACTTTTATTATTATATAAGAATAACTATACAATGTACTTGTGTTAACAATGTGTTTTCCACATGTAATTCATTTCATTTGAATAAACTATGTATCTTGTTCTTTTTTGTTCAAATATTAAAGGTCATCTTACTATTTATCAGTAAAATGACCCTTTACGTATTCCTATAGATTCTTAATAGTTACATGTTCTTCCAGTATCCAATTATTTTGCCCGATATCTACCGCATTTTTGGCTCTTCCCCACACACGAAAAGATTTTGATCCATCAATATTTCCTTTATAATTTATACATTCAGGCTCTGCATAATAATTCACTCCATACCCAACAGGATATTTTGAAACTGCATAAAACCATTCTACATCAAAATGTTTTACATATACCCACTGTTTATCATTGCCTAAGCAAATCATATCTTTATCTGCGTCTTCCCAATAACCATGTAAGACTAAATATGGATTTTTTTGAGTGATTGTACCTGTAAACTGAGGATTCGTAGGATTTTCATATACGTTTATGCCATATCCATCAGGATATTTTGAAACTGCAATACCAATACCCTTTGATTGCTGTATATTCTCTTTGTTAAATTGAATAGATTGATTTACTTGGTCCGAACCTATAAACCAAGAAAGCGACTTATTTCCTATTAATTGATTTAAATCACATTTCCCAATACCAGGAACATTTCCCGCATCAGTATATTGCCAAATATCACACGGATATGCTGGCTTATTTCCTCCATAACGAGGAATCCATACAAAATCAACTTCAATATTACGTGCTCCAAATGATACATACGTGTGATGCCCCACGTATAGTCCTACTTTTTTCGCACCTAAACGGCGTAATTCATCTATAAACGCTTGTGTTCCCCCTTGCATATCCATCATCGTTTGAATTTCTACGTCCACCACCCAAAACTTAGCAGATTTATCGCCACGACTCCAAAAATCTTGTGCCTCTTTCCTTGCATCAGCAATAGATATAAAACGACAAAATGCATAATTACCAAATGGAATACTGCGTTTCTTCATTTCATTCACATAATTTTGATACATAAAATCTACCGTATTCGAGCCATCTTGAACTCTAGCAATAACTAAATCTAGCCGAGATGCTGCAATATCCCAATCAATAGTTCCATTCCATTTTGAAATATCGATAATATACCCCACTACAATTCATCCCCTTTTTAATATCATATTCAAAGCTTGTCTTATTGAAAGCCCCTTATGCCTAATACTAGCTATCTATAATATAAATAAAGAAAATCTATATTTTTTTCAAAATATACGATCTTTTAATTAAGTTTCTACTAGTTTTTCATAATCTAATCACACCATTAATCTCCATATCATTATCAACTCAACTAAAAATTTCATATTATATATTAATACGCCTTTACAAACTCAACAAAAAACGCAGTATACAATACTGCGTCTTAGGAGCTGATTTCATGGAAAAAAAACCTATCGTGGTCAAAGTTCCACCCAATTCAAAACTAAAAATTACATTTTTCGGCCCTTGTAACGAGGTAATTACAAATGTTTCTATAATTAATCAACTTTCCACACCTAAGTGCCAAACTATTACGCAATATCCAAACTATAAGAAATTTGAAACTGAAGTACAATCATTATCCAGTTGTTAATCCGTTTTATTCATACTCCTTACAATTCGGTTAGCTTCGCGACTTTGGTAATAGACCAACATTACTCATTTCATGCTATTCCATTGATAATCTATTGATTTTTTACACGTTTTTATTAGTCGAGCATATATTATCGTATGGAGATTATCCACTCATAAAACCTATCTTTCTTTAGAGCGTACTTTTTATGTATGCTCTTTTTTTATTTACCTCTCATTCTGTACACATAAACCTGCTCACTTTTATATTTCACGGGCAATCAACCTACCTGCTGCTTATAAACAATTTAATCAATGTGTAATCAACAATACTCCTTTATTTATTATACATTCACTACACTGTTAAATTAGTATATTGATTCAATCATCTTTCATTAATATATTCCCCTTCTAAATTGACCATAAATGTATTAAAATTCTTTATATACTCAAGGAGGTCAAATATGTTCAAGTTGTATCCAATACTACTCATCTTAGGATTTATTTTATTTTTATATAGTGTAATCGTCTTAATATTTTTCCTTTCTATACAATAGCAATACCTACACAAACCTATGTTAAATATGTAATTTCTATATAGTAAAGAAAACGCCCGTAATTATACGGCCCTTTATGTATTTATAAAATAAGATGTCTTTTCTATTCCATAAGACGACTAGCAAATATAATGCCTAAGAACTTTCACAACCATGTTACTCGTTTCGTTGTACGCTTTTTATTACCTGCAGAATATCTAATACTCATAATAAGCTAGCACTTTTAACCTTACATCCTAGCATGTGAAATTCTCCTGAAACAAACTATATTTAACCTATTTACTTATATATTTTAGAAAAACAATAATAATCCCCCACCATTTGGTAAAGGGGATTAACTAAACCTACTGAAAAGTAATATATTCTCTTCGTTATTTTATTGGTGAAGGAAATCTTGCAGCTTCAAAATGAACCGTATTCAAACCATTAACATTTTGAACAATTACTCCAGCAACACTACTCTCAGCAAAAACTTCAACTGAATCCCCTGCTTCTAATTGAAGAATAGACGTTACTGAAACATCATTGTTAAAAAATACACCGGTCCCAAAGAAATCATTATCAATTGCTATTGCTGGATTTCCATTCACACGAATTTCTACTCTAGCTCTGTAATTTACATTAAAATCATTTGGAGAGAATGTTATATTCCCTAATACACTATATACCCCTTTAGTCTTCGGAATAAAAATAGATGTTGCTGCATTATATTCATTCGCTAAATCAAACTGTTCATTTTGAAATAATACTTTAACTGAAGTATTTTCCGGAACAGGTTGATTCATTGTATTAACAGCTCTAAATGCAGACGCCCTTACAAGCTTTTCTTTCTTATCATCACAACAATTCACTTGTACATACTTTCTATCACATTGACTATTTTTTCTAAAACAATCGTGACTTTTCTTTTTGTAATCTTTACAATACTTACAGTAATAATAAGACGTAGTAAGTCCCCCTTTAAATTTATTATTACATACTATGCAATATAGATTAGAATAGCTTGGACAAACTGTTACTATTTTCAATAGAATAAAATATCCCCACCATCTTGGTGAGGATTATTCTTTCTCTTTTGTTTACTCGACTTTATTTAATTGGAGAAGGGAATCTTGCAGCTTCAAAATGTGAGCCGTCTTCTGAAGGACTTAAAACTCCGTCTATGCTACTTTGTGCATAAACCTCAACTTGATCTCCTTCATTCAATTGAATAATCGTCGAAACACTTACTACATTTCCAAAACCTATTGGACCGAAAAAGTCATTATCTATAGCTATTGCTGCGTTTCCATTTACACGAATTTCTACACGAGCTCTATAATTTAAGCTAGGATCGTTTGGAAAGAAACCAATCGTTCCAATAATAGAGTAAACTCCTCTAGTCTTCGGAATAAAAATAGACGTTACTGGATTATACTCATTTGCTAAATCAAATTGTTCATTTTGGAACAATACCTTTACAAAAGTATTGGCAGGAACCGTTTGATTCACCGTATTTCTAGCTCTAAATGCAGATGCCCTAACAAGCTTCTCCTCGTTGTCATTACACTTACTCGTGCTCTTACAACAATCATGCTGTTTCTTTTTATACTCTTTACAATACTTACAGTAGTAATAGCAAGACATACTAGTTCCCCTTTCATGCTTATTACTACATATTATGTAAGAGGGATTCGCAATGTTTGGACGAGCTATTGTTTTAGCACTATACTTGTCGCCTATTTATATACACTTGAGAGGAAAACATATTAATAAAAACACAACCTAGATGTATCGTGCAATCCATTCAAATTTAATGGATTGCACGATACATCTATTTTACTTTCAATACAAAAAAGAGCGAATCTACATTCGCTCTTTCCCACATATTTATGGCCCAAAGCTTACCATCCAACCTAACATAAATCCAAATATAGCAAACAGTAGCATAAAAACAAATAAACTACATGCCCACAATGCATATTTTCGACTTTTGCTTTTTGTGATCATACCTACGACTGAGCACACCACTCCAATACCAACTATTTGTAGAAAACCTTTATCTATAAATGTTTCTTGAAAAAGCAATATAATATTTAAATACAATAACGCTAAAAAGGCAATAATTAATGAAAGAGTCCCCATCCACGTTTCCTGTTTATAAATACGATTCTTTCTTTTTTTTAAGAATGCCAATTCCATAACCTCGCTTCACCTACTTTCAATTTTCTAACTTTTTCGTGGCTCATCAATTTTTCAACTTCTACTTTAGGCCCAGTTACAACCATCCCGTATGTTTTTACCCCATTTTTTTCAAGGAAAGAAATACGCTTTGACAACTCTAATACTTTTGCTCTAGATAGCTTCACTGCTAAATTTTCATGCTTCTGTAATGACTTTAACACCTCAATAAATTGTTCCTCATGAGGTGAATCACTCACAAAAGCACCACTTGGTCTTGAAATCATATCTGCCGGAAAGCCAATCGGAGCAACATACATACCCTCGTCATTCGTTTGCTTCTCCTCTAACCCTGTATTAACGGCATACCAGACGATATCAATAGTGGGAAACATATTCGTTACCTCTTGTACACTCAACAATTCTCTAAAAGATATAAATGCTTCTACAACAGATTCTTGCGGAAGACCCTTTAATACCTGCGCTTCTTCACTACTATTATAGGATGCATTATAATTATTAGGATGAGACAATACCTCATTATCTATATATGGGACTTCTGGAATTTTTTCATCTGTTGTATATTCACGGCTAACTTTCGTTGCTCTACTAAATACATAATCTGTTTTCTCTTCTCCTATTCGAATATCTTTCTTCCCTACCCTTTTATACAAATCAAAATGCAATTGTAAACTAAGCGGTAACAATGTTTGCTCCATGTCCCTATCTTTCAAAAATACATTTGGTTCTGTTACACTTAATGTTTGATTTACTACATTCCGTATCTCCATTGCGTTTGTTGGTGCCAATGTATAATATAAGAGTGTTGATATATATAAAATAGGTTGAATAAGTAATAAAAAAGTAAATACAATTAAAACATTCGTAATACGCGCTCTTTTTTTACCTATTTTCAACACTTGCTCTTGTTTTCCATCAGGAAGTGAAGCCGGTCTTTGATGAAGAGCTTCTTGTAACAATTCTTTATAATCATCTTGTTCAGAATGAGGTTTATCATTTTTCATTTTGACTCTTTTCCTCCTTTAACAATTCTTTTAATCTCTTTCTCCCACGAAATATGTGACTTTTATACGTATTTAACTTTAAATCTAGTACAGAAGCACCCTCTTCGTACGTTAATTGATGTACGTCACATAATAAAATAGCTTGTGCCTCTACCACCGGTAAATTATGAATAATCTGAATTAACTTTTCATAACTATTTTTTGCGACTACATACTCTTCTGTAGATTCCCCCGCTTGTATCGTCTCTAATTCCTCAGTTCCTACAAAAGTTACTTTATTTTCTTTCCTAACAAAATCAATAAAAGTATGATATGCCACTTTAAAAAGCCATGATTTTACCTTTTGATTTTCATAGTCTTCTAAATAAAGATACGCTCGATAAAAAGTCTCTTGCGTCAAGTCCTCTGCTACGTGATGGCTACGAGAAAGGGAAAATAAATACCGGTACACATCGTTTATATAAACCTTATATATTTCTTCAATCTCCATCCCCCTCCTCCTCTCATATATAACACGAATAAACAAATTAAAAAGTTGCATTATTTTTCCTATTTTTTTTATTAATAAAAAAATAACATTTACACATTTCAATAACTATTTACAATTATAAACAAAATACTAGATATTATGGCTGTAAATATCTTTCAAACCCAGTAAAAAAACAATTCAGATGTTCTCCTGCTTTTTGTAGGTTGATAGTTATAGGACAATCATCCTGTACGATATACCCGCAGATAAGACTTCGTTGTTACATCTGGATCTGGTCCGCGTAAATAAATGTTCATATATCCTTGCATACAGAGCCACTAACCATCATTTGTCATAATAAGATAATTCTCACTTTTTCTTTAATCGGTATCTTCTCATCAAAAAAAACACTTGTAGTATGTACGGAGATTATCTCATCGGTTAATTACAAATTGTAGGTGAGGACTATTTGGCGCTTACATATACCCCTCTCCATTTGCGGGTAATAAGGCTCCCAAAAAAATTTCGGAACATGCAAGAAAGGTAGGTAGGAGCCGGATCGTCCGTATATGTCCAATTGGTGAGGACTAATAATCAGTTTGGGATACCTGCCCCCTACTGATTAAACTTTCAATTTATAGATTAAATACAGTTCCATATGGGATAGTAAGAAAAGAACTTCCATACGGTGTGATTTGATGCACTGGGTAAAAATACTCCATGGATGAATAATACGGCTGGATCCCTTGTTGCTGCATTTGTTGTTGCATTTGTTGTTGCATTTGTAACGCTTGTTGAACAGCTTGAACTGTACTTTGTGCTCCGCTAAACGTTATTGATGTACCATACGCTGGGCGAATATCTGCTTGAGAAGCAAAATATGAATAAAACATTTTCCCCACCCACTTCCATATCATTAAATAAATCTGTTAAGCTACTTTACATTCGCTTTATCCCCAAGAGAAATGATAAATATATTCTCCCGTTACACTTTGATTAATCCCATTAATTCTAGCAAACCGCATTAAGTCCGCTCCTTGAAGAAAATACATCGCAAGCATTACTGGCACTTGTGACCACATAAACTGATAAAGCTCCTCGGCTCTCAAGTTTGTCGAAACAATTAAATCATTTACAGGTCCTTGATTCCATACAGAAGTTCTAACTGAAATAAACGGAAGATCCTTTCCATTTACCACTATTCTTGCCATACTTTGAGTTATGTCCACATCAATTCCCTCCATCATTACAAAAATCGGACCTGTGTATTTACTCCTATGGTTATAAATATTCTTGACTTTCATAAATGACTAATGCAAACCTCTATTTTTCGCTTCTATTCAAATGAATTTATTTATTACAGTAAAAAACAAATGAAATTTTAGTATTACTCTCCCTCAACTTCCGTATCATTTAAATATTCCATACCCTTGTTCACTTTAAAAATCTGATATGCAAAATTACATATCTTATTATCTCAATATCACTTTATTAACTACAATTTGATAGAAATTCATTTGAATCACCTGACAAATCAACATTTGTAATTTAATTCCTTATTTAAAATTCTACCTTATTACCCTTAAATACTATATCAGAATAATTATATCGGAATTTCTTGTTGTATACACATCTATCTTTTTCATGTAATATATACGAGAATAGTAAGGTAAGAGTTACTCTTTGCCATTTTAGGAAAGGTCCTGTTGGAAACAACAGGACCTTTTTTTATATAATCTCATTCCCTTTTATTTCCATAATATTATTTATCAAAAACACTATGCCCACGTAACAAATATCTGTAAATCCATGAATATGCATACGCTTTATAAAAAAATATACAAGCACGTTATTCGTCATTTTAACGATAGCGCGCTTCACTCATCTACTTTATTTGGTTTCTTTGATTTTTCATTCTCTTCTTTTTGGTCTTTTCCCACTGCTTTTAAAAACCCTTCCAATGTTTTTTTCGTATTATTATCATTTACTGGGTGTAGATCCATTGCTGTTACCTCCTCTTAGAAAGTATTCCATGAATACCAAGCTCAAGAAATACAATAGCCATTGTGTATGAACATCGGTTTTTCTAGCATCTAGTTCACCTCCTTAAAAATGCAGGATTTCCCTTTCCAATATTGAATTAGTAACATTTGGAAAGGAGGTGTAACATGGCGGAAATTAAAGTGGGACTTACACAATTTTTAGACTTCACACTGAAAAGTAGTGCAGCTAAAACAAATTTTGTAAAGAATTTAAAATCTCAACCTGAATATCACCCGGTTTTTGATTACTGGAAACAATTACGAGAAACTGTTATTAAATTTCATAAAAACGAACTACCTTTTGATTGTTTTGAAACATTAGTACAAACTGTTGATCAGAAGAAAAAGCAAAACTACATTGATGTTATAAAGCAGTACAAAAAATTTATTAAAAACAAAGAAGTCTCTTGGTTTGATCCAGGTAAATCACATTGGTTATCAGATAATTTAATCGTCCGCTCATCACCTGAACTCGGTTTGCTCATTAATGATGAGCCGCATCTTATTAAACTATTTTTCAAAGGAAAAAAAGAGCGAATTGATAAATATAACATCAATTCAACACTGACATTATTAAATGAATCAACATTTTCAAATAAATATAACGATGTGAATTATACTGTCCTTAACATCCAAAAGAACAAAATGTATACAAATAACACTATTAATAATGATCATTTAATAGCTCTTGAATCAGAAGCCCACCAGCTTTCTTATTTATGGAATAAGGTGTAAAAGGGTATAGGTATCTCTTTCAATACCTTGTTCATGCGTAATTCGGGCACAATTTTCACAAATCCAATTCGTTTCTTTTAATTGAAGCTCACCTTCTTGTTTCTCACAAACAATGTGAAGTGAACCCGAATAGTGGTACATGAAAAAAACACCTCCTAAATTCGCATACTAAGTATGCAAATTCAATGGAGGTGTTTTTTCGTATGACGACAAGAGTTCATTACCCAGAAGAAACAAAGTGGAAAGTAATTGAAATGAAGAAAGATGGTTATTCAAATCGTACAATTATGGAGAAACTCGGAATTAAAAATGTTTCCCAAATTAAGACATGGATGAAATGGTATCGTACAGATCAAACATATCGTTTTCAACAACCTGTAGGAAAACAATATTCTTATGGAAAAGGACCAAAAGAGCTCAGTGAATTAGAACAACTACGTCTAGAAAATAAGCATTTAAAAACAAAATTACTTGTATGGGGAAAGTATCTGGAAATCGAAAGAGGCTGAAACCAGAAACTGTAGTTACTTTATGGAAAAATGTAAAAACAAAAATAACGATAAAAGAATTGTGTAACGTATTAGAATTACCCCGTTCCACATTTTATCGCTGGTTACAACGAACGGAAGATCGGAAAGATGATATAGAAGAGAAAGTAAAGGACATCCGTCTTAGGCATAAATTTCGGTATGGATATCGAAGAGTGACCGCTACTCTTCAAAAAATGGGACTGTGTGTCAATCATAAAAAAGTATTACGAATCATGAGACAAAATCACATTCTTTCAAAAGTACGTCGAAAGAAAAAGAAATATATCAATGGTGCGGAACCAATGGTAGCCCCTCATCGATTGGAGCGTGAATTCGATGCATCCAGACCAAATGAAAAGTGGTTTACAGATGTGACGTACCTCTTATTTGGAGAGCGTACCTTGTATTTATCAACGATCATGGATGCCTTTAATCGTGAAATTATTAGTTGTGTCCTCAGCGAATCACAAACACTGACATTAGCGATGAAGACATTGAAACAAGCAATGAGAGGGCGAAGAGTAAAAGATGTCCTTCTTCACTCGGATCAAGGAAGTATTTATACAGCAAAAGAATTTCAAGCGTATGCCAAAGAAAACGGCATTATCACCAGCATGTCCCGGAGAGGAAATTGCCATGATAATGCCGTCATGGAAAGCTTCTTTGGTCATTTGAAAAGTGAAGCTTTCTATTCACAAGAGATAACAAAAGTATCCAACACAACTGTGCGAAAGATTGTGCTAGAATACATTCATTACTACAATTGTGTGCGAATTCAAGAAAAATTAAACCACCTATCCCCTAAAGAATTTAGGGAACAAGTGGTTTAGGTGTTTTGATTGGTGTTCCGTTTTCGGGGTTCACTTCATAACAAACGACGTGCTCTATTCTAAGAGTACGTCGTTTTCGGTTTGAATACCGAGTTTAAGTTGGATGAATTAGTGAATATAAATTAAAAAAAGCCGCCCAATAGGACGGCTCTTATTTATGTTAATCAAACTATTCTTTTATTTAAATGAACCCCAACTACTAACACGTTTTCCGTTTGAAGTTTCACCAGTTGCAATGTAACCATATCCGTTTGAACGTGGTTGACGTATCCATACATAACCGTCTTTTTCATAACCGAATGCATCATACTTTACTTCATCTCCTGCATTAAGTGTAGCGATAATTGGAGCATCAGTTAATGGTGCGGTACGAAGTTTAATAGATGTATTTAACTTAAATACACCGTCTTGTTTTATAAACCAACTAGAATCATATTGACTATTTGCAATTGTTTCATCTACTCCAGTAAACCATGAAAGTGGTTTATTACCTATTAATTGATTTAAATCACATTTGCCGATACCTGGCACATTACCTGTCTCCGTGTATTGCCAAATATCACAAGGATATGCTGGTTTATTGCCGCCATATCGCGGAATCCATACAAAATCAGCTTGTATATTACGCGCTCCAAACGAATCATACGTATGATGCCCTACATATAACCCTATCTTTTTAGCTCCTAGTCGGCGTAGTTCATCGATAAACGCCTGTGTCCCACCTTGCATATCACTCATTGTTTGCACTTCAACATCAGCTACCCAAAACTTAGCTGATTTGTCACCACGAGCCCAAAAGTCTTGTGCTTCTTTTTTGGCATCGTTGATAGACACAAAACGACAAAATGCATAATTTCCAAAAGGAATATTCCTTGATTTCATCGCTTGTACATATCCATTATACAAAGGGTCTACATAATTCGAACCATCTTGCACACGTGCAATTACTAAATCTAATTGCGGTCCTGCTACATCCCAATTAATGTCTCCATTCCACTTAGAAATATCTACAATATAACCCATTATTCAACAACTCCTTTTTTATTATCATATTCAGAGCTTGTTTTTTTGCTCTTACTACCTAAAACTTCTACTGCGTTTGTTAACGCTGAAGGTAACGGGATTCCCATACGCCCTGCATTTTCTAAAAGTGAAAGCAACTCATTTCCGATAAAGAAAAAGATTGTCGCTTCACGAATAGCACTATTACTTCCAAGTATTGTATCTAACTGAGTCGCGACTCCAACCAAAAGAAAAAGCACGGTATGGAGATGGATATAATAATTATGATTTAGTTTGTTCAACATATAATGGTAACCCCTGCAATTTCAGAAGTTTGACACAGCTCTGGAAAAAGCTTATAAAGAAATGTGGGGTTCCTGATATTCGTTTCCACGATCTACGGCATACCCATGCGACATTAATGTTGAAACAGGGTATTCACCCGAAAATCGTAAGTGAACGATTAGGACATAAAAAAGTAGGTATCACATTGGACACCTACTCACACGTCGTACCAGGCCTACAAGAAAAAGCAGTCGAAGATTTTGCAAACAACCTATTTCAAAAACACTAATGTTTGCAAAATGTTTGCAATCGCGGATTTTGCATAAAAATACTAGCTTATCCGTGTGACATTGAGAGGAGACAAAAACATGAAAGAAATCAAATCTGAACAGGAATTCAAAGACATCATCGCAAGTGAGGAGCCAGTAGTTGTTAAGTTCTTTACTACATGGTGCCCAGATTGTGTGCGTATGGACAACTTTATCGGAGATGTAATGGAAGAGTTCAATAAGTTTGAATGGTATTCTATTAACAAAGATGAATTCCCAAGTATCGCTGAAGAGTATCAAGTAATGGGTATTCCAAGTTTACTTGTATATCAAAATGGTGAGAAACTAGGCCACTTACATAGTGCTAACGCAAAAACTGAAGAGCAAGTTACTGAGTTTTTAGAAGCATACTAAGATGAAGACCCTCTAAAATATATTTTCTAGAGGGTTTTTATTTTGCCCAATCACCTTTGAGCGGTGTAGTATACGGATTCATCATAATACATCTATCCTTTTCCCTATCCCCTCGATCCAAATCGCGTTCACACCCTAACTTTGCACTTTACAACATATTTTTCCTTAATGAAACTTTGTTATCCCCTTCTTAAAAACCTAAAAAACGTCAACAATGTTTGTATAGACCCACACGAGTTTCGTTTGGTACTCTATTTATAGAAAGAAATTCCTTGTAGAAAGGTGAGTGATCAAAATGGATACTCTTTCTCATAAAGAAGCTGATAAAGGTGCTATTGTCAGCATTATGGCCTACATATTTTTATCCTCTATGAAAATTATCATCAGTTATATTACCCTCTCTAGCGCATTACGTGCTGACGGTTTAAATAACTTAACGGATATCGGTGCTTCTTTAGCGATATTAATTGGTCTAAAAATCTCTCGTAAACCTCGTGACCCAGATCATCCTTATGGGCATTCACGAGCAGAACAAATTGCATCACTTGTTGCTTCTTTTATTATGGCAACGGTCGGTTTAGAAGTTGTTATTAGCGCCATTCAATCTTTTTTTAATCCGAAACAAGCAGCGCCTAATGTACTTGCTGCATGGGTAGCCTTATTTTCTGCTGTCGTTATGTACTTTGTATATTTGTATACGAAAAAGATTGCAGCACGAACAAAAAGTAAATCATTAGAAGCCGCTGCAAAGGATAATTTATCAGATGCTCTCGTAAGTATCGGTACAGTAGTAGGTATTGTCGGTTCGCAGTTCCAAATGCCTATTTTAGATCCTATTGCCGCTTTAATTGTCGGCCTTATTATTTGTAAAACTGCATGGGAGATTTTCGTAGAAGCTTCTCATATGTTAACGGATGGAATCGATCCAGATAAGATGGAAGAGTACGCTGGTGCTATTGAACATATTGGTGGCGTGGAAAACATCGTAGACATTCGCGCGCGTATGTACGGGAATCAAACGTACGTTGATATTACAATCGAGGTAGATGCTCGTATGGAGGTTGGTGAAAGTCATTGTATTACTGACAACATCGAGGCAATGCTTCGGAAAAAGTTTGGCATTTACCATGCACACATTCATGTTGAACCAATGGAAAAAGAACCTATTATGACATAGGTTCTTTTTTAATGAACGCTTTATGAAATATAACACATAAAACGAGCCAGCTACCGCCAGCTGCCCATCCTGCTAATATGTCAGATGGATAGTGAACGCCAAGATATATTCGGCTAACTGAAATAGATAATACAACAAAGCTCGCTATAAAAATAATCAACAATTTTTTATGCAATGTAATACGTTCTTCAGTAATTGTGACGTATGCAATAAATCCTAAAAAAGCAGTAGCATTCATCGTATGACCGCTCGGAAAACTATATCCAGTTGCAGTAACAAGCTGCGTTACATCAGGTCTTGCTCGTTCGTACCATAGTTTAAGCATACTGTTTAAATAACGAGATCCATAATAATTAATTGTTAGAAGTAATGCACTAAGCAACTTTTTTCTAACGAGAAAATACATTACAAGAATGATGAGTAACGGAAAATATATTCTTTTGGAACCGATAAAAGACACCCAAGTAAAGTAAGCTGTCAAGTAATCGTTTCGAAAGCTTTGAATAAAATGCGCGACTATATTGTCAAATTTCTCAATACAAGCGGTATGATACGAAAGTGATAATACGACAAAACAAATGAGTAGCGTAAAACTTAACAAGTATAAATGTCGATATCGTTTCACATACATAACCTCACTATACAAAAAAATGGAGCGGTTGTTTTAGTTTTCCTCTCCATTTCTTTTTTATGCATAGTTTATTTAAAAATATAATTGTTAATTTTTTCTTGCATTGTTGGAATATCTTCATTCGTTACTGTAAAGCGAATCACTTTCTCGTCAAGATCAAGCGCTTCTGCAAATAAACCTGCTAATCCGCGAGATTTTCTGTCTACTTCCATAATAATCTCTAGGCGATCGTAAACGCTTGGTAAGATTAATAATTCTAGTTCATCTAATTTCCCATAATACTCTCCGGAAACAGGAACAAACTCAAATTCTTGTGCAAACGGAACTTGCTTACGTAATCGATATGGTAATTCTTCACATTCTATATGACGCGCTTTAAAACCTAATTGATTTACACTCTCTAACACACTATTTAATAGTGCATTGGGCAACACTTGAATGTAATCACGATCACTTGGATCTATACTTCGTTTAATATCAAGACCTGTATGCACCCAAACTGTTTTCATTCCAAGTGTAAGCGGGGTTTCAACTGGCATTATAAATGAAAATGGAATTTCTTTTTTTTCATTCGGCTCAACAGAAAAAGGTTCTGTTAAACGAACTCGCTCTAAATCATATGTTGCTGTTACTTTTTTATCATCCACTTCTCGTACATACGACGTCGATAATGTTAAGTAAATGCTTTCAATTTGTTGACTAACTGAACCACCAGTTATATGAACCTTCCCTAGTATCTCTTCTCCAACAATATACTCATCTTTTTCAAGAACTGTATCTACTTTTGCATTACCAATACCAACACTTGCTAAAAACTTTTGAAACACGGAACCTCCATCCTTTCTAAAGCAAAAGCTATATCTTTTTTTAAATCTTGTACATTCTCATAGTACGGCGTTTTTATTTGTAACATTCGCATAAGCATTTCACGGTTATAATTTTCCAAAGTTAATTCGTCATACCATGGTTTTTCATGTTTTTCATTAGATTCATAGCCTGCATATAATAAAAATAACGAGAAATGACCAAGCGCATAAAAATCGCTACGAAAGTGAACTTCTCGCATCAAAGCTTGTTCACCTTCATAAGCTGTAGCTCGTTCATCACCCTCACCCTTCAATTTAGCTAATCCAAAATCAATAATACTAATTTGGTTTTCTTTCATTAATATGTTTGGAATGCGTAAATCTCGGTGAATTATACCTTTATTATGAAACACCGATACAATTTCTAATATTTCATATAAAATTTTTAAAACTTCACGTTCTGTATATACATGCCCATCTAAGAAAATATAATCTTCGAAATTTTTACCAGGCATATATTCCATCACGAAAAAGCTTTTTTTCTCCCATACGAAATGATCATATAAACTAGGAATTGCGTGATGATTTAATGTTTGTAAAATCATTTTCTCTTGTTCAAATGATTTTCTACCAGACTCATATCTTTGTTTACTCTGTCTTAATTGTTTTAAGACTTTATTTCTATTTATTTGTAAATCATTAACGACATATGTAACCCCATAACTGCCCATTCCAATTATTGATTCAATTTTATAACGTTCTGCAACGATTGTATTTTTTCGCAGTGGTCTATCAAATAAAGCTAGTATACGACGCCATTTCATCAGCTACTTGAAAAGAAGCTACGACTTTTACGTTTTCTTTTATAATGCTGATGCCCATAACCAGATGAACGTCGTTTATAATCGCTACTTGAATAAGAGCGACCTCTATGGCGATAATCACTACTAGAATACGAACGATTTTTTTTCCTACCTAATAAAGAATCAATAATTTTTTTGAACATCCCTTCACCTCTTGAGTAAAATTTTCTTTTAATTATACCAATAATTTCCGACTATATTTGTGACAAGTTTGTAAAGAGTAAAAAACGACGAGTTAAGCCCGCCGTTACTTTCACTCATCCTCTTCATCAAAAACTTCATCAATCATACATTTTTCTAATAAATACTCAAATGTAATATCTGCGAGATCTTCAATTTCTTCTCGTTTTGGGACGTACCCTCTTTCAATTAGTTGCTCATAAAAAAACTCCGCAATCTCTTCCGTATCAATTACGACCTCAATTTCCTTCATGAGCATCACTCCTTTATTTCTGTTTTATGAAAAAATCTCAAAATTATGTATATGAGATTAGAAAAATAGTTTTTCTTTTTTTATAGGTCATATCCTTTGGACGAGATGCATACGATGGTAGTACAAGCTATCAAAAAGGGGGATTTAATTATGGAATACCAATATGAGGTAGAACAAGAAGTAGGGCAAACAAAAGAAGAGTTCATGCATGAAGATCAATGGGCAGACTCTCTTATTAAATGGCTTTTTATTTTTTTAATAATTGTAGGCATACCTTATACTGCATATGTTGTTGTTCAATTCATTCTCTCTTTCTAGTTAACTATTTTTTCTCTGTCAATTTAACTAAATAATTATGAACAACATCCATAACAATTTTATATTCTTCATCTTTAAATGTATCGAATAACAATTGATAATCGTTATAAATATCAAGTAATCCATCAATGATCTCTTGACGATTTGTCTTAACACTCACTTTTTTTGAGTTGTTAATTGACTTTAATTTTCCTAAATCTAATTTATTCATACCAGCTTTATCTTGTTTCATTTTCTTCAAAATTGCATTTGCCGTTTGAGCATTGGCAAGTAACGTTAAATCTGATTCATCCGCTTCTAACCATTCACCATCCGTAATTCGTGACAATTCGTATATAGTATCTTCCCATGCGTCATTTTTATATCTCCATACTTCTGTACGAAAACCAACAATTCGAAACACATCTTTATCGTATCCTGTTACTTGCACGAGATCACCAAATGTGAAATTATAATTTAATTCAATCCACTCAGTTTCACCTTTTTTCATATCTTGCTCTGAAACGTGCTGCAACGTTTGCTCTACGTAAAACCCATCGTGATTATTGACTTCGTAAACGTAAACTCCATCTAAAACCTTCATATTTGTGATTTTACCAACGGTTCCATATAGCGTAATCACGACTATGTCCCCTACGTTATATTTAGGTTGCTTTTTTCTCGCCATCTATATCTCTCCTTTTTTTGACGTCGTGATTTTGATAACAGTATATGCAACCTACATAAAAACGCTTATCACAGAAGCGTATATTCATAAATTTTTTCAATAAAAAATATCACCGTATAAAAAAATTATTTACAACGTAAAAAAAGCTAGCAAATAGACTAGCTTCACGTCAAAAATTTCATATAGTTCTTATCTCTCTTGTATGTATAAATCCCAAGCTTCATCAAATATAGACATACTTTCTAGCAATCCACTTAACTCTAAGTATGAACTAATTTCATCATAATCTTCAGATTGCTTTGGAAAGCTTAAATCATCATACATTGCTTCTGCTAAATTCGATACTTCATTACTAAATAAAGCTGCACGATGCTTCATCATATAGTGGTAAAATGTCTTTTTCAAAAATATTCCCTGCCTTTCTAACTTGGATACATTATACAAGGCAAAAAAGAAAAAAACCAGCATAAAAGCTGGTTAAAAGTCGAAATAATTTCTTTTTAATAGACGTGGTCTTCCCATTAATTCTTCATATGTTAGTTGTTTTGGTAAATCTTTCGTATAAATTAGAAACAATTGATCTTCTATTTCTTTCACTGTTTGATCTGCTTGATAGTCCATACCACATGAGGAACAAGAAATGCATGGTGTCTCTTGGATTTCAATGGCTTTCGTACCATCTGGTAATTCCCAATATACAGTATTCAAGCTTTCTTTCGCTTCTGTACTGTCACACCACATACAATTCATACTGCATCACCCTCATTTTTTTTGTCGTTTTCTTCTAATTTAGCCATTTGCGATTGATACTTTTTATCTTTAAGTTGATCACGCTTATCACGTTTATCTTTTAGTGATGCATGAGTGTCATTATCTTCATAGTCTTTACGACGGCTCATACGCTGTAAGTCGTCTGGAACAAGGTTAAATTTCTTATCACTCATAAGACCTGCGATACCAACATCTGAACGTTTTTCTTCGTAGTTTGGATAGATTTCTTTAAAGTACCCTTCTGCTCTTCCTGGGATATAACTCTCTGGCTCTGGATACGTTGTAATAACACCTTCAAAGTTACGAAGCACAACTTTATCTGCACTTTGCGAAATTAAATAGTTTGGTTGAAGCGCAATTTTCCCGCCGCCTCCTGGTGCATCTACAACGAATGTTGGAACCGCATAACCAGATGTATGACCGCGTAAACCTTCAATAATTTCAAGACCTTTAGATACTGGTGCACGGAAATGACCAATACCTTCAGATAAGTCACATTGATAAATATAGTATGGACGTACACGGATTTTTACTAAGTCATGCATAAGTTTTTTCATAATTGGAACGCTGTCGTTAATACCAGCTAAAATTACTGCTTGGTTTCCAACTGGAACACCAGCATTCGCTAGCATTTCACATGCTTTTTTCGATTCCTCTGTAATTTCAATAGAAGTATTGAAATGTGTATTTAACCATACTGGATGGTATTTTTTAATAATATTACATAAGTTTTCTGTAATACGCTGCGGGAATACTACCGGCGCTCTCGTTCCGATACGAATAATCTCGACATGCGGAATCTCTCGTAAATTTTTTAATACATATTCTAAAATTTTATCGTTAATAAGAAGACCGTCACCACCAGAAATTAATACATCTCGTACTTGTGGTGTATCACGAATGTAACCAATTGCATCATCTAATTGTTTCTTAGGCACACCCATTCCAATTTGTCCACTAAAACGACGGCGTGTACAATAACGACAATACATAGAACATTGATTCGTTACTAAGAACAATACGCGGTCTGGATAACGATGTGTTAGCCCTGGAACTGGTGAATCTTCATCTTCATGAAGCGGATCTTCTAAATCATATTTTGTTTTATATAACTCTTCCGAGATCGGTACAGATTGCATCCGAATCGGACAGCGTGGGTCATCAGGATTCATTAGCCAAGCATAGTACGGTGTAATATTTAACGGGATCGTTTTTGTTGAAATTTTAACACCTTCTTCTTCTTCAGGTATTAAATTGATCACTTTCTTTAAGTCATCCAAAGTTTTGATCGTATTCGTTAATTGCCAAACCCAGTCATTCCATTGCTCTTCAGTAACATCCTTCCACAACTCGATATCCTTCCAGTGACGATTTGGTTTGTATACATCATGTAACATTGCTATTCCCCCTTTTTATACGCTCATCCTTTATATAAGCAATAGTTATGCCAACTTTACATTATTGATAAGTAAATGTACGGTGAACGCTATTACATAAACGAAAAAATATTTGTAAGCACTGTATAAAATCCATACATACTATCATATTCATTACTTTTTATATATGTAAACGCTCTTTTATTGGTGCAAACACACAAAAACCGCCAATTATTCGGCGGTTTTGTCGTACTTACTCAATTTATATTGAAGCGTTTGGCGAGGGATACCTAACATTTTTGCAGCTTGTAATATATTCCCTTCCGTTTCAATTAACGCTTGATCTATTAATTCCTTTTCCGTTTGATGAAGTGCTTCTCTAAGTGGCAATATGCTCTTATTCTTTGGCAGATTCTCTTTCCGAAATGTACGCGGTAAACAATTGGCTGTTAGTGTATCCCCTTCTGCAATAATGACAGCATGTTCAATCGTATGTTTTAGCTCACGAACATTGCCAGGCCATTGATAAGCTTGTAGTCTTTCTTTCGCTTCCTTATCCATTTGAAGTACACCTTTTTTATAACTTTTATTATATTCGTTCAAAAAATAAGACGCTAATAATAAGACATCCTCAGTTCTTTCACGTAGCGGCGGAATATATAATGAAAAGACATTTAATCGATAATATAAATCAGTACGAATTTTATTCTCTCTTAAACATATTTCTGGTGGCTGATTCATTGCAGTAATAACGCGAACATCTACTTTTCTCGTCTTATTATCACCAATTCGACGAATAACACCATCTTCTAATACACGTAACATTTTCGCTTGTAAATCGAGAGGCATTGAATTCAGTTCGTCTAAAAACAATGTCCCACCATCTACAAGTTCAAATAATCCCGCTCGTTCAATTGCCCCAGTATAGCTACCTTTCGTCGTTCCGAACAATAAACTTTCTAATAGCGACTCTGGCAAAGCTGCGCAGTTTTGTGCAATAAATGGCTTGTTCTTCCGTTTAGAAGCTTCATGAATCGCTTGTACAAATAACTCTTTCCCTGTTCCTGTTTCCCCATATATTAAAACATTTGCATCAGTTGGCGCTACTTTTTGTGCTAATTCTTTCGTCTGTTTAAATCGAGCATCATCCGTCACAATCGTCTCAAATGCAACATGCTTTTTAATTGCTTTTTTTCTAGATGACCGCTTTATTTTTGACTGCAAATCTACAATTGTATCCGTAAGTTTTTGAACTGTGGAATAATCCTTTGCAATTTCAACAGCCCCAGCAATATTTCCATCTATAAAAATAGGTAACGTCGTATTTACTGTACAAATGTCTTCCCCATTTAAATTTTGATAATGCTGAACTTGATGAACGATTGGTTTTTTTGTATCTAACACTTTCATTAACGTACTCGTTTCCCTAGATAAAGAAGGAAACGCTTCTAACAAATGTTTTCCTAACACTTTTTCAATTTTTGACCCATTTTGTTTTGCAGCTACAGTATTATAGAAAATTGTAATACCATTTTCATCTACTGCGTGTATAGCCTCATCAATACTGCCCAAAATCGCTTCAATGACTTCTTGTGTCGAAACTGCTAGCAATGTCATCCCCCCTTTTGCCGAAAATTCAGCAATCACATGCCGAATTTCCGGCATACCTATATGCGATTATAAGCATGACGATTCCGTTCCATTTTTTATACCGTACTATTTAGACAAATCTTTCACCCATATATTCATATCTTCCAGCTTATCGAAAATGTAGCAATTGTTCGCCAGTCTTCCTGTATACGTATAACCTAACTGATGAAAGGCCGCATTCATTCCGAAAGAAAGCGATCGAGCAATTGTATAGGAGCAGAAAATCGATTTTTCTTGCAGTTCTTCTTCTAACTTAATTAGTAAACTTTTCATAAACCCATGCTTACGATATTCGGGTAAAGTAGCACAATTCGTTAATTCTGCATTTCCTTCTTTTATATTCATTTCTGCAGATGCTGTACTAATTATTTTCCCCTCGAATTCGTACACATAGTATATTGTATCGTCTTCCTTCATCGTTTGTTTTACATAACTCGCTTCGTTTAAAGGAGTCGGATAAACTTCAAATACTTTTCCAAAGACAGCCGCTAATTCTTCCGCATCCTCTTCTATCGCTTTTCTTAATAAAAATTTCTCTGGTACTATTTTTTCCTTTACTTCTTTTGCTTTAACACCGCTTAAAATGGTATCTTCCTCAGCCCAATGAATACTATTTCGTCTTTCATCATTAATAAATTTCACGAAGAAGTATGCATCGTGACCTTGAAAATAATGCGGTATTGTTGCTTCCAATAAAAAACCGAAAGAGAGCCATGTAGAAACATGCTCTCCCTTTCCTTTAATAATACATTTAGTGAAAGAATGCTTCTCTGCTAATTCGTCAATTGTTTGGATAATCCTCTCAATATTTCCTGTGTAGTGGTCTACTCGAATACGTTTATTAAAATAATCTAAAACGCCTTCTACTGTATAGCCATCCGTCTGTTCTCTAAAAGATTCATAGTATTTCATTTTTTCACCTCACACCAATCTAGTAATGTACATGCAATAATTTTTGCGGCAGCTATCATTTTATCAACTTCTATATATTCGTTTGGATAATGTGCTACTTTCGTCTCTCCTGGACCAAATACTATCGTTGGTACACCTGAGATTTGTGTAAATAAACCCCCATCAGTCCCCCACGGAGATGCTTCAATAATCGGTTCATTCCCTTCGATTTCAACAAAGTTATGCTCTAGTGTTGTAATTAACTCATGATTTTCTTCTAGTTCACCAGGAACCCATCTCGCTCCAAACCATTCTACTTCTACAGGATTTTCAACAAACCAATTGTCCACATTATTTAATTCAGCGATCCAATTCTCGAACTCTTCTTTTGCTGCCTCTATAGTCTCATTCGGCGCAATACCACATCTTCCTTCTAAATTTAATGAATCAGGAACAGAACTTGGCCAACTCCCACCTTCAATTTTCCCAATATTAATTGGAATTGGAATGGGGATTCCTTTAAATAACGGGTCTGTAATTCGGTCATTTCTCTTCACTTCCAATTTTCTCAAATGATCTACAACAAACATACTTTTTTCAATTGCACTTACTCCTTCATAACGCGTTCCACCGTGTGCTGCTTTGCCTTTCACATGTAGACGAAACCACATGGACCCTTGTTGTTTCGGGAAAAACTTCATATTTGTTGGTTCTGGAATAATGACACCATCTGCTTTATATCCTCGTAATATAGTCGCTAATGTTCCTGCCCCGCCACTTTCTTCTTCAATTACACTTTGGAAATAAATATCTCCTTTTAATTCAATACCAGATTCAATAATAGCTTCCATCGCAAGCATCAGTGCGACATTGCCGCCTTTCATATCCGTTGTTCCACGACCATATATACGATTCCCTATTTGCTCACCACTATAAGGGTGATGGTCCCACTGATTCACATCTCCTTCTGGTACGACATCAATATGTCCATTTAATATCATAGATTTCCCGTCGCCACTTCCTTTTAAAGTTGCCACTATGTTCGGGCTATCTGAAAAACTTGTACGCGGTGATACAAAATAAGGATGATCTTTCATTTTAGAAAATGAAGGTTCCCAAATATCAAGATCTAAACCTAGCTCACGTAATTTTTCAATCACAATTGCCTGCGCACCACTTTCATCACCAGATACGCTTTTTTCTTGAATTAATCGTTTTAAAAATTTTACGCTTTCCTCTTCATGACTCTCGATATAATCACAAATTTTCTTTTTTAATTGCTCCATATATTACATCTCCCCTCATTCGATTACTAGTAAGTTAGAGCCAATTTTGAAATCAGCTTCTGTATGTTGTTTTATATCTTCCACTGTGTATGGACTCATTAATTCTTGTAAAACGAGTCCACCCTGCGTCACTTCCATAACTGCCATATCCGTAATAATTACATCTACACATTTCTTTGAAGTTAATGGTAATGTACACTCCGAAACAATCTTTGCATTTCCGTACTTATCGACATGATTCATCACAACAACGACCCGCTTCGCTTTTTGTGCCAAATCCATCGCTCCCCCAATACCTGGAACGCGTTTTCCTGGTACAATCCAGTTCGCTAAATCACCATTCTCACTTACTTGTAATGAACCAAGAATCGTTATGTCTAATAAACCTTTTCGAATCATCCCAAACGCTGTGCAACTATCAAAATAACTCGCTCCTGTAATTAGAGAAGTCGGTAAACCTGCTGCGTTACATAAATTTTCGTCTTCATTCCCTTTTCTTGGCGTAGGTCCCATACCTACAATTCCATTTTCCGCATGAAACATAACGTTTATATCGTCAGGAAGATGATTCGGTACAAGCGATGGTATACCAATACCTAAATTTACAATCATACCATTTTGTATTTCTTTCGCTGCGCGCCTAGCAATCTTATCTCTCACTTCTACGCCCATACCCATTTCCAATTCACTCCTTCCGACGGTACGATATAATTTACAAATACTCCTGGGACAACAATTTCTTCTGGATCTAAACTTCCAAGTGGAACTATTTCTTCTGCTTCTACAATCGTTATATCCCCTGCCATAGCTACGTGAGGATTCATATTACGAGCACTTTTATCAAACACAAGATTACCAAACGGATCCGCTTTTTTCGCATATACAATTGCAACCTCAGAAGTTAATGCTGTTTCAACTAAATATGTCTTGTCATTCATTTCAACTGTACGTTTTCCCTCTTCTACAATCGTATCAACACCTACATCAACTAATACACCTCCAAGTCCTACACCACCAGCGCGAATACGCTCTGCTAATGTTCCTTGAGGAGAAAACTCGATTTGTAACCTTCCTTCGTTTAGCTGTCTTCCTGCATTTGGATTTGAACCAATATGTGAAGTAATTAATGATTTTACTCTTTCATTCGTAACAAGACGACCGATTCCTACATCAGGAAATCCCGTGTCATTTCCTATTAAATTTAAATTTGTAACTCCTTTTTCTAAAATCGCCTGTATTAAAGATGGAGGGGATCCAATCCCCCCAAATCCTCCAAACATTAATGTCATATCATCGTGGAACAAAGAAATTACTTCCTCTATCTCTTTTAATTTATCGAATGTATTCGTAATAGTTGTCATGCGATACTATGCCCTCCTTTTTGCATCATTTCTTCTACACTTTTTGCAAAAATTGAAAGTAATTCATCTAACTCGGAATATGTAGTTGTCATCGGCGGTGCTACAAGCAGTGCACTATCTTCTTTTCCTGCTTGCCCTGAAACAGCTTGGTATAAAAGAAGACCATTTTTAGCTGCAACCGAAATAAGTTCCGACGCTTTTGTAAACGGTTGCAATTCTACTCCAATCAGCAACCCTTTTCCGCGCACATCAGCAATGATTGTCGATTGTTGCTGAACTTTCTGTAGTCCTTTTATTAAATACTCTCCCTTTTCTGCTGTTTTTTCAGGTAGATTATGTTTCTCCATATATTCAATAACAGCTAGAGCTGTTGCTGCAGATAATGGATTTGCACTTAACGTATGCCCACTCATTACAGAACGCGATCCACGTAAAATTGGCTCCATAACACGGTCACTTACAATCGTCGCTGCCATCGGTGTATATCCAGCTCCTAAACCTTTACCAAGAGTCATAATATCCGGTTCTACACCCCAATGCTCCATCGCAAACCATGCGCCAGTACGACCAAGCCCTGTCATTACTTCATCAGCAATAAATAAAATATCGTAATGACTGCAAATATCTTTAATGACTTTATAATATTCTTTCGGCGGAACGACTGCGCCTCCAGCTGCTCCGATAATCGGTTCAGCGATAAAAGCTGCGATATGTTCTGCACCAATTCTTTCAATTGATCTTTCTAGTTCAGTCGCACAAGCAAGCTGACAAGTTGGATATACCTTTTGCACCGGACATCTAAAACAATATGGAGCTGGAATAGTTGGATAATCTTCTAAAATTGACACGAAACGTTGTCTGCGCAGTGGATGCCCAGACATTGATAAGGCTCCCATCGTAATACCGTGATAACTCATCCATCGTGACAAAATTTTATGCTTCCCTTGAATACCTCGCTCTTGAAAATGCTGGATTGCAATTTTCATAGCTGTTTCATTTGCTTCCGTACCACTATTCACAAAAAAGCTCCAGTTCAAATCTCCTACACTTAAATCGCTTAATTTCTTCGCTAATTTTTCAGCTGGTTCACTCGTAAACTGTGATCTATAAACGAAAGCAATCTCCTCTGCTTGCTTTTTTATAACATCTGCAATCTCCTTTACGCCATGCCCAATACCTGCCGTAATTGCCCCTGACGAGCCATCAAAATATTTATTTCCGTTTTGATCATACAAATACACACCTTTTCCATGTGAAATCATTGGATACGGCTGACCAACAAGTGGTTTAATTAAGTAATCGCGCATAGCGCTCCCCCATTTCTCCAATTTGTATATATATATGAAGAAAATTGACGTTTCTTTCATAAAAAAGAACCCTCTGCGAAAGCAGTGATTTTATCAAAAAACTATTATAAAATATACAAATGAGTGCTAAATATTAATTTCAAAAACAGAAAATTCAGAACTTAAAACGAAGACCAACCCTTATCTATACGCTCCAATAACCCTCCTTTATATAAAATAAACGCTTCACTACATATTTTCTTAAAATAATATCAGCTTCCCTAAATTGCCGACATTGTGTAAACTTCGACGAAACTCCCTTTAAACTCCTTCCTATTCTCCTACTTTATATTGCATATTTTCAAACAAATATCGACAATTAATCCTACTAAATGCATAGCAATTATTTTTATAGAAACCTATATTTCACATACATTCTCCTCCGTTTTATACAATAAAAAAAGAACCGATTAACCACATTAATCAGTTCGGCACGACGCTCTTTTATCGGTTAATATTGCCACTTGCTAACGTAAATAGAAAAAATAATGTTACAAATTCAAAATTCATCCTACATCGTAAAGCACAAAATCGTCCATAACTCCATTCACAATTCCTTTTTGGATATCCCCATCCCAATATTTTATTCCTTTCCTTATGTTTAAACTACCTTTCCTTTATAATTTATGTAGGACAATTATCACTTTGTATGTGTATTTGCCCATTATTAAAAAAATCCCTAGTTTCCTAAGGATTTTTGGACATGTTTTCGATGTGTTACTTCATACGCTCTTAAGATTTTTTATTTCGAAATATACATTGTAATCGGTATATCATCATCCAACATAGATGATATATTGCTGTATACTCTAGAAAATTATAAGGCTCTTTCGCCTAAAAAACACTTATCCATAAGCAATACTCTTTATTAATTTTCAACTTTTCTCCTTCAAAAAACAATTTTTTCGCATAACCTCTTTCTTGTTAAGCATATAGTTTTAATGATGACAAAGGAGGAATATTCATGTCTCAATCTGAAATCGAAAAATATGGACAAGAAGCTGCACGTTACGAACAGCTCGCTCGTTACTATCAATTTAAAAATCCGAAAAAATATGTAGAACTATATATGAAATATTACGATGCGCTTACGAAACTTGTACAGGCGTATGAAAAAAGAGATTCACAAGAAGCTGCTTTACCGTCACACATACGTTTTTTTCACTCTGCTTCCAATACACCTGCGGTTGACATTTTAGTAAACGGGCAAAAGGTTATTAAAAATATTTCATTTAAACAATTTAGTCCCTATTTAACATTAGTGCAAGGTAAATACCGTATAGATATTGTCCCTGTTGGAAATGAAACTCCCATCTTTTCAGCTTTAGTACCAATAATGGGGAATCACACTTATACTTTTGCCGCAATAAATAGTGACAATCATCTACAATTACAACCTATGCTTGATAATACACATTTACCAGCTGGTCAAGCAAAAATACGCTTTGCACATTTTTCTCCAGATACCCCTGTTGTAAATGTAGATTTAAAAGGTGGAGATCATTTATTTGAAAATGTACTCTTTAAACAAATAACAGATTTTTTGGAAGTTAGTCCTGGTACAGCAGATATTGAAGTTTCACTCGCCGATAATCCCAGCGTCTTACTAACTATACCGAATTTCAAAGTCGAACCGAACATCATATATACAATTTCACTTTTAGGTTATTCAACTAAAAATCCTAAATTAGAAGCCGTTATACTTACGAATTAAAACAGTCTACACCATTCATTTGGTGTAGACTGTTTATTTTTGAAATACAATTTGAAATTCTGTCCATTCGTTATCTGAACGGCACATGATGGACCCATTATGTTTTTCTACAATTTGTTTACATACAAATAATCCAATACCAGTTCCTAACTTTTTAGTAGTTACAAATGGTTCGAAAATCATTTCTACACTTTCAGCTGGAATCATTGGCCCATTATTTTTTATCACAATTCGAATCGATTGATCTTCTTCAAATACATCAATGATAATTTTCCGCTCTTCTTTCATTGATTCTAGAGCGTCAATTGAGTTCATTAATATATTTAAAAATACTTGTCTCACTTCACTCCGATAGCCAACAAGTGGAATTGGATACGGTAAATTCTTTTCAATCGAAACATTTGCATTGACCAAACTCGGATATAAGAACTGTATAATATCTTGAAACAAATCATTAAGCCAAAATTGTTCTGATTTATTCCACATTTCTTTTTTCGATACGAGTAAAAATTGCGAAATACGAAAATTTAATTGGTCTAATTCATGCGAAATAATATCTAAATAAGATAAACTTGGATGATCTGCCTTTAATAATTTAACAAACCCCATAATTGAAGTGAGTGGGTTACGGAATTCATGTACAAAACTTGCTGACATTTGCCCTAAAATCGTCAGCCTTTCTTTATGTGTTTCATTAATATATTGCTGTTTTTCCTCTAAATTTTTTGATATAATTTCCGAGTATTTTAAAACAGTATAATAAATTAATTTATCAAAACAAGTATGTATTTGGGCCATAATCGGTTTCAATTCACGTGCGCTAACATCTAATTCACACATCGCTTCGAAAAGTTCATTTCTTCCCACATTTGCATTATAAACAAAGTCTCCAATATTCGCATCTGCCCCTGCACGTTCAATAGCAATTTTCTCGCATAATGGCTGAAGATAATCTATATCTTTTTCTTCCATAGTAAGTTCGATAATTAACTCTAATAAATCCTCTCCATTTTGAACTGCTTCTAGTTTAAATGGATCTTTATCGGAAATTATCATTTTGTTTTTCCAGTTCTCAACGAATTGGTGCCTGTTGTTTTTCAAGTGCGAACAAAATACTTCTTTAATATCCTTATCGATTGGAAAAACCCCCATTCCCTCCATTTCCATGCGACGAACACCCTTTATATTTTGAATATTAACACAAAAAATGCGATTCGTTAATAGATTATTGTCACATTTTGTTAATATGTGTTGATAAAATTTTTAATGTCCTTATTAATTGTTTAGATTGATACATTCCATTTTCCTTCCTTTCATTCAAAGTTTTTTACATTCGATGCGACTTTTTTTGCATCCTGCTTCATTCTTTCGTACAATAGAAAATGAAAGGTGTGAAAAATATGGTAAATAAAAATGTGGAAGATTATCTCCAAGAAGGCATTTACGGCCAAAAGCAGAACAAACCAGAAGAACGTAATATGTATTTAACTACGTTACGTGAGCGTGTAGAAATCGCTTTAACTATCGGTCAAGTAATGCAAAGTAATGTATATTCTGAAGTAGCTAGTAGCATGCGCTCTTCTCAATCATTACAAATATTCCTAAATGGTGGCATTGCTTACCCACATTTATCAAAATACATTAAATTAGCAAATGAAAAAAATGTTCCTTTTACAATTGTTCAAAATAAAGGCATAGAAACACCAATCGGTTTAGTATTATCTCATAGCACTGCTGTTGACAAAGAACAAATTTATGTAGAAGATGCTATTTTCAAACAAGAAATGAAGTAAAAGGTACACTTGGTTAAATTAAATCGTTCCGAGAAACGTAAAACAAACAATAAAAAAACGAGTATGGAATCGTAAACATTTCCAGCTCGTTTTTTATTAGGATATTTAAGCTCGCTCTACTTTATTTTTTAATACACACTAATTTCATTTCTGTCATTTCTTCTATTGCATATTTAATTCCTTCACGCCCCGTACCACTTTCCTTAACACCACCGTAAGGCATATGATCTACCCTAAACGTTGGAATATCATTAATCATGACACCACCAACCTCTAGCTCATCAATTGCACGCATTGCTTTAAACAAATTATTTGTAAACACACCTGCTTGTAGACCATAACGTGAATGATTTACTTGCTCAATTGCCTCATCAAATTCTTTAAATGTATTTACTGTCATGAGTGGACCAAATACTTCTTGGCACTGAACAGATACATACTCTGGAACATTTGTTAATACAGTTGGTTCAAAAATCCTTGCATCACGTTTCTTACCACCGTATAAAACAGTAGCACCTTCCTTAATAGCTTCTTGCACCCACATTTCTATTCGCTCTACATCTTTTTTCGAAATTAAAGCCGATACGTCCGTTTCTTCCAGCAATGGATCACCAACAATAACTGTTTCCATCGCTATCTTTAGCTTTGAAAGAAATTCATCCATTCTCTTTTCATGTACAAAAACACGTTGTACCGAAATACAAACTTGTCCATTGTTTACATATGCTCCCCATTTTACACGTTCAATTACTTCATCTGTTAATTCTACATCTTCATCAATAATAACAGCAGCATTTGATCCCAGTTCCAACGTAACTCGCTTTAACCCAGCCTTTGCCTTAATTCCAATTCCAACTTTCGGACTTCCCGTAAAAGTAATGGAAGCAACATCATCATTTGTAACTATCGCCTCACCTACAGTTGAACCGGGACCAGAAATAATATTTAAAGCTCCTTTTGGCAATCCTGCCTCTTCAAATAATTCAACTAATGCGTAAGACGATAATGGTGTTTGATCAGCTGGTTTTAACACAACTGTATTTCCGGCAGCAATTGCAGGGCCGACTTTATGTGCCACTAAATTTAATGGGAAATTAAATGGTGTAATAGCTCCTATAACCCCTATCGGTTTTCGTATTGTGTATGCAATACGCCCATCTGCACCAGGTGCTGCATCAAGTGGCAGTGTCTCGCCGTATATACGCTTCGCTTCTTCCGCTGCAAATTTGTATGTCTGAACGGTACGATCTACTTCTCCCCTCGCAGCACGAATTGGTTTTGCAGCCTCTTTTGCAATAATCTCTGCAAATTCTTCTCTTCTTTCATCCATTTTTTGTGCAACCTTCTCTAAAATAGTCGCACGATCATATGCAGATAATGTATTCATTTTTTTCATTGCATTTTTTGCAGCAGTAACAGCCTCTTGTACATCTTCTTCCGTTCCTTGTGCAATTTCCGCTAACGTTTCTTCAGAATATGGTGCGTATAATGGTTTATAAGTGTTTACAGACTTCCAATCTCCATTTATATATAAATGCTTTTTCATAACTCTTCCCCTTCCAAATATATGTATACAAAAACATTTCACCTAGTGAAAGGTCTGGCTTATGCCATTGTATCATAGCCCTTATTCTGCCAAAAATATTATGCTCAAAAAAACCCTGCCATATAGCAGAGTCTACGAACTAATTTGTTCTTGAAATGAAATTTGTTTTTCATCTTCTAAAATAACAATTGATTCTACAGTTTTTGTAACTTCTAATCTCTTTATATAGTGTCCATCTAATTCTTTTACACAAAACTTATAATTTTCAATTTCAATGAAATCCTCTTCAGCAATTTCTATATTCTTCGTTAAAATCCAACCACCGATTGTATCAACACCATTATCATCAATTGTTAAACCTAATAACGTATTCACTTCACTAACAAGTACTTTTCCCTCTAGTATTGTTTTCGTTTCACTAACTTGTTGAATTTCTGGCTGTTCATCCGTATCAAACTCATCTTGAATATCTCCCACTATTTCTTCTAAAATGTCTTCAACTGTAACAAGTCCAGACGTACCACCATATTCATCTATCAATATAGCAATATGCGTTCTTTCTTTTTGCATTTTTAAAAATAAGTCGTGTATTGGGATAGAGTCGATAACTAAAATGATTGGCCTAATATATTGCTCTACTTTCTTATTACTTACTGCATTATGCTGCACAAAATCTGTGAAAATATCTTTAAAGTTTACAAAGCCTATTACGTGATCTTTGTCCCCATCTACAACTGGATATCTCGTATATTTTTCCCGAGACATTTTTTGCAAAGCTTCTTCAGCAGGCATTTCTTTACTTATAATATGCATCTCAGTTCGGGGTACCATTATTTCTTTCGCTATACGATCATCAAATTCAAAAATTTTATTTACATATTTATATTCAGATTGATTAATCTCTCCATTTTTGTAACTTTCTGAAACTAACAACCGTAATTCTTCTTCTGAATGAACCTCATCGTGCCCTTTCGGTGGTTTCAGCCCTAACAACTTCGTAATAATTCGGGCTGATCCATTTAATAGCCAAATAAATGGAAACGCCATACGATAAAAGAAAATTAACGGTTTAGCAACAAACAAACTCACTTGTTCAGCTTTTTGAATCGCGAATGTTTTTGGGGCCAATTCCCCTACTACAACATGTAAAAATGTAATAAACAAAAACACTAAAATTACAGCAAAAATGTCTGCTAGTTGAGTAGAAATGTTCAAATTTACAAAAAGCGTGTCAAACATTTGCTTTAACGCCGGTTTACCAAACCACCCAATCCCCAGAGCTGTAACTGTTATTCCTAGCTGACAAGCAGATAAATATTCGTCTAAGTTTGTAATGACTGTTTTGACAGATGTTGCGCGATTATTTCCTTCTGCAATTAAATAGTCAATTCGTGAACTTCGCACTTTAACAATTGCAAATTCTGCTGCGACGAAAAATGCCGTTAAGGCAATTAAAACAATCACTATACTTATACTATATATGTCCAAATACTTCTCCTTACTTACATTGTAAGCAAGGAAGCCACCTCCTACTTAATTTTATTCAAGTGAAGTAAGCATTCTAATACTCTAACAAAATTCTACATTAGCAACCACCTTTTTATATATTATATGCATACATAAAAAAGATATTTATCATTATGATAATCTAATTCATTTCCCTTAGTCAAATAGTTCTAAATCTTAAGATAAAACATTTTATATAAACGATATATTCTTCACAGGTTCATTTCGTGAAAAAACACTTTCTTTGCCGATTCCACACTTCTTTTGTCACACTAGAAGGGAACTTCCTTCATAGATCGAAATCATTCAACAGGATATATATAGGAGGGATTATTTTGGAATATAAAACACCATTTATCGCAAAAAAATTAGGTGTTAGCCCAAAGGCTGTTGTCCGGATTGCACAACAATTAAATCTTACGATAGAAAAAAATAAATATGGTCACTTTATTTTCACACAAGAAGATTTAGATCAAATGTTAGAATTCCATCTTTCACAAATAGAGCAGTCTCAAAACTCTCACCCTACTCAAAAAACATCATCAAATGATGTTGAAGAATTAAAAACTCAAGTAAATACAATTGTTCAAGACAAATCATCACATGAATTTGAGCAATTAGCAGCTCAATTAAACACTATTACGCGAAGGCTAGATCGAATGGAAGAACAAATGCAAGATAAGGCAAATGATGTTGTTACGTACCAACTTTTACAACATCGCCGTGAAATGGAAGAAATGTTAGAGCGAATTCAAAAGCTAGAAGCTTCCCTGAAGAAAGAAGAACCAATATATATTACTCCCGATTCAAAACCAACATATGAACGAGAAAAGAAGCCGAAGCGCCGCAAAATGATTTTTAGTATATTTGGATTATAATTTTTAGACCCTTATTAAAATAATAAGGGTCTTTTTTCATGAAGAATGACTTCATATTAAAATAGTATTCTCTTTATTATACATATTCATTTCGCTTTATTTTGTTAACATAATATTCTTACTGTATTCTGCGATTAATGCCTGTGCATGAGCATTCCCTTGAATCACATCTCGAAATTCTTTTAAAGAATACAAATGCGTAGCCCCTTTTCGGGCATGAATTCGCACTGGTACACCTTGTAAAGTATCATGAAACTGAAATGGCTTATCTACCGGTTCAATTGGGAAACCGAGTGTTAATAAATACATATACATTCTTTTTGTCACTGCTGCAATATACCATTCTGCTTTCGTTTCTAATGCATGCATAAATAAAATAGCTGTTAGTCTTTTGAAGTGTCCTCTCCCACGAGACGTTTTCGCAATACTCAACTTGCCTATTTCATACACATTTTTCAAATCTTTCACTAGATCATTTTTAGAAAACGGATAGAAAAACTCAGAATTCGATTGCTCTGGTTCCGTATACTTAATACATTCTACTGTACCAATATGATGTTCATCTTCTATTAATAAAAATCGTGATGGATTTAAATTACGTTCTACGAACATTAAGTTTCTTTCTTCACAAAAATCTCCCCATAGTTGCTCGAACCAAAAATGTTCTTCTTTTGTTTGAACACGCTGGAACATATTTACCCGCCTTTCCCATCGCCGCTCTGTTTTTGATAACGCTTTCACTATCTATCATATAAGAACAAATCTTCGTATGCAACTAAAAATATTTATGACTTATTATATTCTGCAAAACGAATTAAATTCCATCTTAATCGTCTTTTATCCCTCATGTACCGTTCTTCTAACAATATATTTATATTACTTACAAATTCAAATCGTATAAAGCTGTCTTCCATACAGCATATATTTCTTCTTAATCTAAAAAAATCCTTTATAAAAAAGGATTTTTTTACTTCTTCATGCTTTTTAACCACTTCTCAAAAATTTGTACCATTCCATGTTTTCCGGCTAATTTCTCTTCCCCTTGTTTCGTTTTATATGGATATAATTGCAAGAACACACCACATCCAGACTCAATTTTTTTACTATGCATATGACTTCCTGGATATACACAAATAACTTCATAAATGGCCCTTCGATAATAGACTCTCTTTCCATCCTGTTCTTCTACATATTTTATAGACCAGTACTTATACATTTGCTCAGTTGCCTTCGTATTTCCAACGTGCTGAAAAATGTTGTACATTGGGCTATACTTCACTTCAATAATAATAGAAGATTGATATACGTATTTTCCTTCTTCCTTTACATAACAGTCTAAGCGAATGTCTGGCTTCTTCGTATCTTCTCCATTATAAAAATTACTCCCTTTACTTAATGCAATAAGGGGATGAGTTTCAATTAAATCATTAAATGCGACATGTACTCTAATATCATCTCGGTGTAAAACTACTGTCGTTCCATCCTGTAATCCATCTACATAAAAATGTTCTTGAATTTGTTCACGAATGGAATTTCTAGCCTCAAAACCAATTTGCTCTAACATGGAAATAACGATAAAAAAAGCGTAATATTCATACACTAAAAATGTTGGTTTATAAACAAATAATAAAGATGGAGATTGTTCTGTATATTGTGGAAGTACATCTAAATGCTGTAGTAGTTGTTGATGTGGTATCGGTAAATTATGTGAGTACATGTTACCTGTTTCGGAAACTTCTCTCCAAAATGGAGAATGCATTAAAGTTTGAAAGTATTGTACACTTTCATGTACAAAGTGCGCTAATATTTTATATTCTTGTATCTTCATAGAGCTTTTTCGCAAATCCGCCTCTTTTAGTAAATGAATATTTTTATATTTTTGTTTCTCTCTATCGGTCACTGATCCATTACGCTCAATTGTTTGTATAATCGTTTTTACAGCTTGAAATTCTTCTGATTTCTTCCTTTTTGCTCTTTCTAATATTTCAATTGTTTGACGCAAAAAACTTTCAGCTTCAAGTAAATAGAAATAAAATTGCATCGCTTTAAATTTAAGAAATGCATTTTCCTTACTATTTTTTTGTTCTATAAACTTACGATTATAATATTTTGCATACGGTTTTCTTTCCGCCACTATGGCTCCTTTTCTCGTTGCTTTCCGCTCTTTTTCTTCCCATTTATATTCATGTATAAATTTTGAACTCGATTCTATTTTCTTAAAAATTTGCTTTATCTTTTTCATTTTTTGCGGCAACTTTCTAAGTAACACTAAATAAGAAGAATCTTCAATATCACTAAGTGCAGAGAAAGTCTTTTTATAATAACCTCTATCTAAAATCAACTCATTCAAAATTGACTTTACATAGTTTTGAATCATTTCAAATTGATCATCAAAAAAATTTTTGGGAACGATTTGAAATGCGCCATAATATGTTCTATCTTCTATATTCACTTCAAAATGATATAATCCACAACGCCATGGATAAAAGAATTCCGTTTTTCCATGTTCATATATTAATACCTTTTGTTTTTTTTCATTTATTTCATATTTTGACTCTTTTATATTTTTCTGTCCCTCATATACTTTATTCCATATAAAAGTAATATTCATTGGACTTTCATAATGGTAATGCAATCTAATTGGTTTTAATTCTTGTACTTTATAAATACATTGAACTAATGCTGTAGTAGATGTACAAAGACGATTTAATAAAATATATTCCCCCTTCGCCTCAGTTCCAATGATTAACTTTAATACAAAAGGGAGTGTTTCTTTCGTATCAACGATTTCTGTTTCATATCGCCCTTCATTTTGCATAGCCATACAGCTCCAGTTCTCTACGCTTTTCTCTTATATATGCTAAAGAGTGTTCAAATGTAGATACTCTGCTTGCAAGTGGCGATTGCAAAAGAGGTAGTAATGTCGCCCCCCTTTTTACGTCTTCAGAAAGTAAAGACCCAACCATCATTTCAGTACCTCTTATTTTCGTCAATACACGTTGCTTGATTTGTAAATCAAATCCCTCTTCTCTACTGATCATATAGGAATGATTATTTTGGAACGGTATATTTTGCAAGTAAGTAGCGATTGCGTTTGCACATCGAAATGAAATTCCCTTTGACATATCATGTGATGACAATACAACATGTAACTTATCTAATAGTTCTAACTCTTCTTCAGAAAACACCTCAATCATCGCTTTATTCCTGACCCAGCTTATACGAAATTCTCCTGCAGTTACTTTCAAAGGTGGTTGTAATACAATTTTCTCTTGTTCCATACACATCTCACAAAACGGAATCTTTTGTAACGTTATTAAATTCGTCCGATCTAATAATCGATCTGAGAGTTCTTTCGTTGTTTCATCAAAATTTACTGTACCTACAAATATAATATTTTCACCAATTTCAATCGTTGATGGAATTGGATTTTCTTTTTCTTGTACACCTTCATACAAATTTAGAATACGGTTTTGTTTTTCAAGTTGAAGAACAGATAGAAATGGAGTAAACCAATGCTCAATATGTGACATATTCATTTCATCAAAAACGATTATATATAGTTGATTTTGATTTTCTTTTGCCTTCATTAACGCCCTAACTAATTTTGTTTCACTTTCAATAAAAGTACCATTTGGGTGAAGGTAACCAAGTAAATCATGTGGTTCTTGATACGATGGTGAAATCGGAATCCAAACCAATTCTTCCCCATACTGTAATCCAAGTGCTTCTGCATAAGCTTGCACAAATCGAGATTTCCCAGCGCCTGGTATACCACCTAGAATCGTCAACATATTTGTTTTCGCACTTATATGGAAATTATAAATGTCCGTTTCATCCAAATATAGCCCTTTATTACGTACAAAACTTTTTACATACTGTAAAAAGACGGATTCACGCTCATCCCATTCCCATTCATCCTTGTGCACTTTTATTTCCTCTACTTCTACATGCTTACCTTCTTCAGTCATTCGTTTTTTTAATTGCTCATACATGTGATTGCTTACAAAATACAATTGATCTTCTACCGTTATTTCCACATACTTCATCCAGTCATTTAAGTCTATATACTTACATTCCCGCTGCTGTTCAAAATATGCGATTGAACTAATTGATGATGACTTTAAAGATATATTTCCATATAACCTTCCATCGTGCCACAATAATTCGGGAGGCTCAAAGTCTTTCGGATATTTTGGCATTAGAAATGACAAATAGCCATTTCCAAGTTTTCTTTCTAAAGACTCTCCTTTTTTGTATTCGGAAACTTTAGGTACTGGAATCATTTTATAGCCATTGGCCATTTCTTGTGGTTCTTCTGCACAAATTAACTCCACGTATATATGTCCTCTTTCATAATAGAGACGAAACATAACCAATTGCTTTTCTAATTTTCTTTTCTTTAATTCCGAAAAGACTTTTTCATTCTTTTTATTGCTACATAAACCTTCAAATACGTATGGTTCATTTTTTAATTGCTCTTGTAACGTGAATGGTATTGGCGATAGGCATTGTACAAAGAAGTTCTCTCCATTCTTCTCTCTCTCTGCTTTTGTAAACTTTCCGATAAACCTCATATAGTACATTCTTTTTATAAAACTTGGCTGAAGAGCTTTATGTAATCTCACCTTCGTCACCTTCTTTTTTTCATACTATTCTTAGTGTATGAAAGAAACGAAAAACTAGAAACAAAAAACCTGACGTTATCCGCCAGGTTCAAAATTAAAACGTATATTAATGAGATGGAAATGCTTTTTTCTCTTGTAAAATGGCATTATGAGCAATTTTCATTTTAGCAAGTACATATCGTAATCGATCTTCAGCGTTTTCATCTGTATTTTGCTGTAATTCCGCCAAATTCTCTACAGCACTCGCTAAATTTTCAATCACTCCTCGTAGTTCAGGATGATGATTAAAAAAGGATTCTTGCACTAATACTTTCCTTACTTCACTCGCTAAATCAACAATTCTGGTTAACTGTTCTTTTTCTTCCATTTTCATCCCTCCTGAATATCTTATGTATTAAATATTCTCTAGACAAAGAAAAAAGCCCTTTTTTTAAAAGGACTTTTACATTTTTATATTTCCAGTTAATAACATATAAAGTGATGTGATAGCTGCGATAACAATTGCCCACATTACATATCTCTCAATACCTTTAAAACAACGATTTCCTTTTTCTTTTCTTGCATACATGTAAACAATAATCCCAATTCCATACACGATTGAAACAAGTAATAAATTTTTCAAACCTGCTGCATATAGAAGCCATACAGAATAAGTAGAAGCAATTAAAGCTAACGAGCCGTTTTTTACTTTTGCATCTTTTAGTTCGTTTGTAATAACTAATTTAAATTGGAATAACGCTGATAATAAATATGGTACTAAAATTGATGTTGAAGCAATAAAATACATAATTTGATATGTTGATTCTGAAAACAGAACGATTATAAATATAATTTGGGCAACGCCATTTGAAATCCATAATGCCATATGTGGCGTTTGTTTTTTATTTGTTTTCGTAAAGACTTTCGGAAACACGCCATCTTTTCCTGCTACGTGGGAAATTTCAGAAACAAGTAAAAACCAGCCTATTAATGTACCTACAAGTGAAGCAACTAACCCAATGTTAATCGCAACGGCGCCCCATGTCCCAACAACATGTTCTAATACATGTCCCATTGACGGGGTTTCTAACACGGAAAGCTCTCCTCTTGTCATCGCTCCCATAGACAAGACAGAAATTAAAATATAAATAGACATTACTAAAATAAGTCCAAGTACTGTCGCTTTACCAACATCTCGGCTATTTTTCGCTCTACCAGATAATACAACCGCTCCTTCAACCCCAATGAAAACCCAAAGAGTTACAAGCATTGTATTTTTCACCTGACCAAGTATAGAGGAAACTGATATAGTTCCTTCTCCCCAAAAATCATGTGTAAATGTATCCCAGCGAAACGCTGTTACCATTACAACAATAAATAATACGATTGGAACTAATTTCCCTATCGTTGCAATAACATTCATAATAGATGCTTCACGAATTCCAAATAAAATTAGAAAATGAAGTGTCCATAATAAAAGTGATGCTCCTACGATAGACGCAACATTATTTCCACCTTTAAAAATGGGGAAGAAATAACCTAATGTACTAAATAGTAACATGATTGTTGCAACGTTTCCTAAAATTCCCGCTAGCCAATATCCCCAAGCACTGTTAAATCCGATATATTCTCCGAAACCAGCACGTGCATAACTATAAATTCCGCCCTCAAGCTCCGGTTTTTGTCTTGCTAACGTTTGATATACGAGCGCGAGTGGAATCATTCCCATCGCTGTAATACACCAACCAATTATTATAGAGCCGCTATTCGCTCCTACTGCTAAATCATGCGGTAAACTAAAAACACCGCCACCAACCATCGTTCCGACTACTAATGCAATTAATGGAAAAAAACCTAACTTCTTTTCTATTTGTACCACCCCATCTGTCATTCTAGGTGTTATGTTCGTTCAACTATTAAAGTCACCTTTTTCTCTAATAGACGTTTCTCTTATATTTTTTCAGGAAAACATTACTTATTCTAAAAGAAAATGAAGAAAAATGGAATACTTTTTTGAAAAAATGTATAAGTATGCACAAAAAAACCGTTCATTTTGTAATGAACGGTCATTTCATACATATAAATTTGTATATTTCTTGTAAAATTAACGAAGTAAATTCTCTTTTTGTAAAAATTGTTTCGCAACTTCTTCACTACTTTTCCCATTCACATTTACTTCATAATTCATTTTTCTCATTTCTTCATCTGTAATCTTCCCAGATAATGTATTTAATACTTTTTCAAGTTCAGGATATTTCTGTAACGTCTCTTTTCTTAATAATGGTGCACCTTGGTACGGTGGGAATAATCCTTTATCATCTTGTAGCACTTTCAGTCCATACTGCTCAAGTTCACTATCAGTTGAATATGCATCGATTACGTTAACATCCCCTGATTGAATTGCACTATAACGTAGTTTCGGTTCCATCGTTTTCACATTTAAAAACTTATAGTTATATAATTTTTGCATTCCTTTATAACCGTCTTCACGATCAACAAATTCTAATGTGAATCCTACTTTAGCATCCTGTGCCATTTTTCCTAAATCAGAAATTGTATTTATATTATTTTGATCTGCTATTTTTTTCGGCATAGCTAGTGCATATGTATTGTTATACTCCATCGGCTTCAACATAACCATATTATATTTCTTTTCCATTCCAATGCGAGCCTGCTCATATACTTCATCCCGATTTGTGCTTTTTGGCTCTTCTTTCACGAAAGTAGATAAAGCTGTTCCCGAAAACTCAGGGTATATATCTACTTCTCCTGATTTCAATGCTTCAAATACAAATGCTGTTTTTCCAAGACCTGGTTTTAATTCTACGTGTAAATCGGTATCCTGTTCAATAAGCTGCTTATACATTTGAATTAAAATTTCAGGTTCTGATCCAAGTTTTCCGGCAATAACAATATCTTTCTTTTGTGTGTTCCAAAGAAAGGGAGAAGCAATCATTATACAAGTAATACATATCGTCAATATAATACGCTTAGAAGAGCGTTTTGGACTCTCAAGCACTCGAAGTACTACATCAAAGAATAAAGCGAGTAACGCGGCTGGTACGGCCCCTAAAATGATAAGCGCATGATCATTTCGATCGATACCAAGTAATATGAGTTTTCCGAGCCCACCAGCACCTATAAGAGCTGCTAATGTAGCTGTTCCAACAATTAATACCATCGCCGTACGAATACCGGCCATAATAATTGGTAATGCAAGAGGAAGCTCTACCTTCCACAGTCTTCTCCAGCTATTCATCCCCATAGCTCTCGCTGCTTCGATTAAAGATTCATCTAACTCCCTTATTCCTGTATATGTGTTTCGTAAAATAGGTAATAGTGCATACACAACTAATGCAATAATGGCTGGGAGCTTTCCAATTCCTACTAACGGAATTAAAAGTCCGAGTAATGCAAGTGATGGCACTGTCTGCATAACCGCAGAAGTTCCTATTATAAATTCAGCCATTCGTTGTTTTCTCGTTAATAAAATGCCAAGTGGCACCGCAATAATTACTGCAAAAAATAGTGAAATAAGCGATATTTGTAAATGCTCACTTAATGCAGTTAGTAATTCTATTTTTCGCTCTTGGAACGTTTGTATAAAATCAGTCACTGTTTAGCCTCTTTCCTTCATTTGTTCAACAATGTAATTAACAATATGACGACTTGTTAAAGCTCCAACATATTGACCATTTTCTTCAACTGGAACGACTTCGTCAGCTCGTACACGAACTAATGCTTCTTGTAAAGAAGAATGCAATGATAATGCATCCCCTTCTACCCGTATACTTTCATCAAGTGGCAATACATCTTCTATACTTTTCCCCTCATACCAAGGTTGTCCACGATTTCCAATGAACTCTTCTACAAACTCATTTTTCGGATTATGTATAATACCTTCTGGTGTATCTAATTGAACTACTTTTCCTTCTTTCATAATACAAATACGATCTCCAAGTGATAATGCTTCTTGCATATCATGTGTTACGAATACAATTGTTTTTTGAATCTTTTTTTGCAATTGTACGATATCCTTCTGAAGCTGTTCCCTACTTAATGGATCTAACGCACTAAACGGTTCATCCATAAGAACGATTTTCGGGTTTGCGGCTAATGCCCTTACGACACCAACGCGCTGCTTTTGCCCTCCTGACAATTCATCAGGCATGCGATCGCGATATACGTCTGGATCTAGCCCGACCATCTGTAGCAACTCATCGACACGAGCTTTTATTTTTTCTTTGCTCCATTTTCTCATTTCAGGAACAACTGCAATATTTTCTGCAATTGTCATATGCGGAAACAAAGCGATTTGCTGCAATACGTATCCTATATTCCAACGCAATTCATTAATATTATATTGTTGAATATCTTTTCCATCGATTAAAATAGATCCTTCAGTCGTTTCAATTAAACGGTTAATCATTTTCATTGTCGTTGTTTTCCCGCAACCACTCGGACCAATGAGAACAAAAAATTCTCCCTTTTTAATTTCTAAATGCAATGAATCCACTGCTTTCATGCCATCTTCATACGCTTTTGACACATGATTAAATTGAATCACAAATACAACTCCTTTAATGTTGTTTCCTTTATTTTGATGGAATACGGCATTCATTTCAAATGATACGCTTTATAATTAAAAAAGAGCTCAAATTTGAGCTCTAACGGTCGAACAATATCGTTTTCATTATTGCAACATATTCACGTACATACATTTTTTTCTTAGAGCGCATTGGTGTTTCAGCAGCTAGTGCCTCCATCTTCATACCTAAACGCTTTGCAATTATTTTGGTCCTATACAAATGATACGTATTACTTACAACTACCGCATGTTTCACATCATATAAATCCATACTAAACTTTAAATTCTCATACGTATTTGTAGATTGATCTTCCATTAAAATACGATTCTCATCTATACCATGTACCATTAAATAGTTTCTCATACTATGAGCTTCCGGTATATCTTCATCTTCTCCTTGACCACCTGAAACAATTACTTTCACTTCAGGATGGGAATATAAATATTCCAACGCTACATCCAAACGGTTTTGAAGAGATAAAGACGGTCTATCTCCAAATAACTTTGCGCCTAATATAAGAACGTACGGAGAGTGATTACTCAATTTTTCACGAGCAACATTCTTCATTCGAAACGTCATATAAAGGATGTATAGTAGAGGTAATAATAAGATTATAAGTAATATCCATTTGTTCATATATACGTTTGCACTCCCTTTCTTTTTATTATATGAACACTCCCCCACTTAGCAAAGCTTGAAGTGGGGGTTTCTAACGTTTCAACCTAACGGACGATTAACGTCAGGGGAGTTAACACATTAGCGAGCTGTTTCACGCCTAACCCCTCTATCCCATTTGTCCATGCATTTGGGATTACTTTTCGTAAAATGTTAGCCGCAGCATTTACATCTGCATTAATTAAAGTTTTATTTGCTGAACGATATATGCCGCGCTCTATTCGTTTTCCTGAAAAAGTTGTATTTTGGTCATTATCTCCAAACGTTGGAATGAAGTCGTTATCCAGAAAACTTGCTTTCGATGTATATGATTCTTCAGTTACAACAACTTGAATGCCTACAGCATTTGCTTTGTATGTAATCATTTGAATCAGTAAATTATGCGGGATATGACAAAACGATTGGTTATTTCTTTTTCCCATATTCGTTTCTTGTTTCCAACTTTTGTTTTGACCAATAACGATTTTACAAACTTCTTCTTCTTGAGCTAGTTTCACGATATGGTGACTAACTTTATGGAAGACGTCTTTTATTTTCAAGTAACGTTTTTGATGAAGTTTTTCTATCCTTTTAGAAGTAAAAGGTCCTTCATTAGTTTGTTTTCCATTTCTAAGAATGCTTGTAAAATGAATCTTCATTTTATTGTAATATTGATTTATGCTTTTGACATGTTTGCCCTTAACAAGGACAGGTTTCATACCTGTGTTTGTTACGATGGTTGCAAGGTTATCAATCCCTAAATCAATACTCATATAACGAGCATTCTCTTCAATAATTTGTTGTTCAGAAGGAACATCAATCACCAATTCCACTACATATTCATTGTATTTTGGAATCACACGAACTTGTTTCAGTTTACCTTCAGTGAAACCTAGTTTCCCAATATTTAATTGTAATTTCGTCTTTGGAAACTTTAAAAATCTACCGTTTTTAATGATGCAATCTTGGTTTGTATACAGAATCTCTTTTTCAGAAGAACGAATATACTTTGGGATCCTAGGCATTCCAGCATATTTGTTTGGATTCTTTTTATAGTCTTTTAAACTAGCAAAAAAAGATTTCCAATTTTGGAACACCCCTTTCATGATTGACTGGCTACATTGCGTAGGCAAAGCTCGATAATCATTTTGAATCATAGCCTTAAATAGTGCATCTAGAAAGTTGTAATCTACATAAGGGTTTTCAAAATTAGGTTCTGAAAACAAATTACATGTAATCTCTTTCTGTTCTTCTTTAGGCTTTAATTTCTCTCTTTCCAATTTCTTCTGATAGACAAGAAGTTGTGTGTCATTCATCTTACCAATATTTTTATGAATATTATCCAGAACTTCTTTTTGCAAAGGCTGCAACTCTTTTTCTTGTGTTAATCCAGTGTACACCTGGCGTATATAAAAGTTTGTGGTGTTGTACATATTCTTAGCGTTATGACAACATTCTTGAAAATAAGAATACATACGATGCCCTTTTTTAATCCAGATTTGAAGAGTTTTATAGTTTGATGGATTTTCCTTTGTCATTTTATTCACCTCCTTGTTAAGGATATTATAGTAAAAACAGAACGTATGTTTCTGGTTTTTCTTGAAAATAAAATATTTCTTTCGAGAGGACCCCCATCTTCACTTACGTTTAGAGGTGGGAGTTCTCTCGAAAGGCATGATAGAAAAAGCTTGGAAGGCAGAAGTTTTTTTAAACAATTGATTTATTAGAAACGTTCGTCCCTACTTTACGTTGTGAATATACATAATAAAGAGCAATTCCTAATGATAGAATCAATATACAGCTAAGTACGTAAAACGGGAGCATTACCCCAGCTTTAGATACACCAGCTGTAAACAGCATTAATAATACAATTCGTATTCCTGTACCGATTAATCGAAATAAGCTGTCTACACGTCCCATTACTTCGTTTGGAATTTCCTCCATCATTAATACATTTCTCGCCACTCTTGTACCCGCATTTCCAATTGCATGAAAAATTGCAAGTCCATATAACAACATTACGGAAGGTTCAATAATCATTACGGTAATTGAAATTACATATAGGAACATCGTCATGACGATTGAAATTTCTATTTTGATATATTTCATCATAATTGGAATACTTATTCCCGCAAGAACCGCTCCCACACCATACATCATACCTTCTATCGCGTATACAGAGGCACTGGCTTTTAATATATCTGAAATATATACCGGGATTAAATAATTTGCCATCATAACACCGATAAACGGCATATAAGTCGCAAGTAAAAACCAAAATAACCTAGGACGCTTTTGCATAAAGTGAATCCCTTCGAATAATTGCTTCTTAAATGTTACTTTCCTTTTCACTTCCTTTTTCTTTACGTACGGTATACATAAGAAAAGGATGAAAGCTCCGGCAAAAGTTAACATATCTACTAACAAGATCCATTTTAAAGAAATGATTTCAATTAGGAAGCTAGCAGCCGCTCCTGAAATAACTTGAGTTAACTGTCCTTGTATTTCCATTGTTCCACTTAAATTTTTATAATGTTCTGCTTGAAATATCTCTTGGTTAAACGCAAATATTGTAGGATAAAATAATAAATAGTAAAATGACCCTGCTATATATATAAGAATATAGTGAATAGAATGATAAGGTTGCCCAGTAAATCCCCATATAGCCATCATCCCTATAACAACTATCCCAATACCTTCATTACATAATAATAAAGATTTTCTTGAAAAACGATCAATACTCTGCCCGATAAACGGTGTTAATAAAAACATAATAAGAGTTGCGATGATGGAGACATAACCAAACGTTGTCTCTCCTCCACTCTCTTTAATTAACAACCACGGAATCGTTATCATAACAATACCGGAACCAATAGCTGATAAACTATTGGCCCCTAGAATGAAATACAAGCGTGAATCTTTATACAGAGATGGCATATCACTCAACTCCTAGTTGTTTTTTCACCTCTTTATATACGCTCATATATGCTTTTAATTCTTTAACTAAATCATGAATTAATGGTTTTGCATCTTCTCCCAGTTCACCGTCTTGTACATGAAGCCCATCAAGTACAACTTGTTTTGGGATGGCATTTGCGTATACCCCTCTAGCAACAGTTCGCATACTATTTAATGCGTTAATTCCTCCTTTACCGCCCCCTGCAACAGCCAGTAATGCGACAGGTTTATGGATGAACTCACCACTACTTAAGTAATCTAACGAGTTTTTCAGCGCTCCGCTCATCGCATTATGATATTCTGGTGTACATAGTACTACACCGTCTGCAGTTTTCACTAATGCCTTTAATTTTTTTACCGCTTCTAATTCACGCTGTGATTCTTCCCCGTTATATAAAGGCAGTTCCTCTACTGATAAATCGTATAACTCCCCTTCAAATTGATCAGCAATATATTTTGCCACCACACGAGTTCTACCGAATTTTCTTGGCGTACCGTTAATAACGACTAGTTTCATAATTATTTCTCTCCTTTGTTTTTCAGTTATACTTATATATTATCAGAAATTTCTATACAAAACACAATATAAAGAGGGAACTAGCTTGATAAAATAGTATGATAGACGAAAAAAAGAACTCATACGAAAGTATGAGTTCTTCACAATTACTTTTCCTCCTCTTTATGACACAGTATGCCAATGTTTCCTTTCGCTTCAAAATAGTTATACGCTTTTTCTGCTAATTTAATACGCTCTTCTGGTAAAGCTACATATTTCATAATACTTTCTATTATTTTTTCATACGGAGTAAACACTATTCCCGGCCACTCTATCTCGTCCTCGGGATTACTATTTTCAGAGATAATAAATTTCTTATTTGCCACTGCATAAGAAACTCGAGGCGTTTCGAGAATACCCGATAAGTAAAAATGAATATTTAATATAATTTTAGACCTAGCAATTAACTCATTTCTAACTATTCCCCACGCATTATTTTTAAAAACAATATTTAAATTCGGGGCAACTACTTTTAATTGATCTAAAATAGCTTGTCGCCTTGGGTTAAGAGCACCTATAAACAGTATATCAATGTCTTCAGTTAACTCTTCATCAAATGCATCTTTTTTTATTTCTAGAGTTGGGGCATAGTTCATTTCCACATGTTTTATTCCTTTTCCTACTCCTTTTTGTTTTAACCATTCTATATTTTGTTTACTATAATCCCAAATTTCCTTATCTTTTAATAACATTAAATAAAGAGGATGCGCATAAGGACTTCCTTCATATAGCTGTTCTAAATTATAAATAATTGCATTTTTCGGGAGTAGATTCGGATTATGCGCATATGTATGCGCTCCAAAAACAATTGTATTTTTCACATTTTCTAGTATTGTTTCTGATATGATTGCTGTATTTCCCTCCTGCTCCAATCGCCATTTCAAAGCTCGCGCGACATCTATGAAACTACCATACGTCTTTGGGCATATAAAAAGACAATAATCATATTCTTTATTCAAATAAGCTTCCATTAGTCTTAAATTATTTTTATATAAATCCACATCCGGATATTTAATTAAAAGCTCACTTGCATGTTTTTTTGCTACTTTATACATTCCAGCATAATAAGCAGCGATGCACCTTCTTAATTCGATTTTTTGCCGATGCTCTTCTGCTACGTCCATGTCTATAAGAAGATTTGCGATACAATACGCTTTTAAATGATCACGATCATAATAATAATCTAGTAGTGGCATCAATTCTTCATACGTATTTCCATGCACTGATTCCCCTAGTTCTAGCGCCCATCGTATTAATTCCATGATTACTCCACTACTCCTTTAACCGAAAATGTATTTAATAAAATTTCGCATTACTTTCTACCATATTTGCTATATGCAACGGTAGCTCTTCTTTTTTCGATTCCAAATATTTTTGTGATACTGCACCTAAATGTTTTTTATGCGGTATATAAAAAGCGCTTATAGAAATCTCATAGTCAAATAAGTAATCATACACATGATAATCTACAAATAGCAGATCATTTTTCGGAAAAGGAATTTCCTTCCCTTGCAACGCATACATCAAAGCAATATTATTTTGAGATTTTAATCGATACATTCTTGCAAGTTGGTATAATGGCTCAGCCCGAGTTGGTCTATATTCCCACGCTTTTTGAAAATAAAGAATAGCTAATGCTGTATATTGCTCTTCCTGCGTCTTAGCATTTTCTTTTTCATCCGCTCCTGTTACTTCATATTGTTTATTTGCTGAGCGGTTTGCTAATTGTTCATAACAAAATCCTATTCGCAATAACGAATAGAACACCTCTTCAACCCATCCCCCTGCTTCCACTCGTTTTTTATACCATTTAATCGAATCTTCAAATTGACTTAAATGAAAATAAGTTTGGGCTAAGTAAAATAAATATCTTATATGCAAATCTGGCGTTGTTTCTGGATCACTCAATCCTTGTAACAACAACCGCTCATCTCTCTCAAATTTATCAGCTTTACTACCACCATCCCCAGGATCATTAACGACAAGCGTCTCTAACCTAGCTACCCTCGTATTGTAATTCGCACCAACTTTGGAACGATCTATATCCCAATACTCATGAGTAACACCGACAGATTTCCATGGTAAAGAAGCTTTCAAAAGGCGTGTAAGCCAATACTTAATATGAATATCATATTGCATTGTAAGATAGTGGTCTTCCGTTAAACTAGTCTTATCAAACTCGGGATCAACTTCTAATATCATATCTGCATCTAATATTAATAAATAATCTGCTTCTGGATATGTTTTTTGTGCTAATGAAACTGCTAAACTTCTGTTATAGCCAAAATTTTGAAATGATTCATGATGAACTGTTCCAGGGATTTCATTTTCTTCACACCAATTTCCAATAATTTCAGGGGTATTATCAGTTGATCCCGTATCACAAATAGAAACAAAATCTACAATTGATTTTGTAGCATTTAAACATCTTTCCATAATTCTAGACTCGTTTTTAACAATCATACAAAGACATAACTTTTTTTCTTCCCCTGCATTCTTCACTTGCTCATTTCCCATTTAACCACCTCATATTTTATTAACACGCTCTTTTCATATGTAACACCACTTCATAGCTACACTGATGACATAATCATCCTTTTACTATTTATGAAAATTTCATTTTATTTATTCTTATTTTTATGTTGGGACATCTTTCATGCTTCCCTTTATATTTGATACATCCAGTACAAATAAACAATGATTGATATTTTTAAATTAGAAATTTCTTAAACTATAAAAAAAGAAACTTGCGCCTATGCACAAGTTTCTTTTTAAAAACAACCTTATTTTTTCACAACTTCATGTCCACCGAACTGATTACGAAGAGCTGAAACTACTTTTCCGTGGAATGTATCATCTTCTTGAGAACGGTAGCGCATAAATAATGACATTGCGATTACCGGTGCTGCCGCTTGAAGTTCAAGTGCCGTTTCCACAGTCCATTTCCCTTCTCCTGAAGAGTTCATCACACCTTTAATGCCATCCAGTTTAGGATCATCTGCAAATGCCTTTTCAGTTAAGTCCATTAACCAACCGCGGATAACTGATCCGTTTGCCCATACTTTAGCAACATCTTCATAATTGAAATCAAAATCACTTTTATCTAACACTTCAAATCCTTCAGCGATTGCTTGCATCATACCGTATTCAATACCGTTATGAACCATTTTTAAGAAATGACCACTTCCGACGCGGCCTGCATAAGAATACCCATTCTCTACTGCTAAATCTTTAAATAAAGGTTCTAATTGATCGTAAATTTCTTTTTCTCCACCAACCATTAAGCAAGCTCCGTATCTAGCTCCTTCTACACCACCTGATGTACCAATATCAACGTAATGTAAACCAAAGCTTTTCGCTTCTTCCGCACGGCGTAACGTATCTTTATAGAATGAATTTCCGCCTTCAATAACGATATCGCCTTCCTCTAATAATGGATATACATCTTTTAATACTGACTCAACAACTTCTCCCGCAGGTACCATTACCCAAATTGTACGAGGGGCTTCTAATTCAGCAATCATTTCTTTTAATGTATGACGTGCAGTAATTCCTAAAGCCCCAGCCTTTTCAACAAGCTCTTTATTTACGTCATATACAACAACTTCATGTTTGTCTTCATATAAATGTTCCGCCAATGGGAATCCCATTTTTCCTAATCCAATTAAACCTAGTTTCATATTAATCAATCTCCCATTCTATACAAATATATTTAATAACGAAATGAGTCCAAGTGCTACAACAGATAATATTGTCTCCATTGCAGTCCATGTTAATAATGTTTCTTTCACAGTCATTCCGAAATATTCTTTAATCATCCAAAATCCAGAATCATTTACATGTGATAAAATTAATGACCCTGCACCTGTTGCAAGTGCTAGTAGTTCAACATTTACACCTGGTATACTTGCTGCAATCGGCGCAACAATTCCAGCTGCTGTCATCATAGAAACCGTTGCCGATCCAGTTGCGATTCGGATAAGTGCCGCAATTCCCCAGCCTAATAATATCGGTGAAATATGAGATTCTTTCGCCATTTCTGCGATTGTCGTTCCAATTCCAGAATCTAATAATACTTTATTAAATGCGCCGCCTGCACCAATAACTAACAGTATGTTCGCAATAGGCCCAAGGCAATCGTTTGTAAATTGTAATACTTTATCCTTTGAGAAACCTTTTGCATAACCAAGACTAAAGAAAGAGTATATCGTTGCAATTAATAACGCGACGATTGGATCTCCAATAAAGTGCAATACTTGTGCAAGTTGACTTGTTTTGTTTAGTGCTACTTCCGCAATTGATGCACCTAGCATTAGAAATACTGGAAGTAAAATTGTGAACAATGTATTTCCGAAACTAGGAAGCTCCTTCTTCTTATCTCTCTCAATAAATTGCTCCGCTATATCTAATGGTACTTCTTTATGTATACGAGCACCAATCCATTTCCCGTAAAGCGGACCTGAAATGATTGCAGTTGGAAGTCCGACGATTAAAGCATATAAAATTGTCTTCCCTACATCTGCTTTAAAAATACCTACTGCTGCCATCGCTGCTGGATGTGGCGGAACGAGTCCGTGTACAACAGATAAACCTGCTACTAGTGGTATACCAATTGTAATAAGTGATACCCCTGTTTCTAACGCAATTGTAAATACTAATGGAATTAACAGTACAAATCCAACTTGGAAAAACACTGGAATCCCTACTAAAAATGCAACGAACATCATTGCCCAGTGAACACGTTTCTTCCCAAAACGATTAATTAATGTGTTAGCAATTCGTTCAGCACCGCCAGATTCGGCCATCATTTTTCCAAGCATCGTTCCTAATGCTAATACTATCGCTAAAAACCCTAACGTATTACCAAGCCCTAGTTTAATAGAATCGATAATCCCTGGATCTTTTGGGGAAGTTCCAATCAATGGCATTCCCATTGCAAGTCCTACACCAATTGCTGTTAAAATTAACGCGACAAACGGATGCCATTTTACTACTGTAATAAGTAAAAGTAGTATGACAACTGCCGCTAGTACGATTCCAACTACCATTTCTCCCAATCCCCCTATTGTTTACGTTGGAAAGCAGCTATACAATCAAATTCTTCTTTCAAGCGATTGTAAAGTCGTTCATACATATAAAACATTTCTAAATATATAGCCGTATTTTCTTTATTCGGTACATGATGATGAACAATATCAATCCAATCCTTTACCTCTTCAAGAGAATCAATTTTTCCTACAGCATATAAAGCAACTGCCGCTGCCCCAAGCGCAGATGCTTCATGACTTTCAGGAACAAGCAATTCTTTTCCCATCATATCGGATAACATTTGTCTCCAAAATGCAGATTTCGCAAAACCTCCTGAAACGCGTATTTCAGTAAGTGGCCCTGTACAATCCCTGATTGCGAGTGCAACAGAATATACGCTCATACAAACACCTTCCATGACTGCACGTATAAAATGTTCTCGTTTATGCTGAAGGTTTATTCCAAAGAATGTACCACGAGCATTTGCATTCCAGTAAGGTGCACGTTCTCCAGATAGAAACGGTAAAAATAGCAATCCACCCGCTCCAGCTGGTACACTTTCCGCATACTTAATTAATAAATCATACGGATCAATGCCAAGCTTCCTTGCAACTTCTTGTTCCGGGCTACCAAATTCATCACGTAACCATCTCAGTAATATTCCGCCGTTATTCGTTGGTCCGCCGATCACCCAGTGCTCGTCTGTTAATGCATAACAAAACGTTCTTCCTTTTTCATCTGTATTAACACTTGATGAAATTGTTCGAACCGCACCACTTGTACCAATTGTAATTGCAGCTGAGCCAGGCGATATTGCCCCAACGCCTACATTCGCAAGAACACCATCACTTGCACCAATAACAACCGGCGTATCTTCACGAATGCCCATCTTTTGTGCTAATTCAGGTTTCATACCCGATAAAATATATGTAGTTGGCACAGGTTTTGATAATTGTTCTGGTGACATATGTAACAACGTTAAAACATCTTCATCCCAGTTTAATGTTTCTAAATTAAATAACCCAGTAGCAGATGCTATTGAATAATCCACTACGTAACGTGAAAACAATTGATAAATAACATACTCTTTAATGGAAATAAATTTATAAGCGCTCGCATATAATTCTGGCTCTTCCTCTTTCATCCACAATAATTTAGAAAGCGGCGACATCGGATGAATTGGTGTGCCTGTTCGTCTATAAATGTCATGCCCATTCATATGTTGTAATAACTTTTCCGATTGTTTCGTACTTCTATTATCTGCCCAAATGATAGAACGCGTTAATGGTGCACCGTTTTTATCTACTGCAATTAATGCGTGCATTGCTGTACTAATACCGATTGAAGAAATATCCTCTGGTAACACGTTACCTTTCTTTATGGCAACGCTTACAGTTTTATATACAGCGGCACATATTACATCAGGATCTTGCTCAGCCCATCCGACGTTCGGTTGAATAATTGGATAATCAACTGCATGTGATGCAACGACTTTTCCTTTTTCTGTGAACACAACCGTTTTTGTACTTGTGGTACCGATATCAATCCCGATTACTCTCCCCCTTGTTTCCATGCGAATCTTCCCTTCGTTTCTAGCAAAATACGATTTAGTAAACCGTTTACATGAATTAGTATATAAAATATTTTTTCATTAATCAAGTTTTAAAAAGAAAATTTTTTTCATAACAAAAAATATATCCCCTTCATTCCATTTCACTTACATACTAAATTTAGATTTTCCGCGCGGTAAAGTTGCGTTATATTCGTTACGTTACGCTACACACTCTCTTTTTCTTTCATTAACAACACATACATACATAGTCCTTCCTTACGTTCTACTCATTTGCATGAAAAAGGAGTTGAGAAGCAATATTCATTTTTAAGGGGCACTTTACATAACCATAAAGCTAAGAAAAACAATTAGTGCCCCTTATTTTTTATACAAGTCCGAAAAATAAGGGCTATTTTTAAAAGCTTATTAAGTAAGCAATGGTTAATTAATTAGGCCAGTATTTTTATTCTTCACTAATAAAGGGATCAATTATCTTTTTTTCATGTGAAGATAACACGATATTTGTTGATGGCGTACCATATTGCATCGAATCATCAATAAACTTTTCTAAACTTTCTACAGAATACGTTGCTAATTTGACAATATAGCTAATTTCCCCTGCTACTCTGTAACACTCAATTACATCTGGATGATTATAGCAAAAGTTAGATAATGATTTACAATTCGTTGATTTAAACAATATAAGTGCCGAAATTGGACGATTAATTTTTTTTAGAGAAACATGTGCATGGTAACCTTCAATAATTTGTTGCTCCTCTAACTTCCTTACTCGCTCAATTACTGACGGAGAAGATAAATGAACTGCTTCAGCTAAATCCTTCATTGAAATTTTTGCATTTGACTGTAATAACCCCACGATTTTTTTATCAATTTGATCCATAAACTAACCAACCTTTTTTTATAAAATAGAATAACCTAAATCCTTTATATAATAAAGACAAACAACCAAAAATCCTTATTTAACTTATTCATCAGCTTTTTATATTTATATAAAATAAGGATATCAGGAGGCGATTTACGATATGAAAAAGATTTTATTATTATTAGCTGACGGATTTGAAGCAGTAGAAGCTAGTGTATTTACTGACGTACTAGGTTGGAATAAGTGGGAAGGTGATGGATCGACCGAGGTCATAACAGTTGGTCTTCGGGATAAATTAACCTGTACTTGGAATTTTACTGTCATACCCGAAAAAACGATTGATAATATTCAATTGAATGAGTTTGATGCACTAGCTATTCCAGGAGGGTTTGAAGAAGCTGGCTTTTATCGGGATGCATACAGTAAAGAATTCTTACATGTTATTCAACATTTTCATACCAAACAGAAGCCTATTGCAAGTATTTGTGTTGCATCATTAGCGCTTGGTAAAAGTGGAATTCTTATAGATAAAAAAGCTACCACATACAGTCATCCAACGAGTAAACGAAAAGAGCAGTTAAAGAATTTCGGTGCAAAAGTACAAAATGATTTAATTGTTCAAGATGGAAATATTATTACATCTTCAAATCCAGGTACAGCTTTTGATGTTGCATTTTTATTACTTGAAAAATTAACATCTAAACAGAACGCTAAACATGTAAAGAATCTTATGGGGTTTTAAACATTAAACTTCAACAAAGAGATAATTCTAGAGCTTGTTAGAATTATCTCTTTGTTGAACCACAGGTGCCCTCCTAGGAATTCATTGATCCCTAGGAGTTTTTTTAATTTCCTACAAGTAGCCTAAAAGAAGAAACCATCTCGTCTAAAATTAACTTTGCATAAGCTTAGCTTTATCGCGATGAAGTCGCGTAACATAGCCGCTACCTCTCCAAATAAGAATTCTGTACATTTTGCTCTATTAATTGTTTTTGGTTGACTCATCCTATTACCTTAATAAACTTAGAGCGCGGATCCTACTATCACTTTATTAACTTGTAAATATATGTTCCATACTATACAATCTAATAGAATTTTTATTTTTCAGAAAAATAAAACAATATTTTAGACTTTATTGTATAATGTTGTAAAAAGATGTCGGAGGGATTTAATGTTACATAAAATATCTCAATTCACAATTAAGCTTTCATCCATTCTTTTATCACTGTTACTATTATTAAATTTACCTTATTTATTTATCACTCAACAAGGATTCACCTTTCAACCAATTTATTTTTTTAACCAGATCGTTACTATGTTAAAACAGGTTTTCTCACCTGAATCATTGTTAGTTATAGGATCAGACCCAAAGTTTGGTCATTTAAAAACAACACCATTATTTCCAACTGTTTTAGAACCTTACCTATATTCGTTTATTGTATTATTTGTGGCCTTTTTGCTTGCGCTCTTTATCTCATCTAGCATGGCATTTTTTTATTTTTTAGCAAAAGATTATATAAAAAAATGGATAAACCGAATTGTGTTCGTATTAGAAGCTGTCCCTGATATGATGATGATGATTTGTTTGCAAATATTTTTCATTTGGGTACTTAAGAAATTTGGGGAAGCTCCTTTCACCATTATTTCTTTTAATGAAAATCGCGCTTATTTACTCCCTATTTTATCTTTAGCGGTCTTACCTACATTACAAATGTTTCGGATGATGGTGTTATACATCCAAGAAGAACATGGAAAACATTACGTAGAGGTTGCATATGGAAAAGGTCTTTCATCAAGTTATATACTATGCATTCATTTATTCAAAAATATATCTATCCACTTCTTCTACCATTTAAAAACGATTTTTGTTTTCTTACTTTCTAACTTATTCATTTTAGAATTTGTTTTTAATATGCAAGGTATTATTCAATTTTTATTTAAGAAGGCGTTTATTTCACCTCCCGCTGCATTTATTATACTTGTCATGATTATTTTACCGTTTTATACCATTTTTCAAATAATCTCTCTCATGATGAATAGATGGAAAAAACAATTGAAAGGAGTAGCTTTATGAAATCTATTTGGAAATCAAAACGCTTTTTAATCGGCTTTACTTATTTATTCATACTTGTTTCAGCTAGTTTTATTTATAGTTGGTTCTTTAAAGATAACATCCCAAAACCTCCTCAGTTACTTTACAATGACAATAACGAATTACTTGGAAAGGCCCCCTTTCCACCATCGTTAATACCTCCTTTTGGATCTGATCGTTTTGGAGAGTCTGTTTTCTTACAAATTATAGAAGGAGCAAAATTCACTATCTTATTAGCTGTGGCAATTAGCTTCTTTCGAATTTTATTCGGAACATGTATAGGAATCCTCTTAAGTTTATATGCTCCAAAATTCAAGAGGTTTTTCCAGTCATGCTCAGAAGTTTTTTATTACATTCCTACTTTATTTATCGCATTTATACTCATCACACCCGTTAATATTGTAATCGTATCAAATGCTGATGGATTAGATGCAAATATTTCATTTGCGTTTTATCAAGTACTCGTACTTATTTTCGTCGCTCTGCCTACACTTTCTTTATATATATCCTCAGAGGTTGATGAATTTATGAAACAAGATTACATTTTAAGTTCCCAATTGCTAGGGGCTAGCCGTTTTCATATTATCAAAAAACACTTACGAGTCTTATTACTTGACCGCTTATTTGTGTTATTTATGGAACATATCGTTCAAACTCTCATACTCGTTATCCATTTAGCGTTGCTTGATATTGTAATTGGTGGGATACAAATGCGTGAACTCTATGACGGAGTACTCAAACCTGTTTCTCTATCTAATGATTGGGCAGGCCTTATTGGATTAAATCGTTATGAAATGAATATTTCATGGTGGATTATTTTGTATACTCTCGTTTCATTCTTTATTACGATTCTATTTATAAAGCTTATGACAATCGGGATTCAAGATGCACTGAAAGCAAGAGATTCGCAAGTTGTAGCAATTCAAACCGTTCCAAATCATAAAAAATTTGTTAAAAGTAAAGATTCTTTTTCGTTTGTAGATAAAGTGAACCTTTAATCCTTTCTCGTTAGTCGACATTGATAGTAGTGGAATGCAAAGAAGATGATTCCTGTTGAATGCAGGGATCATCTTCTTTCTGCCGTCTAACTTTTTTACATGTCTTTAGCTAGACTCATGCTTTTTATATTTAAAATGAATTATTTGCAATCACACACAATTATGCTGTTTAAAATCGATTACCATACGCCCTTGAATTCTACCTTGTTCCATTTCTTCGAATACATTTTGTACTTTATCTAGAGAACAAGTTTGAACAACCGGCACTACTTTTCCTTCTGCACCGAACATGAATGCCTCTTCTAAGTCTTTACGAGTACCGACTAGAGAACCAACTACTTCAATTCCATCTAGTACAAGTCGCGGAATGTTTAAATCCATAGTTTCTACTGGTAAACCTACTGCAACGACTTTACCACAAGCACGTACTGCATCAACTGCTGAATTGAACGCTACTTTAGAAACGGCTGTTACTACAGCAGCATAAGCACCACCAAACTCATCTTGAACAATCTTATCAGCAGGACCTTGAGAAATTGGATTGATAGTCATATCCGCACCAACCTCTTTTGCTAATGCTAATTTATCGTCATTAATATCTACTGCAATTACCTTTGCACCAAATACGTTTTTAGCATATTGGATAGCTAGGTTACCTAATCCACCACACCCATAGATGACGATAGGTTGACCAGGTTTAATGTCTGATACTTTTATTGCTTTATATGTAGTTACGCCCGCACATGTGATTGATGATGCTTGAGCAGGATCTAATCCTTCTGGTACTTTCACAGCATAATCAGCTGTAACAATACATTGTTCTGCCATACCACCATCTACTGAATAACCAGCATTCTTAACTTCACGGCAAAATGTTTCTCTACCAGTTATGCAATATTCACAACGTCCACAAGATTGGAACATCCATGCAATACTTACACGATCACCTATTTTTAGTGAAGTTACATCATCAGCAAGTTTCGTAACAATCCCTACACCCTCATGACCAAGAATACGGCCATCTGTGTTTCCAAAATCATGATTTGCAACGTGTAAATCAGTATGACAAACCCCACAATACTCTACATCTACTAGCGCTTCACCTGAGTGTAACGGACGTAATTCCTTTTCAATAACTTCAATGTTTGCTTTACTATTTTTATTAACTACTACTGCTTTCATATGTGATCTCCCCTTTAGTGTTTTAGAATTTTAATGAGTTCATCTCACAACTTCTACTTGCACTGTTTCGGCCAATTATTGCACCAAATTTAAATGTTCAATCATCATTACACGTTCATCATAACATGTAATTTTAAAAGCTTATTGTTAAATATTGAACAATATTTGAATTATTAACCAAATGTTTTCTTACTATATTTGAAGGAAAACTGAAATTTCACCCATATATAAGTTTATTAGAGTTCAATATGCGGAGTATAAGGCTCAATTAATAAAGTTTTTTTAACACAGGAAATTATAATTTTCGCAATAGATTAGATTATAACGAGTACACATAGAGTATGTATCATCAGACTATTAAACAATATAAAAAGCCCTTCAACTGAAGGACTTTTTATATTCGTTTCATCGAAATTGTTTCACGTATACTTTGCAAATTTTGCAACGTTTCTTCTTGGCGTTGTAACGATAACCCAACGTACAAAGTATCTAACAAACTTAACTGTGCTAATCTTGATGAACTTGCTTCTGTACGGAATTCTGTCTCACGTGTTGAGGTATACAAAGTAATATCAGCAAGTTGACTTAATGCTGATTTCTGATAGCTCGTAATTGCAATAATGTGAGCTCCCCTTGCTTTTGCTACTTCTAACGCTTCTAGTAACCCTTTATTGCTACCAGAATGTGAAATTGCAATTACCACTGCTTCTTTAGTGAGTAAACCCGCACCCATAATTTGAAAATGTGAATCTGTATGAGCAATACAAGAAATACCCGTTCTCATAAATTTATGATATGCATCCATCGCAATAATACCAGAACCACCATTTCCATAAAACTCAATACGACTTGCATCTTGCAATACCTTTACAGCTTGCTCTAGCGCTGTATCATTTAACAAATGCAATGTATCTTGCAGTCCTGTAATATGCGAATGAAAAACTTTTTTAGCAACAGTTACCATACTATCTTCTGCCGATACTTCTTCATGAATATTTTGCATAGGAGTATGTACAATTTCACGAGCTAATGTAATCTTTAAATCTTGAAACCCTTGAAAACCGAGGTGCTTACATAAGCGGAATATCGTAGCTTCAGAACTATTCGTAACTTCAGCTAATTCTGTAATAGATTTATGTACAACATCTTGTGGATGTTTCAATATATGTTCGGCAATACTTCGCAATTTCGGTGATAAACCGTTTAACGAAGCTTGAATTTTTCCAATCCCACTTCTTGTACCTGGCATAGCATATCTTCCCCTTCCATCGTAGTTTTATTGTACCTAATTATAGAAAGAAGAAAAACCTTTATTTAGCACTACTATAAATTGAAACTTTAATCAGTGAGAGTATTGTACATCTACCACTAATTATAAGCCCGCAAATAGCGGAATAAATTTTAAATATTCCTATGTATTCTGTCGTAACATGGTACATAATTATTCATACTTATTATTTCCCCCGTGTTTCACCGCATATAATGCAGCTTGCGTACGATCATCTACTTCCAATTTAGCTAAAACATTTGAAACGTGTGTTTTCACAGTCTGTTCTGTAATATGAAGCTCTGCTGCAATTTCTTTATTACTTCGCCCTTTCGCAATTTCACGAAGTACTTCTTGCTCTCTTTTCGTTAACATGGAAAAAGGGTTCTCTTTTTCTTTCTTGACTGCTGATCGTCCGAATAGTGCTGGTGTTACTTTCGGATGAAAATTCGCATTTCCTTCATGTACTGCAATGATAGAAGCAACAAGTTGCTCTGGTTGTACTTCTTTTAATTGATAACCATCTGCTCCAGCTTCCAGTGCTGGTAAAACATAATCTTGCTCTGAAAAACTGCTTAATATAAGTATCTTTATTGTTTTATCATATTGCTTTATCCGTTTTGTTGCTTCTATACCATCCATCTTCGGCATTGATAGATCCATTAATACTACATCTGGTCTTTCCGTTTGAATGAATGTTAATGCCTCTTCACCATTTTCTGCTTCCCCAACTATTTCAAATTCTTCTCTCGTTTTTAAAAAGAATACAAGTCCTCTTCGAACGATATGATGATCCTCAACTAGTAGTAATTTAATCTTCAATCTTCTTCTCCCCTTTAAACCGGCAATTGAATTTCAATTTTTGTACCCTTTTTCAGCTCAGTTTTTATTTGAAATGATCCCCTCATTAACTGAATACGTTCCTTCATACTTTTTAAACCGAGCGCTGACTCTCTTACGTGATCTTGTATAAATCCTATTCCGTTATCCTCTATGTAAAAATACAACTGGTTATTTTCTATTTTTAAAAGAACATTTACCTTTTCACATGAAGCATGTTTTTTACAATTATGTATTGCTTCTTGACTAATACGCCATAAAACTTCTTCTATTTCATCTTCAATTGAAACCATACCATCAATTCGAACTTCCACGTGGATCCCTAACAACTTTCCGTAATTTTTAATTGCTTCTGCTAAACCTTTCTCTAATCCTTCCGGTCTTAATTGCCAAATTAAAAGTGTCATTTCTTGTAATGCTTCCTGTGATAATTCTCCAATATAGCTCAACATCTCTTGCAAGTCTCTATCTTGCGTCATATTTAAAGTACCTTTTGCTGTTAGCATAATAGAAAATAACAATTGTTTTACTGAATCATGTAAATCACGTGCAAGTCGATTTCTTTCAGCTACCACTACGTATTTACGTTCTTTCTCTACTAACTGAATACGTTGTATTGTCGTTCCTATTTGAAATGCAATCGATTCTAATAATGCCAATTCTTCCTCTGAAAAGTGTTTTTTTTGAGGTGAGGCTACATTTAATAGACCAAACTTCTCCGATCCAGACCTAAGTGGAATCGTCGCATGATGCGTAACATCTTCTGTCTCTCCCCAATTACACTCAATCGCATCCTCTATTCGCTTACATTCAATAATATTTGTCGCTTTTTCCAATCTGCCATTCACAAAACGCTCTACACACCAGCAGTCCCCTTCACACATCGGCTTCTTCTCTTTCCATGTAAGAGCCGGTGGTAAGTTTTCATCTACAAGCATACGGTGCTTTCCACTTTCATCGATAAAGAATATCCACCCTGTTTGTAAATTCATAACTTGTAACAATGTATGTAACACTTTTTCTAACATGACTTGTAAGTCTGTTGCTTCATTTAATAATTCTGCAATTGCTTTTAATGCTTCTAAACGATGCATCTCTTTTTCTTCAAAGTTCATTTTCATCACCATCTACCATTATAACATTAAGAAATTTCTAAATTCTACAAATAAGAAAGAACTGAATTCCTTCAGTTCTTTCTTTAAATTAATCATTTTATTATTGTTTTTCTATTCAATGTTGGAAGCTAGATTTTTGTTAACAAACTATTCTATTTTAGCTGTCCGATAAAGATTGTCCACCATGGTTATGCTGTAAACTTTCAGTAGTAACGACCATATTTGCTGCTGGCATTTGCACTTGATTCTTATGGAACATAGACATTAATTCAAACCTTACTTGTCTAGAAGTTTCAAAATAATCTTCTGGCTTTATTAAACCTGTAATACAAAATTCATATCCAACATATTTAAGGTTCGGGTTTAAATCTGTGACACCAACATATTTAAACGGCTCAACAGCTTCATCCTCTACTTTATAAAGACTCGAAGCCAATCTTTCATTACAATTAACACAAACTTTTTCTAACAATTCCTTAACTCTTGTAGGATCTTCCTGATAACTTACCGTAATCCGTTCAATTACGCGCATCCATCCTTTATTAAAATTTTGTATCGTCCTAATCTCTCCGTGTGGTATCGTAAGAAGTTTTCCTGACCATTCACGAATTTGCATAAAACGAATACTAATTTCCTCAATTGTTCCTGAATTTGTTCCGTTAAAAGTAACAAAATCGCCAACACGAAACTCTTTGTCCGCTAATCTCGCAAAGCCTAATATAACATCTTTTAACATCTGTTGTGCAGCAAAACCAATAACAACTCCCGCTATCCCTGCACCTGCAATGATACTTTTTATATCTACAAATTGGCTAATTAAATATATGATTAGACTGATGATAATGATATATCTAAAAATAGATCGAATCACACTTTGAATCGTTTGCTCTACCTCTTCATCAAAAAAGCTTGATTTCCTAAAAAACCAATCAATAATACGGTTGATTACAAAAGAGATAATGATTAAAACTAATGCAAATAGTAAAAATCTTAAAAGTAAAAACTCACGTACATAATTAAAAAATTCTTCAGTATACGTTAATAAACTCATCCATCCACACCCTTAACTAATGAAAATTTCATGAAAAACTAATTTATTGTCATACCTTTTGATTTCCTTAAAACTTGTTACACTTTCTTCTATAAATATACCCTTTTTCATTATCTAAAGGGAGATTACATTAGAATTTTTTTATAACCGACTTTATTTTATGACTGCGCTACATATCTCGAAAAAGGAAAATATTAACACAATACCGAATAGTTCATTTGTAAATATTTTGACTCGCGGGGGGTTAACTAACAATGGGCTATATCGAAGAACTAAGAGAAGTTATTGGATCAAGACCACTCAATTTATCTGGCGTTGCTGTAGCTGTCCTCAATGAAAAAGGACAAATATTACTACAACAGAGACGAAGTGGTATTTGGGCTGTCCCTGGTGGATTCGTTGAACTTGGCGAATCAACGGAAGAAGCCGGAAAACGGGAAGTGCTTGAAGAAACAGGGATTGAAATAGGCTCTTTACAGTTAATAAGCGTATTTTCCGGAAAAGAATTTTTTGTAAAATTACCGAACGGAGATGAATTTTACCCTATAATAATCGCATATCTTTGCAAAGATATTACAGGTGGTACGTTAAAAGCTGATGGATTAGAATCATTACATGTACAATTTTTTGACTTAAATGGGTTACCAGAAAAAATTAGTCCGTTCATAAAAAAACTAATCGAGCGAAACCTCGTATCCATTTAAACGAAAAAAGAGACCTTTTTTAAAGGCCTCTTTTTTTCACTTCACTTCTGCATGTAAGCATGACTTAAAATGTCCAAGGGCAAATTCATGTCCTTGCTCATTAAAAGATGCAACCGCCTTTTCAAAAACAACAATTTTAAATCCTTTATTATAAGCGTCTACTGCTGTGTGAAGAACACAAATATCAGTACAAACACCTACAAGATGAACTTCTTCTATTCCTCTTTCTCTTAACTTCATCTCTAAGTTTGTTCCTGCAAATGCACTATATCGTGTTTTGTCCATATAATATACATTCTCTGCATTTTTATATGTTTCATACACATCTTGTAATTCACCAAACAAATCTCTTCCATTTGTACCAGCTATATTATGAGGCGGGAATAACTTTGATTCTGGATGATATACATCATTTTCATCGTGTTTATCGATCGCAAAGACAACATAATCTCCATTTTCAATATATTCTTTCGTTATATGGACAATTTCCTTCTCAATTTCTTGTCCTGGTTTCCCGCATGTTAAAGCACCTTTTTCAGCTACAAAATCATATGTATAATCAATATTAATAAGAGCTCGTTTCATAACCACTATCTCCCCTTCTCCTGTTTCACAGTAAACAATAGAAAATTTGTTATTACGACATCGTATGTACTATTCGACATTTCAAATGAAATACCTACATTTTTCATGTAAAACTTACCTTAACCTGAGTTTATCATATGATAGATAAACAATGGTAAAACAAATAGCTCCTATTAACAAATCATGAATTTGTTAATTGAGGGTAATTTGAGTCACCTCTTGGACCATAAACCAAGTGACTAACATCGTTAAAATAATTAAGACGATACGAATACACCGATTCACATCTCCAGCCTCTTTCTCTATCATAGTAGAAACAAGTGATTTCTTCTTACTTAATCGTATTAGAAAAAGAAACAAGTTATTCACTGTTACATCCTCTAGTATAAACAAAAAAGCACACTACTTTTTGAGTAATGTACTTTTTATTCTTCTTATGACGCTGGTTTTGTTTCGAATGTTGCTTGATTTAAACTAATAACCTTTCCTTTTGGATCATTGTTTTCATACTGAACTGCAGTAATCGTATGACTACCTGTCTCAAGTGTCTTTTCTTTTAATTGTACTGTTGTCTGTGTTGTACTAGTGACTTGATGTTTATCTGCATATACTTGATCTACAAATATAAATGTTTCTTTATCATTTTGAAAATTAGAAAGCTCTAATTCAACATGTTGAATTAAAGTATCCTTTTTGATGAATACAGTTGGTATATTGCCGTTTTCAGAAGTACCATCTGGTGTAATAACTTTTACTTTTCCTTCACCAACTGGTACTGCACCTTCAGGGAATACTACTATATTCTCATTACTTGCATTTACAACTCGTTCTTCCTGCTTTGATTGCGCATCCTCTTTTTCTTGTGGAGCACCGCAACCGGCTAATAACAATACAGACAATCCAGTGATTATGAATTTTTTCAAAATTCATCCCCCCTGTCATTTCATTATAATTTATTATACAAAAATAACTTTTAAATTTTAAAACTATTTTCAACACTTTCATGAACAAATAAAATCTTGCCCACGATTAATGTATCATACTTTCCTTAATAGAACATTAATTTTTTTTATGAAATAAATAGTAATTCCCTCTTATCTATCATTTTAGCCCAACAAATTAATTACATACCTGTCCAAAATAAAAAGACATTGTTCATTCAATGTCTTTTTATTTTAAGCTTTAAAAAACAAATGTTGTAATCTCATCTACTTCTTTTCTTGGAAGTTTCTTCGGCTTATCTTTCGGAAAACCGAGTGAAATAACCATATTTATTTGTTTTTCAGACTCAATTTGTAAATATTGTCGTAGTTCATCTTGAGCTAACAATACCGGTCCTGTCATTGGACAAGTACCCAGCCCTTTCGCATGTGCAGCCAACATTAAGTTTTGTGCCGCTAAACAGCTACTCTTAATTCCTTCTTCTTCCCAAACTGAATCTGGAACAAAAGCAATTGGATCAAATATCTTTTCGCGAAATTTTGATTCATATGGTGTTGCCAAACACACGATTAATACAGGTGCCTCTGAGAAAGCTGTTGCATATGGTCCAAATGAACGGGTAAGTAGTTTCCCTGCTTTCTCTTCTCCGTTTTCTGCCGCTTTTGCCGCAAGTTTATGTAATGCATCCCAAGTCATTTGCTCAATTTCTTTAATTTTCTCTCGGTTCATAATGACCAAGAACTCCCAAGTTTGTGAGTTCGTATCACTCGGTGCATAACGAGCACAATCAATAATTTCTTTTATGTCACTAATGGATACTTCTTGTTCTGTGAACTTCCTAACACTTCGTCTACCGTGAATTACTTCTTTAAAATCTTCATAATTCATACATTAAATCCCCTTTTTACAACGTTTTCAAATCTTGTCCTATGTTTGAATTATATCATGAAAAAAAGCTGGAGGAATACCAGCTTTTTTCTTCAATATTAGTTCGTAACTTTAAACAAACGAATACTTTCTTCATATGCAACTTGGAGTTTCTTTGTAATTGGTCCTCTTTCGCCGGTTCTAAACTGTTCATCACCTATTTGAACGACTGGGAATATTTCAAGTGGTGTCGCTGTAAAGAAGCACTCATCAGCCTCATATACTTCTTGTAGTGAAAATTCTCGTTCTTCTACTTCAATATGTAACTCTTTCGCTAATGTAATAACGAAGTGACGTGTAATGCCATGTAGAATGAAGTTGTCAGCCGGATGTGTAATCAATTTATTATTCTTCACCATAAAGAAATTTGAATGACACCCTTCAGTTACAATTCCATCTCGTACTAATATCGCTTCTTGATAGCCTTGTTCGTTTATTTTATTTTTAATCATAATATTAGGTAGCAGATTTAAAGATTTTATATGACAGAACTTCCACCGTATATCCTCTTCTACCGTAACTTTTATTCCCAGTTCCATAGCAGCAATTGGTCTTGGAAACGAAACAATATTTGCAAAATATGTTGGTTGCATATTTGACTCATATACATGATTACGTGCTTGAGCACCTCTTGATATTTGCAAATATACATTCCCATCTTCTTGAAATTGATTTTTTTCAATCATTTCATGCAACTCTTCCACTAACTCCTTCTTAGTAAAAGATGGAATTAGTTTTATTTCTTCCATAGAATTAAAGAATCGTTCCAAATGTAGATCTAATAAATGTGGCTTCCCATCATATAGTCTGAATACCTCGTATATACCATCACCAAATTGAAAGCCTCTCTCCTCTAATGGAATCATCGGCTGTTCTTCCTTCGTATTTACAATTCTTCCGTTAAACAAAATCCAATCTTTATGAGTAGCTTTCATTCATTCCCACTCCTTTATTCCATAATTGGTTTAATTGTACAACTTATCCACGCTCAAAAGAAGGAATTTTCTGTATTTTCACAAATAAAAAAGTACATCACCCATTTAAGGTGATGTACTCGACCATTCATTTACTTTAAAAAATATTTTTCAATATCATCTAACATAAGGTTTGCAGCTACAATACCACCTGCTGTATTCCAAATCACTTCATCTACTTCGAATACTTTATTATCTTTAGAAGCCTGTAACTGCTTAAAGAGCGGATCTTCTGTCCATTCTTTCGCTAACGTGTTTCCTTCATTATTCTTATCCGCATCTTTATCAGATGTGAAATAGAATAAGTAGTCCCCGTCCATATTTGGAATTTGTTCTTTTGTAATTCCTTTTATCGTAAATTCATCTTTATCTTGTAGTGGTGGTCGTTTAAATCCAATATCATTTAATACAACGCCTGAGAATGAATTTTTTTGATAAATACGAACATCACCTGGGACGAAGCGAATAATTGAAACTTTAGAGTTAATTTTATCACCTAATTGTTCTTTTATTCCTGCAATACGCTTTTTATAATCATTAAGTGCATTTTGCCCTTCTTTTTCTTTATTTACAGCTTTTGTATAAAGCGTAAAGTTTTCTTTCCAATCACCGCGCAATGTTTCAGCATATACTGTTGGCGCGATTTCTTTTAACTGCTCGTATATTTTTTCGTGACGCATTTTATTTCCAATAATTAAATCCGGCTGAAGCTTCATTACTGCCTCTAAATTAATGTCACGCTCAGTTCCTACTACTTTCGTATCTTTTAACTCATCCGCTAAATGAGGATACCATTCATCCCCAGCTCGTGGTTTTGTCGTTCCAACTGGCGTTACTCCAACAGTTAAAAGTGCCTCAGCACCCTCATTCGTTAAAACAACAACTCTTTTTGGTGTACCATTTACTGTCGTTTCGCCCATTGCATGCTTTATACTATATGAATCTTTTGCCTTTACTGATGTATCTTTATCTTTCTTCTCTTCTTCTTTACCGCAACCTGCAATTATGACCATTAATAACATAATGCAAAGTATAAAAATATTTTTAGTGCGTGTCATAAATCCTCCTAGTTGAAAATGATTTTCATTAACATTTAAAGATTAATGTATATCTCATGCATTGTCAATAGATATATCAGAAAACTTTTTCAATATATATAATTTCGACCTCATTTTTATTCAAAATATTTTTGTACTTATTTGCTATTCACTTTTTAACCGTAACATGTGAAACATAAACGGACATAAGAAAGTAATTGTAATTCCAGTCAATGCATAACGTACATAATACATATCAGGTATTACTTTTTTTAGTATGAGCTGTATCATTAACATGAAACTAAGGCCTAAAACTGTTTTTACTACTTGTATTTTAAAATTATTACTTTCACTTATTTTAATAAAGTGATTCTCTAACATGATACCAATCGTAGAACCTGTCAAAACTCCAAGTAATTTTAAATTATCTATTTGGTCAGTCATAAAATACATAGTAAGTGAAACTGCCAATACAATTCGTTGTAACAATATAAATTTCCTATCACTTAATTCCCCTGTTACTTTCGTATATAAATAAACAACTATGACACTAATTAAAATTGCACCTATTATATCACTGAGCCAATGTACACGTAAATATAGACGAGAAGTAGCAACTAATATTATAAAAATAATTCCAATGATCCAAATGATTCTCTTTTTACATAACATCATAAAAGAGCCCCAAAATGTTGTCGCTAACTGGACGTGTGTACTTGGAAAAGAATAACCTGCAGCTGATTTTTCATATAAAGCCTGAATTCCTTCGTATGTATACGGTCGCGGGATTTTCATGAATTCTTTTACCACTATCCCTATATACCCAGAGAAACAAAGCATAACAATCATATGAAATGCTTTTCTTTTAGAAACGCACCAATATAAAATCGAAATAATGACTAAATACAACGTTTCATTTGCAATACTAGATATAAATTTAAAAAGTATTGTAAGCACACTTCCCTCCACACTGGTCATCCATTCAAGAAATAAAATATCCAAATTAAACATAAAAAAAACGAAACCTCCCCAAAATTTAATCCTGCTATTTGTCAGCACTTAAGATAAACTAGTTGATTAACATTTCAAATTTATACACCTACTTACGTTACAGATTAAGAATATATAGTACCACATACTAATAATAGATAATATGTTAAATCATCTAATTATTTTTATAAATTTTAATGAAATTTTGAGCTTTATATACAAAAACATCTGTATCTTGTTATCCACTTATTTATATTCCATGTCAAATTGCACCTCGTTGTTTTTTGATATATGGAACTACTATTAAATAAATCAGCATACATATAACTTTCAAAACCATTACAATTACAAATAAAAAAACCGCCTTATGTAAGGCGGTTTCTATCATTGTGCTTTAACCAATTTAAAATAAATATATACGATTGATAGTGAATATAACGTATGCAAAATAAAAGAAATAAAAGGGCTATTCCAGTGCTACTATACAGCAAACCGAACTTTAAAAAAATATTTAAAAGCGGTGGAAAGTTCGTTATGTTTTGTAATGTAATAAGCATACAAAATAAAAGGAAAAACACAGGGGCATATTGTAATTCATACGGCTTTCTTTTCTTATTCATTCTTTTTCGAATGAACATATGGATTAGCTCTGCTACTATAAAACACCCTCCAATTAATACAAGACCAGAAGTCATCGTCATATATCCACCTGCCTTATATTTATCTCGCACAACTACTCATCGTTATATTTTCTTCACATATATTCCATCTTCTTCATTAAAACCAAAGCTCTCTATGAAAGTTTTTGCTTGTTCTGTTAATTCCGTTTGTAATACCTTTATCTCTTTCACGTTTCTTTCTTTCATCATCGTTTCAAATGTAAAATACGTATTTGTCCCATAACCGTAACTTTGATAATCAAAGTGAATAATTAACTGCGATAAAATTGCACTCTCCTCTTGTACACTATAGTCTATTACACCAATATATGTATCATCAACTTTCACACAATACTGTACTTGATTCTCAGTTAAACTATGTGAGCGAAACATTTCTTTAACAACGCTTTCATTATCTACAGTTACTTTTTCAAACGTAATCATATGTTGTCCATCCTTTTACTATTATTGTATCAATAATACGTCCTATTTATGAAAAAAACCTTAAGACCATATGCGATCTTAAGGTTTTTCTAATTAAACTAAGCTATACGCACGTTTCGTTTCTTCGTGGAACTTATTCGTATCGTATTTATGCTCAACATAAATTTGATGCCATACCATAAACGCAAGTACAGTCCAAATTTTACGGCTATAATCGCCTTTATCTGCACAATGTGCTTCCAGTAAGTTTAATACATACTGTTTGTCGATTAAATGCTCTGTTTTACTCTCGTTTATAATATTGATAGCCCAATCATGCATTTCGTCTTTTAACCAGTGACGAATTGGTACTGGGAATCCAAGTTTTTTACGATCTAATACGTGATCTGGGACGATTCCGCGTGCCGCTTCACGTAAAATAGCTTTCGTAGTTCCGTTAGCAATCTTAAATTCAGTTGGAATTTTAGATGCAACATCAAATACTTCTTTATCTAAGAACGGTACACGAAGTTCTAATGAGTTTGCCATTGTCATTTTATCAGCTTTTAATAAAATGTCACCGCGTAACCATGTGAACATGTCAATGTACTGCATTTTGCTTACATCATCATAATCTTTAATCTCGTTATACAATGGTTTCGTGATATCCATATAGTTAACACTTTCATTGTAATACTTCATTAATTCAACTTTCTCTTCTTCACGGAAGATTTTCGCGTTTCCATAGTAACGCTCTTCAATTGGCGTACATCCACGTTCTAGGAAGCTCTTTCCTTTAAATCCTTCTTTAAGAGCACCACTTAATGCTTTTAGAACGCTCTTACCTGGGCTAGGAATGTAAGAGAACATTTTTAGTGAGTTTGGCTCACGATAAATGTTATAACCACCAAATAGCTCGTCTGCACCTTCACCTGAAAGAACAACTGTTACATGCTTACGTGCTTCTTTTGCAACGAAGTACAATGGTACAGCTGCTGGATCTGCTAAAGGATCATCCATATGCCAAATGATTTTTGGGAACTCATCCATAAACTCTTTCGCTGAAATGAATACGTTATGGTTTTTAACGCCTAATTTCTCAGCAGTTTCTTTTGCAACATCAACTTCACTGAAACCACGTTGTTCAAAACCAATTGAGAATGTTAAAAGATTTGGATTCATTTCTCTTGCGATAGAAGCGATAATAGATGAATCGATACCACCAGATAAGAATGAACCTACTGGTACATCACTGCGCATATGCACTTTTACTGAATCATACAACACATCACGAATTGCTTGGATATGCTCCTCTTTCGTTGCGCTTGAAGCATTGAAATAAGGTTTCCAGTAGCGATAGATTTCCATCTCTTTACCGATTTCTTTTACGAAATAATGACCAGGCTCGATTTTATTAACATCAATTGTTAATGTTTCTGGCTCTGGACCATATTGGTACGTAAAGTAATGTTGTAGCGACGTTGGATTAACGCCTTTATCTTCCATCACATGCATAATACTTTTCTTCTCAGATGCAAAGAATGTAGTATCACCTTGTTGTGCGACGTATAAAGGTTTAATACCGAAGTGGTCACGTGCACCGAAAAGTTTCTTCTCTTCACGATCCCAAATCATAAATGCAAACATACCACGAAGATAGTCTACACATTTTTCTTTCATATGTGCATACAATGCAATGATAACTTCTGTATCAGATTGTGTTGCAAACGTTGCACCTTTTTCAAGTAACATTTCACGTAATTCTACATAGTTGTAAATTTCACCATTAAAAATAATTACATATCGATCATTTTCATAAGTTAGCGGCTGATGTCCTGCCTCTAAGTCAATGATGCTTAAACGGCGGAAGCCAAATTGTACATGTTCATCACGAAAATATCCTTCGTCATCTGGACCGCGGTGGAAAATCATCGTGTTCATATTTTCAAATTGATGTTTTTCTGTTTCTGAAAACTCTCTAGGGTTTTCACATAAACATCCTACAAAACCACACATACTTCTTACCCTCTTTCAGTTTTCATTCTGTCTATATACTACTATATCAACCCTATTTATACTAGCATAATCAATTGAATATGGCGACCAAAAACTATAAAAAAATCACTCCATTTCACATTTTTAACAATTTTTTATGAAAACATGAAAACTAGGCAATCACCTTTCTCCGCTTTTGTCATATGATATTGCAAATTGATTTCTAGGAGGGAATACCATGAGTGAAGAAAAAAAAGACTCTTCTCGCCCACCGGTTCGCAATTATTTAAAACAAATTGATGATTTCTTCGAGCAAACACCACTTCGCAATGTAATCGCTGATTTAAATCATTTTTTCCAAAAAGGAAATCGTTTATTAACATTCCCCGTAGATTTATATGAAGTTGGTGAAGAACTCGTTGTTACAGCTGAACTACCAGGTATACAAAAAGAACAAATTCAAATTGAAATACAAAGTGAATACTTAAAAGTCTCTGTAAAAGAAGAGATACTTGAAGAGGTCGAGGAAGAAACGTCTCATAACTATTATCGCCGAGAACGTTCCATTTCAGAAGCATCAAGATTGATTAAATTACCGTACTCAATTAATAAAAAAGCAGCGAAAGCTTCGTATCAAAACGGCGTGTTAGAAATTCGGGCACCAAAACTTCCACAACAACATGACATTTTATCCATAGACTAATGTAAAAAAAGAAGGGTGCTGTGCACCCTTCTTTTTAATCCACTAATCTCTTCATATCACGTATAATGTCTTCGTACGGCGTATTACTAATACCACTATACTTTTTCATTACTTTTCCGTTTTGATCAATTAAATAAAATGATGTACCATGTATAACTTGACCATCCTCAGGTTTATCTACAAGTGATTGGAAATTATCTTTGGAAAACTTTGTAATATCTTCTAATGAATAACCCGTTAATAAATTCCAGTTACTAGTATCCTCTGTAAACTTTTGAATGAAAGCCTTCAAATTCTCCGGCTTATCAAGGTCTGGATCTACACTAAACGAAACAAACTGAACGTCTAATTTCTCTTCTTTGGCCATCTTTTGCAGTTTTGCCATATTGGCAGTCATTGGCGGACAAACTGTTTGGCAATTTGTGAACATAAAATCAGCAACCCAAACTTTCCCTTTTAAATCTTTTGTACCAAATGACTTTCCATCTTGATTTGTAAATTGGAAAGTTTCTAAATCCCAATTCAATGGTTTACGAAGCTTTGAACCCGATCCACTACATCCAGCAAGTACAAAGAGACAAAATACAACCATAAGACCAATTATTTTTTGATAACGCTTCATTTATAAACCTCTTTTCTCTATCCTAAATTTAAATAGGTTATGTTTATCATAACAAAAGTTAACACTACGAGAAAATTGTTTACTACATTTGTTCACGAAATCGTACGAATTTACGTATGTTACTTCTTTATTTCAAGCCAATTACTAGACAAAATTTATTTTTTTACTATTATTTCTCTAAATAGAAGTTGCAAAACTAATTTTATTGTTACTTTTGTAAACGCATCCCCCTATTTTTTTACAATTCCTTAAACATTCATCCATGTTATACACTGTATTCCTTAACAACATTTCGGTACAATACAATTACAACGATTTTAAATGAGGTGATGTTCATGACAAAACGTTATGAAAACATGGATAATGTGAGTACAAAAAAATCAATTCGTTCCTTTATACGTTGGCGAAAAGAACGAAAACAAAATAAAAAGGATTTTTCTTTTTTAGTAGAACAATCACCTGTTAAACAAAGTAAATTCCTACAAAACAACTTTGAAAAGACGTCTGTAACTTGGATTGGTCATTCCACATTCCTTATCCAAACGAATGGGCTGAATATATTAACAGATCCAGTATGGGCTACTAAATTAAAATTAGTTCCAAGACTTACTGAACCTGGTCTTTCTATACAAGAACTACCTAAAATTGATATTGTCCTCATTTCACACGGTCATTATGATCATTTAGATTTTTCATCGCTTCGCCAGCTAAATGATGATGTTTTATACCTTGTACCTATTGGACTGAAAAAACTATTTACTCGCAAAAAATTTACTCGTGTAGAAGAGTATAATTGGTGGGAAAATACGATCATTAATGATGTTTCCTTTCACTTCGTACCTGCTCAGCACTGGACGAGAAGATCCTTATTTGATATGAATACATCACATTGGGGTGGATGGATTATTAATAATGAACCAACGAAAGAAACCGTTTATTTTTGTGGTGACAGTGGCTATTTCCAAGGTTTCAAAGAAATTGGCAGACGCTTTTCAATTGATATTGCCCTTATGCCCATTGGCGCTTATGAACCAGAGTGGTTTATGAAAGCATCTCATGTTTCACCTGAAGAGGCAGTGCAAGCTTATTTAGATTTAAACGCTACACACTTTATACCGATGCATTACGGAGCTTTTGCCCTCGCCGATGAAACACCCCGCGAGGCAGTAACAAGGCTTCGAAATAATTGGAATTTACGTATGTTACCGTGGGAACAACTGCATGTACTCTTTTTAGGCCAAACCTTTACTTATAATAACGCAACAAACGGTAAGCAAGTAAATGAAAAAATTGAAACATTACACGTATAACGTAACTACTTATTTTCTATATCCAACATATACTATAGAAAATCATAAAGTAAAACTTTAATCAGTGGGTGTTTTCTATGAATGAATATTTACAGACTCGCTATATAATTAGCGGGAGTGCCTGTATAACCCTTCTTATTTCTTACTTTCTATTCACATAAAAAAAGCTACTTGAAAATTCATTTCAAGTAGCTTTTTTATTACTCTGCTAAATACATAAATCCAATTGCACCCGGACCTGTATGAGTACTAATAATAGGCGTTGTAAAGAAAATTTCTGATTGAGCAAATCCACTCACTTTTTCAACAGCCGCTTTTACATTTTCAGCTAAAGGAATTGCTTTAGCATGCGGAATTGCAACAGCTTTTACAACTTTTCCAGCTGTATCTTCCTCAAATAACTTAGCTAACGTTTTTACAATTTGACCTTGGCTACGCACTTTCGTTACAGGGTTATAAACACCATCTTCAAGGCTAGCAATTGGCTTTATATTAAGTAGCGAACCGATAAACGCTTTTCCTTTACCGATACGCCCACCCTTCACTAAATTTTCTAATGTATCTACTACTACATATAAACGAGTATTCTTTCTCACTTCATCTACACGTTTTAAAATTTCTTCTAGTGAGCGTCCTTCATTTGCCATTTTTGCAGCTTCTATTACTTGATATGCTAAAGCATGTGTAATAAATTGAGAATCAACAACTGTTACTTTTGTGTCGGTCATTGATGCAGCACTATTGGCAGTTGCCACAGTACCACTCATTCCACTTGTCATATGAATGGAAAGTACTTCACTTCCATCTTCACCTAACTTGTCATACATTTCTACAAATGTACCCATTGCCGGTTGTGATGTTTTTGGTAATTCCTCTGATTTGATCATTTCTTCAATAAATTCATCAGGTTGTAAATCAACGCGATCTAAATATGTTTGTCCATTTACAGAGATTGATAATGGTAGCACATGAATGCCATACTTTTCGATTACATCCTGCGTTAAATCTGCAGTTGAATCTGTTACAATTTTAATTTTTTGCATATTATATTCTTCCCTTTCCAATACGCTCTCCTTGTTATTATACTAGCATTCCCTGTGCTTTCAACAATTTCGAACAAATTTCACCAAATTAATTATATTTTTATACCTAAAATGAAAAAGACAGAGTTTACTAACCCTGTCCATACTTTGTATCATGCATTTTTTTCAAGGGTATTTGTTTTATATACATTTAAATAATCATTCCACTTCAAACAATTTTGCAAATATTCACGGAAAGAATACGAAAATCTTGGGTGCTTTTGTTTTTGAATTTTTGCAATAAATAATTGAAGACGAGACTGAATTAGAAACGATAATGGATGCTGTGCCTGTAGGACAGGGATTTCGAATATTTTAATACAATCCCCTGTTGAATGAGTGAAATAAAAACTTTTCGTAATCACAATATCAATCCTCTTTTTCATTGGATTTTTGAACTTCCTCTACTTTACGCTGTAACACGTTGTTTAAAGTGGAGACTTCTATGAATACAAAAGTATCCTTAGTCAATCCCTGTAGTCCTTTTGGTTAGAAGATTTATACTCTATTCATCCTCCATCCTAAATATCCGATCAGACAGGAATCCCGTTATCCGTATATTGCTTAATAATTTTAGTATAAACTTAGCAAAGCGCAAAGTTTGTCTAAATTTTGGAGATTCTATAATTTTTTTCTTCTATATATTGTATACGTTTATGTCTAAAGTATAACAAATAAATAAAAAAAGTGCCTTTATAACGAGGCACTTTTCGACTGTATTTCTTCTCTTTTCTTTTTTCGCTTACTGACAATCTTTGATAAAGCGATACTAATTTCATAAATACAAATAAGCGGTACCGCTACTAAACTATGTGATAAAAAATCCGGCGGTGATATACACGATGCAATGATAATCAATGCTACATAAGCATACCTTCTTATTTTTATTAGCAATTCCGCCGTTAACAGTCCAATACTCGTTAAAAACATGACAACTACAGGTAATTCAAAAATTACAGCAAATGGAACTGTTAAATTAAGAACAAAATGAAAATACTTTTCTGTCGTAAACATCGTATTAAACATTTCATTACCTATCGTAGTTAAAAAATGAAATAAAAACGGCATTACAACGAAATATCCAAAACATAAACCTGCAACAAATAATATAGACAATACCGGTATATACATTACTGTCATTTTTTGTTCATTTGGATGTAAACCCGGTTTTACAAATAACCAAATTTGTATAGCAGCAAAAGGAATTGTACAAACGATAGCAAATACTGTAGCAATCGAGAAAAAAATCCATAATACATCACTTGGACCGAGAACAGTTAATTTCATTGGTAAATCTTTTACTAGCCAAAAATAAATATCCTTCGTAAAAGTAAATCCGATAATTAAAAATAGGACAAAGGATAGTACTGTATATATTACTCGTTTGCGAAGCTCAACAATATGTTCTACTACGCTCATTTCCCGATCTTCCATCTCGTTCACCACACTTTATTTATCCATTTCGAGGAAAATTCATTACATTTTTTCTTTCTTTTCCTTCTCTTGAAATGCATCATCAGTCAATTCTTTCGTTGATTTTTTGAATTCTTTTAACGTTTCCCCTAAAGCCTTTCCGATTTCCGGCAATTTTTTCGGCCCAAACAAAATGAGTACAGCTACTAAAATTAAAATTAATCCTGGAAAGCCAATATTTGAAAACATTTCTCCATCCCCTTTATTAGTAGATTCCTTGTCCTACTATTGCATAATTTTATTTTGTCAAAAAAGTTTGAAAACGTCAACAAATCCATTGCCTTTTGTCAAAAAAATTCAAAAATATAATCAATTATACAAATTTCATTTTCTATTGCCCTTGTGTATGATATGGTAAGGGAAATGACATATTATTTTATGATAGTAGAAAGGATTTGCATTATGACTGAAAAAATGACACGAATGACACATTTTGTGAAAGAAGAAATTGCAAATGCAATTACACATGGTATCGGTGCCATTTTAAGCATCCCTGCCTTAATTATATTAATTATTCATGCCTCTAAGCATGGTACCGCATCTGCTGTAGTTGCATTTACGGTTTATGGTGTAAGCATGTTTTTACTGTACTTGTTTTCGACCTTGTTACATAGCATTCATCATCCAAAAGTAGAAAAATTATTTACTATACTAGATCACTCAGCCATTTATTTATTAATCGCTGGCACATATACTCCTTTTTTACTTATTACGCTTCGCGGACCATTAGGCTGGACGTTACTCGCTATTATATGGACACTAGCACTCGGAGGTATCATCTTCAAAATTTTCTTTGTACGTCGCTTTATTAAGGCATCAACATTATGTTATATCATAATGGGATGGCTCATAATCGTTGCTATTAAACCACTTTATGAAAATCTAACTGGACATGGTTTTTCACTACTTTTAGCAGGCGGAATTTTATATTCTGTAGGGGCTATATTCTTCCTTTGGGAAAAGTTACCTTTCAATCATGCCATTTGGCATCTTTTCGTTTTAGGTGGTAGTGCGATGATGTTCTTCTGCGTACTCTTTTATGTCTTACCTACAGCATAAAAAAAGGTTTCAGCTTATATTAAGCTGAAACCTTTTTTTATTACTTATGTAATTGTGATGCGATAACATCCTGTGTATGCTTCGTTAATTCTTTAATATCCATATTCGCATACTCTTCAGCTGTAATCGGCTTAGAAATTGTTACTGTTGCATGAGCGGGTTTCATACGGTTTCCATTCGCTTCAAACATTTTATATGTCCCATCTAATGTTACAGGTAAGATTGCTACACCAGATTTTACTGCAAGGTGAAAACTCCCAGCCTTAAACTCTCCAATTTCGCCACCCTTACTTCTCGTCCCTTCTGGGAAGATTACGATTGAATGCCCGTTCTTTAACAGCTCAATTCCATCTTTAATCGCTTGAAGAGATTGACGACGATCATTACGAACCATAAATACACAATTCATAAGTTCCATCCAAGTTGGTACAACTGGAAACTTCTTAATCTCTGCTTTTGAAACAAATCCAATTGGTTTATTTAAGTAACCTAGTAAAACAGGAATATCCATATTACTCTGATGATTACTTACAACTAGTACCGGCTTATCTTTTGGAACATTTTCCAGTCCCTTTACTTCAACTGTCCCACCAGCTACACGCACCATTTTCTTACCAAACCAATTTGTCGTTTTATACACAACATTATCTTTTTCTTGTGGCGACATCGTATTTACTTGTCTTTTCAGACGCCACATTCTCGGTGTAATCGCAATTACGATTAAAATTAAATAAAAGATTTTAAAAAACGTTTGAATCATACAGAACCCCCACCTATTATCATTCCGACCTTCATTATACTAGACAAACGAAGGAAAAAGAAGAAAAAATGTCCAAACAGCAAGTGCTTGGACATTTTTTAAGTATTCTATATTAGAAACGTTTTGCTAATTCACGAGCATTAGCAATTGCTGCTTCTTTAATTTCTGGTGCTTTTTCAGGGTTTGCATTCATACCTTCAACTGCAATGTATTCAGTTTCATTTACACCAATGAATCCTAATACTGTTTTTAAGTGATTGCGGCCGAAGTCTACAGCTGCGTATGCTCCTTCAGAATAAACGCCACCTGTTGCTTGAATGTGAAGTGCTTTTTTGCCTTCTAATAAGCCAACTGGGCCATTTTCAGTATACTTGAATGTTTTACCTGCGATTGCTAAGTTATCTAAGTATGCTTTTACTACTGGTGGATAGCTAAAGTTCCACATTGGAGTTACGAATACATAACGATCCGCATGCATAAATGTTTCTAAGTTTGTGTTCATTGCTGCAACTTTTTGTTGTTGAACTTCAGTTAAAGTTTCAAAGCTTTCACCTGCTGCAAATTTACCCCAAGCAGCAAATACATCCGCATCGATTGCTGGTACTGTAGTGTTGAATAAATCAATTGTTACAACTTCGTCTTGTGGATGTTCGTTTTTATAAGCTTCGATGAAAGCTTCTCCTACTGCCATTCCGAAAGAACCTTCTGCTGAATTTGGATTTGCTGTAATAAATAGTACTTTTGTCATTGTATTCTCTCCCTTTTACACATCTTATCTTTAATTTGAGATTTATAATTCGAAAGTAAATAACTTACCTTATGTAAGTATAATACAAAAAGTTATGTTCAATGTCAATAAAAAATAGCTACTTTTTTTTCGTAAGTTAATAAACACTATCTGTTCAATATGTTTCTGGTGAAACAAAAAACTACCTCCACATTCCATGGAGATAGTCTTCATCATTTTCTATTTTTGAAACACATGTTTCACTTTTTCAGCTGGAATATTACTTCCGCCTCTACCTTTTACATCTTCAATCATCATTGTAATGACCATATCTGGTGAATTTAAATCAAATGCAGCGAACCAGCCTAGTTCTTTTCCTTCGGCCTCTTTTGATACTTTTAATTCCGCTGTACCTGTTTTTCCAGCAAGATTCATTCCATCAATTTTAGCAATTTTCCCAGTACCATCTGGATCATTAATTACTTTCGTCATGGCAGTTCTTAATATATCCTGATTGCCTTTTGAAATGACATTCTCTTTCCAAACTTTTGGTTGCTTATCTGTCTTAATAATATACGGAGAAGGTATGTTTCCATCATTAACAATTGGCGCGTACGTTAATGCTAGATGGAGCGGTGTCATTAAGACTTGTCCTTGTCCATAACCTGTGTCTGCCATTTGAATATCATTTTTAATACCATCATTGGCGATTTTAGAAGCTGGGAATCCATATTCAATTGGTAATTTCTCATCGAATCCGAATTTTTTCGCTTCACTCATAAATTTATCTTTTCCGATTTTCAAAGCTTCTTGTGCGAAATAAATATTATCCGAGTATTTCATCGCCTTATCCAAATCAATCGGATTTGCATCTTTCACACGTGTTACATAATAATTACCCCAAGAAGAATCTTTTGTCCATTTTAATCCTTCAATTTTCAACTCTTCTTTTGGATCAATCGTTTTCGTTTCAAGACCAATTGCAGCTGTAATAGGCTTAAATACAGATCCTGGAACTGATAATTGTGTAAATCGATTCGTCATCGGTTTTTTCGGATCATTATTCCATGCTTCGCGTTGTGCCTTCGATGTCCCTCGTGCAATTATATTAGGATCATATGCTGGACTACTTACTAGTGCAATTGTTTCTCCACTTTTCGGATTAATTGCTGCACTTGAACCAGCTTCGCCCTTCATTTCATTATACGTTTTTTCTTGAACAGCACTATCAATAGTTAAAGTTACATTTTCTCCATCAACAGCATCTGTTTTTGCTAAATTTTTAATTTCTTTTCCTTGCGCATCTTCTACAAAGACACGGCCACCTTTTTTACCGCGTAGCTTTTCCTCTAATACTTGCTCTAAACCGGCTTTACCAACTGGATCATCAGCTTGATAGCCTTTCTTTTGTAGCGTTTTTAAATCTTCAGCATTTACCTTTCCAATATAACCAGTCAGATGAGCTGCCGCTTCCCCTAACGGATATGTACGAACATTTACAGGTTTTGTTGAAACACCTGGTAAATCAATGTACGTATTTTGCGTTGCCCCCTCAGGCAAAATTCCAATTGGTACGAGATACCCTGGTTTTACCCATTTAGCAGCTAGTTTTTGATCAATTTCTTCTACAGACATATTTAACAACTTCGCTACTGTCTCTTTCGTTTGCGGAGCAGTATCGTCTAATTTTTCTGGAACTATTCCAATTTCAGAAGCTTTCCCATTCGTTGCAAGACCTTTTCCATTACGATCGTATATTTCACCACGTTTTGGCTCTGTCGTTTGCATACGCACTTTACTATCTTTTGTCATACCTGGGAATATAAAATCAGGAGTCCAATCTATTTTCCAAGATTCTTTATCTCCATCTTTTTCTTTCACCATTTTTGCTTCATGGGCAAAATTGATTTTACCACCGACTGTATCCATACTTACTTTAAAAGGAACAGGACCTTCATCTTTTTTATCTTCTTTTACTTCTCCTGCTTCTACTTTTAAGTTTTTCACTTCAATGCCAGAATAAATTTTTTCATATTTCTCAGTGAACTCTTTCTTCGAAATATCTTTTTTTGCCTTTTCTGATAATTGATCATACATTTCTGCAAATTTTTGTTTATTCCATGCTTTTGTATATGTATCAAACGCTTCTTGTGGTTTTTCTTCTTTACCGCATCCAACTAACATGAATGTTAAGCAAAGAAAAAGAATCCCCCATATCTTTCTCAATCAATTCTCCTCCTCTTTCTATATGAATACTTTTGAAAATTTTAGCATTTTTACATGCTAGATTTCATTATAGCACTATTGAATATCATCTATAAACTTATATTAATGAATACAAATAAAAAGATTGATGTGAATTTCACATCAATCCTTATTATTATTGTTGTTTCTCATATACATGATAATAGTACGTATACGGATTCTTTTCATCCGTTAAACCTTTTTCAACAAAAACTTCTTTCCAATTTGTCATATCCATTTCTGGAAAGAATGTATCACCTTCAAATGCGTAGTGGATTTTTGTTATATATAACTTGTCTACGTAAGGTAAAAAGAGATCATAAATTTGCGCTCCACCAAAAATAAAAATCTCCTCTTCATTTTTGCATAGTTCAAACACTTCTTCTACAGAATGTGCTACTTCACAACCTTCAACATGATACCCTTCATTACGAGTTACAATAATATTACGTCTTCCAGGCAGTGGTCTACCAATCGCTTCGTAGTTCTTTCTGCCCATAATAAGTGAATGGCCCATCGTTGTTTTCTTTACATACTGCAATTCACTTGGTAAACGCCAAGGTAAATTATTATCTTTGCCAATTACTCTATTCTCGTCCATTGCGACCATAAATGAAACAATCATTTTTTCATCTCCTCTACAATTATACTGCAACCGGTGCTTTAATTGCTGGGTGTGGATCATATCCTTCAATCGTTAAATCTTCCATTTCAAAATCGAATACAGATTTCACATCTGGATTTAATGTAAGTTTCGGGAATGGACGTGGTTCACGTGCCAATTGCTTTTCTACTTGTTCAAAATGATTCGTATAAATGTGTGCATCTCCAATTGTATGAACAAATTCTCCCACTTCAAGACTACATTCATGTGCAATTAAATGTGTTAGCAGTGAATAACTTGCAATGTTAAATGGAATTCCAAGGAATATGTCACCACTTCTTTGATATAGCTGACAAGAAAGTTTGCCATCTGCTACATAAAATTGGAATAGCGTATGACAAGGCGGTAATGCCATACTTGGTACATCTTCAGGATTCCAAGCAGAAACAATAAGGCGACGGGAGTCTGGCGTTTTTTTAATCATTTCAATTACATCTTTTAATTGATCAAGCGTCTCACCAGCTGTCGTTTTCCAGGCACGCCACTGCTTTCCGTATACATCTCCTAAATAACCATATTTATTCGAGAAATTGTCATCTTCTAAAACGTTCTTTTTAAACAATTCCATTTGCTCATCGTACTGCACTTTAAATTCCTCATCTTGTTGTGAACGAAGACCAAAATCAGTCATGTCAGGACCAGTATACTCATCGCTTTCTACCCAGCTCTTAAATGCCCATTCATTCCAAATATTATTATTATGCTGCAATAAATAACGAATATTTGTATCACCTTTCATAAACCAAAGCAGTTCACTTGCTACAAGGCGAAACGGCACTCTCTTTGTCGTTAATAAAGGAAAACCTTTACTTAGATCAAAACGCATTTGATATCCAAATACAGATACAGTGCCTGTCCCTGTACGATCTTCTTTCTTCGTACCATGCTCCATTACATGGCGGCATAAATTTAAGTATTCATTTTCAGCATGTTTCATATGTAGAAAAACCTTCTTTCAAATCTCTAGTCTATATGGATTTTATCATAAATTTAATGCTAACAGATTGAACAAACTAAATTTATAAAAAAACATTTCTATACTTAACAAAATTCTACTTCTGTATGTTCTTACAAAATCTAAATTCATATGCGCCTGAACCTAATTTCATTTCAGGCATATCACTTGCCTTCCAATCATCTTCCACTATTCGTAATGTGGCTGATGTATTTGTTGGCACATCAACGTTTAATACTGCTTGTCCATGTTCTACACGCCAATCAATTTTAATTTCTCCATATGCTGTTTCACGCTTTATACAAACCCAGTCTAAATTAGAATTAAAATGAGGCTGAATATAAAAATGTTTATATGCAGGTTTTGTCTCATCCATTTCTAATCCAATAATATATCGGTATATCCATTCAACAATAGAGCCATATGCGTAATGATTATAAGAATTCATGCTATCATTCCAAAGTGTTCCATCCTCTTTCACGCCATCCCAATGTTCCCAAATCGTTGTGGCACCTTTTTTCACTTGGTATAACCATGATGGATAATCTTCATAAAATAGAAGCTTACAAGCAAGGTCATGCCGGTTAAACTTGCTTAATATTAAATTCAAATACGGTGTTCCTATAAAACCTGTTGTTAAATGATTTTTATTTTCTTTTAGTAGCTCAATTAAGCGATTAAATACTTTCTCATTCACATCATCTTTCACTAGTTCAAAAAGAAGTACTAATATGTGGGCTGTTTGTGTATTTGAAATTAACCTACCATTTGGTGTAACGAATTCATTTTGAAATGCTTGAACAATATTCCTATGTAACTCTGCATATAATTTAGCATCTGTATTTTCACCTAAAATCTCAGCAATCCTTCGTAAAAGCGATGTAGAATAGGCATAATAAGCTGTCGCAATAAAATGCTTGTCTGTTCCGCCTTCATATACATCTGGTTTCGTATCTAATGCGAACCAATCCCCTAAATGATAGCCTGTATCCCATAAATACTCGTTCTCACCTTGTGAACGTATGTAATCTATATACTTCTTCATACTTTCATATTGTTCTTTTAAAATCGATACATCTCCGTAATGTAAATAATGAACCCACGGACATATAATTGCTGCATCGCCCCAACCACCGGAAGTATCCAGATTAAAATCCGCTCTTTTTCCAAACGCATCTGGTATAACTAAAGGCACAGCTCCGTTTTTATTTTGGTCAAGCGATAAATCTTGAAGCCATTTTTTAAAGAACAATTGGACATTCATAATTTGCGTAGCTGTCCCAATGAACATTTGTGCATCTCCTGTCCATCCGAGTCGATCGTCTCGCTGCGGACAATCTGTTGGCACATCAAAAAAATTCCCTCTTTGAGACCATTCCACATTATGATGAAGTTGATTGATTAATGGATTGGACGTTTCGAATTCAGTCGTTTTTTCCATATCTGTATGTAATACAATCCCTTCAAAATCTGCTATTTGAGGCGGCTGGGTTAATCCACTTATTTTCACATACCTAAAGCCTTGATATGTAAAATGAGGCTCAAACGTTTCCTCTTCCTCTCCTTTTGCTATATACACTATTTTTTGTTTTGCCTTTCGGAGATTTCCAGCGTAAAAACTACCGTCTTTATCCAATATTTCAGCGTGATGCAATTCTATCTTTTGACCACTATAAACATGACGGACTATAAATTGAACCCAACCTACCATATTTTTCCCCATATCAATAAGCCATTCGTGATTCGGTAGTTTTGAAATAGAAATTGGTTTTATAATTTTCATTTTACGAATTGATTTATTTTCTTGCGCAACAACTATTTGTTTAGAATGCTCAAGTACTTCAACATTTTCTAGCTCTTGCACACTTTCTTCTAGTCTAGCATCGTATACTTCACCTTCATAAATTTCTGAGTACAAAATTGGGCTTGAAGTTACCTTCCATGTTTCATCCGTTACAATTTTTTCTTTCGTTCCATCTTCATACGTTATATGTAATTGAGCAATTATTGCTCGTCTTCTCCCGTAATAATTACGTACATGATGCACGGTAATCGGCCCTTTATACCAGCCGTTACCTACCAGAGTAGAAATATCATTTTGCCCTATCTTTAATACATGTGTTATATCATACGTTTGATACAATACTCTCTTATCATAACTTGTCCATCCAGGAGTAAAATAACAATCTCCAATACGCTCTCTATTAATAGAAGCCTCATATATTCCTAAACTAGTGATATATAAGCGTGCTTTTTTAACTGCTTTTTTAATAGAAAAACTTTTATTAAAAGACATAACTTGCGTTCGTTCTTTTTTCGCAGTAATCCAGTTTCCGCTCCAATTATCTTGCCCTTGTAACCCCGTCTCCCAAAATCCTACTTTAGACCAAGATGATTCTTCTCCGTAATTATCCCATACCTTTACCCGGTAAAAATAACGTGTCTCTTCTCTGTATGAAAATGAATTGATTGGTATATGTAAACTTTGATCTGTTTCTACTTTTTGCGAATCAAACATTAAAATTTCAAAATCTCTATCTTTCGCAACCTGCAGTTGATAAGCAAATTGTTTTACATTTCGGTTACTCGACTCAAGCTGCCAACTCATTTTCACAACTTTTGAATCTATACCTATCGGATTTTTTTTATTATCACAAAGCACTCTCTTTATTGTTAGCACACTTCTTCACCATCTTTTCTAAATATTAATTTAAATTAATTGTAATAAAAATAAAATTCTAAATAAATAATAATTTTATTCATTCTTACAAAATTATTAACTTTCCATAATTAAAAAGGTTTTCATTTTCTATTACCGAAAGTATAGTGCGGAGAACAAAATTTATATTTGGAGGTTAGAAGTATGTCTAAAATTGAAACTCCTGTTATGTCTTCTTTGCAAACAACGGTTGAAAAAATGATGAAGGATTTAAATGTTCCTGGCGCTGCTGTAGCTGTTATAAAAGACGGTGAAGTTATTATTTCAGAAGGTTTCGGCTATCGAAATATAGAAACAAAAGAAGCTGTTACACCGAGTACTCGGTTCGCAATTGGTTCCTCAACGAAAGCTTTTGGGACACTTTCATTAAGCTTGTTGGCACAGCAAACAAAGTTTAATTGGGATACTCCTGTCCAGACTTATGTACCTAACTTCTCTTTATCTGAACTACTTGCTAGCTCACAAGTTACAGGACGAGACTTAGCTTCCCATCGCACTGGGGTTAGTCGTCATGAGGCTCTTTGGTACAGCTCTTCCTTATCTCGAAAAGATCTCGTTGAAAAAATAAAACATTTACAACTTGATGCACCGTTCCGCACAGCATTTCTTTATAACAACTTAATGTATGCAACAATTAGCTACATTGTAGAAAACATTACGAATCAAACGTGGGAGCAATACGCTACAGAACATATTTTAGAACCTTTAAATATGAGACATACAAATTTCTCTGTTACAGATTCACAAACTACAGATGATTATGCTTTACCTTACGTTGAAAATGAAGATGAAATAAAAGAAGTTCCATTCCGCAATATTGATACGGTTGGCGCTGCTGGGTGTATTAATTCTACAATTGAAGATATGGCAAATTGGGTCCTTCTTCACTTAAACGAAGGGAAATTTGGAGATCATGAATTAATCTCCTCTGAATTATTACAACAAATGTATACACCACATAATTCCATTCCAGATCAACCAGTTTTATCACTTCCTGAATCTCCATTAAATAGTTACGGCCTTGGTTGGTTTATTAGCGCTTATCGTGGTAATAAGGTAATTCATCATGGCGGTAATATTGATGGGTTTTCAGCACTTGTTTCATTCATACCAACAGAAAACATAGGCCTTGTCATTTTAACGAATGCTGGAGGCACACTACTTCCTACTTATCTCGCTAATCAAATTTATGACGAACTACTTGAATTAGAATCCATTAATTGGCATAAACGTGCTGTAGCAGATACTGAAAAAATGAAGGAAATGATGAAAGAAGCAACTGAATCCATTCCTAAACAAATTGAAGGGACTACACCTTCTCACAAATTAGAGGATTATACCGGTACTTTCGAGCATCCTGCATATGGAACATTACAAGTATACAAACGAGATGATTCGTTATATGTACAATTTATGGAGATGGATATTCAATTAGCGCATCATCATTTCGACATCTTCTCTGCAAAAGTTGATTTATTCCAAATGAAAATGAGTTTATTATTCGTTTATGAAATGAATATAAGTGGTGAATTCCCATCCCTTCAGTTACATGTACCAGCTATGTTAAGTACGCAGCCGCTTGCATTTAAGAAAATTAAATAAATATTTTAATAGAGGGATGATAACACATCCCTCTATTCCTCTTTTCTCTATGCAAAAAAGGATAATACGTAAAGGGTACAGAATTCTATTATTTAACTAATTAAATTATCTGGAGGAAAAGCTGTGTACACAGAAATTTTCAAAGAAGTTGTTTCGATTACTCATCACGATTATTCCGGTTGTATTGATAAAAAAGGATGGGACGATCCTACTACTTATTTACAGACAATCGAGAAATTAGAGAAACACGGAGAACTGACACCAGTTCATTTCACTGAAATTGTACGTGATTACTTACTAGACTTTAAAGATAATCATATGTTTTTCAAAATGTACTCTAACAATCAACCACTTAACAGTGTTGGCTTCCAAGTGAAAAGATACGAAGATCGCCTATATATTACATCCACTTCACACGAAGTAAGAGTGAAAAAAGGACAGTCTATACTAGCATTAGATAATATGAAAATTCCTGAGCTATTAATAAAATATAAGAAGTATTTAAATGAAGCTACATATGAACGCGAAAAATGGGATTATGTTTTATTAAAATCGTCAAATTGTACACTTATAGATGAAGATGGATTGACTCAAACAATTACTTTACAAAAGTATAAACAAAATGAATACACGCCTATTCATTCATTTAAACAGCATAATAAAGATACACTTTTAATTACTTTGACAGATTTCGCAAACACTGAAGCTATTAATAAATTATTAGACTCACACAAAAATGAGCTAAATTCTTTTCCCAATTTAATTATTGATGTGCGTTTGAATCGTGGTGGAAGTGATGATGCATTTTTTAAATTACTTCCTTACATATTCAAAGACAAAGAGATTTCCCTTTTCGATTCTTCAGATACAATGCAATTAAATCATACGGAACGAAACTTTCATTTACGTATGAAAGACATCGAAATGGAAGATTATGATTCTTTAGACGAACTTTCCAAAATATTCACAGATATATTTATTCAAGATTTAAAAAAGAATTATAAAAAAGGGTTCGTTACATTTGATCCTTCTGAATTACCAAAAGAACTTCAATCATTAACAATACACGGTAGAAAATCACCTACTAGAGTAGTGATATTAACAGATGTTACATGCGGAAGTTCTGGTGATTCTTTTGTAGAAGTTGCAAAAAAATCATCGAAAGTAAAAGTAATAGGTCGTCCTACTGCTGGTTTAAATGATTATTCTAATTTAGCGGTAATGAAATGGGCTGATACATTCGCTCTTTATTACCCTACTTCACGGCTTTCTATTATAGATAAAGGCGAAGGAATGTCCGGAATTGGTATACAACCACATATACATATCCCATGGACTCCGGAACATATACAAGAAGATATAGATGTAAAGTTAGCATTACAACTGCTTCAAAACGAAGAATGGTAAAAAATAAAGGTAGATGTGAATCACACCTACCTTTTCTATTTCATATCAATCTTTTCTGGTTGAAACCAAATTGGCTTTAATAACTCAAAGTTTTTATGATCCTCTAAAACGATAGTAAGGCGTTCTAACGTATCATCTAACATATGTGGTGCTGCTCGTAATGACCAGACAACTGATGAGAAAACCGTCATGCCAACATATACCGCATATAAATTCCAGAACTCCTCTGGTATTTTCCCATTAAAGTAGCCTTCTATTTGTCCGATTGAATACGGAATACTAATGTCTCTTGCAAATAGTGCAATCTTTACGAAATCATGAAGTGGGTCGCCCCAGTCATAGCCATTAAAATCAACAACACCTACATATTTCCCATCTCGCACAATTATATTTTCTAAATGAAAATCATCGTGTTGAAATCGATTTGGGCGGTTCTTTAAATATTTTTCATTTTCATCTATAAACTTTATGATTTTATCATCATTTTTTATTTTTATTCCACATGTTTTATATGCCTCTACATATTTTTGGTGTTTTTTCATTGCTCTTTCATACCATGGAAGAATATCCTTAGAAGCTTCATATGTATGCATTTTTGCTAAATCTTTTCCTGCCTCTATACCAATTTCATATTGTTCTTTTGGTGAATACGTAGGCAATAGTTTCTTCGCATCTTCCCCTTCTATATATGAGAAAATACTATATACACCTTCTTCTTCCAATACACCTATTTCAATCGGCCTTTGTGCCTGTACGTTACGTTTTACCATTTCATTTAAAATTTGAAATTCTATTTTCCTTCTTTCATACTCTTGTATATCGCCAATCCGTAACAAATATTTTTCATTATCAATTGTCGTAACTATATATTTCTTATCAGGAGAGAAACCTTTAGAAATTTCTTCAATATTAACTGCATCTTTTACTATCTGTATATTGTTTTGCCATGCTGTAATTGTTTTCATGTATATTCCCCTTACATTTCTACATTTTGTGTATACGCTACTTCTATAATAAATCCATTCGGATCGTAAAAATCAATTGTATAATACCCTTCCGAATAATGATTCATTTCAATTGGACCACGTATTATCTTTATTTTCGTACTAGAAAGAAACTCTGCTACCTCATCAACTACTTCTCTATGAATAGCTTGGTAACAAATATGTCTAGGGCCTAACGTCCTTACGATTTCCTCATCTACTTCTTTAAAATATATTTCACTTTCTCCCGTACTATATGATACTTCATTTAGCTTTCTCCATCCAATTATGGAAAACAACATATCGTAAAAAGAAATAGATTCATCTAAACTCGCTACCCAAAATTCAATATGATGAATACCTGCTCGAAGTGTATTCATATTAAGAATACGCCCCTTGTACTATTTGCACAATTTCCATTGGTGTATTGACCATATAATCTGGTGCATCTTTTTTCACTGTTTCAATAACATCATACCCCCAAGATACCCAAATTACGTTCACCCCTGCCTTTTTACACGCTACTACGTCTCGCTGTTCGTCACCGACGTATAACATATCTTTCTCTGTTATTTTTTTCGATCTTAAAAATCTTTTTATCATTTTATCTTTACCGAACAAATTTTTAGAACAATATACCTCTTGTATATTTTCTATATCATTATTGTGTAAAAATGCCCGAATGTGCTCTTCTGAGTTAGAAGATATAACGGCAATTCCGTATCCTTTTTTATGTAGTTCATCTAATACATCCTTCATCCTATGAAACAAAATAAGATCTTTTATAGCAGGTTGATACAATTTATAAAACTCAAGTGCTAATATCGGTAGTTTATACAGTGGTACATCGAGTTGTTTACATCGCTCTGGCATCGTTAATTTACGTAAATACTCAATTTCTTCTTCCCTTACCGTTTTATATCCGTGCTTTTCAGCAAGTTGATTATAAATTGGTACAAATATATTTTGTGAATCTACTAATGTGCCATCAAAGTCAAAAACAATATACTTTTGCATTCCCATACTCCCTTTGCTTCTTTTTCTAAACCTATCTTATTCAACACCGTAGTTGTCTTACCCTTCTATATACATAAAAAAGAACAAGATTTTCTCTTGTTCTTTTTAAGAAAGCCACTTTGGCGGTATATTCGTATTCCAATAAATATTCCCTAATTCATGGTGTCCTGAGTACCCATCATCAAAACGGTGATAGTGGAAATTAAAATAATAACCATCTTGCGGTGGATGATCTCTTCTTACATGAAATCGCAATAAGTCATTTCCTGATTTCGTGTCATACACATGAAAAATCTTTTCATTATTTCCGCCAGCTGGTCTTTGAGAAATCGCTAATGATTGCAATGACTCCTCTGGCACATCACTTGCAAGCTCAGCAATTGCCTCTTCAATTTTCGGTAATATTACATCTTTAAACTCATCTTCAATTACTGGACCAATTTTAGTGCCAAACTTTTGCATCGACTGCTTCTCTGCTTCTTGCATTGCGTACGTAATAAAAGTATCAGTGGTTAACCTGTCATTCGTTTCTTCATATGTATAGGACGTACTCTCCAAATTTTGTTGCCCAGCTGTGCTCGTAGGCTTGTCCGCAGCTTTGGCATTATCAAGCAATATGGAAGGAGGCGTCACTAAACCAAATGTAAATACGGTAATTAATGCGACTAAGGTTTTTCTAAACCAATTTGGCATGTATGTTCCCTCCCCTTTCACTCATTATGTTTTATATAACGGTTGTTCCTTCTATTATACAAAATGATTGTAATTTTTGCACTTTACAATTTTGTTAACGTTCACATATTTTTCACTTGAATATGAAATTGTAAGATTTCATACAATATAAGTACAACAACAATGAGGAGGCAATCCGATGACTTTAGACGTCATGTATTCCGCCGCAAGCATACTCGTTTTAGTATATTTTCTTTATCAATGTGTGACAGATTAGAAAAAGAGCCGTTTAGCGGCTCTTTTTCTATGGTAAAAATACAATCCAACCAATCCATATTATAAAAATAACCCCGGCAATTACAGCTGGTAATAAATAAAAATGAGAAAGGATAACTATTCCATACAAAAGTAGTACTGGAAGTAATAAATAGCGATCTGCCTTCCATCTTAACAATAGTAATTTTCCTTCATCACAATATAAATGAAGAAACATTTTTTTCGTAAATTCATTCCAATAATCGCGCGCATAACGAGAAATTGCAACTAAAGTAAATGCAAGAATAATAGCTGCAATCCACCTCGGACTCATAATAATACTGACAGTGCTTATACATACAATTTGAATATAGAATATTCGTGCACTACTTGTACGGAAAAATTCTTTTAAAAAGGATTCAACAATACGAGATTCCTTTTTCTTCCCTAAAAACTTTTTAGAACGCGGAAACATCCACGGTTTTTTATTCGAACTACTCGGTTTAGCTGTATGACCACCAACTTGCATAATCCCACTTGTCCAGCGCATACTTTCTTCTTTCTCTTTCTCAACTTCTTTAAAAAAGCAATTTTTATAATTCAATTTTTCTTTTATCAATACGATAATTAGTAAAACTGCTAGACCGATACTTAGTATAGAATAAAATGGATTTTTATAAATAAGAAGCAGACTCACTCCAAAAAAGGTTAAACTTATAGAAAACATTACATTTTTTATAATCCATAGTAGCCATCGTTTCCCCACACGTACATGAATAAATCTCGTTAATAATGACAACAGAAATCGAAATACAGTAAAAAACAGCCAAAATAATACGACTTGTATTTTCGTCACTCCGATACTTTTCATCAACACTGGTAACATAGCAACTACTACTATTACATTCGTTATCGCTATTCGAATAAACGTATATGTCATGCCATACTGGATTAACTTTTGCATGTGAGCGGGATACGAAATTAAAAATAAACTATCCGCTTGCTCAAAAAATGAGCGAACTCCTCTTCCATATGTCATCACATAAAATGCGAGTAGACCTAATCCGAAATAAATAGTCTCTCCCATCGATAATTCTTCCGTCCATAGTGAACGATAATAAATCCCCATAAATATAAATGCTGGAATAAGAATATATAGCGCAACTGTCCAATCCGTTATAGAACGTATGGACTTCCATTTGCGGCCCAGTTCATGGCGCAATCTTTTATAAAATTGTTGTTTAATCATGTTGTTCACGCCTTACAATTCCATCAAAACAGTCTAATAATGAACTCCCTGGCATTTCTGCTAACGTTTGGATTGCTTCTAAATGTCCATCTGCAACTAATGTACCTTGTGAAATGAGTAAAAATCTCTCACAAATTCTTTCAGCTGTGTCTAATACGTGCGTACAAAGTAATATACCCGCGCCACGTTCTTTTTCTTTATATAAATAACTTAAAAATTCTTTCGTAGCTACTGGATCTAAACCGATAAAAGGTTCATCAATGATATAAAAATCTGGTTCAGTTAAAAATGCCAAAATGAGCATCGATTTTTGTTTCATACCTTTTGAAAACTTTGATAAATACTCATGCTTATGCTTATCCATTCGAAACATATGTAATAACTCGTCCGCTTTCCTTTCCCAGCTCCCTACTTCGTTTCCTCGAGCAGCCATTAATAATTCAATATGTTCCCAGAGCGTCAAATAATCATAATAAGTTGGATGTTCGGGCACGTATGCATACGGATTTTTCTTTTCACCAAATGATATTTCACCATTCACATTTACAAGTAACCCGAGCATCGTTTTAATCGTTGTACTTTTCCCGGCACCATTTGCGCCAATAAGAGCAACTAATTCGCCTTGCTCAATCGAAAAGGCAATATCATGAATTGTTTTTTCACCTATTTCATATCCAGCAGAACGGATATTTACTTCTAACATACATTCCCCTTCTTTCCATTTCCAATACAAACTAGGAAAAGAATAACATATAACTATCTATATATCATTATAAAATATTTATTTTCATAGCAGGAATAAATATTTTTTAACAGAATACTTAATGTTTGATTACATTTAATTGGAGTGGATAATATGTCTTTTCAAATTCGTGAAGCTACGATAGACGATATAGATGCACTTTGCTCTTTAACAACAGAACTAAAAGGTTCCTCTATTTCATATGAAGATATGAACAACCGATTACAATTCGTACAAATGAGTCCTTTTGATTTTCTATATGTTTATGAAGAAGAGGACACTATATTTGGATTACTTGGGTTTCGTATACGTGAAAATTTAGAAGATGTAACTCGGTACGGGGAAATTTCAATTATTAGCGTTGATTCTACAATACGACGGAAAGGCATTGGGCAAGTATTAATGGATTACGCAGAGCAATTAGCAAAGAAACATAATTGTATCGGCACATGGCTAGTCAGTGGAACAAAAAGATTAGAAGCACATCCTTTTTACAAAAAATTAGGATATGAAGTGAATGGATATCGATTTGTGAAACACTTTTAAACTACTTATAAATGGAAAGGACTATAACTATGACAAACATGGAAGCTATTTTTATTGATCGTGACGGTACAATTGGTGGTGACACTACAATACATTATCCAGGCTCTTTTACATTATTTTCTTTCACAAAAGCAGCTCTGCAAAAACTAAAAGCTCAAAATATAAAAATTTTCTCTTTCACAAATCAACCAGGTATCGCAGATGGGATAGCAACTGTAGCTGATTTTGCACAAGAATTAGAAGACTTCGGTTTTGATGATATATACGTATGTCCTCATAAACACGGTGATGGTTGTGAATGCCGTAAACCTGGTACAGGTATGCTGCTGCAAGCAGCTGAAAAACATGGGCTTGATTTAAAAAAATGCGCTGTAATTGGTGATCGCTGGACTGATATCGTTGCAGGCGCAACAGTACATGCGACAACGATATTAGTTCGAACAGGCGCTGGATATGATGCTTTACATACCTACCGAGACAAATGGGTACATATTGAACCAAACTACATTGCAGAAAACTTTGAAGATGCTACAAATTGGATTTTAAATCAACAATAATACAAATTAAAAGAGACGTTTTCACAATGAAAACGTCTCTTTTAATCTTATATTTTTTTAAAACGTTAATTCATAATGGAAATAACGATTATCTCTCAAATAACCATTTTCAGCATATAATCGCTGTGCTGATAAATTATCAATCTCCGTTTGTAATTTTACACCTTTTGCACCATTTTCTAATGCAAATTCTTTAGCAGCTTCTAGTAATTTTTTACCTGTTCCTGCTCCGCGCTTAGTGGCTTGTACAAATAAATCATTTAAAATCCATAATTCTTTCATCGAAATGGAAGAAAATGATGGATATAATTGTGTGAAACCAATATATTCGCCGTCTTCAACTGCCACAAAAATAACGGATTCTTTTCTCTCGATTCGACTTCGCAAAAATACTTTTGCTCCTTCTAAATCGGAATCTTGTCTATAAAACATACGATAGTTATTAAAAACTGATGCTAGTCCATCTAAATCTGCAATTGTTGCCTCATATATTCTCATTTTACTCCATTCCCCTTCCAATACTGTCTCATTATATCCGTTGCCCATTTAGGCTGTACAATTTCTTCTTTCGGCATAAACTCTTTCATTATCGGCTTTATATCCAATATAGGTGTGCCATCAATAGCATCTAACCCCTCAACAATAATTGATTTACCTTCTCTTTTGATCACTTTTACAATTGTTGCTCCTATGCGATTCGGACGATTTTTCCCGCGCTGTGCAAAAATGCCTACTTTAGGATAATCTTGATTATTTCTAGGATGTCTAGCAAAATATTGAATTTGTTCATCAGTTACTTTATGAAAATAAAAAACAACTTCAATATGAGAAAAATTTTCAATCCCTTGTATACTTTCTTCTGTATACATTTCAGTTAAAGTAATATAGGATCTTACTTCTCCCCACTCATCGTCTTTTATTTCCTTTCTTTCATTATGTACAAATGCGATTGGCTGAACTGAAAACATACGCATTCCCCCTTGAATGTAACCACTTACATTATAAAATATTTTCAGAATGTTTTCCACAAACGCGAACTAGGTTACATAATATAATTATACTCTATTTTGTAAAGCAAAATTAACTGCTTCAACTGCATGTATATGAGTTGTGTCGAATATCGGAACTGATACGTCTTCCTGCTTTATTAATAATCCTATTTCTGTACAACCTAATATGATTCCTTGTGCCCCCTCTTGTACTAGCTCTTCTATAACTCTTTTATAATACTCCCTAGATGGAGATGTTATCTTTCCTAAACATAATTCTGTATATATTACTTCGTTTACCTTATCTCTATCCTTTTTTGATGGAACCATTACTTTTATATGATTTTCCTCTATGCGTAATTTATAAAAGTCTTGCTCCATTGTATATTTAGTTCCAAGTAAACCAACCTTTTGAATATCTTTCTTTTTAATTTCTTTTGCAGTTGCATCAGCGATATGTAAGACTGGAATATGAATATTCTCCTTTATTTTCTCAATTACTTTATGCATTGTATTTGTGCAAATAATTATAAAATCGGCTCCTCCCTTTTGTAACGAATATGCTGCATTTCCTAATAATTCTCCTGCTCCATTCCAATCTCCGTTAGACTGGAATCGTTCAATCTCTTCAAAGTCCACACTATTAATCATACATTTTGCTGAATGTAACCCTCCTAATCTCTCTTTTATTTCTCCATTTATGATTCGATAATATTCAGAAGTTGATTCCCAACTCATACCACCAATTAAACCTATTGTTTTCATTACATAACACCTACCTTTGACTATTTTCTTTAGCTAATCATAACATTTTATTATGTATATTATACACAATAAAACAAGACTTTACGTTTATAATATAAAGTCTTGTTTTAACTATTTCCAAGGAAATTTTATAAGAATATTCTGAAATTATTTTTCTAATGTTTTTATAGAATCTTCATATTGATAATGGAAACACTCTCGATACAACTGTTTAATTTCATCATATGATGGCACACGTGGATTATTTGCTGGACTTCCACTTTCAATTGCATCTGATGCCATTTTAGAAATAGCCTTTTCAAATTCAACTTCACCAATTCCGTATTCTTTTAAGTTTGGAATTCGGAGATCAAAACAAAGTTTTTTTATTTCCCTCAGCGTGTAGTCTGCTACTTCTTCATCACAATAGGAATACAAATCTTTATTTAAACAACGTCCAATTTTCGCTAGTCTTTTTACTGCACTAACTTTTGTATATTGTAAAACTGTAGGTAATAGTATTGCATTCGATATACCATGTGGTACATGAAATAACGCCCCTACTGGCCTGGACATTCCATGAACTAGCGTAACAGATGCATTTGAAAATGCGATTCCAGCTTGTAAGGACGCAATCATCATCGCTTCTCTTGCCTCCATATTCTCTCCATCTTCATATGCAATACGTAAATATTTCATAATACTTTCAATTGCGGAAAGTGCAAGTACATCGGTAAGTGATTGTGAAACTTTAGAAATATATGCTTCGACTGCATGACATAATGCATCTATCCCTGTTGCTGCTGTAATATGCGGTGGTACCGAACGTGTTAGAATTGGGTCAATAATCGCTACTTGCGGGGTGAAATTTGGATGCTTCATCATCATTTTTACATCTGTTCGTTTATTCGTAATTACTGCTACACTTGTTACTTCCGATCCAGTACCAGAAGTTGTTGGGATTGCAATTAGTGGTAGCGGATCGTTGTCTATTTCCATATCTTTTTGGACATAATCTTCCACTTCTCCACCATTTGTATATAACACCGCAACTGCTTTCGCTGCATCAATACAACTTCCACCACCAATACCGATAATAAAATCACACTTTCCTTCTTTACAAAGTGTTAACGCTTCTAACACGTGTATATTTGTAGGCTCAGCATTTACTTTATTATATGTACTAACAGTAATACCTTTCCTATTTAATTGTTGTATACACCTCTCAACATATCCTAAATCCTCCATAATTGTATCCGTAACTATAAACGCTCTTTTCCCCAACTTCTTAGATTGTTCCCCCAGCTTTTCAAGCGAATTTCTTCCATATAATACAGACTTCGGCATACGGAACTCAGCAACTTCTTGCAAGTACTCCACCCCTTCTTACCCTAATTAATGTTTTAGTTTATAAAATATCGGCTTAATAAATTCCTGTTACAGTATAGAATGCAATAACTAAAAACACAGCAACCGTTTTCAAAACTGTAATAGCAAAAATATCTTTATATGACTGTTTATGTGTTAAACCTGTCACTGTAAGAATAGTAATAATAGCCCCGTTATGCGGTAATGTATCCATTCCTCCTGATGCCATTGACACAATACGATGCATCACTTCTAATGGAATATCAAATTGATTGGCCGCTGCAATAAACTTATCTCCCATCGCACTTAAAACAATTCCCATTCCTCCTGATGCAGAGCCTGTAATTCCAGCTAAAATATTCGTCGTTACTGCTCCATTCACTAGAGGATTTGTGAATGTGGCAGAAATGCCATCTCTCATAATTGCGAATCCTGGAAGTGCTGCGATGACACCACCGAATCCAAACTCAGCTCCTGTATTCATCGTTGCAAGTAACGCTCCACCAATACTTGTATTCAATCCAGCTTGAAATCCTGTTACTACTCGTTTCCAATATAATAATAACGTTGTTACAATACCTATAATAAGTGCTAATTCTACTGACCAGATTCCAACTACTGCACTTAATTCTACTTTTCCAAATGCTTTCATACCAATTTCAGAAAAATCAAAACCATCCGGATACCACTTCGGTATCATAATAGTAAACACCTTATTCATTACACCTACTAAAATAAGTGGTATAAAAGCAATCACTTGCTGAATTCTTGTAATTTCAATACTTTTAAGTAACGGCATATCTTTTTGTTCTACTTGCAAAGAAGCTGCCGTTTCAGTATCCCCATCGTTAAAACCAAAATACCCTTCTCCTGCTGACTTCGCCTTCTTACGTCTACTCTCTAAGTATAGTAAACCTAACGTAAGTACAAAAATTGCCCCTACAATACCAAGTATCGGCGCAGCATAAATGTCCGTTTTAAAAAATGTTGTAGGTATTACGTTTTGAATTTGTGGTGATCCAGGTAGCGCATCCATTGTAAACGTGACTGCTCCAAGTACAATCGTTCCAGGGATTAAACGCTTCGGGATATTCGCTTGTCGAAACAGCTTAGCTGCGAACGGATATACAGCAAACACTACTACGTACACACTAACACCACTATACGTTAAGATCGCACCCATTAATACAATCGCTAAAATCGTACGTTTTTCACCAACTAACTCTATAATTGTCTTTGCAATCGAGTCTGCAATTCCTGACATTTCAACTACTTTCCCAAATATTGCCCCAAGTAAAAATACCGGAAAATATAGTTTAATAAAACCTACCATTTTCTCCATAAAGATATTCGAAAAGAAAGGTAATACAAAACTAGGCTCTGTCAAAAATACCGCAAATAATGCAAATATCGGTGCAAATAAAATAACAGAAAACCCTCTATATGCTACAAACATTAGTAAACTAAGTGCTAATAATATAATAACTAGCTCCAATTATACCCCTCCTTTAGACTGAAAATTCTAACTTTTATAGATAAACTTCTACTAATCTTTTGATTCTGACACCCCTCCTCTTATTCATACAAATTTTTCATGCTAAAAATGTCTAATTATACATATTCGATTACATATGAAAAATCCCTTTAAACAAATACGATTTGATCATCATACGTTATAAAGGGATTTTTAGTCTCTATATTTACTTCTTTATCAACCTATTTTCTAAACAAAAATGATAGAGTTCTTTTACATCATTTACTATATGAGTCGCACCAACTTCAGTCAATTCTGTTTTACTACCATAACCGTATAAAACACCAATTGAAGCAATCTCATTATGATTCGCACCGATTATATCGTGCTTTCTATCTCCAATCATAACAATGTCTTCTTTACTAAATTCTTCATTTGTTTGTAAAATATGAGCAATGATCTCTTCTTTCGTTATTCTTGTACCATCTAAATTACTTCCAATGATACCTTCAAAATAATCCGTTAATTGAAAATGATCTAGTACTTGTTTTGCAAATACAGTAGGTTTTGAAGTTGCTATTAATAAACGATTGCCCGAACTTTTTAATTGTTGTAAAAGATCCGGAATACCTTCATATACATTGTTTTCAAACAATCCACTCTGCTTTAAATACTCACGAAAATAAAAAACCGCTCGTTCAACTTCTCCTTCCCCCATATTATATCTCTCTATGAATGATTGCTGAATCGGCGGTCCAATAAATGAATCTAACTCTCTTTTATGTAATTCTTCAATTCCAACCTTTTTTAATGCATACAGTACTGAATTAATAATTCCTTCTTTCGGATCAGTCAATGTTCCATCTAGATCAAATAGAAATGTTGTATACAAATTTAATCCCCCGCTCCTTTTTACTTTCCATATTATATGGAAGACTTTTTCATGCCCATCTTTTACTACACTATCATTATTTATCTTTTCGAAAAATTATTTCTTCTATGTCATATACTTTCAGTTACAAAGTGTAATACATATGATAAAGTAAAAAAGTTACAATTATTTTAATAGAATCGGATGAATTAGTCCTCTATAACAATAGTAGGTGGGATAACAAATGACTATACAAACAGAGCAAGATATAATTCGCTTAATAGAAAACGACGAATGGATGATGAACGTATTACAATTAGCAAAATCACTAGAGCTACCAGATTGGTGGATTTGCGCCGGATTTGTTCGCTCTAAAATTTGGGATACTTTACATAACTATGAAGCTAAAACAACTATGCCTGATGTTGATGTGATTTATTATGATAGTCTACATAAAGATGAGATATACGAACAATCATTAGAAACGAAATTAAAGAATATTGATGCTACGATCCCTTGGTCGGTAAAAAATCAAGCTCGTATGCATGTAGTGAATAATATGCCACCGTATTCTTCTTCTGTTGATGCTATTTCTAAATTTCCTGAAACAGCAACCGCTTTAGGAGTTGCACTTGATGAATTAAACAACGTCATATTAACGGCTCCATGCGGTATTGAAGATGTTCTTTCCTTACAAGTGAGACCAACAGATCATTTTCTTGAAACAAAAGAGCGATTACATATGTACAACACTAGAGTTAATAAAAAGAAATGGCAAAACATATGGCCTAACATTGCAATCACTTATCCTAAAATCTAAAAAAGGAGCTTCTCATTATACGAAGCTCCCTTTCTATTTTATTTCAAAAACTGAATGACTATTTCCGCAAATCGATCTGCTTCTTCATAATGCGGTGTATGACCACTCTCTTCGAATACAATACAATCCCCATTTTGAGCATCTTTATTAAATATTTCAATTTGTTTTTCACACGTTACTGCATCGTATTTTCCTACAATTAATAACATTGGATTTTGTATATCTTTTATTTTTTGTAATAATGAAGTATGAACTGCTCCTTCTATTTTTAATCTATCAAAATGAATTTTGGAGCGATTTGAAAATACTTCCCACTCTTCATCACTATGCAAACTCTCGTCTGTCACATCTTCCTTATAATTGTAAATCTCCATTCTATTTTCTTCTAATTCATTGCTTAGTCTTATATAAGCTTCTAGCAACTCTTCTGAAGTAGCATTGCTAGATGAATAAGCGATAGACTCTTCTGCTACTTCTTCTTTTCCATACTTTTTTAATAAATGCCCTGTCTTTTGTAACAAAGCTCTACTTGTTAATGCGAAATCGAAAGTTGGTCCTTCAAATATTATTTTCTCTATTGAGCTTGGATATATCGATGCATATAACAATGCTACATATCCACCGAAAGAATGTCCAATTATAGACCACTTCTCAATTTGTAATACTTTTTTTAGTTCCTCACAATCTTCAATTAAATCTTTTAATCCAAAAGCTTCGTCCTCAGTAATTTCTTCTGAGCGACAAACACCTCTTTGATCTATCATTATTACATATAAAGAATCTTTTAAACGTTCCGCTTGATGAAATGAAAAATCATAGCAACTTTCTCCTGGTCCACCATGCAAGTATAGGACTGGTTTATTTTTAGGATTTCCATGCGTTTCAACGTATAGTTTTTTCCCCCTAATATTCATATATTTTCCTACTTCTATCAAATTCGCTTTTATGACCATCACCTTCTTTTTTTACTGAATATTATAACATTTAATTTTAAATAATCCCTATTACATTTAAAAAGACGATGATTATTGCAAGTGGTGCTATAAATCGAAGTAAAAACGCCCAACAAATAAATACTTTCTTTCCATAATTTCCACCTACAAAAAACTCTGCTTCTAGTACCTTCTTTTCCATTTTGAATGAAACAAAAATACTAATAAATAGTGCACCAAGTGGCATTAGTATATTACTAGATAAGAAGTCTACTGCATCAAAAATATTCTTTCCGAAAATCGTAATATCACTCCATACTCCAAATGATAACGCGGATGGTATACCTACTAAGAAAATGCCGAAACCGATTATCCATGATAATTTCGTTCTTTTTTCTTGTTCACCATTTGCTAATGCTGAAACAACTGTCTCTAGTAGAGAAAATGCCGATGTTAATGTTGCAAATGTAAATAGTGCAAGAAATACTGTTAAGAACAACCCGCCGAATGGAATTTGACTAAATACAGATGGTAATACGATAAATAATAATCCAGGTCCTTCTGTCGGCTCCATTCCTAATGAAAATACGGCTGGAAAAATAGCAAGACCTGCAAATAATGAAACAAATAAATTCAATCCAACAATTGTAACTGCTGATTTTGGTAAACTTTCTTTTTTATTTAAATACGAGCTATAGGTAACCATAATCGAAATCCCGATACTAATCGCAAAAAATGATTGTCCCATCGCGAATAAAATACTTTCTGAAGTAACCTTTGAAAAATCTGGTTGTAAGAAAAACTTCACACCTTGTATTGCATTATCAAGTGTTAATGAACGAATAATAAGAGCAACAAATAAAACAAACAATGCTGGCAACATATATTTACTTGCTTTTTCAATTCCATTTTGTACACCCTTTGATACAACCCAAATCGTAATGAACATAAAAGCGAAATGTCCCATAATCGCCCAAGCGGGATTTCCAATTGTTTCAGTAAATAACGCTCCATAATTTTGTCCCGGAGTAATAAGTTGTCCCGTTACTCCTCTGAATAAATAAATTAACACCCATCCACCTACAACACTATAAAACGAAAGTAGTATAAAACATGTTCCAACGCCAAGGCGTCCAATCCAGTGCCATCCTGTATTAGGTGCGATACTTTTAAATGCTCCAACTGCTTGTTTCTGTGTACTGCGCCCAATCATAAATTCAGCTATAAGTAGTGGTAATCCAATTAATACAGTAAATAATATAAAGATTAAAAAGAATGCCCCTCCCCCACTCTTCCCAGCGATATAAGGAAACTTCCATATTGCGCCAAGTCCAATTGCTGATCCTGCTGCAGCCATTATAAAACCTAATTTCGAAGTCCATTGCTCCGTCTGTTTCATCTTATTTTCCTCCTAATTACATCTTTTTATATAAATAATTAAATTCTATAAACCAATCCGAATAAACCCTCCATTTCTATTTCCATAAAATAAAAAAATGGCTCAACGTCTCTATATAAAGAGACGCTAAGCCATTTACTTAACGCGGTACCACCCTTATTGATTCCATTATGAATCCACCTTAGTAGTAATCGTTTGATTACAAACCTAATATCGAAGGTTAACCGTTAAGATTTACTAAGAATGTGATTCCGTTCCACCTTACTGCTCCTAGGCGAGTTCAGGATGTCATTTGACTATGTCACACCAACCCATAGCTCTCTGTACAAATATACGACCTTACTACTCCTATTCAACACATTTTAATATTTAGAATATATTTTCTTTTGAAATTAATATGAAGTATATAGGTTATATTTATAACTGTCAAGGGCTATATTAAAATTTGATGAGAAAATGCGTAATTTTCTTCCCCTATTATTAAGGGATAAGTCTTGTACAGTCCCTTGGAAAAGCACTCGCCTCTCGTACATTTATTAATTCTAATAGTTTGTATACAACTCTCTCTAATCCAATTCCAAAGCCACCGTGCGAGGGACAACCATATCGGAATGTATTTAAATAAGATTGAAACGTATCTGGATGTAATCCTTTTTCTTTAAAAGAAGTTAGTAACATTTCGTAATCATGAATTCGCTGCGCCCCTGAAGTTATTTCTAATCCTTTATATAGTAAGTCGAACGAATCAGTAATAGATGGATTCTCTTTATTTGGCATCGTATACATCGGCCTAGCTTCTTTCGGATAATGTGTAATGAAAACAAACTCACTCCTATATGTTTCCTTCACATATTTCCCTAGTAGCTTTTCACCTTCTGTATCTAAATCCCCAATTGGCGATTCTTTCCGGTATTTATTTTTCAAAATTTCTTGCGCTTGTAACAATGTAATTTTAGGTATTTCTGTAATAACAGGTACTTCTATTTGTAATAGTTGTAGTTCTTTTTCACAGTTTTTTGCTACTTGTTGAAACATATATCGTAAAACATCCGTTTCTAATTGCATCACTTCATAAAAATCATGAATAAATCCAAGTTCTACGTCTAACGATATATATTCATTCAAATGACGGGAAGAATTATGATGTTCCGCTCTGTAAACAGGTGCAACTTCAAAAACACGTTCTAACCCTCCAGCTACCATCATCTGTTTATAAAACTGTGGCGATTGTGCTAAATAAGCTTCTTTTTGAAAGTATGGAAGCTTAAAAACATTCGCTCCTCCTTCTGCCCCTTGTGAAACAATTTTCGGAGTAAATATACGTGTGAAATCGTTCTCTATAAGAAATTCACTAAAGCTCTGAACAAGTGTAGATTTCACTTTAAATATCGCCGCAGTTCTCTCATGTCTTAATGATAATACCCGCTCATTCAGTAGTTGATCTAAGCCAACTTGCAATTTCTTTTTATTTATTTCAAACGGAAGTGGTTCTGCGCGATTTAATATTTTCACGTCGTGAGCGAGCACTTCAACTCCTAATTCTGTTTTCGAAGTCTCTACTATCTGACCTACTACTTGAACGACACTTTCCACATCTACCTTATATCCAGCTAACTCATTTTCTAGTACACATTGCATAACTCCTGATCGATCCCTTATTAATAAAAAACTAATATTACCTAGATGACGAATTTTTTTTACCCATCCTTGAAGTAATACAACCTTGCCGCCTTGCTCCGTACATTCTTTTGTGAGTGAACGCTTCATTACATTTCCCTCCAGTAATTTTATATTTATTTACGTTATTGTTGTTGTCATCGTCATCATCCACGGTCACTCACCTCCTTTCAAAGAATACAAAAATCCGCCCCTATAAATAGGGACGGATTGTTCCGCGGTACCACCCAAATTGTCATAATGACCATCTTAGCCCAGATAACGGTAGGTACCGTTTGCTTTTACTAATTATCACGTTCAAAGCAACACTCACAGGTGTCTTTCCATCATGCGGTATCGCAATCTTCTCAGCAACCGATTGCTCTCTGTAGACCTTTGCATCATGTACTTTTCCTGATCCTCACTTTTTATATTTACAGAGTATTCTATCTCTTTGTTTTATAAAACGCAAGCCTTTTTAAATATATTTTGATCTTTCATATCCAATTTTGTACAATCTCCTCTAAAGCCATTCCACGTGAGCCTTTCAATAATATGATATCCTTTTTCGTTATAACTTTTGATACTTCCTCTGCTATCTTAGCTTTACTATTAAATGACTGTACTTTTCCTATATCGTATTTCTTTCTCGCTTCTTCCGCTACAATTTCAGCTAACTCTCCATAAGTGAATACATATTGAATGCTCTCTTGATTTAACATTTTACCAATTTCTCTATGATATGTTTCAGCATTCTTCCCTAACTCCAACATATCCCCAATTACTATCATTTTTTTCTTATAGGCATTTAATGTCTGTAACGTTTCAATTGCGGCCTTCATTGAAGAGGGACTGGCATTCCATGCATCGTTAATAATTGTAAAACCTGTTTTAGCAGTTAAAAATTGAAAGCGCATATGAGTAATATTTACTTGTCGCAATGCTTTCTGTATTTTTTCTGTGGGGACATTATAAAATTGACCTACGGCGATTCCGACAATCGCATTTAAAATATTATGTTTTCCATGCAAGGGAACATCGTACTGTATTTTTGAATCATTTAATTTAAAATGAACACCATATTCATCTAATTGCACGTTTGTTGGAAACAAATCATTTGTATACTTTTCACCAAATGCCTTACAAGTTATACTCGATAAATTCTTATTTTTCAACAGCAATGGCTCATCACCATTATACAAACATAATCCTTCATCTTTTAATCCATCAATAATTTCTAATTTAGCCTTCGCAATTTCTTCTTTTGATCCAAGCGTCTCTAAGTGAGAATGACCAATCATTGTAATGATCACTACATCTGGCTGTGCTATTATTGATAAGTTTCGAATTTGTCCTTTTTCACTCATCCCCATTTCAAGAATTAAAAACTCTGTATCTCGTTTCATTTCTAAAATAGTTAATGGTAAACCGATTTGACTATTAAAGTTTCCCTTTGTTTTATGCACACGATGAGTTGTACTTACAATCGTGCTTATTATATCTTTTACCGTTGTCTTGCCATTACTACCTGTAATTCCAATTACTTTTACATTTAGCTCTTTCCGATAAAATTGTGCCAATTGTTGCAAAGCAAATAAAGTATCATCTACAAATATAATTGGCATCCCTTTTGGCGGAGTGCTGTAAGACTTTTTCCATAAGGAAGCGACAGCTCCATTATCGAATGCCTCTTTTACATAATCATGTCCATCTTTCACCCTAATGATTGGAACAAATACACTTCCTTCTTTAATGCTTTTGGAATCTATGCAGACACCATGTATCTCTATGTGATGAAATGATTCTTGTAACCCTTCACCGCCTACTACCTCTTCAAGTTTTTTCAAATTCATTTGAATCAAATTATCACCTTTTTCCATTTCATTACATAATTTCCGTTTCATTTACGCATATTGATAAAGTGAAACTTTAATCAGTGGGGATTTTGTTCCTCCCCACTGATTATCAGCCCTCACCAATCGGGCTTTTACGGTAAGCCCGCCCCCCCACCTAACTTCTTTGCTTTCCCTGAATTTTGAGGTGGAGGGTCTTACTGCCCGGCAAATAGCGGGATAAAAATTTTATAGCGAGGTGTTTATATGAAAAAAGCGATTAGTTTCTTTCTTCTTTTGTTATGCCTAATTGCAGTGAATGAAACATACGCCTATTCACCAAAATCTTTACCAATCTCCCAAAACTCTGATCAATGGAAAGTGAATATTGATGAACCGAAGAACATAGATAAAAATATGCTTCAAGCTAAAGAAGATGAATTTAAAACATATCAATTTTCAGTAAAAAATGTTGGTAACAGTGAAGTATATAACGTACAAGTCGAAGTATTCCGCAACGAGCCAAAAACGAAAACGAAATATGAACTTTTCTCACGAAAGGAAAGTCGCTTAGCAAGTGGAAAAACTGGATTTGAACATACTAATTTTCCAGTTGCCACAAAAGCAGATGAAGTTGATGTAATCATTACTTGGCAAGAACACCCTTTCCGCTCCATGAGAAACGGTCAAAAAGTTGAGTCTAGAAAATTTAAAGAGCATTTTGTTTTTAAAGACGATAAAAACAACTAGAATACGGATGAATTTACATTAGCATTCCTATAGCTTACTTTACTAGTACCAGTGCTTAAGCAAATTAAAAAGTCGTGGCTTATAAACGCCACGACTTTTTATATTAATTCGTACTAATTCCTCTTGCTGCCCAAATACGATCGATATCAGCAGCATGTTGTCCGCCATATAAAAGAGCATCCGCTTGCTTAATCGCTTTTGCTCCATCACTGAATTTAGAGTTTGGTGTTAATGACCAGTGTGATTGTAAAATAATTTTCGTTGCTACATCACGTCCAAAAGCTTGTGCCATCTCATATTGACCTTGTGCCCAAATTTCCCCATCATCATGTACCTCATTTGTAACATCTTTCGGATACACTTTATTCGTATCTAATCGGCGCAAGCACGTCGGATCTGAACTAGAATAAGCAGTCGCATCCCATTCTCCAACACATGCTTTTCCGTAGCCTGTTGTCGATACTGCATCTTCATACGTAGCACCTAAGAAGTCACCAAATCCTTCTCCCATCGCTCCGCCTTCTGCAGAACTACCAAAGCCAGGTACTTGGTTATCTTGAATGGAATGCCCGTATTCATGTGCGATAATACCAGCATCTTCTGCATCATCTACTCCGCCAGTACCAAAAGTTAAAGCTTTCGTTGTCGGAGAATAAAATGAGTTATCCGCCGTCGTTCCATTCACATTCACTTTAATAGAGCGATTATTAATATTTTTAAATCCTAACCCTTGAATGTAACGCTGTAATGTATCGATATGATAATACGACATAACATCTTCAAAGCTATCATTTGCACGTGTATAGTTAAATTGTAAATTTGTAGATTTTGTTTTTGCTTTTGAAGAAATCGTCACATACTCTCCAATTAAAAATCCTGTCCCATCTAAACCTTTTAACGTAACAGTCTTCAATTGATTCGTTAACGCTGTTGAATCCGCATCGTTATTATCTTTTAAGCCTACTTTACTACCGCTAGATACGACTGGATTAGGTAAAAATACTTTTCCTGTCCCTTCAGCTTTTCGGTTTATATCAACCTTTTTAATTAACTTCCCATTTTCCGCATCAATAAATGTTTCCCATGCACCAAATGGATTATTAGAATGGACTACCACTTTATATACTGGACGAGCAATTCCCTCTTCCACAATATATCCGAATTCTTTCTCTGTAGGAGCCCATAAGTTTTGCTCACTTGCTTCTCCAACATACGCCATTGATTTTTGTATTGCATCTTTTTCACTAATTTTTGTCGTTACTTCCTTCACACCTTTGACGGATTGATAATCAGAAACAGCAAGTACGCCCTTTCCCTCTCCGTTAAGAGTAACTGTAATTTGTTTTGAAAATACAGGTGTACCATTAACAACTTGCTGGAACCTAACATATGAAGCTACTGACGTTTCTGTTGTAGAAATATATTGCAAGTCTGAAAGGTCTGTTTTTAATCCATACTGCGCAGCATTTTCTTTTAAATATTCAGTTGCTTTTTTCTGCGGCGAATAAGCTTCTAGCTTTACTTGCTGCTGTTTTTCCAATGCCGAAACCGTAGAAATCGTCCCCATTACTAACGGTACAGTCATTGCCATTGCCACCATTTTTTTATTAAACATAGAACCACTCCCCCTAATAAAGTAGCTCAACCTTATCCCATTACCACTAGGCAATCATTCCCCACAAAATGGGGGGATAAAAATTGAATCTACGAGTAATTCTCTATAAACAATTCTATTACCTTTCCATTTAGGTTGAGTGAAATTTTCTCAATATTTATGTATAAAATGAGAAAAATACTGTAGAAATATATTTCTACAGTATTTTCTTTAGTGTGCTATGAAGAAAGACATTTACTAGAGGACCTATCGAACGGATTATGAGAAAGTTAGCCGGATAAATTTCCATCATACAAAAAGGAAGTTGGAATGATTCCAACTTCCTTTTTTCTTTAATGAGCCGCGCTTAATTTAATTCGAACTTTCGCTTCACCTAAAGATAGTTCATCGTCTTCATTCGTTAAGTGATCAAATGTAAATTGCTTAACGAGTAAATTTTCTTCCAATAAATCTTTATGGTTCGTTAATGTTCGTTGTAGCTCTTCCTCTGTATCAAGAATAACATCTACTCGTAAATTAACCGGTAAATTTAACTGCTTACGATATTCTTGAACCGCTCGAATAAATTCACGCGCCACTCCTTCTTGTAACAACTCTTCTGTTACATTCGTATCTAACATAACTGTATATTGTCCGTTAGTCGTATTAGAGAACCCTGATTTCGCAACTTTCTCTACTACTACATCTTCAGCCGTTACAACTACTTCTTCTCCTGGTGCAGTTTCGTAAACTGCTCTTTCTGTAGATACAAAGTGTTGTACTTCTTCTTTTGATAATTGTTTTAACCATCCATTTATTGCATTCACATTTTTACCAAACTTCGGCCCAGCTGTTTTAAAGTTCAACTTTAATTGATAGGACGTGTATTTCGTTTCATCGAGTTCAACATGAAACGCTTTGACATTTAGCTCATCCATGACGATATCACGATAAGATTCCCAATCCATATCATTTTCATTATGCGCTAGTAATACAAGTTCCGCTAACGGCTGTTTTACTTTTAAAGAATGTTGATTACGGTTACTTCTTCCTAGTTCAACAACTTGTAAAACAGCATCCATTTCCGCTTCTAGTTTCGGCTGAAGTAGTGATTCATTTACAACTGGATAATCCTCTAAATGAACGCTACTTCCAGTTAAATTCAAATGAATATCCTCAGCGACAAACGGTGTAAATGGTGCAATTAACTTACTAATTGTCACAAGTACTTCATGTAGTGTCTCATAAGCAGCTGCTTTTTCAGCATTCATACCAGATTCCCAGAAACGATTACGTGATCGTCTTACGTACCAGTTACTTACTTCATCTACAAGCGCCGCGATTTCACGAGCTGCATTCGTAAATTGATAATCATCAAGTGCTATTCTCACTTTTTTCGTTGTGCTATGCAATCTTGATAATACCCATTCATCCAATTTCGTCCGCTTTACATCATACGTTTCTTTCGGATTATACCCATCTAAATTTGCATATAAAACGTAGAAGCTATACACATTGACTAATGTATCTACAAACTTAGATTTTGCTTCCAGTACTGTTTTTTCAGAAAAACGTTTCGCATTCCACGGTGCACTGTCAACGAGTAGCGCCCATCTTAAAGCATCTGCACCAAACTGATTTACTAAATCAACTGGATCTAGTGCATTCCCCTTACTTTTAGACATTTTCTGTCCTTCTTCGTCTAATACATGTCCTAGTGATAACACTCGTTTATAAGGCACTTTTCCTGTATATAGTGCTGATACTGCTAATAAACTATAAAACCATCCACGTGTTTGATCAATGCCTTCTGCAATAACATCCGCTGGGAACTGTTCTTCAAATAACTCTTTATTTTCAAATGGATAATGATATTGCGCAAATGGCATAGAACCACTATCAAACCAAACATCAATTACTTCTGGTGTACGATTCATTGTACTTCCGCATTTTTCACAGCAAACTTGCACTTCATCTACATATGGCTTATGCAATTCCAAATCTTCCGGTGTTTCTTTTGTACTATGCTTTCTTAAATCAGCAATGCTTTTCGGTGCGAATTGATGATCGCAACTTTCACATTCCCATACGTTTAATGGTGTTCCCCAATATCTATTTCGGCTAATATTCCAGTCCACCATATTTTCTAAAAACTTACCAAAGCGTCCATGTTTCATATGGTCTGGATACCAAGTAACAGAATCGTTATTTTGCAAAAATGTATCTTTAATTGCAGTTGTTCGGATTAACCAACTCTCTCCTGCATAATAAAGAAGTGGTGAATCACAACGCCAGCAATGTGGGTAGCTATGTTCATACTTTTCTTTATGATATAGTAAGCCTTCCTTTGCTAAATGACGAACAATATCCACGTCACAATCTTTTACAAATTTCCCTTTCAAAAATGGTACTGCTTCTGTATACTCACCTTTCTCATCTACAACATGCAAGAATGACAATCCTTCACTTTGAACGACTCTATAATCGTCCTCCCCATATGCTGGAGCGATATGAACGAGTCCTGTACCACTATCTGCCGTGACAAAATCTGCTGCGATAACGTGATAGCCATTTGTAACTTCTTTCATTGGAAATGGCGGCATATAAGATGTGTTTACTAATTCTTCACCTTTATGAACGGATAATACTTCATAGTCTTCTTTTAATACATCTTGTACACGTTCTTTCGCAACAATGTATACATGACCTTCTTGTTTCGCTTTCACGTATTCCATATTTGGATGTACAGCGAGCGCAACATTTGCTGGAAGTGTCCAAGGTGTCGTTGTCCACCCTAGGAAATATTCATTTTCACTATCTTTTACTTGAAACTTAACTGTTGCACTTAAGTCTTTTACTGTTTTATACCCTTGTGCAACCTCATGTGAACTTAGTGAAGTTTGACAACTTGGGCAGTATGGTGAGACTCTATGCCCTTTGTACAATAATCCTTTTTCATGAATCGTCCCTAAAATATGCCATACACTTTCGATATATGGATTCTCTAGCGTAACGTATGGATCATCCATATCTACCCAATAACCGATGCTTTCAGTGAATTCACGCCACTGCTTCTCATATGTGAATACACTCTCTTTACACTTCTGAATAAATGGCTCAATTCCATACTCTTCAATTTCATGTTTACCAGAAATACCGAGTTGCTTCTCAACACCTAATTCTACAGGTAAACCGTGTGTATCCCATCCCGCTTTTCGTAGCACTTTATAACCAGCCATCGTTTTATATCTCGCTACTACATCTTTAATTGTCCGTCCAAGTGCATGTCCGACGTGTGGTAAACCGTTCGCCGTTGGTGGTCCTTCATAAAATACGAAAGACTGTGCGCCTTCTCGATTCTGAATTGATTGCTCGAAAATACTTTGCTCGTTCCACTGCTTACGAATACGTGTTTCCCTCCCTACAGCTGACTCTTTTACATCTACTTTCTTCATCTACAATCACTCCTTTTGAATATTTTAAAGCACACAAAAAACCCGTCCCTATGAAGTAGGGACGGGTTTAACCGCGTTACCACCCTAATTCTATTAGCTCTTCGCTAATAGCACTTAGCAACGTACTATCATACGTGTTCTTTGTAACGGTAGACATCCGTCCGGGCTTACTTATTTTCAGCCTCGGCTCCTCGGAGATGATTTTCAAATAACGTCTGCACACCGGCTTTCAGCTATACACCGGCTCTCTGGGGAACAATTCATTATTTTACTCGTTCTCGTCTTCAGATTTGTATACTTTATTAAAAGCTATTTTATGCCATTGGGCAATAAATTGTCAACCAATTCGAAACATACATTTAATTATACCCTTTTTTCACAATTCCTATACAATTATTTCTTAAATTCTTGTATTCCGGCTAAATCTTCATCTTCTTCAATAAGCTCAGCAAAGAATCCTGATTCATCCTCACGAAGAACAATTTCAAGCTCTTGCTTCGCCTCTTCAATTCTATTTAACTGTGCTAAATAACAAGCGCGATCGTATCTTGCTAACAAATCACTCGCATCTATTGTTAATACATCATTTGTTATTTTTTCTGCCTTTAGTGTTTGTCCGGCACCATGATACGAAGATGCTAAAGAAAGAAGAATTGCTGCTTCATTTGGATGATGTATAGACGCATTTTCCAATACATGAATTGCCTCTTCAAACCTTTCTTGACTTTGATACATTTCTCCTAAAGCAAGAAACGCTCTACTTACAAACGGTGTTTGCTCCGTTAATTGTAAGGTAATCTTTTCTGCTTTTCTTTCTTCTCCTATTTTAAAGAATACTTGTGCTTGTAAAAGAAGCGTATCATAATCATCTGGTAACTCTCGAACCATTTGCTTCGTTAATTCTGAAGCATCCCGTAACATATCTTCTTCCTCACACGCCATGAAAAGATTTACAAGTTGCTTCGCTATATCGTAATCCCATTTATTTTCTAACGATGTTTGCAATACATCTATCGCCTCTTTATACATCGCCACATTCTCGTAAAATAGTGAAAATCGCTGCGCTGCCATACTATTTTTTTGATTTAACTTTAATGAGATTTCATATAAATCAATAATTGTAGTAATAATCGAAATTTCTTTCGCACGGTTTTTCATGCGATAAAAAGCTCTTGTAATTATGGATTTCTTCGGCTGTTCATTTTGTTGACGTTCAATCCATCTTTCCGTCACCGCAGATGCAGCATACATAAATGCCATACTTCTTTCTGCCTTCTTCACCTTTAATGTATGAAGAAAATCTCGTATATTAGACAATTTCTTATGTTGTTCTATCGCTTTTACATACACATCAAATATTCGTTCATTATTTGCATCTTTTTGTATAACTTTCATTGCAATTTCAATTGCTTTTGCATTTCTTTTTTTCACTAACACTTTGGCATAATGATATAGAACTTCTATATGCTCACTATCTAATTGAAGTGCCTCTTCAATCTGTGCTTGTTCTTTATCTATTTCATCCATCGCTCCATACACATATGCAATCGCATCTAATCGCCATATTTCAGGTGCTTCGTCCGCTAATTGTTCTAGTTCTGTCAGTAACTCTTCCTGAAGACTCATTTCTACTGAAAGCTGTGCCAAATATTCCATATTAATATGCATCGGCTCTTCTTTCATAGCCTGAACCATATGACTTTGTTCTTTAGAACGATTTTCTTCTTTTTCATATATTTCTGCAAGCTGTAAATGCACACCTACGAAATTCTCATCAAGCTCTAAACATGTTTCATACGCTTGTTTTGCTTCCGGCAATTGTCCTAATGCCATAAGTATTTCACCAATTCGGTAATACGGTAATGCCGTTTCCTTTTGTTCTATCGCCTTATTATACCTTTTCATCGCTTGGCCGTACTGCCCAATAGATTCATATAAAATACCTGTATAACAACCGTATTCGCTTATTTCATTTCTTTCTTTGTGTAACGTTCTTAAGAATGCTATACCTCTTTGTACAAATACCGTTCCTTTAATTCGATTCACATATTCATCTAACGCACTTGCCACATTATATTCACTCTGCTTTATACCACTCTCTAACTTAGACAAAGCTACTTTAAACCCTTCTTCATTTCCACCAAGTTCAACCTCAGCATCCCATAGAACCATTCCCGCATTCATAAGAAAATCTTGGCTCTTTTCAATTTGTTTTTCAATACCGAGAATATATTGTTTCGCTTCCTTGTATTGTTCTTTCGCCATATAAACTTGCGTAAGTCCAAAGTGAGAATAAACATCATCATGATTTTCTTCTAAAGCACGATTATACAATGTTTCTGCTTCTTCCAGACTATCATTTTGAAAATGATAGTCACCGAGTTTTACGTATAGAGGTGCCTTATCGTCACAATTCTCAATACCTTTTAATAAAATTTCTTTCGTACTTTCCTCATCCTTCAAATCAGACTCGTATATTTCCGAAAGTTTCGTATAGATGTAAGGTGCATTACTATCCAAATAAATCGCTACTTTAAGCCCTTTTATCGCTAAATGTAATTTCCCTAAATGATGCGCACATCTCGCGCGCTCATACCATACATGTGCCTCATTTTTATTCTCTCTTAATAAGTCATTAAAAATTTCATACGCTTCTTCATATCTTTCTAAATCTATTAATATTAATCCGTGATTCGTTAAAGTGAATCTTTCTGGACTACGTTCTAAAGCAACTTGAGAAAACTGCAACGCCTTTTCAGATTGATCGATATACATGTATGATAGAGCGAGAAAACTCCAAGCAATCGGCTGATCTGCGTCTAATTGTAATGATGTACGAAAACTTGAAATCGCTTCTATATAACTTTCCTGTTCAAAAGCATATCTTCCGTTTATTAAATGATATAAAGCACGATTATTTTTCTTCTCAACACTTGTCAGCATTTGCCCGGCTTTTTCTAATTCTTGAAGGCGAATAAAGCACTGCGCACCATGCAATTTAACAAAATCTGAGTTCGGAAACTTCTCCATTAACTTTTCAATACAACATATAATAAACTCATTATCTACTTCAACATCTAAATGCTTAACTGTATATAACCACGTATTCGGATTATCACTCGACTCTTTTAAAAATTGTACTAAGTTATAAATCCCCTCTTTATCATGTTCATCTAAATGATCCGTAAGAGAAAAAATAGATTTAAAATAATAATTTTCTTCTTCATTAAAAAATGCTAATTGCTCCTTCTTTTCTTTCGGAACAAACGTAATCGCTAAACAACCTGTGTAACGATATTTTTCTTGTAACTTACTATATTCCACAATAACTGGTTCTATAAAGTTCGGATCTTGAACATAAAAAGCTTGTAACGTATCATCATATCCAGATAGCACTTGTACATGTGAAGCATGCTCAATATCTATACTTAATAAAACAGGAATCCCTTCATCCAGCAGTCTCTTATAATTTTCCTCATTCCCTTTAAAATAACGATATTCATAACCTAATTCTTCTAAATAAGAAACAGTATCTGAAAACTTTGAGCCTGTCATATCAAAAATAAACTCTGCTATTTCATCTTGTGTACGTTTTTCTCCCCATAACTGCAACATCATTTCTAAACTTGTCGGAACACAATAATTATCCTTTTGTACAATAGGAACTATCGGTAAGTGCACCTTTTTTCCATCTGGATTTTTTTCTAAATTATGATATAAAGACTCTTTTAAACTTTTTTCTTCTTTTAATAACTGTTGTAAATCTACAAGTTTATTCATTTTGTAAAGCGCTTCTGCACGTAAATGTACAAAGTAAGCTTTATACGCATGATAAGGAAGCTGATTATTTATGTTATCTATTACCGCTAACATTTCTTCATACTTCCTTAAATCTAATAAATATTTTACCTTTTCAAAATGAAAATATGGTACTTGCGGGAACTTTACAATCGCATCATCAATTAGCTGTAATGCACGTTTTTGTTCTCCTTGATTCGCATATAATTGTGATAATAAATAGGTAGATAGCTCTTCACAATCTTTATGCTGCATGCCGGCTATAAATTGTTCTTCTGCTTTCTCCCATTCACCTGTATGCATATAGACGTAGCCCCATTTATCAAATACGGCACGTGAACTGTACTCCTCTGCCTTTTGCATATAGATTAGGGCTTCTTCATTTCGTTTCATTTCCAACAAACATCGTACTAACGTAAAATATGTTTTCGCTAAAAGATCAGCTTCTATTTCTTCTTTACTTACCTCTTCTAATGAGTCTTTTAACAACTGTTCTACTTCAAGTATTTTCCGCTCATCAATTAACTCATCACAATATAAAGAGAGCGTTCTCATATTTGGGAATTTTTTGTAGGCGTAGCGAATGAGGAATGAACTGTATTGGTGCATAAGCCCTTCATCAGTAAGACGTATTAATATGTCAAACTCCTTATGTGAAGGAACACTAGCAAGCCAACTCTTCAAATAAGATAAAGTATTCTTTTCTTTTATATATGAAATTTCATTATTTATTTCCTGTAATCCATCTATAAATCTCTTGTCTTTCAAACAAGCATCTAACTGCTTAAAATCTAGCATGTATTCACCTCGAATATTTATTTGTACTGCTACTTGCTTAGATTTTACACATCATATTGTAGGTATTCAACTAAAATCTCTTATAATGGATGGTATTAATTAATATTATTCAAATTTATAACAAAATATAGTAAAAATGATTGTTTTTCTCCATATTTTGTTTAATTAAATGGAATAACGTAACATGAGGATTTTATCTTTTGGAAGCTGAAATCCGTACATGAAATTATATCGGCGATAATTTAAATATATCAGCGATTATACGGTGGATGTCGACTTACCGACAAAAAATGACACTCCTCAATAAATCGCTATCTTTTAACATACTATTTCACCAAATGTAATTTTCATATTCGGAGCATATACTAAAGAAGAATGTAGATGAAATGCCTTAAAAAATCGGAGTTCAGCTTCATATTGAGCTAGCGCATCATCATATGTTAATCCTCTAGCCATTAAACGTTCTGTAAAATGCTGTTTATCACCCGGATCCCCTGCAATCCCCTCTTCTTTTAATGAATGATACAACCTTTGTTTATCATTATTGTGCATATTGGAATCTAAAAAGTTCACTTTATCACTTACTCTACATTCAATATTTTTTACGCCTAGTTCACTTAAACACATCGGTATTTTCATACCAATATTTCCATCTTTTCCGCTTCTCTGCATGTCATTTTCAAATAACTTCTGCAAAGCACCTAGCCTAATAATTTCCGATTGATTCTCTCCATCTAAAAAGTATGAAGACATATTTGATATCCAATGTGGTTCAAAACAGATTATTTTTCCGCCCTTTTTAATTGAATGTATCATTTTTTTTAGCATCATTTTTGGCGAACTCATATGTAATAAGAAAGCATGACAAATTGCTATATCATATGTATCTTTCAATTCAATTTCTGTAGCATCTCCCTCAAGAAATTCTGTCTCATACGGAAGTAAACGAAACAACTCTCTCGCTTCAGATAATAATGTTTCTCCACTATCAATGCCTGTATACTTTGATCCTTCTGGAAGTAAAGGCATTAATAATAAGCCTAAATAACCATATCCACAACCATAATCAATAATATGTACTGGCTTAGTAATCTTCCAAACCATATTTACTAAAAAGCTTACATAATCGTCGTTGTAATATAAATCTCTTGTGTTTTTTAAATATGCTAGTTTACTGTTCCAATCGTATGTTTCCAAATTTCACGCCTCCTTTATATATGACATTACAATTCTCCATTTAATAAGGACATTCCTACACTTGAAACAATTCTAGAAAAATTTAGATTTAATAAAATAAAACTTCTGCTTTCACATTTTCTATAAAAATAAATAGGCATACATATCTACTATGATACGTATACCTATTTGTTTCACATCTCCTCAGGAGCCTCTACCCCAAGTAAACGTAATCCCTCTTTTAATACAACTGTCACAGCATAAACTAATGCCAGTCTACTTTCTTTCTCTTCGCTCTCTTCCAATATACGAACATTACCGTAGTATTTATTGAACGATTGTGCTACATCTAATACGTATTTCGAAATGATTGATGGCTCATTTTTGTTGAAGGCTGCTTCAATTACTTGCGGGAATTTATTTAGTAATTTTACGACGCTCCAGCTATGATCATCTTTTAATGCAAACATACACGTTTCAAATTCTATACTTTTTTTTCTTAAAATAGAGCAAGCACGTGCATGTGTGTACTGTACGTACGGTCCTGTTTCACCTTCAAATTTCAGCATGTTTTCTAATGAGAATTCGATATTATGCATACGCTCGTTTTTTAAATCGTGAAATATAATTGCGCCAACACCGACTTGCTTCGCTACTTCTTCTTTCTGTTTTAAGTTTGGATTTTTCTCTTCAATATTTTGTTTTGCAAGGTCTATTGCTTCTTCAAGTACTTCTTCAAGTAAAATAACTCTTCCTTTACGTGTCGACATTTTCTTACCGTCTTTTAAAATGAACCCAAACGGTACATGTTCCATACCCTCAACCCAATTGTAACCAAGCTTTTTTAATACAGTGAAAAATTGATTAAAATGTAAACTTTGTTCTGGGCCAACTACATATAACGCTTTATCAAATGCATATGTGTTTTGACGGTATACAGCTGCCGTTAAGTCACGTGTTGCGTAAATCGTCGCACCATCTGATTTTCTAATTAAGCAAGGCGGCATTCCCTCTTCTTCTAAATTAACGACTAACGCGCCGTCAGACTCTTCAAGCAAATCATGTTCTTCTAAAATTCCAATAAAATCTTCCATTAAATTATTATAAAAAGCTTCTCCTTGAAAATTAGTAAATTCAACACCGAGAAGTTCATAAATACGAGAAAATTCTTTTAAGGATTCGTGACGGAACCAATTCCAAAGCTCAACCGCTTCTTCATCACCTTCTTCTAATTTCTTAAACCAAGCACGTCCATCTTCTTCTAGTGCTTCGTCGGTTTTTACCTCTTCATGGAATTGAACATATAACTTAAATAGCTCACGGATTGGATCTTCTTTAACTACTGCTTCATTTCCCCATTTTTTATAAGCCGTAATTAACTTTCCAAACTGTGTTCCCCAATCCCCAATATAATTAATTCCTACAACTTCATAACCACATTTTTCAGCGATATGTTTCAATGAATTACCTATCATCGTAGAACGTAAATGCCCCATTGAAAAAGGTTTCGCGATATTCGGAGAGGAATAATCGATAACTACCGTTTTTTCACAGCCAAAGTGATTTTGACCGTACTCTTCTTTCTCCGATAAAACCGTTTTTAATACTGCATCACTTACAATTTCACGATTAAAAAATACATTTACGTAAGGACCAACGGCCTCTACTTTCGTAAAAAATGGATTACTTAATTTCTCCGCAACTTCCTTTGCGATAATAGCTGGTGATTTTTTATATTGTTTCGCAAGTGAAAAACATGGAAATGCCGCATCTCCGAATTCATCTTGTTTCGGCGTTTCGATTAAATCTAAAATTTGATTTTGTGTTAATTCATTTGTAAAAATATTGGATAAACTTTTTGCAAACTGCTTTTTATAATCCATACTACAACCTCCTTCATTTTTAAAACACAAAAAACTCGTCTCTAAAAAGAGACGAGTTTAAACCCGTGGTACCACCCTTGTTGTTCATTACGAACCACTTTCCCGTTTATAACGAGGACAGGGGGCCTCGGCTTACTCTAACTATTCGTTCAAGAAGCATCTCCGAAGTGCGCTTCATCTTTTTCTTCCGCACTAGGCTCACACCATCCCTAGCTCGCTTTCCTTCAAAAAAAGACTACTCTCTTCATCACCGACAGTATATTTAATTATTGCTTATTATACATCTTTTCAAACAATTAGCAAGGGTCAATTACACCAAAGTGAAACTTAGCACTTCTTCTTTTGTATACATGAAAATTATGTTTTTCAAATCTAGAACTACGGAAATGATCTTTCAGAACGACACGCTTTCTCGCCACACGCTTCGCTTCTGCAATTGTTTCGTCAGTAATATCATGATACAAAGCGAAGTGTTTTAATCCTTTTATTCCATCTGATTCTATAACAGTTTCTTCAAACATCGGATCAAGGTACACAACATCATAACTATTGTCTTCACATTGTGTTAAAAATGCGTAATGCTCCGTTTGCTTCACATCGATTCGTTGCATTGCCTCATCAATTTCAGAAACAGTTGAAGACCATGTTTTTAAACCATTTTCCATAATATAAGCCATATACTCATTGCCTTCAAGTCCCGTTACTTTTCCGCTTTCACCAACAATATAACTAGCTACAATACTATCTGATGCCATACCGAGCGTACAATCTAATACTGTCATTCCGCTCTCTAATTGCGCGGCTTGTACAAACGGATCGTGTTCTCCGCGCATTAACCTTTTCACACGAAACATCGCTGAGTTTGGATGAAAGAAAAATGACTCTTCCGTTCCTCTCGGATAAATAGCTAATCGGTTTTTCCCTACAACAAGTACATCTTGTTCATACTGCTCATGCAGTTTATGTACTGGTACGTCATTACGTTTAACGAAAGAACGATTTAATTCTGCTGCTACCTTGTTTGCATAATCTGTCATTTCTTTGTTCGTTCTTCCTGCTGTTGTTACGATCATTTTTTCACCTCTATATAAAGAAAAGAGGGAGATTTACTCTCCCCCTTCTTTAGCAATTCTTTTCGAAAGCTTGTTCTAAGTTCGTAATAATTTCGTCCATAGTTGCACCTTCAATTTCATGACGGTGAATGAAGTGAACAACTTCTTTTCCTTTTAATAATGCCATAGATGGTGAAGATGGAGGAATTTCTCCGAAGTATTCACGCATTTTTGCAGTAGCATCTTTATCTTGACCTGCGAATACAGTTACAAGATGATCTGGTTGTTTTTCAGCACGAACAACTGCTTGACCTGCTGATGGACGTGCTAAACCAGCTGCACAACCACAAACTGAGTTTACAACTACTAAAGTTGTCCCTGCCGTGTTTTCCATAAATTCTGTTACAGCTTCTTCTGTAGTTAACTCTTCAAACCCAGAACGCACTAATTCTTGACGCATTGGGATTACCATTTGGCGCATGTATTCTTCATAAGCATTTGACATCGTGTAATCTCTCCTTCAACTTTCATTCCAAATTCATCATATCACGCTCTATTACTAGGTGCAAAAGAAAGATAACGATGATTTCATTTTTTTGTAGGGATTTCACAAACCCCACCGCGGCAATGTCCAACTGGGACAAGTTTTCTATTGTTAGCGATATAATCGTATACTTTACTTCCAAATCCGAGTACGATAGATAGTTTTATAAAAGGAACGGCAAACCAATAAGATGGAACTGCCTTTGCTAATACATGTATGCTATGAATTCCGGTATACCACTTATTATTTTTTAAAATATACAATCTTTGTTCCATCTTACTTTGTAGTTCTTGAGAAAGTTCATACTTCTCAACCACATCTTCATCTCGAAATGAAACAAATTGCATCTTACCCTTTTTATCTAGTTTTTTCGTACGTTCTGCAACCGCGGTACACATCGGACACCAACTATCATAGAAAACAATCATACATTATTCCCCTTTACGAGACTCCGTCATTTGTTTCCATACAGAACCTTTTGCTTCTTCTCCACCTTCAATACGCTCTAATGCTAGACGCGCTTGCATCGCTACTTCAAACTCCGGATCATCTTGCGCTGCTTTTAATGCAGGAATCGCACTTTCATCTCCAAGTTCAAATAAGAACATTGCTGCACGCCAGCGTACTAATTTACTTGAATCTTTCAGAGATTTAATCATAACGAACATCGCTGCTGGATCACCTACATCTGATAAGCAATCGCCCGCTGTACGGCGAACACTTACTGAACGATCTAATAACGCTTTATATAATAACGGCAATACTCCATCACCTTTTACCATACCTAAATACGCTGTTGCTAAACGGCGGATTGAAACTTTTTCATCATCTAACGCCATCTTCAACACTGAAATATCTTCTTCAGTAGGATCCATTTGTTCTAATGCTGCAAAACGGTTTTTCCAGTCAGCATCTTTCATCATCTCTTCTGTTACTTTATATGGCTCACGCTTTTGAATCGTTACTTCAACAGCACCTGCCTGGTTTAATAATTCTTTAACTGTTTCATTTACACGTTCTTCTGAATAAGCAGCAACAATCTCTTCTACTACTTCTTTCCCGATTTCTTCAAAATTACCGTAACGTGTACTTTGTTCCACCCATTTACGTTCTTTTACAACGTTTGGTGCAGACATTTGTACTTTCATAATTGATTCTTTAAAACGATCTGGTAAGCCAACACGTTCTTCCGATGTTCCATCTGTTAACTTTACTTGCATTGGAATTGTAAAGAACATTTGAACAAACACTTTCACTTCCCCAAAATGAGCAAGTTGTTGTTCTTCACTTTCTTCTACTACCTGTTCGCCGAAAACAGAACGAACTTGTTGTAATAAAACTTTCCAGTCAAACTTCGCATTTCGCTCCACTGCTAAAAAGTCGGCTACATGATATACACCTTTAATGCCTTCAATTTTCAAAATTTCTTGCACTTGCATTGGTGCTTGTTCTTTATTTTCATTTGTATAATTATTTCGCGCTCCTGATGGTAATACTTCATTCAAAATAACTTTCATTGTATTTGGACTTGGCGTCGGTTCAATTGCTTTAATCTTCACGTAAAAAACTCTCCTTTATTGCGTGTTCTTACGTGTATTGTAACATGTTCCACCTCTCTAAACCTACTCGGATGCTTTATCTTGCTGATTTCTTTCCATCATCATACTTTTTCATTCTTTCTCTTTCCACCTAATTCCCCCAAACCATTGTTTAACGTCCTCTCTTATTGTGATGCGCCCTCCCGCCTTCTCTCCAAAAATGTAATGCTCTCTATCACAACTTCAGTTCTATATATTCTCTTGCCCTGATCATCCTCGTAATTACTCGTATGAATACGTCCGGTAATTCCAACAAGTGACCCCTTCGTACAATATTCAGTTACATTCTCAGCCGATTTTCTCCATACGAGACAATTAATAAAATCTGCTTGTTGCTCACCTAAACTATTTCGAAAACCTCTATTTACCGCAACACATACTCGTGCATAAGCGACGCCTTGCTTTGTGTAGTATAATTCTGGCTCCTTTGTCAATCTACCGATTAATACAACTCGATTCATCATAAGTTATACCACCTCACATATTTTTCTTCATTGTAAAGAAAAATGTATGAAGGGTAAAAAGCGTAAAATAATATATTTTAAAGTAAAAAATATTATTTTATATGCTATAAAAGAAAAAAAGAAACCTTACATATATTAAACATGTAAGGTTTCAAAATTTATACTTCACTACAGGAAATGTAATATCCACCGCGAGCCATCTTTATCTCAACACGGTACATTACATTTTCTAAGTAAAAAGTAATCGGTTTAACTTTACTCTCAAAATTCAATTGTTCCTGACATTCAACCGCATACCTTTCGATAGTGGAAATAATAACTTCTGATGATGGATACGTTAAAGCATCTTCTAGTTCTATGAAAAAACTTTTAGAAAATAGTTTTTTCATAATCCCTTTCTTCTCTTTCATCACATTCCATCCCCCTTTAACTCAAGTTATCAACATCCACATTATACCATATCATCAATTTATCTTTAAAAATAAAAAAATCCTGCATTTTTCATGCAGGATTTTTTTATTAGTCATTTTTCGTAAAGTAAGAAACGAAACGAAGAATTTCCAAGTATAACCAAACTAATGTAAGCATTAGTCCCATCGCAGTGTACCACTCCATATATTTCGGAGCTTGACTACGTACACCATTTTCGATTAAATCGAAATCTAGTAATAAGTTTAATGCAGCAACTACGATAACAACTGCACTAATAATAATACCAATCGTACCGCCTTGGTGAATGTACGGAACAGTTACACCAAACATGTTTAGTAGAAATACGACTAAATACATAACCATAATTCCAAGTGTTGCTGCCATCACGCCTGTACGGAATTTATCCGTTACCTTTACTACACGCGTTGCATATAACACTAACATTGCAAATAGAATTGAGATTGTTAGTAATACAGCATTTAAAACGATAGAATCGCCAAACTTCATTGTATAAACCGCTGAAATACTACCTAATACAACCCCTTCTACTGCCGCATAGATTGGTGCACCAAAAGGTGAAATACGTGGGAAGAACATAGACGCAAATGCGATGATTGCCGCAACGATTAAAGCACCAATTAGTACTGGCATCTTCATCGTCCCCTGCATCATCTGTATGTATGAATAGACAGACGTTGCAAGTAGCAAGATAAGCATAATAAACGTTTTGCCTACTGTTCCGCCAATCGTCATCGCAGAAGCGCTTGCTCCCTCTTTACGGAATGCCTCTTTTTTCAACATTGGATTAGATGTTCTCATTTTTTCCCTCCTAAAATAGGTTCTACCAATAGTGTAAAGTTTTTCTCTTTACTTTTCAATATATGCAGCTTGTTTTTATTTTAATCCTTCAACGATGTCTGATAGTTCACTCCATCTTTCCATCGTTTTTTCTAGCTCTTCTTCTGTTTTCTGCTGTGCTTCAGATAATTCTTGTGCCTTTGTGAAGTCAGATCCAACTTTCGCAAGTTCTTCTCCAATTGACTCAATTTTCTCTTCTAGTTCGGCAATTGTATCTTCAATTGTTTCCCATTCACGCTGCTCATTGTATGAAAGTTTACGTTTACGTTGTTGTTTCGGAGCTTCTTCTACCACTTTTTTCTCTTTTTGAACTTCCGCCTTCTCAATAAGTTCTTTCGTCTTTTCCATTTCTAAAAAGTCCGTATAACTACCTAGGAATTCACGCACTTCGCCTCCGCCACTAAAGATGAACAATTCATCTACTACTTTATCTAAGAAGTAACGGTCATGCGATACAGTTAAAACGACACCTGGGAAATCTTCTAAATAATCTTCCAGTACTGTTAATGTTTGTGTATCTAAGTCATTCGTAGGTTCATCAAGTAATAGTACGTTTGGTTCTCCCATTAAAATACGTAATAAATATAAACGTCTTCTTTCCCCACCAGATAGTTTCCCAAGTGGTGTACCATGTGAATGCGTCGGGAATAAGAAACGTTCTAACATTTGAGATGCACCAATTACTTTTCCGTCTGTCGTATGAATAACTTCTGCAATCTCTTTAATGTATTCAATCATACGTTGATTTAAATTCATCTCTTCATTTTCTTGCGTATAATAAGCAACTTTTACAGTTTGTCCTACTTCAACTTCACCACTATCAGGAGCTAACTTGCCTGCAAGCATATTTAATAGAGAAGATTTTCCGCTTCCATTCGCTCCAATGATTCCGATACGATCTCCTGGTTTCACAATATGATTAAAGTTGTGTAATACCGTTTTATCACCGAATTTTTTCGTTACATCTTTTAACTCAAGTACTTTTTTGCCAAGGCGACTCCCGCTAAGCGCAATATCAACTGACTGTTTTGCAGCTGGTCCTTCTTGACCTTTTAACTCATCAAATCGTTGAATACGTGCTTTTTGCTTTGTCGAACGAGCTTTTGCACCGCGGCGGATCCATGCTAGTTCGCGGCGATATAAGTTTTGACGTTTTGATTCTTGCGCAATTTCTTGTTCTTCACGAAGTGCTTTCGCTTCTAAAAATGTACTATAGTTTCCTTCGTAACTATATAGTTTACCATTGTCTAATTCAAAAATGCGGTTTGTCACACGATCTAAGAAATAACGATCATGGGTTACAAGTAATACCGCACCAGTATATCTTGCTAAATATTCTTCCAACCATTCAACTGTCTCATGGTCAAGATGGTTCGTAGGCTCATCCAAAATTAATAAATCAGGTGTTTCAATAAAACATTGCGCCATTGCAATACGCTTTTTTTGTCCACCAGATAGGTTTCCAACAGTTGCTGTAAAATCAGTAATTCCTAATTTCGTTAATAACGATTTTGCATTCGCATTTGCTTCCCATGCACTCATCGCATCCATACGTTGCTGCACTGCAAATAATTGTTCTTGTACTTTTTCATTACTTGGATCTTTTTCGATATTTAATAACGATTGTTCATAATCACGAAGAAGACGAATTAAAGGTGTATCACCATGGAACACTTGTTCTAACACTGTTAGTTTTTCATCAAACTCTGGTTGCTGTGATAAATAACTAATTGTATAACCACGTGAATGCGTCATATCACCTGTATCAGGAGTTTCTAACCCTGCAATAATTTTTAATAATGTCGATTTCCCAGTACCGTTTACACCTATAATTCCGACACGTTGTCCTTCTGTAATACTACATGATAATCCATCAAATAACGGTTTTTCTCCGTATGATTTCGATAAGTTTTCCACAGTTAACATTTTCATATTTGTGCATTCCACTCTTTCATAAATTGTTCAATAAACTGTTCCATATAACGATGACGAACTTCAGCCTCTTGTTTTGCTGCGTTCGTGTTCATTAAGTCTTTTAGTTTCAAAAGTTTTTCATAAAAATGATTTAAAGATGGATCGTTATTTTTTCTATATTCATCTTTCGTCATCACTTCACGTGGAGGAATAGTTGGATCATACATTAATCTCCCTTTCGCTCCACCATACGCAAATGTGCGAGCTATTCCAATTGCTCCAAGAGCGTCTAAGCGATCCGCATCTTGAACAAGCTTCCCTTCAAGTGAATCCACTTTACCGCCATGACCACCTTTATAAGACATATTGGCAATGATATGAAGAACATGTTTACTTTCCTCTGCTTCAACATGTAACTCTTCTAACCAATCAGAAACTTTTTTCATTCCTGCTTCTTCACTTTCATTTAACTTCTCATCTGCCACATCGTGAAGTAATGCTGCCATTTCAATTATAAAACGATTTCCCCCTTCTTGCTCGGATAAAGAAATCGCCAGTTTATGTACGCGTTCAATATGATACCAATCATGCCCACTCGCATCTTTTTCTAAAATATGTTTTACAAAAGTAACTGTTTTTTGAATCTTTTCTTGTTTTGTCATTTTATCTTCACCCAGTTACTTATTGTAACACGCCCGCATTTTTTCATCACATATTTTCTTGTCCGCCCATACACTGGGTGGTAGGCATCATCATGAAGGAGGAATAAACATGTTCTATAATAATCAACCGCCTTACCCACAACAACCATTTTATCCTCAGCAACAAGAACAAAGATACACAGAACAATATGAAGAACAAGAGCAACAATATGAACAAAATCCATACGAAACACCGCAAAACCAAGAAGCTAATTATCAACAAAGCTCATACGACACACGTCCTAATTATGAATATCCTCAAAACCCATATGCAGCACCGCAAAATCAAGAACAACAATATCAGCAAAATCCATATGCAACAACGCAAAATCAAGAAACTGAATATCAACAAAATCCATACGACTCACGTCCAAATTATGAATACCCTCAAAATCCATATGTAGCACCACAAAATCAAGAGCAACAATTTCAACAAAATCCATACGCAACTCAGCCGCAACAACCACAATACCAACAACAAATGTACCAACCAAACTACAACGCGCGTGTCTCACCGCCTAAACCACCAACAATTGATCCAACACAACCACAAATTTTACCACCAGGACCAACATTTGATATTACACAACCGCAAATCTTACCGCCTGGACCAATTACAGAACCAACACAACAACAAATTCAACAAGTCGTCGGTACACAGTTTTTACCTTTAAAGAAACCTGTACTAGATTTCGTAAAACCTTGGGTAGATTACGGTTTAAATGAAGCAAAACATACATCACACAAACACGCTTTAACAGAAGTTGCTGCGATTATGTTTTTAGTTGGGAAAGGGTTCAACCCGACGATTGCACATTATATTGTGGAATCTTGGGAGAAGAATGAGCAGTTTTAGGGGTTTTTATTCTCACAAAACTATAAAAGTGTCACAAATGCCTATTTCATAAGCATTTGTGACACTTTTTGTTTGTTATGTTAAATGTCATTTCAATACTGAATTACTGCAGTTACCTTTTCCTTCTAGGACCTACAATTAATTTAATTGCCGTTCTTTCTTGATCATTAATAGTAACCTCTTGAAATGCTGGAACAAAGGCCAAATCAATACCACTTGGAGCAACAAATCCTCTTGCGATTGCAATTGCTTTAATCGCTTGATTTATAGAACCCGCTCCAATCGCTTGAATTTCCACATTGCCACTTGTTCTTAGTACACCAGCTATTGCACCTGCTACTGAATTTGGTTTTGATTTTGAAGATACCTTTAATATATTTTCCATGTAAGTTGCTCCCTCTATTATTTAATCGCTCTTTTGTTACGGTTTAAAATATTTCAACGTATCTTTTATTACTTATTCACACCAAAAGCAAACAATGCTACATATGTACATTCATTCGATACTTTTCGTCTTCTTCCTGCCCCACTACGTAAATAAAAGATAACAACCATAAACTCTAATATACAAACACTTCAAAATAGACATTCACTTAAACGATCACATCATTGCAACTGAGGATAATGGTTTTACTTTCACATGTAAAATATGAGTGCCCGCTTTACTTCAATCTTTCAAGATATTCCACTGATATTTCCACCAAAACATCAACCTTTTCTTCTTCAAAATCGTTACAGCTACTATTCTATTACTACATTTCATCGTATTAGCACTTTATACTCCAAATCTATCACCTTTTATATAAGACAAGCATAAAATACTATGAGTATACACTTCATTCATAATAGGAGGTAATATATTGGGTTCATACTATCATTCTTCAAATTCAAATAAAAAATGTTCATGTAACTCTTCTTCCAGTTCATATAAAAAATGTTCATGCAACTCCTCTTCTAGTTCCTATAAAAAATGTTCATGCGACCATTCACATAAAAAAAGCTGTCCAGCATACGGCACTTTTTGGCAAACTGAGTTTATAACTGTTCCTTTTGGAGATCCTTTTCCATTTAATCACGTTGGCCCTATAGCAGGAGGAGTTTCCTTACTAAATCCTACTACTATACAATTTAGTCAAGCTGGTGATTATAGAGTTTCTTTCATTTCAACGATTAACACTACTTCAAATCCTGTATTTCCACATATTCCAGTCATGACTATATTTTTAAATAATAATCCACTCGCTAATAGTCAAGGTGATTTCGCTTTCCAAATGAATACTTCATCAAATAACGAATGTCTTCAACTAGCAGGCGAAACGATTGTTACAGTGACAGCTAATTCCACTCTTCAACTGAAAAATAATAGTGGTTTTAATCGTCAAAGTATTGCAACTTGTGATAATGGTATTAATTCAGTTGAATTAACAGTTATAAAACTAAGTTAATAATCCTCTTCACATTCAGATGCTATTTCAGCATCTTTTTTTATTGAATAATGCTCTTTTGATTCCTATAATCAAACATAAATTCCATTGTACGTTTCTGTTAATCTAATAAACATGAAAAAAGTACCGAACTCTTCTACTACAAAAGTTCGGTACTTTTTATATTAAAAACTTCTCATTCTTTCTTACTTCTCCACATAAACCGACTTAACAATTGTACGATTATACGGTTGTCCTTCTTTATTCGTCCCTTTTATATCCATCGTAACGTTATATACTCCTGGTTGCTTTATGTCCTTCAAAGCACCAGTAAACGTATTGTTATTACCCTTTTGTAATTCATTATATTCAGAGACTAGTTTCCCTTCTTTATTAACTACTCTTACTGTTATAGAAAGATCCCCTTTCATTTCAGGTGCCACAGGTGATTTTTTCAGTTTATACTCAGATTTATTCACTTTAACTTTTGTAGGCATTTGGAGAACAAATGGTGCACCACTCTTGTGATCGCTTACAATTAAAAATGCATCTTTCGACTGCTTCGCCATCATTTTAACTTTCCATTCTCCTACATCCATTTTATCAAATTTAAATGTTCTAATAGTCGCACCACCAAAGAAAGATTCACCTTCACCAGTAGTTATAACGCTATCTTTATTTGTATACATTTTTCCTTTTGGAGATATCATTTGTACTTCTACATCTGAAGACGCTGTTAAGATAGAAACTATTCCTTCAGCTTTTTTATCAACCGTAACGGTTTGCTCTATCCACTGATTTTGTAGCAATTCTCCTCCTAAAATGTTTTGATTTGAAGTTGTATTTAGTTGTTCTATATTTTCATTTGAACTAGTGCTGGATGCTACTAAAGTTGGTACAGCTACATTTGATGTACGTAAATATGGTTCAATTCGAGAGAAAACAGCAGATCCTTTTCTTATATTATCATGATCAAATCTGGAATCTGTAAATAAATGCGTTCCATACGGTAACTTAGTACTCCACTCATTTACTAGTCCATCATTTGAACCGTATGATGACAAATAGAACCCGCCCATAGATAACGCAGAAAATACTGGTCCCCAGCTAGTACCAGTAACCGTATAGTAACGATTTAATTTAGCTGATGGATTATTATCAATCGTTGAACGAAATTTCGCCATTTCCCCCATTTGCAATGAATACGTACCATCATCTTTTTGACCTAATATAGAAGCAAGCCATCCTGCCCACCAACTATATGATAAATCCGCCAAGTTTGATCCATGATGTGGCGTCGCAAGCGTTATAACATTTCCAACAAATCGATTTGCACCATATCCTACTAATGCAGCCTGTGTATCGATACCGCCTTTACTATGTGCTACAATATTAACTTTTTTACCGAAGTGATTATATATTTCTTCTAACTTTTGTGCTAACAATTTTCCGTTGTCCCACTGACTAGCTGACCCTTTCCCAGCAGCATCATATAATTGTATAAATACTGTTTGATAGCCTGCTTTCAAAGCATAGTCATACATATCATTTATATCGTGATACACTGTTTTTCCATACCAACTATCAGCATTCCCATTCCTTCCTTGTACAAAAAGAATTGGAGGCTTATTCTCATCATAATTAGTAGGTTTTTGACCTAAAAACCATTCTCCAGGTGTAAATACTTCTGTATCAGGAAATCCCTTTCCAAGCTCTTTTACAACTTCTGCCCGTACATTCGTGCTAATCATTGGAGCCATAATTAAAAATACAATCAGTAAGGCAACACATCTTCTCATCAATCGCATGTTACTCCCCCCACTTTTTTTGAAAGAAGGTGCTCTTTGTAATATTTTTTTATCTTCTCTCTTAATACTAGATAATCTTTTTACTTAAACAAAATCTTGTCCCTATTTGCAAGAGATTACTAGTACACCTTCTTTCTTAACTCACGTTATTCTCTTTGTTTCTATCTCTTCCTTTTGAGAGAACACTATAAAAAAGTTTCTCAATAATTGTTAACCGTACTAAATCCAAATATCTCTAAATCATTATTGTCTATATAAAGTATACAAATCTTGAAAAAACTTTAGGAAAAAAACACTTTATTACCACCTAGTTATAAAAAAGATTAATGAAGATATGTACTTTTATTTAATTTTATACAAAACAAACGAATAGAGGCTTATACTGTAAGACTTTCCTACCATTAAATTTTAAACTGAATTTTTCGAATAGAAAATATTTTTCCGAGAAACATATATTATGATAATTTTCGCAGACTTGAATTAAACTTTTATAAGTACTAACCTATCGGTGAGCAGAAGAAAATTCTGTAAAAAGAAAGGAGAATGCTTTATGATGACCAATTTACAAAAGGAGTTTTTTAAACGACTAAAAATTCCTGCAAAAGAAATAACATTTAATGATTTAGATGAAATTCTCTTGAAAATGGGCTTGATTCTCCCCTATGAAAATCTCGATATTATGGCTGGTACTATTAAAAACATCTCAAAAAATAACTTAGTAGAAAAGTTACTAATTCAAAAACGAGGCGGTCTTTGTTATGAATTAAACTCCTTATTGTATTACTTTTTAATGGATTGTGGGTTTCAAGTATATAAAGTAGCTGGTACTGTTTATGATCTTTACGATAATAAATGGAAACCCGATGATGGTCATGTCATTATCATATTAAATCATAATTATAAAGATTATGTTATAGACGCAGGTTTTGCATCTCATCTACCTCTACATCCCGTCCCTTTTAACGGAGAAGTGATTTCTTCTCAAACGGGAGAATATCGAATTCGCAAACAAACTACCCGAAAAGGTACACACATTTTAGAAATGAGAAAAGGAGCTAACGGGGAATCTACAAATTTCTTGCAATCTGAACCTTCACACGAATGGAAAATAGGCTATGCTTTCACTTTACATCCAATAGATGAGAAAAAAGTGAATAACATTCAAAAAGTGATTGTAGAGCATAAAGAATCGCCTTTTAATAAAGGGGCTATTACTTGTAAATTAACTGATTATGGTCACGTATCATTAACAAATAAAAATTATACAGAAACCTTTAAAGGCACAAAAAATAAACGACCAATAGAATCAAAAGATTATGCTCGCATTCTTCGTGAATCTTTTGGAATAACACAAGAAAAATATGTAGGAAAAACACTAGAAAGAGGATAGTTGACTAGAAGTATTTCATAATAAAGCAGATTCCATATTTAGAATCTGCTTTATTTTATATTTTGTTATAAAGAATTTTTTTTGCTGGTATCCTTTAATTTTCAATGATATACTCATCATCATATTTATCGTATTGGAGCCCTGATCCTATTTTTGATTCCGTAACTTGATCTCTTAAAAACGGTGCAGCTTCCATTTTGCTAGTTGCAATTTCAATTCCATATTTTTTCGTTAAATGGGCTAATTCTATTAAAAACCACTCTCTTCGCAATGTAACTGGAATATCAAATGTTCTTCTTTTCATATATAATAGCACCTCTTTAATTTCATAACTTAATGAACATCATTACATGCACGTGTGAAAACTACCTTTCATCACTAACATCCAATGAAACATTATAGTATATGCATGTCCATTTTAAACGTGCTATTACAAAACAATATTTTAGTTTACATAATCAGATTATGTAAGAGTAGAAGAGAAAGGTATATCCCTTCCCTTCTACTCTAGAAATTTAAATTAAGAACATCTTGGTACACCTAAAGCTAAGAATAAACCTGCTACTCCCGCAGTAATCGGTACTTTTAACGTAATAACATCGTCTACTTTCGTTACTAAAAAGAAAGCATTACCTTCTTGTAATATACAAGTTACCAATAATTGAAATTCCATTTAAACCCCCTCCTTTCAATCGATATATTATACTTTATGAATTCTACTTAAAAATGTAATAGGAAATATATCTATTTTTCCTTATATATAAAATAAATGATTATAAGTCTATTAAAAATACTAATTTTCTAAATTTATATAAATCGTGTAATATCCAATAAGTTCCTATATAATCAATAGTGAAAATCTTACAAATGGAGGTATAAAAATGGCGATTTTGAGTAATATTGGTGCAGCTTTATTTTTTATTGCTTTTATTCTTTTAATACTATGTATCATTTCATTCTTTAAGAAAACTGGAAAAGCAAAACAATATGGTCGTCCTACTGTTATTCTTTTTATGATTTCAATTCTCTTAATAGGAATGGGCACTACAAAATCTGAACACCCAGTCATCGATTTTTTTGCTACTTTAAGTTTAATTTTATTTATTTTTTTCCTTGTTCTAGCAATCTTATCCGTAATTAAAAAGACAGGTGTAGCAAAAAAACAATTTATTATCACTGCTATTTTATTTGTCATTTTTGTTGCATTATCAAGTATTTCAGCTCCTTCTTCTGAAAAGACGACAGCAACAAATAAACAAGTCGCTTCTAATAATGCAGAGAAAAAAGATGATAAAAAGAAAGAAGCGGACGAGAAAACTCAAAAGCAAGAAGATGAGAAGCGTCTAGCCGATGAACAAGCTCGTAAGCAAGAGGATAAAAAACGTCTAGCCGATGAACAAGCTCGTAAGCAAGAGGATGAAAAACGTCTAGCCGATGAACAAACTCGCAAACAACAAGAAGAGCAAAAACGCCAAGCCGAAGAGCAAACTCGCAAACAACAAGAAGAACAAAAACGTCTAGCTGATGAACAAGCTCGCAAACAACAAGAAGAGCAAAAACGCCAAGCTGATGAACAAGCTCGTAAACAACAAGAAGAGCAAAAACGCCAAGCTGATGAACAAGCTCGTAAACAACAAGAGGAACAGAAAAAAGCACAGCAAGCTCAAACACAACCTGCTGCAAGTAGCAATAGTAATGTAACTTACAAAAATTGTACTGAAGTTAAAAATGCTGGAAAAGCTCCATTATATAGAGACCAACCAGGTTATAGCTCTAAACTTGATCGTGATGGCGATGGAGTCGCATGTGAAAAATAGCAATGAAAAAGAAGCTTCTAGTAAGCTTCTTTTTTACTATTACGTATAAAACTAAATTACTCTTCCATTCTTGTAAGCCATATATCCATTCAAAATGGCATCTTATTTTTTTAATGCTTATAATATTAATCATTAACGGGATCAATACTCCAATTAATGATTTCAATATTTTTCACCTCCACTTTTCCTTTGACAAGAACATGTGGAATTAGGTGAAACATCCCGAATCTTCTACCCTTTTCATATTCCTCTCTGTAATATTCTTTTGTGCAGGTATTTAATTGCTTTAATTCTCTATATTCATTAAAGTTGATGAGTTCTATTTCGCATTCTTCTAATTCTCTATTTGGTCCACCCCAATTATGCTTTGAGTACTTGTATATTGCCATACACTGACCATTCAGTACGCTAACAGGAATTTTATAAAACAGTTTATTTGTATGAAGGTTTATTCCTATCTCCAGTAATACTTTATAAATCTCATAAGGATGCAGTGGTAAACAATGCACAACATCATTCCATAAACATTCTAGTTTTGGTATTTTACGTTTTAATAAGCTCTCCCTTTGAGTATGATCTTTATATTTTTGTATATACTCACCATATAAATTTGGATATACCCTTTTCAATTCATTTAATGGGATTAAATATTCTCCTTTTAGTTGCTCTGGTACCATATGATAAACATATTCCATAAAAACCTCCTATAATAGATACACTTCCTACCCAAAAACAATCTTAGATTGATAGAAAATACATTTGTAAACCATCTATATCATAATAATGCTCTTTTAATAATTTCCTAACTCAAAAAATCTTCGCTATCGGTTCTGTAATATCCTCTGTTGAATAACAATCCTATTATTCTCAAAACTGACACACTAAAAGTGATTTCAATCACTACATTGTTTTTCAAGTATCACTATTCTTAATTTAGATATTACATTAAAACTTTATGGAGGCATTCATATGGAACATAAATTTACTGAAACTTCAATTGTTGGTGAGATTGTTACGCAATTTCCGAAAGCTAGTGATCTTTTTAAATCGTATAGAATAGATTTTTGCTGTGGTGGTAATAAGCCGCTTATTGATGCAATTCATGAAAGAAATTTATCGGCGGATGAAGTAATTACAAAGTTAAATACACTTTATCATAATACGAAACGATTAAATGAATCTGAAATTGATTGGAAAAGTGCTTCTTATCGTGAATTGATTGATTATGTAATTCATAAGCATCATCGTTATTTACATGAAGAGTTACCGCAGTTAAGTCCATATGTGACGAAAGTATTACGCGTTCATGGAGCAAATCAGCCTCATTTAGCCCAAATTCATAAGCTATTTCATGAACTTAAAATGGAATTAGAACAGCATTTAATTAAAGAAGAAACGGAAGACTTCCCATTAATTTTAGAATTTGAACAAAATCCAACTGATGAAAATTATGTAAAGTTACGTAAAGTAGTAGATGAACTAGAAAATGAGCACAATCATGCTGGAAATATTATAAAAGAAATTCGTAAAGTGACAAATGACTTTACTCCTCCAGAAGACGCTTGCGGTACTTATCGACTTGTTTACCAACGTCTTGAAGCGCTAGAGTCTGATTTATTTGAGCATATTCATTTAGAAAATAATATTTTATTTCCACGTGCCATTACGAGAGCATAAAGTGAAACTATAATAAGTGGAGCGGTTTTGTTTATCCCACTCATTATTAGCCCACACTTAACTTCTTTGCTCCAACCGAATTTTGAGATGAAAGTTTTACTCCCGGCAAATAGCTGAATAAATAAGTCACAGGACATGAATAGCAATGCTCATGTCCCTCTTTTTCATTGTGTGAAAAATATTGATACTTCTCCACCCTCTCTATCCATATAACTAAATTTCCTATCCGCTTCTCTTTTCACATAAAACGAGAAATCATTATTTACCATATTGCCCTAAGTTACGGAAACAATTATACTAGATGTAATCACAATAAATAATCTGAATATTCTTAGAATTAAAGATAAAATCTTTACTGCCCGCAATTAGATGGATACACTCTATTTTCCACTAAATAGATTAAAAAACGATAATAACATTAGGAGGATTACGATGCACCAGCTTGATTCATTACATCCCATTATAGAAAAAATAATTAACAATATTGAAAAGTTAATGGTCGGAAAGCGAAAAGAAACGATCTTAGCTTTGACAGCTCTCTTAGCTGAAGGTCATGTACTATTAGAAGATGTTCCTGGCGTTGGGAAAACAATGTTAGTACGGGCCCTTTCTAAATCTATTGATGCTGATTACAAACGCATTCAATTTACACCTGATTTACTTCCATCAGATGTAACAGGTGTTTCTATTTATAATCCGAAAGAGCTCCAATTTGAGTTTAAGCCTGGACCAATTATGGGAAATTTTATACTGGCTGATGAAATTAATCGTACATCTCCAAAAACACAGTCTGCCTTACTTGAAAGTATGGAAGAAGGTAATATTACAATAGATGGCATGACAAGACCGTTACCAAAACCGTTCTTTGTAATGGCTACACAAAATCCGGTCGAATATGAGGGAACATATCCTTTACCAGAAGCACAGCTCGATCGTTTCTTATTGAAACTAAAAATGGGATATCCTACACCAGAAGAAGAGTTTGAAATTTTAAACAGGATGGAAAAAACAAATCCCCTCTCCCATTTACAAGCTATTACAACAATAGAAGAATTACTTTATTTACAACAAAGCATACGGGAAGTAAGTATGGAGAAAGCAATTAAGCATTACATTGTAAAGCTTGTTAGTCAGACTCGTTCTTATAGTTCTATACAACTAGGTGCAAGTCCACGTGGCTCGATTGCTTTAATGAAAGCTTCACAAGCTTACGCATTCATCCATGGCAGAAATTATGTTATTCCGGACGATGTTAAATTTTTAGCTCCTTACGTGTTGGCTCACAGACTCATTCTAAAAATGGAAGCAAAATTTGAAGGAATTACAGGAGAACAAGTTATCGCAAAAATCGTTGCACGAACTACCGTACCTACTCAAAGGAAGATGAACCTTTGATGAAACGGATACTACGAGCACTCTATCATTTTACTAAGTTATCACTCATTCCGTTATGCCTAGTCTTAACATTTGTATACGCTATGCTTCAAGGAGGATTTGTAAGTTGGTTTTTGTTTTACAGTATGATTCCTATTGGCCTTTATTCACTACTGCTTCCCTTCTATGCTTTACGGAACGCCGAGGTAAAACGAACAACAAATCAAGACGAATATGTAGCAGGAGAACCCTTTTTAAGTACGATTACACTAAAAAGAAGTTTTCCTTTTCCCTTACTGTATTTAATTATAGAAGATGTGCTGCCATCACAATTTACAAATTGTAAACAAACGAAGATGAATAAAGTAATACTCTTTCCAGGATTGAAACGAAATATTTCGTTTCAATATGCAATTGACACAATACCTAGAGGAGAGCACACTTTTTCAAGCGTACGTGTCAAAACTGGTGATTTATTCGGTATGATGGAGAAAGAAGTAACTTTTTCAGTTCCAGATACATTTTTAGTCTACCCTCAGTATGTAGATATAACATATCGACAAATGGAAAATCATTTCGAACAAGGAGCACTTTCAGCAAATATAAATTTAGTAAAAGACTCTACCATTTCTGTCGGTGTGAGAGACTATAAACCTGGTGACCGCTTTTCATGGATTGATTGGAAAGCAACTGCACGAACAAACAACATTATGACGAAAGAGTTTGAACAACAGCGCAGCCATAATATTATGATATTCATGGACAGAACCCCATCCCCTCTATTCGAATCAGTCGTCACATTTACTGCCTCTATTGTCAGGTCTGTCTTGAAGCAAAATTCACCGGCGTCATTCGTATCTGTCGGAAAAGAACGAACTTTTTTCCCTTTAGACAATGGAGATAGTCAGTTACATCAAATCTTTTGTCATTTAGCGAAGGTACAAGCAGATAGTGTATTCCCACTCTCCCGGAGTGTAGAAATGGAATTAAGAAAAATTTATGAGCCCGTCACGATTATACTCGTGACAAGCGATCTTTCTCCCGATATTCAAAAGGCGGCTGACTTTGCTGCTATAAAAAATAGAAAATTAATGGTGTTTGTCGTAAAAGAAAAAGTAAACCAACTCTCACATCGAGAACTCAGTATTCTAGAAACTCTACAAAAACGAAAAATATTTGTAAATATGATTTATGGAAACCGGTATACAAACGTGTTTTTTGAGGTGAGCAAATGATAACATTACAGTCAAAAAAACAATTGGATATGACTAGATTTTTCATGCATGCATGCGCATTTCTACTTTTACTAGAATGGCTAAGGCCCCTTATAGGTATTACAAACGTAGGTAGATTAGATATTTTCGTAATATTTATAGGGATTTGCTTCACACTCTATTTTTTTCAAACAAGGTGGCAGATTCCAATAAAAATCGTCACAATTTTATTCATCATTCATTTCCTATATTATAAAAATGCTTTTATAAACCCATCTTGGCTAACGAAATTTTCCACTGATATTTCTCGAAATTTCTCCCTGTTATTCCAGGGGAATTTGCTGGATATCTCTCCAGTTTTTCCAACACTTTTATTTTTTTTATCATTTTGGTTTTTGAGTGCTTTCATCTCTTTTTGGATGATTCATAAAAAACGTGGGCTGTTATTTCTTATATTGACTATTATTTATATCACCGTTTTTCATAACTTACATTTATATCATGCAAACTACGCTATTATTCGTACTGTTGTCATCGGCTTTTTTATGCTTAGTCTTCTCCGCATAGAACGAATAAAAGAGATGGAACACTTACAAAATTATGCTAGAGAAATCTCAAAATTACTTAAACCTCTTACAATATTTATTGTATTGTCAGCAACTATCGCATACTTTGCTCCAAAATTTGGCCCTCAATGGCCAAACCCAATGGATTTTTTTAAATTCAACACATCCGAAGCAAGTAAAAAACAAGAAGTTTCTAAAATTGGGTATGGTTTAGATGACTCGCGATTAGGCGGTCCTTTTAAGGCAGATCCTACAATTGTTTTCACAGCACAAACGCAAAACAAACAATATTGGAGAGTCGAAACGAAAGATTTTTATACAGGAAAAGGCTGGGAAGTTTCTGAAAATCAAAAAAAGGTTTCTTTTAAAAATAAAAACGACGTCGTGAGCTGGTACGAACAAAATACAAAAACGGAGACAACTAAGGCAACAATCAACATGCAAAAAAGATATCCTCACCTTACCTATCCAGCAGGGTTAATCTCAGTTGAGGCTTCCTCAGATGTATCATACAGCGTTGACCCATTTTCTGAAAAAATCTATACGATGGACGGAGGTTCTTCTACTACTTTAAATTCATATAAAGTAACATATGGGGTCCCAGAGTTTTCCATAGAAAACTTGAAAGCTGTAAAAACGAATGAAGGTCAAGAAACAAATCCTTATTTCATGACAAAGTACACGCAACTTCCCGAATCATTACCGCAGCGAGTAAGAGACTTAGCTATTAATCTAACAAATGATAAAGACAACCGATATGATAAAGTATTAGCTATTGAAAATTACTTCACCGACCATTCTTTCGTATATGAAACAATGAATGTGTTGTTCCCTACCAAAAATCAAGATTATGTTGATCAATTCCTTTTTGATACAAAAAGCGGCTACTGTAATAATTTTTCGACATCTATGATCGTGTTACTTCGTTCTGCTGGGATTCCTGCTCGATGGGTAAAAGGTTATACAGAAGGAACTCTTGATAACACACTAGTTGGTGCAGAAGGTGAGGCTGTATATAAAATCGCGAACGATAACGCACACTCTTGGGTCGAAGTATATTTCCCAGGATACGGATGGATTCCATTCGAACCAACAAAAGGATTTACCAATCCCTATAATTTCACAAATAATACTCCTGCTCCTACTACACAAAATAGCGAAGAAACTAATTCTCAAAATGCGCAAATGCACCAAAGAAACAATGAAGCAAAGCTCAAAAGTTTAATTGAAGATACAGAAGACGCTCCTACTAAGAAGCTTACAAATTCTAAAAATGGACTTTCTTGGTGGTACGTATTCCTCTCTACGATACCAATTAGTATCATCGGATACATTCTCTTCACCACTAGAATGAAATGGATTACATTTTTTATCATTCTTTTCTACAAATACCGAAAAGATGATGCTGTTTATAGCAAAGCTTACGGTGCACTTTTAAAACAATTTGGTAGAATTGGTATACCACGAGGGGAAAGTCAAACATTCCGAGAATATGCTCTCCACATTGATACACTTTACAACTCGGCTCATATGCAACAACTTACTTTCAGTTATGAGAACGCTATGTATCAAAAGGGACAGGCCGCAGCAGAATGGAAGAAATCCGTACACATATGGGAAATTCTTATGAAAAAAGCAGCCTCTCCGCCTAAATCAAATGACTTCCATTCAGCGATTTAATCTTGATAATGTGAGTTGAAAGAAAACGCCTCAAAGAACTACATTGTTCTTTGAGGCGTTTTTTAATAAAGTGAAACTTCTAGTTATTCTCCAAGTACCTTCTCAATCTCAACCTCTAAATCCACCGGCTTCGTCTGCGGCGCAAAACGCCCTACTACTTTCCCGTCTTTTCCGATTAGAAACTTCGTAAAATTCCATTTCACTGTTTTCATACCGAGTAAACCTGGTGCTTGTTCTGTCATGTATGTATAAAGCGGATGTGCCTTATCACCTTTCACATCAACCTTTGCAAACATCGGGAAATTCACACCATAGTTTAATTCACAAAAACTAGTAATATCTGCTTCTGTACCTGGTTCTTGTCCTCCGAATTGGTTACAAGGGAAACCGAGTACTTCTAGTCCTTGGTCTTTATATTTATCATATACTTCTTGTAATCCTTTATATTGTGGTGTAAAACCACATTTGCTAGCTACATTTACAATAAGAAGTGCTTTTCCTTCGTAATCTTTTAACGATTTATCTTCTCCTGTTATCGTTTTAGCTGAAAAATCATAAACTGTCATTTTCCTTACCCCTCTCTTCACTATCATTCTATGTTTATACTATACTACATTCATGAATATACAGCTCTTATTACGTACTTACACCCCGATATGATAGCGCTTTATTTCTGTTCGAAAATTCGACACAAACTACTAGACTTTTATGATGGAAAGTTTTACAATTAAATTATGAACAAAATGTGACAGTTTATATTCCATTATAAAAGCAAAGGATGGTGTTCATTATGAAAACTGCACAACATGAAACGATTTCAAATCGCGAGTTTTATTTCGTACTATATATGATGTTATTGTATGTGATTGGCTGGATAATCGATGTAAATGGTTTATTTTTAAGCTCCTACTTTAATTTAGCAGGAGAAATTATGCTTCCAATCGTTGGTGGCATAGTTGGACTGTTCGTTATGTCTATCAATAAAGAACAAACGAAATAATAACACTTTAAAAAGGCAGAAGACGAGCGTTCGTTTTCTGCCTTTTTTCTATTTTAGCGTATAATAGAAACATACAGTAACTAAGGAGTGGTAATGATGAAAAAAGTAGAGCAATTATCTTCTCACCTATATCTTATTGATGATTTTGATTTACAACATAATGAACGAACTGGTACGTACGTTTTATTAGGTGACGATATTACTTTAATTGAAACTTGTGCAGCCCCTTCTCTTCCGTATATTTTAGACGGCTTACAACAATTACATATTGATTTAAACGAAGTTAAAAACATTATCGTTACACATGTTCATTTAGATCACGCCGGTGCTGCTGGTTTAATGATGGAAAAATGCCCAAACGCTACTTTATATGTGCATTCTCGCGGTGCTCGTCATATGATTGATCCAACAAAACTCATTTTAGGTGCAAAAGCTGTATACAAAGAAGATTTCGATAAACTATTTGATCCAATTCTTCCTATAGAAGAAGAACGTGTTCATATTGTACAAAATGGTGATACGTTAAAAATTGCCGCAGACCGTACACTTACATTTTACGATACACCGGGACATGCTAAACACCATATTAGCATTCACGATTCCTTAACAAACGGCATTTTCACTGGCGATACAATTGGAATTTATTATAGAGAACTCGCAGACCTTGGTGTCGAACTATATTTACCATCAACGTCCCCTTCACAATTCCAACCAGATGCGATGATTGCTTCTAAAAATCACATTCAAAGTATGAATGTAGATACTATTTATTTCGGTCATTACGGTGCATCCTCTAATGTTACAGAAGTATATAACCAACTGGAACATTGGCTACCTATTTTCGTTCATACTGGAAAAGAGGTCTTTGAACAGTATAATGATTTCGATGAAGCGACTAAAGCTTTACAAACTGTATTAATGGATAGGATCTCTTCTCACCTTACAAAGGTAAACGTTCCATCAGATCATTCTATTTACAACATTTTACATTTAGATATAGAAATTAGTGCGATGGGCATTATAGATTATTTCACGAAGCAAGAAAAAGCAAACTCCACTATTATATAACCGTAAAAGAAGAGATATACAACAGTAGTTATTGTATATCTCTTCTTTTTTTGAATATATTTTGAGTAAAGGATGGTGGAATGTAATGCAAAAAGTGATGCTATATCTCTGCTTCACCTTATTTATCGTCTTATTATTATTTGTCGGAGTGAAAATTCAATTTTATTTAGATACAGACGCACAGGTGAACTTTAACGTTTATCCAAGATTATTCTACTTTACACTCTTCCCTCTTATAGTTGGCATTTTATTACGATTCCTTCAATCCATTAATCGCGAAACGAGTAAACAAAACTGGCGCTTTCAACCGGATAAATTTATCGCTATTACTGTGCCGACGCTATTCATTTCCTTTTCTCCAGCTCTACTCTTTTCACCAGTTGGTGCATACCTGCCTTATTTAACTAATATTATTCTTATAAATACTACTTTTGTTACGATAATAAGTTTAATAGCTGGCTATTCTATTTTAGATTGTTTTATACAAAAAGATAAGGAGAATAGTAAGGAATATAACTAAGTGATTTCCCACTTTTATTTTATTAAGCAAATCAAGATAATTATGCCCTGACTTGTATGCAAAAGAACTTAATGTTCAATTTTTAAGTGTCGTTGGTTATGGTAGTTTATTTATAAGTGCAATACTCCTTGTAAGAGTTGCTATACATGCGGTAAGGAAATTTATGTAATAACAAAACGAGTATGAAATCGCATAGATTTTATACTCGTTTTTTATTGTTCATATTTTCAATCGGTAATAGGAAATTTATGTTAAACTTAAGAAAGTCGCGCACTAAGTCAAAATACATTTCAAACAAGGGAGACTTATTATGAAATTAGGTACTTTCTCGTTTCTAACGTTTCTCGCAAGTATATGTTCTTTCTTTATTTTAAGAGGACCTCATGCAAATTTAACTTTAATTATTGCGATTCTCAGTATACTTTCATTACTCGGAATTATTTTTGCGATCGCATCAAAAAATTGGTTATTCGGAATAGTTGGTACAGCATTAAATGCAGTAATATTAGTATTTGTATATTTCTTATTGCTAGCAAAAGGAATAGGTGGTTAATATATTTACGTTTCAATAAGAAAAGCTCACAGCTTAGGCTATGAGCTTTTTTATTTATCGCACCTTTTCATCTACATACTCCATAAACTGCTCTGCTTTCATAAATCTTTCTTTGTATGCCTCAGGTATATCTTCTACTTTTATTCCACCAGTTGATTTAGTCTTCACTCGTACTATTTCATGTGTCATTAAAGCTTCCATATAGCGATCAAACTCTTCTTGCGTTAATATTTCTTTACTAGATTTATGACCATTTAATTTATCAAAGTATGGTTGAAGGCCCATACTTACTTTTTTCATTTCTTCTCTTTTTTCTGGTGATAATTGATCATAATCAATATTACCGTTCGAATCCCCGTACGCAAGCTTTGCATTTGTTAATTTTTTTAGTTCTTTTGTAAATTCTTCATATTCCTTCGCACCCATTTCATCTTTCGCTTCTGATAATTTTGCATTAAAACGCATATATGCTTCTAACGTCATTGCTCCAGCATGTTTTTTTAAATTCTCAAACGATCCGTATATACCATCCGCCATAATAGATTGATACGCAAAACCAGTCGTTGGGAGTAAAAATGCTGCCGCAAGCACTCCTGCGATAAGGCGCTTCTTCCTTTTACTTCCCCCGCTCTTCATTTTTATTTGGACAATTACTTTTTCTTTTAACTCCGGAGGGGCAATAATACCCTTCGCTTCTTCTTGTATAGATTCTCTAACTCTACAATCTAAGCTCATTTCACATTCCCTACCTCTCCTAAAAAGATTTCTTCTACTTGCTCTTTTTGACGTAGTTTTTTTAATGCCGCGTGAATTCTAGATTTCACAGTACCAATTGGAATATGTAATATGTGTGCTACTTCTTCTTGTGAATAATCGTGTAAGTATCTTAAGATAATAACTTGTTTCAATTTATACGGTAATTTATGTATAAGTTCGATTAGTTTTTTGTTTGATATTTTACTTACAATATCGTTAGAAAAATCAATTTGTACTGGTTTTCTTTGCTCTTCTGCTTTTTTTATAATTCGTAGTCGCATCCACCTCTTTCTTCTATAAGAGTGAATTTGTTTAATCGCAAGTCCAATTAGCCAAGGGCGAAATGGCTTCTCGCTATCATACTTACGAAGCGATTCATATAGTTGTATGTATATTTCTTGAACGACATCATCTACATCCGTTTTATCACCTATTAAAAAATGTGCTGTTTTATATACTTCTTGAATCGTTTTATCATACAATTCGCCATACGCTTCTTTATTGCCTGATAAAGTTAATTGGATTAAATTTGTATACAATGTTTCATCCTTCATTTACCTTCCCTCCTTTGTCTTACACTATATATTGGCAAGTAATTGATGTTTCGTTCGATTTTTTCAAAAGTTTTTTTATATAAATTAATATAGTGATTCAATCAGTTCATAAGCTTCACTTATAATCACACATAACTATTATATAATTTCCCAATTTCTAATGAACATTTAAAATGATTTATATAGTCAAATTTAGGAGGATATATAATGAAAGCTATCATTGTAACGTCGTTCGGTGGTCCTGAAGTGATGAAATATACAGATGTGGATATGCCGGCTATTTCAGAAGATCAAGTTTTGATTCGCGTTGTTGCTACTAGTATAAATTTCGCCGATATTAAATCCCGTTATGGTAAAAAAGGAAATAAAGCTCTACCTTTTATACCAGGGATAGATGCCGCTGGTGTTGTAGAACGAGTCGGTTCTCATGTGAAAAATATTTATCCTGGACAACGTGTCATTGCTTTTCCTCAAGATGGCTCTTACGCAGAATACGTTGTCGCAAACGAAAACCTTACTTTTGCTTTGCCTGATGAAGTCGATTTTCAAACTGCAGCTGCTTGTCCGATTGTATCTTTTACAAGCTATAATTTACTCGCAAATGTAGCAAGGCTTCAACAAGATGAGTCTGTACTCATTCATGCAGCGGCTGGTGGGATTGGTACGACAGCAATTCAAATCGCTAAACTATTAGGGGCTGGAACTGTTATCGGTACTGTCGGAAATGAAGCGAAAAGTAAAATCGCTTTAGACGCTGGAGCTGATTATGTTATATGTCGTCAAGATGTAGATTTTGTAGAGAAAGTCAATGAGCTGACCAACGGTGAAGGCGTTGATGTAATTTTAGATTCTATTTCTGGAACGGTTTCGGAAAGAAGTTTAAAATGTCTTGCTTATTATGGTCGCCTCGTTCATTTCGGAAATGCAAGCGGTGAAATTGGTAACTTCCAAACGAAAGATTTACACGCAAGTTGCCGCTCTATACTCGGTTTTAGCTTTGGTACTACACGAAAAAAACGTCCTGAACTACTCCAAGAAACTGCAAATGAAGTTTTCCGTTATTTAAGTGACGGAAGTTTGCAAATTAAGGCTACGAAATCTTTTCCACTTCAAGATGCAGGGAAAGCACATGAATGGGTCGAAAGTAGAAAAAGTACAGGGAAAGTAATACTAACTGTCCAGTCCTCTTCCTGAAATGAATACTTGAAACCGAGGTGTCATTCATGGGATCACGAATTATGCATGCTATTATCGCTAACAGGATTGCCGAGAAATTATCTATTCAAGATAAAACTTCTTTTATACTTGGAGGTGTGGCCCCTGATGCTGTGCATTCAAAGATAGAAAAAGTCACCTCACATTTTTACGCCGGCTCAACAAAAGACTATACGAGACGAATTGATTATGGATCATTTATTCATAAATATAAAGATTATATGGAGTCCCCTTTTCTCCTAGGCTATTGCACCCACCTCATTGCCGATGATAATTGGCTAAGCGGCTTTTTTCTACCTTGGCTTAAAAATAGAATCGAAAATGACGAAACTATCGCGCCTATGTACTACAACGACTTTAAATTATTGAACGCAAAATTACTTTATCATTACGATAAAGAACAACGGCTCTTCTCTCTTCTCAATCAAGAGGCTCACATTATAGATATTGAAGAGGTTTCTAAAGAAAACGTTTTAGCTTTTCGAAAGTATCTTTTTGAAGATATGTTGTATCCAGAGCAACATTTACATGAAAACTTGCAAGTATTTACGTTCGATCAAATCGTTGGTTATATTGAAACAGCTATTGAAAAAGGGGCATTTTTTATTAAACAACTCTCTCATGAAAAATTCATTTCAAAGATTTAATCCCCCTCAATATATTTGAGGGGGATTTTCACATAACAATATTATTATTGGTTCTTTTCCATAACCGCAAAATAATTGCTTTCACTATCAGCAAAGTTAAACACTTTACCAGAAGGCATAGTGACCATTTCACCAACAGTAACATTTTTATTTTTTAAATCTGTATATAATTGATCAAGATTTTCTGAGAAGAACATTAAAGATGGTGTACCAAGATTTAATTCTGGGCTCATCTTAGAAATCACTTCTTTATTATGTAATATAATGCTCGTTTCTGCACCGCTTTTCGGAGCGATTTCAATCCATCTCATTCCTTGCTTATTATCTTCCTCTGCAACTACATGAAACCCTACCTTTTCCGTCCAAAAATTTACTGCCTCATCTTGATTATTTACATATAACATAATTTGTCCGACTTTATGAATCATTGTTTTTCCCCCTAATGGTTTTTATATTCTATGTAGGTTTCTACAGATGTTATTATTATTCCTTTTTCATTCAATTACAAACATAAAAGACGCAACTACAAGTAGTTACGCCTTCTCCATTATTTATCTAGGTTTTTTCTTCCCAGTAAATGCTGGTTTCTTTTTCTTTGGTGCTTTCGGTTTCGTTTCTACAAATGATCCGTTGAACATTTCTTGCTTCGTAAACACGATACCTAATTTTTTTGCAAATTGAAGTAGTTTACGCTCTTCTTGTTGTGTTACAAGAGAAACGACAGTTCCTTCTTTACCCATACGTCCTGTACGTCCTGAGCGGTGAATATATTGGTCTACTGTGTCTGGTAACTCTAAGTGGATTACATGTGTTAAATCATCGATATCTATTCCACGTGCTGCAATATCAGTAGCAAGTAAAATTTCTAATTTCCCGCTGCGGAAAGCACGCATCGTTGCTTCACGCTCTTGCTTACTTGCCTCTGAATGAAGAGCTGCTGCTTTCATTTTACGGAATTGCAATTTCTGAGTAATTTCATCTAAACGGAATGGGTCATTTAAGAAAGCAACTGCTTTTACATCACCCATATGCATAATTCTTCTTACGTAATCATTTTTTTCGCGTCGCTCACAAATGATATACGTATGCTCAACTAAGCTTTTTGACTCTGCACGTGTTATACGTACTAATTGTGGTTCAACTGCTAAATCACGTGCAGCATCTTCTGCCACTTTTGTAATTGTCGCCGAGAAGAATACTAATTGACGATCCCGCATTGTAGATTTAATTACATCTTGTACTGCGCCCATCATCTTTTGTTTTACAATTTGATCAAACTCATCAAATACAATCGTTTTCACTTCATGCATCTTTAGCTTTTTCATTCGAATTAATTCTAAAATACGTCCTGGTGAACCGACAATTACTCTCGGGTGTTTCTTTAATTTTTCAACTTGGCGCTTAATATCTGCACCACCAATTAAAGATGCCCCTGAAATTTCAGTCCCTGCTGTAAACTTTTGAACCTCTTCGTGAATTTGCATGACAAGCTCACGTGTTGGCGCTAAAACAACAACTTGTGGTTGTTTTACTTCAGGATTAATTTTATGTAAAAGGGGTAATAAGTACGCTAATGTTTTTCCTGTTCCAGTTGGAGATTCAGCTATAACGTCTTGTCCTTCTAAAATAGTTGGAATCGCTTGTTTTTGAATTTCAGTTAATTCTTTAAAACCAGCCTTCTCCCAAGCTTGTTGTAAAAATGGTTGCATATCTTTTATCATTTGTTTTTCTCCTTTATCTCTATTTTTGAAGAAAATGTTGTATTGTTCGCACCGTTTCTATCATGTGTGAAATAACAGCTATTAAATCATCAACATGGTCTTCTGTAATCGCTTTTTGAAATATAACCTCTACCTTATTATGATATGAAATCGCTTGCTTATTATATTCGTATGAAATTTTCTGCGTAATCATTCTTTCTTTTCCCCATATAGAATGCATGAAATTTTCAATTTCTTCACACACTACCTCTGGCTTTTCTATCGGGAATGAAAATGCTAACTTCATTTCACAACCTGGTGTAAATTGTGGGACTTCCAATATTTCACCAGATAAGTTCTTTGCATCTACAGATAGTGAAAATGTTGCTTCTACTAACTGTTCGAACGGCTCTGTTAATTGAAATGAAATATTGTATATACGACTTAATGAGGCAAGGTCCATCATATCTTTTCGATCTGTTACAAGAATATCTCCATGTAAATCAAAATCATAAACAGCACCTTCTACGATTACTTTTAAATTATCAAAAGCAGTTGGATCAAACATAATTTCCTCCAAAAAACAGGCGCCTTTCGATGGAAAGGCGCCACTTGATGTATATATAGTTTACAGATAAACGAGATGAATTACAACCTTTTAGAATAAACCTACTGCTTTTCCATCTTCATTTACGTCCATTTGTAGTGCTGCTGGCTGTTTTGGAAGGCCTGGCATTGTTAACATTGTTCCTGTTAACGCAACGATAAATCCTGCACCAATTGATGGTTTCAGCTCACGAATTGTAACGATAAAATCTGATGGACGACCTAATTTTGTTGCATCGTCAGAAAGAGAGTATTGTGTTTTCGCCATACAAATTGGTAGGTTACTCCATCCTTCTCCTTCATATTGAGCTAATTGCTTACGTGCTTTCGGAGCAAATTCAATATCTTTTGCACCGTACACTTTTTGAGCAATTGTACGGATTTTTTCTTCTAATGGTAATTCTAATTCATAAAGTGGTGCGTAGTTGTTCTCACCTTTTTCGATTTCTTTTAACACTTTTTCAGCAAGGTCAACTCCGCCTTGGCCACCTTTCTCCCAAACTTCCGTTAAGGATACTGCATAGCCACGCTCATTGCACCACTCTTGTAAGTATGCAACTTCTGCATCTGTATCTGTAATAAATTTATTAATTGCAATTACGAAAGGCACACCGAAGCTTTGAATTGTTTCAACATGCTTCTGTAAGTTTTCCATACCTTTTGCTAATGCGTCTACATTTTCTTCTTTTAATTGATCTTTTGCTACGCCACCATGCATTTTAAGCGCACGAATAGTCGCAACAATAACAACTGCTTCTGGTTTAATGCCAGCTGCACGAGCTTTAATATCTAAAAACTTCTCTGCACCTAAATCAGCACCGAATCCAGCTTCTGTAATAACATAATCACCTAATTTTGCTGCCATTGTTGTAGCGATAACACTGTTACAACCGTGAGCGATATTCGCAAATGGTCCGCCGTGAATGATAGCTGGTGTATTTTCTAACGTTTGTACTAAGTTTGGTTTTAATGCATCTTTTAATAATAATGTTAACGCACCTTCTACACCTAAATCTTTAACCGTTACAGGTTGATTTGCAAAGTTATAAGCAACTACGATGCGAGATAGACGCGCTTTTAAATCTTGAATATCTGTTGCAAGGCAGAATACCGCCATAATTTCAGATGCTACTGTAATATCAAAACCGTCTTCACGTGGTACACCTTGAACTGGTCCACCAAGACCAATTACTACGTTACGAAGGGCACGATCATTTAAGTCAACACAGCGTTTCCAAACGATTTTACGTGTATCAATTCCAAGTGTGTTTCCTTGTTGGATATGATTATCAATAAACGCCGCTAACGCGTTATTAGCAGTTGTGATCGCATGGATATCTCCAGTAAAGTGAAGGTTAATGTCTTCCATAGGTACTACCTGTGAAAAACCACCACCTGCTGCTCCGCCTTTTAGTCCCATTGTTGGTCCAAGAGATGGTTCGCGAAGTGCAATTACTGTTTTCTTACCAATTTTATTAAAAGCTTGACCTAAACCAACTGTTACTGTTGATTTACCTTCTCCAGCTGGAGTTGGGTTAATCGCTGTTACTAAAACAACTTTACCGTCTTTCTCGTTCTGTAAGCGCTTAAAAATGTCAAGAGATAACTTACCTTTATAATGCCCGTATGGCTCTAATTCATCTTCTAAAATATTTAATTCAGCTGCAATTTCTTGAATCTTCTTCATACTCGCTTCTTGTGCGATTTCAATGTCGGATTTAACTGTTGTAGTAGTTGTCATATACCCTAGTCCCCCTTTAATTGGTTCTGATGATATTGTATCAGTTTTTTGTATTTTCTGCACTTATTTACCTCCTAAAAATTCTTTCATTTCTTTATGCGTTTTTTAACATAAATACCCATAAGAAGGTTAACGATTGTTGTAACTCAATAGGTAGTTGACCTAGCATCTTCTCATTTACTCCGCGCTTATATACACCGATGCCATCTACAACTTCAAAACCTTGTTCTTTCGCTAACTGTTCAAACTCCCAAGGCATCATCGTATTACAAACAACGTCTTTGCCATATAAACGAGGATAACTGTTCTCTCGAGGCTTTGCTGTCGGTCCTAAAATTGCAATACATGCATACCCATCTCTTTTTAAAACGCGCTTTATCTCATTTAATGCTCGTAATGGCTCCTCGGTCCATTCTAAAGAATTTATTGCCATAATTGATTCGAATTGCTCATTTTCAAATGGTAAGGAAGAAAGATCCCCTTTTATAAAAGATAAATTCGGTCCTTCTCCACGCTCCTTCCCTTTTTGAATCATCACTTCTGATAAATCTACTCCAACTGCTTTATAGCCCGCGCGACTTAATTTATATGTACCATATCCATCCCCACAACCAACATCGAGCACCTGAGCTTCTTTCTTCACATACTGTTCAAAAAATGGAATAATTGTACTCCTACTCCCGCTGTCCCACATCTCTTGACTATTTTGATTCCAAAATTCTGCACTACTATCCCATTTTTTCTCTGCTGATTCATGCCAATTAAATTTCGTCATACATTCCCCTGCCTTCACGTTTTATCACTCATTTCATTCTACATCATTTTCCAAAATTCCTGTTTATCTTCATTAGGAGATGTACAAGCTAATAATGGAATCTTTATTCTCCAATTTTTGCTTTACTTGGGTTTAACTCATACTCATGTTCTTCTCTTTGTGTAAGATACTATAGGTACACCCAATTGAAAGAGAGGGATGTACATGCGAAGAAAGAGAAATCATCATTTTAAAAGTGGTGAAAAACACGAAGAGTATGCAGCTGAAATATCACCAGCTGGCATACCAATTAGACATAAGCGTAAAGAAATTGCAAATGAAATAGAAGGTACAAACACCGGTGCAATGATAGGCTATGTCGCTTTATTTCTTTCGCTTTTCTCAATTGCATTTTATCCAGTTACACTCGGCTCTCTTGCGATTTTAGTCGGCTTATTAGCTGTCAATTTCGGAGCGAGAACACTTGGATATACAGCAATTGGTTTTGGTAGTTTTTCTGTTTTATTTACTTTACTCTATCCGCTTTCTTTGTCAGCGTTTTAAAAAAAACACACCAAGTTATACTTGGTGTGTTCATTCGTGATACAACATAATATGACCGCATCCACAGCAATGTTTCGCTGTAATTTCTTGAAACACTGGATAATTTTCTTCATCCCTATGTTCAATAAACACCTTTTCAAAACGGTACATGTTTGGCGCATATGCCCAATCTTGTTTCGTACGTGCATACAAAGTTGAGGAAAAAAACTCCTCACCACCGCAAACGATACATGTATTCTTCATTACTATCCCTCCTATGCTTGTCTTACTTCATCTATATGAACATAAGCATAAGAAAAAGACCTTCTATTACTAGAAAGTCTTCTCTGAAACAAAAAGAAATGTACCAAACATTCCTACTCCGCTATATTCTTTCGTAACACCAGCTTCTGTTTTAAATGTTTGCTTTGCAGTCATAAAGAATACACCATTTCGTGCATCTGTACTTTCAAATTGTAATTTTTCTTTTTTACCATCTACATTTTGTGTGCATTCAAAACTACTCTCATCACATTTCAATGCATACTTATCCTCTACATATACTTTAAAATCCGATTCTTTCGGACAAGTAATAAGTAAAATCGCTACGAGAATAATACTTACAATACCCACAATTGTATAATATTTCTTCATTTGTACTCCTTTCAAATGACAAGAAAACTTGACTTCATGCGCCAAGTTTTCTTAGTCCACAACCCATTGCCATTCTTGTTCTTTCTTATCAAAAATAAGCCAGCCCGTCTCTGTTGCTTCTTCTTTCAATTCATCGATATTATCTAGCACCTCATCCGTACTTTCATACGAACCAACTACATATACCGGAATTTCAAGACCTCTTCTTGACTCAATTTTCCCTGCTAGATCAATATAAAGACCGTCCTCCATTAATGGAAGAAGCCCCATGATCACTTCTTTCGAAATTGCTGGGAAAATTTTTGATTTTTGGAACAAAGAAAAACGTTTCTTACCGAAAGCACCGAGTTTATAAGGAATGACTTTACTTAACATCCCTACAAAGTCAGCAATTCTACGATAATACACTTTGTTGTACCATCCGTCATCATGTGAAAAATAAACAAATCTATTTTTCAATAGCGGAAAGAATGTTCTTGCAAGTGGTTCTTTTTTGTGAGCCAAATATAAAAGCTCTGCAATTTCTTTTGGCTCTAATTCATCTAAATCGCTTGCATCATCAAAATCTACCCAACAAAATTCATCAAATTCATCAATCTCTGCTTGAATTAGCTTATGTATATTTTCTTCCTCAACATATTCAAATAAAGTATGATAATGAAAATCTGTCCATTCAAAGTTATGCTTCAAAAGCAACACTTGATGAAGCGGTGAAGGGATGTTACTTGCAAACTCTTTAAACGTAATTCCTGATGTAATAAAACAATGACCCCGACGATTACCATTAATATATATCATATTTTTTACTTGGTCAGATCCTCCAGACAAAGCACCTAGCCACCTTCGTTTTATATGTTTCAATTCTATAGCATATTTTAACATGAAAAATTTTAGAAACATAGAAAAAAATTCAAAAACTATTTACAATTTCATGTGTTTTATTACATAGTGATTACAAGAAAAAACACCTGCTCGTGAGCAGGCGTTTTTAAAGGATTTCATCTGGGTTTTGAGGATGATGATTTCCCTCTTTCTTTTCATCTTTTTGGAACATCGATTGAATTTTATCAATTGTTTGTGGAGCTAATTCAATCATTTTTTCTGCTAAATGTGTCGCATTTTGTAGATGCAGAATATTTACTCCATCTTTATTCACTACAAGAAATGCTACTGGTGTAATAGAAACACCACCCGCGCTACCGCCACCAAATGCAGGGTTACCGTTCGCTCTTTGTCCATCATTCGTTTGGAAATCAGAACCTCCTGCTCCAAACCCGAACGCTACTTTAGAAACCGTTAACACCACACCACCGTCAGCCGTTTGAACAGGCTCTCCAACAATCGTATTTACATCAACCATTTCTTTTAAATTTTCCATTGCTGCTTTCATTAACCCTTGAATTGGATGATCCACCGTTCATAACCTCCTTTGTCATATCTTTCCTAGTTTTTCCGAAAGTTTGTGAACTAAACATAAAATTTTATATTGATTTCAAAAAACTTAAGTTGTAATATTTAGAAAAATAAAAAAAGAGGTCGATTCGTTATGATGCGAAAATTAATAAAGAAAGATCATGAACAAGTATTTTCCTTTCTAAAAGAAGAAGCAGCCCTTAACTTATTTATTATTGGAGATATTGAGGCTTTCGGTTATGATACAGATTTCCAAGAACTATGGGGAGTATTTAAGGAGGATGGAACATTACAATCGATTTTACTCCGCTTCCATGATGCATTCATACCATATAGTAAAGAAGCATTTGTTACATCTGATTATGAGACGCTTCTTTCCTCATATATGCCGCTTAAACTATCTGGCAAGTCAACTATCGTAGAAAAATTTGAAACTTCTCCTGCTATTCAACTAGGTGCCAAAAGTGATATGTATTTTTGTGAATGTCTAAATGGCAACAGCTTACCTGACACGCCTATTCATGAAACGATTAAGCTTGCATCAATAGATGATGTAGATCGAATTATGCAATTAAGAAGTAGCATCGATGAATTCTCGACTGCTAATGAATCAGAGAAAATATTAAGACAAGCTCTCGAAACAAATACGGGACGTACTTATTATATTGAAAAAGACGGCGTAATCATCGCATCCGCCTCTACTTCCGCTGAAAATTCATTATCCGCTATGGTTGTTGGCGTATGTACACACCCGAATTATCGCAGAAATGGCTACGCTTCACTCATATTACAAAAAATGATTCAAGACTTTACGAAAGAAGGCCGAACACTTTGCTTATTTTATAACAATCCAGCTGCTGGACGAATTTATAAACGTCTAGGGTTTAATGACATCGGGATGTGGACGATGTATCGATAATAAGCAATACTTTATAAGAGGAAATAGTTGTAACTTAGCAATAAAGCAGATTATACAAAAACTTCACACCGTTATTATGAAGATGGAAAAACTACTTGCGGAGCAATACTCTAACTAAAACATGTTATGTATTCAAGCTAAATTTAGATAGATAAACGCCCCAATTGTTGCACCTACTCCAGCAATTGGGGCGTTTACCTTCAAATTCTTTCCACTATATTTATGAAACATTTATTCCACTTATGTCGCTATTATCATTACGTGCAAATGCTCTTTTTAATATTACTGCTTCTTATTATACTGTGCTTTAAAATCAATATATTCCTGTCTCGCGTCCTGATTATTACCTTGTTGACTATCAAAGTATGTGTGTATTTGTGATATGTGTTCTACTGACTTTCCTTCTTCATTTCTCTTTTTATAATTCACTACAATACTCACTTCCAATATCTGCTCTGAGCCCTTTGTAAACTCAATATGCAGTGCGATCGATCCACCACCATATTCATCATATTGTATTTTCAACTTATCATTAATAATATTTTGAAACTCTGATTCAGTTAGTGTATATCCAACAGTACTAGGCTGACCAAACTTTTTTATATCACCTCCTGGCTTCATCTTTAGTTTCCCTATCCCTTTTAAACGATCTACAATTAAGTTCACGTATGAAACATCTAGATTTGAATCCGGACTTTGCACCTTTTCATTTTTATACATAATATTTGTACTATAATTAACTTTTTCTTTATAATTTTTATCATCTACTTCCGAGGTAATTTCTTGTGTTGTATTCCCATATAAACTTTTATCTTTTATATTATATACACCTGTCGAAGTTTGGTAGATTGTTTTACTATGCTCTCCATCTTCTTTTTGCTCATATGTACTATATATACCTCTTTGTTTCACATACGCATATCCATCATCACTCGCAGACATAACCTTTTTCATATCACCTTCATCCAAAGCTTTGACAAATGGCTCATATTCTATCTTTTTTTCAAAAAAACTACATGCTTGTAATAGGCTGATTGCTATTATGATACTAATCATTTTAGAAACCCTTTTTTTGTTCATTTCATCATCACACTACCCACTCTATATTTTCAATTAGATAACCTACTAATCACTTTTATCACCTTACATAAGTAAATTTTCTTTTCGTAGTTCAAATACTCTCCTATAAATTATTACTTTTTCATCATCAAAACTTAAAATACACACTTTCTTTATGCCTTACGTTTCGATTTACTTTTTTTATTTTTCTTTTGATATCTTGGAGTCTCTCTTTTATGTTGCTCCCATGAAATGTTAAATGACGGAAATTTAAACCTGCAATATGCTAATAGCTGAAATTCAGCTGCACCGATGGCTATCGTATACATTAAAAAGGTCCCTACTACATACATAAATAAATCATCAAACCCATAATCATTATGAAAATATATCAAAATAAGAATAGTTACTGCGTATAGTGTAGCCCACTTCATCATCTTTCCTTTTGTTTTACTAAAGAAAGAAGTAGACCTTTCATCCATACTAAACGCACCTTCACTCGCTTGTTTAAACGTATCAATTGTTGTCAAAATATGAAAAATCACTGCTCCTAAAAGCAATAAACCCACATACATTATTGTAATCCAGTCAATTGAATTATTAGCCATTTTAGTAACAGTCAAAGCAATAGGAGCTATTGTTGCCAATTGGAATGAACATAATAATACGACAAGGGTTTGTAGTTTTTGAAATTTAAATTGAGCTATCGGAAATGAATAAATAACGAAAAGAATTATTTGTAGGCTGTACAATAACACTTCTAACTTAACAATTCCTATATTAAAGAGAAGCATACAGTAATCCCACCCAGCTGATAAAACAATAGAAAAAATGGTTATTGAACTAAATAGTATTCCTCCAAACATAAACCCTGTAGTACCTTGAGGGTCTAAACGATATTCACATGTCATCCTAAACTTATCTAAATCTTCTTCTTTTATATTCCACATCCTGGCTCTTCACCTTCTATACAGTTTAAATAATTTTCATTCACTTCAATTCTATTTCACTCTTATTTACTTTTCGATTGGGATTTTGTATTTCGCTTTCAAAATCTCCCACGCATTCTCTCACTCTCTCATTCTCTTCCCACGTTATATTAAATGGCGAACATTTAAATTTATTCTGCCATTTCCCTTTATGTCTTACGTTTCGATTTACTTTTTTTATTTTTCTTTTGATATCTTGGAGTTTCTCTTTTATGTTGCTCCCACGTTTTATTAAATGACGGAAATTTAAATCTGCAATACGCTAATAGCTGAAATTCAGCTGCACCTATGGCTATCGTATACATTAAAAAGGTCCCTACTACATACATACCTAAAGTATCGAATCCATAATCGTTATGAAAATATAGCAAAATAAGAATAGTTACTGCGTATAATGTAGCCCACTTCATCATCTTTCCTTTTGCTTTACTAAAAAAGGAAGCGGATCTTTCATCCATACTAAATGCACCTTCACTTGCCTGTTTAAATGTATCAATTGTTGTCAAAATATGAAAAATTACTGCTCCTAAAAATAATAGTCCTGCATACAGTAATGTAATCTGATCAATTGAATTATTAGCCATTTTAGTACCAATCAAAACTACGAGTAATATTATTGCCATTTGAAATGCATTTAATAATACAACAATTGTTTGTAGCTTTTGAAATTTAAATTGAGCTTTTGGAAATAAATATAGAATGAAAAAAATTACTTGCAGAGCATATAACAACACTTCCAGCTTAACAATTCCTATATTAAGGAGAACCATACAGTAATCCCAATCACCTGATACAATAATAGAAAAAACGGCTATTGAACTATAAAGTATTCCTCCAAACATAAAGCCTGTAGCACCCTCAGGACTTAAACGATCATTACATGTCATCCTAAACTTATCTAAATCTTCTTCTTTTATATTCCACATCCTGGCTCTTCACCTTCTATACGTTTCAATTATTTTTCGAGTACTAAAATTCTATTAATATATTATTTATCCCGCTTTAATGGGCAGTAAGACCCCCAGCTCAAAATTCAGCGAAAGCAAAGAATTTAGGTGGGGGATCAACTGCCCATAAAAGTCCGATTGGTTCAACTAATAATCAGTGGGGGATGAAGAAAACCCCCACTGATTAAAGTTTCACTTTATTTTTCGTTTTGAATTTCTTATTTTATTTTCGACTCTCCCACGCATTCTCTCATTCTCTTCCCACGTCATATGAAATGACTTAAATTTGAATCTACAGTACGCCAATAGTTGGAATTCTGCCGCTCCGATTGCAACCGCATACATTAATACAGTTCCCACTCCATACATAACAAAAAAATCAATTGAATAATCATTTTGAAAATACATTAAAATAAGTAGTATTAATATATATATTATAGCCCCCTTTATCATAGCTCCTTTTGTCTTACTAAAAAAAGAGGTGGATCTTTCATCACTACTAAATGCACCTTCACTTGCTTGTTTAAATGTATCTAGCGTTGCTACAATATGGATAATAACTGCTCCTACAACTAGTAGCCCGGTATACATCCTACCAATTGAATTGTCAGCCATTTCAGAAACAATCGAAACTACAAATAATATCGTTCCAAGTTGAAACGCATATAGTAATACGATTAGCGTTTGTAACTTTTGAAATTTATAACATGCTTTCGGAAATAGATATATAATTAAAAATATAATTTGAATACTAAATAACACAATTTCAGTTTTAACAATAGTTCTATCAAAAAAATTGTTGTAGTAATTCAAATCCCCTACAAAAATAACAAACATAAATATCGAAATATAAAATATTGTTCCAAGCATAAATCCCGTAGCACCCTCAGGACTTAAACGCCCTTTACATGTCATCCTAAACTTATCTAAATCTTCTTCTTCTATATCCCACATCCTGACTCTTCACCCTCTATAAGGTTTAAATAATTCTCATATACTTAAATTGCATTTCACTCTTACTTACTTTTCGTTTTGGATTTTGTATCTCGCTTTCGAATTCTCCCACGCATTCTCTCATTCTCTTCCCACGTCATATGAAATGACTTGAATTTGAATCTACAATACACTAAGAGCTGGAACTCTGCCGCTCCTATTGCTACTGCATACATAATAACATTACACATAACATAACCAAACATTGTGTTTAATGAATAATTATTATTTATATAAATTAAAACAAGAAGAATTATCACATAAATTACAGCACCTTGTATAACATGTCCCTTTGTTTTACTAAAAAACGAAGCTGATTTGTCCTCACTACTAAATGCACCTTCGCTTGCTTGTTTAAATGTATCAACTGTTGTCACAATATGAACAATAATTCCACCTAATACTAATAGACCTACATAAACACGTGTATGGAGATCAATTGAATGCTCTATCATCCCAGAAAGTACAAATAAAGTGCATCCGATAGTTCCAAGTTGAAATGCATATAATAATATAACGAGCGTTTGTAATTTTTGAAATTTATAACGTGCTTTAGGGAATAAATATAGAATTAAAAACATTACTTGCAAACCATATAACACTAATTCAATCCTAACAATTACCTTATCAAACAAGGTAGTATAATAATCCATTCCTCCCACAAAAATAATAACCATAAATAATGAAGTATAAAATATCGTTCCGAGCATAAAACCCGCAGCACCTTCAGGACTTAAACGCCCTTTACATGTCATTCGAAACTTATATAAATCTTCTTCTTTTATATTCCACACCCTGACATTTCACCTTCTATACAGTTTAAATAATTTTCTTGCACTAAAATTCTATTACATTCTTAATATTTTTAAGTACATAGATCTTTGTACAACTAAATTCAGAAAATCTTTTAAGTATACCATTACCACATTAATTACCATAATCATATACTCAGAATGCTTTTTGATAAATCAAATAGTATCCTTTCTCCTCAAAAGTTCCAAATATTCTTCTTTCAATTAAGTATAACCGTCTTCTTGTCACCTTCATTCAATGCCTTTATTAGGCTCTCATACTCTATTTTGATTTCCCAAAACTATACGCGCTCAGCAAAACATAACTGTCATCACAGTAACTATTTTTTACTACCCCTTTACTCATATCTTCACAACATTTATCATTCTCAAAATTCAATCAAAATATGTTATTTTTGATTTATATACTCTTTTTCATAATTTACATATTCTTTTTTGGAACTTTGATTATTATCTTCTCTGGTATGATAATATGTTAAAATTTCTTGATTGCGTTTTATAAGCTTATCTTCTTTTCTTTCTTCATAATTTACCGATATTGTTATTTGTATTATTCTCATTTGATTTTCTTTTGTATCATTAGGCGTATTAAATTCAATCATCAATATTGCAGAATCAAATTTATCATATTTTAAATTTAACTTGTCATTTATTATGCTTTTAAACTGTAATTCAGTTAAATCATAGCTTATTATGCTCGGTTCACTAAATCTTTTTGTATCTTCACTCGGTTTCAATTTACTAAGTTCATTTAATCCTCTAAACATTAATTTTACATATGAAACATTCATAGCTTGATCCTGGGCTATTGAACGGGATTTTTCATTTTTTAAATTTGTACTATAGACCGTTTCTTTTTTGTAATTTTGATTACTACCAACGTTTTTATCATTTTTTATATCAGTAGCAATCTTTTGAGTTGTTTTCCCATATAAGTCGTTTTCTTTCACATTATATATTCCATGGGTTGTTTGATATATTATCCTGCTATGTTCACCATCTTCTTTTTCTTCATAAGTACTGTCGCTAGTCTCTTCTTTCACATATGCATATCCATCATCACTCGCAGACATTACCGTCTTCATATCACCTTCATCCAATGCCTTTACTAATCTCTCATACTCTATTTTTGTTTCCCCGAAACTGCACGCGCTTAGTAAAAACATTACAGTCATTACAATAACTATTTTTTTAACTAACCTTTTACTCATACCATAACTACACCTTTCCCCTTATTTTATACATTACTTGCTATTCGAATATTGTTTTTCATACTTCTCATATCGGGTTTTAGAAGCTTTATCGTTATCTTCTTTACTATTTAAATAGATTGCTATTTTTTGATCATGCCTTATTAATCGGCCTTTTTTATTCTTTTTTTCATATCCCATTGTGATGCTTATTGTAGTGAATTCCATTGGATTTTCTTTTGAATCTTTCGCCGAACTAAATTCCATTAATAATATTGCTTCATCAAATTTATCGTAGTCCACCTTTAACTTATTATTAATTATTTCTTGAAATTGCGATTCAGTTAAGTAATATGTTACCTTGGATGACTCACTAAATCTTTTTTATCTTTTTTGGGTCTTAAACTATCTATTCCCTTTAATCTATTAAATATAAATCGAACATTCGAAACGTCCAAATTTTGATCTGGACTTTTTGATTGATTATCTTCATATTTAATACTAGTTCTATATACAATCTCTTCTTTTTTTTGCTCACTATTTAATGAACTAGCAATTTCTTGCAAAGTTGTTCCATAGAACTTTTTTTCTTTAATATTGTATACTCCTCCTGTTGTTTGATATACAACGCTAATGCGATTATCATTTTCCGCCCAAAACGTGCTATCCCTAATCTCTTCTTTTACATAAGCATACCCGCCATCACTCGCAGACATAACCGTCTTCATATCACCTTCATCCAACGCCTTTACTAATCTCTCATACTCTATCTTCGTCTCCCCAAAACCACATCCACTTAATAAACTTGCTACTATTGACAGAACTATCATCATCTTAGATTTTTTCTTTAACTTCATACTGACACCCCGTTAGTTACTATAGGCATTTTTAGGTTCATTATGTTCCCTTTTGGAAAGTAATACACTTCACCTTTACTTACTGCTATTTATTCACTTATGCAGATTAAATTGAATATTCTTTAATTTTCAATAGCATCGATTTATATACAATCCTTAATTGCTCATATATTCTATTCGAATTTTCAGAAACCAAAACTTATTTTATTTCTTTAGTTTTCTTTTTTTCCTTCTCTTCATAAAGCTTTAGTCTTTTCTGACGTTCCATTTCGTGTTCCTCCCACGAAATATAAAATGATGGAAATTTAAATCTGCAATAGGCTAATAATTGGAACTCTGCTGCACCTATGGCTACCGCGTACATTACAAGGGTTCCTGCCATATACCCCACTAAAACCCCTGTTTCATAATTATTATGAAAATAAATTAAAATAAGAAGGGTTAGTACATATATCGTAACACCAATCATTGCATTGCCTTTTGTTTTACTAAAAAATGAAGTTGCTCTTTCATCCATACTAAATGCTCCACTCTCTGCTTGTTTAAAGGTATCAATCGTTGTCACCAGATGAACAAAAACTGCTCCTAGAAACAATAAACCCACATACAATAATGTAATTTGATCAATTGAATAATTCGAAATTGCTGGAAGTATAAATAATGTGAATCCTATAGTTCCTAGCTGAAATGCAAATAATAATATCACAAATGCTTGCAACTTTTGATATTTGAAACGAGCTTTTGGAATTAGATATAGAATGAAAAAGATTACTTGCAAACCATATAACACTAATTCAATACTCACAATTATTTTGTCAAAGAGATTTGGATAATAACCCCAGCCAAATTTAAATAATGCTCCCAAAATAAAAAGCATGAATAATGAACTATAAACTATTCCTCCAAACATAAACCCCATAGAATATTCTGGGCTTAAGCGATTTCTACATGTTATTTTAAATTCATCTAAATCTTTTTCTTTTATATTCCACATATAATTACACCATCTTTTCTAAAATCATATAATAACTCTATTTTTGTAGATAAACTGAGAGTAAATAAATATTTTTGATATTTATTATTAAACTAACTTTTCTTTAAAGTCTATATCTATCCTCATTTGCAAAATTTGTTTTGGATTTTTTGGACACCCAGGTGCAATACGATTGTTGCTCCATCAAATTCATCGCATTGTATCTTTAATTTATTATTAATAATATTTTTAAATTCAGATTCAAAGTGCCCTAATAAAGTTATCTTCTTTCCTTTATTACCCGCCTTGACTTTTTCATAAATTTTTTCTGCTTGACTATACTGAAATTCCGCTAATGACCCCAATATAGGTGAATTAGTTAAATTATGCAGCCAAATTGCTCCATCGGTTGCTAAATCGCCTATTTGGCTCGGTTGGGTTCCAACGTATACAATGAAAATTCCATGCGTGTTTCTATTCTCTAAAGCATATGCCCCAAATCCAGTTACTGAATGAATATCATCAGAAGCTATAAGATTAGCATTAAAGTTGTCTTGTAACTTCTGTTTATTTATTATTGGATCAGAGTTATTATATTTTTTTCTTGTGCATTATAATCATAAATATCTCTTGCTGATAATCTTAATTTTCCTACATCACTACTTAATTTATAATCTTCCTCGTTCACCATATTCTCCCCCTTATATATATTAATGGCTTTCTTTAAATTTCTTTTCATATTGTAAGTAATCTTTTTTTGATTTCTGATTATTTTCTTCTTTATTATGTAAATATGTTGTTATTTCTTGATCATGCCTAATCATATTATTTTCTTCATTTCTTTGTTTATAGCCTATCGAAATTGTTATCTCTGTTATTTCCATCGGATTTTTCTTTGTATCCTTAGCAGAATTAAATTCAATTAGTAGTGTTGCATAACTAAACTTCTCATACTCTAATCCTAAATTCCCATTAAATATCTCTTTAAATTGAGTTTCTGATAAATTATAGCTTATCGTAGCTGGTTGGCTGAAGCTTTTTTTATTCACATTTGGTTTCAATTCTTTTATTCCTTGCACTCTATTGAGCATTAATTTTATATTAGACATATCTTTCCCTCGATTTGAAGCTTCTAGCTGTCCATTTTCGTATCTTATATCTGACTTGAATACAAATTCTTCTTTATATTGTGGGTTGTCAATATGTTTTTCATCCTCAACTGGAGTATTGACTTTCTTTTGTGTCTCACCAAAAAGAATCTTATCTTTAATACTATAAATACCTTGCGTTGTTTGATAAACTACTCCTATTTGCTTATTATTATCCTCAATAAAAGTACTATCCCTCACCTCTTCTTTCCCATACGCATACCCTTCATCACCCGCAGACATAACCGTCTTCATATCACCTTCATCCAATGCCTTTACTAATCTCTCATACTCTATCTTCGTCTCCCCTAAACCACATCCACTTAATAAACTTGCTACTATTGACAGAACTATCATCATCTTAGATTTTTTCTTTAACTTCATACTGACACCCCGTTGATTTCTCTAGGCATTTTTAAGTTCATTATGTTCCTTTTTGGAAAGTAATACATTTCACCTTTACTTACTGCTATTTATTTACTCATACAGATTATATTGAAGATGCTTTAATTTTTAATAGCATTGATTTATATACAATCCTTAATTGCTTATATGTTCTGTTCGAATTTTCAGAATCCGAAACTTATTTTATTTCTTTCGCTTTCTTTTCCTCTCTCTCTTTATAACGCTTTAAGAATTCCTGCCGTTCCCTATCATGTTCCTCCCACGAAATATAAAATGACGGAAATTTAAATCTGCAATAGGCTAATAATTGGAACTCTGCTGCACCTATGGCTACCGCGTACATGATTAGAGTTCCTCCCGCATACAATCCTAAAATCTTCAGTGTATAATCATTATGCACATAAATTGAAATGAGAAGAATTAGCACATAAATTACAGCACACTTTATTGTAATCCTCTTTGTTTTACTAAAAAATGAAGAGGATTCTTCTCCCTTATTAAATGCCCCTTTACTTGCCTGTCTAAAAGTATCAATAGTCGCTAAAATATGTAAAATGACTGCACCTAAAAATAATAACCCAACATACATTAATGTACTTTGATCAATTGAATAATTTTACATTCCTGGAATTATCAACATTGTAAATGTTATAGTGCCTAGCTGAAATGCATATAATAGTACCACAAGTGTTTGTAGTTTCTGTAATTTAAATGGCATCTTAGGAAACAGATAAATAATTAAAAAAATTACTTGAAGACTATAAAGTACTAACTCAAGGCTAACAATTATTTTATCAAAGAGAGTCGGGTAATAACTCCAACCAAACCTTATTAACCCTACAATAAGAAAAAACATTATTAATGAAATAAAAAACATCGTTCCAAACATAAACCCTGTAGCCCAGTCGGGACTTAAGCGGTTCTTACAAGTACTTTTAAATTCATTTAAATCTTCTTCTTTTATATTCCACATATAATTACACCATCTTTTCTAAAATCATGTAATAACTCTATTTTTGTAGACAAACTGAGAGTAAATAAATATTTTTAGTATTTCATATTAAACTAGCCTTTTTTACTTTTTTTAACAAACAAAAAATACAGCGATAGCATTAGTATTAAGCCTATTCCACAAACCAATACACCTCCATATTCTTTCTGGTATAAAAAAATAAACATAGTAACAATATAGCTCGGTATTGACAAAATAATGAGCCACTTCCCCAGAAACTCTGCTACTTTATATAGAAGTAAAAAGATAAACATACTCCCAACAATAATAGGTGCTATTACACCTTCAAAAAAACCTTTTTCTTTTTTTACAGTTTTTGAATCTTTATTCAAGACATTACATCCCTCTCTTTACTAGTTAATTTATGAATAATGTATTCATTCTATCTTCAATATAAGTTTACAAGTATCATTTACAACTTTCATTTCAGTTTTTGTTTCGCTTTTGTTCTTTCTCTCTTATTCTTTTTCTATTTGCTATAAATTCTTGGCGTTCCTTTTCATGTTGTTCCCACGTAATATTAAATGATGGAAATTTAAAGCGACAATACACCAATAGGACGAATTCTGCTGATGCAACGGCAAATACATATAATATAATTGTTTGTAAAAAATAAAACACCATCGGCTTTAGCGCAAAACGAATACTTGCAAAGATTAATATCAATAGGACAACTATATAAATTACCATTCCAATTAACATCCAGAGTTTTGTATTAGTAAAAAATGAGACTGATTCCCCTTCTAACTTATAGCCTCCATATTTTGCTTTTTTAAAAGTATGGATTGTTATTACAATATGAGTAATTATCGCTCCTAATAATAATAGACCTACATAAAATACCGTTAGATTTTCACAAGAATATCCAAATATTGCTTCAATTAATACATACGCATAACCTACCGTTGCAACCTGAAACGAGTTAAAAACAATTAAAACGGCTTGTAACTTTTGTAATTTAAATCTTAATTTCGGAAATGAATAGATAATCAAAAAAAGGATTTGCAGAATATATAATGCTAACTCTACAGAAACAATTATTCGTTCAAAAGATTTTGGATAAGCCTCCCAACCAAGTTGTAAAAAACCCAAAACAATAAAAAACATCGGTAATGAAGCGTATACAAAAACTCCAACTAAAAAGGCCATTACACCATCAGGACTTAATCGGTTTTTATTTGTAATTTCGAAAAAACCTAAATCTTCTTCTTTTATTTTAAGCATTCATCTTTCCCCATTTCGACGCAAAACTTATTTTATTTCTTTAGTTTTCTTTTTTCCCTTCTCTTCATAAAGCTTTAGTCTTTTCTGACGTTCTCTTTCATGTTCCTCCCACGAAATATAAAATGACGGAAACTTAAATCTACAATAGACTAATAGTTGGAACTCAGCTGCGCCTATGGCCACCGCGTACAGTATAAGGGTCAATACAGAATACCAACCTATTTGCTCCATCGTATAATCATTATTAATATAAATTAAGATTAGGAGAGTTAATACATATAATATAGAGGCAATCATTAAAAAATCTTTTGTCTTACTAAAAAATGAAACTGAATTTTCCCAATTACTAAATGCGCCTTCGCTAGCTTGCTTAAAGGTATTAATTGTTGTAAAAATATGAATAATAAAAGCTCCTAACAATAATAAGGCTACATAAGTCAATGTAACACGATCATTTGAATAACCGAAAATACTCGAAACACCTACTGTTACAAATCCTATAGTCGCAAGTTGAAGTGTATATAACAATATAACCATAGCTTGTAACTTTTGTAATTTAAAACGAGCTTTTGGAAATAAATATACAATAAGAAAAATGATTTGTATGCTATACAAACATAACTCTATTTTAATAATTGTTTCATCTAGTAAACTAGGATATACGGACCAACCAAATTTCACCAAACCATAAATTACACCTAACATTATTAATGAGGTGTATATGATTGAACCTAACATAAAACCTACAGCAGCCTCAGGACTTAAACGATTTCTACATGTAATTCTAAATTCATCTAAATCTTCTTCTTTTATGTTCCACATTTGTTAACTCCACCTTTCCCCGAACTATAGTATATTACCAAAATAAAGATGCAATTTTCTTATTCACTGATTTTATACCTTTTTATTTTCATCGCCACTCTTAACAATCTCTTTTGTTGTACTGCGCCTTGTATTTTAAATATTCCTGTCTCGCATCTTGGTTATTATCCTGTTTTCTATTAAAATACGTTATTATTTGGAACATATTTTCTACTAATTTTCCATCCTCATTCTTTTCTTTAAAATCTATATCTATCCTCATTTGCAAAATTTGTTTTGGATTTTTTGGAGCATCCAGGTGCAATACGATTGTTGCTCCATCAAATTCATCGTATTGTATCTTTAATTTATTATTAATAATATCTTTAAATTCAGATTCAGTTAGTCGATATCCCACTGAATTAGGCTGATCAAACTTTTTTATATCATCCTCGGGCTTCATCTTTAGTTTCCCTATCCCATTTAAACGATCTGCAATTAAGTTTACGTATGAAACATCTAGATTTGAATCCGAACTTTTCACCTGTCCATTTTCATACTTAACATGAGTACTATAAATAGTTTCTTTTTTATAATTTTCATTTGTCCTTTTTCCCTTGTCTTTTTCTATATCAGTCGCAACTGTTTGTATCGCCTCTCCATATAAACTTTTATCTTTTGTATTATATACACCTTCCGTAGTTTGACGAATTGTCTTACTGTGCTCTCCATCTTCTTTTTGCTCAAACGTACTATAAATACCTCTTTGAGTCACATAAGCATATCCATCATCACTCGCAGACATTACCGTACTCATGTCCTCTTCATCCAACGCCTTAACAAATCTCTCATACTCTATCTTTGTCTCCCAAAAACCACATCCACTTAATAAACTAGCTACTATTGACAGAACTATCATCATCTTAGCTTTCTTCTTTAACTTCATACTGTCACCCTTATTCAATCAAAATAAGCTTTCCTCTTTCCATTTTGGAAGAGGAAAGCTTATTTCCTTTTAAATTTATTTTTTTCTCTTTATTTCTAACTCTTGTGCTTGTTGTTGCTTTTTATTTTTTTCAATTACTTTTTCAACAAACTCATTCCGCCACATTTTAAACTTAGCTGCGAATTGACCTTCAATTTTATTTCGATACCCTTCAAATTTAACCTCTGCAATATCCGCGTGGTTAAATAATTTATACGTCTCTTCGGTTAAACCCACTGGATGCAACACTCCGCCATAATCATAGAATGTGTTTTCATCAAGTAATAAACCTCTCGTAGTAATTACATACTCCGCATCTTCCTCTTCTTTAAGACCCAATCTTACAACACTGCCTAAAGGTAATACTTTATCCATATAGTCTTTCATATTAATTCACTGTCCCTTTTAGTACGCTAATTTTCTCTTCTATTTTTTGTCTTTTTTTCTCTAATTGACGGATCCGATCAATAAATGCCTCACGTGTTTTTCCTTGTAATGTACTATCAATACTACTCTCTAACCTTCTAATTTCCCCTGTTAAAGATGCAGCTGCTTTTTCTAATTGCACTACAACGTTTATAATTTGTTCTCGTCCACCACTAGCTGGAAATGTACTATGAACCCTTGACATTATCGTATGTAAATCCACCTTCATACCCCTCTCTTTTAAATTTATAAACTTGGAGCTTTAATAATATGAAACTGCTCCTAATTCTTCGTCTTTTGCAAACATAGAAAATACCGCTTCTGAAACATCGTCGTTTAATTGCTTTAAATCTTTTGATAACTCCTTCACATCTTTAGCAATTTCACCTAATAAAGAACGGTTTATCCCCCTGCTGTTATCATTCATAAAGAGATTTAACAATGAGTGACGATGACTTAATATATGTTCAGATACAATTGCAGCTACATTTGTATCAACTACAAAATCTCCTTTAAACAAATCTAGTAAATCTTGCACGTAAGAAGCTGCAACTTCTTTTGCAATTTCTAAAATTTCACTTGTAGCTAAATATACTACAACACTTCCAGCTAAAAAATTTATAGCAGTATTAAATACAGACTCTAATACTTCTAAAACTTTTTCCTTACATTTCGCTAAAGTTGTTTCAATCCATTCTACAGCGATATCTACCGCTCCTTTAATTTCACTTGTAGCCATTATACTAAATTGGATTGCTTCTGCTGTAATTTGAGATTTTAGTCCTTCATACTTTTTATTGAGGTTATAAATACTTTCTTTCACTTGACCCTTTATTTTTCTATACTCTCTCCCAGCTTGTACAGCATCTGAATAGGTAAGTGCCACCCATAAAATCGATGAAATCGGTGTTCCTTGTATGATAAAGTTTATTCCTATACCTGCGACTTGTTCTTCCGCTAAAGAAACTTTTCTATCAAATTTTTTATTTATAAGACCTGTATAAAAACCACCTGCCGATTGGGTAAACTCTACAAAACCTGGAATTATATCCCCTCCAGTATCATTAGTACTGGGTAATTTATCAAACCATATTAACTTGCCATTATTATCATAATCTTTCATAGAGAAAACGTAAGAATGCCATGCTTGGTTTGGAATTATATACATTCTCCCAGGTATTGTAAAATCCGCCATTTTTATTCCGAGATGTAATGGATCCTTTTCATTAATAACATTCCTAATATTATTCATATCAAATCCATTACCAAATTTATCAACATCTCGATTTAATATAGGTGCTGGATTTAATGTTAATGATTCAATATTATCTTCTTGGTGCCTTAACGATACCGTATTAGCTAAACCACCACCTAATGAATGCCCTGTTACACTAATTTTGACAGCAGGGTTATCATGTTTAACCTTCAAATAAAATTCTTCTCCTTGATCATACTGTTTGACTGTAAAATCGTGTTCCCAATTACCTAACACTATTTTATTTGCACCAGTTATATTATGTCCTCCAATTTCACCATCTGTTATTGCATCCGTTGCATCTTCCGTTCCTACGTATGTTATAACAATTTCTCCTGTAGAGTTATCTTTAAAAGCGTATGCAGCAAATCCTGTATTCTCATCAACTTGTCGATCTACAATTGTTGCATTAAATCTTTTTTCTAATCTCGTTATATTATCTATTTTTGATTTATCATATGGAGGCTTACCAGCTTTAAATTTATAGATATCCTCACCTGCTAGCTCTAATTTCCCCCAATCAGAACTTATTTTTAACTTATTACCTAGTTTCACTTCCTTACCCATTTTCTCCCTCTCTCCTAAGCATTTATTATTTTGTGTAATCTTCCTTATAATTTAAATATTCTTTTTTCCCATCATGAATATTATTTTGTTTCTTATCAAAATATGTTATTATTTGGACCATATTTTTCACTATTTTTCCATCTTCATTTTTTGTTTTATAATCTATATCAATACTTAATTGTAATATCTGTTTGGGATTTTTTGCAGAGTCAAAACTTAGTGAAATTGTTGATCCATCATATTCATCATAATTTATTTTTAACTTACCATTAATAATACTCTGGAATTCGGATTCAGTTAGTCGATATCCCACTGAATTAGGTTGATCAAACTTTTTTATATCATCTCCAGGTTTTATCTTTAGTTTCCCTATTCCTTTTAAACGATCTACAATTAAGTTCACGTATGAAACATCTAGATTTGAATCCGGACTTTGCACCTTTTCATTTTTATACATAATATTTGTACTATAATTAACTTCTTCTTTATAATTTTTATCATCTACTTCCGAGGTAATTTCTTGTGTTGTATTCCCATATAAACTTTTATCTTTTATATTATATACGCCTGTCGAAGTTTGGTAGATTGTTTTACTATGCTCTCCATCTTCCTTTTGTTCAAATGTACTATATATACCTCTTTGGGTTACATACGCATACCCATCATCACTCGCAGACATAACAGTCTTCATGTCCCCTTCATCCAACGCCTTTACTAATCTCTCATACTCTATCTTTGTCTCTCCAAAACCACATCCACTTAATAAACTTGCCACTATTGACACGACTATCATCACCTTAGCTTTCTTCTTTAATTTCATACTGTCACCTCGTTAGTTACTCTAGGCATTTTTAGTTTCATTATGTTCCCTTTTTGATAGTAATACACTTCATCTTTACCTAATGGCGCTTCGTTGCTTATATATTTTATGTTGAAGATACTTTGATCATTTAATGGCATTGCGATAATTGCTGCTGTTAGTTTACTTCTCATTTTCATAGGTAGAGCTTCACGATTTCGGTCCATGTAATCGTGGTGACCTGCTAATACAAAGTAAATGCCTACTGTACGAGATAGATCAATTAAAGTTGCTGCATCCTCCATTTCTAAATAAACAAATTTACTAAATTCTTCAACATTTGTCATGATAATGAGTTGTTTTGTGAATGTAGGAATTTCTCTACCTTCTTGTCTTGCTTGTGCTAATTCAAAAGCTCGTTCGCGAATTACTTCCATCCAATACTTCGCATGCATATTTATTTCATTTTCGTCTACAATATAATGCGTCACATTATCTTTATATTGAACGAAACTATACTCTGCTGTATCCACTAACGTCACACTTTCAAAATAATCTTTATTCAATTGAGATAGGATGCTAGATACAATTTGTTTTCTCATACTATCATCTACACTATAAATCATTAAATGATCATTCACTGCAATATCATGAGCTACAACTTCTACGTTTGCAAAATCAAGTCCCATTGGAATTCTTGCTGCTTGTAGAGCTTTTGTAACGTCTTTATTTTTACGATAAGTAGCAATATCAATAATTTCTGGCATCATTGGAATTGCCTTCGGACGTTCTCCATCCCATTCTCGGTCCATATCATTTGCTTCTTGTTGTAATAATTGAATTTGTTGTAGTTCATCTTCTGCTTTCGTAGGCAATGCAGCCTGGAATAATGTAGGAGATTCTAGTTTTATTAACGCTCTTCCTGCTGTTTCTTCCACTTTTATATCAGATCTCCCTACAATACTAGCTACTTCACTTTGATCAATCATATATAGGCAAGTTTGGATTTTAATATTATTGTACAATTGAATTCTAAGTGCATTTTGTCGCCCTGCACTAATTAAAGTATGAATTCCTAAACTTGCACCATCTCGGACAATTTGCATAATTAGCATTTCAAAGCTTTCATAGAACTTCGCTTCTTTTACTGCATCATAATTATCAATTGCAATAATAATATGTGGTATTTCTTTCCCGCTTGCCTTTTCATACATTTCAATATTTGCAACGTCATATTCACTTAATAATCGTTTACGATTTTTCATTTCTTGAGTTAATCTTTCAACAAACTTTAAACATTTTTCTGATTCGTCAATTGTAATCGTATCCGCTACATGAGGTAATCCTTTTAAAGGTAGAAGACCATTTGTTCCAAGGTCCACTAAATACACATGCAAATGCTCCGGACTATGCTGACGAGCTACATCCATAATGACTGATTGTAAGAATGTTGATTTTCCGTAGCCTGGGCTTGAGAAGACCGCTACGTGTCCGTCTTTACTAATATCTAGTGTTAATGGTGTTTGTGATTGTAATTCAGGCTGATCTAGTAGACCAACTGTTGCTTTTAATGGTTTCTTTTCTTTCGTCCATGCTTCTTTGAACTGAATAGCGTGTAAGTCTTGTAAATATACGCTTTCTGGAAGTGGCGGTAACCACGGTCTAGCTAACGCTTCAATTTCATTTATTTCTGCGTAATCGTGAATGTAGTCAATAACAGCATCCAGTTCAGATGGTACGCTTATTACTTCTTTACTGCTACCAAGTCCACTTAAGTCTTCACTTAATATTTCATATTGTCCTAGATCATTTATTGCATAGATTGTTGCGTCTAAATGTTCTTTATCCTCTTTGTTTTCTACATAGTCTGCTCCGCTCCAAGCTGATTGGAATAGTTCATAAATTTCATTATTCCCAACTTGTAAGTAAGCACGTCCTGGTAATGTAATTTCAGCAGCATCTGGTGTTTTTAAAATTTCATTACTATCTGACGTATTTTGAACTTTTAGTGCTAGTTTGAATTTCGAGTTACTCCAAATTTGATCATCTACAACACCACTCGGTTTTTGCGTAGCTAATATTAAATGGATTCCGAGTGAACGACCGATACGCGCTGTTGAAACTAACTCTTTCATAAATTCTGGTTGTTCTGACTTCAATTCCGCGAATTCATCACTAATTAAAAATAGATGTGGCATCGGTTCACTTACTAAGCCTTCTTTATACAGTTTTTGATACTGATTAATATGGTTTACATCATTTTCCCCAAATAATCGTTGTCTTTTTTGTAATTCAGCTTTAATTGATGCGAGCGCTCTCATACTTTGCGCTCCATCTAAGTTCGTAATTGTTCCTAATAAATGCGGTAAGTTTTTGAATAAATTCGCCATACCGCCGCCTTTATAGTCAATTAGTAGAAAGGCTACTTCGTACGGATGGAAATTGACTGCTAGAGATAAAATATACGATTGTATAATTTCCGACTTACCTGAACCTGTTGTACCTGCTATTAACCCGTGTGGTCCGTGTGCTTTTTCGTGTAAGTTTAAGTTTACGATATCTTCTTTACCACGTAATCCAAGTGGTACAGCTAAAGATTTATGCGCTGCATTTTTCTCCCAGCGACTTGTGATATTCAGTTCTTTTACTTTCTCAACACCGTACATTTCTAAAAATGTTACACTTTCTGGGATACTATTTTTTAAGTTTTGTAAATGATTTAACGGTGCTAATGCTCGTGAAATGTCTTCTAAATTGAACCCTTTCGGTACGTGATTGAGTTTAAATTGACGGTTAACAAGTTCTCCTTGCTCTAAGATGATGTTCCCTTGTTTTGCATCTCTTATATCAATTACCGTTTTCACGTGCTCCGGTAAACTTTGCATAACATCTTGTACAAATACAAGCGATACACCTAATTGACTCGGATCATCATTAAAGAATTCCATAACAACATGGTCTAGTATTAGTTTTTCATCTGTAATGAGAACGACATAGTGCGGTGCAAAGTACATTTTTTCATTAGTTGAACTTTTTTCATCTAGTTTTAATTTTCGTTCTTTCAATATTTGATACAAACTATTTAACACTTGATCACGGCTACGATCATGGTATACAAATCCACGTACATTTATATCGCGAACACTTCCATGAGGCAACCAACGCATCCAATCCCATTTTTCTTTTTCTTCTTCAGGAAAAATAGTAATAAACTGCAAGTCATAATAACTATGGAATAATGCGGTTTGTACAACTAATAATTGTAATTGCTCTAACACTAAAGAGCGTTGTCCAATATAACCGACTGGTCCATTCATTAAATCTGTTACAACTGGTACATCTTCCAATGATAGATAACGCTGTCTTAGTTCACGTGCTATATCAATTAATTCATCTTTCGTTTGACTAAATTCTTCTTCATTAAATTGGATTTCAAAACTTGTATTAGCTTGTCCTGTTCCAACGCTAAATGTTAAGAAATCATGATGTAGCATTGTTTTTTCATATATACGTGGATTTACTTGCACAGCCATATTACGTATCACTTCAACATTTGGATTATGATATTGTAATGCATGACGTTGCTTTTCACTTTCTGCATGTAAATCTTTCGTTTTTTGTTTTATATACTCTCTATAACTTTTATCACGTTCCACAATGTCAATTTTATATTGCTTTAAATTTTTTATATAAGATGTGACAGAAACAATAATCGTTACTAATGTCATCGCAATCGATGCGATAATAAACATTCCATATTTCATGAAAATAGCAAGTAATACAGTTACGACAATCATGACAAGTGAAGGTGCAATGATTCTTGCTAAATGCTCCGTTGGTTTTGATGGCATACTTGAAGGCTTTGCAATTATCATTTTCTCTTCTGGTTCACGGTAAATAATACGTGGTGAACGATGATAGTCTGGATAACCACTTTGATAATTCGTTTCTGATTCTACTAAAATAGGTAACGCAGATTTCACTTTATCTTCTGAAGAAAGTACTTGAATGTCTTCACTACCAATCTCCAATAAAATACCATCAAAATATAATACGTCTCCTGATTCCAACATAACGCTATCTTTTAACTTCGTATAATTATGAAATACATCCCCGCCATACACGTTCACTTTAAAAGAATCGTACAACGTTTCGCGAGATAGCATTAAATCTACACTAGTCCCAGTAATAGAAATATCATCGTAATCGTTTTGACTCACTGTAAGAGAATGTTTCGTTCCGATATCAAACACTTTAGTTGTGCCAACAATAGATATAAAGATTTTCAAGCTCACATCTCTTGTTTTCCCAATCTCAATTTCCTTATTGAATTCTATTAATTGATCTTGTACCATCCAAGCATTTACTTCATTATTCCACTTTAACTCTATTTCTTGTTCTAAACTTGGATTCGTAATATCATTTGTCCACTCTTTTCCAATCGACACTATTGATTGCTCATTTGGATGTAATGTGCACTTATATATTTTGTCTCCATAAGTCAATACTAATAGTTGCTCCATCCGTGTTCACTGCTCCTTTTCAACTGTCTCATCAAGTGCTTACTCTTTTTTCTCTGTGTCCGACAAATTTTTATCGCTTGATGAATTGCCATATTTCTTTTTATATTCATCTAATTGTTGCTCATATGTTTTTAACTTTTGATCACGTTCTTCTCCTGATAAATCCGGATTATTTTTCAGTGATTCAATTTGTTTAACAAGGCCGTACATAATAAGCTGAGGATCATCAAGTGTCTTAGCTAGATCTAATGATTTATCAAAATTACCTTTTCCGTTATACATCCAATACAGCAAATACTTTTCATCACTTTTCAAACTAATGTTTTTCATAATCGATTTCTTTTGAGCTTCACCTAGTTTTTCAGCTGTAATGTATGCAAATGCTAACTCATATTTAGATGCAATCGGTAATGATTCAAACTCCTCTTCATTCAATTGCGTAATGACTTTGTCATAATCAGTTGCTATGAAACTCGCATTTGCTTCTAATAATTTATTTTGATAAGGAAATTTTATAAAAGTGAAATATATTAAAGGAGCAGCTAAAATAACTGTCGCCGCTATGAAGGAAAAAGCTAAGTATTTAAACGATTTATAGCTTTTTTTAGGTACTAACTGCATATTTTTTTCTGTTTTTGTTTGTTCCTTCTCAAAGCTGTCATCAAGAAACTGCAGTAATGCATCTAAGCTTTCCATTTGAGCAACGGTCTGTTCAAATGTTGTTTCTTTTGCATCTTTTAGTAACCCAGCATACAAATCATCAAAGTTATGTTTTTGGGAGAATAAAGCAATAATTAGACACTTATATTGCGTTAAAAATTGCTCTTCTAATAATGGGGTTGGCGGAACAATATCTCGAATTCCTCTATGTATAATGCTTGGTATTAAATTCGCATTAAAAACTATATTGTCTGGATGTAAAAAGAACGTGATTCGTTTATTTAAATATTTACGAAACTGCGCAACATTCCGAAGTAGTCTTAATTTCTCATTTCTTCCAAAGCGGCTAAGATCGTCCCACTTATATAATTTTTTATCTACTTGATATAGAAACGTAAACATATCATCCGTTTCTTCTATCGTTAATGGTACAAATTCAGATGATACGCCCGCAATTATATCGAATTGACGGAAGTCTTTTATACGTGTTTGAGATTTGGTCATCTCCAATTTCCAATTTTCTTTTTCTATTTGAAATTGATAGTTCATTGCATCAATTTGAATTGTTTTTTCCGTCATGTTTATCCTCTTCTCCTTTTCTTTATAACCCCTAATAACTTATTTACAAATAACTAAAAGTAAAAAATATTCTTTATAAAACTTGCAAAATATCTCCATCTGTTATTTGGTGATCAATTAAACGATCATTATCTGTTAAAACAATTGACTTATTTTTCACTTTAATTACAAAATGTGAACCTTCATGATTATCAATCTTTAGCGTATCTAATAAGTTTTTCAATAAATATTTAATAGATTGATGATTCGGAATACGCAAATCGTATGTATTTCCATTCCATTTATTAAAATCTACTGTTACATTAATATGTGTTTGTATTGCCATCGCTTTACCTCCAACTTTTACGAAGAACCGTATAAATACCGATGCAAATAAATAGAATGCCGCCGCCAAATAATAATATTATTGTTATACTAATTGGCTCTTCATTCATTGTTTCATTACTCGCTATTTCATCTGCACTTTTTCTGACAATGTATTCACTGCTAAACAAACTATTTTTCGTATCTTTAACACTATTATTCTCTTTTTGTTTTATAAAAAGAGAATCTCGCAGAGCTTCCATATCTTTTTGTTCTTTCTTTTTCTTTTTCTCAATTTCTTCTTCTATATCTTGGTTAAATAACTCAATTGATGCTTTATCTAATTCTGTTTCCTTATGTTCCTTTTTATTTTTTTCTTGGTCGCTTTCTTCAAGTCGATCCACTTTAAACTTAATCTTCCCATCATCACCAAGATAACTGTCAGCCGCGCTCCTTATCGGTAGCGCGACAAACAGTAAAAGGATAGAGAGAAATGATAACTTAGCCACTATGCTCCATTGTTTGATCATTTACTTCTTTTTCCTCCCATTTCTTATGCCATACAAATAGATTACTAACCAATCCAATAATGGCAATTACAAACAATACGATAAAAATAACTTTTCCTGTATCTTTACCGCTAATAAAATCATTTAGAAAACCCTCTATATATTGAAGCGGTGAAAATTGACGCAATTTGCCTACAGAAGACATTTGGTCTACTTTACTTCCAACTGCTTCAGTTAAAAATAGATACATACTTAAAAATACTAATAAGATAAACATTCCTACCATTTTTATTTGTCGTAGTAAGTATGTTGAAACTAATACGAACGCCATCATAATGATTGTGATAAACGCAATCCATAGTAAACTTTGATCCTGACCGAATTTTAAAAGACGGCCTGAGATGACTCCTATACTGATTCCTTCCACAATCGATATTCCAAATGCTACTACTGTAGTTGGTACATTCATATCAATTAAAGAGAATCTCTCTTCAAAATGATCTGATTGCGTTCGTTTCTTTTCTTGATTCGCAATTGCATATGCTGTAAATAACGCAACAATGAAACAAGTTAATACGATTAAGTATGGTGTAAAAGCATTACCAGCTACAATTACCCCATCATTTTGTTTCTGAACTGGACTAGATAAAAACTCATATAGCATCTCATTTTGACGGTCTCCAATACGACTATTCGCCAAAATCTTCGTAAAGTTTTTCGAGAATGCTTTATCATCTTCCATTTTCTTCGTAAAATCATTTAATAAGGAATCTGCTTTCGAAACAATTGTCGTTCCGCTGTCTTGAATTTCTTTTGCTTGTCCATTAATTTGGTCAAATGTTTTATACACATCATCTGATGTCGCTAAACTATGCTTTGAACTCTCTACTAATGACTGAGTTTGCATCGTTAAAGATTTAATACCAGAGTCTAACGATAGTACAGCTGTTTGCTCACCTGCATTATTAGTCGTTAATACTTGTTGTTCTTCAGCTAACTTTAAGCTACTCTCACGCCATTTCGCTAAACCTTTTACATACTCTCCTAAATTTTGATTCATACTAGTTGCTTGCTGCATCGTTTCATTTAATTTCTCCGCTAGTAGCATTGAATTTTGATCTGCACTAGTAATGAGCTGTTGGTAAGAGTCTATTTTTTGTTTTAAACCTGTCATATCTTGCTTTACTTCACTCGTAATACTAGCTGAAACAAGATTTGAAATTAAGTCAATTAAGCTTTGTTTATTTAATACGTAATACAAAGATTGTTCAGTTGCAATTGCATCTAAACTTCCCTCTTCTAGCTTAGGACCTACATCTTTCGTTCTTAAATCAATCCCATAATACATTTCGTAAAGGCTCATTAAACCTTGATAACTTTCAACTGTATCTACTGCTTCTTTTATTAATACATTAGATATATTTTTTGTTAATACTTCTGTTTTTTGATGTACAACTTGATTCGTTGTACTTTCAATAACTTTACCGTTATCTGTTCCTGTTTCGCCTCCTGGATTTCCTCCGGTTCCGTTATCTGTCCCCGTTCCGCCTCCTTGGTTTCCTCCAGTTCCGTTATCTGTTCCCGTTCCGCCTCCTTGGTTTCCTCCGGTTCCGTTGTCTGTTCCCGTTCCGCCTCCTGGATTTCCTCCGGTTCCGTTATCTGTTCCCGTTCCGCCTCCTTGGTTTCCTCCGGTTCCGTTGTCTGTTCCCGTTCCGCCTCCTGGGTTTCCTCCAGTTCCGTTATCTGTTCCCGTTCCGCCTCCTTGGTTTCCTCCGGTTCCGTTGTCTGTTCCCGTTCCGCCTCCTGGGTTTCCTCCAGTTCCGTTGTCTGTTCCCGTTCCGCCTCCTGGGTTTCCTCCGGTTCCGTTATCTGTTCCCGTTCCGCCTCCTGGGTTTCCTCCAGTTCCGTTATCTGTTCCCGTTCCGCCTCCTGGGTTTCCTCCGGTTCCGTTGTCTGTTCCCGTTCCGCCTCCTGGGCTTCCTCCGGTTCCGTTATCTTTCCCTGTTGTGTTTTCCATTTTTTTAATAATAGGGTTTTTAGCACTGTGTACTAACGGCATTATGCCATACTGTGATTTATGAACCACATTTTCCACCTTGCTATTTTCTGTTTGTGTTCCTTTATCCTCTTTATTAGGTTCTTCTTTTTCAGAACTAGTTTCTTTTTTATGAGTCCCGCTCAATTCCCACTGCCACGTTACAGGAGAGAAAACATCTATATTGATGTTTGGATCTTTTAACTTTACATGCAAGCTAATCTTTATATCCCCTTCATTACGAGGAGCTATTGTAATTTCTCCTGCTTCGCTTTGAAGAAAGTCACTTGTACGATCCACACCATCAATATGTAACGCTTCTGTACTTCCATCTAGTTTAAATTCTTCTGGAATATTTATCTTCAAAGTTTGTGAAGATTCCATTTTAATTACTTTCGCAGTATCACTAAATGTAATTCCCTCTGTATAAAGTTTATCCTTTACTTCTTTAATAGCGCTTCCTAAAGATATTTTATTTACAGGATCATAATAAAAATTATTTTCTTTATTATATTTTTTTGTAAATTGAATTACATTTTGCAGTTGTAATTTCGTTGTATCTGGCAAATCACTTTGACCGATTTCTTCCATGTTTAAACTCGGTAATTTCGCAATTAAATTTTCGATTTGTTTCTTTATTCGAACATCTGGTTGCTTCATTAATGTATTTATAAAGATTTCTTGCTTTCCATCATTCGACATAGATTGCTTTAACTTTTTAATTACCGTCTCTTGAATATCACTTTCTAACTTTCCTGCAAGTTCTGTATCATATTCTGACACTTGTTTTTTTACATCTGTTAAATACTTTTGAATTGTTGAAGCATCAGCTAAAATATTAGGATCTTTCTCTGAAAGCGTAAACTGATTTGCGATAATTTTATTCGCAGATTCTAATGCACTTAACTGTTTTAAAACATCGCCTGAATTCATATCACTCATATACTGATTAAATTGATTTGTAAAATTATTCGCTAACAGATTATTATCCGTTTGTATTTTTTGAAAGTTATTAAATCCTTCTAAATACGTATTATTAGATTTATTCCCTTCATCTAAAGCTTGTCCAAACCCTTTTAAAACATCTTGGAATCCTTTAAAACTATTAACAGAAATACCAGTGTAATCTTGTACCGTTTTAAATTGGTTTGTGTAATTTGCCAACGGGCTATGTACATCTTTTTTATACATAGTCGTTTGATTGGTCCCTTTTTCAATTATTTTACCTATATTATCTTGTGCACCTTGCAACTTACCGATAACACTTGCAAAATAAACATCGATAATTTGCTTATTAAAATCTTCTAAAATAGCAGAAGCTGTATTTTCTGCCTCAGCTTTCAAATCTTTATTCCCAGTTGCATTTACTTTATAATTTAAAGTTAATTTCTCTGGAAGTTCTGAATCAATTGCAACAGCCTTTCTAGAAAAATCGTTAGGTATTACAATCATCATATTGTAATTATTATTTTTCAAACCACTTTCTGCTACACCACGACTTACTACGTACCATTCTTGTTTCGTATTTTTATTTACATTTTTAACAAATTGATCTCCAAACGCTATTTTATTACCTTCAAATACAGTACCTTGATCTTCATTTACCAATGCAACTGTCATTTTTTTCGTAGTATTCTCATTTGCTTTCTTAACATTTTGATTTAACGCTAAATAGGAGACCCCTGTTGATAACACAAGAGCTAAAATAATAAACAACAAGATGCTCCACTTGAACTTTTTCACTACCTATCACTCCTGCGACTGCGAGTCTATTAAGTTAAAGACTTCGTATCTTACTCTAGTTTTAAAGTAATTTAGCCATACAACGTATGGTTGCATGGCTAAATTATATAGTTCTTTTTATCTGTCTTATTGTAGACCGAAATTACGAGAAAGATCTTCGTCATGTCTTGCAACAGCTTCTGCAGTTTTATTAAGCTGCATATTAATTTCTTGTAATAACTCTGCGAAGTTTTGTACTTTTGGCTTTAATTGATTGAACTGTTGATCAAAACCTTCGAAAGCACGACCTTCCCATTCTCCTCTTAATTCATTTTGTAAGTTTTGTAGTTGACGTAAAATGTCCTCAATTTGATTTGCACCTTGTCCATATCGAGTCGCTTTCGATTTAAGCTCCTCTGGTGACATGCGAATTTGTCCTGCCATGAATAAATCCCCCTTAAAATTTAAAAATAGTAAAATTAACCAAAAATCAATTCTACAAATTGATTATATCAATAATTTAAAAATTTCTAAACAAAAAAATGATATTTTTCCAAATTTTATCTTTTACTATAATAACATTATATTATATAATACTAATTTATTTGTTTTTAAGCATACTCTATAAATCAACTATAAATTTAAAGAAAATCTTTTATTTTATGTATCTTTAAGAACTTATCCATTTTTAATTTCAGCAATAAAGTGTTCACTAAATCATTATTTTGTCCTATCTCATTTATGTAAGTTGATTCTATTTGTAATGCCGGATACACCATTTACAAATAGGCAACATATTCTCTTTCTCTTTTTATTTTTCTCACTTCAAAGTCATAATTACCTGTCTTTCAACAAAACCAAACTCTTCGTACATCTCTTTCGCAAAATTTCCAGCAAATACATTCAAACGAATTTCTGAATAATTCTTTTGTAATTCCTTAATACCAGCCCCCATTAACTTTCTTGACAACCCTTTCCCGCGGTACTCTGGAAAAACATATAATTCGTATATAAACCCTAGTTTTTCATGAGAAAAATAGTCCGTATTTTCCCCTATTAATATCCACCCCATCACATTATTTTCTTCTTTAACGACTAAATAATATGCTCCCTTTTCTACAATCGGCCTTGTAATTTCAATCGCTTTCTCTGTACTTAACTGACAATTTCCCCTCGTGCCTTCAAAAAGCGATTGAGCTGCATATTGTATTATTTCGTCCGTTTCTTCCCGATTTGCCTTTTCTATCATTTTTCACAACTCTCCTCTTTAATAGGCATTAATATTGCTCGTTCAAGTTCCTCCGACTCAATTACAATTGCGATCAATCCCTTTTCCGTTCTCGTCTCATGAAATTCACCCTTCTCCCAAAACACAGCCTGTCCCGTTTTCACCTTTACTTTTTCTTTATCTGCTCCGCATACATATCCTTCTCCGTCCACAATAAGAAGCAGTTGCGATACAACTGCTTCATGATATCCAATTATTCCATTTTCTTTTAAATGCATAGCACCGATATGTATATTCCCTTGATGATTTACTATTTTCGACATTATGAAATTAGATTGAAATGCTGAGATTTTCTTTCCCACTTTTTCACTAAAATCAAAAATTTTCATTACTAATCCTCCCTATACGTATAAAACCATCCTTACTGTCTGCATCATATGTCCTTCAAAATCTTCTTCAAATTCCTCTAATTGTGCAAAACCTTTCGCTTCATAAAAACGTTTTCCTTTTTCATTCGCTGCTTCTACATGAATGTATAGTTTCCGAATTCCTTTTAATTCCGTTAACCCTTTTTGTAATAAAGCACTTCCTACCCCTTTCCCTTGCTGATCTGGTAACAAATAAATCGCTCCTAATTCTGCTTCGTTTTGCAATCTAACAGGTGAAAAATTCGCAAAGCCAATTACTTCTCCCTCTTCTTCCGCAACGAATAAATGTGTATTTTCAAGACGATATTTCATTTTTTCATCAGAATAGGCCTCGTCTAAAAATCTGTCTTGAATCTCTCTCGGAATAATGCTTTCGTATGTATCATGCCAAGCAACTTTCGCTACTGATTGTACCGCATGGATATCTTCTTGCTTCATTTCTCTAATTACATATGTCATCTCGTTGTCTCCATTCTCTTTAAATTATATTCTGCTAATATACTAGAAGAAATGGCAAAACCTTTTTCATAATTCACCTCAATTAATTTTAATTTCTCAATTGAAGCTGTTGCATAATCAAATTTTTCATAAATATATTCCATTGCAATTAAAAACTGATTTGCATGTAACTTATTTGCAATCGTACAATGCGGAACCCATTTTCCTGGCACATAATATGAATTTAAATTATCATGAAAAGTTTTAAAATTATCATGATAAGAATGATGAAGTTTTAACAATTCATCTGTAATGGTCGGTGCTAAAAAGATCGTTCCATTAGTAGGAAAAACTCCAACAGAAGGAAAATTTATTGCAGACATATTTTCTTGAACAGCTACAAACTCCTCTAGTTTCTTAGTATATAAGTTAACATCTACCTCATTGTAATCAGCTAATTTAATATGAGGTTCTACTCCTGCTAATTGATTTGTGCCAATGATATTTGTTATTTCATTTTGCAATTCTATAATTTTATTAGTAAACACACGATCAAATGTAGCAATAATAGCGTACATACTTCCTCACCCCTTCGTTACATATAACGCTTCCCATTCTTCACGAATCATTCCCATTCGAATAGAATCATAGTACGTTCCGTTATAATAACGGCATTTGCGCATTCTACCTTCTAAACTCATTCCTATTTTCTCAGCTACTTTCATCATTCGTTCATTACCAGACCAAGTCGTGATTCCTACTCTACCAATCTCCATCTCTTCAAATAGTAAATCTCGATATAATGTTAACGCCTCTGTACCATAACCACCATTCCAGTAATTTGGATTATAAATAACAAGCCCCATCTCTAACCAACGCGTCGGTTTATATTCCCAATAAAACCCGATTGTCCCTATAATTTGACCGTTATTTTCTATAATTAAATTGGATAGAGGTTCCTCTTTTAAACGAGTTTTCATCTTCTCTTTATAAGACGAGTATTCTTGCATTGAAAACGGAAAATACGGTGCATCCCATTTTTTCCATTCTGGATTTTCTTCTTTAAATACGAGATCCCATAATGTTTTTATATCTGATTCTTCAATTGCACGAATTGTAACTTTATCCCCTTTTACTCTTACGTTTTGCATAATTTCCTCCTACACTCCTCTTTATTTCATATATAATTATAATGTTTCTTCAGAAAAATCAAAACAAATATCCTTTATTATATTGTATAATTTTGTTATAAGATACCAATTATTCATGTGGAAAGCTGGTGATTCAATGAATAATCGATTTAGTATTACTTTATTTCTCACTATTATTACAACAAATATTATTCTCTATTTCTTCTTACCATTACGTATTGTTACTAAATGGGACTTCAATGGAACGCCTACATCAACAATGGATAAAAGTACTTTTGTTATCGTAAATATAATTATATGTACCTTCTTATTCTTTTTATTTTTAGCTTTATCTAAAGCAGCGAGTAACCAGAAATTTCTCCTTTGGATTGGCAACACAATTTTACTATTTTTATTTTTTGTCGATATTGTCATTGCTCTCATCGCTCTTGGCTTCACTCTTCCTCTTGATCATTTAATATTTTTAGCATTAGGGCTTTTATTTATATTAATAGGCTATTTCAGTTCCAAAATTGATACGAGTAAATCAACGGTTTCATTGGAATGGAATGATAAACACCTTGAAAAAAGAGCTTCAAATATTAGTAGTATTTCAATGATAATAGCAGGTATTTTCCTAGCCGGGCTTCCATTTATCGTTCCTGTTCCGTATAGAGGTTATGCTATAATCGCAATTATTTTAGGAATGACGCTTGCCATTTTACCGAGTACGATTTACTTACTTATGAAAGACAGCAAGCAATCTACTCATTTAAAAAGGTAATAAAAAAATAGGAGGCTCCATACCTCCTATTTCATCTTTTCTATCTCAACTAAAATACCTTTCTCTATCCAGCCTTCTACTCCATCTCTTTTAATTAAATCATATCCTGAGCAGCTATTATCAATGAGAGACACAATGTTCCCTTTTCTTACACTTATTTGTGCACAAGAAATATCGGTTTTCACTGTGTATTCACCTGAATCAAGTTGCCTAATATATTCATTTTTCACAGAGAGTAATTTATTCGTTTCTCTTTGCTTACATACCGTATAATCTTTCATCTTCTCTATAGGATCTATGTAATAATACGGATATGTCACCCCGCCCTGCATTGATGTGTTCGCATTAAAATCCGCTATCACTTCAAACTCTGGAAAATAGTCTACATATGTATAAGAAAACGTATCACCTGCTCTTGTCCTTTGAATGATAAATGCGTTTAATTGTCCTGCTTCTTTAATCGCATTTCCACCGTCAATTGCAATAATCTTTTTCTCCTCATCAATAACTGGATTGTTAGACGGTGCCTTGTCTGAATAGTTTACAACAGGCCAATGACCGACAACTACATACTTATTTGCTCTATGTGATTTATTGAAAAACTCTGGCATTGCTATCGCATTTTTGCGCACTGTTTCTTTCCAATCTTCTTTATCATCAAGGCCAGCATGTACAAAAATATAATCTTCTGTTTCAATCGCTGTTGGTAATTCTGTTAGCCACTTTATTTCTTTTGAAAAATGCCCCATCAATATGTTTTTCACTTCACAAATATCACTTTCTTCATTAACGGTAACACTCAATTCCGCTAGCCACTCATTAAAAATTGTATTCTTTCGCGTACATAAATAATTTATTAGCGCGGGATTTTCATTCACAAGTGCTTCAACTACAACTTCACAATTCCCTTCAATTACATAAACGTTTGGCTTGCTAACTACTAGATCCATCACATAGTTTACGACGCCAATGCTATTTCTTCCTTTCTCACAAAGATCACCATTAATAATTAAATAATCCTCATCTTTAAAATTAACTTTATGTAGTAGTTCATTAAAAAGATTTAATTCTCCATGAATATCAGAAATAATGATGACTCTTCCATCATTTGGTATAGATAATTTCTTTATTTTTTCCAAGTATAAACGCTCCTAACATTCTCCAAATTCAATATTCCCTTGTTATTTTCTAATATTCGACAAATTATATTACTGGACCTGTTGCTAGCTCAAATCCAGAAAAGAAAATAGGTTCCATATATTTTTAAACATGGAACCTACTTAATATTATAGCTCTTTATAAAAAGAATAGCTTACCTTATCATAGCCCTCTCTTTCATAAAAACGATGTGCATCCATTCTTGGAAACGCAGATGTAAGAACGATAGAGCTGCACCCTTTTTCTTCCCCCCATTTTTCTACATATGACAGCAGAACTTTACCATATCCTTTTGATCTGTGTGCTTCCGCAGTTACAAGATCATATACGAAAACATGTTTCTCATTATAAAAATTCGTACAAATCGCTACACCAGCTAGACTAACTGCTTCATCCTCTTCATTACGTAGCGAAAATAGTTTATAATTCTCTTCTTTCATTTTTTGAAACAAAGAACTTGCTTCTTCCCTTGAAAGTTTCGTTCGTAACTGCTGTAATACGGGAAATACATCATGTAAATCCGCTTCTGTTACTACTTCTCTAATATTCATTTTGATTCTCCCCTTACTATTTATAAAATTTTCTAAATGTTATATCATTATTATAGAAAGCCACTGCCCTTAGCTTAAGTGACAGTTTTATTCTTTTTTATAAGGCCAGTATGAAAAGGAGCGTCCACGAATGGATCTGACTATCCCATTAGTATTACAAAGTAAAACACCCCTTTACTTACAAATTTATGAATATATGAAACGAGAAATCTCTCATGGGTCACTATGTGCCGGTACACGCCTTCCTTCTCACAGAAATTTAGCTATGCAACTTAATGTGAGCCGTATTACAGTGGAATCCGCTTATCAACAATTACTAGCTGAAGGGTATGTAGAAAGCAAACCGAAACGTGGGATTTTTGTTGCAGAAGTTGATATTGATGTCATTCAAAAGAAACAGCAAATTGCGTCAAACAGTGCTAACAATAAAAAAGACGAACAATATGATTATGATTGTAGTCAAGGACTTATTGATCAAAAAGCTTTTCCAATAACAAACTGGAAAAGAGCAATATACGAAACTTTATTTCAGTATGAAAATGAATTATTTGCTAAGGAAGATCCACAAGGTGAGCTCGTTCTACGAGAACATATTTCAAAGTATTTATATCATGCTCGCGGGGTACATTCTTCACCTGATCAAATTATTATTGGAGCAGGTACGCAGCCTCTTCTTTGGCTACTACTTCAACTACTTGGTTCAAAAAAGGAATTCGGAATCGAAAACCCTGGATTTCACCGTATTCCTGCTATGATTCAAAGTTCTGGTCTTACCGTTCACCCTATCCCTTTAGATGATAAAGGGATTCATATTTCCGCTTTACGTGAATCGGGTTGTAATGTAGCGTATGTCACTCCATCTCACCAATTTCCACTTGGAATCATTATGCCGTTATCTAGAAGACTCGAGTTATTAAAATGGGCGAATGATTGTAAGGGCTATATTATTGAAGATGATTACGACGGGGAATTCCGTTATATAGGAAAACCTATTCCTTCTTTACAAGGACTAGATGCAAATGAACGCGTTATTTATATGGGAACTTTCTCGAAATCTTTTTTACCTTCTTTACGAATGGGATATATTGTTTTACCACCTCATCTGTTAAGAGCCTATGAAGAGCTTGGTGGTATGTTTAAACAAACAGTTTCTACGCTGCAACAACTTACCTTTGCCACCTTTATTCAAAATGGTGATTGGGAACGTCATATTAACCGAAGTCGGACGTTATATAAAAGAAAACATATTTCTTTAATTAAATCTATTACAAACGAGATGGGAAATAACGTTCATATACTCGGTGAACAATCCGGACTTCATATTGTACTTCACGTTCATAACGGGATGAATGAACAAGAACTTATTCATGCAGCCGCAAAAGAACGTATTAAGTTATACCCTCTCTCCACATACGATTCTGTTCATAATGTAATGGATGAGTCGTATGTATTGCTCGGTTTTGGCAGTATTCCAGAGGATCGTATCGAAACCGTTGTCCAATTACTGAAAAAGGCCTGGTTCGCTAAATAAAAATAGCTCCACGCAAGTTATACTTACGTGGAGCTATTTTCATTCATTATTTTTCTGATCTCGCAGTCCTTCCCGGACGCTTAACACCAGTTGTTTCTGTTGAATAGGAAGCTTCAATGATAGCAGTTGGATCTACAGAGAGAACGAGATCTTTCATTTTCGGATAAATGAAACGGTTTGTAATACAATAAATGATTCTCTTATGTTCTCCTAAAAAACCACCTTCTCCATGTAGATACGTAACGGATAATTGCAATTCTTTCATAAGTAGATCGCCTATTTCTTTATTTTTACCAGAAATAATCATAACGCTCTTTCCTTGGTTAATACCATCTAATATGAAATCAATCATCTTCGTAACAATATAGAAAATTGCTAATGAGAACATCGCTTGTTCAATTGAAAATAAAATGGCAACAAAAATGAAAATAACCGCATTTACAGCAAGTAAAAATGTACTAATCGGCACTTTAAAATGTTTATTCATCCAAACAGCTAACATTTCTGATCCATCAATTGCTCCGCCCATTTTTACTACAATCCCTACTCCCACACCGAATAGAACTCCTCCATAAAGAACAATTAACAATTCAGAAGTTGTAATTGCTGGAAACGGTTTTAAATAAATCAATCCGAGTGTTGTAACAACATTTGCATAGGATGTACGGATAAAGAACTTCTTTCCCATTACTTTTGCAGTAAATAATAAAATCGGGATATTAATTCCTAAGAACACTCCATAAAGCGGCAATCCTGCAACTTTATTCGCCATAATAGCAATGGCTGTTACCCCGCCATCTACTAATCCATTAGGTGCTAAAATAAGTTCTAATGAACCCGCTACAATAATTGAGCCAATTGTTAATAATACGTATTCAAATACTTTCTTCATTCATTACCCCCAAAACTTATATATTTTCTTAGTATTATTTTAACGTAATTTTACTACTAATTCAAAGATATGAGTTTATATACACAAAAGTTTCACCTTTACAGTGATTTTTTATGTAATTTATTTATAGAAACACACTTACATATTACAGTAAGTGTGCTCCAAACATTTATTTAAGTTTTAAGTATGAATTCATCTTCATTTTATATATTTCATCAACTGCCCTATTATACCCACCAGCATTTCGAAGTGACTCTCCAACTTTACGACTATTTTCCTTAAACGTCACATCATCTATAACTTTTTCTACAGTCTCACGTAACAATTCAGAAGTTAATTCTTTACGATTAAGCCTTATTCCAGCCCCTACTTCGGTCACTCGTTTCGCAACTAAAGGCTGATCTCCTGTTACCGGAATTACAACTAACGGGACACCATAATATAACGCTTCACTCGAACTATTCATACCACCATGTGTCACGAATACATCAGCATACTGTAATACTTCTAATTGCGGCACATAATTATACAACTTAAAGTTATTCGGAATGTTTTCAAATTGATTTATATTTATTTTCTTACCAACAACTAATACGACTGTCGCTTCTACATCTTTAAACGCTTCAAAATATTTTTCATATAGTTCAGGTTGTTCATTAAAAACTGTTCCCATAGAAATGAAGATCAATTTTTCATCTTTTAAATCTTCCATAGAAAAGCTGTCTACTTCTTTTCGAGTAGCAATTGATGGGCCGACAAACTTATACGATCCATCGAATACATCTGAACGCGGCTGGTATTCTTTTGAAGTATATACAATAGTAATATCACCAGGATGATTCATAATATCATACATACTATTACATTTCATTCCATACTGCCTATTCCATTTTTCCATTCCCGCTAAACAAGATTGATATAATGGATTCGTTTCATCTACTTGTCTTGATTCTTGTTCATCATTAAAAGTAATGTACTGATTAAAAGCAAATGTTGTACAAGAAGAAACGCTAGGTAATTTTAAAACATTGGCTATAATACGTCCTACGGGAAAATGATTATCGTATATTAAGTAATCGTACTTTTCCCCTTTTGTTTCTTCTACAATTTGAGTCACAATACGCTCTGATGCCTCAATCATATGAGATAGCATCGTCAAAGGACTCCCACCTTCATTTACTCGTTCCATAATATTAATTTGAGAGAGGAAATTCTCAAACACTCGGAATTCTGCACCTGTTGCTTCAATCTTCTTTCTATAATCTTCAATACAATACGAAACAACTGTCTCCCCTCGCCGAATTAACTCACTTACAATAGCTAAAGTCGGATTTATATGACCTTCTCCAGGAAAATTTATTACGAGTACATTTGCCATCATATTCTCTCCTATCTAACAATATTAATAGTTAATTATATTGATTAATTTAAAACTATTATAAAGGAATCTATTCTACTTCTTCATATTTTTCACTTCATTTTATTATTGAGAAATATTTTTCATAACCTACATTATAACTCTTATAAAAGTATGCTTAACCTTTCATTTATTGAAAAATACGGGATTTACATTCAGGCATTTTTACAGATTTATCATCAGAAACATTATTTTGATAATTCATACAAAACTAGAAAAATATAATTTCCACACTGATTTCTCACTATAAATTTATTTAAGTTCTATGTTGTCCTTATCTTTATCCATTTGAAACATATTCTGTTATATAATGAATTTATAGAATTTACAGAAAAATGAGCAACTTCATGCTACAACAACTATTCACTTCACCTATTTTATCTATTCAAGCTTTACACCCAGGTTATGAAGACCATGCAAGCGATGTGTTTCTCGTCCGAACAGAAGATGCAGAAGTCATCGTTCGTTCTTCTAAAATGAATGAAGAGCCAAATAATGATTTTTGGTGGGGATGTAAAAACCTATTTGGAATTAATCCAAGGAACGTACATCATTTAAAAGCTGTACATACATTGCTGCAAGAATATACTAATCTTCCTATCCCAGCAATATTAGAAAAACATATTTTAAATGGCCGTGAATTCGTTGTAGCCGAAAAGTTAGTAGGTAACACAGTTCAATCTTTTATCGGGCAACCAGATTCTATTTTATTCAGTCTAGGAAAAGGGCTTGCAGAAATACATACATTTAAAGCCGATTACATAGGAAATGTGTCAGGTTCCTTCCAAATTACACTAGATGAATTCCAATCACACATTTTAAATGTGAGTAAAGAGCTTGTGAATATGTTTTATTCCGATAATGCAAGCATACAAAATGCATTTCCTACTTTTGAATCACAACTTTCTTCCTTACCAGCACCAAAGGAATCAACGCTCGTTTTAATTGATATGGACCCTACTCAGTTTTTATCAGATGGTACAACTATTACGGGATTAGTAGATACAGAAGCCTATGCCGTTGCTCCCCGGGAGTTTGATTTTATCGGCTTAGAATATGTGTTTACAGAAAAAGAAGCACATGCTTTTAAACAAGGTTACGAAACCATTATGCCCCTTCCTCATCTTGCAGAATGTAGACCTCCCTATCGATATTTGTACCGGTTATTATCTGTTCAGGGCAGCGTGGAGTTAAAAAAGTGGCTTAGTCATCCATCCTATTTTTAAATACGAATGAGAGGGGTTATGAAATGAATATTGAACACAAGAAATCTTTAACAGCGAACGAAATTCAGCGAATGAAAGATTTGGCTCATATTTGTGGGCAACACGATCAAATTGATTACTCATCAGATTTACATATAAACTTTTTAACTGCTCGTACTAATGAAGAGATAAATGATTTCCTATTTTATGATAATACTCAATTAATCGGTGCATTAAGTATGTATGATTTTGAAAGACCGACAAAACTGGAGTTAATAGGGTTTGTTCATCCGAACTATAGGAAACAACATATAGGCACTACTCTTTTACAAACCGCAATGAAAGAAATACGAATACGAAAGGCAGATGAAGCTCTTCTTATTATGAATGGGGATTCTGCTTCTGGGAAAGAATTTGCAAGACATATGAAGTTACCTTATTTATATAGTGAATATAGTATGGAGTTCAATGCAAAAGAAGTTCAAAAAACAACAAAGAATTCTATACAGCTTACTCTTGCATCTTCAGGGTCACTTCTTGATCTTATTGAAATTTCCAGTAAAGCTTTTGGAGATTCAGCAGAAAATACCGCTACATGGTTACAAAAAATGATGAATTCCCCTTCCTATCAAGTTTACTGTGCTCTAATCGGCGAAAAAGTGATAGGAACGATTACAGTTTCTGAGCAAGAACAATCTACTACACTATCAGGATTCGCCGTTCATCCTTCTTATCAAGGTAAAGGATACGGAAAAGATATTCTTAGTTATATGGTACATACCCTTATTACAAAAGGAATTTCAACAATTGAATTAGACGTCGAAACGAAAAATAACCACGCTTTAAAACTATATACACAATGTGGTTTTGAAATGAAAAAGAAGCATGACTATTATAATGTAATGAATCTTGAGGTGAATACATATGTGTAAAAAACTAATTTATTCTGATTATGATATTTTCGCATCCATTTATAATAAACATTGGGGGCATTATGCTGAACACTCCTATCTACTTTTGGAAAAACTCGTTCTAAAATATGCACCACCACATTCTCATATTTTAGATCTTTGCTGCGGGACTGGTCACCTTACTAAGAAATTAATTGATAATACTTTTTTAGTAACTGGTATAGATGGTTCTGCCCAAATGATTGAATACGCACGTCAAAACGCGCCAGACGCAACCTTTATCGTCGATGATGCTCGTTATTTCAATATAAATGAGCAATTTCACTATGTTATCTCTACTGGCGATAGCTTAAACCATATTTTAAAATTAGATGAATTAAAAAATGTTTTTCATAATGTTTACTCCGTATTACATAGCGAAGGTACATTCGTATTTGATATGAATATGGAGAAAGGTTTTCTTGAAAATTGGATTGCTTCATTTCATATTTCAGCGGAAGAATATGTATGTACAATTGATTCTACATATGATAACGAAAATAAAAAAGCAGAAATGAACTTTATACTATTTCAACATGACATAGATAATAATTGGAAAAGAAGTGACTTTTCTTTTGAGGAAGCTTGTTATTCCAATGAAGAAATAATTTCTTCATTGGAATCTGTAGGTTTTAAGAACATTCAATTACACGGTACAAATAGAACATTTTTCATTTGTCAAAAATAAAAAAACTGAATCATAACGATTCAGTTTTTTCTTAGTATATTTACGACAGCAGCCGTTTCATTATTTTCTTTATAAACTCGCGGAATTCTTCTGTCTAACATACATGTAACTTCATAGTTAATTGTACCTAACATATCCGCTACTTCTTCTACCGCAATTTCTTCTTCACCTTGTTTACCGTAGAATACTACTTCATCCCCAACTTGTACTGGCATTGCTTTTGAAACGTCTAACATAAGTTGATCCATACAAACACGGCCAATAACAGGTACTCGAACTCCATTTATTAATGCATGCCCTTTATTAGATAACTGACGATTATATCCATCAGCATAGCCAATCGGTACAGTTGCAATCCATTCTTCACCAGTCGTTACATACGTATTCCCATAACTTACACCGCGATTCTTCTTCGCATGTTTAATATGAGCTACTTTTGATTTTAACGACAACGCAGGCTGTAAAGAAACGACTGCATGATCTACCTCTTTTGAAGGATACATTCCATATATTCCAATACCTACACGAACCATATTTTGAAATGTATTGCTAAGCTCCATTGAACCTGCACTATTTGAACTATGAATATATGGAATATGAATTCCTAATTCTTTTGCTGCATTGACAGCTTTCTCAAATAAACTTGTTTGCATATTCGTATATGATTTATCAATTTCATCTGCCGTAGAGTAATGTGTAAACATTCCTACTACCTCTACATACTCCATACGGTTTAATTCTTCTAAAAATGGTTTAACCTCTTCTTCTTGTAAACCGATACGACTCATTCCTGTATCAATTTTCACTTGAATTTGCGCTTTCTTTTGAAGACGGTTTGCGATTTCATTTATACCTTGTAAATCTTCACTTCTATAAACAGTCATCATAACGTCATATTGAATTGCCTCTTCCGCAGCTGCTACTGATGTATAACCTAAAATTAAAATCGGCACGTTAATTCCTGCTTCTCTTAACTCTATCGCTTCATCTACAAATGCAACTGCAAGCTGATCTATTCCTACTTCAATAGCAGCTTTCGCAACTTCAACCGCCCCGTGACCATACCCATTTGCTTTTACAGCAGCCATCATTGCAATATTTTCATCATTCACACGCTTTTTAAATTCTTTTACATTATGTTTTACTGCATTTAAGTCAACTTCAATAATTGTATCTCTTCCATATTTCAAACTCATTGGTCTAACTCCTAACTCAATAATTGCATTCCATTCTATTTCACGTTTCATATGACCTTTTACAATATAATACTTTTCAATATGCTAGTCAAACTACTAGAATTTTCGGAATTTTGAGCATGATATAATACTCTTAAGAAACTATTATATACGGAGAAGAGGAGAATTACAATGTTTGTACAATCTGCATTGCATCAACTACAAGTTGCTGTTGATACTTCTATTCAAATGCTTAACCAATATAATGAAGATAGTTTAAAAATACAACCAATTCACTCGAAGCGATCTCTATTTGAAATGTGTGCACATCTTTCTCTTATTTGCCATGCGGATTTACTCATTTTAAATGGTAGTACTGAAAAACAACTACACACTTTCTATAAAGAACAAACACCCGAAACAATTACGCAAATGCAAAAAACGATGCTACAGGGCTACGATGTACTTTCTAAAACTTTTTTATCCTATTCCAATGAAGAATTAGCGGAAATTAAGACTGCTTATTGGGGTATTTCTTATTCCCGTTTTGAATGGTTGCTTGAAATTGTTGCACACTTTTATCATCATCGTGGGCAAATTCATATTTTATTGTGCGAGCACATTAAAGATCCTAACATACCTTTATTCCAATAAAGGTATGTTAGACGACATGAAACTTCTCTAAAGCAAATAAAATACCACCTTCACTCGCCTTCTTTGTAACGAAATCAGCTTTTGTTTTTAGTACTTCTCCGCCATTCCCCATCGCAATACCTAATCCTACATACTGCAACATCTCAATATCGTTTCCACCGTCACCAAAAGCAATTGCTTCTGATTTACAAATGTTAAAGTGATCCAATACTTTTTGAATTGCGGTGAGCTTCGATACTTTATTATCTTCCAATACATTTATGACATAACCATGAAAACGGTCGAATGTAAGCATTGGGTATTTTTCAATAAATTTTTGAGATTCTATTTCATCCGCATACAAACATAAACAATAGATCTCTTCAGACAAATCCTTGCTTTTTTCAGGGTACTCCCCTAAATTTAACGTCTCGCTAAGCGCTTGCATTACACGCTCATTATCTGAGGCTATTCCGTTCATTGTAAAACCCTCAGTAAAATAAGAAACGCCGTGACCATGTAATTCTGCAAACTCTGAGATATCATGAACGATTTCACTTGAAAGTACCGATTTATGTAGAACTGTTTCCCCACATTTAATATGTGCACCATTTGCAGAAATAATTGTATGTATGCCCAGCTCTTTAAATTGCGAACATAAACTATATGGTCTCCCTGTTGTAACAACTACGTGAATTCCTTTATCTATTAATCTTTGTATCGCTTCTTTTGTACTTTCGTGCATACCTCTATCAATCTCACTTAAAAGCGTACCGTCAACATCAAAAAACACTACTTTGTACACGGTTCTTTACATCCCGTCCAAATGATTCGTATCATTTATGAAATGCACCGTTTTTTGTTCGCCATCAATTTCAATTAAGCTTATTCCCGTATCTCCCATTTTAAAATAATAGTCCATTGAAATGGGCATTTTGAAAAACGCACGTAATAGACTATTTATTACACCACCGTGTGCAACGATTGCTATCCGTTCATAAGTATTCTCTGTCACGATTTTAGAAAAGATTCCTTCTATTCTCATTCTAAATTCAATAAATGATTCCCCATTTTCAAAACGGTCATGAAGAAACTTTGGCTCTGGATATTTCTTTGCTTCTTCAAAAGATAAGCCTGCTTGCACTCCATTATTAAACTCCATTAATTCCTCTTCTAGTTGAATTGGGCATCCAATTCCTTCAGCTAACGTTTCACCAGTTTCACGAGCACGCTTTAATGTACTTGCCCAAATGAAATCTGGTGGAAAATCTGCTTTCACTTTCTGTACAAGCCTTTGCACTTGCCGTCTTCCTTTTTCTGTTAATTCAAAGTCAGCTCGTCCTTCATGTACGTTTAAGATATCAGCTTCTGATTCTCCGTGGCGTATTAATAATATTTGCACTTGTTTCCCACTCCTTTGTTTAATATCCACAAAATTCCATTATATCATATTTTAAATTTTATTTAACAAAAATATATTACTTTGACAGTTTTTTAACCGTCTAGTAAACGTGTTATTCCACTTAACAATTCCAAACACTCTAAACTTATAATTCTTTGAAAAGTGACAAACAAAAAAGCCCTATCCATAATGGCAAAGGACTAATATTTTTTATCCTACTCAAAAATAAAAAGAGAAATGGAATCCCATTTCTCTTTTTCACTCTTATTGTTCTTTTGGTGTATCTGAAGAAGGCAATTTCTTCGCTTGTTTTTCTTTAAAGATTTCTCCAATTGCCCCAAGAGTACCAAGTGTTTCAATTGCATTAGACGGAATAAAGACTTTATTTGCTGGCCCTTTTGCAACCTCAATCAATGATTCAAATGATTTATAAGCAAGTACGCGTTCATCTAAATCTGCTGCACGAAGTAATTCAATTCGATTTTGTTCTGCTTTTGCAATTTCCTCAATCGCTCTTGCTTCCCCTTGCGCTTCTAGTTCTTTTGCTTCCTTTATACCTTCAGCTTCTCGAATACGTGCTTCTTTATCACCTTCAGCCATTAAGATTTTACTTTGCTTTTCACCTTCAGCACGAAGAACTTTATCTTGTTTTGCAGCTTCAGCTTCTAAAATGATCGCACGTTTATTACGTTCTGCTTTCATTTGTTTTTCCATCGATGCTTGCACATCTTTTGGCGGATTAATATCAACAACTTCAACACGCTCAATGCGAACGCCCCATTTTTCTGTTGCTTCATCAAGTGCTAAGCGAATTTCTGTTGAAATTTTTTCACGACCAGATAACGTTTCATCCAGTTCCATTTTACCGATAATTTGGCGCATCGTTGCAGAAGTAATGTTACGAACACCATATTCATAGTTCGAAATACCATATGTCGCAAGTTCTGGTTCCACAATTTGATAGAAAATGATTGTATCAATTTCTACTTGTACATTATCTTTCGTAATTACTTTCTGCGGTGGTACATTTGTTTGTTGAATACGTAAGTCATGATATACACGAACGCGGTCTACAATTGGTATTAATAAATTTAACCCTGGCTCCATAATACGCTGAAACTTACCAAATCTTTCAACGACTCCAACTTTTTGCTGTGGAATAATTTTAATTGTTAATGCGATAAATGTAACAACAATTAGTGCTAAAATAATCGTTAATGTTAATGCTACTGCCATATTTATTCACTCTCCTTTTTAACTTGTAATATAGTACTATGCCTCTTTATAACAATAACTTTTTCTCCAACATCAATTGGATCATCTGCAATAGCTGTCCAAGTATCTCCATCCACCTTCACAATACCATTCGCTTCATTTGTAATCGCTTGCATAACAATGCCTTTTTTACCGACAAGCAAATCTACTGTATCAGTAAAACCTTTTGCTTCTCGAAAGTTTTTTGAAATTCTTTTCGTAAAGAAAGTCAATGTTAAACTTACAATCGCACCAGCAACAACTTGTAACAGTAGTGCTTCAGGGGCAAACAAAGCAATTAGACCTCCGACAACAGCTCCAATTCCAAGCCAAAGCATATAAAACGTAATCGACAACAGTTCCGCAATAAATAAAATACCAGCTATTATAAACCAAATTACCCAAGCAGCCATATGCAACCCTCGCTTTCTTTCTCATCTTCTATATGTATATGAAGAAAAGAATGGTTTATCCGCCCTTTCTTATACCGGGGCATTTACTACAAGCTATTGTACATATTCACTGTTATAAAAAGCATTAATAAAATACTATATTAATATATTCTTCATTATACATGACATTTCCTTTCAAAAAATGACAAAAAATTAAATTCTTTCACAAATCCAACTTTCAAATTATAATTATTCTAACTATTGGAATGTTTTTCCTCAGGAAGGTTGTGTACTTATTGCAAAATCGTTCACTAATTTACTATTTAGGCTCTAAAATATGCATTACTCTTGCTGACATCGTATACATCATGATTATTACAACTCATATGTATACCACAACGAAATCAGCTACATTAACCGCGCTTTTTCCATTAGTACAAGTCATAACTAATCTTATAGCAAATACATCTGCACCACTTATCATGAATCGTTTTTCATCTTATTCCTTACTTTTCACACTACAATGGACAAAAACTGTTCTATTATTTTTATTAATGATATTATTCCCAGCCCTTTCCTCAAACGTTGTAACACTATTCATTTTCATTTTTTTCATTTCTTTATGTAGCGGCTGGAGCGCACCGTTATTATACGGTATCCTTCCTCGCCTTACACGAAAAGAACAATTAGTAAAAGTAAATAGTATTTTTTCCTTTTCCACACAAATTGCGCAAGCCGCTGCTTATTCATTTACAAGTGTTATAGTTCTTCTTATCGGTGCTACTTCTACACTCATGATGAATAACATTTTGATGATTTTTGGGTGTGTTGCACTACACGTTTCATTACGTTCCATACATACTGAACGAGTAATTGAACCTTCTTCTTCAAAAGGCGCTGCTTTACTAGAAGGTTGGAAACTCTTATTTCAGAACCCTTCTCTCCGTACCGTTACATGTATGGACTTAATTGAGACTTTCGCAGGGACGATATGGATCGGTGCTATTACGATGGCTTATGTAACAACTGTCCTTCATAAAGGAGAAGAATGGTGGGGATATATTAACACAAGTTATTATGTGGGGACGTTAATTGGCGGGATATTAGCTTGGAAAATGAGTACATACATTCAAAACAATTTAATACGCTCCATGGCGATAGGCTCTCTTATGTTTAGTATTCTTACATTTTTATATGGTATGACAAGTAGCGGGTTTATTGCGCTTTTTCTATGTGTTCTAATGGGGCCATGTTATCAAATTAGAGATATTTCTCAAACGACGGTTTTACAATCCAGCGTCGCTCCTTCTTTATTATCCAAAATGTATACAGCACACGGCGCACTTCTTTCAACAGCTTCTGGTCTTTCTATGCTTAGTGTTGGCATTATTACCGATTTGTTTGGTGTTCGTACTATTTATATTCTCGCTTCAATCCTTATATTGTGCTCTGCTTGTTTATCATTTAACTTATTAAAATATGATAAGACAAAGCAAAAAAACATTTCACTTTAATGAACAAAATAAATAGGACAGGATTTCCTGCCCTATTTATTTTATTTATGATAAGTTAGGGATTTTCCGATGCTTTGTCGCTTGTTCAAAAGCGTATGCGAGTTTAATCAAAGTCCCCTCAGAAAAAGCACTGCTTGCAAACGTGATTCCAAATGGTCTCCCGTTATCCATATATCCCGCAGGTATCGCTATAGACGGATAACCTGCTTTCGCACATATAGTCGAGCCGATATAGGAAGGGAATAGAATCGCATCGAGATTATATTTTTTCAGTGCAAAATCAATACCTTGTTCTTGCGAAAAATATATATCTTCTAATCTTGCATTTAAATATTCTGGATTTCTTAACGTATTAGGAAAATCTTTTCTTCTTTCTAACTTAGTTTGTCCATATTTTAAAGCTCTTTCAGCTATGTTTTCATTAAACGCCATTAACTCTGAAATAGAATGTACTGGCATAGTAGAAGGTAATTTAGAAAGATAGTTATCTAAGCTATGCTTCAATTCATAAAGCGGAACTCCCCAGCTCCATTCTCTATGAAAAGAAGGGATATCAATATTTTCTACTACTGTTGCTCCCTCACTACGCAATACTTCAATCGTTTCCTTAAACAATTTCTCATCATATTCACCAGTTTCATAATAATCTTTTGGTGCATTGCTAAATACACCAATCTTCGCTCCATGTAAGCCATTAACATCAAGATATTTTGTATAATCATGTTCTGCTATACCTTCACTTTTATGAGTAGCTACATCCTTCTCGTCTACCCCAGTTAAACTCCCTAGCAAAATAGTAGCGTCTGTAACCGTTCTAGCAAATGGACCAGCTGTATCTTGCGAATACGTGAACGGAATAATGCCTCTACGACTAATTAGACCAACAGTCGGTTTAATACCGACTACAGAATTTTGAACAGCTGGGCTTAAAATAGAAGCATCCGTTTCCGTTCCAACAGATACTACTGTAAAGTTAGCAGCAACTGCAATCGCAGACCCCGTACTAGAGCCACCAACAAACATATCAGCCTCGCCCGTCCCATATGGATTGATTGTTTGTCCACCTCTTGCACTATATCCAGCCCACATGTCAAAAGACATTGCATTTGCTAATTCTGTCATATTTGTTTTTCCTATTATTACTGCTCCTGCTTCTCGAAGTTTCGTAACGAGAAATGCATCTTCACTACTTATATTTTGTTCCAGGGCAATCGTACCTGCACTTGTATGCATAGAGTCATTCGTTTCAATATTGTCCTTAAGTAAAACAGGTATACCATGTAATGGTCCCCGTCCACCTTTTGTCTTTCTTTCATAATCTAACGCTTCTGCAATAAAAATAGCGTCTGGATTGATTTCTAAAATAGAATTGATTTTTGGTCCTTCTTGATCATATTTCGCGATTCTATGAAGATAATACATAACTAATTCTTTTGAAGTTAATTGCCCAGCTTCCATCGCTACTTGTATATCATGAATTGTTAATTCTTTTTGTAATCGAGCATTGAACTGAATCTCCATCTTCATCTTCATCTTCATCTTCATCTTCATTCTCCTTCTTTAAAAGCTTTCATTGATAACGTGTATCTATTACTTTTTCATTTTCTCCGCTCCTCGCATATATAACTACAATCCCTTTCAAAGAATTCAACTTACCAATGTAAAAACCTTTTATTTCCTGAAAAATAAAAAAAGTCTGAAACGATTAAATTTCCGCTTCAGACTCTTTTATTACTTTACATATACCTCATCTAACAAATGTAAAAACTCACCTTGTTTCCCAGCTAATGCAGGGCATTTTGCAATATCCATCCATTCGTAGCAAAATACTAATCCTTGATCTTCCTCACCGGCACTTACAATATGTTCCCAATCATCTTTTACATCCGTTAGTAAAGTTACGTGGAAAAAATGCCGCTTTTGATATTCCTTTTTCTCTTTCACAAGTATGATGTAATCGGCTAGGAATCTTTCTATGCATAAATGACGTAATCCAGACTCTTCCTGTACTTCACGTAAAATTGCTGCTTCTAACGTTTCCCCTTCGTCAACTGTTCCCCCTGGTACTTGTATACCAGCTTCAGGTATATCACGATGTTTAAAAACAAGCAGTTGCATAACTCCTTCTTTTTCTCTTGTCACATATGCGTGTACTTTTTTCTTATATAACACCGTCATAATCCTTCTCTCCCCTCAATTGTTCACTGCGTTACTTCTTCAAGCGTCAGTTGATTTTCATATAAATATGTAGCTTGTGGGTTACCCACATACCTTACGTGCCATGGTTCATATCGATAGCCCGTAAGCGATTCTTTCTCTTTTGTATATCGAATGACAAACCCAAATTTATGAGCATTTTCAGAAAGCCACTGCCCTTCTTTCGTTTCACCAAAAACTGTCTCTAACTGAAACTTAGCAGCTTGAGATGTAATATCCATAGCAAGCCCTGTTTGATGTTCACTCGTACCAGGAACCGCACTTGACATCGCTGTTTTTACTTCTCCATCTTGCTTTTTATACATCGTATTTAATGCTTTTTGTCGATCAAAAGATCTAAATCCCGATACTGCAAATAAGAAAATATGCTCCTTATCAGCTTGCTGAAACATTTCCTCTAGCGCCCCAGCTGCTTCTTTCCTCATTTTTTTCTTTTCTTGATCACCTTCACTTGAGTAGCGCACTTTCGGAATAACTAAATCTGGCGGTCTGTATCCATCTGGTAAACGTCTACTTTTATTCACAAGCACAAGCATCGAATTCGGATTACTAATTACCGCAATATCACCATCCATATTGGCAATCGTTTCTTTCGCTTTCGGAAATATGTTATTCACATTTACCTCGCGCGCCTGCTTATCCTTATACATTTTATAATTGATTCCTGCTACTCCAACAATGAGTATCATCGCTACGATACCAAGTAGTATCCATCTTTTTTTCATATAACGACCTCTTATTTTAATAATTTGGCCATTTCATACTCATCGATGTTCTCTCCACCGATAATAAGAGCTGCTCTTTTGACACCTTCTTTCTCAAATCCAACTTTTTTATATAGTGCCTGAGCTCTTGTATTGTGGGCCATTACCGTTAATTCTAAACGCCATACATCATGTAATCTTGCCCACTTCTCAGCCTCTTTAAACAATCTCGTCCCAATACCTCGCCCACTATACTCTTGCAAAATACCAATTACAATACTTGCTACATGTCTCTTTCTTTGAATATTATTTCCATTCACTAAAATAAACCCTACTATACTTTCTTCTTCAACTGCTACGAATATTGTTGCATATTCATTTTCTATAAAGCGATGAATCATTTGTTCTTGTTGCTCGGCTGTAAATTTTCTTTCTCCTGGTTCATATAGCATAAATTTCGTTTCTTCATCTAGTTGCTTACTTAATTGTAAAAATGGTGCTGCATCTTCTATTTTGATCTCCCTAATCACTTTTATCACCCTACCAGTTTTATAATAAAAAGTTTTCCTTGTAAAAAGATTTTCTCTAATTTTCCGAAAATCCCTTTGTAAATCTCCCAGTATAATTTGACAAATTTCGATATTATCATAACAACGGCAAATTATGTCTATTCTGTGACACCTCATCATTACAAAGAAAAAACGCAAGCTTTACACTCACGTTTTTTCAGACTCTCCCACTAATTTATGTTTCATTTTATCCATTCACCTTTTCCGCCTGCCAGAAATATTCACCAAACGCTTTAGCAAGTACATCAATTGATCGATTTAGTTCTTCCTCCGTATTATCTACGCCACCAACTTCAATTAATATCGCTTGTCCTGATAAGTCTTGATTGTAGACACCATTTCCTGTTTGGAATCCTTTTTGAATGACACCACGACTCACTCCTGGATATTTCTTATTAATTTCCTCATGAAGAGCTGTTGCTAATTGTAAGTTCTTTTCATAATTTTTATTGCCTTTCCCTATTACGAAAGCAAGCTTTGCATATGATTTATCTCCAATTGCTTTTGTCGTGACATTTTTCCGAGCACTATCACGATGCAAGTCAAAGAAGTACTGCAGTTCTTTATTACCTGTCATTGCTTCTTGTACAATTTCCCGTGACACTTTGTAAGAACTATTACTATTTAACCCTTTACTAATCAACTTTTGGCCGACATCAGTCTTGTCGTTAGTAGCTCCTATCCCTTCACTTTCTAATTGTTCACGAAATCGATCGCCCACTATTGAAATATTAGTGACGGAACTTGTTGCTTTATTCGGATTTGGATCGTTTGCTAAATTTAGTAACGGCAAATAAGATTCCCAACTATGCGAATGATAAATAAGCGCAACTTGTCTTTTTCCTGTTGTTTGAGCCGGTTGCTTTTTCTCTTTGTTCGTATTCGGCTTTTGAGCCTGTCCACCTTCACCAGTTCGTTCTTTTACCACTTCTTCAAGCGGAACACTCGACTCTATCGGTAAGTTAGAGTAATTTGTCCCTTCACCCGCAATAACAATTTCTGTATCGTACTTTCCAAAACCAGGTAGCTCTTTTCCGACAAAACTGCGTACATCATTAAAACGAATATTCGTAGCCATAGAAAAGAGAAACGAAGAAATTGAAAAATCTTGATTTAAATTTCGATACTCCTGTGTAAAATAATGATTCTCTTTCCCAAGAACGTACATGTAACCATTCATCGATAACTCATTTAACCAATTATATAAATACGTTGACTTTGTCTCTTTCATAGAGGTTACCATCATACTAATAAGAAAAAAAGTCGCTAGTACTGTAGTAATAATAAATAAAACTAACTTACGTACACTTGTGAACTTCACATAAAAAAAGCCTCGATTCATACTATCACCCTCTCTATTTCAAGTTATGTACAAGCTCTAGAGAATAGACCGTCTAAATTCCGGCTATATTGTTAATGAGGTGAAATGAATTGAAGCTACTAATAGGAACATTACCCATTGTACTATCATTTATTTTTTATTGGCTTGCTAAGCATCCTACAATCCGTGTTGCTTTACATATTTCAGCGTACTTAGCACTTTATGTACTCGGTACAATTATTTCTATTAATATATATGATGTTTTAATACAAGATTTAGTTTTCATGACAAGCATTCATGGAATTTTACTAAATCCATTTTTTCTTATATCAGGAGCATATATAGGGATATATACCTTGCACTTAATCTTGTCTTACGTTATTACGAAAATAAAAAATGGAGCGTAATAAAATGCAACCACCATTCATCTGTCATACATGCAAAAAAAGAATTGTGCGAAAGAAAGATCTTATTATTGCCACATCGTACTTCCGCTTTTATTTATTTCACAGTGATTGCTTTAAACGACAGCAAGTGTTCATCTCACGATTTATCCCTGTAAATACGCTTTTTAATTTCTTTCTTATTATATACGGACTTATTTTTGGCAGCATGCTTATGATTACAGAACCATCTATTATTTGGGTGATTTTCTTATTTCCCATTTTATATCGGTTTCTTTCCTATTATTATGTTGAACGTTTTTTCTCTACATAACGTGCAGACTGTCCTCTAGGAATACTTAGACATTCCCACTCATTTTCTTTTAACATCTTCCCAATGTAAATAATCTGTCCAATATGCAAAGCATAATGAGAAATTTGTCTTTCAATTGCTTGCATGACAGTATGTGCTTCACCACGAATATATACCGTCTGTAATAAATCTTCTGGCGTTAGCACATGCATCGTTTTCAAAACATATTCCCATCCTTCATTCCATGCTGCGAGAACCTCTTCCTTAGAATGATAACCATCTTCAAATTCAGCGTCTCGGTTACGATCTATTTTTTCACCATCAGATGTTAAAAAATCCGTCCATCTAGAACGCATATTACCTTGCAGATGCTTTATAATAACCGCTATACTATTTGTTGCTTCATGAGAAGACCATTCAATCTGTTCATATGATAATTGAGAAAGCACCCGTTCCCCTTGTTTCTTTGTTGCTTCAAAATTCGAAATGGCACATTGTAAATATTCTCGTCCAATATCCATGTTCCCCCGCCTTTACACTAACTAATTTTCGTTCCATTTGGTAATTCCATATTGGGCTGAAGTAATACGACATCATCGGCTTCAGGTACTCCCCCTAAAACAAGCACTTCTGATTTAAATCCAGCTACACGTTTTGGCGGAAAATTTACAACAGCAACGATTTGCTGACCGATTAAATCTTCTGGGGTATATCTCTTCGTAATTTGAGCACTTGACTGCTTAATTCCAAGCTCTCCAAAATCAATTTCTAGTTTAATCGCTGGAACTCTTGCTTCTTTAAATTCCTCTGCATGTGTTACAGTTCCAATTCGTAAATCCAAAGCTAAAAAATCTTCAAAATTAGCCATTTTATCATTCCTCCCATTTATTACTTAGACAAAACAATAAAATCCCCTTTTAAAAAAGAAAGGCGCCTAAGCACCTTTCTTTTGTAGTTCACTTGATTCATTTGATTTATAGAAGAAGAAACCAAGAATCCCGCCAATACATGATGGGATTAACCATCCTATTCCTTCATTATATAATGGTAACATTTGTAGTACGTTAGAAATCGCGTCAATTTTAATGTTCGCACTTTCTAAACCGTTAAAGAAACTAATTAACAATGCGCCTAAAATAGCTCCAATATAAATGGTATTACGCTTCCCAATCCATTTATGGAAGTAAGAAAGTACGATTAATACGATTGCAACTGGATAAATGATCATTAACACTGGTAAAGTAACTGTGATTAATTGTGTTAAACCTAGGTTAGATACAATTAAACTAAACACACATACCATCGTTACAATCGCTTTATGCGAAAGTTTAGGGAATAAGTTTGTAAAAAAGCCAGCACAAGCTGATGTTAATCCAACAGAAGTTGTTAAACAAGCAAGTATAATAACAAGTCCTAATAAAATTTTACCACTTGTTCCATATAACTCATTTACAACATTCGTTAAAATAAGTCCACCATTCTCTGATACACCAAGTGATGTACTTGTTGAACCAAGATAAGCAAGTGATAAATAAATTAACGTTAAACCAAGTACTGCAATAATACCTGATACTACTGTTATTTTTGCAACTTGACTACTTTCTTTTATTCCTTTAGAACGGATAACTTGTACAACGACAATTCCAAATACAAGCGCACTAATTGCATCCATCGTTAAATATCCTTGTATAAATCCACCAAAGAAAGCATTTTCTTTGTATGCTGCTAGCGGCGCAACTGGTTCTCCAATTGGATCAATAATTGCCTTTCCAACAATAACAGCAACAATCAATACTAACAATGGGGTAAGAAATTTTCCGAACCAATCCACTAATTTAGATGGATTTAATGATAAATACCAAGTTATTCCGAAGAAAACTATCGTGAAAAGAAATAGCATGTACCATTCGGAAACCAATGCCTCTGATAAAAATGGCTTCATACCCATTTCAAATGAAACGGCTCCAGTACGCGGAATCGCGAAAAATGGTCCAATTGCTAAATAACTAATCAATGGGAAAATAAACGCGAATATTGGGTGAACTCTAGAAGATAGCGCTTTCAAGTCCCCCTCTACAAACGCGACAGCTGTTACAGCTAATAGGGGTAATCCGACTCCCGTCACAAGGAATCCAATTGTAGCAATCCAAACATTCTCTCCAGCTTGTTGCCCTAAAACTGGTGGGAAAATTAAATTTCCTGCTCCTAAAAATAGTGCAAATAACATTAAACCGATTGCTACCGTATCACCTGGCCTTAAACGTCCCTTCATACTTTTCATTTGCATAGCACTTTTTCATTGTTTATCTCTATTTTCACAATATGCTATGCATCCTCCTCTCTGCTCAAGCTGATAAAATATGCCCCTTACAAAGCAGTGTCTTTCTCCATAATTTCTCCATTCCCCTTATTTTTACTCTAATTATTAATTTTTGATTTTTGATTTTTTTGAATATTTAACTCATTAGAGTGGTATTGCGTGGAGTATAGTTGTCAGACCTCTTTGTTTTTATCACACATATAGTAACATATTTAGTTGAAAAATAAAAACATATTTTCAAATTGATTTTTTTGAAAATCAAAATTATCTACATTTTTTATTCTTTTACACAAATATTGTTACAATCTCGACTTTTATCCTATCATTATTTTTAAATAACTTTATTCAAGTAACATAACAAAAACCATCCAACATAATTAGATGGCTTTTGCATGTTACTCTATCGTTTCAACTTCGCGTGGATTTTTCATCTCTTCCACATACACAACTCTAAATCCGTGATCTTCTAAATCTTTCAGTAACGTCTCTAATTCACCGTCGTTAAACTCTTCTCCTAATGTAAACATAATTCTCCGAACTAATAAGGCGTCATTATCAAAAGTCATTAAACTTTGGATACCTGTATATTTCTTTAATACTGTCGATAATTTTTGAATGGCCCCATTATAATCTTGTGTCCCAATCATGACAGAATATTTACTAGAATGAACGCCCCAAGCATCTTCTAATAACTCGAAAACCTTTTTATGCGTTAAAATTCCAAGAAAGACTCCATTTTCATCAACTACTGATAAATAAGGTAATTTTTTTATTGTAAAAAATACTTTAAAGAACGAAGAATCTTCTCTAACATAACCTTCTTTATCGTTTAATAATTGTACTACACTCTCTTCAAGCGAACCTTTATATTCTAAAATATCTACTTTGTATACATTCCCTAAATATTTCTCTTTTTTTTCATCTAAAACGGGTACACAACGATACCCAGTTTTATTTAAATGCTCCAGTGCTTCTCCTATCGTAATTGAACTTGAGCAAAATAAAACTTCCCTTTTCGGCACATAATTCCCTTTAATCCTCATAAACAGCCTCCTTATGTTAAAATACTTTCTGTGCCATAACTATATTATATTTTCAGAAAAAAATAAATAATTTATTTTACTTTTCTGAAAATTATTCATTTTCTTGTCATAATTTATTCACGTTTCATTCACTTATATCCCCTACAATACTAAATTTCTTTAAGAAAAATATATTGTAACTTACGCCGAAAAAAGCTAAAATAAGAATAAGAATTTTCTGAATATTCTAAGAGTAGGTGATTACATGTCTTTATTGCGCTCACATATATGTAAATTTATCGTTGGTGTTCTCATTATATTTATCATTAGTCCTATTCCTGCATTATTCATTACACATAAATACTCATACATAACTGGCTTTATAAGCATTTTTCATAACTTCGCACAACTTTCTTCTATGACAATTCCAAAGATTGATTGGATGCACGAATCTATCTTTTTCTCAGCAAATCAAATGGTTAACACTTCTAATCATTCAACACCGTTATTCCCTTACATATGGGAAATATATTTTTTATCGATTGTTCGTTTTACCTTTACTCTTGCAATCGGATTCTTTATCAGCTTAGGGATCGGCCATTTATTTTTTAAAGCACCTCAATCGGTTAAGAAGTTCACTTCTTTATTAAAATGGATACCGTACTCTTTTTGTACTGTATTATTACAATGCTCAGTCTTATTACTACTCCTATACATCGCAAAATTGATAAAGCTTCCTTACTACTCATCTTTTATCATCGTTTGTAGTACTTCTATGATTATCGTTATGCAAGCAATAAAAAAGTGGGTTCCTTTCTTAAGTAACACCAATGAATATGAAATAAAACAATCTTCTTTCCTTGTAGATACATTGTTTTTAGCGCTTACTTCGAATCACAAATCTATTCTAGGTTCCATTATTCTTTCATTCGTTATTATGGAATGCGTTTTTCATGCAAGCGGACTATTGCAATTTGTCGTTCAATTCGGTGGAAATGCACCTGTTATTGTTACAATTAGCTTATTACTTTTGTATATCCCGTATTGCATACTCTCTTTCCTTCAAACACTATGGACGACAAATCACGTTACACAACAATCATACGCTTTAACGAGAAGTATTCCAAAACCTTAATTTGAAATAACCCTCTATAATCTGAAAGTAGGGGGTTATTCCTTTTGTATAGCGGACAAAATAACAGCAAATTCAAAAACTATTGCAGAAACATACCAATATTTACCCTTTTTCTTTGACTATTCTTTTCGTTTGGATTTATTATAAAAGCATAACATAATCGCAGGAGGTGACATCTTTATTCCAAACTACGGAATAGAGAACACACTTGGACATATTAAATATTTTTCTCATCTTTGTGCTCATCCTTATTTCCGGCTTTTTCGTTGCATCAGAATTCGCTGTTGTAAAAGTACGAAAAAGTCGCATTGACCAACTTGCAAATGAAGGCAATAAACAAGCTTTAGCTGCAAGAAGTGTCCTATCTAATTTAGATGTTTATTTATCAGCTTGTCAGCTCGGGATTACGATTACTTCTTTAGGGCTTGGTTGGCTTGGTGAACCGACTGTGGAACATTTACTACGACCGCTCTTTGAAAAGATTAATATTACTGGAACAATGGCGAATACTTTATCCTTTATTATTGCTTTTAGTGTTATTACATTTTTCCATGTTGTATTAGGTGAATTAGTTCCAAAGTCTTTCGCCATTCAAAAAGCTGAAGCAATCACACTTAAGTTTGCACGACCACTTATTTTATTTGATAAAATTATGTATCCTTTCATTTGGCTACTTAATAGTACGGCAATCTTTTTCACAAAACTACTCGGTTTAGAGCCTGCGAAAGAAAATGAACTTGCCCATTCTGAAGAGGAACTACGACTCATTTTAGGTGAAAGTTTCAAAAGCGGCGAAATAAACCAAACCGAATATAAATATGTAAATAATATTTTTGAATTTGACGACCGGGTCGCGAAAGAAATTATGGTCCCTCGTACAGAAATGATTTGCTTATCTACTGAAAATACGTTAGAAGAGAATATGGATATCGTCGCAACTGAAAAGTATACACGCTATCCGATCATCGAAAAAGATAAAGATGATATCATCGGTATGATCAATACGAAAGAAGTATTTCACGATCAAACGAAAGGCATTCATAAACCACTTGAATCTTACATACATCCAGTACTAACTGTATTTGAAACTGTTCCAATTCGCAAAACATTAGTACATCTACAAAAGAATCGCGTTCAGATGGCAATCATTATGGATGAATATGGTGGTACTGCTGGACTTTTAACAATGGAAGATATTCTTGAAGAAATCATTGGAGAAATTCAAGATGAGTTTGATGCGGATGAATCACCTATGATTGAAAAACGTACGCCGAAGCTTACTGTTTTAGATGGGAAGGTGCTCATTTCTGAAGTAAATGATATGTTTGGCCTGCATATTGATGATAGCGATTTAGATACAATTGGAGGCTGGCTCCTCTCTCAAGCAGTTGATTTAAATATTGAAGCTGGTTATTCCATTGAATTTGCCGGTTTTCAATTTAAAACACTAGAACTTGATGGACATCAAGTGAAAAAAATTGCGGTACATAAATTAGACACGAAGAAGGAGTTATAAAGTGACAGTATTATTAACAATCTGTATTATTGCCTGTTTCATTGTTTCATTTCTCGCCTTTATTTATCCTATCATTCCAGGCATCCTTGCTGTCTGGGCTGGGTATTTAATTTACCATTTTGGTATAAATGGCGGAGAACTAACAACTTCCTTTTGGATTATTCAAGTCATTTTCACACTATTTATTTTCATTGCTGATTTTATTGCAAATGGATATTTCTTAAAGAAATATGGGAGTTCTAAATGGGGAGAGCGTGTCGGTATGATTTCTATTATTGTCGGATCTTTCTTCTTCCCACCATTCGGTTTAATTATCATACCGTTCTTATCGGTATTTATTACAGAACTAATGCATAAAAAAGCGCCAAAAGACGCCTTTCTAGTAGGAGTTGCTACTGTAGTTGGTTTTTTAAGCAGCACAGTAGCGAAAGCTATTCTCCAAATCATTATGATTCTCATATTTGTATGTTATATCATCTTTTAACCATCCCAATTTCGGGATGGTTTTTTTAATATGAAATACCTACTCGACTATTCTCATATTTGTTTTCACTACACAGATTCCACGTAAATTGCGCTGTATCACCAACTGTTATTTTCACTCCCCCTTCTGGTAATACATCTTTTTCAGTTCGATACACTCCTGTCACATCACCGTCTATTAAATGCGTCGGACAAACGACCGTCCAACATAAATTACTACTACTAAGTATCTTATATGCAGCTAAATGATCTTCTGCTGCTGTTGTCATTTTCCTTTTCGATTCAGCTGATTGAAAACGATATAAATTTAGATTTGTTCTTGCTTGTAAAATACCTGCTGTTCCTATTGTAATGATTTTATGTACCCCTTCTTCTTCCATTTGCTTTATAATTTGTGGCATACTCTTCGCTAACGTTCCATTTCGATCCGTACCAAGTGCACTTATTACTATATCGTTTCCTTCTATCGCTTTCTTTATATCATTTTCATTTAGTACATTACCTTCTATTACTCGTAACCTTTCATGTTGTATTTCTATTCTATTTAAATCACGTGCTAATGCAGTTACTTCAGCTGCATCCTTTAATGCTAATTTTATTATATTTGAACCTACTCGACCTGTTGCTCCTAATATACATACTTTCATTTGTTTTCCCCCTATTTCATTCTCCCTCTATTTTTCAATAATCTCAATCAATTTACAACAAAAAAGCTTCCTCCTATATAAGAGGAAGCTCTATTATTATTTTACCCCGCTTTAACGGGCAGTAAGACCCCACCTCAAAATTCAGTAAAAACAAAGAAGTTAGATGGGGATCAACTGCCCGTAAAAGCCCGATTGGTTCAACTAATAATCAGTGGGGGATGCCCCACTGATTAAAGTTTCACTTTATTTCTTTTCTTTAGAATCTGTAGACTTCTCAGTTCCACTTGTTTCTTTATCCTTTTTGTCCTCTTGTTGTGTTGTTGTATCGTCTTCTTTCTTCTTGTCCTCACCTTTACTACAACCTACCATTAATAAAGAACTTGCAAGTGCCATAGCAGTTAATGATTTAACCCATTTGTTCATTTGCGTTTCCTCCTTTAGATAGAATATGTACAACCCCCATATTACTCTCTATTTTTAAAGAAAAGATTGAAAAATAGTAAATAAACGGTAAATATTTGTAAATTTTCTAATAATAGATATGTACACCTAGTCTTTTTTTCTCCATGAAAAGTAAAAAACTAAGGCGCCTATCTTTCCGCCTTAGTTTCTTATGCAAACTTCTCATTTTCATAAACATGTTTAATCTTATACTCTTTCTTCACAACATATTGCCATACACTATAGGCATAACGATTCATTTTCAGGAAGCAATTTTCTAAAAACGAGCGGAATTCTGGATTCGCAACTTCAACTGCCACTTGAGCGAACTTTAGTGCTAACCGTTTTAAATGCGAAATATAACAAGTTGCAATATGGATATCCCCTGTATATTTACTATCAGTTTCCTTTTCCATTTCATGAAAATGAAATGAAATTGGTTCACAAGTTATATGCTGTACATTCTCTCCTTCTTGAAAATTCACTTGTTCATTATACGCTTGCAACATATATGGTAAATGATGCTGTAATAGCTCTTTTAATTCTTCGTCTCTTACCTCCCCTGTATACTCCCCAACCTTATAAATAAGCATATAACTATACCTCATTAATTCTTTCATACAATCCATGAAAATACCTCCCTTCTCTTTTGTCTATATGTTATAAATATGATGCTATAACATTTGCTATTCTTGCTAAAAACCAATCCCACTTACTAATTTTCTCAAAATCTTCTTCTGAAAATCTTTTTGATTTATGAAAGTCTTCTTTTAATCGGTTCCATACGTCAGCAACAACTGTTGTATCATATATGATACAGTTAGATTCACAATTTAAATAAAAACTTCTATTATCAAAATTCGCTGTACCTATATCAACAATTTCTCCATCAATGATTGTTACTTTCCCATGAAAAAAACCATTCCGATATTGATAGATCTCCGCTCCAGCATGGTTCATCTCTCTCAAATACGGATAGGCAGCTTGTTTTAACAATACTGCGTCGCTTTTAAATGGTACGAGAATTTTCACATTGACACCTCGGTTTAATGCACCTTTTAACTCTTTCATCATTTCTTTACTTGGTACAAAATATGGCGTAGCAATAATTAAAGACTTTTTAGCCTGCTTTAAAAGCGCTCCATATTTTTCCCATAACCCTTTTCCATCTGAAAATAAATATTGATATTTTACATGCCCAATTGCAGGTAGACTTTTATGTATAGGCATTTTTTCTCCCGTATCTTCTTTCCAGTCAGCAGCAAATTTTCTTTCCATATCTTTAGCACCATTCCCGTTGACTCGCACATGATAATCACGCCACGGACCAAATTTCGGATCTTGTCCAAGGTACTCCTTTCCAATGTTAAAGCCGCCGATATATGATATTTTTCCATCTATCGTAACAATGCGTCTATGGTTTCGTTGATGCAACGAATAAAATAAATGTTTCAATTTAGGTTTTTTACTAAACGTAAACTGGACACCATTGCTTTTTAGTTGACGAATTATCTTTTTCTTCAGCTTATATCCACCTATTCGATCAACTGACAATTTTACTTCTGCTCCACTCGATGCCTTTTTCTCGAGCAACTGCAAAAACTCTTTGCTTATTTCATCCTTACCTACAATATAAAAATGGATATATATGTACTTTTCTGCATTACGTATATCCTCAAATAATTTCGTATATAACTCTTCACCGTTCGTATATAGTTGAAATTCACCTAATCGAACTTGCCCTAATTCATATTCACTAGCCATTTTTTTCCCCATTTCCACATCGATGTTCATCCAAATGAATACACCTATTAAACAAAGGATTACAACGAAAAAGTGTTTCATGGATATTTCCCTTCCTCCACTTACTGTTATTTCTATATCTTCCCTTTTTTAATACAATATCATTCAAGAAAATATGTCATTACATGATATATGTCCATATCAAACGATAGCTCATTTGCATATTGTATGTTGTATCTTAAAATAAAAGGAGGAAATAACAATGGGCTTCGCACATGGTAATGGATTCGCGCTATTAGTCGTATTATTTATCCTCTTAATCATCGTCGGTGCTGCTTGCTTCTGCTAAGTAGTTATCGTCATATGATATGTGGATGAAAAAACTATAAAAGCGGACACCTATTTTTAGGTGTCCGCTTTTCATATGAAAAACATTTCCGTTTGTTATTGTACCTTTAACGACTACATATTCAACTCAAAAAGTTAATAATGTAGCTACTTTCTTACTCTCCGCCTTACGTATATGGCGTTGTTCTGCACGTAACACTGCAATGCGATGTAATTCTTTCTCTTCTTCTGTTTCAGGGATAACTCGCGGCACAGGAACCGGATTATTTTCCTTACTAAGTGCAACAAAAGTAACAAATGACGTTGCTGCTATACGTTTCTCACCCGAAATTAAATCTTCTGCTACTACCTTCACAAATACTTCCATAGAAGTTCTACCCGTCCAAATTACAAAAGATTCATAACTAACACAATCTGAAGAGCGAACAGGATGTAAGAAATCTACCCAATCCATAGATGCTGTGACACATTCTTTTCTTGCATGCCTCGTTGCTGAAATAGAAGCAACCATATCCATCTCGGCTAATATCTTCCCACCAAATAGCGTATTATGATCGTTTAAATCTGTTGGAAATACTCGGCTCGTTTTAAACACTCTAGACTCATTAGCTGTTTTCCCTTTTACTTCAGTCATTGTTATCACCTCTTTGATTATTTAACCCGCTATTTGCAGACATTAAGACTCCCACCACAAAATTTGGCTGGAGCAAAGAAGTTCGGTAAGAGTCCCATTTCCCATTAACACTAGAACGGTATGAGCTTACTATCACTACACGCTTAATATTAACAACATTCAGAACTCTTAGTCCACAAAAAAGAACCGATGTTATCAATCGGCCCCTCTAAATACATATTGTTCTTTTGGCGGTTCAACCTTATTCCATTTCGTTACTTCTAATACAGGGATATTTGCATGGAATGGCTGATAAAATTCCGTTGATATTTCTCCTTCAACTTGAATCCAATCATCATTTTTCCATTCTACCCCTTCTGGTTTTTTCACTAACATACCATATACACCAGAATCCGCTACACAATGTATAATCCCGAAACGGAATAAGAAATATTGTTCTTTTTGAGAAGAGTCATCTTTGAAAACAAACCCTTTAAAAGATAATTTTTTCCCAGTAAACTCGCCAGGATAATTATAAATTGTTTCCATCCCTTTTAGAAAATCTTCATCTTTTAAAGTAATATTATCTTTCGTAACAAACTCTTTTTTCCCCTTTTCCATTACACCACGGTATCCTTCTTTCCCGTAATAAATGCTCGTATCAGGTCTTAGAAATTGCCTTGTCATAAATGGATCTGTACTTTCTGCTTGTGCAACAGGAAAATGAAATCCTTTCGCCTTAACGATATCTGAATCTAACGTTGCAATCGGGAAAAACAGCCCTGAGACAATCGGAAAACAAAACAATGAGTACGAAAATGCTTTTTTCCACCATGTATTCTCATCTTTTGAATGATCATGCCCGCAATGGCTATGATCACAACTACAATCTTGTTTTTCTTGTTCTTTCTGATGTTCTTTTTGGAATACGATAATAATTTGAACGACCGTTAAAAACCCTAAAATAATAGCTGCTGTTGTTGATAAATAAGCATACTTCATATTGATATACTTCGTAATATTACCGGAAATATGAAGCTGCGCGATTAAGATTGTAAAACCTAATAATATATATGCTCGAAACATAACCTACCACCCCATCGCATAAATGAGTAGTGAGCTTGCATAAACAACAAGTGTAACTGTAACTGTAACGACAATTACAAATTTCGTTTTAAACGTCGCAAGCATCATAAACATATTTTTAATATCCACCATCGGTCCATATACGAGGAACGCGACAAGTGACGCTGTTGAAAATGTACTTTGGAATGACGAAGCAATAAACGCATCCGCTTCTGAACAAAGTGATAAAATGTAAGCTAGTCCCATCATAACAGCTGGTGAAGAGAACGGCCCTTGTCCTATAGCAAGAAGTGTTGAAGTTTGTACGAACGTTTGAACTGCCGCTGCAATTAACGCACCTAATACTAAGTATTTTCCCATCGAGAAAAATTCCTCAACAGCATGTGTACAAACATCCCACATTTTCTTACGTAATGGACGCTTATGATTCACTTCTGGAAAGTGATCATCTCTTAATTGATGTTCTTTAAACATAAATGATAATATAATTCCAACGATAATTGCTACGATAATCGCTACGATAGAACGATACCATACCATGTGCATACTACTTCCAAAGGCAACGTATGTTGCAAATAATACGACCGGATTAATAATTGGCCCAGTTAACATAAATGCAATCCCGGCATATGGCGGAACCCCTTTTCCGATTAATCGCCTTACAATCGGAACGATTCCACATTCACAACCTGGAAACATCATACCTAAAAAAGTAGCCATTAAAACAGACAGAAATCGGTTTTTCGGCATCCATTTCGCTACCATATCTTCTGTCACAAACATTTGAATGAATCCTGAAATAAATACACCTATCAGCACAAAAGGAAGTGCTTCGATCAATATGGAGATAAAGATTGTATTCATTTGCAGGAATGCTTTCGGTAATTGAAACAATTCCATGATGTATTTCCTCCAACTTTTCATTAACAATATGTAATTTTAACCCCATTTTATTAATTGGACAAGACTTATACGGAATTCACTTCCTTCATATACATTACATTTTATAAGTTATATTCTATTCAAAACTTTTGATTTCATAGCAAAAAAGCTGCTCTAGCGCAGTTATATAACTATGCTAGAGCAGCTTTCTTCTCGTTAAAAGTAACGTTTCTTCCAAAAAACAAACGCTAATGTGAAAGATAGTGTTACACATATTATGAGTACAATTACAAAACCATGTGCTTCCCCTTCAAACGGAACCTTTACGTTCATTCCAAAGAAACTAGAAACCATCGTTGGTAACGATAAAATGATTGTAATAGACGTTAACAGTTTCATAACACTATTTAAATTATTTGATATAACGGAGCTAAAAGTATTCATCATTCCACTTAAAATGTGACTATATATTTCCGCCATTTCAATAGCCTGTTTATTTTCAATTAATACATCTTCTAATAAATCTTGATCGTCTTCATACATTTTTAAAAATGTACTGTTACGCATTAATTTTTGAATTACAATTTTATTCGCCTTTAATGATGTTGTAAAGTAAACTAAACTTTTTTCAAGGCCTAGCAATGTGAAAATCTCTTTATTTTTCATCGACTTATTTAATTGATGCTCTAAATCGATTGTTTTTCTGTTAATTTGCTTTAAGTATCTTAAATAATAAGTAGAAATCGTATATAAGAGCTGAAGTGCAAAGCGCGTCTTTTTAAACGTATAAAATTCTTTAATACGTTGATTAATAAAGCGTTCGAAAATTGGGTTTTCTTCTAAACAAATTGTCACAAAGCAATCTGGCATTACAATCATACCTATTGGAATCGTGTCATAAATCGAATTTCCTTCTTCATCATGTCTAACTGTTGGAATATCCACGATTATTAAGGTATTATTGTCTTCCTTTTCAATACGAGAGCGTTCTTCATCATCTAAAGGGTCTTTAATAAAATCTAAGTCTACATTTAAAGTTTGTACTAGATATTGAATTTCTTCTTCCGTTGGATGAAGTACATTAATCCAGCAACCCTTTTGCATTTCCTCAACCTCTTGTAGTTTTCCGTTTCGGTCTGTTAAATAAATATTTAACATACTATCACCCCGATTCTTTTTACATGTAGGAATCTACCTCTCTTACATAACAGTTTTTGAACCGCCATTCTCAGCATATGAAACATACGTTTAAATTTCAATAGAAAAATTATTTTGAAAACGTTTTTATAAGAAAAATATTCTAAAAAAAGAAAAAGACAGAGTGCTCTCTGCCTTAAAAAGCTTATGTTGCCTTTATAACATATTTAGAAAGCATCCACAAGTTAAAGCCAACTGAAATCGTATAACCAGCGTATGTTGAAATAATAAAACTTACATAATCGAAATGCGGAAGCAATACGATATTTAAAACTATCTTTACAATAATGCCAATTACTAATCCTAGCACTGTTTTCTGTTGTTGGTTAATTCCTTGTAACATCGCAGCTGTTACTGTAAAAAGCGAAAATAGTATACAGGCAGGAGCATAATACTGTAAAATAACTCTCCCCATCTCCGGATCATTTCCGGCACCAAATAAAAGAGTATATACTGGTTTTGCTAACAACATCATTCCAATCGCCGCTGGTACCGTAATACCTACTACTAATACATTCGTTCTCGTAAAATGTTTGTACAGTAACTTCATATTCCCTGCTGTATAAGCTTTTGTCATCTCAGGTACGAGAGACATACTAAAAGCAGTCGCAACGGAAACTGGGATGAGTACAACCATCTGAACAAGACCAATTATTGCATTTATCTTCTCCGCTTCTCCTTGCATATACCCTATTTGTATAAGTAGTTTATTAATTGTAAATGTATCAATCGTCTGATACAACGGGATTGCTAAACCAACTACAACAAACGGTATTGAATATGTAAAGAGCTCCTTATACAGTGAGAAGAAAGATTTCGTTGTTTGCGGAATACTCGCCATTTCTTTTTTCTTTAAGTGCTTTCTCCTTCTTATGTAATACGCACTTAAAACAGTTAATCCACCTATCGCTCCCATAAAGGCACCGAACGTTGAAATACCAACTGCTAGCGAGATAGAAGATTTTAAAATATATAAAACGACAAAGCTTCCTATTAAAATGGTTAAGACCCGAAAGAACTGCTCAACAACTACACTTAAAGCAGAAGGCCCCATCGATTGAAACCCTTGAAAGAATCCCCTTAATAAACTCATTACCGGTACAAGTATTAACGCAAAACTTACAATTTGGATATTAGTAGTGACCGCTGCTACACTATTCCCTGTTTGATCATTTCCATCGATTACAAGTTTAGCTAAATGTGGAGCTAATATATATAGCGTAAAACATGAGATTACTCCCATTATTAACATAAAAAAGATACCGCTCTTTAGCACTCTCTTAACCGTATGATAATCATTCAGTTGATCATATTTTGATACCATTTTTGAAACAGCAAGTGGTAGTCCCATCGTCGCAATGCTGAGCATAATCGTATAAGGACGATATGCATATGTGTATAAAACGTAACCACTCGTACCAACCATTGCTGTAAATGGTATAACATATATAAATCCTAACATTTTAGATATCATCGTTGCCATCGTTAAAAATATCGTTCCACGTATAAACGGTGACCCTTTCATCACATTCCTCCGCTACGCTTTATTATTACACATTATGGACAACTCCTTTTTTTTAGAACCGAAACAAATAAAAAAGCCAATGAAAAATCATTGACTTTAACGCGCTGCTTTTTTCTTTTTTAAATACTTTAAACCGAAGTATAGAGCAACAAAGAGAACAGCTCCTATAATTATGTAATGTGTGTAATCAGATGCATACTCTTTAATGTGTCGCCAATTTCCACCAAGCTTTTCACCTAAGTATATAAATAGTATTGACCATGGAATAATCGCAACTACTGTATATAGTGTAAATAGTTTTAACGGCATTTTAGCTAATCCTGCTGGAATAGAGATTGCATGACGTACGACTGGGATAAAGCGTGCAGAAAAGATTACTCCTGCTCCGTAACGCTTAAACCAACCTTCCGCTATGTCTAAATGGTGTTTATTAATAAGTAGATATTTCCCATATTTCTCTACAACCGGACGCCCTCCGTAATATCCAAGCCAGTATAAAAAGATTTGGGCTAAAGTACCACCAATAGTTCCGGCGATAACTGCACCGACAAAACTAATTTTACCATCCGCTACTAAAAATCCAGCATACGAAAGTACAATTTCACTCGGGATAATTTCAATCATTAAAGCTAGTGCTACTCCAAAGTAACCTAAGCTTGCAAAAAATTGCAATAACTGATCTATTATGCTTGCTAACATTTTATTTTCTATCTCCTTTTTTCTTCACATACCATCCCATTATTACATAAAGGTTGCATTTTGCCAATATCTTCATTTCAACAATAGCATCGGCATAAGCATTATTAATCTATTAATGTTTCTTTTTGAGGTTCTTTCATGTAGGCAAACATTTCTTTAATTTGCGCTTCTGTATTTCTAGCAATCGATAAATTAGGCAATTCATTCTCACCAAAAAACTCCACATCTTCTGTTTCAATACTAATTTTCTTTTCACCACCAACAATCTTACAGCCAATAAAAATTTTATATACATGTGTTGCTGAAGGCGATGGTTGATGTTTTTCTTTATCAAATATAGCGAGTAGCTTAAAATCATCTACTTCATAACCCGTCTCCTCTAAAACTTCTTTTGCTGCTACTTCTGTCGGCGTATAACCGATATCAGCCCATCCACCTGGCAATGCCCATTTCCCATCACTTTTTTCTTTCACAAATAATAGTTTTTCATTTTGAAAAATGACTGCCCTTATATCAACTTTAGGTGTTTGATAGCCTGTCTCACTTGCAAATAACTTCTCTACTATTTCCCAATCTGTCTTTGTATAATGTGACATCATTGAAATGGAAATATCCCGTAATTGTTGGAAACGCTCTATATCATACACATCTTTAGAATACGTTAAACCCGCTTGAGCTATAGATTGTATTTGTTTTACCCAATCAACCCACTTAACTGTCATGTTTCCACATCTCCATTCTTTATTAAGTAAATATTACTTCAATTCAATTGATACATCTTTATTATACAAAAAAAGAGATTGATAATGTTCCAATCTCTTTCAAAATTAATCCAATTCATGTAAGTGGTCTTGTATATACTTTCTTCTTTTATTTATATATTCATCAATCATATCAGCTTCTTGATCAAATGTTTCTAATTTTTCTTTCATATATGGATCTTGTAGTAAATATGGGCGAATCGATTCACACAAACCTTCTACTTTCGGCATCATAAATGAAACGGTAAATTGTTCTTCTAATATTTCTTCCAAAATGCTTCGGTATTGTTTTCTAAATACAGGTATATCTAACAATCTTGCACTTAACGTGTTATAACCTTGGATACGAATATACTCATGATTAAGTGGTCTCCCTTGTACATCTCGCCCCCAAGTCGCATCATAATCCCACGGTATCACTTCAAATAAATTTGTTTCATCGTTATGATATAGTGCATAGTTATGAACGAAACCATCAAAGTTTTGTGTAAAAATAACGCCAGCTAACCATCGTAAATATTTATCAACATGCAAAAACTTTCCAATTTCTTTTTCATAAGCTTCCCTCGACAAAGCATTCGCTTGAAATACAAATTCACTCAGCTGTTCTTCACTATTTTTATTCGAATATTTAAATTCATAACCCGCAAAGAGCTCAGTCTTAACATCTTTATCTCTCTCACTCATTAAAGAAAAATTCGCATCATCATCTATCGCATAATAAATAGAACCACTCGGTAATCCTCTATTTTTCAAAAAGTTTTCATCAACTGATTCTAACTGTAAATATACACCTTGAATTTGACCATTAATTTTTATAAATACATGTTGTGATTTTGGTGAAAGTACACCAATATCATGAAAAAAATCTAAAGATAATTTATTTCGTATGAGAGACGGATCCATAAACTCAGAATTTAAATGAATCTCTTTCGCACCTTGAAATTTTTTCGGTTTATAAAACATAACATGATAAGACTTTTTCTCAAATTCACGAATATGAGCGCCTCGGTATACGATATCAATGTCATACTTCTTTTTTCCATAAGTTAATTTTGCTGGCACTGGACTATCTGACCAAATTTCTTTTTTCAATTCCACTAAGTTCATTGGATGAATAAAAAAATCATATGAAGGTAGCATATTTCCCCATCCCTTCTCAGTTCTCTTCATTCAATGTATGCACCTTGCCTTGTCCATACATCCGCTATCATCTATTTATATAAAATTACACTCTTGTCCTGTTCAGAAAGACGTCATATCTCATATCATGTTAAGGAAAAAGAATACCTTTTCAACTTAATACATGATAAGGAGGATTTCTATGAAACGTGATATTAGAAAAGCGGTTGAAGAAATCAAAAGTGCTGGGATGGAGGATTTCTTACACCAAGATCCAAGTACTTTTGAATGCGATGATGATAAATTCACTCATCATAATTGTACAACTGGATGTAAATGTACAACTGGGGGTAAATGTCCAAGAACAAGATGTACTCGCGTGAAACATTGTACTTTCGTTACAAAATGTACGCATGTGAAAAAATGGACATTTGTTACGAAATGTACTCGTGTACGTGTTCAAAAATGGACATTTGTTACGAAAGTAACGCGTAGAAAAGAATGCGTTTTAGTTACAAAACGTACTCGCAGAAAACATTGTACTTTCGTTACAAAATGTATACGCTTTGAAAAGAAATTTTTCTGGACAAAACGAAGTTTCTGTAAAAAATGCGAATTCTTCCCTAACAGACACGGTCACTCTTGCGACGATTCGTGTGATGACGGAAAGAAATGGAACGATTGCAAAGATGGTGGACATAAATTCCCATCTTGCAAAAACAAGAAATTCGATCACTTCTGGTATAAAAAACGTAATTGCTAGTTTTTATGCCTACAAAAAAAGGCCGTTTTGCGGCCTTTTTTACGTTTATCCCGCTTTAATGGGCAGTAAGATCCCCACCTCAAAATTCAGCGAAAGCAAAGACGTTAGGTGGGGGACCAACTGCCCATAAAAGTCCGATTGGTTCAACTAATAATCAGTAGGGAATGAAGAAAACCCCTACTGATTAAAGTTTCACTTTATTGAAAATGACTTATATCTGCAAATTGCTTCACTTCACCTTTCCCTTCTTCAAATTCTATTACACTTAGACTAGCACTATGCATAAATGGATCACCCCATACATTTTCTATTTTAATACCCGCAAAATGTCCTACAAGTAGCTTTGCCGCTGCCGCATGAGAAACAATTAATATACTTTCTCCTTTATGCTTTTCTAAAAGAATCTGTATCCCCTCAATTACTCTTTTATAAACAGACTCAAAATTTTCTCCTGATGTTGACTGAAAAAGATGTGGCTCATACCAAAATAACTGTATTTCGTCTGGGTACTGCCTTTCTATATCATCGACTGTCTGTCCTTCCCATATACCCATGTTAATTTCATAGAAATGCTCATCCGCGATTATCGGTACATCACGTTCGCCCTTTATTAACTCTGCAGTATGAAGGGTTCTTTCACTCGGACTACTATAGATCGCATCGATAGGTAAATCTTTCATTCGATCTCCTAATTGCTTAGCTTGTAACATACCATTTTCAGTTAAAGCAGAATTTTTCCTGCCTTGCATTCGTTTCTCTACATTCCATTCCGTTTCACCATGCCTTGTTACATATACCGTTGTCTTCACTTCAATTCCCCCTTACCATGTCGGCCGCAATTCCCACGGTTCTACTCGTCCTACAATCCATTCTTCACATTTACTTTCAATTCCTTTTATTACTCCATCCGATATTTCTTCATGGGTAAGCCATCTCCCGTATGTATCTTCTAATATAAAACCTAATATTATTCTATGGTAGCTACATCGCGTACCACCTATTTTTTGTGCGGGTATACGCGACGCTTTACTACCTAAAATATGAAAAACGTTGTATGTTTCAGACGACAAATCCACTTCTCTACAAATGAATGACAACGTATCCTTCGCACTTGCGTGTACCCATGCGACAACTAATGTTATGGGTCCATTCCACTCAATTGTGCTTTTAATAGCTAGCTTTACATCGTCGTCATTATGATAATCTAATGGAAGACATGTGATATTTTCTGGTATAGCACTCTCTCGCTTAACATTTTCTAATTTCGCTTCATCTCTTCCAATAATAGAAACATGAAACCCTTGCTCACAAAGCCACATAGATACCCTCTTTAGCATTCCCGTTCCACCAATTACTAACGCATGCAACTTCTTCCCCCCTTAGTAAAATGTCATATGAGGTTTATCTTCCCTATAATAATTAATTCGGTCTTGCAATGTCCCTGAATGAAACTCAAACTTATGTCCATCAGGATCAACAAAATATATAGACTCACAATCTCTTACATCCCGTTCTCTTCCTTGTAAAATATGAACATCGTTTTCTTCTAATCGTTGCAGTAGACGTTCAAAGTCTTTCTGTTCAACAGAAAACGCAATATGCGTATAAGATTGATGAATCTCATTTCTCGGAATATGTGTTTCTTCATTAAGTGCTATCCATACTCCACATATGTTAAAATACGCCAATTTTCTCCCTTTAACTAATAATTCTCCCCCTAATACTTTTTCATAAAACATAATAGAGTTTTCTAAATTAGATACCGAAAAACAAATATGATTGATTCCCCTTAACAACTATAATTCCTCCTTATCCAAAAAAAGATGAGCGAAAATTCACTCACCTTTTATTGTACTATTTTTTTGTAATATATGCCCATTTATAACTGAAGTCCCCCCCAAACGTATGATTAGCAATACCTTTTACAAACGGCTTCTCTAAATAAGCTGTGCTTTGTTGATACGTAGGAGAAATTGCTGCATCTTGACCAATTAAGATTTTTTCAGCTTCCGCAAGGGCATTCCAGCGTGCTTTATCATCTTTTAATAGCTCTCCTTTTGATTTTGCTACTAAATCATCATACTTCGGATTAGAATAATCCATTTCATTAAATGAGCTTCCAGTCACAAACATATCAATATAAGTCATTGGATCTGGATAGTCAGGGCTCCATGCAGATAATGAGAATTCATATTCGAATTTCTTTTCTAAATCTAGCTTTTGCTTGTATGGTTGCTGTTTCAAATTCACTTTAATACCAGGTAAGTTTTTCTCTAACTCTTCTTTAATAAAGTCGCCTACTTTTTTACGGCTACCATTATCATCATTTAGTAATTCAACCGTAATTGTATCTTGACCAAGCTCTTTCTTCGCTTCTTCCCATAATTTTTTTGCTTTCGCTGCGTTATCTTTACTATCACGGAAGTTTTTATTTACAGAGCGGAAGTCTTTTCCATCCGGACCTGTCGTGAATTTTTCAGGTACTAAGAAATATGCTGGCAAAGAACCGTCATTTAAAATGACATCAGCAATTCCTTTTTTATCGTATGCTAAATCAATCGCTTCACGTACTTTTTGGTTTTTAAATGTTGCATTTTTTTGGTTAAAACGCAAGAAATACATACGTGGATCTAACTTCGTTTTAAATTCATCTGGCTTATTCTTTTTATATTTATCAACAAATTCAGAAGTTAAAATAACTCGATCTGCTTGATCACTATCATATAAATTTACTCCAGTGCTTGTTTCCTTCACAATACTTACATTAATTTCGTCTAACTTTACAGTATCTTTATCCCAATAATTAGGATTTTTCTTTAACTGATAATTTTGTTCATGTTTCCATTGACTCATTGTAAATGGTCCATTATATAGTAATTTATCTGCTTCTAATCCGTATTTATCTCCTTGCTCTTTCACATATTTTTCATTTAATGGGAAAAATGTAGGGAACGACGTAAGCTCAAGAAAATAAGGTGCTGGTTGCTCTAATTCTACTACCAACGTTTTATCATCCTTCGCTTTAACACCCAATTGATCTGATGGTAATTCTCCTTTATTTACTTTCTGTGCATTTTTCACATCAAATAAAATGAATGCATATTCTGCCGCTATTGCTTTATCTAATGTACGTTGCCATGCATATACAAAATCTTGTGCTCGAACTGGATCACCATTTGACCATTTCGCATCACGTAATTCAAATGTATATGTCTTTTTATCTTCACTAATCTTCACATCTTTTGCCATGCCTGGTGTTGGTTTATTATCTTTATCTAGACGATATAAACCTTCCATTGCATTTACAAAGGCACGGAATGATACAGAATCCGTTGATTTAGATGTATCCATTGAAGGAATTTCAGCTGTTTCTAGCAAATTTAAAACTTGTTTATCTGCCATTTCCTTATTCGATTCTTTCTTCGTTGTCGAAGCCTTCTCACCATTCCCACATCCTGCAACCAATACACTCGTCGTTAACGCAAGTGCAGCAATTGTTGTTGTCTTTCTCTTCATTCTTCCTTCCCCCAATCTATATGTATAAGTTAAATCTTGCATAATATATTTCATTATACAAAAGATTCTGATTATTTTAAATATTTATTTTAACAAACATAGAAAAAAGCGGTCGGAAGTTTCTTTCCAGCCGCTTTGTTGAATCGCATTTACTTGTAATCCATCCTCTATATCAAATGGATTTTGAACCTTAAATATTTCGTCCATCATCTTCAAAAACTCTTCTTCATTTTTAGATTCACCATTAACCGTAAGCGAATACGGTTCCACTTCACCCAATTTATAATCGACAACAAATTGAATCGTCACCTTTTGTCTTGGTGCTCCCGCGTTATATCCTTGGAATTCTACTAATTCTAACCCTTCCGTTCCACGATAATATATCCAACCTGAATTTTGAAAATAATTTTCGAAAGATTCACCTATTGAAAAGAAAGGATATTCATAAAGCGAGCTTGTACGAACCTTTTGTATAACGTCTCGATCAGTCGGAAAAAAGAAATGACTAAAAAATATGCTAGCAACTGCTAAAATAGTAACAATTGTCGCTCCCATTTTGCTCGTTCCGCCGCTATCATGGATAAGATAGTTTTCAACTGATTTATCTTTTATTTCTCTTGCTTTTATTCGGTATATACGTCTTTCCGCAAATTGATAGTATAATCCATTTGCAAAAATCCCCATTCCAAACAGAATAAAAATGAGTAATAAAAACGTAAGAGGCACCATATTAATGATTGGCAATGCTACATTAAAACCCATATAATAAGAAAACGCATCACATGCTACTAATAACAGTAAAAATAATGCTGCAGGTACATAATACTTACGATATCCAAGCCAACCCACATTGAAAATTGCAGCCCAACCATTCCAGCTCCATCTAGCAATCCGCTTATCCTCAAGTTCCCATTTCCTTTTGTAATACCGATATTGTCTACCTACATATACTTCTAATTCCTTGTCTATTAACGAGCATCCTTCACCTTGTTCAGTATGCGAAGTCCGCTGGCAACTTTCACAATTCAACTGATCTCCCTCGCAAAGTCGCCCACAATTTATACATTTCAAAACAATCCCTCTTCCCATCCATACGTCATTTCAAAATACCTTCGTGTTTTAATAACCACTCTTTCCTCCATAAACCGCCCGCATACCCAACAAGCTTCCCGCTCTTTCCTATTACACGATGACATGGAACGATAATTGAAATTGGATTACGACTATTTGCTCCTCCTATCGCTCGTACAGCTTTCGTATTTCCGACCTTCTCTGCAATATCTAAATATGAAGCACTTACGCCATAAGGGATAGTATAAAGCGCATCCCATACATTTTTTTGAAATGCTGTTCCCTCAGCAGACAGCGGGACCGTAAACTCTCTTCTTTTCCCCTTAAAATATTCATCTAGCTCATTTATACATTGATCTATCATTTCATTTTTATGTTCTTCTTGTCTCTCATCAACAAATATAACAGACGTAATTCCTTTATCGTTCGCTGTAATTTCCAGCAAGCCTAATTCACTTTCATAATAAGCCTGGTACATATGTCATCCTCCAATTCAATTCATATTAATTATTGTAACACGAATAGACAAAATTTTTCGTATAAGCGTTTTATTAGGGAAACAAAAACAAGAATGATACAATATAAGAAAATTCAATCTAGGAGGCTATTGGATGAATTCTGAACTTTTTTCACCCTATACAATTAAGGACGTTACATTAAAAAACCGTATCGTTATGTCACCTATGTGCATGTATTCATCAGAAAACGAGGATGGCCAAGTAACTAATTTCCATCACGTTCATTACGGAACAAGAGCTGCTGGTCAAGTTGGTTTAGTTATGATTGAAGCAACAGCCGTGTTACCTGAGGGAAGAATTTCTAATAAAGACCTAGGTATATGGGATGATAGCCTAATTGAAGGCTTACATAAAACAACAACTTTTATACATGATAACGGCGCAAAAGCCGCCATTCAACTTGCTCACGCCGGAAGAAAAGCTGAATTAGAAACGGATGCTCTCGCTCCATCCGCAATTCCGTTTAATGAAACTATGAAAATCCCAGTAGAAATGAATATACAGCAAATAAAAAAGACCATATTAGCTTTTCAAGAGGCTGCAATACGATCCAAACAAGCTGGATTTGACGTTATTGAAATACACGGCGCTCACGGTTATCTTATTAATGAATTTCTTTCTCCACTTTCTAATAAACGGACTGATGAATATGGAGGTTCACCTGAAAATCGCTATCGTTTCTTACGTGAAATCATTGACTCAATAAATGAAGTTTGGAACGGACCGTTATTTGTTCGCATTTCAGCAAACGATTATCATCCTGACGGTTTAACGGTTCAAGATTACGTTCCATATACAAACTGGATGAAAGAACAAGGAGTAGATTTAATTGATTGTAGTTCTGGAGCTGTTGTTCCGGCACACATCGATGTATATCCCGGGTATCAAGTGCAATATGCTAAACATATTAAAGAACATGCTAACATTGCAACTGGGGCTGTTGGTTTGATTACGACTGGAGTACAGGCAGAACAAATTTTAAATAATAACGAAGCAGATTTAATTTTTATCGGACGTGAGTTACTTCGCAATCCTTACTTTCCAAGAATAGCCGCCAATGAACTTAGCTTTGAGTTAGAAGAACCGTATCAATACAAACGAGCACCGGGGAAAATCCATACAAATAAATAAAACCGAGAATAATATGTACTACTGAATCTAGAGGAATAAAAAGTATACTATAAGATAACGTATGTTATTTCATAATATCGTTTTAAGGTGGATCAACATTTTGCTTGATACACCTATTTTTTTATGTGTTTATCTCCCTTTCTGAATATGTGACAGGGTTAAAAATCGAATTCCACAATCATGATTACGAAAAAAAACAATTCCTCAGATTAAGTGAGAAATTGTTTTTTCATATGGTTTACATTTTCCCAAATCGTATTACTAGCCTCTCCTTCTGGTTGCCAACATGCTTGTGCAGCAGTAAGATGCTTTAACGCGTCTGATAAAGGTGGATACCATTCTTCTTCGTAAAACACTTGCTTAATTCCATTTTGCAACATTTCTTTTTTACTCATTCGTATATCCTCCTTTTGCAAATCTCCCAAAAATACGGAGTAGTACATATAGGACTTTTATATCTTCGGAACCCAATTCCCTTCAGATTTTACTCAAACAGATATAAAAACAGATTATTTCCAAATAGAAAGTATATTCTATTTGATTTATTGGCATTACAAACAATGGATATATGATAGTAGTATATTTTCAAATGAAGTGAAACATTCTTATAAGACGAAATCATCCGTTAGTATAATACGACTCTAAAAATAGCATTGCAATAAATGAGGTCACTTGTCGTACTAGAGTTGGAGACGTATAAAGTGAAACTTTAATCCGCGGGGGTTTTGCTGTCCACAAATAGCGGGATAAGAATGCGATTTGCATAATAAATTATCGTAAAAAAGGAGTGGGCTTCCCACTCCTTTTTTACTTTCTTATAATTGCTAAACTACATGTATTTACTATTCATTCAAGATTCAAACTTGATTTTTAATACATGCCATTTTTCACAATTTTTATTCTATCGTTGTAATTTCATTTGAGTTATAAATATAAATACCCGTTTCTTCTCTCAATGCAGTTATATACATCCCTTTCGCTACATCTTTCGCTGAAATTGGTTTATACTTTTTGAAAGCCCCTTTAAATATAAAAGGAATGATACGAGATAACTTTTCAGCCATTCGTTCACCGAAACGAAATTCTTGTCGATTTCCTACTAATAAAGATGGCCTAAAAATGTGAATACCACCAATAACTAACTTTTGTAATTCCTCTTCCATTCTCCCTTTAACTTGCGAATAAAAGAAAAACGATTTAGGATTTGCTCCCATTGAAGACACAACAAGGAAATTTTGTACCCCTTGTTTTTCAGCTAAACAAGCAGCTCGTAACGTATATTCATAATCTACCTTTTTGAAATTTGCCTTTGTTTTTGCTTTTTTGATTGTCGTTCCTAGACAACTAAATACGTCATCTACAGCAAAAAACTCTTTATATTCCTCTAACGTCGAAAAATCTATTTGCTTTTGCTGTAACTTTTCATGTTGCCATTGCATTGGTTCCCTTACAAAAATAGTAACCGAATCGTAGTAATCTGATTCAAGTAATAGACGCGTTATCTCTTGTCCAACTAAACCACTTGCACCAAGTACTAACGCTGTTCGCTTATTCATATATGCATATACCTCTTATTTTACTTTTCTCTCCTTCAGTAAAATACAACTTTTAGGAGTTTCCTTCTCTCATTTTACCACAAGTAAAGCACTATGCGTACGCATAGTGCTTTACTCACTCTTTTTTCTCATCTTTCTCTCGCAATTTTGTTACTGTTGATGCATCTCCTAAATTACTTATTAATCTTCTTAAAAAAATTAAGACTAATGCTAATGGGAATACTACCGCTAATATCAATAAAATAGCTTCCATTAAGTAACCCAAACACTCATCCCCCTCTACACCCTCCTTTCAAATATATGAACGTAGCGTTGTCACATATGCATGCATTCCTAAAAATAATACATCCAAATTTGACAACTTTATAACAAAAACAAATCGGAATGATTATTATTTATTGCAACTTTATAAAAGATGTATTATACTAAGTTCGCAAACTAAAACGTAATTATTCCGTTTTGTATTAAAATGATATTTTTCTTCTATAATTGGGGAAAATATATCCGTAAAAAAAGAAAAGAGGAGAACTTCATGCCTAAAAGATTGACTATATTTTCATTTTTACTTATTTTCACTTTAATTTTTACTGGCTGCTCAAATAAAAAAGAAGGTAATGCCAAGAAAGACGGAAAGCTAACTGTTTATACTACTATTTTTCCTCTTGCAGATTTTGCAAAAAAAATTGGTGGCGACTATGTAACTGTTGAAGCGATTTACCCACCTGGTGCAGATTCACATACATTTGAACCAAGTCAAAAACAAACAGTACAAGTTGCAAAAGCCGATTTATTCGTTTATAACGGCGCTGAATTAGAACCATTTGCTGAAAAAATGGAAAAAGCATTGCAAAAGGAAAATGTTAAAATTGTAAATGCATCAAAAGGTATTGAACTGCGTACTTCTACTGAAGAAGAGCATCATGATCACGGAGACGGCCATAAAGAGGATGAACATCATCACGATAAAGACCCGCACATTTGGTTAGACCCTACTTTAGCAATGAAACAGGCAGAAAAAATTAAAAATGCACTTGTAGAATTACAACCTGATCATAAACAAGAGTTCGAAAAAAACTTCGCAGCACTTCAAACAAAATTTACTGATTTAGATGATCAATTTAAAGCAGCTGTTGCGAATGCAAAAACGAAAGACATTTTAGTGTCTCATGCGGCTTATGGATACTGGGAACAACGCTATGGCCTGAAACAAATTGCTATCGCTGGTATTTCAGCTTCTGATGAACCATCTCAAAAACAGCTTGCTGACATTACAAAAACAGTAAAAGAACATAATCTACAATATATTTTATTTGAAACTTTTTCTACTCCAAAAGTAGCATCTGTAATTCAAAAAGAAACGGGTACAAAAATTTTACGCTTAAATCATCTTGCTACTATTTCTGAAGATGATGCGAAGAGCAATAAAGATTATTTCACTTTAATGGAAGAAAACGTAAACACATTGAAAGAAGCTACTAACTAATCAAATTTTTAAAAGAAGCTGAATATGTCATTCAGCTTCTTTTTTATTTGTTCTTACTTGACTTGACCAAAATAACAAGTAAAATTATCCATATTAGCTTTTAAGCTATATTAATTTAGAAGGTGAGTTGGAATTATGACTCTTCACATTCGTGAAGTAACAGAAAAAAATTGGCGTTCAGTAGCTGCTTTAAACGTCGCAAAAGACCAGCAGCAATTTATTGAAAGCAATTCGTTTTCTCTAGCAGAATCATTATTTGAAGGAAACGGAACGTCAGTAGGTTTATATGATGGAGAAACACTTGTAGGGTATGCAATGTATGGATGGTATTTTGAAAAACGCAAAAGCGTATGGTTAGATCGCTTTATGATTGACGAGCAATATCAAGGAAAAGGATACGCAAAACGTTTCCTTCGCATACTCATTCAATTCTTACAAGATAAATATGAATGTAAAATAATTTATTTAAGTTTACATCCAGACAACAAACTCGCAATGGGATTATACGAGTCATTTGGTTTCCGTTTAAATGGTGATATTGATGACGATGGTCCAGTTGTAGGTGTTGTAATGGAGTTACTATTAGATCAACATACAAGCCTGTGAAAACAGGCTTTTTATTATCCTTCGTTTTTTGCAATCTAGCATTTTTCTATAAAATACTTAGTTAAGTTAAAAAAATAAGCCTGCAATATATGCAGACTTATTTCACACACTCCCCGAAATGTTCTTGGAACCATTCCTTATTAATATCTTTTCCGATAAACACAACTTCACTTACTCGTTCTTCGCCCTCTTGCCACTCTCTATCATATGATGCAGCAAACAGTGTATGCACACCTTGGAAAACGATACGTTTATCTACTCCATCAATCGATAAAATTCCTTTGTAACGATATAAATACTCCCCTAGCTCTTGAACGACAGCTGACATCCACTCATTTAATTTTTGTAAATCTAACGGTCGCTCCTCGCGTAGTACAAACGACTTTACCCCTTCTAAATGATTATGCTCTGTATGAGGATAAATTTGTAACGTATCTTTCGTTTTAAACGTTTGAATTTGTAGTAACGATGGAATATCTACATCACAGTTAGTCGCCTCGATTAACTTTGCAGTTGGATTAATACCTTGCAGTTCCTGCAATAGATTTTCCTTTTCACTTTCATCCACTAAATCTAATTTATTTACTAAAACGACATCAGCAAATGCAATTTGTTCCTTTGCTTCTAGTCCTTTTTCAAAATGTTTATGTATATGATAACTATCTACTACTGTTACAACGCCGTTAATTTGGTATGCAGATTGAATCACAGGATCTAAAAAGAATGTTTGAATAATCGGACCTGGATTTGCAAGACCAGTCGTTTCAATTACTAATCCATCAAATTCCATTTTACCTTCTGCTTTTACGTCCAGTAATTGTTTTAAAGCGACTAGTAAATCTTCACGTACAGTACAACATAAACATCCATTCGTCATCTCCATAATCTCTTCTTCGACATTCATAATCAGCTGATTATCAATACCAATTTGTCCTATTTCATTTACAATCACTGCTAATTTATGACCGTGATTTTCTGATAAAATGCGATTTAATAATGTCGTTTTCCCTGATCCAAGAAAACCAGTTAATATTGTTACTGGAATCATTTCGTACATCTCCTTATAGCTATATGTTTTTACATTATAGCATATAGAGAAAATCGTTTTTGTAGCAAAACATATTTATTGTATGTACGACACTGTAACTATATAATAATATGTAGCAAGAAAGCCTTTTCAAAAAATGATTCATTCATCAAGGAGGTACTTATAATGGAACGAGTTAAAATGGCCGAAACACTAGAATTTTCTCGTATTATTCAAGGTTTTTGGCGTTTAGCAGAATGGAATATGCCAAAGCAAGAGCTACTTTCTTTTATGGAAGCGTGTATGGATATGGGAATTACTACTTTCGATCATGCTGATATTTATGGCGGATATACGTGTGAAGGATTATTTGGAGAAGCGTTACAACTCAAGCCTTCCTTACGCGAAGACATGCAAATTATCACAAAATGTGGAATCGCTCCCCCATCACCAAAATTTCCAGAGCGATATGTTGCGCACTACAATACGAGTGCTGAACATATAATAAAAAGCGCGGAAGACTCACTACAAAACTTACATACAGATTATATTGATGTACTGCTCATTCATCGCCCTGATCCATTTATGGATCCAAATGAAGTAGCAGAAGCGTTCTCACGCTTAAAGCAAGAAGGAAAAGTCCGTCACTTCGGTGTATCTAACTTTTTACCTTCACAGTTTAATATGTTAAGTTCTTATTTAGATTTCCCGCTCATTACAAATCAAATTGAAGTATCTGCGATGCAGCTTGAACATTTCGAAAAAGGAACAATTGATTTATGCCAAGAAAAGCGAATCAATCCTATGATTTGGTCGCCTCTTGCTGGCGGAGAAATCTTTACTGGTCAATCAGAACGTGCTGTACGTTTACGTGAAACTTTACAGAAGGTTGCTACTGAACTAGATGTTACTAGCATCGATACAGTTATGTATGCATGGCTGCTTGCTCATCCAGCTAACATGATGCCAATCGTTGGATCTGGTAAATTAGATCGTGTTAAAACAGCCGCCCTTGCTACAAAAGTTAATTTAGATCGTCAACAATGGTTTACAATTTTCGAAAGCTCTAATGGACATCCTGTACCATAATACACAAAAAGAAGAGCTGTTTCTTTACAGCTCTTCTTTTTCATATGTATTTCTAGTCATGGCAAATACACACATATCCCTTAATCCATTTCCATCTACCGCTACACTCGCACTTTCCAATGTACCTTCTAACTTAAATCCTAATTTCTCCGGTATCGCTCTACTCTTCTTATTTAAAGAATCACATCGAATTTCTACGCGATTTGCTTTCAGCTCAGAAAAAGCATAATCTGTTATACCCTTTGCAGCCTCTACCATATAACCCTTTCCACTAAACCTTGAATCAATCCAATACCCAATTTCAAATTGAGGTATATCCCAATTAATACGATGCAATCCAGCTGATGCAATAAATTCACCTGTTTCTTTCGAAAAAACTAGTAATCTTAAATCCTCACGCTGTAAAAATTGAATATGCGATTTTCTAATGCTCACTTCTACTTCTTCCTCTGTTTGCTCTTTTTGTGCAAAAACCATCCAAGGTTTTAATTCTTTCATAGAAGCTTGAATTGCATCGTATACAGATTTACCGTCACCCGGTTTCGGCATTCGAATAAATAGCCTATCAGTATAAAATTCAGAAGGAAAATCAAATAATAACGGATTCACTTTCAACACTCCTTTTAATTCTTTTATATATAATAATATCCATCTCAAACTATACAGTAAAGAAATTTCTGAATTTTACACATTTTAATTATTTACCTCTACCGCTACACGAACTCCAGATTCAATTGCACCTTGTATCCATCCGTGATATAACGTTGTATGATCACCTGCAAAGTATAATCTCCCCTCTGGTTTTATAATCGCTGGTTGTAGCTCAGATTCTTGACCTGCCTGAAATAGCGCAAATCCTCCAAGTGCATATGGATCCAATGTCCAACTTTTTGATATGCCAGACATGAACTCATCATATACTTGACCGCCTAATATGGTCGCTAAATTTTGTAGTGTGTAATAAATACGATCACCTTTTGATAACCCATCCCATAACAACGCATCATAAGACCATGTATAGCTTCCTAACATCATAGCAGGTCCTTTTTCTCCAATTCCGTGACTTGGATAATAGGCGTAACGAATTGGTAAATCCGTTATAATCCTGCCACCTAATTGTCCTTGTTCTTCCCAAAATCGACTTTTAAATTGAATTCCTATTTTCGTCGCTGGCATATAATGCAATTCGCGAATTGCTTTCCATTTTTCATGAGATATAGAATTAAATGGATCTACTTCCACAAAACGCATTGTCGAGAATGGGATTGTAATAATAACTAAATCCCCATTAATACTACTATATTCAAAAGTTTCCTCGTTTCGATAGAAAGCTGTCACACCATTATCATGTTGTTGTAGCTTCATTAATTTTTGATTATATATAATATTTTCTTCTAATTGTGGTAAAAAGGACTTCGGTAATTTATCATTCCCGCCTACTATTTCACAAAATCCACTCTCCACTTGCATAATATATAAAAAGCGTAACGTCTCAACAAATGACCTTTCCAAAAAACCTTCTAAATCTAATAAAACACCAATCATCTCGATTGTTACTGGTGAAAAGTAAGTATTATATTGATAAGGGTAATACTTTAAAAATTGTCCTGTAGAATATCTCCCAAAATCCTTTACTACAATATCCCAATTTTTCTCTGGGTTCTTTTTTATAAAATTTATAATGGGCTGCACCGCTAACATTAATAGCTCCTCAGACGTTTTCCCAACTTCATTCATTTCCACAGGATACTTTAATATACTTGGATCTTTTTCATATTGTTTTAATGTCGTTTTTCGACCATTTACGTAAACGATATCTGTCTCATTCCTATTAATAAAAGGGCTTACCTGTAGCCCGAATTTTCTTATATATGCCATCGTTAATGTGTGCGAATACGGAATTCTCATTGCCCCAACATCTAAATATAATCCGGTATCTTCCATTCTAACCGTCTCTATGCGGCCACCTACCCGGTTGTTTGCTTCAAAAATCTTCACATCATGTCCTGCAGCTTTTAATAAAGATGCCGAAACCAACCCAGCCATACCGGCCCCTACTACTATAATTCGCTTCGGACGAGTCGTCTTCTTTAACCCTTTATTTATAACTTTTAACGTTTCATCCATCTCAGTGTTATACATTATATCTTTCTGCACAATTCCACCCCTTACTTCATAAAGTGAAACTATAATCAGTGGGGGGTCTTCCCCTACTGATTATTAGTTGAACCAATCGGGCTTTTATGGGCATTAGTGGTTTAGTGCATTTTATTCATAAATTGCTATAAACATAACAACATAGAAAGAGGAATATTCACTAAAAGTACATAAGAGTTAGCTTTCACACCTCTTCACGCTTCGTATAATATAGCAACAGCAAAGAAGGAGTGGTTAAAAATGAAACAAACTTACGACTACCACGCTACAAAGAAGTATTTAGAAGAAAAGAAACAACAACTATGCAACAAACTTAGTTGTAAGCATCTATCTAAAAAAGAGCGTGAACAACTAAAACTTGAGATTGATAACTACGAATATATATTAAATTTAGCCGAAATGAATCATTATGAACGAGGATTTTCTCGTTAAAAGTAAATATAGAATTTATCCACTTTTTATTTTGAGCATTTTATTACGCATTTTTCGTAAGTAAATATATAATAGGATGTACATTAAGATTGAGAGGTATATTCTATGATCAAATTAAGCGTATTAGACCAATCACCTATTTCAGATGGTAGTACAGCAGCCCAAGCTTTTTCACATACAGTTACACTTGCGCAAGAAGTTGAAAAACTCGGATATACACGCTTTTGGGTATCGGAGCATCACAACTCTGTCAGCCTTGCTGGTTCAAGCCCTGAAATACTTATTTCTCATATTGCAGCAAAAACGGATCGTATGAGAGTGGGTTCAGGTGGTGTTATGTTACCGCACTATAGCCCTTATAAAGTTGCTGAGAATTTCCGCGTTTTAGAAGCGCTTTATCCAAATCGTATTGATCTTGGTGTCGGCAGAGCACCTGGTGGTATGCCAATTGCAACTCGCGCACTTCAAGAAGGCAAAATGGTCTCACTTGATCAATACCCAGAACAAATTGCAGATGTTGCAATGTACTTACATGATCAAGTACCAGAAAACCATCATTATGCAAATTTAAAGGCTACTCCTGTCATTCCAACATCTCCCGAGATGTGGATGCTTGGTTCTAGCGGAGAGAGTGCAATGATTGCCGCAAAACAAGGTGCTTCTTTTGCATTCGCACAGTTCATTAACGGATACGGTGGCCCTGAAGTAATGAATGCTTATCAAGAACAGTTCCAACCTTCTTATTTAGGAGATAAACCAAAATCAATCGTCTCTATTTTTGTTATTTGCGGAGAAACGAATGAAGAGGCGGAAAAAATTGCTTCTAGTTTAGATTTATCAATCTTATTACTAGAACAAGGAAAGCGTACAACTGGTACTCCTTCTATCGAAACTGCACAAAATTATTCATACAGCGCTTATGATTTATTCCGTATAAAAGAAAATCGTCAACGTATGATCGTCGGTGATCCCTCTTCTGTGAAAGAACAAATCGTAAACTTAAGCAAAGCGTACAATACTGATGAATTTATGATTGTCACAATTACTCATCGATTTGAAGATAAATTGAATTCTTATCGCTTACTAGCAAATGCTTTTCATTTATAATGACAAAAGGGAGATACATCAATTATGATACATCTCCCTTTTTTACTACTTATTATTTATGTCGTCTATATATTCAATAGCTTCTTTTAATAGTTCATCAAAATCCTTAGGATAATCATGATTTAAATTGGGTACAACTTTAAACTCATGTTCTATATTCTTATCTCTTAATAATTGTACAAATTGCTGCGTACATTCGAAACAATCTTCATCTTGATCCCCACACACTATATATCCCTTTATATTTTTATTCTGTAACACTCCCAACAACTCATTCCATTCTTCAATCTCTGGAAGCCACGGCGCCACAAAAATAAAACCATCTACATCTATATCTTTTTGTAAAATTGTATACAAAGCTACTCTTGCGCCAGCAGAAAAACCACCAATTATTACACTTTCTACTGTATGATTTTCCATTAACGTAACGTAATGCTCTTTTAATTCCTCTTTCCCTCTATGTATATCGTCCCAAACAAATCCATCTGAAAACTGAATTTGCGAAGATTGTGGTAAAGCTAACGTATAATCTTGTGTCAAAACAGATTTCCAATATGGTTCTATTATTTCTATATTTTCTTGATCCCCGTGCATTGCAATAAATAGTTTTCCTTCTTTATTGCTGTCTAAATATTTCACGTCTACTCGTTCTGTTTTCTTTGCTAATTCTTCTCTTTCTTTACATAATTGAACCATTTTATGAAACTCTTCAAATTTATGTAGCGGTGTTAAATCATCGTCCGAAATTAAATACTCATTTCCGTACCAAAATCCATTGTCTATAATAGCTTCCTTCATTATCTGTAACGCTTCTTCTTCAAGCCCCGCTGCACTCGCTAGCGCATATTTAAAATTATATATTTGCGCTTTATTCCCCACTACACCTTTAGCATGCTCCATTATATAAGTGTACGCTTCCAAACTCCCTTTATTTGTGTAACAATGTAACGTTTCATTTAATAATTGAATGTAAGTCATACTATTTTCCATACACCCATTCCCCCGTAATCTTTTATAATATTTATTTCTCAAACCTTTATACGATTCTGTAATCACTGTATATAACTCACGCTAACAATACTTAATCATTACTTCTCTTCGTCCAATAAGTTTAGTATAAAATTTAATAAACTGAAAAATCAATATTTTACTAAACAAAAAAAGACAACAATATATTTATTGTTGTTTTCAATACATCTACCCACTCTTTTGTTTTTTTCTGTCTGGTTTACTTGAAACTAAATAGTGTTTTTCTGAAATATATAAGTCTCTTTTTAATATACGATTTAAATACGGCCCTAATTTCATCCCGCATATAAGGCGATCTTCACTACCTTCAACAATTGGAAACATTTCTTTTTCTGTTACGTATTGATCTACTGCTTTTTGTACGATATCAATTTCTTTAACTAGGTTTAGATTTTCTTCTGTATGTTCAAATACCTCAAGCGTTTCCTTCGTAATAAGAAAACTATTTGTTGGAAATGCAAGTAAATACGGCTTTAACAAATCATAATTTACTGTATAATCATCATTTACTAATACTGTATAAACGATATTAGCATTCTTTTCTAGAAACTTAGCCATCGCTTGTTCTAATTCATCTTTCGTAATTTCACGCTCTTCTTTTCCAGTTCTGAAAAAGCGAAACATCGCATCGCCTCCTTTTTACTATATTATAGCATAAAAGAAAACTGAAAAATTACAAAAAAAGCCATTGAAAGAATTTTTCAACGACTTTTTTCTTAATATACTTATATTTATTTTAAGAACGCACTTAGCATCCATACATGTTGTTCTAATGTTGTATGAATCGCTAACAACATGTCTGCTGATGTTTCATCGCCAGCTTCGCCAGCAACTTCCATACCTTCTTTTAATTCTTGAATAAGTGCAGAGTAATCATTCACTAATGTTTGCACCATTTCTTCTGCAGATTCCTTGCTTGTCCCTTCACTCACACTAGATGTTGCAAGATATTCTTTCATTGTCGCTAGCGGTTTACCTTCCAACGCTAAAATACGTTCTGCTAATTCATCAATATTTGTTCCAGCTTCATTGTAAAACTCTTCAAATTTCTCATGTAACGTAAAGAAGTGTGGTCCTGTCACATACCAGTGATAATTATGTAGTTTCACATATAACACATTCCAGTTTGCTACCTGCTTGTTTAATACTTCAACAACATTTGTTTTCGTACTCATACAATCCACTCCTCTTATCATTTCATAATGTTTATCTTTTAATAACATAGTTACATGTTACCATACATTTCCTATCCTTTCGAACGATTGGCTCATATGTAACAAAGTTTTAACACCTTTAATACTTCCCTAATATCTTTTAATTCATGTATGTTTTCAAACACTTCATACGTCTAATTGTCCAAGCTCATACATATGCATAATAGTAAATCAAGCTCATCGTAGTAGAAAGAGGGATAACATGGACAATCAACAATGGCAAGTAGCAAAGAAGGTCGCTGCTACTTATATTGGAACAGTCGTTGGAGCTGGATTTGCTACTGGACGAGAAATCGTTGAATTTTTTACAGTGAACGGATTATATGGAACAATTGGCATATGTGTAAGTGGATTTTTTTTTATTTGGCTTGGCACAAAGATGATGTTACTTTCATCACAAATCGGTGCATTTTCAGCACAAGAATTTAACAAATATTTATTTGGGGATGTAGTTGGCAATGTTGTAAACACACTATTATTACTCGTATTATTTGGTGTAACGAGCGTTATGTTATCAGGAGCTGGGGCGGTATTTGAAGAGCAACTTCGTTTACCAAGACAACTTGGTATTTTCATTATATTGATCGCCTGTCTCATTATAGGTAGTCGCGGATTACAAGGGGTTTTTGAAGTTAATACACTTGTCGTACCTATTATGATGATTTTTATTATCGGACTTGCTATTACAACTTTTTTTCACGGTACAACTCCTATTAGTGACACTATTCCTGCAGAAAGCTGGAATATGAAGTGGATTACTAGTCCTATTACATATGTCGCCTTAAATCTTTCTCTCGCCCAAAGCGTTCTCGTTCCGTTAGCCAGTGAAGTAAAGGATCGAAAGGCCATTTTATGGGGTGGTATTTTAGGCGGTGCAGGACTTTCTTTAATTTTATTATGTAGCCATTTAGCTATTTTATCAGTCGATCAATTTTATCAATATAATATCCCAATGGCTGAAGTCATAAGAAAATTCAATGCAACTTTTCACTTTTTCTTTGTTCTTATCATTTTCGGTGAAGTGTTCACAACTTTAGTTGGTAATGTGTTCGGAATGACAAAACAAATGCAATCCATCACCGGATGGAAAAGTAACAATATTATTTTCTTCATTTTACTAATTAGTTATTGCTTTAGTTACATTGGTTACAGTGAACTACTCCACATTCTATATCCTATAATTGGATGGGTCAGCATCATTTTACTGCCAATTATTGCTTTTAAACAACTTCAAAAAACATAAAAGAAGCATCCATGTTATTGGATGCTTCTTTTATGTTCATTCACAATCATCGCATACTTCCCAGTACGGCCCCATTTCGAGTGCTAAATATGGCTTTAATTGCAACCGAATCATCCGACTAGGCATACGTTCTAAAACGAATTGAATTCCTTCTTCCTCTTCGTCTTCGTCTAATTCAACTTTTGAAATCGCAATTCTTTGCATAGTAGAAATAGGCATTCCATCTTTATATAAAGTGATTTTCACCTCATCATATTCATTAAAATACAATTCAACACTCGTTTGATTTTTCAACAGTTCATCAACAATTTCATATTTATCATTTCGTTCCTGGATTATATATTTCCAGCCGCCTCTACCTTCTTCTTTCGGAGCTGCTTGAAATAATGTCATCAAATCCTCGTATAGCATAAGATAACCCCTCTCTTACTAAAAAACGATGAGTATTTTATATACCCTTTATCTCTATCACTATCCATATGTATTGTACCATATATCGTCGTTTTTACCGTATTCATTTGCTTCATAATTGCATGTAAAACACCTGATTCTCTTCATTATTATATGAATTGTCTCTCATTATATTTCTTAATATGCTTCTAACGCTTTCCAAGCATATCAAACATAAGTAAATGCACTCTTTGTCCATCCTCCGCTTAGTATTTCCTTACAATAACAAAAAAGAAGAGTGACTTTTATCACTCCCCTTAAAAGAATTTCCCCGTAGCTACTAACGCTAATACTAGTATTAAAATTGTAAATAATAATGATACAATGAAACTAAAAATAGGTAATGCTTTCTTTTCATTCTTCTTAAAGAGTAACTTTAAACTAAGAAAGATGTTTACTGGTACAAGTATAAAATAAAAATATTTAACAATTTGCACCGAACTATTCGAAAGTGTTTTTAAAATAAACACTTCAATTAGAAAGACAATAAAAAATGAAATACTTAACCAAAATGAGACATAACTAAGCCAAGAATGTCTTTTGGTACCCCAATAAACTCCCATAGTAATCTCCTTTATTTGCATTTTATACGATTATAATTATACACAAAGCAAACAAATACCTCTATTTTCCGACAAATATCATACAAAATATACCTTTAAATATTATAAAGATACTCTCAATCTCATTTCATTTTACATAATAAAAACAGACTACTCCAATAGCATACTGCTATTTTGGAGATAGTCTGTCCTCTGTTAAACTTTAAATCTTTCAATTAACCCTTGTAACTCTTCAGCCATTTGAGATAATGTACCAGCCGCCGAACTAATCTCCTCAATGGACGCTAGTTGTTCTTCTGCTGATGCTGCAACGTTTTGAGTACTCGTCGCATTGTTCTGTGCTGTCATTGCAATTTGACCTACTGAAATAGACACTTCATTTGCACCTTTTGACATCCCATTAGCCGTTTCAACCATCGTTTTAATTTGATCTGCAATTTCATTTGTAGATAGTAAAATCTCAGTAAAGTTTTGCTTCGTTTCATTCGCAATAACAAGTCCAGATTGAACTTCTTCATTTACATGCCCCATAGATTTTACCGTCTTACTCATGTCATCTTGTATTTCACATATTAATTTACTAATTTCACTAGAAGATACACTAGACTTCTCCGCCAATTTACGTACTTCATCTGCAACGATTGCAAATCCTCTTCCGTGCTCTCCTGCTCTTGCAGCTTCAATTGCCGCATTCAAAGCTAGAAGATTCGTTTGATCTGCAATATTTTGAATGACTTCTAGTATGTCACCAATTTGTTTTGATTTATTATTTAGCAACTGTATAACTTCATCTGATTGTGAAACAGATTCTGCAATAGACTGCATTTGATTTACTGTTTTTCCTACTAGTTTCCCACCATCTTCTGCTTTTTCACGAGTATGAGCAGAAGCCGTATTAATTGATGATGAACTTTTTGCTACATGCTGAATTCCTTCTGTTACATCAAATAATAACATTGCACCATTTTCTACGCTCGTTGTTTGCGTTGTTGCCCCGCTCGATATTTCATCCATTGCCATTGTAATTTGCTCAGTTGCTTCACTCGCTTGTCTTACACTTGCCGTTAGCTCTTCTGATGCTGCTGCAACATGTCCAGCCGAAGTATTAATTCTTCCAATTAACGTTCGCAATGCATCTGTCATCTCATTGAATCCTTTTGCAAGTTGGCCAATTTCATCATTAGAATGAATCTCGATTGTTTGCGTTAAATCTCCCTCACTTATTTCTTTAGAAGTGGCAACTAATCTTTTTAATGGCTTCGTTATAGAAAGTGTCACAAAATAAATAAGTGCTCCGCCTATAACTAATGAAATGAACATAACAATTAACATATTATAAAATACAGGCTGCGCAGCTTCAATTATTTCATTTGAGTACATCGTTCCACCGATTTTCCAACCTGTTTTTACATTTGTAGCAAATACCATTTGTTTTTCGCTGCCATCATACATATATGAAAAAGCACCATGGTTATCCTCATAAATTTTCTTCGCCCAAGAATCAGCTGCTTTTTCCCCAGATTTTTCTTGAGGATGTGCAATTATTTTTTGTTTTCCATCTAAAATGAAAGCATATCCCTTTTTACCGATATTGATTAACTTTGTTGTTTTTAATAAATTATCTAAACTTAAATCTATTGCTACAACACCGTTTTTATCTTCTGCTTGTTTTGCAATCGTTACGACAATATGTCCATTTCCTTGCGCCTTATACGGCTCAGTAACGACAATACCACCTTGTTTTGCCACTGCATCTTTATACCAAGAACGTTCTGTTGGATCATAGTCTGCTGCCATTTGTATATTTGGTTCTTGTACAAATTTCTTATCATTCCCGGCAACATAAACTTGTTCAACATCTTTATTTAAATTGATATATTGAGATAACATTTTTCTTAATTCATCTTGATTATCCCCTTGATACATATTACCTTGAATCACACGTGCAAAATTATTTACATCATTAAATTTCGCCTCAATCATTTGATTGATTAAATTATCTAATATTTTTATATTGTCGTGAGCACTGCTCGTAATTTGTGATTCAAAATTCTTTTTAGCTGTTTGATAAGACATGCCTCCGATAATAGAGACAGCCGCAATTAAAATAACAAAAAATGAAATTAGTAGTTTTTTTGCTACTTTCATATCACGAAACAAATTTAATAGTCTACCCATTACAAACCTCCTGCTTTTCAATTTCAATAGTTAAATCTAGCGAGTTGTAAACATTTCCCATCCCTAAATTATTATTTTCATAATCTATTACGATGAATACTTTGTAAAGTTTAAACAATTAAATTCCCTTTGTCTATATATTTGAATAATATTATTATAAAATTTACAAATGCAAAAAAAGCCAAAGGGAACCACCCTTTGGCTTTTCATATTTTTTTATGCTGTTTAGAAATCTTTTTCCACTTATCACGCTCTGCTCTCGCAAGAATAGCATCTTGTTTTCTCATAAAATACGCCAGTTCTCTTTGTAATTTTTTATAGCTTTGCAAACGATTTATCGTAATAATTCCGTTATCAATTGCATTATGCACTGCGCACCCTGGCTCATTTTCATGTTTACAATCCCTAAAACGGCACGTTTTTGCTAGTTCTTCAATATCAGAAAATGTTGTTTGAATTGCATCGTTTCCTTCCCAAAGCTGTAGCTCCCTCATACCAGGAGTATCAATAACTAAACTACCACTCGGTAATCGGAACAATTCACGATGGGTTGTCGTATGTCTTCCTTTACTATCTTCCTCACGAATATCACCCGTTTTTGCTACTTCAATACCTATCAGTGCATTTAACAAAGTGGATTTTCCAACCCCAGATGATCCGACTAGAGCAATTGTTTTTCCTGAAGAAACAAATTGCTGCAACGATTCGATACCATTATGTTCTAAACTATCAACGACGAAGATCGGAACACCAATTGCCACAGCTTCCGTTTCAACAATTTTCTGTTCCACATCTTCACATAAGCTACTCTTTGTTAAAACAATAACAGGCATCGCACCACTTTCATACGCTAATAGTAAATAGCGCTCCATTCTTCTTACGTTAAAATCATGGTTAAGTGCATTCACTAAAAATAGATAATCTACATTTGCTGCTATTACTTGTTCTTCCGTTCGAGTACCAGCCTCTTGTCTAGAAAAAGAACTTCTTCTTGGAAAAATACGATGAATAATTGCTTTCTTTTCATTCTCTATTTTCTTTATATACACCCAATCACCTACAGCTGGATAATCTCCCTTCGTTACCGCTTCATGTCGAAACTTTCCAGACAGCTCTGCCATATATTCACCATCATTACAAATAATTCGATATATATGCTTATGCTCAAGTAAAATACGCCCTACTTCAAAGTTCTCTACAGCTTGTTCCTCAAAAAAAGAATCCCAGCCGAACGATTCTAAAATATTTTGATTCAAATTGATATCCTCCCTAGTTTAAGCTAAGCGGAAGGATCGTGCGCTAACTTATACAGTCTCGCCCTTTCCATCCACCTTTGTATTTGGTTTATTAATATAAGTTATTTTCGCCATAATACATCACCCCGTTCTCATTTTAATTACTCTCATTATATGGAATATTCATTTAAAAAGCTACCTTATTTAACGTAATTTTCAAATAATTTATTTTTCATCATTCTAATTTGTCCACGGTGATTAATCTCATCTTCTAGCACATGAAACCACAGATAGTGCTGGTTATACGCTACATCGTTAGGCCACTTTCTTTCTGACATAAGCCATTCATCATCTTGTTCACTCAAATACTTCAACGATTCTTCTCGAACACTTTGTAGAAGTTGTTCATAATACTGTATGTCATGACCACGGATTGTTCTCCCCGCTTCCCCTAAATACAGTGCGTCTTCCCATATTTTTAATTCTTCTTTTGTAAAGTCACGATCTTGAAATGAAATAAGTTGATGAGCTTTTTCTATAGCTGCTATATGCTTTAGTAACGCTCCGATGGAATTTCCTCCACTCGGCATAATGAAATCTAATTGCTCAACTGATAGATCTTGTATTTCCTGTAATGTTACAGACCTCGTATGCTCCAGCATGCTTACTAATTCCCCTATATTTTTTGTATAACCATCCACACTTCTTATTCGATAATCTATATTCATATCACACACCCTTTCTACATTCATATTAAGGAATAACCTCTTCATATAATAGACTGAAATATATCAGATTTTTCTGTTATAATTAATTTGAATACAGTAAAAAACCAAACAAACTTTCTCAATATGCTTCTATGAAATATTAAAAGGAATCAATATAAAATAATCGAATCTTATTCACTAAAAGGAGTGGATTCGATGGAAATGTATCAATGGCTAACTGCAGTTCTTGTTGGTGGCATTACTGGCTTCGTTTCCCATCTAATCAATAACCAAGGTAAGTTATTGCTTCCACGCCGTTTGAAAACTTTTTTTCACTTTGGATTTTTGACTGATATTTTTACTGGTAGTCTAGCTGCACTTCTTGGACTCGTTCTATTCGATGTCACCTTAATAAAAGAAATTATTAAAGTATCCATTGTGACTGCCATTTCCGGTCAGACTTTCTTACTGCACCAAGCGCTTGGTGGTGAACAGGCTAAAAATACACAAATTGGGAAAGCTGATGAGAAGATTCAAGAAATTGACAAATTATTACGACGTTAGTCTATACTTTTTTTAAAAATTATTGCTATAATAAACAATAAATATTTTCTATTGCGTCGTTTGTCAGAAGAAAGGGTGTTTCGTATGACAAAAAAGAAAATAGAAGATTTCTTAACAAACACTGAAAAAGAGGAACTGCTAGAAAACTATAAATGTTTACGAGAAGCCCGCACAAAAAGCGAAGCTAATTATTTTGGAGAAGCAGTCAACCATCTATTAAATACAGCAAAACAACGAATTATTAAAGATGCAGGCATACATGATGAAAATGCAGCAACTGTTCAATCAAAAAGAAAAGCACTGTTTTAGTTACATTAGCTAAAACAGTGCTTTTTATTTAGAATTTTTTCTTCTTGCCATGCTATATTCTCTCTGCCTTTATTCTTCCCATTTTTACAGTTTCAAAAGTCAAATAGGCCTAGAGATCAACTTAATAATATTAGCCCGTGCACACCATTTTAATAATAGGTTTATTAAATCGCTTCTTTTAAATCTGAATGCGGATTTGGTCCGTATTGATTGTCATTTTCTTCACTTTCAATGATAAAAAATACAAGTAAAACAACGCTACCAAACGGTACGAAATTTAATAGTTGCCACCATCCTGTTTTCCCAATATCATGCAATCGTCGTGCACCAACCGAAAAACTTGGTATAATCATTACTAACATAAATAGCAACGCAATAATAGCAACTAACACCTCTGAAAATGATGATAAAAATAACAGTAACCAAAAAATTACGATATTCGATAAACTAAAAGTCCAGTACTCTTTTCGCGTAGCTCTACCACTAAAATTCCCATAATTCTTTAGAGCTTTCAAATACCATTGCATTTAAATCCCTCCCTTTTATCCCCAATAAAATTAAAACATGTAATTATTAACAGATAAGTAGAAATATAACACAGCATTTATGTAAAATCCATATCCTAATCTAAATTATCCTCTATTTAAATAGTTTTTTCTTTCAGCATTTTTCACATTACTTTCACATCTATTTCACAAATATAAGTAGTCCTATATGTTAAACTACATATATCCTTTTCCAAGGAACTATATGCCGATATATAAATCCCTATCTTTGTAGGGATTTTTTATTTTTGAATTCCTCATAACTTTGTTACAATACATTTCTACTACTATTTCTATACTTTTAGTAACCACTGTAATTAATAGCACATTCATGTATTCACACTCTTATTAATTCTGATTTGCAAAATATTTATACAGACTTTATGATGCAATTCCTGTTTCACTATCTTCATTAAGCTTTTCACTTTTTCTAAACAAAAATAAAGCTCCTATATATAGTAACGCAGTAAAACTACCTATGAGTATAAAATTGTGAGATGCTGCAAATAGCAGTCCTGCTATTGCAGCTCCAATCATTTGACCAATATACATAGAAGCATTAGCAAGCGCGGCTCCTGTTCCTCTTGCTACACTAGATATGTTTTGTAAGTGCCTCATCATTAATACAAACAAAATTCCTGTCACAAAAAACAAAACAAAGAACAATAACTCCATCAATACGATGTTCTTTACATGAGGAAGTAATACATATAGCACTGCTGTAAATATAATTCCACCATAGAAAGAAAGGTTATAACCAATTTTATTTACGATTCTAGGGCCAAAAATATTACCAGTTAAATTTCCTAGTCCTAATACGAGCATAGCTGTACCTACTTCATGAACTTGTAAGCCAAATTGAATGGAAAGCCATACACCCAAAAATGAAAATGCAGCAAAATTACCAGTTTGAAAAACAAAATATGCAAAATAAGAAATTGAAACCTTTGAATCTGTAAGTAATTGTTTATAGCGCTTTAAGATGTTTGTTTTACTTCCACCTATATGAACCGGTTTTATTTCTGGTAATACTACATAGATAAGAATTACAAGTAGTGCTGATAATATACCAATGATGAAGAATGGTGTTGTATAGTGTATCATTGCCAAATACGATCCAACTGGCAACCCTAAAATTTGAGAGATTGCTAACCCTGCTGTTGCAATTCCAATTGCCTTTACAATTCCCTCCTTCTCTATAAGGAGCGGAATAGATGCCCACACTTGTGGAGATACAAAAGCTGCACTTACACCTGCTAAAAATCTAAATGCTAGCATCCATAGAAAACTCGGTGCCATTCCACATAAAAACGTACTTAACGCAAAAAAACTCATTCCTATTACCATTACTTTTTTTCTGTTTAAGCCATCTGATATAGGACCAGCAATAAGCGCAAATCCAGCGTATCCTAAAGCATATGAGCTCACCATCCACCCTGACAGCTCAGTTGAAACATGATACACCTGTTGTAATATCGGTAAAAGTGGTGAAATTAAGAAAGTATCCGTACCGATCATAAACATGGTTGTAAAGAATACAGCTAGTACTCTTTTCATCTAAACCTTCTCCTTTTATATAAAGTGAAACTTTAATCAGTGGGGGTTTTGTTCATCGCCCACTGATTATCAGCCCTCACCAATCGGGCTTTTACGGGCAGTTGATTCCCCACCTAACTTCTTTGCTCCCGCTAAATTTTGAGGTGGGGGCCTTACTGCACGTTAATGCGGGATAAAAAGAGGGAACACCCCTCTTCTCAATTAAGCTTCTAAAATAGCTTCAATCTCTTTCATCACCTTCTCATTCAATGAAACTTCCACAGCTCTTACACTTTCTCTTATTTGCTCCGCTCGTTTCCCACCAGGAATAACAGTATCAATTCCTTTTTTATTTAATAGCCATGCTAAAGCTAAATGTGATACTTCAAGATTCATTTCTTTAGCTAAACCTTTTAACTTCTCAACTTTTTTAAAGTTACTCTTATATGTATTTTCTTCAAATAGATTTACACTTTGACGCCAATCGCCTTCGTTTAATTTAAAATCTTCTGTATATTTTCCACCTAGTATCCCAAAAGCAAGAGGCCCGTATGGTATAAATGAAATACCTGATTCTATACAATACGGCAAAAGTTCTTCTCCAGCAGTACGATCCAACATATTATACGGTGATTGTACAACATCTATCTGTCCATGCTGATTCGCTTCTTTTAATTGCTCTACGTTAATGTTTGATATTCCTATTGAACGAATTCTCCCTTCTTCTTTTAGACGAGCAAGCTCACCAATTGAATCTATGTAACTTATTTCTGGATTTGTAAAATGTAAATAATATAAATCAATATAATCAGTTTGTAATCTTCTTAAGCTATTTTCCACAGCATTTCTTAAATAGCTTCGTTCATTATTAATATAAACCTCTCCATTTAATAATGGTTGTATGCCACCTTTTGTAGCAAGTACAACTTCTTGGCGTTTTCTTTTCAATACTTCTCCTACCAATTCCTCTGATCTACCGAAACCGTATGAATCTGCTGTATCAAAAAATGTAATCCCTTGCTGGATAGCTTCTTCTATTAATCGTTTTCCTTCTTCCTCATTCACATCAGCATATAAATTATGCCCCCCTACAGCGTTTGTTCCTAACCCCAACTTTGAAATATGTAGTCCTGCCTTTTGTAATTTTGTATACTTCATTTTTTCTCCCCCTATATTTCTATTGTTCGAATATATTCGAACGATAGAAATATACCACTTTATATGTTATAGTGCAAACTATATTAACTGATACAAGTAGGTGAAAAAAATGCGTACTCTTTATCATCCAAACCGTGAAGAAATTCAATTCTCTTCAGTCTTATACGCACTTAGCGATCAAATTCGTTTACAAATTGTAACAATGCTACTAGAAAAACATGAACAATCTTGTGGTGCGTTAAACATTCCCATTGCGAAATCAACTTTATCTCACCATTTCAAGGTTTTACGTGAATCCGGTGTTATGTATACACGCCTTGAAGGAACACAGCGTTTCATTTCAATTCGTGAAGATGACTTGCATGCTAGATTCCCCGGTTTATTAGACGTCGTATTACATGCAACAGAACCATACTAAAAAACATCTCATATTCTTATGAGATGTTTTTTATTTTTGCTATTCTTTTAGCAACTTGAATCAATCGGGAATTTGTTCATCACACACTAAGAAGATATGCGTGTCATTCTTTCTTACTTTATTTTTGTAATGGATCCTTTGGACACTTTAATTATTTGATTACATTTTATACACATCATTAATATAGGGCCGCCTATCTGTTTCAATTCCTGTAGTTGCTTATGCTCACACTTCCCCATCTAATTACCTCCCCTATCATATAATTAGGTCATTTTGTAATCAATAACACTACTAAGTCCATTCCTAATGTAAGGTCTGAATAAAACGTTTAAACGCCGATATCCCTTCGTCATCTCGTTTAAAAACGCCAGCATCTTCAAGCGCCTGTATAAATTTCTTTCCTAATTCTGCTCTTACTATCTCCTGTACATTTTGTTCATGTATCCGATTGTCATATTTGATTTTTAATTGTTCTGCCCATCGTATATGAAGCGTTGGAATATCACTTGGAATGTTAAGTAAGAATTTTTCCACTTCCTGAAGTTCTGTTTTTAAACGCGCCGGAAGTACAGCTAACCCCATTACTTCAATTAGACCGATATTTTCCTTTTTAATATGTTGTATTTCCGCATGAGGGTGGAAAATACCTAGCGGATGTTCTTCACTTGTACGATTGTTTCGCAAAACAAGGTCCAATTCATACATACCATTCCGGTAACGGGCAATCGGCGTAATCGTATTATGTGGAACAACATTCGTAAATGCAAATATATTAACAGACGGATCACTATATTCCTTCCACCTATCTAATATGTACTCCCCTGCATTTACTATTTGTTCTATGTCTTTACTTCTTAAGCGAATAACTGACATAGGCCATTTAATAATAGAACATTGCATTTCTGGAAAGTTAGTTAGTTCAAAAATTAGGTCGTTTGATGCATTTGCCATAGCAAATTCATAGTTTCCACCTTGATAGTGGTCATGTGTTAGAATAGACCCTCCTACAATTGGCAAATCTGCATTGGACCCAAGGAAATAATGTGGGAATTTTCCTACAAATTTTAACAAACGTAAAAATGTTTGACGGTCAATTTTCATATCTCGATGTTCTGAGGACAATACAATGCAGTGTTCATTGAAGTATATATACGGAGAATACTGTAGAAACCAGCTTTCATCTGTAAGATTCATCCGGATCATACGATGATTCGATCGTGCTGGATGTCCAGTTCTGCCTCTATATCCTTCATTCTCAATACAAAGTAAACATTTTGGATAATTTGTACTTTCCAGTACTCTCTCTCTAGCAATTTGTTTCGGGTCTTTTTCCGGTTTTGATAAATTAATTGTTATATCAATGGCACCATATTCCGTATTTACTTTATAATTTATATTTTTGGCAATTTGCTTCATTTGTATATAGTTGCTGTTTTTACTTAATTCATAGAAGTAATTTGTCGCAGCCTTCGGATTTTGTTCGAATTTTTTATAAAATAGAGTATTAATAACAGTCGGTTTGGACATAAAAACATCCATAATTGCACTTGCTAAGATTTCCCTCTCGTCCATTACTGACTCAATGACTTTATGCATACAAGCATATTCAATTAACTCTTCCAATAACTCTGAAATTGCTTTCTTTGCAGGTGCGGGCGCTGACGCTTCCACTATAAAGTCATCTAAACGAAGTAAGGAAAGGATTTGATTCCTTGTATATATTTCATCTTCTTTTTCAATTAATTGAACTTCAATAGCACGATCAATTAACTGCTGAATAGCTTGATATATCATCAGTATATACCTCCTCTAACCTTATAGCGGTTTACGTTGTTACGATGCAAGTTCTATGTACCTTTTATCATTTTATGAACAGACGTATAGGATAACCACCATTCTAATTTACGTTTTGCTTTCTCCGAAGAAACTATTAGCATACTTGAATCGCCCGTTTAGTAAGCTATTTTGTTACATTATACGTATGTAAAAACACTTCTACAATCAACATCTTGTCGTATTTTTTATACATCTTGCTTTTCACTTTTAACATCTCACTAAAAACATAAAAAGGTACATTTTTTGAAGAACAATTTCTGACGATTTAATAAACGCAATAATACACAGAATATAAAACTACCTTTATCTTAAACCCTAATCTGTATCTCTGTGTCCCTCTCCTGAATGTAGCTTTTCAATAATAAACGCATCTGCTCCAGTATCGCCGCCGTTTAATTTTTAATGAGCTTCTCAAATAAAATAATCCTATCTTTATAAGCCAGAATTATTTTTTATTTATCTTATTTTCAACATTACAAAAAACAATATTTCTAAAAAACAGAGCAATATCTCTCTTGTGTAAGCGCTTCACAAAAAGTAATCTATGGGTACAGATAGATACTAGAAACTACTTCTGGTTTTAATAGATTCTCAACTACTATACAAGCTTTACATTCTATCAAAATATTAAGTTTAAAAGGCCAAAAAGTGATCTATACCTGTGAAGAACCATCAATATCAAAAGTGCCAAAATCGAAAACGAGGGGGTACATATGAAAAAATCAAAAAAGAAATTCAGGAGGACGATCGCAACACTTGTATCGGGTTGTGTCGTAGGTTCTACTTGTTTTACAAATGGTTACCTAATCCAAGCTGAGAGCACCACGGATACTATACAAGCTGAAAATCAAATTATTTCTCAAAGTCCAAATGCGGTTATTTCATCTAATCAAATGAACGTTCTTGTTGATGTGAATTTTCCAAGAGTCATTCAATACGATTTAAAATCTGGAAATGATGCAGGAAAGACTTTTTACGGACAGACTGAGGCATTAGATACAATCCTTATTAATGACGTAGCAGTAAAACCAAAAGTCAAAGCAAAAGTTTTATCAGATAAAGTTGTATATGAAATGACGGTAATAGACACTAATAACAATATTTCTGCGGTTATTACTGCTGAGTTCGTTGTTAAAGAAAATATATTAGAATTCAATATTACAAAGATCGTCGACAACAAAATTGTAAAAACTATTGAAATTCCAAATCATAATTTAATTTCTGTAAATAACAGTCAAAAAGATGCAGTGCTAGACGGTGTACAGATGTCAACAAATACACATATCAATGGTGACAGACAAGTAAAGGTTGATGAAAATTTAAATACGAAAGATGAAGAGCAAGAAGGATATATGTATACTTTTCTTTCTACTGATGAATTGAGTGCAAGTATATGGTCTAATACGGAGAATAGTTTAGTAAAAAAATTAGCTCCAGATTCTTATGCTGCAAAGACTGATGCTCAAAGAATTACGGCAAATGCTACGACTAATAGTGCAGGAAAAAAAACAATTGGTCTAAGTAGTACATTCTGGACGTATCAAAAGTCAGAAGAACATCGTAAAGAAGATGGCACTCTAGAGCTAAAGAACGGGACAGTTAATAAGGTAGATGAAATGCCGTCTGTGAAGGTTATCATTACTGCTGACGCTAATGATGATAAAAAAATAAACTGGCAAGACGGAGCAATTGCTTATAGGAAAATTATGAACGAACCTCTAGGAGCAGAAAAAGTTCCAGACCTAGTTGGTTACCGTGTGAACATGAACTTTGGCAGTCAAGCCCAAAACCCTTTCTTAATGGCTTTAGACGGAGTGAAAAAATTTCACCTAAATACTGATGGACTAGGGCAATCTATTCTACTAAAAGGTTATGGTAGTGAAGGGCATGATTCTGGTCATTTAAATTATGCTGACATTGGAACCCGAATTGGCGGTGCAAAGGACATGAAAACATTGCTAACGAGGGGTAAAGAATATGGGGCAACTTTTGGTGTTCATGTGAATGCAAGTGAAACGTATCCAGAGTCAAAATACTTCCAAGAAGATCGTTTATTAAAAAATCCAGATGGAACTTATAAGTATGGTTGGAACTGGATCGATCAAGGAATAAACATTAATGCTGATTATGATTTAAGAAATGGCCGAGCACAACGATTCAAAGATTTATATGATGCTCTTGGTGGCAAGAAGAATGAATTAGATTTTATTTATGTAGACGTTTGGGGTAATGGACAGTCAGGTGATAATAGTACATGGCCGAGCCGTCAATTAAGTAAAGAAATAAACAGTTTAGGTTGGCGCTTAGGCAGTGAGTGGGGATATGCGAACGAGTACGATTCCACATTCCAACACTGGGCAGCCGATTTGACTTACGGCGGGTATACCTTAAAAGGTATCAATAGTACTATCACTCGTTTCATTAAAAACCATCAAAAAGATGCATGGATTGGTAACTATCCTAAGTATGGAGGCGACGCAGATGCTCCATTATTAGGTGGATACAGTATGAAAGACTTTGAAGGTTGGCAAGGTAGAAGTGACTACAAAGCGTATATTGATAACTTATTTGCGGTGAATGTTCCAAGCAAATTCATTCAACATTATAAAGTAACACAGTGGGAAAATGGAAAAGCAGTTGAAATGATAGATGATAAACAACAAACTTACAACTGGGTACCAGGTATGAAGACAGTATTAAAAGACGAATCTAGTGAAAATACACTTACAATTGAAAGAAAATCAAATGATTTTGCAAATGATAAAGATGGCTATCGAACGAGAACTATGACATTAAATGGCAAGCAAATATTTGAAGGTAAACCTGGTGACGAAAAGTATTTATTCCCATGGTCTTGGGATCAAAATGGTAAAAAATTATCAGCAGATAATGAAAAATTATATCATTGGAACACAAACGGTGGAAAAACAACGTGGACTGTCCCTACTGGTTGGCAAGGTACCGTTAAAGTGTATGAGTTAACAGAATTAGGTAAAGAGAAAATGAAAAATGTTAAAATTGAAAATGGAAAAATCACATTAGATGCAAAAAAATCTACTGCATATGTAATTTATAAAGGGCCAAAATCCAATAAAGATGTTAAATGGAGTGAAGGAATGCATCTTATAGATACTGGCTTTAACAGTAATTCCCTAAAAGATTGGAAAATCAAAGGAGACTCAAAAGCAGTTCAGATTACGAAGAGTGAAGGTAATAATAATATGCTAACAATCTCCAACAATAAAAAGAAAGTAAATGTTACCCAAAAATTAACAGACCTAAAACCTAATACAAAGTATGCTGCATATGTTGGTATAGACAACCGAAGTGAAGCACAAGCAAGCATCACAATTACTTCTAACAACAAACAGTATACGAATAGTACTGGTAAATCTATCGCTAAAAACTATGTAAGAGCATACGCACATAATACATTAGGCTCAGAGCAAGCAAAAGCTGATGGTCAAATGACTTCAACTGTGGATGGAACAAGTTACTTCCAAAACATGTATGTATTTTTTGAAACTGGTAAAAAAACATCCGATGTAACAATTGATTTATCTAGAGATGCTGGAAATGGTGCAAGTTACTTTGATGATATTCGCATCGTGGAAAGTAATGCTGAAAACCAAGTAAGCAATAATAAATTCGTACAAGACTTTGAAAATGTTGTACAAGGCATCTATCCGTTTGTAATTGGTAATATTGAAGGCGTAGAAGATAATAGAACCCACCTGTCTGAATTACATGCACCGTATACGCAAAGAGGTTGGAATCAAAAAATAGTAAATGATGTTATCGCAGGTAAATGGTCACTTAAAACGAATGGATTAACGGAAGGTGATGCTCTTGTGTACCAAACTATCCCTCAGAACTTCACATTTAAACCAGGAGTAACGTATAAAATTACTTTTGATTATGAGGTAGGTAGTGATGGAACGTATGCAGTTGTGACAGGTAATGCTCCATTTGAAGAAAAAGGAGTATTAACTAAGGAGGAATTAAAATCAACCGCAAGTAGTGATAAGAATGCAAAAGCTGGCACATATTCCTTTACTTTAACAGGAGATGGATCGGGGCAAAGCTGGTTTGGGATTTATTCCACTAATAAAGCAGCTAATACTAACGGTGTGAAAGGCTCACAAGCTAACTTTAACGGTTATAAAGATATTATGCTTGATAATCTAGTTATTGAAGTAGTTTCAAATAAATAGAATCCGTTGCTTTATATTGAAAGAAGTTGTCCCAAAAGGTCCTTAAAAATGATCTTTTGGAGACAACTTCTTTTTTTATACTCTATAAATATAAGAGGATTGTTCCTTTCTGTCCGTAATTTGGTTGTGGTGACATACTTATATCAAAAAGAGGTTAACCCATATAGCTACTCAGCTACTTTTAGGTTACCCTCTTTTCATTCGCAATATTACTCGAACGATAAAACTACTTTTAACTTAATAGAGATTTTTACCTCTCTGTCCCTCCCCCTGAAATCACCTTTTCAATACGTAAATTATCTAAAATAAACGTACCTGCTCCGGTATCCCCGTTTAAATTCGTTCCATCACTGAAAATCCCAACATAAGTTTGACCGTTCTCAGAACCTGTCACAGTAAACTCTGCTGTTTTTGTGTCAGTAGATGCAGTAAGAGTGTTATTCACACTCAATCCCTTTGCACTCGCAATGTCTCGAACATCAATTTCTTGATCCCCTGAAATAAAGCGGAATGCATTTGCTGTCGTTTGATAGTCAAATAATACTTTATAAGTTACGCCAGGTTCGAAACGATAATTTTGAGGAATAGTACGGTACAGCAAACCTTTGTTTCCAGTGTTCACTTTAACAGACCAATTCCCACCTAATACATCATCGACTAATTTTTTGCCTGCCCATCCTTTTTGCGTATATGGAGCATGCAATTCAGACAAATGAATTCTGTTGTCTTCTACCCCTTCTGTGTTACCAATAACGAATGGGTAAATTCCTTGTACCACCGTTTCAAAATCTTGTTTAAATTCTGTCGGTGAGACATAATTTTTTAAGGACTTTTGAACGATCCGAATATCATCAAATTTTGTGTCTCCTTTTCCAGAATCACGGCTGAGAGTTAATTTAGCTTTATTCGTTACAGCTGTAAAGCTCACTTGCATGATTTGCATTTTGCTATTGTATCCATCATTTGAGGCATGTGAATCTGCCTTAACATAGTTCTTTTGCAGGCTTCGAAGTGTGTAATTGTTAACGTCTTCTTTCCCACCTGTTACTGTAATTCCGGCCTTTACATCACTATTGTTTTCAACATATACCTCTGCTACATAATCTTTACCTGGTTCCAAACCAGTAAGGACACGGGAAACAGTTGTATCTTTTGACGGACTATCAATATTCAAGTAGTAATCTCCACTACTTACATTGCGGTTGCTTCCAGTTTGATTCGTTCTAACGGCGCTTATAGCTTTGTTATCCCCCTCAATAGTTGTATATGCACTTACTTTTCCTGTATTGAATCCCGCGTCATATATATGAGCACCCTTGCTCCAATCATAATCAAGAATTTCCAAACCTTTATCTCTTTTTGGTACAACAACATAAGGTGTTGCCGCACTAACTGTCAAAGTTACCTTATTATTTACGACCTTGACTTCTTTCATATCTGCTCTACCACGATCTGTCAGTTTGTATACATATACACTAGATGCATCTTTATATTCATCTGGAAGTGTCCAAGTAGTTGTACCACCTTCCAAATTCCAATGATATAGTTTTTCAGAATTAGAAGTTGGATTTTTAAAGTCTTGTTTCACCCAAGGAATTAAATAAGTGTGTCCATCAAGTACAACGTTTCCATTCAGTGTAATCACACGTTCCCTAGAATTGTCTTTTCTAGTTACATCGACAACATCCCCATTACTTGGGTCTTTCAATTTTATTTCCTTTTCTAAGTTTGTCTTGCTTTTATCCCCTTCTACAGCTGTCCAATTCGTTACATAATATTTTTGTAAGAATTTAGTAGGTAGATTCGTATCAAATGTCATGCGAATAAAATTATCAAAATTCTTATCAGATTGCCACCCTTCGAAACCAGCTAATTCAAATCCACCAAGCAATGGATGATCAGCGGTTCCTCCTACTTCAGGCCAATTCAACACCCAAGAATCTCTTTGGTGATTGCTAATAAAGCGTAGTACTTCTGAGTTGATACCTTTGCTTTCCGGTCCACCGTAGTTTTTATCGGTAGCCCAGTGTTGCCACGTTGAATAATTGGCCATAGAACCACCAAATTCCGTTGTTAGTCTCCAGCCCCTATCTTTAAATTGATCTGCTATTCTATTTGATTCCCATTGATTTTGATACCATACATCTAAATAAATAAAGTCAAGATCTGAAACAGCAGCTTTCAATTCATCTAGTCTTTTCGCACGAGCTCCAGTATACAAATCTTTTAATTTATTAATTGTATAAGATTGATCTAGCCATCCCCATCCTAAAGAATTTGGACGATCAATAAAATCATTTTTGAAAGCTTTCGCTTCAGGATAAACTTCCTGCGCATTGATATGGACACCAAATTGGGTATTATACTTATGCCCCTCTTTAATAAGCGTATCCAAATCTTTCACGCCACCCATACGCTCACCTACATTACCATAATCCGGATGACCACTGTCATGTCCTTCGTTTGCATATCCTTTTAATAAAACAGCTTGCCCCAATTCATCTGTAGCAAGAGCAACCTTTTTAATATTATCTGCTGTTTTTAAGAATGGTTGTTGTGCTTGTGATCCGAAATTCATTGCAATACGCATTCCAACATTATTGTTTACATCTTGATATCCTTTAATGTCTTGCATAATATCACGGTATGCAATCGCCGCATCTTGCCAATCTGTCTTATTATCAGTATTCAAATCTTTAGCTATAGCTATTTTAATAGTTGGTTTATTTTTTTGTGGTTCTGGCATAAAATCTCTTTGGTAATAGAGTGCACTAGAACCTATCCCCATTGCCTTAGAACCATTCTTATTTACATATCGATTTGCAACTAAGTTTTTATAACCATCCACTTCTGAACTGGACCATACACCCGCACTCAATTCGTCAGTTGACAAAAATGCAGTATAATTTTTAGTAGATGTACCTATTTCTCCCATGGAAGAATCTATGCTTACATCCACATCTCCTGATTTCCTAACATCAGTACTAATATTCGTTAATTTAGCTTTTGCACCTTTTTGCTCCGAATTTACTGAGATAACGTTCATATCTGCAAACTCAACTGTTTCAATTTTTGCACTACCATTATTTTTAATTTCATCGAAACTATAAATAACTTTATTATCATTTACTTTCAAAGATACTTTAAATACAGCATCAAGGTTTTTCATTTCATCCACAACTTTTAATGTATATAGCACTTCACTATCGCTTAACTTTTCAAAGCTTACTTTAGGATAGTATAAGGAACCATTTACTTTCAATCCGTACACAGGTGATTCTTGCCCATTCATTACTTTATTGCCAACTTTGTATTTCACAACCCGTGGAAATACTTGATCAATTGTAACATCCATATACTTTGACTTTAATGTATCTTCTACTGGTGGAGTATCTGGAGGTTTTGGCGCACTATATTCTTTGATTTTGATATTAGAAATCGTAATATCAGCAGCACCTCGGCTTTTTTCAAACCCTAGTCCCCCCGCTTGATCTACACCACCAGTTAAAGTCCAAGAGTCTACCTTTTTATCATCAATGTATAACGTCGCAACATCGTCCATGAATACTAAACGTAAATGGTATGTTTGTTTTGCTTTTAACGGCACGTTTGAAGTCATCGACGTCCAATTGTTTATAGGTCCAAATGTTTCACCAAAATACTGGTCGTTCGTATCCCCTGTTCCCACATAAGTGTATGCAGATGCATTTTGAACACGATAAATGAATCCAAAGCGATTCATCTTATCAGTATTAGTAGTAACATCCGCTTCAAAAACACCATTTTTAATTCCTTTCATTTGGTTGTAGACAATTCGATTTTTTTGGGTAGATGTAACACCAAAAGTTGCTGAACCATCTGCATTATAAGTAACTTTTCCGTCGCCAGAGATAATTTTCAAGTCGCCTTCTTCTAGTTTATTATCCGTAATGTCGACAAGTTTTTCATCTCCTGGATTCGTGCCTCCATCCTCAGGTGCATCTCCTAATTCAATGAGGACTTGACTTTTTTTATCTCCAAAAGCACCAAGTTTAACTGCTTCCTTACCTGTAAGGAGGTTCTTTACATCATTAGGCAACGTAACCGGTCCAAATAAATCTTTTCCATCTAATGTAATATTCAAAGTGGTTGCGTTATAATCAATTTTTATGGAATGTGAGGTCCCAGCCTCTGGAAGTGAAACATTCGGTCTCGTTTTTAACCAATCACCTTTTCCTTGATATTTGTATTCATAGAACCATCCAAGTGAGTCGTAGCCTACAAAAACGAAGTTATTATTGTCAATATAGTGAGGATAGAAACCGAATCTAGTATCTTCTCCACTGGTTTCTGGAGTAAAGGTATACGCCATCGTTCCCGATTCTTTAGCGATTTTATTTTGTTCTTGAAAAATTGCAGCTTTAGCCCCATTATCATTTCCGGCACCTGCTCCAAGCCTTACATAGGACTTCCCATTTTGTTCTATTATTGCATTGATTTCGTTTCCTCCAGATGAAATTGTAACCCATGGATTAGACACATTTGCTCCTACATGTAATGGCACCATCATGCTCACTAAAAATGTCGGCACAATTAGCACAAGTGCAAGAAGGATATTAAAAACTCTCTTGAAATGCTTACTCTCCAATTCTTCTCCCCCTTTGAAATTTAAATTTCAGTTAAAAACAATACCTGCACATTCATTTTTAAAAATATACCAAAACCTGAAAGGTACCGCTTTCACTTATGTTTAGAATAGTTTTTTTCAAGCGCCCACTCAATAAAGATATTGTTTCTTTTTTTAGTTATATTGTCTTTTTAAAACGCTTACAAAATAAGGATATTATCACCTTTTCAAGGATGTTTTTATTAAATTTCATACGATAATTAACAATCTTTCGTTTATTCACATGTAAAGGTTACTCTCCCTTTTTTAGTCATGATCACAACTCACTTAACTGTTCTGCGCTTTCATCTTAGCATTTGTGGCCATACTGGACGCAACTAGAAAATGAGCAGACGAATGTCTACTCATTTTTCTTCATTCCATTTAAACATGGAAGAAAAGATATTGTACTAACTTTGCAGCTCAGCTGTTACTTTCACTTTAGCAAACCATGAATTAGCCGTCTCTTTCAACACGAGATTCAATTCTTCAATATTCCTTTTACCAATATCTTTTAACCAATGACGACCTGCTTGTTCACCGCCTATAGCAAACGGCATGACACCGTCTTTCCAAGTTGCCCGACCACATAATACTCCATTAAAGGTAGAACCGGATTCTTTAGCAAATTTTAATGTTTCTTGAAATAATTTTGCGCTTACTCCTGCACTAAGGAAAATAAATGGAAGCTTCGTTGCTTCACTTTGTTCTTTGAAATAAGAAGCTGCTTTTTCTTTACTGTAAACAAATTCACCTTCTGTATATCCTTCCACATAGTTCATATCTACTGGAACTTCTACTTTTAATACATCTACTTTATATTGCGGCTTTGAGAACTCCTTCATGGACTCAATCACTTTATAAGGTTTTATTTTTGCGTATGCTTTATTTTTCACATTATCACTTTCAGCATCATAAGTAACGATCTCTAAGAAAAATGGTATGTCTTCAGCTGCACATTCAGATCCGATACGTTCCATATAAACATGTTTATAGTTATTAATTTTTTCATCTTCATCGATATCATAGTAGAGTAAGAATTTAATTGCATCGGCACCTGCATCTTTTAATCGTTTCACTGACCATTCTGTTAATAAATCTGGTAGCCGTCCTACTTCTGACGCATCGTATCCAGTTTTTTCATACGCTACGATTAAGCCTGATTCTTTATCTCGGACTTTAGCCGCTGGCAAACCGTATTCCGGGTCCAAAAGAATCGCTGTTGTAAATGGTGTTAATTCCTCAGAAACTACTTCTTTAAAACGGGTAATGCCCTCATCTCCAACTTGACTCACACCGCCAGACGCAATCATTTTTTTCAATGATCCACGCTGGTCAATAGCCAATGCACCAATTATTCCATTTTCTGCAGATAAACGTTTTAGAGCTTCCAATTTATTTTTGGTTAGTTCTAACATCAACATTCTCCTCTATCAATCTATTTGTTCAACTTTAACGAGATCAAAATATTGTTTAAACTTATTCACATTAATATAACCAGTTTCAGCTTCCATCGTATTTAACATTCCTGTAGTCATCGCCGTTTTAAGAACAGTCTCCACTGTTTGATGTTGATGTAGTGCAACAGCTAATCCTGCAACTGTTGCATCACCAGCCCCTACAGGATTGACCACTTCTATTTTTGGGACCATAACTCTATAATAGTCCTTGCTATGTTTAACAAATGCACCTTCACTACCCATCGATACGATAATCCACTCAATTCCAGTAAATAATTCATTGTTTAATGCTTGCTTTAGTTCTATGATTCCCGCCTCCATGTCAATGCCCAACAGTTGTGATAATTCCGCTTTATTCGGTTTGATGGCGAATGGTTTTTCTTTATGAAGCATCGCTTGTTTCAAAGATTCCCCTGACGAATCCATAATTACTGGAATTCCATTTTCATGACAGATTTCTAACATTTGATAATAGTAGTTAGTCGGTAATCCTTTCGGTAAACTGCCCGAAATTGTCACAAGTGAAGCTGTTGTAAGTAGATATTCGAATTTTTTTAGAAAATCAGTTCCCTCTTCTTTAGATAATGTCGGCCCAGATTCTAAAATCTCTGTTTGCATCCCTTCATGAAGAATAGCAATACAATTTCTTGATTCTTTTTTGATTTTTAAAAATTCATTTGGAATATTGACATTATTCAATTCTTGAATAATGTATTCACCAATCGTACCACCAAGCACACCTGTCGCTAGAACAACTTCATCCATTTGAGCAATTACTCGTGCAACATTCAAACCTTTTCCACCAGCAGTTTTATGAACGGCTTCCACACGGTTAACAGCATCTAACTTTAATTCATGAATCGGATAGGAAATGTCGACCGATGGATTCATGGTGACAGATAGTATCATTGGTAATCCCTCTTTCAGAAATTTGTTTAAGCTTGAAAACGGCATACACCGTCAAGATAGGTAGCAGTTACATCCATCTCCGGTGTCATCACAATAAAGTCAGCAGCATATCCCTCAGCAATCTTCCCGCATTCGCCATCGAGCTGCATACTTTTTGCTGGTGCAGTACTCGCCATGTAAATTGCTTCCTCAGGTGTAGCAATTCCCCACTCGACGACATTTTTGACAGCATCTTTTAATTGCAAAATGCTCCCGGCTAAACTTCCGCTTTCCAAACGAGCCATCCCATCTTTTACTTTCACCGGAAACTCTCCTAGTTGATAAATCCCTTCAGGCATACCTCCAGCCATCATACAATCAGACACCATTACAACCCTTTCTCTGCCGCGGATATTCATTAAAATATTTGATGCAACGGGATGTACATGATGTCCATCACATATGATTTCGGCAAAAACATCTTTTAGATTCATGGCCGCTCCGACCATCCCCGGCTCACGATGATGCAATGGACTCATTCCATTGAAAGTATGAATAAAAATGGAAGCTCCTTTTTCAACCGCTTGCTTTGCTTCTTCATAAGTTGCGTCACTGTGAGCCAACGCCACTGCAATCCCTTCTCCTACAGCATATTCAATACATTCCGCCGCCCCTTTCCTTTCAGGTGCAATCGCAATTTTTTTAATAGCATTATTTGATAATTCCTGCCAAACTTTCAACATTTCAACTGATGGGTCACAAAAATATTTCGTGTTCTGTGCTCCTTTATGCTTTTCAGTAAAAAATGGTCCTTCTAAAAAGATACCTTTAATTTTTGCACCTTGTACTCTCTTGTAATTGGCACCAATCATTTCAACGACGTTATTTAACGATTCTTTTGAGGATGTTAAAGTTGTCGGTAAAAAAGATGTAACGCCGCATGACAGGAGTCCTATCGAAATTTGGTTCAATCCTTCAAAACTATTGTCCATAATGTCGTGATTTCTAAATCCATGAATATGTGTATCTACTAGACCAGGAGCGATCCAATGTCCTCTATACTCAATAATTTTTGCCGTTTCCTTCGGCCTATCCTCTAAGAAAACACCGAATTTTCCGTCTTTTACCTCTAAAAATCCAGGCCCTATGACCATCTCTTCAAGAAAAAACTTATCTGCAAAAATAAAAATAGTCATGTATATTTCCCCAATCCTAGTTACTCATATTCGTAGATAGTAACACCTTTAACGACTCGGTTCACTGTTCCTGTCGGTGAAGGGGTATCCGGTGTATTGCCTACTTTTACTGAAGCTAACAGAGAGACTGTTTGCCCAATGATGACAAAAGGTAACGCTAAGTAAGCATCTGGTATAGACTGAGCCTCTCTGCTGAATACAAACCTATTGCCAGTATAATTAGTTTCTCCATCAACCTCGATGGCACAAATATAACTGGCAATGTTGTCCTGCTGCATTTCTTTTAACATATCTAAATCATATTGACGTGTATACGGATGGTTAGAAACAAACACAAAAACCAATGATTTTTCGTTTAGAAATGATTTTGGACCGTGTCGGAAGCCAAGCGGTGAATCAAATGCGGTTACAATTTTCCCAGCTGTCAGTTCTAATATTTTTAATTGCGATTCTTTTGCTAAACCTTCTAAACTACCAGAACCTAAGTAAATAATTCGGTCAAAATCAAAATCTACTATCTTTTGGATAATGTCTTCTCTTTGAATGACACTTTCACCCATTTGATGGATTTTTTTCACTATCTTCGATTTTTCTTCTGTTGATATAGAATCAAAAACGAGTAATGCCGTTAACGCCATGCAAGTATAACTCCCTGTCATTGCAAATCCTTGATCATTTGATTTTTCAGGCATCAATAGCAATAAATTTTTTTCATTATTCACGGCCCGTTTGGCTAATTTACCGTTTTTCGCACAAGTAATCGTCATTTGATACAAATCCGTTACTATTTGCTCAGCTAATTGTACAGCAGCAACACTTTCCGGACTGTTTCCGCTTCTAGCAAATGAAACGAGTAAAGTCGGAAAATCCTTTTTGAAAAATTGGTAAGGATTTGAAACTAACGTAGTTGTCGGAATGCTTAGTACTTCCCACTGTTGTTCATCGACTTTTTCTATTAAATAAGGAGTGACTGTATCACCGACATAGGCAGACGTTCCAGCGCCTGTAAAAATAACTCGAACCCGGTTGTGTTTCGTTACAATTTTTTGAAAAAACTCTTCAATCCCCTCGCTTTTCTTCATATACAGAGCAAAGGTTTCAGCCCATAAATCAGGCTGCCGTCTTATTTCCGCTGTTGTTATCGATGCACCTAACGAAACTAATTTGTCTTGACTTAATGTAAACATATTCGTCCACTCCTCTACCTATTTGCCATCATTCTCTCCATAAAAGAAGACCGGCGCCGCCTCATTACATACCTTCAAATACTCGTAAGCCTGCACCAGTAACTCCATTATTTTGCGCCAATGTACTGATACTCATCTGCTCCAAAAGATGTTGTTGCTCAGGAAGCTGATACATTTTCAGCTTCGCTTTAATCAACTCCAGTAGAAATGGATTTTTCACAATGACACTGCCACCAAAAACCATTCTGTGTGGATCTAATAAGGAGGAAATCGTATAAATACCTTGAGCTACATAATCAGTTACCTCATTGATGATGGACTGATATTCTGGTACCCCATTTATATAACGAGCAAAAACATCCTTTGTTGAAATCGTATCTACCTGTAAGTCCCTTTCTGCTATTCTCTGAATCCCTGGCCCAGCAGCAATTTTTTCTAATCGTTCATTGCCCCCTCTCGTGAGGACAGGAATCAAACCCAGTTCTCCAGCAAATCCCGCCCCCCTAAAAAATGAGCCTTTATGAATGATAGAACAAGATATTCCCGTACTTATAGTCACGTAGACAAAGGTTTCATCCTCTTTTACATGTGCTGCTCTCCATTCGGCATAAGCAGCCATATAGACATCATTGTCAATCGTGACCCGCTGAATACCAAATTGCTCTTGCAAACGGACTGAAATAGGAAACTGCCTCCAAGGTAAATTGTTTTGAAAAACGGCAATTCCCTTCTCGAAATCCACTTTTCCTGGTATCCCAACGCCAATACCCTCAATATCAGCGTTGGAAATCGATGATTTTCTGAGAACTTGTTCCACAGCTTCTACAACTTTACCAAACATTTTTTCCCGGTCTGAAGGATCACTTTTTATTTCCGAACGTTCAAGCAGTTCGCCTGTATCCGAAATGACTCCCGCTGCAATCTTCGTTCCCCCAATATCAATGCCGACTGCCTTTTTCATTTGTCCGCACCCCTAGGTTTATATTTGATATTTTGAATATTTTTCTATAATTGTTATCGTTGAACATATATGTGCGATTCCTTGATCGATTCACTTGTCCTGGTTGATTTATACGTATTTCCGATTGTAGTCATAAAGTAGCCCTAAGAGACCAGCTAATCCAATCAACATCATACCTAATTCGAATTTACCAGCTGTCTTTTGGTAGATGATAATTAAAGACAGGCATACGATAAACACAACAATTTTAATAATGAATAAAATATTAGTCTTCATTCGGAAAATCCTCCCATCTGATTTCACTAGGTGCCAATGTCACTTCTTTTCTGTTTCCTTGTCCATCGTATACAACTGTCTTTTGTTCGATCATTGAATTGTTAACAATCGCCATTTTTTGAATGGATGGATATGCATGGACTTCACAATAAATGTTGCTCGCATGATATTTTTGAAATTCTCCTTCTTTATTGGCAGCATAGTATAACGCGCGCATCAGTAGACGTGTATTTTCTTCGCTATATGGCAGCCCTGCTATATACACAGCTCTACCTTCTCCAAACGGATGACTAGAAAGATGGACTTCACCATTTGAATATTCAATTATTTCGGTTTTATCTGATAACGCATAAATGTTTTTCATTCCTTCACCAAAATCAAATTTGGTGCTGTCAGCAGAAATAAAATGATGTTCGACAGGATTAATAAAATATTTATCTGTGGATAAGCTAAATCCTAGTTCTTTGTCAACACCTAAGACGTTTGCCAATTGAAAATAATGTCCTTCATGCTGATAGGCTGTCGGTTCGCCAATACCTATGAAGCCTCCGCCATTATACATCCAGGCCCTGATTGTAGTGACTAACTTTTCATTAATCCAATTAGCCCCTCCTGAAAAAGCTGTGCCTACATCGCCAGCATTAATGATAACGTCAATATCCGCTGGTATCCCATCGTTAATGACATCATCAAAACTAATGAACGAAACTTCCACGGCTGCCCCACTCAAGGATTCTAAAACACCTAAATAAGAATAAATTTGTTTATACCATAGAGCATGAGCAACCATATGTGTTTGCCAAGTTCTCAACTTGCCCCAAGAGTTCAAAATTGCAACTTTAAGACCGCTATATGGTTGAACGCCTTTGATCGTGTCATGAATTTCACGAAACTCCTCCGTAACTTTTTCAATATAAGAGATAAATTCTGGGAATTGATAAGCTAGACTTAAATAACCGCCATAGCCGATACGATCAACAGGGTTCCGTAGTAAAGCTCTTCGCGCCGTTAACCAGTTTTCATTCGCTTCAATCGTCGGGTTATTACCTTCGTAAAAAGTATCTGGGAAGAAATAAGGTAAGAATCGCCCTTCTGTGTAACGAACATGTGGTATATCTGCAATCATACGTAACGTGGCTCCACCGCCCACACTGCCTACAACTGCGTCCAATCCGATATTTTCAAAGTATTTCCCATATGGTTCTGTACCAATCCAGTTATCACCAAGGAACATCATTGCTTCTTTTCCACTTTCATGGACAATATCCACAAGTTTCTTTGCTTCTTCAGCAACGAACTTGTGAACAAAATCTATATAATCTAAAAAAGCAGGAGTTGGAATTCGAAATGCAGTATTATAATAGCCTTGATCAACAATGTCCTCTGGCCTTAAGCGATAGCCCTTTTCTTTTTGAAAAGCATCCAAAGCAGCAACTGAAACACTAGCACCATAACCGAACCAATCGACAAATTTCTCTTTGCCAAGATTATTAAACACAAGGGTAAAATGATAGAAAAACGTTGTAAACCTAACCACATCTGTATCTGGATTTTCTGTCAGCCATTGTTTTAAATAGGTTTTCATAAATTCATTGGAATGTGGCTGCCTGACATCAAAAGGAATATCATGCGGCTTATCTCCCCAATTATTAGTAATATGATTGTACATTTGGGTTGGATCCCAAATCGCATAGACTAGGAATGAAACCGTATATTCATGCCAAGGAATCGCCTTCGTAATCAAAACACGATTTTGCTCTTCATTTACTTCCCAATCATTCACATCAACAACTTCTCCGGTTGTCCGGTCAATAACCTCCCAGTATTTTTTAGGGTTGTGAACGTAATCCGGCTTTAACTGTTCCTCAAAGTAGCCTTTCATAAAATCAATTTCAAGGGTGTCAGTAAGCGCAGTATTGAATAAGCTCATTAAATAAAGTTGCTGGCATTCATCCATGTGCTTCTCTGCGAACTCATTGTGAGCTCGAGCAACAAAATAAGTCGTATAAATTTTTGCATCCAATTGCTTAATATCATCATCTAGTTTCGTTCCATCACTATCGCGAATCGCATCCGCACCCCATCGTTCCATCAATTCTTTTGTTTCCTTAAGAAAATTTTCTTCACTCGGTAAAGTAACACGGCCTTTTTTCTTTTTCATGTAAATCCTCCTTTAATCCTTTAAACCACCAAGGGACATTCCTTGTGTTAATTTTTTTTGAACAATGATGTATAAAATCAAAGTTGGCAGCATGACAAGAACCATGCCTGCATACATTTGACCATAGTTCGCAGCAGATTTCTGAGCTGCCATCAAGTTCATTAACCCAACAGGTAACGTTTTATTCGGTCCTGGGATTAATGTTAAGGCAATAATGTATTCGTTCCAAAAGGCAAGAAAATTAAATAAAATGACGGCAATAATACTTGGACGAGCTATCGGAATCATGACTGAAATCATTGTTTTAAAATATCCGGCACCATCGACCAACGCCGCTTCCTCATACGTGGATGGAAGTGATTGAAAAAAACTAGTCAGCAAGTAAATGGTAAATGGTAACGCCGTCGCCGCATATACCACAGCTAAAATAAATAAATTGTCTAGTAAAAATCCATCACCTAGTTGGCCTCGCAAAAAGGTATCTCCGTCCAATAACATTAAGAAAATTGGAACAACAATGTAGTTCACATTGATGAATAATCCAGCTTTAAAAAAAGTATTTATTAATTTACTTCCTCTAAAGGTATATCTTGCCAACACATAGGCTGCTGGTAAGGCCACAATCAATAAAATAAGCAGAGCCAACGCAGTTACCATGACTGAATTCAACATGTAGGTACCCATGTTTGCTTTTTGGAAAGCATCGATAAAGTTTTGAAAATACAAGCTTTTCGGCATGGCCCAAGGACTTCCGTAAAATTCTGAATTTTTCTTTATTGAGGCTAAGAAAACCCATGCAACAGGAATAATAATAGAAATTGCTAACGTAATCAGTGCTACATATATAAAACAACGATATATTGCTTCTGTAGTCATACCTTTTTGGGGCTTAACTTTTTTTGGGGCTTTATAAGCTGCTTCTACAATCATTTCTTTTTCGGTTTCCATCATTTTTGGATCTCGATAAGCTGTTTCTGTTGTCATTCGTTTTTGTGTTTCCATCGTTTTGGACCTCCTTAATACTCCAACACTTCCCTTTTAGTGACACCGCTTATAATTGCAGATAATGCGAATGAGAATAGGAAAATGACCACCCCAATAGCCATACCGTAACCGTAAGAAGAATTCGTGTAAGCCTGCTTATACATGTAGCTTAAAAACACTTCCGTCGATCCGTCAGGTCCCCCACCAGTCATCGCTTGAACGAGTAGAAAACTTAAATTAATCGTACTAATAACGAAGAAAGTTAACGTCGTCCGAATGTTATTCCAAATTAACGGTAACGTAATACTGAAAAATTGTCTGACCCGTCCAGCACCTTCCAAAGCAGATGCTTCATAAAAACTTTCCGGAATGCTTGCCATTGCCGCCATATACATGACCATATAATAACCAATCGCTTGCCAAATGAGTGCCCCGCCAATGCTGTATATGGCAATCTTTTGATTGCCGAGCCACATCTTTTGAAGATTTTCAAGGTTAAATAAAGCAAGTATATTATTTAACAATCCTGTAGTCGGATCATAAACTGCAGAAAATATTCCCGCGATAACTACAACGGATAAAATATTAGGGAGATAAAAAATAATTTGAAAGAAACTTTTACCTTTTATTTTTTCTCTCGTTAACAAAGTGGCAAACAAGATCGCCATCACCATCGTGATAAGTGTAACAATAACAATTAATACGATACTGTTTTGGAGAGATCGAAAGAAATTCATATCATTCCATAAAATCTTGAAGTTTTCTAATCCAACAAATACCTTATTATTAGAAAATCCTCCCCACTTATATAAGGACATCCTGAATACCTCAATTGTAGGAACAATCATAAAAATGGCTAACAGTAGTAGTGCCGGTGCAGTGCAAACAAAAATAAAAATTCTTTTTTCTGTTGTCTTATTCATGCCATCACCTCAGTTAATAAGTACAATGGTGAGACTAGCTGCTCACCATTGTACATAGTGAAAACTAATTTATTTTAATGCAGACCGTAATTGGTCACTCACTTTTTCAACAGAGCTTTGCCAATCTTTCACCTTTTTATCACCAGAAATAACACTGTCAATCGTTCTAAATAATGTATCTGGCATACTTACGCCTTCAACGGCTTTCGTTGCAGCAAATCCACCTATTCCCACTTTCACTCCATTATCATAGATACTATAGAATGATTTATTTTCACCTGTCAGTTTACTAGAAAGACCTTTGATAGGCTGAATCGCACTCGATTCAGCAAAAATTCCAGCTGCCTTATCCGAATAAACAAACGTCATGAAATCTTTAGCAAGTTGTTTATTTTTAGCTGCTGAAGGAATCCACATTTGTTCAAAGAAAGTAAATGCATAACGGTCGCTATTGGCATCAATTGTTGGTAAAGGCATCATGCCCCATTCAAACCCTTTAGATCGAGGAGCTTCTTTCATTTCACCAACTACCCATGTACCATTTGGCATAAACAAAGCTTTGTTATCGAGAACCAATTGTTGATTTTTCTTGTAGTCTTTATCATTTGCATTCGCAACAGTAGTTGGTTCTGTATATTTTCCTAATTTTCCGATAATTTCAAACGATTTCGTTGCTTCAGAACTTTCCCAAACACCATCTGTATATTTCATAGCTTTATTAAATAACTCAGGTCCACCCACCCCTAGTAATAAAGAGTAGAAGAATGTATCAAAGTAGCCTGTTGTAGGATAAGTAAATAATGAAATTCCTTCTGCTTTCGCTTTATCTCCCAAAGCCCACATCTCATCCCAAGTCTTCGGCACTTCCCAACCTTTTTCTTTTAATAAGCTAGCATTATAGAATAATCCAGTTGGACTATAGAACATCGGTGCCATATAAATTTTACCGTCATTATAAGGATTAGTCGCAGGTGTACCAGTAAGCCCTGGTACTAACTTATCTTTGACTTTAACATCTTCACCATAAACATTTTTATCAAAAACATCAGTAATGTCTTCTAATGCTTTATCTTTAATTAAAGTTTCTGTTAGTGCCTGTTTTCTCCCAGTTGCCAACAACACAACATCCGGATACTTTCCTGCTTTCATATTTGAGCCTATGACATCCTCAAGATTTTTGTCCACTGTCAATTTCACATCAACTTTTGGATTAGCAGATTCATATGCGTCAATTACTTTGCTCCACATCTCTTTACCATAAGCCGATTCAAGTGTTGCCACATGAAGGGTTTGTTTTTCACTGGAGCCTTTACCATCCTTAGAGTTATCAACTTTTGAAGTATTACCTTGGCAAGCTATTAAACTAAAAGATAACAAAGCTGTCATCCCAGACAACAATAACTTTTTTTTCATCTTTATTTACCCCCATCTCCTAATCTTCCTTTCATAATTAAAGAATACAAAATAGATAACGCTTTCACAATAAACATCTTGTTCTGTTTTTTAGATATCTTGCTTTTTACTGCATATCCCACTAAAATCTTTATAACATAGATAAAAAATCTATGAAGGAGGGATTCATTTGTCCAATGAAGTATATGAGATTCCACAAATTCAACGAAACCATCTTCCAGTAAAACTTCTTTATATAACAAAATCAAAATACGATAAAGATTGGCATAGTACCATTCATGCGCATCACTTTACAGAGCTATTATATATTACCAAGGGCAAAGGAACTTTTATCTTTTACAAAGAAGAAATCCCAGTCCAAGAGCACAACTTGATTATCATCAATCCAAATATCGAGCACACAGAAAAATCTGATACGAATCATCCACTCGAATACATCGCACTTGGTATTCAAGGTTTGTCCTTTTCATCCATAGAAAATCCTAGTCAAGTAACTATTCACAACTATAAACAGGATCAAAAGAACTTCCTCTTTTACCTTCAGCAATTGATCGAGGAAGTGGAAAACCATCAAGAAGATTACGATTTAATTATACAAAATATTCTGGAAATTTTACTACTTAAAATGATGAGAAAAAAATCCTTTAATGTAGAAAAAACATCTACTCAAAAAATCAATAAAGATATTGAATTTATTAAAAACTATATTAAGCAGCATTTTCACGAAAATATTAGCCTGGATACATTAGCTCGAATTAGTCATATAAACAAATATTACCTATCCCATTCTTTCAGGAAGTTCGTCGGCGTTTCGCCTATTGAATACTTAATTCAAACTCGTATTAGAGAAAGTAAAATATTATTAGAAACTACCAATTATTCGATTTCTAACATTTCAACTATTACCGGGTTTTCTTCCCAATCATTCTTTGCACAATCATTTAAACGAGAAACGAATCTATCTCCCTCACAATACAGAAACGCTATCAATTCTAGCAAAAACATACCAGATTCTAGTGCAAAAATTTAAAGATAATTGCACTGAATCTATACTTATTTACAATATTGTTACTATTATTTTTGAAGGGGGAGTGTTCCTATGATTCAACAATTAAAAACATATTATGGTGAGGATATAAAAATCAATGAAGCTGTGTTGTCAGAAGATTATAGCTGGTTTTTAGTTGAAGGAAACAAAGTCGGGATTCGAAAAATCCGATTACATCAAAGGGAGCATCAATTGCTTTCATCCATCTTAACGCCCATTCATACTGATACATTTTATAAAACAGAAAAAGAAAAATCATGGTATGAAGCATTATACAAAAATAATAACATTTCTATACTATCAGTTCGTTTTTTACACTTTTTCACAACACAACCCATAATAGAGAGAGAAGAATTTCAAGATGCTTTACAGTCCATGTTTTCTTTTACTACTACAATGATATGGGAAACTTCGCAAGCTGGTGTCCTCATATTAGAAGAAAATGTACCTGAGTCTATATTGCGAGCAGCCCTTGATACACTAGAAACAGATTTTTTTATATCCCTATCCTTCTTTATTGGCAGACGCTATACGCAAACAACTGAATTTGCTTATCTGTATGAATGGGAGCGAAAATTATTTTCTGTTCTTTCTCCCTATTTATCCAAAAAAATTACACACATTGAACAACTGCTCCCTTATCAATTAATGATCTCATTATCAAAAGAAGAAAGAAAAAAGTACACGAATCAATTATTGGCACACATTTCGAATGACAAAGAACTTATAGATAGCGTTAAAGTATTCTTCCAATGTAACTTAAATGTATCTCTTGCAGCGAAACAATTATATTTACATCGTAATACTTTGCAGTATCGAATTGATAAATTCATTGAAAAAACAGGAATTAATATAAAAACTTTTGAAGGTGCAGTAGCAGTTTATATGGCATTTCTTTCTTTAGATATCTCGTGAAGCTCTCATGAAAGACGATAAAATATTCATTTTCTCATACCATCATTGTTTTATGACTTGGAAACTCTTTTTACATATTTTTCTACGAAAAAGTAATACTTTCATCCCATATCTATAGATGAAAGTACATCCTACAGGTGCTTTCCCGTTTCTTAAATCTGTAAACTTGTATAAAACCCTCTCATTCTTTTGTGCACAATGCCGATTTACTTACGGTTATAAAAATCTTATAATTCAATCAATTATGAAAAGGAGTGAATATTTATGACCGAACTAGTATTAGATCATATTTTTAAAGTTTATGATAATAAAACTACTGCTGTTTCTGACTTTAATTTACATATTGAAGATAAAGAGTTTATCGTATTTGTCGGTCCTTCTGGATGCGGAAAATCAACAACTCTACGTATGATTGCAGGTCTAGAAGACATTTCTGATGGTTCGTTTTATATTGATGGAGAGCGTATGAATGATGTCGCTCCAAAAGATCGCAACATTGCGATGGTATTTCAAAATTACGCACTATACCCGCATATGACTGTTTATGATAATATCGCGTTTGGCTTAAAACTACGCAAACTTCCAAAAGATGAAATTAATCGCCGAGTAACGGAGGCAGCGAAAATCTTAGGGCTTGAAGATTACTTACAACGAAAACCGAAGGCATTATCAGGTGGGCAACGCCAACGGGTTGCGCTAGGAAGAGCTATCGTCCGTGACGCAAAAGTATTTTTAATGGACGAGCCTCTATCGAATTTAGACGCAAAATTACGCGTCAGTATGCGTTCAGAAATCTCCAAACTGCATCGTCGTTTAAATACGACCACTATATATGTAACACATGATCAAACAGAAGCTATGACAATGGCATCACGCCTTGTTGTTATGAAAGATGGGCTCATCCAGCAAGTTGGTACTCCAAAAGAAGTATATGATACTCCTGAAAACATATTTGTTGGTGGATTCATTGGTTCTCCAGCTATGAATTTCTTTACCGGGACATTACAAGAGAACTATTTCTATATAGAAAATATTCGCTTCAAAGTACCAGATGGCCAACTAAAAACATTAAAGCAAAAAGGATATAATGGACAAAAAATCATACTCGGCATTCGTCCTGAAGACATTCATGATGAACCAATTGTTCTTCAATCTTCGCCTGAATCAACAGTCGAAATTACAGTAGAAATTGCTGAATTATTAGGTGCTGAAACGATGATTCATGGAAAACTTTCGAATCAAAACTTTGTTGCGCGAATTAATGCTCGTTCCGAAGTTAAAGCTAACGATACACTTCTATTAGCTTTTAGTTTAGCGAAAGCACACTTTTTCGATATCGCTACCGAACAACGTATTCGTAATATTTAATGGATGCATAGCTTCTATTTCAAAAAAATAGATATAGTTGTGTCAACCATTTCGTAAAAAAGAATTAAATACTAGATTCCCCTGTATATGCGACAGAACCATACGAAAAACATCTCATATTCATATGAGATGTTTTTTCGTATTTGCTATTCTTTTAATAAATCTATTAATCCATTCCCTTCAGATGTACGTTCATACCCTAAAGGTACAGTTCTTTTAATAAGTTGTGCATATATTTCTGGCTCTGATAACTTTCTACCATATTCTCTCTCACACTGCTTAATGAGCAATGCCAGCGCTCCAGCGACATGCGGTGTCGCCATAGAAGTTCCACTTAATACCGCATATTTCCCTTCAGGATACGTAGATAATATTTCATCACCTGGCGCCACTAAATCAATTTCTTGATTCGAATTACTAAAACATGCGATTTTCCGTTCTAAATTGATAGCGCCGACTTCAATTACTTCGGAATAAGCACCTGGGAAATCTAGTTCCTCTGTATTATCATTACAATCTCCATTATTCCCAGCAGCACATACGACGAGAACATCTTGCTTTACTGCATTTTGAATCGCTTCATGTAATTCTGGAACGTCCTGCGGGCCACCAAGTGACATTGAAATAACTCTAACTCTTTCTTTATTAGGCCCTCTCCAATTTACAGCATAATGAATCGCCTCAATAATTTGCTCATAACTTCCAGAACCATCTCCCGCTAAAACCTTTAACACTAACATTTTAGCAAGTGGTGCGACTCCTAAAACACCGACACCATTTTCAGTCGCTGCAATTGTCCCCGCTACATGAGTACCGTGTCCGTTATTATCAAGATAAATATTTGGATCCCCTTCGTAATCTTTCGTGAAATTTCTTCCACCGATAATGCGTTCCTTTAAATCTATATGATTCACATCACAACCTGTATCTAATACGGCAACAACAATATCATTTCCTTTCGCACTCTTCTCCCATACTTGTGGAGCATGAATGAGTTGTACACCTGGTGGAATTTCATTTACTTGTTCAACCACCTTATCTACTGTAAAAGGAATCAATTGTATACCTTTTTGTTTATTCGCTGTACTACTATTCATCGTAATCCCTCCTGAAAATATATTATTTTCATTTCAGACCACTTTTGAAAAGGTTTAAATGTAACATTCGTTTTATTCGTTTCGTTTTCCTTCCTTAAAAATATTTCTCAATATAGCTTACTAATTTTATACTACTCTTTTTATTTATCTCGTAATTTTTATTCACCAAAAATTCGATTGGTACAACCAATAACCAAAATAAAAGGACCAATTTAATGGTCCTTTCATAGTTTTAAAGAATGATATGAAATTTTAAAAATAAAATAAATTAAGACTACGCCTCACTCTTATTTAAAAACTTCTCTATTTCTTTTATTAAATGTTTCGCTCCATCTATACTAACAGTAATGTTTCCATTTGCTAATGATATGTTTTGATTTGAAACATCACCTGTTATTTGACAAGCATTGTAAGGTTGATATTTTTGTAAAATGACTTTATCTTCTTCTACGAAAATTTCAAGTGGTGATTTGATTTGTATTCCTAATACTTCTCGTAACTCTTTAGGAATAACAATTCGTCCTAATTCGTCTACTTTTCGAATAATTCCTGTTGCTTTCATATTACTCCCCCCTTACTTTTTATTAATTTTTCCACCTCGCTCTTTCCATTTTATCACTTTTTGGTAATACTTGTCTCTTTTTAGAAATTTTTGTACTCAAGTTAAAATAACACAATTAATGCATACGTAATCTCTCTTTCAATTGTTTTAAATAACGAGATCTTATCAGTAAGAAATATACAACTTGAATTCCTACGAAAATACTTAATACAATCGCATTTTCTTTAAATAGTGAGTACTCAAACATCTGTCCCAGTGCAGTTAACGCTACTGCCCCATGTAATGTTGCAACACCTATTGGAACGAAGAATAAAAGTGCCAATCGGATTGTAACTATTTTCGATAACTCTCCACTCGTTAAGCCTACTTTTCGAATCATTTCAAACAAACGAGTATCATCCTCCAAATCAGAAAACAAACGGAAGTAAAGGAAACTTCCTGCACATACGAAAAATACTATACCAATAAAGAAACCTACAAATAGAATTGGTCCTGCGATTTGTAAACTTTGGTTTTGTTCATACTCTTCTGCACTAAACATTGCATATTCTTCATAAGTCTTCATTTGATGAGTAAGTTCTTTACCAACTTCAATTTCATCTTTCGTTCCTTCTGTTTTGTACACATAATCTTTTTCCTCTTTAAATCCATCTTGTAATGCATCATATTGATTTTTAGAGATTACATAAACGTTACCTCTTAGTATTTTACTTAATGAAGAAGTATTAACTTTTTTCACTTTTAAAGATTCATTCAAAAGTGGTAAAGTAATTTCTTTTCTTTCTTTCATCGGTGGGCCTGGTATATCGACTGATAAAAATAAAGCTTCTTTATTTGCTACAGTTTGAAATGGTTCTCCTGTTAACTTCGCATATTTTTCATAATCTGATTCTTTTATGAAAACGGCACTTCTTAACGACTGCTCCTCCGCCTTTTTCGTTGAAATATTCGTTTTAGAAGCTGCTATACTATGTTTCTTTAATCCTTCATCAATCATCTGCAAATGCTGTGATTCATTACTATTTCCTTGCTTAGAATGATACTGAAACGCAATTGGTCTCTCCATAATCCCTTTCGTCATGGACGTGAAACCTACTAATGTACCTATTGCTGAAAATGCTACAGTTGAAATAATAGTTACAATAAAGAACATTCTGGCGTTGTCTCTCATACGGTAAGCTAAATCTGATAACGTAACAATATTTGTCTGTGTCCAATAGAAACGTTTACTTTTTTTACACAGTCTAATAATAAAGACACTCAACTGCTTGTACAGCAAATACGTACCAATAATGACTACCGTTGTAACAGGAATCATCATGACAAATACCATTGCCCCGTGTGACATAAGTGCTCCTGCATATCCCGCACTAAGCAATATAACCGCTAATATAGAAGAAATAATCGATGCTTTCGGTTCCGGCTTCGCTTCTGCGGATCCTCTAAACAATTTCATAATTTTATTTTTTCGAATCATTCCTGCACTAAACAATGAAATAATCATAAATAATACGAAAAACATAATACTCGTTACAACAATGGCTTTCATTGGAATGTAATAAGCTAAAGAAATATCTAATTTTAATATCATCGGAGCTACAAATAGTAATATTCCGGAAAATAACATTCCAGCAAGTATTCCAAAAATAATGGCCCCTATCCCAATCATAATATTTTCAAAGAAGATAAGACGCTTTAATTGATATTTCGTCATACCTAACATCATTAAAATTCCTAATTCACGCTTTCTCGTTTTTAAAAACATTCCCATCGAATATAAAATAAAGAAAAACGTAAATAAGTAAATAATGGACTGCGCAAAAGACATACTTACGAATACGTATCGTCCCAATTCTCCAGCACTTAATGCGGGATGAAACGCAAAAAATGAATAAACAAAAAAGGCCATAATGGCAAATGCACTACTTAAAAAATATGCTGAATATGTTCGTCTATTTCTCGTTACATTCCGATAAGCAAGTTCTCTAATGTTCATATTCCTTCTCCGCCCTTCTACTAACTATGTTCTTATATTAGTAAAGTCCGGAAATACCTTCCATCGATTCAAATGACAAAAACCTTACATTATTGAAAGGTTTCAAAAAAATTGCTTAAACGAAACAGTTTCATTATAATGACTACATTCATATTCATACACGCATCCTATTGTATATTCGTTAGTTTTGCGAAATAATAAAGGATAGAAGTATGTACCAATATACATATAAACTTAATTACCGCTTTAATATGAATAGGAGGAAACATAATGACATTACAAGAACAGATTATGAAAGCATTACATGTTCAGCCTGTAATTGATCCGAAAGCAGAAATCCGTAAACGTGTAGATTTCTTAAAAGATTATGTAAAAAAAACAGGTGCAAAAGGATTTGTACTTGGCATTAGTGGCGGACAAGACTCTACATTAGCTGGACGTTTAGCTCAGCTCGCAGTGGAGGAAATTCGTAATGAAGGTGGTAACGCAACATTTATCGCCGTGCGCCTTCCTTATAAAGTGCAAAAAGATGAAGATGATGCGCAATTAGCATTACAATTTATTCAAGCTGATCAATCTGTTGCATTTGATATCGCGTCAACAGTTGATACTTTCTCAAATCAATACGAAAACGTATTAGGTGAATCATTAACAGATTTCAATAAAGGTAACGTGAAAGCACGTATCCGTATGGTTACGCAGTACGCAATCGGTGGTCAACAAGGGCTACTTGTAATTGGAACTGATCACGCTGCAGAAGCTGTTACAGGGTTCTTTACAAAATTCGGAGATGGTGGTGCAGACCTATTACCATTAACGGGTTTAACGAAACGTCAAGGACGTGCTCTTTTACAAGAATTAGGTGCGGATGAGCGACTTTACTTAAAAATGCCAACTGCTGATTTATTGGATGAAAAACCAGGTCAAGCTGATGAAACGGAGTTAGGTATTTCGTATGATCAACTAGATGATTATTTAGAAGGTAAAGCAGTTCCAACTGACGTTGCAGAAAAAATTGAAAAACGTTACACAGTGAGCGAACATAAAAGACAAGTTCCAGCATCAATGTTTGATAATTGGTGGAAATAAATAAAACATAAAAAAGAAGCTAATCTCATTAGCTTCTTTTTTATGTTAACGATACACCCCTACTCTTTTCTCTAGTAAGTCCTGTAAACAATCCTCATGTTGTTGATTAAACAATGGCGGCATTTTGTTTAGCGGGAAAAACTTCAATTCCAACGTTTCATCACCGTCTACTTTTTGCTCTCCACCGGCAATTGAGCATGAAAAGAATAGTAAAATTGACTGGGCATTATCTCCATTTGGATATGCTTGAAAATATTTTGTATACACCCCGATAAGCTCATTTATTTCCACGTCATAACCTGTTTCTTCTTTTATTTCTCGAATCGCGGTTTCTGCGGCAGATTCTCCAATTTCCATTGCACCGCCAGGAAATCCCCAAGCGTTAAAATCACCTCTTTTTTGCAGTAATACTTCTCCATGTTCATTCAACACACAACCACCCGCAAAGTTTATGAGAACACAGTCGTGACCTACTTTTTCACGTAATTCTTTTATATAATTAGCCATCCTCTTCTCCTTTTCATACATCTTCTATCACTATTTCTTATCTTTTTCAAGCAATTCAATAATTCGGTCTAGCTTCTCGTTCATATGCATCACTTGTTGTTTCTTTGCAACACTGTTTTGAAATACTCTTCTAATAAACAAAGTAAATGATAGGAAAAACAAAACGATAAGTCCGATTACTAAACAAGTATATATCAATGTAAATATGTTATTTTCGAACAAATTCATTCAGATTCCACATTCTTCCTTTTTGATTTTATCACATAATTCTGTTTTTTAAAGTGATACATAATAAAAAGAGCACCCTTTACAGATGCTCTTCTTCATTAATTAATACGTAAATGTAATTGTCGCTAATGAATAATCTGCCATTGCACTATATGGTGCTACTTCATAAGATACACGTTTTGCACCTTTTGGCCAATTTATTTCATTTAACACTTTCTTTATATCTTGCATTGTTCCATCCATCGATTGCTTATATCGTACTTCTACCTTTTCAGGCTTAGAAGCGAATTGTTGCTGTAATTTTTTCTTAAATTCACTATAATTATCTGCCCCGTATTGTGCAGACAAATATTTTAAATTTGTTTCGTTTAACATTTGTTCATACGCAGCAGTCTTTGAACTACCCGCTTTTATTTTGTTTGTTAATTCATTAAAGTAACTTGTAGTTGCCGCTGGATATTTACTGCGATCCCAGTCGTGATCTTTACTTAATTGCTCATCAGACATATTAAAATATGAATATGTTACGCGTCCAGCTTTATCGGGTACTGGATCATCGAATGTAGTATCAAGATGATACCATTTGTTTTCAATGTTCACTAAATTCCATGCGTGAGCTTGTCCATTTCCTGTACCTGTTACAATATGGTTTTGGATACCTGCTTCTTTTAGCAATTCATATGTTAATAACGTATATCCTTGGCAAACGGCAGAACGATTTGCTAATGCTTCATATGCTGTATACGCTTTATAAGACGTATCATACGATACATGCTTTACAACGTAATCATGAATAACTTTTACTTTCTCATGCTCATCCATTCCAGGTTTTACAATTGAACCGATAATTGCTTTTGCCTGGGATTTTACATATTGTGTTTGCTCTTTTGATTCACGGTATTTCACTTGCAATGTAAACGTATAGTTTCCTGGTAACCCTTTAATAGAATATTTAGTAGACGCTACATTATATTTTACATACTCATCTGCATCTACAATTTTATTAAACTCGCCATACAATTGGTCCATAACATTTCTAGCATTTCTATCTTTCGTTTTATATGTGATTGTAATATTTTCTTCTCGATTATCAACCTGTTTTTTTAATTCTTTTCGGAAATCATCTAATAGCTTTGCATCTGATTGTGTTGTCGCTACAGACGGATTCGTAGCTGCATAAGATACCGTTGACGCGTGTAAGCCTCCCATTACTATAGTTGAACAAAGCAGGGTAGCTGTCACATACTTACTTGTCTTTCTCATCTTTTCACTCCTTACATTCTATAACTATACGAAAAAGTATCGTATAGTTTCAGAGTATACAATACTTTTCCGTATAGGTCATATGAGATTATGCATATTTAACATTGTAAAAAGGTTGTTCTTTTTACAAGAACAACCTTTTTCATTAACAAGTTTGTAATACACAACACGCATTTTCAAAACGTCGATTTTTTAAGTCTTCATTTCCAATACAGAAATAAAGCATTCCTAAATCTCCCCACATCATATTACAATTTTTAGTATCTGAATCGATTTGGAATAAAAGCGTCATTTGCTGCGGGTCTATCCCCATATATTCTCCTGTCTCATATAATACTTCCTCTTGTACAGAGAATGGCTCACCAAACATTTGATGGTTATCATAGTTGTCTGGGATTAGTTCTTCAAGCAATTGTAAGAAACGATCTGAATCAGCCTCATCTTCAATGAAAAGCTCTGGCAATTTATATGTCAGTTCAAAAGTAGTTGCACACTGGTTATAATTTGTTTGCAATTCATCTGCTCTTCGTAATTGCTCTACAGGAACATCATAATAAAGTACACGCCCCGCTTCAGTTGGATTCACATCTTCTTCAAAGTAATTTTCAATGCTAAAGAAATATAACATCCCTGTCTTAGGAAGATTGTGACCCATACCAACATTTTGTAAATCATTTAAATTAAATTGAGCGATAAATTGTAATGGATTTCCTTTGTGCATTGGGTATTCCAATGTAGCTGGCAAGTCAGGAACTCCTCCCATTTTCGAACTACCTACCGCAACTGTTTCCTCCTGCTTTGGCACAACTTTTACACAAGGAAATACAGTGTGAATAAGTTCCTCTTTTAAATGTGTCAGCCCATATTTATCAATTAATACTTCAATTTGTTTATTCATAAATTCTCCTTATATTTACATACTTATTTGTATCATCGCACAAAAATTATACTCCATTCTTTGTAAAAACAACAAGCCTCCAAAAAAACGGGCTCTTCCTCCATACGCGAACAAGTTAAAAAAAGCATAGTATACATTGTTCCTACAAACACGATAGTTCATTATTTCTTCCAGTACATTTTCCCCTCGTTCATTTTTATTTTTAATTTAAGGAGGAATTCCACATGGGTTACGGATATAGTTGCGGCGGTTACGGTTACGGCGGTTACGGCGGTAGTTGTGGTGGATGTGGTTATGGAGGTTTCGCTTTATTAATCGTTTTATTTATCCTTCTAATCATCATCGGAGCTAGCTGTTGGGGCGGCTTTGTAGGCTGCTAGTAAATTTAAAAACTATTACAAAAAAGCACGTACAATACGTGCTTTTTTGCCATTTTCAAATCTTTTATTCGAAAGGAAGTATGATTGATGAAGATTGATGGTGTTTTTGAAGGAGGCGGTGTACGCGGAATTGCGCATGTAGGAGCAATTTGCGCGTTAGCTGAAAAAGGCTATGAATGGGAGCGTGTAGCTGGAACATCAGCTGGTTCCATTATCGCTGCGCTCCTAGCAGCAGGATATTCTTGTTCAGAGTTAAAAACGATTATAACTGATATCGATTATAATAAATTTACGAAGAGAACCTTTATTGACAGAATCCCGTTTATCGGAAAAGGATTAAGCGCATGGACTACTCTTGGTATTTACTCTAATATTTTTATAGAAGAATGGATTGAAGAATTACTTCGCAAAAAAGGAGTTCACTTATTTACAGATTTACCTGATTTAAATAAGCTTAAAATTATCGCTTCTGATATAAGTAATGGCAAAATGGTTATCTTTCCCGATGACTTACCGAACTACGGATTTTTAAATTATCGCTTCTCTATTGCTAAAGCTGTAAGAATGAGTAGTACAATCCCTTTCTTCTTTGAACCGGTAAAATGGAGAACCCCTAAATGGAAGCAACCTTGTTATATGGTTGATGGAGGGATTTTAAGCAATTACCCAATTTGGATTTTCGACTCACCTTCCTCTCCTCGCTGGCCAACATTTGGATTTCATTTCGTAAAAGATGAGATTCAAGCTGATCCTGCCCATTATAACGAGCCTATCTCCATGTTCAAAGGACTTTTTAAAACGATGATGCAAGCCCATGATTTACGTCATTTAGATAAGGAATCAAAAGCAAGAACGATTACAATTCCAACAGGATCCATTACAAGTACCAACTTTGAGTTAACAAAGGAAGAAAAAGAGTGGCTTTACAATTCTGGTTATAACGCCGCAAATAAGTTTTTACAATCTTGGAACTTCAGACAATATATTGATGACTATAGAAACGGAAATCAGGACCGAAAAACAAATCGGTATTTCCGTCAACTTGACTCATAATACTATTATTTTTCATACGAGAACACGTAACGCTTTCAAAAAAATAAGCCTAGTAATATCATAGATTACGAGGCTTATTTACTTCCTGCATAAATTATTATACGTCTCTTAAGGATACGTTAACCCTTTAGCTTCTTCCGCAGTAATAACGGTATATCGATTTCCCGTTCGTAACCCTAACAATTCTGCTTTTTCAATTGCATCCTGCTTCGTCTCCGCATAAGCAGCTAAATATTTTTCTCCATTAATAATTTGGCAAATTACGTATTGTTTCATTACTTTCTCCTCTTACTTTTTCATTAGTTGTGCAAGTTTTTTGATACCTATTTCAATTTCTTCTAACGTTGCGTATGAATAGGATAGACGCAAAAATTGGTTTGCACTTCTATCATACAAAGTACCTGGATTTAATAAAATCTTTTCTTTCAAAGCTTTGTCAAATAAGCTACGGTTCGAAACGGGTACATTCATATGTAACCAAATATAAAAACCACCTGTCGGTTCATACCATGTTGCTATATCACGACAATATTTCTCTAACATTTGCAACATAAAATCTCTACGTTTTTTCAACTTAGTTCTTACAAACTGTAAATGTTCATCATACAATCCATCTGCAAACCATTCCGCTGCAATTTGCTGGGATATAGAACTTGAACCATAATCTGTTTGCATTTTTATGTCTGCCAATCTTTGAATGACTGGCTCAGATCCAACAATCCATCCAATTCTTAATCCTGGACTAATGACTTTAGACATACTCCCAATATGCAGTACAATTCCGTTTTTATCATATGCTTTTAAAGGCTTTGAAATAGGCTCATCAAACCATAAGTCTTGGTACACCGCGTCTTCTATAATAGGCAAACCAATTTCGTTACATATTTCCATCACTTCTATTCGTTTCTTCGCATTCATACTAAAGTTCGTCGGATTATGAAAAGACGGAATTGTATATAAAATAGATGCATTAAATTGCTTCTTATATTTCGTAATATATGATGCATGTAAACCGTTCTCATCCATTGGTATACCAATTAAACGCATTCCTGCAGATTGAAAAACATTAAGCGAATATAAATAAGATGGTTTTTCTAATAAGATGGATGCCCCTTTTGGAAGAAGCCCCATAGAAATAAGTTGCAACGCTTGAATTGCTCCTGAAACAATTAATATAGAATCAGGAGTTACATCTATACCATGTCCTTTTAAATAGTCAGCAATTTTCTTCCTTAAATAGAAATTCCCTTTTGGTTCTTCATACCCAAGTATCATGCTCGACTTTAAAAGCTTATTCATAATATCTTTCATCTTTTTTTCAGGTAAAAGACTCGGCGCGAGCTCACCTGTTCCTAAACGAATTACATGCGGATAAAATTCAGCTTGATTAATCTCTTGAATAGCAGGCAGATTTGGGTAATGAAGTCCTGTTTCTACATAAGACTGCCAATTAGGCGGGGGTGCGTACGTTGAAGCATTCTCATTATTATTTACAACAATTGTTCCTTTCCTGCCATTTCCTTCAATGTATCCCTTTGCCACTAGCTCATCGAAAGCCATTACAATTGTACTCCGGTTCACACCGAATGTATGTGCCAAATCTCTTTGTGAAGGTAATTTCGTTCCAACAGTCCATTCTCCATTAACGATTCTTTCTTTTATATACGTTTCTATTTGTTTATACAGAGGAGTCGCTAGAGACATATTCGGTTTCCAAACGAATCTTTCCATCATATCACCTTATATTCTTTTTGGTTGGTAACCTCTCCAACCATATGGATGGATACAAATTTTCATTTCTTCTATACAATATACACTATCATACTGAATTAAAATAGGAGGTAATATGATGAGTGAAGCAATTATTCATGGTATCATTCTTGCATTTGGTCTTATCATTCCATTAGGCGTCCAAAATGTTTTCGTCTTTAATCAAGGTGCGAGCCAACCAAACATTTGGAGGGCAGCCCCTGTCGTATTAACTGCCTCTATATGTGATACGTTACTCATATTGATTGCGGTGCAGGGTGTCTCCCTTGTACTCCTTACTTTTTCTTGGCTAACTAACACGTTATATATAATTGGATTTTTCTTTCTCCTATATATGGGCTTTGTTATTTGGAGAAGTAACCCTTCCAACGATATAAACACAGAAAACAGTATGCCATTAAAAAAGCAAATCCTTTTCGCTGCATCGGTTTCGTTATTAAATCCACATGCAATTTTAGATACAATCGGTGTAATCGGAACAAATTCTATTCAATACATAGGAAGTGAAAAATGGGCTTTCACACTTGCAACTATTATCGTTTCTTGGATTTGGTTTATAAGCTTAGCCTTAGCGGGGAAATTTCTAAAAAGAATAGACTCAACCGGAAAAACAATCGTATTATTAAATAAGTTTTCGGGTATCATCATTTGGGGTGTCGCGCTTTATATGTTAAAACAAGTTATGTATTCTTAATGAACGAAAGAGAATTGCATGTTACTGAAAACATCATGCAATTCTCTTTCAAATTATGAAGTAGGTTCCGGTTTCTGTTTTACGTTCTTTGCATCTTTTGCTGGTTTAATCCAAATCATTGCTATAACGGCACCAATACCAGCGAAAATACTTGTTACATAAAACACTTCATGGTCAGCACCTTTCATGAAAAAAGAATATAGAGGTGGGCCAGCTGCTACACCGATAAATCGCATGGAACTATAAAAAGATGTAACCGTTCCCCTTTGCTCCTTTTCAATTCCTTGTGTAATTAGGGAGTCTAAACATGGGAGTGCCATACCAATTCCTATCCCCATGATAACGAGACAAAGAAGTAGTAAATAAATCCCTTTTATAAATAAAGGAATGATGACTGATGCAGCTGCCATTAAAAAACCAATATAAATACACTTCTTCATAACATTTTGATTATCTCCAATTTTTTTACCGGCCATATATGAACTAAGTGACAGTACAAGTAGCGGGATAGCAAGTACACACCCTTTCCATACACCATGAATGTCATACTTTGATTCCAGTATCGTCGACAAATAAAAGAGAATTCCGAATAAAATAAGCATAATAATTGCACCTAATGCAAAAATGGCAATTAACCATCTTCCCTTTTCTCGAAACGTAGAAATAATCGATTTTATAAACTCTTTAAGTGGTGGTACTTCTCCTTCTTGTTTCTTTGCCTTTACTAGAACAAGTAACAAAACAATTGATACTACGCATAAAACTGGAATCGCCCAAAATGGTAAGAACCATACAATGGCAGCAAGAGCAGATCCTAAAATAGGGCTCAGCACTTTTCCAAATGTATTGGATGTTTCAATGATTCCTAAACCTGTACTAACTTGTTTTTCATCTTTATATAAATCACCAACACAAGGTATAACAACTGGCATTGCACCAGCTGCACCAATACCTTGAATCGCTCTACCAATCAGTATCCAAGTGTAGGGATTATCAACTTTCCATGATACCCAACCTGTTACCGCTCCGCCTATAGCCGCAATCAGCAAACTCGGAACCATTATCATCTTTCGTCCCCATCTATCTGATAAATAACCAGCAATCGGTATAAGTAAAATGGCTACAATAGAGTAAATTGTAATAATCATGGATACTTGAAACGATGAAATATGTAATTTCTTTTCGATAGTCGGTAGGATTGGAATAAGCATTGAATTCCCTAATGTCATAACAAGTGGAACTGATGCAAGCGCAATTAAACAACAGTTTTCTTTTTTTAACATGTTGGCTTCGGAACCCTTTCATCGTATATTTCTGACCATATAATAGCCCTGCTGGAACGTAATTTTTCATTCCACCAGGGCTATTACATCTTTACTACTTCCCATTCACAACAAAAGAAATTGGGGAAAATATAGTATTATTCCTATTCTTTGAATCCAGTTCGCAATATATTCATACCAATTAATTGAAAAAAAAAAGAAAGGAAGAATCCTTCCTTTCTCCTATAACCTTCTACAATTAGCGAGTATATCCGCCACCAAGTTGTTGTTCTGCCATCGCTACTAGACGTTTTGTAATTTCACCGCCTACAGAACCGTTTGCACGTGAAGAAGTATCAGCGCCAAGTTGTACACCAAATTCTTGTGCAATTTCATATTTCATTTGATCTAAAGCTGCTTGTGCTCCATGTGATGCTAATTGATTAGAGTTACGATTTCTAGCCATTACCAATCACCTCCTTATTTATATATAAATTGTGTTAAATTTTAATTTAAATACATGGTAATTTTTGGTTATTTATATTTTTAAAAAAAGAGTCTCTACAATGAGAGACTCTTACATCATTTTATATTAAGAAGTTACTACTTCTAAATTTCTATTTGTTAATACTTTCATTTCTTCTTTTAATATATCCTTCGCATTATGTCCAAACCATTCGAGTGAAGCAAAATGGTCAGTATTTCTCACTTCCTGAATAATCTCATCATAATTTACCACACCTTCAAATAATGGAACCATACCAATTCGACTTCCCGCTGCTGCATATACATTATTTGGTTCAAACACATGCAAATAATCTGCTGACGATATATTCTTAAAATGGTAATGTTGTATCCACGGCTTTAGTCGATGGAAGCTGTCTATTGAATCTGCACCAGACTCCCATATATGAAGAAAATCAAGGTTTATTTTCAAATTCGGATGATCTACTTCTCCTAATAATTCCAAAGTAGAAGGCAGCGTATCCGTTAACGTATTTGGATGTGTTTCTAAAAGTACATACATATTATGCTGAGCAAATACTTCACAAATCATGCGAATACGATTCACATACTCTTTTCTCTCCTGTTCCGAGAAATCTTCGCTACCTTTTTGTCCAGCAAACGTACGAATTTTGTTTGTTTTAAACCAATTAGCTAATATTGCAAGTTGTTCACATTTCTCTATTGTTTTTTCAAAATCTGCCGATAATGATATGTCTAAGTAATCACTTATCATCGTAATTTCCAAGCTTTTATCCTTTAAACAATTCAATTCTCGTTCTGTCGTTTCATACTCTTGCATATACAAATTTTGTGCATGAGTCCCCCACAATTCAATTCCTTCAAAACCGTTTTCATATGCAAATTGAACAATATCAGTAAATGAAATTAATTGATGACGAAAGGAAATAGTACATAATGAATATTTCATAGGTTTGAACTCCCTTATCTTAAATTCAGTTAGGTTTTTAAAACGCTAAGACAGACTCGTTTGTTTTCATTTCTTTCCATGATAAAAACTGTCTCTCTAATTCAGCCTTAATTTGCAGTTCAATTACATTCATTTCATCCAACTTTTCAACAATTGATAATAACATGCCTTTATTATTCGTCATCGCCATTTTAATTGCTCGATACTGTACATTTGTAAATCCTTGTACAGTATCCTCTACCCGATCACACCAATAATCAAACTCTTGCTCCGAATATTGCAACGTTTCACGGAAGTATGCAAAGGCATGTTCATAACTATATTTACGAATTGCAAGTACTGGTATTTGCTTCACTGCCGCTACAAGACCAGAAAGCGAATAACCTTCTTCTTCATTTGCCATTTTTATAATTAAATTTTTCAATTCCATAGTCAGTTCATTGTCATTTCTTTTGAAAGTTTCTATGAAATAACTCGCTACCATTTCTTCTGTTGGCTCGTGAATTTCTTCTACATCAATGAAATACCCTCCACCAAATGGGTTATCTTGAACAGAGTGAAGCACTTTTTCTCTTTCCATATTCCCTTCCCAGCGAAAATCAGGATCTAGCATGAACCATTCTTCATCTTTCTCTGTCTTCGATATCATTAAATAATGCGGAAACGGTTTTTGATGAAATTTATTTTCCCTCTCTGGCAATAGAGACATATCAACCATTACAATGACATAGCGATTTTCTGGCTTGTTTTCTACTAATTGTAAAAACGTTTCTACATTGCTATCTTTACCTTTTGCATGATCATACCATTCGTTCACTTTCATACCATACAATTTTTCATACCATAATAAATAATTATCATGGTTAATATTTTCGGAGTGATACGAGATAATGCCGCCTTCTGTTATATCAAAATCTCCGTCCCATAATCCAAAATAAAATGGACGGAAATCTATATCGCTACGCCTTTTTATAATTTCACAAAAACAACTCACTAAACAGTGAACTTTAATTGAAGTCATATTCTCATCCACTTTCCTAAAGGTTAATTATTCACATTTACTACTTATACCGGCTGTAACTCCTCCATAAAATCAAGCAAAGATCCTACAGTAAGAAATGCTTTTGGGTCTACCTCATCCTCTGGAACGGATAGCTTTACATCCATTTCTATGTAGACTATGAGTTGTAACATCATTACCGAATCTATATATAAATCTTGGTTTAAACGCATCGTTTCTTCTAAATGCGTTACATTTTTTAGCTCCATTTTTTCTGTCATAATTTTCAACACTTCATTTTTTAATGTTTCACGTCTCATGTTGTAACCTCTCCCATCTCTAGTAATTTTCTACTTACTTTTCCAGTTTTATTTTTCGGAATTTCAGTTACACTTTCAATCTCATACGGAACTTTATAAGATGGTAAATGCTGCATACACCATTCTCTTATTCGCACTGGATCAACATGAGAGATTACTTTCGCTTTAACAACTTCGCCCATCACAGGATGTTTTCCCCGATATACAATTGCCTCTTGAACGCCTTCTAGTCGAAGCATTGTTTCTTCTACCTCTATCGGAAAGACTTTTAATCCTGAAACGTTAATCACATCATCCATGCGCCCCATAAAATGAAGACCATGCTCAGATTTATACCCCAAATCTTTAGTGAAAATTTCCTTATCTTTCATTTTCACTACGATTTCTTCGGGCATATTTTCATCTGAACCTATACTTATACTCGCATGAGGTAGTGGATTACCTAAATCTAAATGGCTTTTCATATTATGACATATACTAATACAACCTGCTTCAGAACAACCGTATTGCTGCATCATATATGTTGTCATTTCTTTTAGTTTATAAAATAATGCTTCTGGTAAAGGTGCTCCGGATGTCATAATTTTATGAAACTGAAACGTTCCTTGCGGGAAACTCCCCATAATATGTAACATAAGCGGTACTGCATAAATGATATGTTTTTCTGTATTGCGAACTATATTTAATGCGAATTTAGGGTTTTTATTCGTAATGATGATAGGTTTGCTTCCTCGCGTAATTGCAGATAACGTACCACATATTAGTCCGTATGAATGTGAAACAGGAGCCATAACGATCGGCACTTCATCTACTTCACAGTTTAAAGCTTCATTATAAGCAGTAATTTCTGTATCCACTTCCGCCCATGCTCTACGAATCAGTTTTGGTTCTCCTGTTGTTCCAGAACTATATTGCAATAAAGAAGGCTCTTCTAGTAAAGCGTTCACTACTTCTAATTTCGTAAAATCGGGATATTCTCCATATAATATCCCGATACAATTTGCACGCTTTGCCATTTCAATAGCCGTTTCTTTTGGCGTATCTTCATGTATAAGCAATACTGATGATTTCTTTTCTTTTAAGAAAAACACAAGCGTAATAATATCGAATGGATCTTTCAGACAAAGCGCGAATCTATTTCCTGCTGCTTTTTGAAATTGTTCCATTTCCTCATAAATTTGTAATCTCAAATCAAAATCACTTTTGCTATACTCTTGTTTATTAACGATTAGCATAATTTCCCCCTGTAACAACTGATTTTTGTTTGATAAGTTGTCTTGCTCTATACAATGGATTTGGAACTTCATGAACAAGCGAGTCCACATCCATATATAATCGTCGCTTCGTTAATTGCTCAGCATAGAATGTAGGAGTGTATAGCTGAATACTTTCAAATCTATCTTTCAAGTGTGGATATTTTCTAAAATGATTTTCAATTTCTTCGACAACTATCATCCAAAAAATTTCTTCTTTCCAATCATATTCGTCTGCAAGTACGAAAGCTAATTCTCCTACATTAAATAAGAACAGTGCATCTAATACCATCTCTTGTAAACATTCAATACGATCCATTTCAAAGAAATCATTCATTTTCCCATTCGCATACGTTTTATGCATTTTAGTAAAGTCTGGACATTTATTCATTTCTTTTAAGAATGGACGATAAAACTCAAGTCCTTCATGGAAATCCTTTAATGCAATACGGAAAGGTAGCCCTTCTTTATGAACTAAAATCATATTTTGTCCGTGTGATTCTAATGCGATTCCATACTCTACAACAAGATGTATAACTGGTGTGATCGCTTTTTGAATCAGTAATCGTAGCCAATTTTCTATCCCATATTTGTTTAACCATGCATCAATAACTGGTGTCCCGTCTTTCTCCTTTGCATATAAGCCGTTAAAGGGAACCGCATCCTCTTGCTCATCTAAATATTTATGAACGCTTTCACGCCAAATGCACCCTAATGAACCATATGTGGCTTTCTTATTCGTATCATACGTTACACTCGAAAATTCCTTTAACAAAATAATGCGCGATTCATCCCTTAAATAAGAATCCTGACTTACGACATCACTTAACCAATTCGATATAGCTGGTGCACTCACAACTGAATATGGTTTCAGCGTACGGAGTGTTGAAGTGTTAAGTATGTTCAGCGATAACTTTACATATGGTCTCTTTGGATTCGTAACATTTCTTAACGTCCTCATCGATTGTTGCGCGCAATAATCATCCGCTGATTGTCCTAAATAAATTATATTTTTATCCTGTATATGATCAGCGTAATTTGGAATGATGAAATTCTCCCACTGCCAAGGATGAACAGGTATAAACACGTACTGTTTTGGATTACATCCCGCACTGTGAATTCGTTCCATATACGTTTCTAATGTATGCTCGCCTATCTCACCTTTTAAAATATTGTCATAGATCATTTCATTTTCATAACCTACAGTCGCATACTTCTTATGAGATGCAATCCATATAATTTTTATTGGTCTCATAAATTCATATCCATATTGAAAATTGTCACGATATTGAAACCCAATGCGTGCTTTATAGCTAGGATGATATGGATGACCGTCTATTAAATGGCTTTCAAATTCATCGTACGATTTTTGGGTATATTTCACCTTATTATGTCTTTCATATTGTACAATCGTGTCTTTAAATATCGTTTGTTCTAATTCATGAATAAAAGAATCTAATTTCGTTTGTTCTACGTTAACAATTCGAAAAACTTCTTCCAAAAATTGCGAAACTGATTGTATTTCTTGTTTTTCCTCTTGAACTCTTATTACTAATGAATCTATAGAGATACGTCCAAATGTCATTCGTTCTCTTCCGTAACATTCATACGTGACACTTTTGTTGTCCTCATCAAGTCCTTGTATAAGAAAAAGAATTTGTTCTTCGTTTTCTATGCGAATTGGCGTAATAATCCCCTCATAAATTAACGACTCTACTAATTGACGTAACACTCTTCTTCGTACTGAAATATAATCTTTTGATTCAAGCGCTTTCAATATTCTCGTATGATACATGTCCATTCTCATAACTCCTCCACCTTATGAAAAATACCATTATTTGTATTACGTGAAATTTTAACGTTATTTATGAACGGACAGCTACTTCTCTAACGAGCGGATTCTGTACCTGTACGTAAATTGCTTGTTCTAAAGGATTACTTAACTCATCGACATCGAAAAATCTCGTTAATAAATTTGCTTTACATGCCAACTTATCCTCTTCTAACAATTCTCTTAAAAAGGTAGAAGGTTCACGGTTATACGAAAGGAACGCTTCAAGTACAGATCTTAATTCAGAGAGAAGAATTTCCTCCTTAATTAATCCTGCTGTGCCAAAACCGTTAATGAGACCAAACATATGATTGAAAATTAAGTAGTAACGAAATCTCTCATCTACAATATAATCGTCATATAGATTTCCAGTACGTTCTCCAATGCCAGCCAACTCATTATTAAGCGTCTCTTTCATTGAATTACAGAAATAAAACCCTTGATTATCACGGAAATAATATTTGACCGGATACCCATCCTTTAGCTGAACAACACTATTTTGCTGATGCGCTTCTACTGCAACACCATAACGTAAGTACATCCATACCATCGGCTTTAAAGAAATATTCATATATCGTCTAAACCAATCTAAACTTACTTCTTCACAGCTTCTACTTTCTACATCTGCTAGTCGATGAATAATATTCGATAAACGAGTACGTTCCCCAGGTATTGCATCTTGAACTAGTCCAGCAATTAAAGTAGCGTCATTTGCATGTTCACCATAAAAAGGGTTCTCTCGTATAATTACTTCAAATCCAGATTCTTTTGCCCCGTAATTTAATGTAATAAATGCTGGATCACAAATAAAATCAAAACCTGGAAACTTATCTAACACTTCACCAATTGCTGTATTTAGCATTTCCTTTCCTTCAAGACCACTCTCTAGTTCCTTCAATTTATTAATACGCATTGAATTTGTTACTTTTACTGGGAATGAAAACTTAAGCATATATTTTGATTGGGGATGATATAACGTCCTAAGTGATGATGTTGCCATATAATACTTACCGACAGGACCGATATATTCAAGTACTCCTTGATCTATCCAATCCTGTACGTATGATTGGTGTAATAGCCATTCTGCCTGAAGCGGATGAATTGGAAGTAATGAATATTCATCTTCATTACAATACTTCGATATAAATTCTTTACAAACCATCTCATCATTACGTAACTCTTCTTTTAGAATTACTGTTGTAGAATCTAACAATAATGATTTTTCATTTACTATATTTTTATGTGCCCTAAAATAATGAAGCTGACATTCTCCTTTTAATTCTGGAGAATACATTGCGCTTTTCCATTCCAAAATACCTTGTCTACTCTTTGGGGTTGGATGCGTTAAATGTCCAAATAATAAAGATTGCTCCGCTTCTATAAAGGATGTATGGAAACCGTATAATGCAGATGTATCTTCTATTCTCTCCTTTGTAAATTCTTCAATATTTTGACAACTACAAATAACTCGAAGCATAAGTTCAGCAGGATTCGTCCCTTCTCCGTAGTTGATAGACATCTCTTTTATTAAGAATGTAATAACAGTAACGTAATCTGCTTTTATAACATTCTTATTTTCTCCCATTTGATAATAAAATTGTTCTCCAAACAAATGGCGATCTGTTGCTGATTTATATATAACTTCTCCATACAAAGTAATGTTTTGTGCCGATAACCGACAACATAAATAAGTAGAGCCAGTATCTCTTTGAAATGAATTGTAGAAAATATCCTCTATCCTTTTATCCGCTGTAATCCATTCTCCACTTCCTGTTTCTCTTAAATAACAATTTAAAAAACTTTGTATTGTTGCATGTTCCGCGATATGTTTCGCACGCTGCATACTTGTCCTCCTCTTTATATGAACACTATCGGAATTTCATATTACAATCGATAATTGAATATCGTTATCAATTAAAATTTTAATTGATTATCATTATCAATTCAATAGTTTATTTCAGAATTTTTAAATCCGAATAAATATTTCTTTTTTTCAGCGTTTCTTTAATCTAATTAAAAATACACAAGAAAAATTCTCACTTTCAAACTACATACTTATTTATTTCATTAGTAATCCCCTTCAAAATAGTTAAACAAAAGAGGTATACATTAATTCGTATACCTCTTTCAAACATAAAGTTTACATAATAATATTATTTATATTCCTCCAACAATAGGCTGTCTCTTCTACCTGTACTCTCTCTAAAAATTTCGTATCAATTTTTTCTGGATTAAATTTTTCATAAAAATTTTTAGAAGGATTATTCGTAACAACCCATACTAAAAGTGATTGCATATCATTGTTTATACATTCCGATAATAAAGCTTGAAATAACTTTTGTCCTATTTTCATTCCTTGATACTCTTGTAAAAGGTAGATTGCATATAATTCCCCATCACAATTATATGTACCACTTCTTTCCACTCCCCCGTCAATGAATCCGATTATTGTTTCATCTGACGTCTCTGCTACAAATCTATATTGGTATTTATCTTCTTGTTGAAAAATGTTTTCCCATTGTTTTTCTCGTTGCTCATATGTTATATTTTCTAAAAATTTGTCAGCAAATATCCCTTTATATGTTGTTTTCCAGCTATCAACATGCACCTTGGCTATACCTCTTATATCATCTTTTATCGCTCTTCTAATATGTATTTCCATCATCTCTCCCCCTTGTTATTCATCATTATATCAATTTATTTCCTTAAAAATCCAAATAAAAAAAGAGCGAATGCACTTCACTCTTTTTTATCACAATTATCTACTTTCCACTTCAACTGAAACAACACGATCAATCTCTTTCAAGGAACTATATAACTCTGTTGTATATAAATCTTCTGGAGCTAAAATAACCATTTCCAGTTGCTGAAATGCTCCACTATCTATATCTTTAATTTTCACTCGTTTCACATGCATACCTAAATTTTTAATTTGCTTAAATATACCATCTAACTCATGATGCTCTTTTACAGTAATTTTTATAGATAAATCCTTTTGTCTTAATGAATACGGACCTGCAATTTTCACAAGTTGTGGAAGTACATTAATTGCTAAAATAATTAAAATCATAGCAACCGTCGCTTGTAAATAAAAGCCCGCCCCAATTGCTATACCTAAAGCTGAAGCAGCCCACACCATAGAAGCTGTCGTTAATCCAGAAATAACATCATTACTTCTTCGTAAAATAACACCTGCCCCAAGAAAACCAATCCCACTCACAATTTGAGCAGCTAGACGCATTGGATCCATATTTGTATGCCCTGGAACAGAATATACATGTACGGCTTCAATTGAAACCATCGTAATTAAACAACTTGCTACAGAAATAACCATACTTGTTTTCACACCAAGCGGTTTATTCTTTAGCTGCCTATCTATCCCGATGAATAATCCTAAAAAGAGTGCTAAACCTAATTTGAGTAAAAATTCATATGACATATTTCCATTCTCCTTACTTTACAATGTTTCCCTTGGAATAATTCACTATAACTCTTTTATGATATCAATTCCAGTCTTTTCTATTCATTTAACGTAAAAAGCCGAAAAAACATTTGTAACGATGTTTCTCCGGCTTTTTATTATGCTTAAGATTCTTCTTTATTTCTGATCTTTAATCTTAATCTCTGCATCTTTGTAGAATGCTAATTTACTGTCATTATACTCTTTTGTAAAATTGTTAAATTGCTCTTTTGATTTTTGTGCTTCCACAGTTAATTCATTAACAGCCTTAACTTTTTCACCAATCTCTTTTAATTTCGTTTCTTTTACTTTTAATTTTTCATACAGTTCTTTTTCAGTCGCTAACGCCTTCGTATAATTTTCATTCATCTTTTGGAATGCATCATAACGGTTTTTATACGACTCTTCTACTGCTTTCACTTGTTTTTGTAACTTCTTATCTTCAAGCTTCTCTATATTTCCTTGAACAGATTTTGTTTCTTTCTGAGCTTTTTCTAACATTTCTTTCTCAGTTTTTAATACTTTTTCACGGTCATCTACATTTGCAGTAGCTTGCTCTATCTTCTTCATAACAGCGTCATTATGATCTTTACCTTCTTGTAAAATTTGAGAATATAGTTCTTGACCTTCATTCTCTAATTTCTCTAACTTCTTCGCTTCATCAACTAATAATTTTTCTTGTGTCGCTGCTGTTTCAAAAGCTGTATATAGATTTTCTTCTGGTTTTTCACCGAAACAACCTGTTAATAGTCCTACTGATAGTGCTCCAACTACTGCTACTTTTCCATACTTCAACGTTCATTCCTCCATTACATACGGTTATCATGCCAGAAATTCACTGGGAAGTGACTCTCTTCATGATAAGCTTCAAACTCATAACCCTTTTCTTTTAACCCTTTTAAAATTGCTGGCACAGCAGCAACTGATTGTGGGTGAATGTCATGCATTAAAATAACTTCCTGTGGTTTTGTTGCATTTGTTATTACGTTTTGAGCAATTTGTGCTGCCGCTGCATCAACTTGTATTTTGTTATATTTCCAATCTAATGAATCAATTGTCCAATCCCATACTTTAAAACCGCCCTCTACCACTTTATTTCGAAGACCTTCATTTAATCCAGGCATCGAACCGTATGGTGGACGTGTTAATTTAGGTGATTTTCCAATAATATTTGCGATTAAGCTTTGATCTTCTTTCATTTCATTTACATACTCGCCATTTTTATATAACTTCGCAAAATTATGTGTCATACTATGCATACCTACATAATGACCCTCTGCATTTTCACGTTTCACTAAATCCGGAAATTCTTTTACATTCGCTCCAATTAAAAAGAACGTCGCCTTCGCATCATGCTGTTTTAACATATTTAACAATTCAGCCGTATATTTCCCTGGGCCATCATCAAATGTAAGATAAGCAACTTTTCTTTCTTTTCCATTAAAACGACTTGGTGCCGTTTTATTCATTTCTACATTCGGTTGTTCACTTGCAAGCTGTACTACATTTTCTTGTTTTGCAACAGCCTTTGCTGGTGAAGTAATGGATTGAAACATGAAATACCCAATAGCTACTGCTGCAATCGCTATTAAAACGACTACTACTCGTTTAATTTTAAAAGCTTTTTCCATTCTATCGAATTCCTCTCCCTATTAATCTTATATATAAATCACCCAATATAATTATACATCTATTTATTTTATTACACTATATAAACAGACTTTATATGTATTATAATGGGAGTTTTATTAAAATGGTTGTTCCTATTCCTTCTTTACTTATAATACTAAGTGTACCTCCATGAAGCTCCACCATTTTTTTAACGATAGCTAAACCGAGACCAGCACCTGTAGCATGGTTATTAATCTGGTAAAATGACTGTTCTATATATGGTAAATGCTCTTTAGCAATTCCAATCCCTTCGTCTTTCACCTTGATCACTGCTTGTCCTTCATTGTTAGTCGCTTCAATGTGTATTGTACCTTTATCATGTGAATATTTAATAGCATTTTGAACAATATTCAAGAAAATTTGCTTTAGCCTATTTCGATCTCCCCTCAATTCAATTCCTTCTATCGTATTAATAAATTGAATTTCTTTCTCTTCAGCGTTAGGAGTTAATTGCCAAATCGTCTCCTCTAGTATATCGTATATTTGCACCTTTTGTTTATATAAATTGAAATGATTTGATTGTAATCTTGAAAAATCTAGCAATTCTTCTACTAAATGAATCAATCGGTCTGTCTCACCTGATATAATTCCCATACCTTGCTTTATCTCTTCTTCTGTTAAATGATCTACCATTTTTAACGTCTCACTCCAACCTTTAATTCCAGTTAAAGGCGTTCGTATTTCATGAGAAATAGAAGCAATGAATTCATTTTTCATCTGTTCCGCTTTTTCTATTTTATTAGACATATGATTTAAACTATGTGCCAACTCACCTAATTCACCTGGATAATCCTCTTTAATTTTCTTCTTTAATGTACCTTCTGCAATTTGTGAAGAAGCATGAATAATAGATTCGATAGGTTTAACAAACGAATTCGCTAATCGTCTACTGATTAAGAATACGATACCAGAAATGACAATTCCAACTGAAATAGTAAACATAATAATTTCAATAATCTTTGCATTTACATTCGTTAAAACAGTTGTATATTTCAAAGCACCGATCGTTTGTCCTTGATGAATAAGTGGACTAATCACTTCCAATTGTTTCACATTGTCTTTCGTAGCAGTCACTTGATGATACATTTCTCCTTCTAGTAACGAATATGGAATAACTACTTTACCTTCTACCTTTTGTCCACTTGACGATTGTATAATCGTACCATGCCGATCAATTAATTGTAATTCGGTTCCTTCTAACTGAAAGCTCTCAATTATATCCCCGCTGTATTCTTGCAATCGAATAAAGTATAGTGAATTGTATTCAGAGAAAAATCGCGTACTTGTCTTCGCATGAGATTCTATATATTGCACAATACCATTATAATAATATCGATAAATTGAGACTGAAAATACGACTTCAAATAATACAAGCATAAGTATAATGACCGTCATAAAATATAAAGTCACTTTTCTTTTCATCTTATACTTTCCTTCCACACATATCCTTTTCCCCACACAGTAAGAATAAATTCAGGTTCTGATGGATTACATTCTATTTTTTGGCGTAACCGCCTCATATTTACATCTACTACTTTCGTCTCACCTACATAATTCGTTCCCCAAATCATATTTAAAATTTCATCACGTGAAACCGGCTTTGAAGCCTGATTCATCAAATACTGTAATATCATATACTCTGTAGGGGTTAAATCGACTAATTGTCCACCTTTATATAGTCTTTCCTCTATTACATTTAACGAAAATGGGCCAGATATGATGATATTCCCTTTTTCATGATGTACTTCTATTCTCCTTAGTAACGATTGTATACGTGCAGTTAATTCCACTGGACTAAACGGCTTTGCGATATAATCATCTGCACCAATTCCTAGTCCTTGTACTTTATCTTCATTTTGTACGCGTGCGGTTAACATAATAATACCTATTTTTTTATTTTCTTCCCGGATGGATTTACAAACTTGAAAACCATCAATTCCTGGTAACATTACATCAAGTAATGCTACATCAACAGTATGTTCACATAAAATCTGTAACGCCTCTTCTCCCGTACTAGCTTCTAACACATAAAATCCAGCACGTTTCAAATTCAAGACGATAAAACTACGAATAGGCATTTCATCTTCTAAAACTAAAATTGTTGGCATAATTTCCACCTCCCTACTCTTGTTGATAATCGGCTAGCGGTTTTACATATGCTTTCACTTTTTCAAAATGTGGTTGTTTCGGTACGGCATATACGTGAGAAGCCGTTTTGACTGCTGCCTCGTATCCTTTTATTTTGAACCATTCTTTCCGTTTAAATATATGAACTTCAAGCCATAGTTCATTTGTCGTAGTATCTATAAATTTTTGAATATCTGATGCTTCTTGCTGAACTGGAACAGTTATTTTTCCAATTAACGCTTGCGGGATTTTGACAAAATAACCTTTCTCTATATTTATATATCTTTCTTCTATCGGTTTAATTTCATCTTCACTCCACTGAATATAACGTTCAAACATCGTACTCTCTCCGTATGATACTTCTTCCCAACCTTTTGGACGCACTGTACGAACAAATTCAATAATGCCGTCTTCATTTATATCTTTGCTTTCGACTACATAATCATTGAATAAATCTTCTTTCCCATCTATAGGTAGTGGCTCATAATGGCCCTTATCAAATTTTGCTACATATGTTATCCCTGAATGAGCACCAACACCTGCGTCAATTACAACCGCCTTTAGTGATTCAGAAATGCGGCCCATTTGTATTCTTTGAATGCTATTTATAAATGGATCGAATGACGCTTCAGATAAAGTCTTAAATTGTTCCATGAACTCAACTGTCAATTTCTCATCTTTTTCATACGTAACAAGACTTATATCTTTCAGTCCATTTTTATTTAAATCCTCTATGAATAACTTCGTATAACTTCGATTATATATTTCCTTCATATCTTCATTTTCTTCCGAAAAAACATACATAACATGTTCTAACGATTCACGACTTACAGAAATTCCGATTAATAACTCTCGCTTCCCGTTCCCTGTAAAATCACCGACTTCAACGATATCTACATCTCCACCATCAAATCTGTGCGTGGACTTTACTTTCCATCCATTTCCGACTTCTTCATATACAGCTAAGTATACGCTATGATCTTCATTCGGCAATTTATAAAATAAGATGGCTTCTTTCTTATTATCTTGTTTAAAATCCATTGACCAAATCATCTGTTTATCTTTATTAGACATTGGAGTAAGCAATCGATAATTTACAGGCAAATCTTTATCTATTTGCTCTTTTAGTTCATTAATCCATTTCTCATTGGCAGGAGCACCCATTAAACTTGTTGGAGCTTCAGACATTTTACATCCAGTCAACATAAAAATGATTCCCATAATGCCTATCCATTTCTGCATATGATATCTTTCCTTATTACAGATTTTCATTATTTTTCTTTACTTTTTGCTTCTCCAATATTCTCATACATATGAGTATAAGTTTTCTAAAATAAAAAATCGTTACAGAAAAGTTACAAATCCATCTCGATAAAAAAAGATTGGCAAAGGCCAATCTTTTTTTATTATTCATTTCGAACTGGTTTTGGTGTTACACCTAAATGCTCATTTAATTTTTTCGAAATATCTTTTACATTTTTTTCGTTTGGAATGTAATAATAAATACCTCCGATACGTTTATCCGTACCTTCTATTTGCATTTTTTCCATTTCTAAATTAGATCCTGCCATATTTTTTGTAATTGCAAGCATATCATCGAAAGTTAAGTTCGTTTTCATATTTTTATCAACCGCATCAAGTAAAGAGCCCATTTTGCTAATTGATTGCACAGACATCGCTTTTTTTGCAATTGCTTCTATTACAAGTTGTTGTCTTTGTCCACGCATTGCGTCACTATCAATTTTACGCGTTCTTGCAAGTGCAAGTGCTTGTTCTCCATTTAAATGTTGGAAGCCTTTTTCTAAATGAATCATACCCGCTTGGTCTTTACTATCTTGCTCTGTGAAAGTAACAGGTACATCAATATCAATACCACCAAGTGAATCGACAATTTGTACGAATGATTCAAAGTTAAACTTCACATAATAATCAACAGGAACATTTAAAAATCTTTCCACCGTATCTCGTGTACTTTCAACACCACCAAATACGTGTGCGTGTGTAATTTTATCTAATTTCTTTCTAGATGGAATATATACACGTGAATCACGCGGAATACTTACTAATTTAACTGATTTATCATCTTTATTAATTGTTGCTAATAAAAGTGCATCTGTGCGAACAGCTTCACCATATTGACTTTTTCGCATTTCACTACCATCTACACCCATAATTAAAATAGAGATGTTATCCTTTAAAGGCTCAACTTCTTTATCACGTTTTGATGATTTATCAATTTGTGCATACGCATCACTTACAACAGCTTTTGCTTTATTATATATTAATGATCCATATCCTACTCCTCCAAAAATAAGTAGGAAAAATGGAATTAAAATGAACCATTTTATTGACCTTCTTTTAGAACGTTTTTTATTGCTTCTCGTATTTTGTTCTAATTCAGAGCTCATCTTCATTCGCCTCTCTTTCTCTTTCCCTAGTATAATGTATGTCTAGTATTCTTCATATTGAATTTCCTTTCAAACACCTTACATTTTTGTAAGGTTACATGATGAATCCAATATGTATTCCATTTCACATTATACTCTCGTGCTTATTTTTGGCAAGTCACTATTTTTCAACTTCAAATATTTAACACTTCGCAACATTCGAAATTATAGATTTATAAATTTATTCGTTTCGAATCCTTCAATTTTCACCTGAAAAATTAGTAATGCAACAATACATTTCATATTATCTCTCAAGCGGTGTATACATTGTTTTCTTCCCATGATTATTAATGAAAGCGGATTTTGCTTTTAGTTTCGTCTTTTCTATTTCTATATCTTCATTCGAGAAATTCACAATAATTTTAATATCTTTTCCATAAGAAGCAGATTGAACTAATTTATCTTCTGACAAATATACAAAGTTCGTCATTTCTTCTTTTACTGCCTTTTCATGAACGTCATTCCAAACTTTCAGGTGCTGTGTAATTTCTTGTTTATGCTTATTCCACTCTACTTCATCTAAATGGTACAACGGAGGAACATTATACAATAATTCGTATAGCATACGGTTCCCTACCTCATCTTTTACTTTCAAACTTCCCCATTCCCAGTGGTGCGTTGTAATTACAGAATCATTGTATACTAATTTATATAATGGTACTGAATATACAGGGTTTAAATACACTTGTTTATATTCTTCTTTTAACGGTACTTGTTTTGCATATTTTTCTGGAACATTTTGATTCGGTGACCAATATCCGCCCACATAATACGGACTTGTTTTATTTTTCCTCATATCTTCATCGTCCCATTTAATAACCGGTGTTTCAATACCGTGAGCAAATGCAATCGTGCTACTTGCAAAGTCATTTCCTCCTTCTGAGCCAACTACCATACTTTTTTCTTGCGCAATATAATCCATTCGTTGCAATCTTGCTTTTAAATCTTGTTCTTGTGTCGTTATATGTTTGGCTGAATAGTCATCATAAATTTCACCTGTTGCATCACAATCAATAAACCATGAATTATATTTAGGTCCATTTTGTAAAATATCGTTCATTCGCTCTTTTACACTAGGAAGAGATAAAGTTGGATTTAACTTTCGCCCTCTACCTAAAAATCCTTGTACTTTTTCTCCATTTTTCTTCGTCACAGTTGCCTCTTCATATAACGATGGATCCTGAAAAGAAGCTGTATTCCAATTTTTATCAGCTTTTTCGTGAATAGAATGATAAGAATCATACGGACCAACTAAATATCCCATTTTCTTAGCTTCTGTCACGAAATCAGGCTGCATATACCCTTGTTCCCAGTTCGGTAACCCAATCCACGCTTTGTCTATTCCTGATTCTTTCATTTTCTTTATAATATCCGTTCCATCTGCGTTACCCCATTTACTTACTTCTTCAATCGCATCACCGAGCGCCGACTTTAATACATGCTTATTTAAGTTATATAACTCCATCTTCGATAAGTGATCTACCCCTTTGTTTAATAACTCACTAGCGTTCTGATCAACCTTTTGAAAAATATCATCTTTATACAATTCCTTCATTGATAATACTTCATTTACATAACGCAAAATAACATTTTTTTGGTACTTATCAATGAAATCTTGTTTACTTACTTGCTCAAAGACACTCAGTTCTCCAGGCTCCGAACTATTCTTTTGAATAAGCCCTTTTATATGACTAAATACAGGACTATTTATTTGCTCTCTTATTTTAGGCCAATTTACGTTACTGTCAGACAAACCATTTTGATTCCAAAAATAAAAATGAGCAGCACCATAAAGTTTTTCAATCTCTTTATTTTTTCTAGCCTTTTCTTGTAATGTTTTAAATTCACCTTTTTGAGCAATATTATCCTTATACAGTTTAGCAATACTGACTGCATCATTATTTGTCACATATAATTGAAATCCATATGCTTTATTTTTATTTATACTCGGGAATTCATGTATAAAATCAAATCCTATTTTCGGATCCGAATGAAATTTCAATTCATTATTAAATATATTGTTCGCAATAAATACAATTGAATATTTCGAACCATTTAACGCAAAAAACTTCATAGAAAATGATTCAGCAAATGAATATGCATCATCCTTTAAAAACTTCTTCCAATTTTCATCATTACTCGGAATTTGCTTACCTTCCCATAACGGAAGTGTATAATTTTCAGCTTGTACTTTCGGCCACGTAAAGCTTTCTGCACCAGTCGACTCCACTTCAATATTTAAGTGATCTTTTTTCTTTTCTAGATGCACTTTTACTTTTTGATCTGGATATTCCCAAGATGTTCGATCCTTGTCTTTTTTTACATTCGACACCTTCATTTTCGGTAACGGCTGTGACGCCTGTTCCTTTACACCATCATGTTCTACAGTTAACATGAAAGTCTCTGGATTTACATCGTAAGTAAACTCTTTATACGTCGCTTTCTTTACTTTAGAATCTTGTACAGCCTTGTTACCTTTTACATCACACCCGACTAAAGTCGAAAATGACATCGTTGTAAGAAGACATATTGCTATCATTTTTTTCATCTTCTGCACCTCCACCACTGAATATACAGGGGCTTTGTTACAGGAATGTGGCAAAAAAATAGAACTAGCATAACGCTAGCTCTATTTTGAGTATTATAAATAAGTGTGTATGAACAACTATAATCTGCTTAAAGTATATGTAGCACAATAACCGTGTTTTTTCATCCCCACTAAATATAAAAGCAAATAATTCATAACTTTAATGTGCATTTCTTAACTAAAAAAATAAGTGTATATAATATAGCCTAAAACTAGCACTAAAATTACTAGCGCTGTACCTTTCCAATTCATACCACCTGTCATATCAACTGGACTACCGCATTCAGCTCTGTTTAATCCATCCTTTAAAGAACCGGTAGGATTATTTTCCAATTCACTTTGCCTTATACGTTCTCTTTTTTCTTCTGGTGACTCTTTCTTCATACGATCACCTCCAAATGAATACACGCTTTACTAAATTATAAATTATTACTTTTCTTTTATATGAAAACTGAAAAGATATTTACAACAAAAAAAGCTAGCAATGCTAGCTTTTTCATAGCCCTATATGTTCTTCTTTATTTACAGAAATTCCTCTATGATCAATTTCTAGCTCGCACACTTTCATAGACGTAAATACTCTCGCTAATTGCTCAGCAATTTCTTGACGCTTATCATATGGCGTTAATATAAAAATGGATGGGCCTGCACCACTAAGCGCTGTGCCGTATGCTCCAAACTCTTTTGCACATTTACGAATTGAGGGTAATAGCGGTACGAGTTCTAAACGATACGGCTCGTGAAAATGATCTCTTTCCATCATTTCACCTACAACTTCCCACTTCTTTTGACAAAACGCAGCTACTAATACGTTGCTGATTGCACTAGCCTTAACTGCTTCATGAAACGGAAACACATCTGGTAATACAGATCGGCTTTCCTCTGTATTTAACTCTTCATTTGGAATAAGAGAAATTACACCTAATTCCTTACTTTCAATTCTTACAACCGAAACATTCTTTCCATCAAGTGCTCCGATTACAGTTCCTCCTAATATAGAAGCCGCAACATTATCTGGATGCCCTTCAAAATTTGTTGCAATTTGAACTTTTTGATCAGTCGTTAAGTTCAAATTGCCAAGTTGATTCGCAAGCTCTATCCCTGCTACAATTGCTGATGCACTACTTCCTAGTCCCCTTGTAAGCGGGATATTACTAGTAACTTCTATTATGTGAGGTGATAAAGAAGGACATACTTTACATGCCGTGCTAACGATTAAATTTTTATCGTCTGTCGGAATTGATTCTTCAAAGGAATGGATTACTTGCCATCTATCAGCTTTTTCTTTTACCACCACATCTAAATATAATGACAAAGCTATTCCTACTGAATCAAATCCTGGTCCAACATTCGCTGTACTAGCAGGAACACGAATACTTAATGGTATCACGACATAATCACCCCTTTAATATGCTCTTTAATTTGTTCTATATTATTTGAAACACTTGCAATGTCTAATGTATTAGAAGAAATTGCGATATCAGGATCTTTCAAGCCGTTTCCAGTTAAAACTGCAACAACTGTCTCTCCTTTTTTGATTTTTCCAGATTGAACATGTTTAATTACACCTGCTAATGAAGCATTTGATCCTGGCTCAGCGAAAACCCCTTCCGTTTTTGCTAATAATCTATACGCATGTAAAATTTCTTCATCTGATACCATATCTATTTCACCGTGAGACTGTTCTGCAGCCTCTACTGCATATGACCAACTTGCGGGGTTACCGATACGAATCGCTGTTGCAATTGTTTCAGGTTCTTCAATGACATGTCCTTTTACAATAGCAGCTGCTCCCTCCGCTTCAAATCCGTGAATTCTTGGCTTCTTATAGCCTTTTTCTTTCTCATATTCACAGAAACCTTTCCAGTACGCTGTAATATTCCCAGCATTCCCAACAGGAATCGCTAAAACATCTGGTGCACTTTGCAACTGGTCACAAATTTCAAATGCTGCTGTCTTTTGCCCTTCAATTCGATAAGGATTCACTGAGTTTACTAATGTAATCGGCTCTTCCGCAGCAATATTTCTTACAGCCTTAAGTGCATCATCAAAATTTCCTTCTATTGAAATGATTTCAGCTCCGTAAGCGACTGCTTGCGCTAATTTTCCATGTGCAATCTTTCCTTCCGGGATTACGATTATACATTTCATTCCAAGGCGTGCCGCGTATGCTGCGGCCGATGCCGAAGTATTACCTGTTGATGCACAAATAATTGCCTCCGAACCTTCTTCTTTCGCCTTCGCAACAGCCATTACCATACCACGATCTTTAAATGAACCTGTCGGATTCGCTCCTTCATACTTACCATATAATTGAATTCCTAATTGTTTTGATATATTTAATAACGGAATAAGTGGTGTATTCCCTTCCATTAAGCTAACATCAGGTGTATTTTCATTGACCGGTAAATAAGAAGCATACTGTTTTAATAATCCTTTATACATATTGTTTTTCCTCCTCAATAATGTAGTAACTGTTTATTTCACTTGCGACATCTTCTATCGCTCCTAAAACTCGTTCAAATTGATACTTTGAAGTTTGATGTGTTACAACAACAACTTCTGCAAGTTCACGATTTAAAGGTAACTGAATAACTTCTTTTAAACTTACAGAATAATTAACGAAACATTCTGTTATTTTCTGTAACATCCCAGGTTCATCTCGTAATGAAATACGTAAGAAATATTTCGAAATGACTTCTTCATCTCCTTGTAACTCGTATGGCTCTGGTTCTTTTAACGCACTTTTATTTTTCGGGACTTGATTCATATTTTTAACGATTGAAATAATATCACTTACTACAGCAGAACCAGTTGGTAACTTCCCAGCTCCAGGCCCGTAAAACATTACTTCTCCTACCGCTTGACCGTGAACATATACTGCATTAAATTCATTATTTACATTTGATAATGGATGATGGCTTGGTAAAAGTGTCGGTTCTACACTTAAATGAATGGCTGACCCTTGTTTCTCTGCTTTACCAATTAATTTCATAGTAAATCCTAACTTTTCAGCCATTTGTAAGTCTTCTTTTTCGACCTTTCGAATCCCTCTTACTTGCACATCATCTAAAGAAACATTCATCGAAAAACCTAAGTTTGCAAGAATGGCTACCTTTCTCGCCGCATCTAACCCATCTACATCCGCTGTTGGATCCGATTCTGCGAAACCTAATTTTTGTGCTTCCTGTAAAGCTTCTTCATACGACCATCCCTTTTGACTCATCTTTGTTAACATGTAATTTGTTGTTCCATTTACAATTCCCATTATTTTTTCAATTTGATCTGAAGCTAATCCGTCTGTTAATCCCCTTAACACCGGAATACCGCCCGCTACACTTGCTTCATAACATAGATCACAATCATTTTCGTTCGCTAATTGAAGAAGTTCTGCACCGTATACAGCCATTAAATCTTTATTTGCTGTTACGACATGTTTCTTATTTCGTAAAGCCTTAACAATATGCTGCTTCGCTTCTTCAATTCCGCCCATTACCTCTACTACAATATCAATATTTGAATCATTTAGAACTTCATCGACATGACTTGTTACTACGATTCCATCAATACAAACATCACGTTCTTTTTCTAAATCACGTACAACGACTGTCTTCACCTTCACTTCATACCCTGTATCAAGTGCAATTTTTTTATAATGTTCTTTCAAAATATGGACAACACCACTTCCGACCGTACCTAATCCTAACACCCCAACATGAATAACGTTATTCATTTTCTAATCTCCTCCTACAATTTTATTTTTTATCTCTATCAATCACCTTGCTCTGCTTTTTAATCATGCAGGTGGTGGTTATTTCCGTACGTACAAATCGTTTCATGTTACTGCACCTCCTTTCAAAGTAATAAAAAAACACACCCATCCCTAGGAAAGGGACGAATGTGTTTTCGTGGTTCCACCCTTGTTCCAATCTAGAAACGCACTTCCTCCTAGATTGCTCAAGTTCAGATAACGGCTGATTCCGTCAATAATTACTAGATTACTCGTTCACTATTGAAGTTCAAAGGTGGTAAAATCATTTCTCGTGTTAGGAAGCTCACACCCTTGACTTCCCTCTCTGTAAACCGTAAAAATGATTTCGTGTCCTTATCGTTACTTTTTCGTTCATGTTTATTTGTTAACTCATTATACTCGCATAAAAAACAAAATCAATAACATTTTTTAATTATTTTAAATTTTCAATCTGTAAATTCATAAAAAAACACATTCATCCCTAGGAAAGGGACGAATGTGTTTTCGTGGTTCCACCCTTGTTCCAATCTAGACGTATTTCTCCCTAGATTGCTCAAGTTCAGATAACGGCTGATTCCGTCAATAATTACTAGATTACTCGTTCACTATTGAAGTTCAAAGGTGGTAAAATCATTTCTCGTGTTAGGAAGCTCACACCCTTGGCTTCCCTCTCTGTAAACCGTAAAAATGATTTCATATCCTTATCGTTACTTTTCGTTCATGTCTATTTGTTAACTTATTATAGTTATCAACTTTTTAAAAAGCAAGCCTATTTTTACTAACTATTTTCAAAATCATTTTTTATTATATTTCACAATAACATTTTACAATTGCCGCCCGATTTACCTATTTTGTTATTTCTTCATTTTGTAAATCCACAGTTCATATATAAATATCCCATTCTAAAATGCGTAAATATCCACCTTACAAAGATATATTAATAAAGTTTTTTTAATACAATCTTTTCGTATAACTTTCTTCTAAAGAACGTGCAACATCTTCTTCTGAAGCATTCACTTTTGCATGCTCCAGCAACATTTTTGCTGCTGAAGGTAACTCTTTTTTATTTAGCCATGACTCTGAATCCCACATTTTTGAACGAATAAAAGCTTTCGCGCAATGAATATAGCATTCCTCTATTTCAACAACAATTCCAAGTAGCGGATTGCGTCCATTTACCTGCATTTTTCGCAAAATTTCTTCGTCGTTTGTTATATACGCTCGGCCATTTATTCTGAGTGTCTCCCCAAGACCTGGAATGAAAAAGATTAATCCTACACGTGGATTGGAAATAATATTCAAAATGGAGTCTATACGACGATTTCCTGGTCTTTCTGGAATGATAATTTTTTTATTATTGAGTACGTATACAAATCCAGGTGCATCTCCTCTCGGCGAGGCGTCACACTCTCCTAATTTATTTGCCGTAGATAATACTAAAAAAGGAGATTTAGACAGAAAGTCTACGCAATGGTGGTCTAATGATGAAATAACTTTTTTTAAAGCTCGTTCACTTGGTTGCCCCAATATTCCCCGTAATTCTTCCTCTGTTGAAATAATCGATTTTATTTTCTTACTTTCTATTCCCACTAATAACGACCCATTTTTCTTTATTTTCCCAAAATTCAATACGATTATTGTATAATAAAATTTGCAGAAAGGGGAATTAAAATGACAGAGTGGTTAACAATATTTGATTCTGAAAGAAATACACTTGGGAAGAAATTACGTGATGAAGTGCACCGTGACGGTGATTGGCACGAAACATTTCATTGTTGGTTTGTAGAAAAAGATGATGAAGATATGTTCTTATATTTCCAATTACGCTCTAAAAATAAAAAAGAAGCTCCATGTATATGGGATATTACTTCAGCTGGACATATTATGCATGATGAAGATGTACAAATTGGTGGCCTTCGTGAAATTGAGGAAGAATTAGGGCTTTCCTTTCAAACTACTGATCTAGCATACAAAGGAATCTTTACAATAGATTATGAAATTTCAAATCTTACGGATCGCGAGTTTTGCCATATGTATTTTCACAATGTCATCAATCCACTTCCATTCGCACCAGGTGAAGAAGTAGATGATGTGATGAAAGTACATGCAACTTCTTTTCTACAACTATTAAAAAGAGAGATTTCATCTTTTACAGCTATTTCTGTTTTAAACAATAAGCCGATAACGATAAAATTTGAAGATATTTATCCATATGATCTTGCATACTATGAATTCGTTGTAGAACAAGGAAAAGAATTACTAAAAAATAATAGTTTATAAACAAAATAGGACTCCCATTTTAAAATACTTGGGAGTCCTATTCTTAATAGTGGATGATTGACAATACCCGACTGATTTAAACTCCACTTCATTTTCTCTCTTTCGATGTTTGAAACATACTTGGCAGCGTTACAAAGCGTGCCCCTTTCGTTTTTAACTGCGGAATAAATTTATCTAGCGCCTCTACAGATCCTTGTAAATGCCCACCTGGGGTTGAATGCTGAAGGATGACACTGCCAGGAAATGAATTCCCTAACACATTATTTGTAATCGTATCAGCGCTTACTCCTTTCCAATCAACCGTATCAACACTCCACTGTACAATCATAAAGTTTTGCTCTGTCGCCCATTTCAATTGATTTTCAAGTATTTCACCGTACGGTGGACGTATAAACTTCGGTGCATAACCAGCTAAACGATTTAATATTTCTTCTGTTTTTATAATTTGATTACGGTACTCAGCATCAGTTACTTTCGCTAAATTCGGATGGCTATACGTATGATTACCAATTACATGCCCTTCATTCGCAATACGTTTTACTACATTCGGATACTTTTCTGCGTTTTCACCAAGCAAGAAGAAAGTCGCCTTCACATTATGTTGTTTTAACTTATCTAAAATTTTCGGCGTAAATTCTAAATCTGGTCCATCATCAAATGTAAGAGCTACTTCCGCTTTATTGTACGGCCCTGAAAATGCGTACGCATATTTTTCGACCCATGAAAATGGTGTCCACGATCCACGCTCATATGCTTTCATTTGTACTGTATAGTTTTGAGGGATATATGCGTATGGCAATGAGCTTATATAGTCTCCATAATAAAATGAGTTATATGGCATATAGGCGTACGAAACATCTCGTTCTAGTCCCCATTCATATGGGGCAAACATTTCTGACGAATAAAAATAATACATGATAAAAACCTCCCTAAAATTTCATATGTGATTCATCTGCACTTTGTTAGAGAAATTATTATTCATGAACAAAAATAAGACTGTCCATAATTTGGACAGTCTTACTGCTTTATACAATTAATAAATCGATGCACTATCTTTCGGCAAAGCTTTTACATGTTTTAAATAGCTCGTCACTCTGTCATCATCACCTTGCGGGTATTGATATCCATATGTGTTAGCAATTTCATTCGCTACTTCCCTAAATAAATTACCCATGATAAAGAATGACTCCCATATGTTTTCATATTCTGCATTAGAAAAAGTTCTTTTAAATTGCTCCCACATATCTTTTTCAATATATTGCTCGAAATGCTTCCCAAACTTTCCTGCATTACCTGTAAAGTCTGTTTTCATACCAATATGCCATTCTAGCATTACGATGAACATATCTCGTACTGGACCATCAAGCATCCCTTTCGCATAAGAAAGTTCTTCTCTCCATAGTCCTTTCCCTACATTCGTACTACACCACCAAAATTCATTACAGCAATCTAAAAACTCTTTTTCTGTAGGCTTTTTTATTAAGTAGTCCCTATCGCTTGCTGGTGGAAATTCGTTAATACAATTATCTTTATCAAGAAGCAGTTTACTTAAACTATCTTGCCCAACGAATATATGTATCAAATCAACGGGAACTAACGTTAAATCAATTCGGTTTCCATCCATAAACTGCATTAAATACGGAAATTTCCCGTCTTCATCTGCTGGAACTAATGACATTTCTTCCGGCATTTGTACAATCATTATTTCTCCAAATCTCTGAATCCAATTATGATTAGACGTAAAAGATTGTATATCATTTACAACATACATAATATCATAGTCTTGAAAACAATCTTTTTTCACATTTGGATTTGCACGTGACCCATTCATGATGACAGCCCGAATTCTTCCATCCTCTTTTGCTGTACTAATAATTAAGTCTAACATTTCTTTTTCAGTTCTCATCTATTCCTAACCTCCAATTTTTATATAAACTTATATTTCCAAGTATGTTGGAGGTCCACGAGCTAGCTGTGTTGTACACGATACATGTTATAATTTTTGAAACATCTTTTTCATCTTTTTACCACCTTTCGTCATTCTTTTACGACTACCATTACAAACCCATCGTATCCTTTACTTCCGACAGTTTGAAGCGCAGTAGCACTTACACGTGGCTCTGCAGCTATTAATTCATAGAAGCGACGTATCCCTTGTACGCGAGGATCGTTACTCGTATTGTCAATAACTTCTCCTTCACGTACTACGTTATCACCAATAATTATAGTACCAGGGCGTGATAGTTTCAGTGCCCATTCAAAATAAGTAGGATTATTTTGTTTATCGGCGTCTATAAAAATAAAATCAAATGGTTCATACTTCTCATTTGCGATTTGCTGTAAAGAATCTAAAGCTAATCCTGTTCGCACTTCAATTCTATTATTCAAATTGGCACGCTCAATATTGCTACGTGCAATTTCAGCATGCTTTTCACTTGCCTCCAATGTAACAACTCTGCCTCCAGTTGGCAATCCCCTTGCAAGCCATATCGTGCTATATCCGCCTAGAGTACCAATTTCCAAAATGTTTCGAGCTCCTTGAATTTGTACTAATAGTTGCAAAAACTTCCCTTGCGTTGACGATACATCATGTGCTGGTAAATTAGCTGCAGCGTTTGCTTGAAGAACTTCTTCTAATGTAGAATCTTTCGGTATTAATACATCACTCACATATTGATCAACAGCCGTCCATTTCTCAATCGTACTCATGTAAATACCATCCCCTTCAATTTCTCAATGCTTTTCTACCATTTACTCTTAATTATACCGAAAATTACGTCTCATACACAAAAAATAAAGAAGGGACATCTACTCCATTACAGAATAAATATCCCTTCTTTTGTTTATGAATTTATCCCTTACGGATTAGTAGACCAAAGTCCTGCTGATTTAATAAATGTACGTTTATTTAATTTCAGCTGCGCTACAATAAACTCTGCAATATCTTCTGCTTGCATTACTTTATCTGGGTTTCCATCAGTTAACCCTAAATCTACAGCCATATCAGTAGCTACTGTACTTGGAGTTAAAGCTGTTACACGAATGTTATGTTTGCGAACTTCCATCGCTAACGATTCTGTTAAGCCAAGAACACCAAATTTAGAAGCGCTATATGCACTTGTTACAGGTGCACCTTTTTGTCCTGCTGTAGATGAAATGTTAATAATATCACCAGATTGTTGTTCAATCATGCTTGGTAAAGCTGCACGAGTTGCATAGTATACACCCATTAAGTTTACTTGAATGATTTTTTCCCAATCAGCAACATCTAGTTCTAAAAACTTACCGAATTTAGAAATACCAGCGTTATTAATTAAAATATCGATAGATCCTAAACCATTTTTTAACGTTTCAATTGCAGTCGTTACCTCTTCATATGAAGATACATCAGCAGTCGCAATAACAGCTTTTACGCCTTCTGCTTCTACTTCTTTCGCTACAGCTTTTAAATTTTCTTCTGAACGAGCTAAAAGACCTACATTTACGCCCTCTTTCGCTAATGCGATCGCTACAGCACGACCAATCCCTCTACCTGCACCTGTAATTAAAGCATTTTTACCTTGTAATAATTCTGCCAAGTATAACACTCCTTAATCGTCTCAGTTGTTTATTATTATATTAAAAGTGTAACTATATTTATGTAAAAAGGCAATGATGCACTTTCATGTGCGTAGGTTACTTGTAGGTAACTATGGAAAGTTTTTATTGATAAGTCTCATGTTTTTGCCATAATTCATGTAAAATAAAAATAAATCCAGCATAGGAGAGTGTATGTGTATGAAAAGAAAAAAATGGTTCTGGTCACTAACTGCAGTCGGACTATGTATCATATCGTTTGCGCTGTACTTTATATTTGGTAATCCACTACATTATAAAGTAATAGAAAAAGATACTAATGAATATCTCCATACTATAAAAGGATATAAGCAAAAAGACATACAAAGCATAACCGGAAAATATACTCCTCTTTATAATATCGGCTATTATGCAGATGTAGTATTTACAAACGAACCTTATTTTACATACTCTTATACGTACGATAATAATAAAAAAATAATACAAGACAACGGGATTTTAGGAAGACATACTGAGTCATTTGAAAACCTTCATTTAAACTGGTCATTGTTTGACGAGTTAGTAGACGGGATTCATACAAACTTGCAAGAAAAAGGTTTAAGTGAACAGAAAGATTATTCTATACGTAACGTTCAATTCATTGATATAGATGATGATAAAAGTGGTGCAGAAGCATACGTTGACTTTACAAAAGATAAAGAATCACATTATTCATACCGTATGAATAACGAAGGAAAAGCTTATCAATATAGTTGCAGTAACGGGAAATGTATTTTTAAAGAGAAATAGTGTTAGAAGAATCTCCTCCTAACACTACTTTTCTTCATATTTAAGAATACAAACAATAAATTCCGTACCATTCCCTTCCTCACTCTCGACTTTTATTTCTCCTTGATGTAGATCGACTACTTTTTTTACTATCGCTAATCCTAAACCACTTCCTCCATACGCACGATTTCGTGAAGAATCAGCTTTAAAAAACCGTTCAAATATATGTTGTTTTTGTTTTTCAGATATACCAATACCCGTGTCACGAATACGTATTTCTACGAATTTCTCATGTTCCTGTAACTGGATTGTAATTGTCCCACCACTTGGAGTAAATTTAATACTATTATGAATTAAATTAATCCAAACTTGACTCATACTTTCTTGGTCAGCAATTATATGCACTTTTTCTAAATCAAGTTCTAATTCAATTTCTTTTTCAGCCCAGAGCGGTTCACTATTTAATACAATTTGCTTTAACTGTTGATCTAATCGATACGTCACTTTTTCTGGTGTATACTCTTCCGATTCTAAAAGAGTTAGTTTCAATAAATTTTGACTTAGTTTGGATAATCTCGTCGTTTCTGTTTCAATAATGGTAAGATAATGCTTTCTTTTTTCCTCGGAAAGATTATCGTCTTGTAGCGCTCTAGCAAAACCTTTTATAGATGTTAATGGTGACTGTATTTCATGTGAAACATTCGATACAAATTCCTGACGCATTTTCTCCATCGCATTCAGTTCATCTGTCATATCATTTATGCTTTTTACGAGCACACCAATTTCTCCATCATACTTCTCTTCATTTCGTATTTTTACGGAGAAGTCTCCTTTTGCAATTTTTTGTATCGGTTCAATAATAGTCCAAATCATTGCCTCTCGCTTCGGTCTCATTAATACTCCAATCAATACCCAAATAAGAACAATAAATACAAAGCCGACCATATCACTAATTAAAAAAGTAATAAAAGGCGATACTTGTATTTCAAGAGCATTCATTACACTTGATGATACATAAAAGGCTATAGACCAAATTATAGTGAGAAAAGAAAAGAGAGCTATTATCGCTCCAATTACTTTCAGTATCTTCACCTTATTCATTCGCTCTCTTCTTCTCATTTACTTACCTCTAAGCGATACCCTAAGCCTCTTATCGTTTTAATACTAAATTTCGACTTCTCTTCTCGGAACTTCTCACGCAAACGATTAATATGAACATCTAGTGTACGTTCATTTCCTTGAAAATCATATCCCCATACATCTTCAATTAATTGTTCTCTTGAACATGTCCTTCCCGCTTTAGAACCTAAAGTAAATAGCAATTCGAATTCTTTTAGCGGTAACGTAACTGTTTGTTCTCCGGTTGTAACTTCAAATGTTTTACGATTTAACAGTACATTTCCAACTTGAATCGATTGCGATACTGTAATTTGGTAACGTTTCAATAACGCCTTAACTCTCACTACTAGTTCTATCGGATCAAATGGTTTTACAAGATAATCATCCGTACCAAGATGAAACCCTTTTACTTTTTGAGATGTTTCTCCTTTAGCAGTTAGCATCAAAATAGGGATATCATAGTATTTTCTTAATTCAAAACATACATCAAATCCATCCATATTCGGCATCATGATATCAAGAATAACCATATCAACTTTTACTTCGTCTATTTTCTGAAGTGCATCTAGTCCATCAATTGCCTCATATGTTTGAAAACCTTCTCGTTCTAAAAATACAGAAACAAGTTCCCTAATATGCGGATCATCGTCCACTATTAAAATGTTAGGTATCAAAGAAACCATTTCCTTTCTAATTCGCATCCTTTATAAAACTTTTAAAAATGAATCATTAGTGGAGTAAAAACCCCACTGATGATTCATTTTATAATGCGCCCTCTTTAATTTTCAATTGTTGCGTTGCAAACTCACGATACATGTCATGTGTCTGTAATAATTCATCATGTGTACCGCTTCCTGTAAGATTCCCTTTTTCTATAAAGATAATTTTATCTGCATCCACAACAGTAGAAAGTCTATGTGCAATAACTAATGTTGTTCTGCCTTTCATTAAGTTATTTAACGCTTTCTGAACGACAGACTCTGATTTACTATCTAGACTGGAAGTTGCTTCATCTAACATAAGAATTTGTGGATTTCGAAGTAACGCTCGAGCAATCGCAATTCGTTGTCTTTGCCCTCCTGAAAGCTTCACGCCACGTTCTCCAACTTCTGTTGCGTATCCGTTTGGCAAATCATGAATAAATGCATCAACATATGCCATCGCTGCTACTTTTTCAATTTCTGCATCTGTCACTTCACCCTCAACACCGTAGCAAATATTATCACGAATTGTCCCATCAATTAACGGACTATCTTGTGAAACGTAACCAATTTGACGTCGCCATGATTGCAATGAATAACTCGTAATTGAGTCTTTTCCTAATTTAATAGCACCGCTAGTTGGCTCGTAAAAACGTTCTAATAGTGAGAATAACGTCGTTTTCCCGCTACCACTTGGTCCTACGATTGCTGTTACTTTTCCTGATTCAATTGTGAAATCAATATTCTTTAAAACTTTCTCTTCTTCGTTATACTCGAAATGTACATTTTCAAGAACGATCGACTGCTTAGCATTTGTGACTTTCACACCAGTTTCATGATCTTCTACTTCATATTCTAAAATTGTATTAATTCTTTCCGTTGCACCAATCGCCTTTTGAAATTGTGTAAAGAACATAGATAATTGACTCATCGGCATTATAATTTGAACTAAATATAAAATAAACGCTACTAGTTCTCCTGTTGTTAATGCACCGCTAGAAACTCGCATTCCACCATACCCTACGATAATAACAAGCAATGCCATTAAAACAAACGACATAACTGGTGAAATTAACGCTTGCACTTTTCCCTCTTTCAAACCAAATTGTAATAGCTTTTCAATACCTTTATTTCCAGTTTCATATTCCTTTTTTTCTGTGTTCGAAGATTTCACTAAACGAATTTCTGATAACACTTGTGTTAATACACTAGTAAAAGAAGCCGTTTCATCTTGAAGTGCTTTTGAAATCTTATACATTTTTCGTCCAAGTGGAACTAAAATGAGTACTGATAATGGAATAACCGTTAAAAGTAAAAGTGTCATTTTCCAATCTAAAACAAATAATACAATTAATGATCCAACAATTGAAATACCGCCTGTTAATAAATTTGACAAATGCTCAGAAATTAACGTTTTCACAACTCCTGTATCATTTGTCATGCGACTAATTGTATCGCCTGTTCTATTTTGATCATAATAAGTTACCGGTAAAATAAGCACCTTTTTCCACAAACGTTCTCTCAGTCCAGCTACAATTTTCTGTCCAATATAATTTAATAAATATATAGACAATCCTGCAGCTATAGTTTGCATAATAAAGAATGCAACTAGCCCAACAATTTGCCCTGTACTAATTGAAGAAAGTGAAAAATTATCTACTAACCCCTTCGTTAACATCGGAATAAATAAACTCGCTCCCGTAGAAAGCAAACTCATTAATAATGCAAAAGCAAGAATCCCTTTCGGAGGATTTGTATCTTGAATAAGGCGTAAAAACTGCCTCCAGCTCCCTTTTTTCTCCATCTCATTTCTAACTTCCATTTTTGTTCATCTCCTCGTGTTCAACCAAACTGTTCTTTCTAAAAGCAGATTACTATACAAATGTAAACTGAATGTAAACACACTTTTTCTGTTTTTACAAAATATACATACAAACGCATCTTTACAACAGATATAAATATCTGATATTATTACCTGGTACTTAATATTATTCTATGTGAATTATAGATAACTAATTTACAATACTGTATAAATCTCCCGTTATTGAAAGGAGTATCCTTTTTGCAAACAAATATACATTCCGAAAAGGAAACAATCATTTTTATTCATGGATTAGTCGGCAATCGTCGTGCCTTCAAAAAAGAGCATAAGCGATTTTCCGCCTCTTACAACATTATTACTTATGACTTATTAGGTCACGGCGACGATAAAGGAGAAGCTATCGAATTTTCATTACAGCGCCTCGTAGATCAACTATTGAAATTATATGAAAAAGAAGGTATTACAAAAGCTCATATTTGCGCTCTAAGTTATGGCTGTTATATCTCTACAATTTTTGCACAAATGCACCCAGAAAAAGTATTAAGCATTTGTCATATTGGTGGACATTATAATAATCCATCCCTTTTATATAACGTATTTCAAAAATTTTGGGAGAAGCGCGGAGACGAATACTCTAAATGGCTCTCTCAATATGCAAATACCATTTTTCCAAGTGGCATATTAAAGGCAAATCCGTTCGCAGTCATTTCAAGAAATATTTATTACCGTTTCGGATTGCAATTACATTCATCAATTATTTCCCAATCATTACGGCATCGTTTAGAATTCGATTTAAAATCTAAATTAAAATCACTTCCCCACCCTATATTATGGGTAATGGGTGAACATGATCATCTCTATAAATCTTGTCTTTTTGATTTAAAGTCCGTTCTTCCTAACGTTTTATATAAAGAAATACCGTTAGCAGGACATGCAGCAAACTTATTTCGTCCGAACTACTTTCATGACCTATACGCTCGATTTTTAAATGGGAAGTTACAGTAAAAACTACTACATTCCCAATTTACTCAACTATAAAAAGGCTTCCCAAGTTTCCCTGGAAAGCCTTTTCTCTATACGAAAAGTATATAAACTACTTTTTCTTAGTATGCTTTTGTGTAACCTAACATGTGCTTGCTCCAGTAAGAGTTACTTACAGAACTAATACGTACACCAGTTGCATCAGTTTCTGCACTAATGAACTGACCGTTTCCTAAGTAAACACCCATGTGAGAAGGACCTGATTTATAAGTATTTTGGAAGTATACTAAATCACCTGGTTGTGGATTGCTAGTTTTTGTTTTAGAGCTCCAGTATCCAGCAACTGTTTGACGAGCGCCTTTATGACCAGTTTGATTTAATACGTAGTGAATGAATCCACTGCAGTCAAAACCAGCAGGTGTTGTACCAGCAGTTCTGTATGGTGAACCATTTAAAGATCTAGCGAATCCAGCGATTGAAGATGTATCTCCACCTGTTGTTGGTTTTTGTACGTCTTTACCTGGTTGTTGAACGTTATTTGTAACGTTATTGTTATTTGTAACGTTGTTTACTCCGCCTTTTACAAACTTAACGAAGTCTGCACTTACGTAACCTGTACGGCCGTTATGGTTAATTTTGTACCAACCATTTTCAGCGCCAGTAACGTTTAATACTTTACCTTGTGTTACGCCACCAATTACAGCGTTGTATGTAGCTGGGCCTGTACGTACTTTTAAAGCACCAGTGTTAACAACATAAGAACCACCAGTTTGAACTGTAGTAGTATTGTTGTTTGTAGTTGGTTGTTTTGTTTCGTTAGATACAGCAGAACCACCTTTTGTTACGAAGTCTTTGCTTACGTATCCAGTTCCACCATTGAAGTTGATTTTAAACCAATCTTGTACTTCTCCAACAACTTGTACTGTTTTACCTTTATTTACAGAGCCTAATACTGTATGAGATGTACTTGGGCCTGTACGTACGTTTAGTGAAGAAACGTTTACTGTGTAAGTACCAGTTCCTTGTTGAACAGTAGTTCCTGTTTTACCACCAGTCGTTACGAAGTCACCACTTACATAACCAGTTTGACCGTTTACAGTTACTTTGAACCAACCGTTTTCTTGTCCAATTACTTGTAGTACTTGACCTGATTTCACTTTAGAAATAACGTTATGTCCTGTACCAGCACCTGAACGTACATTTAATACATCAGCTGTTACCGTGTATTTTAATTCAGAAGTTGTTTCTACCTTTTTTGTTTCAGTTACAGTCGTTTGAGTTTGAGTTTGTCCATTAATTTCTTTTAGCGCCTCATTTGAAACTTGTGCCTGAGCAGAATCCATACCTGGAACTGCAACACCTACTACAGAAGCTGCTGCTAAACCTGCAATTACTTTTTTCATAAGTTGTCTTTACTTCCTTTCCCTACTATCCTCTTAAAAAAACTTATAAACTTAATACATTACAATATTATCAAAGTAAAATATTCATTAAGTTCCATTTTTTAACAAGAGTTTTATTTTTCACACAGAGTTCATTTTAAACGAATGAAGTGAATTCCGTGTGAACTTCATGTGAACTTTACCATTAAACTTAGTATTTTTGCAATGCTTTTTTCAATTCCCTTATATATTTCAATGAAAATTCGACATTTCATTCATTATCTTAATATACATTTTCTATCCACTTTGAAAAACTCTATTCATCTAATCCAATGCAAAGAATGTATTTCCTAGTAAGTTCCTTCCATGAAGCATACTCTTATCATGACAAAAAATACTTTTTTTATCAATAGTATAATATTTTTAGAAAACTATTTTTGATACTATCTATCGCTTTTAAAAGATTTGACGATTTGTAAGATTTAACTTCAAAAATTCTGTTCTAATTTGGCGAAAATGTACATTCCACTAACTATTTTTCACTGCATATGGAATTTTTAGGATATTTATATTATCATATATATAGTGGTATCTTAATCTATACAAGTTTTATCCACCCTACCCGGAAACCAATCGAAATTTTACAGGTCGGTATTCTCCACGTAGTATCGAATTTTGAGAGGGAAGTCTTATTGCCCGCAAATATTGGGATTAAAAAAGGAGGTATATTTATGAAAAACATAATAGATGATCCTATAAATAAAAATATAGAATTGTACTCTGCTTTTTTTCAATTCGTTTCAATTATTACTTTACAAAAAATATCAACTATTGAAACACGTAAAAATGAATTAAAAGATCAGATGAAAAATTCCTATCAAAAAAATCCTTATTACTTATAAAAGGTGAACAGGTTGTATCCCTGTTCACCTTTTATCTCGCATTATTTATAAATTTTTACACGATTTTCTAAAGGTTGGTATTCTTTTTCACCTGCAGGTACCACCGGTTTACCAAACGGCATTTGCGCAGTGAGTTTCCAGTTTTCTGGAACTCCCCATTCTTTTCTTACTTCTTCATCAATTAATGGGTTGTAATGCTGCAATGTAGCACCAAATCCTTCAATTTCTAAAGCTGTCCAAATTGCAAATTGTAACATTCCTGAGGATTGCTGTGACCACGTTGGGAAATTCTCTTTGTATAATGCAAAGTTTTCTTGCAATTCTTCCACTACTTGACTGTCTTCAAAGTATAAAACCGTTCCATAACCACTTTTAAATGCATTCATTTTTTCTTCAGTAGATGCAAAGCTATTTTCAGGTACAATTTTTCGTAACGTTTCTTTCGTAATATCCCATAACTTATCATGTTGTTCTCCTAGCAAGACGACAACGCGGGCGCTCTGAGAGTTAAAAGCTGAAGGTGTATGTTTTACAGCATGATAAATCACTTCTTGAATTTTTTCATCAGAAACTACTTGCTCTTTACTAATCGCGTAAATAGATCTTCTGTCTTCAATTGCTGTGTAAAAATCTTTTACCATCATAATTCCCTCCAATTTTCATTTGAGTCTTTTTCATATGTATACATCATGTTCCGCCTCTTAAAACTTATCATTAATAAGTTTCTAACTTTATACTATCAACAAACAATAATAAACTCAAATAATAACACTCACATTTTTTACCTTTTCACTTCCTAATACTAACAATAAAAAGGCAATTTATTGTTACCGATAATAAGTAACAACAAATTGCCTTGCTTATATGATGATCCAACTCAGTATTTCACTTAATTAACTAAGCCAAAAGCATAAGACATTAGCTTGTTCGTCTCTGTAAAACGCTGCGTTTTACCTTTCGTTCCCATTACAACAGTAATAATACGAGTATCACCTTGTTTTGCTGTACCCGTAAAACAATACCCCGCGCTATCTGTAAATCCTGTTTTTAATCCGTCTATTCCTTCTATATATAAAGCTTTATTATTTTTGTTTAACATATCATTTGTACTTATAACATTAATATTATTAAATGCTAACTGACTTTGACGTAAGTGAGTCACTTCTAATATTTCTGGATAGTCTTTTATTAGATGATACGCCAAGTTTGCTACATCAGCAGCCGTCATCTTCGTCTCACTTCCATCAGGTTCTTGTAGTCCTGATGCATTTGCGAATTTAGCATAACCCGACATTTTTAACTCCTTCGCTTTTGCATTCATAAGCTGAACGAAATCTTTCTCCGTCTTAGCCATATGTTCTGCTAAAGCTACAGCCGAATTATTTGCCGATTCAATCATTAATGCATGGTACAAATCTTTAACAGTCAATGTGTCATTCACTTGGACTGGGATTCTCGCACCCTCTGTTTGTGCCGCTTTCGTACTCATTTTCACCGGATCTTCCCAGCGAATTTTCCCATTATGTACATTTTCTAATAGAAGATACGCTGTCATCATCTTAGACATGCTTGCTGGTGCAAAAGCTTCTTTTTCATTATGTTGATAAATAACTTCTCCATTACTCGCATCAATAATCATAGCTGCTTTTGCATCAATTTTCGGTGGTATGTACTTTGGTGGCACTACTTTTTCAGCTAATCCTGTTTTAGGTAGTTCTGCCACCTGTAAAGGTTGTCCCTCTATATTTGTTGCACTCTTTTGAGTTCCTTGGAATAAGAACCAACATATCCCTAAAATAATGACTACTAGGATCGTCAGCCTTCCCCATTTTAACCGCTTCATTTCAAAACTCCTTTAGCAAACCTTTTATACACTCACGTTTAACCATAACAATAATTACTTTATATCGTCAAGGTAAAAAGCATATTTATTCATCTAATACATTTATGTTACACTAATAATACCGAAATATAAGAATATTCAATGATAAATATTAGAAACTCATAATTCAATAGAAAGGATTCTTACGATGCTACTTCCAAAACCATTAAAATACGGAGACACAATCGGCATTTATTCGCCCTCTTCACCAGCAACCTACACTTCTCCTAAAAGATTTGAACGAGCGAAATCTTATTTACAAAAGAAAGGATTTCACATATTAGAAGGTTCACTAACAGGTCGATATGATTATTATCGCTCCGGCAGTATACAAGAGCGTGCCGAGGAACTGAATGCTTTAATAAGGAATCCTAATGTATCTTGTATTATGTCAACAATTGGCGGTATGAATTCCAATTCCTTATTACCTTATATTGATTATGATGCTTTTCAAAATAACCCTAAAATAATGATTGGCTATTCAGATGCAACAGCTTTATTGCTAGGGATTTATGCCAAAACAGGAATCCCTACATTTTACGGTCCGGCACTCGTCCCCTCCTTTGGAGAATTTGAGCCTTTTGTAGATTATACATACAATTATTTTGTAGAAACATTACTACATGATCAATCGCTTCCTTACAACATAAAACAGCCTTTATTTTGGTCAGATGAATTTATTAATTGGGAAGTGAAAACGAAAGAAAAAGAACTTAAACCAAATAATTGGATTTCCGTAACAAATGGACAAGCTACTGGACGTATTATTGGAGGGAACTTAAATACAATAGAAGGAATTTGGGGTAGTCCTTATATGCCATGTATTCAAAATGGGGATATTTTATTTATTGAGGATAGTTCAAAAGATGCAGCTACTATTGAAAGAAGCTTTTCATTACTTAAAGTTAACGGCGTATTTGATAAAGTTTCAGGTATTATTCTTGGAAAACATGAGCAGTTTGATGATTGTGGTACAAATCGCAAACCTTATGAAATATTATTAGAAGTACTACAAAATCAAAGAATTCCTTTATTAGCTGACTTTGATTGTTGTCATACCCATCCGATGATCACTATGCCGATAGGTGCTCAAGTGAACATGGATGCAACTAATAAAACAATACATATTTTAGAGAAATGGAAGATTTAAAAAACGCTTATATTATAGGAAGAAAATATTATAAACTTTCCATTAGAAAACAGAAAAAAGCTCCGTTCATCACAAACGGAGCCTTTTTATTATTGTCCTAAATTTTGAACCTTGTCTTTCAAATCACGAACTTGATCTATCGTCTGCATAAGCTCAGAGTTTTTAAATTGCTCTACATCCACTTTCCCTTCTTCTATCTTTGCCATCGCCGTATCAATTAATGTGTTTAACTTTTCGTTATATCCGACCATTTGCTGATGAAGATCCTTTGCTACATCAGGTGGTGTTAATTCATTGAAAGCGGGTATATCTTGTTTAATTTCACTAAGCTTCTTTTCTAATTCTTTTCGAGCTTCGCTATCATTAACGGCTTTTTCAGCTAATGCTGGTGCATCATTTGCAAATGCACTTATTTCATTTACGTAGTCTGTCGCTTTCTGAGCATAATCTAAAGAGTTCTTTCCTTGCTCTACTAGTGAACATCCCATTAAACCAATTGAAACTATAAATACTAATAAAATTGATTTGATTTTCATTTTAGACTCCCTTCGTCTTTATAATTGTCTACAATTTTCTCTATCATAACTTCTAGCCAAATTGCCTATCCCCTTTTTCAAATGACTATCTAGACTCTTACATGCCCTATTATCGTTACAACATCTATTTCTATATGTACGCTAATAATATCTTCAATTATATCCATATATCCTTGTCCTATAGCTGTTCCATAGTGTAATGTAAGCCCCTTCTTTTCATACACTGACTTTGGCACGGAAAAAATAAACCTCCTCAAGTTACTTTCATCAGCTGGTTCCATAATTAAAACAATCCCATCCTCATCAAACATATATGCTCGCCCTCCAACTTTACATTCACTATGGCTCAGTATTGCCTTTGTCAGCTAAATTTAAAACATAATAAGTTAAGATACAACTTTGCTGTATCCTAAAAATAAAAAGCATTTTCTGACTCTAGCATCTTTTTTTGACGAGGTTTTATTTTTTTTACGGGAACTCCAGCATAAATATACCAATCATCTAAACTCTCTTTTACCATACTCATCGCACCAACTGCTGTGCCTTCTCCTACAGTTACATTTGGAAAAATAATAGAATCAGCACCAATAATCGTATGCTTTTTTAAAATAACTTTTCCTGTTTTCACATTCCTATATTGATTCGGGACAGTTGGCCCCATTAATGTATTTCCACTGAAATCATCTAGTACTGCATATACGATTGTTTTAGCTGAGATATTTGCAAAGTCATACATTTCAATCCCAACTTCCCCTCCATATAACGCTGTATACGCTGATATATGCGAATAACTTCCAATTGTGATTTTACCACTTAAAATACAAAAATCATCAATTCTTACATTATTACCAACTGATATAACACCTGGATTATATATACTTGCTTTTTTACTAATCAATACATTTTTCCCAACAGATAAAAATCCAATTTTCTTTAGCTCTTCTTGACTATAAAAACTATTCATCTGCCGACACCACCTTCTGCCTTAAACAGATTACAATTTGTTCTACTATTTCTTTCGTCATTCCTTCCCATAAAGGTAAACTTACTATTCGTTTGGCTATTTTATTCGTTTCTATTAAATCTGTAGACTTATAAGTTCTAAAAAGAACTTGTTGGTGGCATGATGGTGAAAAGTATAATCTAGCTTCTATTTTCTGTTTTTTCAGTTCTTCTATTACTTGTATGTTGTGAACCTCTTCCGGACAAAGAATAGGCATAAATTGTTGAATAACTGCTTCTGTCTTTTGGAGTTTCCATCCTTTTTTCATTAATCCATTACTTTGTAACAATTGTTTATACCATTCAGAAATACGGGTGCGTTCTTTTAATTTTTGATTCCATTTTTTCATAGTCGCAATCCCAACAGCTGCCGCATATTCAGACATTTTACAATTAAACCCCATCATCGTACATTCACGATTTTTATCAAATCCGAAATTACCCATTCTTTTAATACGTTGTATATCTTCTTCCTTTTTACTATATATGAGCCCTCCTTCACCAATTCCGAACGGCTTTGTTGCATGAAAGCTATATACGATCATACCACTAAAATCCTGACCGTAATGCATACTTCCATTCATTAACCCAAATCCCGGTGCCGCATCTACGACAACCGGAATACCCTTTTTCTCTAATTCTTCATATTTTTCTAAGTCCATCCATGATCCAAAAGTTGCGTACGGGACAACAATAGCAACCTCTTCTTTTAATTCTTCAATCTTATCCCAAAGTACTGTTTTATCCATATACCAATCATCTATTGAAATATCAATAAAATACGGTTCCAATCCACACCAAATAGCCGCTAATGGAGTCGCAGGGAATGTAAAACTAGGCATGAGGGCATATTTTCCTTTTCTTCTTTTCTTAAGTTGAATAGCGGCCATTAACCCTAACGTTGCGTTTGCCACTGTTGTAACAGCGCCCCTGTTCTGAAAAAATTCCGACATAATTGTTTCTTCAAAACGTTGATTTATAGGTCCATAATTCGTATATATGTGAGATGTATCAATTTCCTTCAATTCGTCCAAATACTCAATTACAGGTACAGTTGAAGCACGCAAAAAAGGAATATTCTCCATATCTATCTATTCCTTCCTATCATTTTCGGACAATATAGAGCGTACCTGTCTCAGATAATCCAAATTTCCTAGCACTTTTCATTCCTTTTCTTTCAGCTACGTTATATAATTCCACCTTAAACCCTGCATTCATTAATCGTTGAATGAATCCCGATTGATTATAAATTCTCACATGATCTTCTTGACCAAAAGCTAATTTTCTCAATTGTGGTGTTACAATTAATTTATTTTCTATAATAGAATCTACATTCATTACGATTGGTACTTGAATAATTCCCCATCCATTTGGCTTTAATACTCTATATAACTCTCGCATTGCTTTGTCATCGTCAAGAACGTGTTCTAATACATGGCTACATAAAATTACATCAAAAGTATTACTATCATATGTAATGCTTGTAACGTCAATTTCCTTCATTAATGGATCCTTTGGTTCTATATCCCCACATACATACGTAATATTTTTATACTCGTTAAACCAATCTCTTAACTTCTCTTCAGGTGCAATATGAAGCATAGTGTATTCTCTACTTAACAAGTCCGTTTCCATTTCAATGTACGCACGATACAACCTTTCACGATCCATTGAACTACAAACTGGGCATATCCCTGTATCTTTATTCCACATCTCAAATTTATATTTCGGAAAATCATAATGTGCTGGCCAAGGTGAAAATTTTTCAAATTGCTGATTACAATATTGACAATAACAAGATTCTTTCTCAAACATATGAGCGACTAGCTTGTTTAACCCTTTTTTTATCTTTTCATTATAAATTTGATCTAGTTCCCCATTTCTTACCGCATCCTTAACTATAAATCCCGCATTTTCTAAACAATAAGATAAACTCTCTTTATAATCTCTCTCAGAACTTAAAAATCCACTATTATACGCATCTATAATTAATTCAATCCACTCTTCAATTGTCATTAAAATAAAATGTGTTTGTTTTTGATTTTGTCCACTATGTTGTCTAAAATAACTAAGAGGTTCTTGTATATAAACTACTTTTCCTTTCCTCATCATATCTAGCCAAGTTGCAATGTCATTAATAGAAGAATAAGCCTTTCCTTTAAAATACCCAAACTTCCCTTCAAACAAATCTCGATTAAACAGAACAGTTGTCGGCTCACCAACTATATTTTTTAAATTTTTTAATATGTAATTTCCTAATTCTTTTCCTTCAAAAAGTGTAGTTTCTTTCGCAATTTTCATATTCAATGTTGAGGGTGGTAATATCTCTCCATTCTCATCAATCAGTTCACGATATGACGTCACAAATGAAATATTTTCTAACGTCAAAAAGTATTTCATCATTCTCTCGATCTTTTCATGATGAAATAAGTCATCATCTAATAAAAAGTTTATATAATCCCCGTTCGCAAGTTCTATACACTTATTAAAGTTTTCAGCAACTAACGGAGTTTCATTTTTAGCATATGTAATACACTCATATTCACGTAAATACGGTTGAATCATAGCATTAACTTCATTATTTGTACTGTCGTCAGAAATAATAATTTCAATATTTTCATATGTTTGATTCAGTGCGCTATTGAGCGCTAATTCCAAGTAATAAGGTCTATTGTACGCGGGAATAAGTATACTTACTTTTGGTAAAGGAGAATTATTATTTATATGTTGTTTTTTCTTTTCTATGTTTATTTTCTTTCTCCTAATTTTTTGATAATAGTCTAATGTATACAATATCGATGATGGAACTATCCTTCTTGCATAATCTAGAAAACTAGTTATCGCTTTGTCTAATTCTTTTTCGTCGGATAAGAAACCATATTTTTTTCCTGCTATAATACTATGTGAAAAATCTTCTAACCCATCCATCATTTTATTAGATTCATTTAACTGTTGATCTGGATGTAATCGAAAGTAACTAAGTGTCTCTGCTATATATACTGCTTTTCCTTTACTTAATAAAGATAACCATGAAGCTATATCTACGTTACATAGATACCGCCTCTTATCAAAAATCCCATACGGTTCTTGTAAATCATTTTTACGAAATAAAACTGTTGTCGGTTCTCCAATATAATTTTTTTGATCCACAATTACCCTATTTGCTAATTCTATTCCCTCTATAATCGTATCCTCTTCAAATAAACGGACAGTTGAATAAATATGTCGTAGTTCTTTCCCTTTATCATCAATTACTTGGCGATGAGATGTTACAAGCTTAATTTCATTATCTAGATCATTCAAAAAATACTTCATCATTTTTTCAATTTTATTCACGTGAAATATATCATCATCCATTAAAAAATTTACATACTCACCGTTCGTTTCATTAAATAACATTAGCGCATTTTCAAATTGTCCGAGAGTTGACCTGTTTTTTATATAAATAATATTTGAATGATTACATAAGTATTTTTGTAACACCTTTTCTGTTTCGTCATTCGTACTATCATCTCCAACTATAATTTCTATATTAGGATACGTTTGTTCTAACACACTACATAATGCCTTTTCAAAGTAGCGAGGTCGATTATACGTAGGAATTAACACACTTACCAACGGAAGTTGATCTACCACCTCTACAGTTCTTTCAATACGCGTTCTCATTTTACTCTCTCACCTCTTCGCATATTAATTGTATACGCGATGCAAAAATCACATTACTTTAACTGTATGGAGCCTATATACTTTTATGCAAATATGAATCGAAATATCATACTTTTCATTCCTGAATAAACATATTTAATAACGCGGACATTTTATTTGCACCTTTTTTATTCATATGATCACTATCATAAAAATCTTCATCACAAAATAATGGTGAATCAAATAAATCTATGATTTGAAAAGAATATTGTGCTTGAAAATCATTTATAACTTTATAAAAATCTTCTTTTAATTTCTTACTACTACAATTGAAATAATGTGAAGTAACAGGGAAGACAACAATTAGTGGCTTTATATCATTTTTTAACAGTAATTCTAAATATGTTTTAAAAATCGTTTTATTTTCAATTAAAGTATGAGGATACGACAATTTAGCATGTGAAGCTGCTCTCATTTTCCCATGTTCTTCAAAAGGAATATGAAGGGGAGTAGTATTCCATTCAGCATTTATCCAAGGTAGTATCAATGATTCATCTTTTAGTTCGTCTAATAAAATATATTCAAAATGCAAAATAAAAATAGAAAAAAGTGGTTTCGGACTATCTAGATGTGAGAATCCATCAGTAGGTAGAGGAGAATGAACTACAGTATGATGACCGTCTTGAAACAATGGATAATATACTTTGTGAATTCTATATGCTTCAGATGATAACGACATGTCAAAGTAAAAAGAGAAATAGGCTATTCCTATCAAACAATATTGAAATGAATGATCGTTTGATAGAAGTTGTGACGCTATTAAATAATCATAGTATAGATCTTGCGATGGAAGTGTTAATTTTATTGACTTTTTTGAGAGGAGCTCCGTACTTATGCCACAATGCGGATAAGACAAACCGGTAGCAAACAATTCATATGTGGGATCACTCTTTACTTTTTTCATAGACATGTATAAAAACATAAGATCCGGATTTATTTGATATATAGAAATTAATTTATTCCTCCATTCATACATGTATTTTGTTAAATTAATAATTTTTTTACTTTGCACACCCTTGTTTATCAATTCATTTGTAAGTTTTTCTGCGTCCACTCTCCAAATGACTATATATTGAAAAGAATTTTCTATACGGACAATAGTTGAAACGTCTACAACATGAACTATTGTTTTACATTTATTTTTGTCTAATGCATTTTGAATCCTTACCCCTAATACTTCATCACTTAAAACAATAATTTTATACTGCTCCTTCATGTATATCCCCCTCCATTATATGTATAATATGAAATTCATTTTTCATTCATAATGATCATATACATCTGCAATCCAACATTAAAAAAGAATAGAATATTCATTTCAAAACAAAAATAGCTCCACCATTTGGCGTAGCTATTTTTACAATTATTACTTATTCAAACTATATTCCTTTATCTAACTCATAAAGCTTTCGATACTTCTCGTTTTCTTTCAGAAGTTGTTCATGACTGCCTTGCATCACAATTTGACCACGATCAAGGAATATAACTTCATCTACATGTTCAATTCCTACAAGATGGTGTGTAATCCAAATAACAGTCTTTTCTTCTGTTGCAGAAAACATTGTTTCTATTAAAGATAGTTCTGTCTTTGGATCTAAGCCGATCGTAGGTTCATCAAGTACAATAATTGGAGCCTCTTGCATTAGCGTTCTAGCAAAAGCAACCCGTTGTCTTTCTCCACCAGAAAACCTTTTTCCCATTTCATGCATTTTTGTTTGCAATCCATCTGGAAGAGAAGCTATATGCGAAGCTAATTGTGCTTTCTCTAAAGCTGTCCATATCTCTTCATCCGTAGCCTCTGGTTTACCGATTCGTACATTATTTCCAATTGTCGTATCGAATAAATGCGGCTTTTGATTCAATACAGAAATATATTTTGATAAAAGATTCGTATGAGCATGTTCACTATGCAATAAAACTTCACCATGTAACGGGCTTAGCGCACCTGCTAACAATTTTAACAAAGTAGATTTTCCTGTTCCACTTCTTCCTAAAATGGCGATTTTCTTTCCTGCCTTTATTTGCAGTGATACTTCTTTCAATACAAACTCATTACTATCTGGGTAACGATACGATACATTATTTAATTCAATGTCTATATATTTTGATGCAACATAATCTTTATCCTCATGTAATTCCTTTTCATCCTGTAAAACATCATTAGCTTCTACTTTATTTAGACGATGAGCAGATTCTACATATGATGGAATTCGATCGATAGCATCTGAAAATGGAATTAACGCATTTGTCACAGATAACGTCATTAAGACGAAAGCCGCAATAACGGTAGGTGCAATCTGTTCACTTGCTGCCTCATTTCCAGTCCATATGATCATTGAAATAACTACGATCCCCACTACTAATTGAATGATACTGTCCCGAATATGATTCCAGCGCTTCATTCTTTTTTCCGTTTTTAACAACTGAGCATTTTGCTCTACATACTTATCAATGAATTCATCTTTTCTACCACTTGCTTGCCAATCAGATAACCCAAAAACAGCGTCTGTTAGTTGTTGATACAAACGGCTTCTTCCTTGCTTTAAAGTAACATGATGTTGCTTCATTAAGAGTAATGATACAAACGGAAGAAGAAAAACGATAATAGCCAACATACATGCTGCAATAAGTGCAAATACTACGTCAAATGCTCCGATAACAAGTACGAATATGCTATATACAACTAATGCTAATAGACTAGGAAATATTGTACGTAAATATAGGTTTTGCAAATGCTCTATATCTTCGGATAATATACCTAACATATCGCCCGTTTGAAATCGTGAACGGAAAAATAACGCCTGCGGTTCTACTATTCTGTATAGTTTCGTTCTCATCTTTTCTAATATGCGTAGTACGACATCGTGTCCAACTAAACGCTCTAAATAATGAAATACCGCTTGTCCAATACTAAACGCACGTGTTGCAACGATAGGAACATATACAGCCATTACATTTTCTGGTCTAAGAGCAGATTTAGAGATTAAATAACCTGAAATGAAAAGTAACATCGCACCTGAACTAACTCCAAGAAGACCAAGGAAAATAGTTAAAGTCATTCTACCTTTATTTTGCTGTATATAAGGTTTAATCCAGTTACTCATCTCTATCCCCTCTCTTTCCTTTGAAAATGTAATGCCTCATTCTTTAAAAGTTCTTCATACGTGCCGCTTTTTATCATTTCCCCTTTATTTAAAATAAGAATATGATCCATCTGTTTCATCCAGTGAAGACGATGTGTTGCAAGAAATACTAGCTTACCTTCAAACAGACGTAACATCGCTTGCTTTATTTCAAATTCAGTTTCAATATCAAGATGTGCTGTAGGCTCGTCTAATAAAATAATTGGCTTTTTGCTTAGAAGTGCACGCGCCATAGCGACACGTTGTTCTTGCCCGCCACTAAGCATACGTCCACCTTCTCCAATTCTTTCATACATCCCGTTCGGAAGCGATGTAACGAGTGAACGAAGACCAACTTCATTAATAACTCTTTCCACTTCTGCATCAGCTGTATTTGTTTCATAGAAACAAATGTTATCTTTTAATGAAAGCGGGAAAATATAAGGTTGCTGCGGAATATAAGCAATATTCTTTTGCCAATCTTCTCGAGTAGACCCGTCAATTTTCACACCATTTATTATCAGATTTCCACCCGAAGGAGTTAAAAATCCTGCTAATACGTCAATTAACGTCGATTTCCCTGCCCCACTTTCACCAATTACACCTATAGCGCCGGTGCCTTTCCAAGTAAAATCAATTCCCTCTAATATAGCTTTTTCAGATTCATTATTCTTTACTTTTACATCTTGTAATTTCAAGTTACTAGAGGCATTCCATATTAAACCTACATTAGATTCTTTCGTTCCTATTTCTTTTTGTTGCTGTAAAATCTCTTCTATTTGCTCCATTGCAAGTTGTCCATCTAACGTAGCATGATAATTCGCTCCAACTTGTTTAATTGGCAGAAAATATTCCGGAGCTAAAATTAAAATCGTAAGGGCTGGCAATAGTACAATTGTCCCATCTATTAAACGGATCCCTAATCCCACCGCCACAAATGCGATGGATAAGCTCGTAAAGAAATCTAATGCAAAAGAAGAAAGAAAAGCAACTCGCAAAGTACGCATCGTTGCTTTTCTATACCTTTTACTTACTTTTTCAATCTTTCCTTCGTGTTGTTTACTTTTCCCTAAATACTTTAATGTTTCTAATCCTTTTAACGTATCTACAAAATGATTAGAAAGTACTCGATATGTTTCATATTGGCTATCCGCCATTTTCTGCGCTGCTAATCCTAGTAGGATCATAAATGTAATTACGATAGGAATCGTTACAACTAAAATGATTCCAGACTCAATATCTAACGTAAAAACATATAGTACAATTAGTCCCGGTACGATACTACTTCTAATCATTTTAGGGATTGTTAATTCAATATATGTTTTAAATTTCTCAATACCTTCAATCGATAAGGTAACCAGATGACCTGTTCCAGCAGTTTGAACATATCGTGGACCTAATGTGAAATACGCCTCTATTAATTGTTTTCGCAGTAGCGATCCTGTTTTTTCAGCGAAACGTTCCACTAATATTTGCGAAATTCGAACTAGCATATGACGTACTGCAAACGTGATTCCAAAATAAACCGTTTCATTTAACACAGATTGCACTGTTTCTCCTTGAAATAAAAACGTAATAGCCCGTGCTAAAAACACTGTTTGCCCAATAATACTTATAGCTTCTAAAATGCTAATGATTGTTAACACTACATATAAAACTCGGCTACCAGGATACGATGGAAGTCCTCTTTTTCTTTTCATTAGTACTCCAAATCTTTATCTGACTTAACAGGTTGTCTAAACACATAGAAACTCCATATTTGACTTCCCAAAACAAATGGCAATATAGCAATTGAAAAATACGTCATCAGTTTTAGTGCATAATCTCCCGATGCTGCATTATAAATTGTTAAATCGTATATTGACCCTAACGAGCTAATTAAGACACGTGGGAACATGCCAGCAAACACACTCGCACTTAGTAAAATGATTGTTAAACTTGTCATAACGAAAGCCCAACCATCTCTTCTTCTTTTATTTAATAATGTTGACGCACATAATGCTACAAAAGCTCCGATCGGAACCATAATCCACTCTGTACCATGACCAGTGAATATATCTGTTTTCCATAACCCTACACCGGCAAAAATAAGAAGTGCTATAATTGCAAGCGGTGCAATTTTCAACGCAGCAATACGTGCACGTTCTCTTAACTTACCAGTTGTACGTATAGTAAGGAATTGCAATCCGTGAACAATACAGAGCAGAAGGAACATAACTCCTCCAAGTAATGCAAATGGATGAAGTAATGGTAAGAATCCACCTACAGCATTTTTCGTTTCATCAATTGGAATACCTACCATAAAGTTAGCAATTGCAACTCCCCAAAGAACAGGCGGTAGTAAACTTCCTAAAAACATACCCCAATCCCAAAAACCTTTCCATTTATGATTGTCTATTTTCGCACGGAATTTAAAGGAAACCCCTCTTATAATTAAAGCAAGAAGCATAAATACAAACGGAATGTAAAACCCGCTAAATAAAGTTGCATACCAGTGCGGGAATGCTGCGAACATAGCCCCACCTGCACAAACAAGCCATACTTCATTCGCGTGCCAAAATGGACCAATTGTATTTAAGTAAATTCTTTTCTCTAAATCGTTTTCCCCTAAAAACCTTGAAACTATACCTACACCGAAATCGAAACCTTCAAGTACAAAGAAGCCTACGAATAAAACTGCAATAATGATAAACCACAACTCATTAAGAGATAACATACTCTTCCTCCTTATCAAATGGATCATGGCTTTGAGAATCCGGTTTCGCTTTCTTATTCTCATGTCCTTTAATAATACGAACGAATAAGTAAATAGTGATTCCACCTATAATTAAATATAGTGATGTGAATGAAACTAAAGAGAATAATACTTCTCCGAACGTAACATTTGGAGATACAGCATCTTCCGTTTTCATAACACCGAAAACTACCCAAGGCTGACGTCCCATTTCAGTCATAATCCATCCTACTGTATTACCGATAAACGGTAGTGCAATTGCATACACCATTAATTTTAAATACCAAGTTTTTTCAGCTAAACGATCTTTTCTTGATAAGAACCATCCGTATGCTCCTAGAAGAAGCATAAATGTTCCACTCATTACCATCGCTCTAAAACTCCAGAACATAGTGTGTACTGGCGGTATATAATCTCCAGGCCCATATTTTTCTTCATATTGTTTTTGAATTTGATTCATCCCTTCTACTTGACCGCTAAATTTATCATATGATAATAGACTTAGCATATAAGGGATTTGAATTTCAAACGAATTTTCTTGCTTCTCTGCATCAATTTTCGCAAATACTGTAAATGGCGCTGGATCCTCACTCGTATTCCATAACGCTTCAGCTGCTGCCATTTTCATTGGATGCGTCTTAATTAATTGTTGTGCTTGCGCATGACCGAAGAATAATACTAGCGCAGTTGTAAGTGTTCCAACAATGATAGAAATGCGGAACGATTTTTTAAACACTTCAGTTTCTTGAGATTTCGTTATTTTCCATGCACTCACACCTGCAATAAAGAAGGCACCAGTTGCAATCGCCGCTGTAATTGTATGCGGGAATTGTACCCATAATTGTGGGTTTTGAATAATCGCTAAGAAATCATTCATTTGTGCACGTCCATCTGCTGCCATTTCATATCCTACTGGCGATTGCATAAATGCACTTGCAGTTAAAATCCAAAATGCTGATAACATTGTTCCAATTGAAAGGAGCCAAATACATAACAAGTGAATTCGCTTCGATAATTTGTCCTCACCGAATACCCATAAACCTAGGAATGTAGACTCTATGAAAAATGCTAATAAGCCTTCAATTGCAAGTGATGGACCAAACACATCACCTACGAAACGTGAATATGTTGACCAGTTCATGCCAAACTGGAATTCTTGTAAAATACCAGTTACTACACCTACCGCAAAGTTAACTAGGAATATTTGTGTCCAAAACTTCGTCATCTTCTTATAAATTTCTTGTCCCTTTACCACGTATAACGTTTGCATTAACGCAATGATAAAAGCTAAACCAATAGACAGCGGAACAAAAAAGTAATGGAAAATCGTTGTTGATGCGAATTGTATTCGTGCCAATTCGAGCGTTTCCATACTACAATCACTTCCTTCATAATTTTTTATATCGTAATTTCAATTGAGTTGTATGAATAAAACAACTCAAATCTTAGAAATATAGAAAGATAAATTTGTTTATGTACTTTTAGAAAATATAATTTTTCAGTTTTCAAGATAATTACAAAAAAATTTCTCATAAAATTTACCTTTTCACTATTTCAGTAGTGTTTTATCCGTTAATCGAATTGTATAATATACCTGCATAGTAAATTCAGCTGATTTTTGACGTATTATTGACATCATTTTGTCTGAAATATGTCTTTTGTAATTTTTTTGAATTAGATTTTTCTCATTACTAAAATGTATTTTTTTAATATAAGACTTACTTTCGTATCAATAAAACAATCATTTCTCTCTACATACACTTGACTTTTTCATAAAAAAATGTCCTCTTTACCAATGAAGAAATCAGTTATTTTTTTGTCAAGAGAAAAATGCATTTCTAAAATTCAAACACAAAATAATGTTATTCAAAAATAGAAAATCCCTTCCCTCTTTCCAGACTAAAAATTCATTTTTTTGCCATTTTTTCAAACTAAATTAATACATAAAAAAATACCGAGAATCGATTAGACTCTCGGTATTTTTCAAATTATTTTGCTGTATGTTTTCTAATAGCCGGTAAAATTTCAGTAGCAATTAATTCAATGTTTTTCTCAATTTTATTAAGTGGTACGCCACCAAAATCAATTTGTGCCATAAAACGTTGTTGCCCAAATAATTCATATTGGTAAAGCATTTTTTCAATAATTTGTTGCGGGCTACCAACCATTAATGCGTCACGGTAATCTACTGCATTTGTGAATTGTTGCTTCGGATACCCACCACCGCGCAGTGTAAGCATACCAGCATTAATATGAGGATAGTATTCACTAAATGCATCTTGTGAATTTTTTGCTGTATAAAATAAACTCGTTGTTGCAACTGGCAAACTTGCTGGATTAAATCCACTTTGCGCCGCAGCCTCTCGGTAAGCATCTACCGATCCTTTAAAGTTAATAGCTGGGCCACCTAGTGTTGTTATCATCATTGGTACACCCGCACGTCCCGCTTTAATCGCACTAGCTGGTGGGCCACCAACTGCACGCCAAATTGGTAAGTTATTATTTTTCGCTCTCGGAATAACCGATGCATGTGCAAGCGGCGCTCTGAACTGTCCGTTCCATGTTACATGTTCCTCTTTATTAATTTTTAATAAAAGATCCATTTTCTCTTCGAATAATTCTTCATAATCATTCACGTCATAACCAAGTAAACTATATCCCCCAATACGAGATCCACGACCAGCTACGATTTCTGCACGTCCATTAGAAATTAAGTCAATTGTAGCAAAGTCCTCATATACTCGTACCGGATCAGATGTACTTACTATCGTTGCTGAACTTGCAATTTTTATATTTTTCGTAGCTTGTGCAATAGCTCCTAAAATAACTGTATGAGCTTGTGTTGTAAAATGCGTTTGATGACTTTCACCGACAGCAAATACATCAAGTCCAGATTCATCCGCTAACTTTGCTGTTTCAATTAATTCATGAATTCTTTGTTCTGCACTAACTTTTTCTCCGTTATGTGGATTTAAAACATGATCCCCAATTGAATATAATCCAAACTCTATTCCTTTACTTGTATCCATACGGTATTTTTCCATAGTTGCTCTCTCCTTTAATTCAGTCGTATTCATTTTCTTCAATCACCTGTCACTTGATTAGTCAATTGATGGTGTAAAAAAAATTACTCTTGCGGCAATTCTTTTTTTTCACTATGCTTATGAACTCTCGTCATCAGCTCGTATAATATTTTCTGCTCTTCTTCATTTAATACATCATCAAAAAACGATGATTGAAATGCAAGTTGCTCTGGCAATGCTCTCTCTAAAGCTGATTCCCCTTGCTCTGTAAGACTAATTGTTTTCGTTTTCCAGTCTTGTTTTCGCACAATATATCCTTCTTTTTCAAGACGAGTTAACATTCGAGAAATACCGCCTTGTGTAACAGTTACCTTTTCAGCTAACTCCATTTGCGTTAGTGGTTGATACGTACGTATTTGCAAAAGCACATCGAATTGAGCTGTCGTTAAATCAAAACGTTTTAAAAACTCATTTGACATCTGATTACTTTGGTTCGTAAATCGTATTAAACGTAACCATATTAATGATCCTATCGTATTATCACGCATATTTGATCACTTCCTATCGTGAATCTTACTATCACTTTACTACGCAAGTGATAAAAAAGCAAGAGAAAAAGTGAAAAATATCTCATTAGAGTATTGCATAAATAACGATAAGAAAGAATTCATATTTAAATGAATTCTTTCTTATCGTTATTCTTAACTTTCCATTTCATTCATTGCTATATTTAAAGCTCCCACTGCTTTGGGCCAACCAACATAAAAAGCCATATGTGTTATTAATGCGATCATTTCATTTTCTCCAATTCCATTTTGTTTGGCCAGTCGCAAATGAAATGGTAATTGTTCTATATGACCAAGACTGATTAATACCGACACTGTACATAAACTTCTTTCTCTTAATGTTAAAGTGTCATCCCGCCACACTTCCTCGAACAATATCTCTTCACTATAATGAGCAAATGCAGGTGCCATTTCTTTCATTCTCTCTTGAATACAATATTTAATTGATTCATTCATCATTTCACTCTCCCTTCACTTTTACCAATTGTGCCAATCCTTGACCAAATGACCAATTTTCAGCAGATGTCTCATTTAGCGTAATAAAAATATCTGCACTTTTTATACTAGAACATTCAGAAACCTTCGAGGATATCGACTGATACAGATCACTTTTCTGTTTTATCGTTCTTTCCGGTCCACATGTAATAGAAATATAAATCATATTCTCTGTTCTCTTTTCTCCTCTTTCTAATAAATAATATGGATTATATAAAAAGTGATTTTGTTGATAAGGTAAAAACAGTTGAAAATAATCATTTTCAAGGATGTTAAAATGTTCAATTAATGACAGATGAATACATTCACCTATCTTTTTCAACTCTTCTTTATTTAATATATTTTCATGATAATAAACGTTCACAAAAGGCATACATATTCATTCCTTTTTCCTAATTTAACTTCAACAAATTTTCATCGTGAAATGTGCAAAATCTCATATACTGTAACACCTTTATTTGTTACCATTTCAGGCTTTTCTTCATAAAAATTAAACTGACTATACCTCCATTTATCTGGATTATAAATGATTACATTTCCTAAACACTTTTCTATATTTTGTACATATTCATTCATAGTTTTTAATTGAGTCTCCCTCAGTGAATTACTTTGAGAAATACTCCCTACATATTCAACCACATACTTACATTTCTTAAAATCATCCTTTAGATTAACAACTAATGGAGCACCTATATTTATTTGTTGCCACCCAAAAGATTGTAAAATATTATCGTAATACCCTTCAAAGATAAATTTGTTCATTCCTTCATGGCCATTCCAAATATATAAAGGTGCATAACAGTTATAGAAATTCCCATGCTTACCTGCCTCAGTCATTAAATATGCTTTGAAATTCAATTCTTGAAAACCATCCGTTTTATACCCATTATCCTTTACCCTTTTCTTAATAATCTCCATATCATAATCTTTTGGCAAAATGACCTTATATTGCATTCCAATCATGTTTATCACTCACTTTCCATCTTATATACACAATGATAAGGCGATGATTGACTAACGTAAAATAGGTATAAATTATGTTTGGTATCATTTATAATGATATCGTATAAGGGGCTGTGATAAATGGAAATAAATGATCTTATTATATTCAAAACTGTAGCTAGCGAAGGTTCTATTAGTAAAGCTGCGAAAGAGTTAGGGTATGTTCAACCAAACGTAACTGAGCGAATCAAAAAATTAGAACAAGAGTTAGAAACACCTTTACTACATAGAGATAACAAAGGCGTTTCCTTGTTACCTTCTGGTGACATTTTATTAGACTACACGAATCAAATATTAACTCTAGTAGAAGAAGCAAAAGATAAAATTAAAACGAATGGTTCTTCTTATATAATTGCGACGTCACAATCTATTTTGACTAATTATGTAAGTAAGCGTATTAAAGAAAATTTCAGGAATTATCAAATATATGTAGAAAATAGTAGTCATTTACAAAAATTATTGCAACAACAAAAGGTTGATATGGTCATCACTTATGAGGATGATCCCAACGCAGCTTTTAAAAAAGTATTTACTACTTCAATGTCTGTAGGCTTATTAAAAGCGAAAGAAACACGAACCATTGACTATTCAAAGGAACTCTTCTTCGTTAGTAATGACAAAAAGTGCCCTTTTAGAAATAAGACGTTACAATTTCTAAAAGAAAATCATTTATCTCAGCGTCAACTTCAACAATTAGATTCTTATTCGCTTATGGAAGAGTTTATTCAGGATGGAAAAGGAATAGCCTTTTTGCCGATTAGAAATGATACATTGGTACCAATTGAAAATGTTCCAATTGAGAAATTAGCTGTTCATTTTTTTACAAATCAAAACTCTTTAAAACAAATCCCTGATGAACTATTTGATTAATATAATAGCTATAAACTAATTACATACACTAATAAAAATCCCTCCTTTACGAATTTAAAAGAGGGATTTTTATATTCTATACAATTGATTTTTCACACATTTTGCTCCACTTTTGCACTTTTCTCCTTCTTACTCTGTTTCACATTCTTCAGTCTCTTAATCGTGCCAACTAATCCTTTCGGAAAAACTAACAAGACGATAATGTACAATAAACCAAGAATAATTGTCCATCTTTCAAAAATCGGATACGCTGTGGCTAGTTCTGATAAATAATATTTCAGTGATTCAATAATTCCAGCTCCAGCAATTGCTCCAATTAACGTTCCAACGCCTCCAATCATTGTCATCAATAATGCATTTAATGTCATTTCAATTGAAAATACAGTCGTATTAACAAAGCGTAGTGTGATAACAAATAAACCACCGCTAATTGTAGCAACTACTCCTGCAACAATACTAGCAATAATTTTATAATGAAGAACTTTATATCCTAATGCTTCAACACGTTGCTCATTTTGTGAAATTGCCTTTAATACTTTTCCAATAGAAGATTTTGTGAAAAGACGTAACAGAATAAAAATGACAATTAAACATATAAGTGTTACATAATAAAACGTAAAACGATCACGGAATAAGTCTGGTACACCAAATGTAAAACCGTCTCCTCCGTGAGTAAGCCCGCGCCACTTTTCAGCAAGTACGAAAAACAACTGTGAAATAGCAAGTGTTAACATTGCATAAAAATGACTTTTCAGCCGTAACGAAAGCAAACCGATTATATAACTAACAATTGCTGAAATGATAATTGCAGCTACTATCCCTATTAAAAAGTTCGTTACGGATACTCCTTGCCGATCAAATAAAAGTGCTACCCCATATGCTCCTATACCAAAGAACATACAATGGCCGAACGATACAATTCCTGTATACCCAAGCAATACATCAAAACTCATTGCAAAAATAGCAAAGATGAAGATTTGAGTGAACAAAATTAACAAGCTCCGTGAATCATTTACGAATGGAAATACACTTAAACAAATGAGCATACATACTCCGAAGTATACTTTAATTCGATTTGATGTGCTGTTCACCATTTCACCCCTTTTCACTAACAAGTCCATTTGGCTTCACTATTAAGAAAAATAGTAACATTAACATATTGATTGCAAGTGATAAATCCGGTATAAAATACGCTGTAAAGGCACCCGCTAATCCGACAATTAAAGATGCGATTGCTGAACCTTGTACGCTTCCTAATCCTCCAATGATTACTACTATAAAAGCTAAAATCGCATACTGCATACCCATCTCGGCGAAAATAACACCTGAATACGGTGCTAATAAGAAGCCTCCCAACGCTGCCATCCCTGCTCCTAATAAAAAGACGAAAGAAAATATTGCTTTTACGTTAATACCGAGCGCTTGAACCATCTCTTTATCCATTACACCTGCGCGTATCATTAGACCTATCTTTGTTTTTTTGAGCAATAATAGTAAGGCAATGTAAATGATGATCCCAATTAAAATAACGAATAGACGATATTTAATTAATATAACGCCTTCAAATGTATAACTACCTTGTAACCATAACGGTAATTTAGCACCAATTGGATTTGGCCCCCAAAATACTTTAATACATTCACTAAGTACAAGCATTCCTCCAAGCGTCACAAGAAGCTGGCGAACATGATTTCCATATACCGGTCTAATAAGAAATCTTTCTAAAATAAATCCAAGAAACATCCCCATAGCAATTGCTCCAATTAACGCTAATACATAACTACCTGTCATATTAAATAACCAAACACCTGTAAACGCTCCCCAGGCAAATAAACCACCATGTGCGAAGTTTAGAACGCTCATTAAACCGAAAATAAGTGAAAGTCCTGATGCTAATAAAAAAATGAGCATCCCTGTTGAAATCCCATTTACAAATAAATTGATTAACACATCCATCCTTCTCACCTCGGATTCATGTTAAGAGATTCCTAAATATTTGTGACACATTTCCTTATCCTCTTTTAATTCATGCATAAAACCGTTATGAACAATTTTTCCGTTATCCATAATATAAAAGTAATCACCAATTTGACTAGCCATCATAAAGTTTTGTTCAACGAGTAAAACTGTTGTTTTCTCCTTCATTTTCAAAATGGCTATCATTAATTTTTCTATCATAATAGGGGACAAGCCTTTACTCGGCTCATCAATAAGTAATAAACCATCACTATTAATAAATGCTCTTGAAATTGCTAGCATTTGTTTTTGTCCTCCGCTTAAGAGTCCACTTTTTTTGTGCCAAAACTGCTTTAAATCTGGAAATAGTTCAAGCATCCACTCAATTTTCTCTTCCGCTTCTTCTCCCTTACCTCTAGCAAGAGCGAATGTTTCTTCTACTGTCAGATCGTTAAAAATACCTTGATTTTCTGGTACATAACCTATTCCTTTCCTTGAAATTAAATGTGTAGATAATCCATTTACTTGTGTACGATCATAATAAATTTCACCATGTGCGATATGGTGAAATCCCATAACCGAACGTAATGTCGTCGTCTTCCCTGCCCCATTTCTTCCAAACAGTACAGTAATCGTTCCTTTCTCAACAGCAAGAGATACCCCTTGTAAAATATGAAACTGATCTAAATACGTCTCTATATTATTCACTTGTAATAGTGCCACTATATAATCCCCCTAAATAAGCACTTTGTACACGCTCATCTTTCATCATTTCTTCGGGCAAACCTTCAGCCAATAACTCTCCATGGAACAAAACGATAAGATGGTCTGATAAACCTAGTACCATATCCATCTTGTGTTCAATTAGTACAATTGTACTTTCTGGATGTTTCTTAATATTTTCAATCACTTGTAAAATAGCCGGTACTTCCTCAACTGATATACCTGCGGTCGGCTCATCAAGTAGTAATACATCCGTTTTTAAAGCTAATAACATCGCAAGCTCTAACTTTCGTTTTTCCCCATGTGCTAAATCTTTCGCTAATACATGTTCTTTCTCGTGAAGTAAGACTGTTTTTAAGAAACGTCTCGCCTCTCCCACTTGTTGCTTAAATTTTGCCGAACTCGGAAAAAAACTATAGTAATCTTGAACAAATGATTGAACACTTAAACGAACATTTTCAAGTACCGTTAACTCTGGGAATATATTTGTAAGTTGAAAAGAGCGACCAATTCCTAATCGAGTGCGATCCGAAATTGATAATTTTGTAATCTCTCGTCCTTTAAAATATACTTCACCTTTCGTTGGAGAAATTTGTCCACTTAGTAAATTAAATAACGTTGTCTTTCCTGCACCATTAGGTCCAATAATGGAAATGAGCTTTCCTTTTTGTACTGTTACATTCACATCTTTAATAACATGATGCTCGCCAAAAGATACGCAAAGATTTTTCGTTTCTAGCAAATTTGTCACAATACCCCTCCCTTTAAAGCTTTAAGTATGAAAGAAATACATATAAAGAGGGTGTGCCCCTCTTTATACAAAAACAACAGAAAATTCAGTCTATTTATTTTGAACTGGTGGTTCTGTCTCTTTCATCGTTAATTCTCGCTCTAATACTGGCACTGGATAATCAACACCATCCTGCTTTTTCAATGTGATAGAATACAGTGTCTGCATCGCTTGGTGATCCTTTTCTCTAAACTTCATCTTTCCTTTCGGTGTATCAAATTCCATTCCTTCCATTTTCTTAATTAATGTATCTACATCTGTATCACCTTTTGTTTTCTTTAAAGCTTCTACAATTGAAATTGCCGCTGACATTCCTCCTGCTGTAAATAAATCTGGCACCGCACCATTAAATCGTTTTTTATGTTCTTCCACTAACCAATCATTCACCTTATTTTTCGGGAGTGTATGATAATAAACAGAAAAACCTTGCATTCCTACTAACGCATCCATCGTTTTTAATGCCGGTATATCTGGTGCACCGGTAGAAATTTTAATACCTTGTGCTTCCACATTCATATCTTTTAACTGTTTCCAAGGTGAGTTTGCCCCTGCCCAAACGATAAATAAATAATCTGGTTTTGAGCTAATGATATTTTGAATATTTGCAGTAAAGTCAGTCGAATTTGTATCAGCATATTGCTCGTTTACAATATTCGCACCTAATTTCTTCGCTCCAGCTTTAAATGCCGCAATTCCTTCACGACCGTAAGCATTATCTTGTGCTAACGTTGCTATTTTCACATCTTTTTTAGCAATTGCTGCAGCACCAGCGACTGCATCTTGAGATGAATTTCTTCCTGTTCTAAAAATATATTTATTCCAGTTCTTTCCGGTAATACTATCAGCTACTGCCGGTTCAACAACCATAATTTTTTCATATTCTTCAGCTAATGGTAAAACCGCTAATGTATCACTTGAACTAGACGATCCGACTAAAAAATCGACTTTCTCTTCTTCTAATAACTTCGTAGCTTTCTTCACTGCTACATCAGCTTTTGTTTCCGTATCTTCTACAACAAACTTAATCTTCTTCCCTTCCACCTTCCCAGTTCCACCCGTCGCATAGTCTAACCCTAATTCAAATCCGTTCACTGTTTGTTTTCCATATGATTCTAATGGACCTGTTAATGAAGCAAGAACCCCTACCTTAATCGTCTTTTCATCCTCTGTACTTGTTTTCTTTCCTGAACAAGCTGCCGTTATTAATAACGAACTTAAAACACAACCAGTAGCCATCATTCTTAGCCATTTACGTTTTTTCATCGACATTGTGATCCTCCCCATACTTTAATTTCTGATAGAATCAATCTCGCCAAAGTTAACCACCCGTAATTATGACTTTTTCTTTGAATCATACAAACAAATCTGTTTTAAAAATTTAATGAAGTACCTTTACATTCGCCGCCTCTTTCCAAATACCTCCATTTACCATATATTCATCTAGTATTTTTCACCACCTAATTACAGTCGCTGCCCACGTATACCCAGTCCCGGCACTAACTACTACTGCAATATCTCCAGGCTGTAATTTTCCCTGTTCATTTGCAAAGTGAAGACCAACGCAAGGATCAAGCGCTGACATATGTCCATAATGATCTAAATATACAACTTGTTCTTCTTCTAGCCCTAGTCCCTGTATCAATTCTATTAACATAGAACGTTTTGTATGCAGTGGTAACAATACTTTAATATCTTTAGGAGTTAACCCACTTTTTTTTAACGCCTCTCGAATAACCTTTTCAAAATTAGGGATTGAAACCCGATCTAGACGTTCTTTCATACTATTAGGATCTATTACATCAATATAATGTTGCCGATTCTCAACTGTATCATAGCTCGCAACCTGCTTTGATCCACCTGCTGGAATACGTACATCTTCATGAAATGAACCATCTGTTATAATCGCACTTCCTAATATTTCACCTTTTCTAGCGTCCTTTTTCACTAAAGCTGCACTTCCGCCATCAGCGAAATTAAACATAAAACGTGAGCGTGGATTATCATAATCTACAATTTGAGATTCTTTACATCCACCTACTAATAATATATTTTCAATTGAGTTATCGGAGTAAAGCATATCTTTTGCGACTTTGAGAGCAATAGGAAAGCAAGAACTAACATTCATAATTTCAAAAGCATAAGCATTTTTCAATCCAAGTTCATGCTGAATTTTTGGGGCACTTGACCATACGTGGTAATCTTTATGTGGACTGCCAAAATAAATGACTACATCAATAGATTGAGGATCTACTTGTAATAATATTGGCTTTGCAGCAGCAATAGCTAAATCTGATGCATGCATCGTTTCATCTGCGACATGTTTTTCATATAATCCAAACTTTTCTATAATAATATTCTCAGGGATACCTGTTTTTTGAGATAGGTCTGCCGCCGTCTCTACGTCTTTTGGGAAGAAAACACCAGTCGCTTCAATCCCAATATTCATTAGACTATTCCTCCTTCTTTTGGCACCATCATAGTAGCTACACCTGTTAATACTAGATCTCCTTTTTGGTTATGACACTCCGTTAACAATTTCAAAACTCTCTTTTCTATCATAAATTCTTGTACTGTAGCCGTAGCTGTAATTGTATCTCCTATAAAAACTGGTGCTGTAAATTTAATAGTTTGTTCCATATAAACGGATCCTTTTCCAGGTAAATGAATACCAAGCAATTGTGATAAAAGACTAGAAGTTAGTAAACCATGTGCTATTCTTTGGTTAAATCTAGTTTGCTTTGCATACTCATGATCAATATGAATTGGATTAAAATCCCCACTTAACCCTGCAAATAATACAAAATCCGTTTCTGTTATTGTTTTACTACATGACGCCTGTTGACCCGTGCTATACATCGTCATCTCTTCACCAACTTTTCAATTGATTTGCTAACTGTGCTTTTTGAATTTTACCAGTTGCATTTTTAGGAAATTCTTTTAGAAAAATAATCTCTTTCGGTATTTTATATTTTGCTAGAAATAAACAACAATGCTCAATGACTTCTTTTTCAGTTAATATACTGCTACTCTTTTTCACAATAAAGGCGATTGGAATCTCTCCCCACTTTACATGTTGCCTACCAACGATCGCTACCTCATATACCCCAGAAAGCTTATTAATGACTTGCTCTACTTCAAGTGGATAAATATTTTCACCACCGGAAATTATCATTTCTTTTTTTCTACCTACAATGTATACAAAACCATCTTCATCAACTCTAGCTAAATCTCCCGTATATAACCAACCATCTTGAATCGTTTCTTCTGTTGCATCTGGCCGATTCCAATACCCTTTCATTACATTCGGTCCTCTTATAAGTAACTCTCCAACTTCACCAATATCAACTTTATTTTTGTTTTCATCAATAAGTACATAATCACAAAACAGAGCTGGTTTCCCAATTGACCCTACTTTACGTCTTGCATCTTCTTCTGAAAGCATAAATACGGTTGGTGATGTTTCAGTCATGCCAAAGCCTTGACCAAATAAAAATCCTCTATCTATAAATTCTCTCATCAACTCTTCTGGACATGGAGCACCGCCGTTATAAAACCAGCGAACTGATTGTAAATTTGTAGTTTCAAACTTTGGGCAATTAATTAATGCTTGATGAATTGTAGGTACTCCCATCACTACGGTCACTTTATGTTTTTCTATCATGGAAAGAGCTGTGGTTGGTTCGAATTTTCTTGGAATAATGATTACGCCACCTGCAAATAAAGTTGGAAATGCGAATAAACCAATTCCACCAATATGAAATAAAGGTAATAATACAATAGAGCGGTCGTGCATAGTTAAGTCAATCGCAAATGTATTGTTAAGCGCATTCCAAAACATATTTTCTTGTGTAAGTACGGCTCCTTTCGGTTTTCCAGTTGTCCCTGATGTATAACATATAATAAAGGATGCGCTTTCATTTATCTCTTCAAAGTTGTCAATTTTTCTATCTTCTATTTCTTTTAAACTTGTGATCGAAATAACTCTTTGTACATACGATACCTTCTGCATTGACAATGCCATATTGTGAAATGTTTCCTCTACAAATAAAGCTATAGTTCCACTATCTTTCAACTGAAATATAAGTTCATTTTCTGTTAACCTTATATTTAGTGGAACAGCAATACATTCTACCTTTGCTATAGCAAACAAAAGCACAATATATTCCAAGCTATTTTGCGATAAAATAGCAATCCTTTCTCCTTTTTTCACATTTAATTCGTAAATTAAATATGCGGCTACTTTACTTACATACTCATGTAACTGCTTATATGTCATTTCCTCCTCTTCTGTAATAATGGCAATGCGATCTGGATGTAAATAGGCCCGTTTTTCAATCCAATAAGCAATGCCTTGCATATGTTCCCCACCCCTTATCTCTTTCTCAATCCTTCAAATATTAATGACATCGCTGCTTCAAATACATCTTCCGGAACATCTTTCTCTTCCCAATAGCCCCATCGCATTCCTAGAAATTGCCCAATTGACATAAGACAATACGCAATTGTTTCTTTATCAAATTGTTTAAACTCTCCCGCTTCCATACCAGCCGATAAACTTTTTAAAAATCCATTTGCGAGCTTTGCATAGTACCATCTATATAAGTTATCATCAACAACTACTGCCTGTTGTACAATGTTATATAGATTAGGACGATCTTTCACCCACCGAAAAAACGCCTGAAAACCTCTTCTTTGTGCCTCTTCATAACTTGATATTCCCTTCATTTCTTCTTTAATAATTAAGCGTAACTCACGGTTCAATCTGCAAATCAATTCATCAAATATATCTTTTTTAGATGGAAAGTAATTATAGAAAGTTCCGTGCGCTACCTTTGCTTCTTGTGTAATATTCACGATAGAAGCCTCGTAATATCCTTTACTACCAAACACCTCTTCTGCAGCACACAATAATTTCTCTCTCGTTTCTAATCCTTTTGTTGTTAAGTTTTTTACATCCATTATTATTTTTTCTGACACCTGAATCACCTCTTAGATTTGATTATAAATATATTTCTGAATTTTACAATTATTTTCATTAGACAAAATCCGCAAGCGTTTTTCTACATATAAAAAAGGACTAACTTAATTTGAAGTTAGTCCTTTAATCTTAATTAGAATTAAGTTCTACTTTCTCTAATCCTTCAGCCAATTGTTTCTTATCTAGCCCTTCTCCTATTACAACCAAGTTCGTCGGGAAACCGAAATCTTGTTCCAGTAAAGTTGGTACCCCAAATGAATATTGGAATAAGTGCGGGTATTTATCTCCATGGAATTTCACAAATCCTTTTACACGATAAATACTATCTGGTAAATTCGAAAGCCATTCGTATAATTTATCTTGATCAATCGATTTCGTAAATTGATATGTCATCGTTTGTATATGTAAATGCTGTTTTACATGTAGTGTCTCATGTTCCCCATCATTCGTAAATTCAGCTTCTTCTATGTCTTCTAAAGATATATTACAATATTTTGTTTCAAACAATTTCGCATGATTATTTATTGCTTTCACTTCTTCAATTACTTTGTTCTTATCCGCATCTGTTAGTAAATCTGATTTATTAATTAAAATGTGGCTACCAAACTTCAGTTGCTCATGCAATAATTGCTGAACGTTTGCACTTAATACTCTTCGATTTAACCACCTTACTGCATCTAAAACCACGACAATTGATTTCACTTCTAGGAAAGGTGCTAAAATTGGTGATACACACGCATCTAACACTTCAATTGGATGTGCAACACCTGTCGTTTCTATATAAATGACATCTGGTCTTTCTTGCTGATATAACGAATGTAATTGTATTTCAAGCTCTTCTTTTAGCGTACAACAAATACATCCTTTCAGAAGCTCTCTTAAAACATTCTCTTTTCCAATAATATCTGTATCTACCGAGTATTCACCAATTTCATTCATTAATACTGCAACTTTTCTATTCTTCTTTTTCTCCGCTAACAATAAATTTTGTAATAATGTTGATTTTCCACTACCTAAAAAGCCACCTAATATATGAATTTCTACTTTTTTCATTTGATCGACCATCCATTTCTTTATTTCAAACGTATTCAAAGCGTAATAATTACGATTTATATTAATCATTTTATTAAAAGAATAGTGATTTGTAAATATATCTTCACTGTTCGTTTACTTCATAAGCAACTCGAATTCCAGACTCTATTGCTCCTTGCATCCATCCATGTGTTAATGTCGTATGCTCTCCTGCAAAGTGTACTTTGCCAGCTGGCGGCGTAATATACGGAAATAACTCTAACTCTTGACCTGGTTCGAAAGCCGTAAATGCGCCGCAAGAATACGGATTTTGGCTCCAGCTAAAAGTTGTTCCAGTAACAAACTCACTATAGACGATGTCGCCGTATATTTCCGCTAAATTTTTTAATGCGTAACGAATACGATCTCTTTGCGTGAGACTATCCCACGTTAACGCCTCATCTGCCCACGTATAACTCGCTAAAACGATAGCTGCCCCTTGTTTATGAATACCATAACTCGGATAATATGTAAATCGTATAGGTAAATCTGTAATAGATTTACCGCCACACTGTCTCGCTTTCTCCCAAAATTTACTTTTAAACTCTATCGCAATTTTAGTTGCAGCAATATAATTCAATTCACGAATTGCTCGTCTTTTATAATAAGAGAATAAATGATACGGCCGAACTTCTACAAATCGTAACGCTGAAAATGGAATTGTGATAATAGCAATGTCGCCTGTTACCATAAATGGATGTAACGTTTGTTCATTTGTTACTTGCATCATCACTTTATTATCTTCCTGTATAATTTTTTCTACTTTATACGACATAAAAATATTTTCTTTTAACCCGGGTAAAAATGAATTTGGTAATGTATCCATTCCGCCCGTTATTTCATAATATTTTGTCGTTGAAGTAAAAAAGATCATTTCACGTAATACTTCAATTAAAGACATTCCCATATATGCTTCCATATCTAGAAGTACCCCAATCATATCTATTGCTCCATCTGAATAATACTCACTTAAAAATGATCCGAGCGAATATGTTTTATACTTTGTTTCAACGATGATCCAGTTTTTATTAGAATCTTTTTTTATAAAATTAAGTATTGGTTCTAGCACTACTAACATTAACTCTTCTGCCGTTTTCCCTTTTTCATTCTCTAAAATTGGATATCCAAGTATACTTGGATTTTTTTCAAATACGCTCAATCTCGTTTTAATATTATTCGTATAAATAATATCTGAAGCGGTTTTATTTATAAAAAGATTTAATGGTAATTTAAATTTACGAATGTAAGCTAAAGTTAACTCGTGTGTTTCAGGAATTCGCATTGGCCCTGCATTAAAATATAAGCCTCTGCTAAACGGTTCACGGATCGTATATATTCTTCCGCCTATTCGGTTATTCGCTTCTAAAATTGTTATGCTATGCCCTGATTCTTTCAATAACGATGCTGCAACTAATCCTGAAATTCCTGCACCAGCAATAATAATTTGCTTTGGATTCTTCGTTTTTACGAGCCCCACATTAATAATATGGAGCATTCTTTCCATCGTTAATGGCTGCATCATGCCCTTTTCCCCTTCTATAAAGGATTTTATTGCATTATATTCGGTTCACTTACTTCCTATGTTTCGTGCAAGAAATTGCACGGATACATTTTCAAATACTTGAATATCTTTTATAAAATGTAATAAACTAGATATGAATCTATAGAAGTACGACGTATTATCTTACATAATAAAATCAATGAAATTGCGAGGAATTTTAAAATGAAAAAAGGGATTAACCGTGTAGTATTAGTAGGAACAGGAGCAGTTGGATGTAGTTATGCTTACTGCATGATTAACCAAGCTGTAGCTGAAGAATTTGTTTTAGTTGATGTAAACGAGGCAAAAGCTGAAGGAGAAGCAATGGATTTAAGTCATGCTGTTCCTTTTGCACCAGCTCCAACTAGAGTATGGAAAGGTAGCTACGAAGATTGTAAAGATGCTGATCTTGTAGTCATTACGGCTGGATTACCACAAAAACCAGGTGAAACGCGCCTAGATTTAGTTGAGAAAAACGCGAAAATCTTTAAACAAATCGTTCGTAGTATTATGGATAGCGGATTTGATGGTATCTTCTTAATCGCAACTAACCCTGTCGATATTTTAACTTACGTAACTTGGAAAGAATCTGGTTTACCAAAAGAACGCGTAATCGGTTCTGGTACAACTCTTGATTCTGCTCGTTTCCGCTATATGTTAGGTGAGTATTTCGATATTGGTCCACACAACATTCATGCTTATATTATCGGAGAACATGGTGATACGGAACTTCCTGTTTGGAGTCACGTATCAGTCGGTATTCAAAAACTACAAACGCTTCTTGATAAAGACAACACATACACGCAAGAAGATTTAGACAAAATCTTCATAAATGTTCGTGATGCAGCTTACCATATTATCGAGCGAAAAGGTGCAACTTACTATGGTATTGGTATGTCACTTCTACGTGTTACAAAGGCGATTTTAAACGACGAAAATAGCGTATTAACAGTATCAGCTTACTTAGAAGGCCAATACGGTCAAAAAGATGTTTATATCGGCGTACCTGCTGTTTTAAATCGCGGCGGTGTTCGTGAAATTTTAGAAGTGGAATTAAGTGAAGAAGAAGAATTAAAATTCGATCACTCTGTTCAAGTATTAAAAGAAACAATGGCTCCAGTTCTTTAATCGTGCATGCAAAAAAGCAATCCAATTTATTTTGGATTGCTTTTTTGATTATTCCTTGAAAACATCAGTTATTTTCTATCATTTCCTATTTTTTAAACTGTTCCTCATTGTTTACATCAAGTACATCTAATAAGAAAATGAAGATTGGTATACCGATAATAAGCCCCCATATTCCAAGGAAATGTTCTGAGAAGATGAGAATCATAAATGTATAAAAGATTGGCAAATTCGTTTTCGCAGACATAAACTTCGGATTTAAAAAATAACTTTCAAGAGCATGGATTACTGTAATGAACACAAGTATGTATACAACGTACATTACCCCGCCTACGTTATAAGCAATAATACAAAGTGGAAACAAAGAAATGATTACACCGGCAACAGGAATCAAACCGAGTAGAAAGACCATGACGGCCAATACAAGAAGCTGCGGAAATCCTAAAATCACAAGTGCAATTACAGTTAGTACACAATTGACAACCGCAATTAAAAACTGTGCTTCAATTACTTTACCGAACGATCTTGCAAACCTTTCACCAAAATAAGCAATCTCCTCATAAAAAACCTTCAGATTACTATCTTTAAATTTCGAAGTAAATGATATTATGCGTTCTTTTTCTAACAAGAAAAATAAACTTAGAATAAGAGAGAGTAGTATTTGCAAACTGACTTTTCCTATATTTGCAATTGATTGATATATGACATCTACACCTTGTTCTATATATTTTGATACTTCCATCCCATTAATAGTTGACAGTGCATATTTAATGATCTCATTATCAGGTGGATTTTGAAAAAACAACCTAAACTGATAAATCAATTGGGAAATTTGTATCGTTAGCACAGGTAAATATTTATATAATGTTGTGCCGATAAACGTAACTAATATTATATACAAACATGCGATAACAATTTTCCGATTCACTTTCAATTTCTTTGAAATAAAACGTTGAAACCGATCCATTAAAAATGTCAGTATGAACGTAATTAATATTAAATTAATCATACTTTTTAATCCATATAATACAAGCGCTACTATTATTAAAACGAGAAACCGTTGGAACCCTCTACTTCGAAAGAAATTTTTCACTTCATTCATTAAGATTTAACCTCCCCCTTCAATGGATGGAAATTGAATATATTACATTTTATGAACTTCTATAGACAATCTTTCTTATTAATTGAGAAGAATCCTTTTTTTCTTTTTATATTGTTAGATTCTTTTCATATTAGCCTACCAACATATTTCAGTGGAGCTCTATTTTTCGTTTACCCTTTTACAGTTTTGGCGATCTTCTATTTTTAGACTGTTGCTCATACGCATATCCCATATTGAAGAGTTCCTTTTCACCAAATTGCTTCCCGACAAACACTGCACCTACTGGCTCTCCATTGTTATCATATCCTGCTGGCACCGCTAATTCTGGATAGCCAGCTACAGCTGATAGAAGAACTTCTTCGTTGTTAATCATAACTAAAGCATCCAAACCTTTTTCTACTAAATATCTATCTAGCTCTTTTCTTGCATTTTCTTGACTCGATCGCACTATTTTTTCAAACTCATCTTTCGTTATAGCAGATTTTTCAGATCCCTCAATTAATGTTTGTCCGTATTTTATTCGTCTATTACTATCCTTTTTATTAAACGCTATAATCTCTTCTAGCGATTTTACCGTTACATTTTTTTGCTGTGCAAGATAATCGTTAACATTATGTTTGAACTCATATTCTAATGTTTGCAAATTATCTACTCCCCCATCGTTTAACTGAATATCATCAGTCAATATCGCACCTGCATCTTGAAGGTCTTTTCTAATCTTTTCTGCTACTTTTTTTCTATTCTCATCTTGTCGATCTATTGAAAAAAGAACTCCTACTTTTTTCCCTTTCAATCCGTCTATTGATAAGTCCTTCGTATAATCAATTCTTTCTTTATCTTTCATTTTTTCTGTCATAGCATCTTTTTCATCATAACTTACCATTATATTAAATAACGTTGCCGCATCCCTCACCGTTCTTGCCATCGGCCCTGCTATATCAAGTGTTTCAGCTAACGGAATAATGCCAGATCTACTCACCATACCTAGTGATGGACGTAATCCAACTACTGATTGCTGCGTCGCGGGTGCTACAATTGACCCAGTCGTTTCCGTCCCGATTGCAAGTGGTGCAAAATCTGCCGCAACTACTGTAGCAGATCCAGAACTTGATCCCGCTGTATCAAACGTAATCGGACCGTATGGATTCAAATTTTGTCCTTTTTTCCCGCTATATCCGCTAGGCATTGTAAAGGATAAATAATTTGCCCACTCAGACATATTCGCTTTTCCTAAAACAAAAGCACCTTCTTCTTTCAACTTCTTCACTATCGTCGCATCTTCATCTGCAATCCAATCTTTTAACACATAAGTGCCCGCGCTTGTCGGCATCACATTTTTCGTTTGTACATTATCTTTTACGATAACCGGCATGCCGTATAAGTTCGATTTCTTATTTAAATCCCTCTCTTTGTCTAACTTTCGCGCTTCTTCCATTGCATTTGGATTTATCTCTGTAACAGCATTTAATGTTATTCCATTTTGATCATGTTCTTGTATTCTAAAAAGATATATACTCGTTAATTCTTCATATGATAATTTCCCATCATCAATCATTTTTTGAAACTCATCTACAGTCGCATTTACGACTTCTTTTTCTTTTATCTTTACGTTTTCTATGTTAATTCCTTTCAACTGGTTATGTATCGGTTTTAACACTCTATCTTTATCGTATACGATACGCTCAGGTTCCTTTGGAAAATAGTTTTTATACATGTAATATCCTCCGGCACATGCCAATAGGACAATACCTCCAGCAATTGACAGCGTTATCTTTACCCACTTCTTCATGTTGTTCCTCCACTCTAAAAGTTGCTCAATTGTATTGAAAAAGAGAGTTATCCTTATAACCCTCTCTTATTAAAATGCTAAATGAAAAAATGAAAAATTTCAATTTAATTCATTCTTTTTTTCATTTGCTTCGCTAATAATTCCTTCACTTGATTATACGTTAACCCTGAATCCTTATTTAAACGTTTTACCTCCTCAACATCAGTACCTACCACTGTATATTTTTTCTCATCATTCATTTTGCCACTTCCCTTTCTACTGCATTATTTCTAATATTTTTCCCCTAAACTCTTATAAATTAATACAAATAAGGAAACTGTACGAAATTCAATAGCCAAAAGGGATTCAGTTACATAGGAGGAAAAGATAAAAAAATGTCGAATTTGTATACTGGTTGTATTTAAGGACTTGGAGGTTACATTTTGAAAACATATGAGTTTAAACATAACATTCCAACATTAGAAGAGTACAAATACTTATGTGATTCTGTTGGTTGGTCTAATTATATGAATTTTGAAGTGGCGGAAACTTCACTGAAGCATTCTATTCACTACATCACAGTCAAAGATAATGAACAAATTATCGGCATGGGGAGAATTGTCGGTGATGGATCTATCTATTTCTATATTCAAGATATAGTAGTTCATCCAGAGTATCAGAAACATGGTATCGGGAAAGAAATCATGCATCGTTTAGTTGCATACTTACATGAGAATGCCCCTGATAAGGCGTTTGTCGGTTTGTTTGCATCACAAGATAAAGAATCATTCTATGAAAAATTTGATTTTAAGGATTACTCACCAAACATGACGGGGATGTTTACTGTCATTTCAAAATAATAAACATAATAGATTTTTAATTGTAAGGAAAGACTTCGATTCATATGAAGGAAATCGTTCTTGCAGTAAGAGTTTAACATTGCATACGAAAGGAGAGTACATATATGGCTAATATGTACTCTCCTTTTATTTAACTTTTTATATATTAAATTTCTTAATAAAATTTCACTACATCTTCAGTAGGTAAGAAAGTTCTTTCTCCTGGTTGTTCATTTGGCTCACCAAATGGCATTTGTCCTACTAAGCTCCACTCTGCTGGAATGTTCCAAGTTTCTTTCACTTCAGCATCTACGATTGGATTGTAGTGTTGCAGGGATGCGCCAATTCCTTCAGCCGATAATAACATCCATACAGTATGTTGTAACATTGCATTTCCTTGATGAGACCAGAATGGGAACTGATCTTTATATAATGGTGCATTTTCTTGCATTTTTTTTACTGTTGCTTGATCTTCAAAGAATAACACAGTCCCAACACCTGTATGGAAACCTTTTAATCTTTCTACAGTCGCTTCAAAGTTTTCTGCTGGTACTCGGGCTCTTAGTGTTTCTTTAACAATATCCCAAAACTTTTCATGTTCTCCATCCATTAATACAACCATACGACCACTTTGCATATTGAAAGATGTTGGTGCGTGTAAAGCTGTTTTTAAAACTTCTTCAATTCTTTCTTTCGTAATTGCATCGTTTTTTGTTACTTTACGAATAGAACGACGGTTAACGATTGCTTCTTTTAAATTTGTTGTAGTTGCTGACATTTTAATTCCTCCAAATATTTGTTTTATAATTTATTTTGTTATTTCATAACAAGCGAATTAGCAATATTCATCTGTATTACATTGCATACCTTCAAATGAATTTGTTTTATCCTTTTCAATTTCTTTATCGATGACTCTTTGTAGCGTTTCTTTACTAGCAAGCCCTTGAATGACTTCATCTCCAATCATGACAGTTGGAACAGCCATAATATTTGCTTCATCATATGCATGCTGAATTGCTTCTTGATGCTTTTCTTTATATTTACGAGTTACTAAAGCATCTTTAAATTCAGCTTCAGGAAGACCTACTTCTACCGCTAATTTTGTTAAAATATCAATATCTTCAATGTTTTGCTCTTCTTGGAAAAATGCTGTGAATACGCGGTGATGATACTCATTTCCTAGTCCACGTTCTTTCGCAAATTGACATCCTTCGAAAGCTAAATGTGTATATGGATGCGGTGAAACACGCGGCAAACGCATATCGATTCCTAACTTCTTCGCAGTTGGAAGAATAAAAGCATCCCATGAGCCTAATTTTTCTGGCTCATTCCATGGATCTATTTTTGAATATGGACTTGGACGTAATTCAAATGGCATCCATTCAATTTCTACACCTTTCTCTTTCGCTACTTCATCTAATGGACCTTTTGCTAAAAAACAAAATGGACATATAAAATCTGAGTATACTTTCATTTTTACAGTCATACTTTTACACCTTACCTTTATAGTTGTAATCAAATCAGTTACATTAATAATAAAAAAATATAAATATGATTTAAACATTCATTTTTTCTTGCAAAGTTTCAAACAAATGCCCCATCGTAATATTTCTCAAAATTTCTTCCATCGCGGATTGCGCTTGTATTAATATAACTTCTAACACTGCTTGAATATTTGCTCCAATTGGACAATCTGGATTTGGTTGCTCGTGCATATGAAATAGTTTGTCTTCTTCGACTACATTTACTGCATGGTATACATCTAACAATGTGATTTCATGTAAATCCTTTAATAATCCCGCACCACCTGGACCGCGATTTACATATACAAAACCAACTTGTTTCAAGTACGACATCATTTTACGAATGACTACTGGATTTGTGTTTACACTTTCAGCTATATAGTCTGAAGTACAAAGTGAAGATGGATTGTTTTTCAAAATAGATAAAATATGAACAGCTATAGAAAAGCGGCTACTAATTTTCATTGTGATCACCACCTCGATGTAATCATTATAGTTACAACAAAAAGATAAGTCAATCCTTTTCATAGATTTTTTATAAGTAAATTAAAAAGTGTCCCATTATGATATATGAGACACCTCTTTTTATTCTGTAAATAGCGCTTGAAATTCTTCAATAAATAGCTGCACAGCGATTGAGGAATCCTTTAATGAAGGAACAGCTAAAGCAATTTCTCTCCATACTTGTGGTTCCAATTCTCTCGTTTGCACATTCTTTGGTAAATTCGTTAAAGATAATTGAGCTAATATTGCAATACCTAACCCTTCTTGAATCATATTTAAAGCTGTAGTAACGGTCGATATTACATACTCAACCCGAAGTGGTACGTTTGCTTGTTTAAACATATCAATAATGGGTGGTTCGTATCCACCCTTACATAATATGATCGGTTCATTCTCTAAATCACTAATTGCAATAGAGTCCTTCTTACAAAGAGGATGATCATCTCTTAAGATAGCAACCATTTTCCCCTTCGTTAATGGGACAATCTCCATCTCTTTATTAGGCAAAATAACAATTCCTATATCAACAACCCTCGATACTAACCAATCTTCAACTTCTTTAATCGTTCCTTCACAAAGAACGACTTCTAAGTTCGGATACTTCTCCTTAAAAAGGTTTATCATTTTGGGTAAGAAATGTGCAGAGGCACTCGGAAAACTCCCAATTCGAATCGTCCCAACTTCGTATCCTTTCTCCATCGCAACTTCTTGTTCAATCTTCTCTACACCGTTCAAAATCTCTCTAATATGCACAAGAATTCTGTTTCCTACATCCGTAACGATTAGCCCTTTTCGTTTATCACGTATAAGAATCGTAACTCCTAACTCTGACTCAATACTTGAAATCGCATGACTTACAGCTGGCTGCGTCATATTTAACACCCGAGCAGCCTTCGTAAAACTACCTAACTCAACAGTTTTTATTAATACTTGCAGTTGTGTAATGGTCATAACTAATCACTTATACTCCTTATAAAAAAGATTCATTTTATTTATTACAGTCGATATCATATCATAGTGAAATGAATAACAACAAGGAGGTCTTACCATGACACAGCTTTCTCGAACTAAGACGGCCATAATCCTTACCTTTCTCGTTTTCATGTGGGGAATCAATTGGCCTTTATCTAAGTTTGCCCTGCATTATACACCACCCGTTTTATTTGCAGGCGTTCGAACTTTAATTGGAGGATTCATTTTACTCCTTTTCGCATTACCGAAATACAAAGAGTTACACTTAAAAGAAACTTGGCATTTATACGTTATTTCTTCTTTACTTAACATCATTATATTTTACGGATTACAAACTGTAGGCCTTCAATATATGCCCGCTGGGTTATTTTCAGCCATTGTATTTCTACAACCTGTTTTACTGGGCATTTTCTCATGGGTTTGGCTTGAAGAATCTATGTACGGCTTAAAAATTTTTGGGCTTGTTCTTGGATTTATTGGCGTAGGTGTCATTAGCTCTAGTAGTTTAACTGGACATATTTCTATTATTGGAATCCTTCTCGCGATAGGCTGCGCTATTGGCTGGGCACTTGGCACAGTATTTATTAAGAAGACTGGGCACCGCGTTAATTCCATTTGGATGGTAACACTTCAGCTTATTATTGGCGGGCTTTGCTTAATTGGATTTGGTTCAGAGTTTGAAAGCTGGTCTAGTATCGCTTGGAGTATACCATTTGTTAGTGTACTACTCTTTATTTCATTCTTTGTTATTGCAATGGGATGGCTTGCATACTTTACTCTTGTTGGAGCTGGTGAAGCAAGTAAAGTTGGGGCTTATACATTTCTTATTCCATTAATCGCTATTATTGTAAGTTCAATTTTCTTACATGAGGCCATTACTATTAGCTTATTCATCGGACTATTATTTATTGTGGTGAGTATTTGTTTCGTAAATATAAAGCCGAAAACACTTGCTGTAAGGCAGCAAGTTGAAGTGAAATAAAAATGAAAAAGAGCCTGCTGTTTGTAGGCTCTTTTTCACCCTTTTATCAGTACAGTTCAGTTACAGAGAGTTTTATTAAAAGGAATTTTTTTCTTTTTATTGTATGATGATACTTAAGTAGTAAGAATATTACCTCTACTATATATGGATGGACTAACAATTCTAATCATAAGGGGGCATTATATGGTTTTACAGTATAAAGAATTTGGAGATTCAAGCTCACCACTTATGGTTTTTATTCATGGTGGTGGAGTCAGTGGTTGGATGTGGGACAAACAAATTAAACATTTTACTAACTATCACTGCCTTGTTCCTGATTTACTTGAGCAAGGAAAAAATAAAAGTAAAGATCCTTTCTCAATAAACTTTAGTGCTGAAAAAATCATAGACCTAATTGAAGAAAAAAGTCAGGGTCAAACTGTTATAGTAATTGGGTTTTCATTAGGCGCTCAAGTATTAATTTCCATGCTCAGTATGAAGCCAAACTTAATTCAATATGCTATGATCAATAGCGCATTAGTTAAACCAATCCCTTTCGCTAAAACATTAATAAGCCCCCTTAGCTTAACCTACTTCCTAATAAAGAGTAAGACATTTTCCAAAATACAAGCAACATCAATGTACATAGATGAAACACATTTTGATAACTATTATCATGACAGTTGTCAAATAAATAAAAATACATTTGTAAGGATATTAGAAGAAAATATGTCGTTTACAATACCAAAAGGTTTCAAGGATGCTAATAGTAATATATTAGTAACTGTTGGAAACAAAGAAAAAAGAATTATGAAAGACTCAATGACTGAAATCCTTGAAAATAATACGAATTGCACAGGTATTATCATTCCTAAAATTGGTCATGGAATCTCTTTAGCAAATCCCATACTATTTAATACTTTAATTGAAAACTGGCTCGAACATGATATCCTGCCGGAAGACTTAATAATCGTCAATTGATTTCCATACATCAATAAATTTCATTATAGAGTGGCTATAATAGTACCATTATCTTCATTCTTTCTAATCCATAGACGTAATAAAAAAGGTCTCATTATTTTCGATGAGACCTTTCAATCTTACTTACCTTTTAAGGCGTACTACAAAAACACACGCACCTGCCGACGATACAATCGCCAAAATAGATAAGACAATCGCTATTACTTGCATATTACTAGTACCTTCATTCTGTTCTACACTAGACACTTCACCATGTTCTCCTGTTAATGACGTACCTTTTGCAATTGTAGTAAGTGAATGTGGTTTTTCAGCTTTTTCATCGCCTGTCCATTCAACAATTTCTCCGTCTTTATATTGTTGATATGCATCCCAAGCTATTTTTTGTTCTTTATCCGGATTTTTAGCGACGAAAGTAAATCGCTGGAACTGACCGGGTAAAATCCCTTCTCCTGTTGCTTCCCATACTACAGTTTTCACTTTTCCAGCATTATCTTTTTGCTCTTCCACTTTCCATCCTGGTACTGGTTCATACTGTTGGAATTCCACTCCAGACGGTATTTTCAATGTAACTTTTGTCGTTGCTACATTCTTTTCAACTGGTACTTTTATCGTGTAAGTCTCCCAAGAATTAACGTCCGAAGCTTCTGGTTTCACAGTGACGTGCGCACTAACAGGTAACGAAAAAATTCCCATTGCAATAATTGTTGCGATCATTGTTGTGCCAATTTTTTTTATACGTTTCATTTTCTATTAACTCCTTTTTATTTATACCTTCTCTTTATCTGCCGCCTACTATAAATTTATAATCCGCATCAAAGCTATCAAGAGATTTTGTTAATCCGTGCACTTGTATATTCCAGTTTCCTGTCATGTTAATATACATACCTTCCGCTTCATATTCTCCTGGTGAAACGGCCGAAACTTTAAATGAACCTTTTCCCATGTTCATATCCAATGATTGCGTAGTTAAAATAATTTGCTCCATATCGGTAACAGGTTGTCCGTTCTCATCCTTTAAAGTAATATGGAATGTATTTTGTCCTACTTTATTAGGACTTACATGTAAAGTAAGTTCATATCCATTATCTAATTGCTTACTCTCTGTAAAAGGTCCAGTAGGAGGCATCGGTGGTGTTTGTACGTTTGTCATAAAAGCTACGATGACAAAGATGATAATTCCTATGATAAACTCTACTTTCACCGTAGCGCCTAAACCTTGCTCCGCTCTCATTTTCCCTTTCACATAATGAACAATTCCCAATATCCCCATGAAAATGAATAAAAGTATCTTTGCTAATAAAGCTAATCCATACTTCGTATCAAATAACGAGTGTATTGTTGGTATAAAGAATGTACTGTTAAAAAGACCTGTTATTAAAATTACGATGACAGCACCTGTTGCCCACGGTGAAAAGCGCTTAATCATATCCCAATACATACTCCACTTATCATCCTCTTTACGTAAAAGAAGAACAATAGATGATAGACCACCAATCCATAACGAAGCTGCGAATAAATGTAGAAAGTCCATAACGACCGCAATCTCTTTAAACTTTAATCCAAATGCGTGACTATTAAAGGCTTTCATAACAAGTATCCCGATAAACAATAGTATTGGAATGCTCCATACTTTAAACGACGACAGCTTCTCACACTTCATCGCAAAATACGTAACAATTATAAGCGAACTAATAAGAACCATTTGAGTAATCCATACATATCCAAAAACAGAAAGCTGTAATGTTTCTTTTAATAGTAACGGATCGAATGCTTCTAACCATGAAACATCAGCATTTATTTTCGCTTGCAATGGTAGATTGAATAATAAGCTAATCAATATACCCAATAATGAGATCCATATTATGTTCTTACTCCTTGATCGAACCGAGGTTGCATTCCCTTTATACATAATAAGATTAAAGAATAGCACGCCTATAAATAGTGAGAAACTTGTATATAAAACTCCACGTTCCATAATCATATCTATTTGCGGGACATACCCCATCTCTTCTACTTGTATATCGTCTGCTCCCGCTTCCTCTGACCCAATTCGGAACGGAATCACTCCTTGAATAGGATGCCCGTCAGCAGAAATCACTTTCCACTGAATAGAGTAGAGTCCGTTTTTCAAGTTTTCTTTTAAGCCTACTTCTAATATTTTTTTGTTTTTCTTATCGATATGAGCATCTTTTAAATCTACTCTTGTACCTGAGGTATCTCTTACAAACAATGTATTAAAATGCGAAACTTGTATATCCTCATCAAATTCAATTTTCACTACAGATGGCGCTTTCTTCAACGTTTCATTTTCAGCAGGGTTTGATTTCACAATGTACGCATGAGCAGATGCACTTTTTGGTATCAATATGATAAGTACACACGCAATTAATAGCCATGCCCCTAACCTTCTCATTACTTTCACAATCATTTCACTTCTTTCTTCCTCATCACTATCTTTTCATTCCTTAAACTTCCCAAGTTTCATTCTTCGACGAAATATTAACCTGATTAAATATAAATTTCTATACAGTGTAACTTTTTATTTCTCTCTCACCTCTTAACTTCCAATACAATAGTAACTACCTTCATAGATACAACTTACATTTTTAAAGTCGATTGTTATTATATCATAAAATATATTTATGTAAGTTCCTAAAGAAGAAAAGTTATCGTGAATCATTTGTGAAAAAAGTGTGAAATACATAAATGAAAAAGGTATTACGTTATTACGCAATACCCTTCTTCCATCATAAAATTTCTTTACTTCTCTTCTGGATAATCACAATACTCAATGATTGTTCCCTCTGTATCCGCTGGGTTAAGATATATTAATCTTCTACCGTGCTTATTAATTCGAAGTGTATGCTCTAACGTTCGAATACCTTGTTCTTTTAACTCTTCTAAAGCTACATCTAAATCATCGACACGGTACGCAACGTGATGAACACCTTTACCTTTTTGCTTTATAAATCGGGCAATTGGAGATGTCGTATTATTCGTAGGCGCAAGTAATTCAATTCTATCTCCATCCACTTCAAGAATGGCTACTTCGCTTTCCACACCAGGAGCTTCACTTACGTAACGATCTATTAAAGTTCCTAACAACACCTTTTCATAAAAATGTATCGTACTTTCTATATCTCGAACTGCGATGCCGATATGATCAATTGTTTTTTTCATTTTATTTCCCCTACTACTTTATTTTCTTTCATTATTAATAGTAACAAAAAAAGTTATAGAAACAAGTTCTATAACTTTTTTATTTAACCTATTTTCTTATTCGCACTAGCTGGTTGAACTTGATTTTTTGCTTTTAAAACGCTAATGCCATATCCGATAAATCCACCGATAATTGCTGGGAAGATCCATCCTAATCCTACTTCTTGCATCGGAAGGAATTTAGTGAACACTCGGCTTACTACTTCAATGTTAACTCCAGCTGCACTTAATCCATCGAATAAGCTGATGATAAATGTTACGATTAAGCTCACTTGATAAACTTCAGCTCTTCCTTTGAATAATGAATGGAAGAATGTTAAGAAAATCAATACGATTGCTAGTGGATAAATTGCTGTTAGTACTGGAACAGAAACTGCGATTAATTGTGTTAATCCTACGTTTGCAACAATTGCACTAAATACACATAGCGTGATGGCAATCGCTTTGTAAGGAACATTTGGGAATAACTTATGGAAGAATGATGAACATGCTGATACAAGTCCCACACTAGTTGTTAAACACGCTACTGTAATCATTAACCCTAATAATACTCCACCATATGATCCGAAATAGTAGTTAGAAACTTTCGCTAATACTTCTCCACCGTTCTCTAAATGTCCAAGCTTTGCAACACTTGAAGCACCCATATAAGAAAGAGCTGTATAGATAATTGCTAAAATAGATGCTGCAATGATTGTCGCTTTTGCACAAACGATCATAATCTGTGTTTTCGTTTTTGCACCTTTTTCTTTAATTGCATTAATGATGATGATTCCGAATACGAATGATGCAAGCGTGTCCATCGTTAAGTATCCTTCTTGGAACCCTTTAAAGAATGCGTGTGATGTATAAGCTTCAACTGGTGCTTGCATTTCTCCAATCGGGTGAATAAAAGCAACGATTACTAAAATACCGATGAATGTTAATTTAATTGGCGTTAAGATTTTTCCAACAATATCGACAATTTTCGCGGGATTTAGCGAAAAAAAACAAGTGATGCTAAAGAATACAATTGTGAAAAGAATTAAAGGTGTAGAACCTAATCCCTCTGGCATAAACGGCTTAAGACCAATTTCATAAGATACATTTCCTGTTCTCGGTATTGCAAATAACGGACCGATCGCTAAGTATAAAACTGTTGTAAACACAATCCCGAACACTGGGTGAGCACGACTTGCTAATGACTGTAAATCATCTTTACCTGAAAAACCAAATGCTAGTACACCTAGTAATGGTAATCCAACACCAGTTACTAAAAATCCAGCGTTAGCAATCCACACATTCTCTCCTGCCGATTGACCAAGCATTGCCGGGAATATTAAATTTCCTGCTCCAAAAAATAGTGCAAATAACATTAATCCAATAACTACTATGAACGAAAACGGTACTTTATTCGCCATAATATAACCCCCATTCAAATTTCCTTATCTCATTTTCCATTTTTAACTAATTGAATTTTCTGAATATTTAATTCAAGTATCAACTATTCTTGAACTCATTATAGTTTGATATATAATATTTTGCAATACTATTTTCAAACTTTTCATTCATTTTATAAATATACATTTTTTAACATGGAAAACAGACTAAAAAACCAACATGGTCATCCATGTTGGTTTTTCCATTTACTATCATAAATTAAAATTTTGCAGCTACTTTTTTAACGTTTTCTAATCCTTCTTCAACAATTTGTTGTGAACGATCCGGATATTGATTGTGTCCTTCAATTACAACTGTCTCTGGATTTGTAATTCCCCAGAATCCAAGTACAGTTGTTACGTAATTAACTGCCATTTCCATAGAAGCCATTTGCTCTGAAGAGTAATCTGAACCACGAGCACCTAATACAACTACTTTCTTACCACCAGCTAAACCTTCTGGACCATTCGCTGTATATTTAAACGTTTTTCCAGCTTGAGATAAGTATGAAATATATGTGATTAATGGTGCTGGTACTGTGAAGTTCCATAGCGGGAACGCAAATACAACTTTATCAGCTTCTAAAAACTGATTTAAATATTGATCTACTGTTGCTACAGCCTTCTCTTCTTCTGCTGTTAATTCCATTCCTTGACTACGTTTATATCCACCTGAAATAGCGACATTTCCATAATACGGAAGATCTAATGCAAATAAATCTAACTCTGCAATTTCTGTATCTGGGTTCGCTTCTTTATAAGCACTTACAAATGTTTCATACATTCTTGAACTAACTGCTTGCTCCGCTGGACGATCGTTTGCTTTTACAAATAATACTTTTGACATTGTTTTATTCCCCTCTACTTTTGTATTTTCTTCTTTTTTACCAAATAACGAGCTAAATAATCCCATTTTCTTCACCTAGACTTTCTTATCATATTCATTATTCATCATCATAAAAATTCTTATTCTAATAAAAAGTTCCAATAGATACCTTTAGTAAAAACACATAAAACTTTTTGTTATTTAATTACCTTATGTAAGTGATTGTAATGCACCTACTTACTTTAGTCAAGTAACTTTAGATAAAAAATAATATCTCAAATTAAAAACAATATCCCCAATACAATTAAAACACCCATTATAACTTTATTATTTGTATAATGGATGTAGAGAGGGCAATTCATATTTAGAAAGGATTTACTCATGAGCACTATAGAAAAGATTCAAACTTTTATTATTCTTTTTGCTGTTACATGCGGCATCGTACTCGGACAATTTAATTTGATACATATGTACTCAGAGCACTTTATTGTCCCCTTCTTATTTTTCATGCTGTATGGATTATTCCTCAGCATCCCATTGAAAGAAATAAAAAATGGATTCCGCAATTTAAAATTCGCTGGAACGAGCCTTACTATTAATTTTTTATGGACACCATTACTCGCTTGGGGATTAGGTGCACTATTTCTTTCAGATCACCCAGCACTTTGGGTTGGATTTATTATGTTAATGGTTACTCCATGTACAGATTGGTACTTAATCTTTACTGAAATAGCGAAAGGAAATGTAGCACTTTCTACTGCAATTTTGCCTGTAAATTTAATTTTGCAAGTACTACTCCTTCCCATTTATTTATTTTTATTTGCTGGTGTCATGAAGACTGTAGCGGTTTCTGTTTTAGTAGAAAGTATTGTTATCGTAATCGTCTTACCATTTGTACTTGCACACGCTACAAAATTCATTATGAATAAAATGAAAAAAACTGAAACACTCGAGAATAAACTCATTCCGTTTTTCAGCTCTGCTCAAATTGTATTTTTAAGTTTAGCTATCGTAGCGATGTTTGCATCACAAGGAAAATATTTACTACAAAATATGAATGTCGTTTTATTACTACTCATTCCTGTTCTATTGTTCTTCATCATTAATTTTGTACTGGGACAATTTATCGGACGCATAATGCGTTTACCTTATAAAGATACAGTAAGTTTAAACTTAACAACATTAGCAAGAAACTCACCTGTTGCACTCGCTATTGCTGTAACAGCTTTTCCGGACGAGCCTCTTATTGCACTTGCACTCGTTATTGGACCGTTGATTGAACTACCAGTACTTGCTTGTGTTTCACAGGTGTTGTTGCTTATTAAGAGAAAACAGCGATATACATAATAAAAAAACGTCCTACTTTAGGACGTTTTTTTATTGTCGAGAAATTATAGAAGTAACGATAATTATCAGCTCTAAGGATTTTATACGTTATAGAAAATTAGCTTGTCGTTACATTAACAAAGCCTTTCTAATTAAACATTATAGGAAAAATAAATATTACGAAAGCTGCCCAAAGTCCGTAGATTGGTAAATACTTCGTAACGGCATCTTGGATAGCTGTCGGCCCTGATTTGTTTTGCAAGAAACGCATATAGGAGAACATAATCCAAATGAGATTTGCCCAGATCAGTATGTTTACACCTAAAACAGCAAGTCTATTAGGTGTAATCCCGTAAGAAGAAAGTCTGAATACAATGGCTGACAATGCGACAGTGTCAATAATAAGTGCCAGAACAATTAAGGCAAAATTTATATAATCTGAAATGCTCTTTTTCTCGTCTGAATCACTCTCAACGATAGAAAATATAGTAACAGCCAATACACCAAGGAGTATTCCGTTAAAGGCCATTAGGAAATTACGATCCAAGAATGGATTTTTCCCGACCAAAATTACCGTTATAAGATAAATAAACAATGTGATCAAGACAAGCGGACTAAAAATTTTAGATATGTATGGTGTAATATTTTTAGCAAGTTTAAGATTCAATGATACTAAGTATGCAGCCACTACAGCGAGAGCGGCAGCTCCAAATAAAACAACATTACTAAAATAGAACTCTCCTATATCCAAGTCAACAAAGCTAAATAATCGCATGGTGAATAATGCTAGTATCATTCCGCTCACTGCCATGCTTGCGTAGAGAAGACCGTATTCTAAATTAAATTTAATATACGCTAATCTTGTACTACCTTTTGAATATTCATTTCCCGTAAACGCAAGTCCCAATAAGACCCATAGCAATATAGGAAGATGTAAATACGCAAGGATACTGCTGTCTTTATAATTTAATGGCAACATATTAAGGTACAACCCGGCAATTAGGAACAACGCTGCAAGGAAATAAATAATACTTTTTTTCGGGGTATTATTGTAAATAAAATAAGCAGCAATAAAGGGAATTACACCAAAAGCCAAGTTAATTGGAGCAATTGCTTCCTGCTCGACAAAGTGGAAAATGATTCTAGTGCTTAGCCCAGCTAGAATAGCTAACATGCCCATGAATAAGAAACCTTTTTGAAACAGCGATATTTTTTCTTTATTTGCCGTCTCCTTGAAATGCAATCTTTCGTACCAAGCAGCTAGTAGCTGAGAATCAGGTTTTTCATCCCATGCTTGTGAGAATGACTTTTTAAAAACTTTCGGGTCTTTTCTATACATTCTCTCCAACTCATGAGGGTTATCCATATTTTCAATAATCAAATTGTTAATGTCCATATTTATACCTCCTCTAATTAAAAAACAACATTTTTATCTTTTTCATAAAAAGCACCACACTTATTTATTCTGATTTCGATTTTATTATAAAACTTATCGTTTTACAATAATTTTTTATTATTTTAGGCGATATTTTTATTGTGCATTTTTACAAACACCAGTGTAAGTAATTTTGTTTTTTATTGACATGAGTAAATTAATAATTTCTTAAGAATCTATTAAGAAATAAGTGAGTTTTAGGAAATAGAATAGATTTGTGAGAAGAGAATTGATGATTCAAACAGATGCTCTTAGAACATGTCAAAAAACTAATAAAAGAATCAATTTAATAATTGTTTCTTTTCCTCAGTTGAAATGGCAGAATTTTAGAAGTATGTTTTTGAAAGTGGGAGCGAAGTGTCCCTCAAACCGAAGAAACTCTCCTTCGTTTCGCTTGTTATAGGCAATGATTTCTTTAGCTTTCACACGATAAAGTTATGTATAAATTGCTTCATAATCGTAGCCCGCATCCAATGTACCATATTGAATCGTCAATGACGAAAGCCACTCTTGAAAGCCCTTTAATAAAGGAATCGCGGCTTTTCCATCGTTTAAACTTGAGGATTATGAAATTGATTCAAATAAATATTTTAGGAGGTTTTTATGAAAAAAATGACTACTACAATTCCTACGTCTACTATATTATCGACTAATTTTACAGAAAATACTTATGTAGCTTCAGACACAGAAGTTTCCTTTACAAGTCCCTACAATATTAATCCAATAGCCAAATGGTTAGAAGAGCATGCAAAGCCTTTAAAAACAACTAATCCAACTGCATCTCTTAATGATTTAAAACCACTGAAGGATATGGTAGGATCAGCTTCAATCGTGGGTTTAGGTGAAACTACGCATGGGGCTCATGAAGTTTTTACAATGAAACATCGCATTGTTCATTATTTAGTATCTGAAAAAGGCTTTACCAACTTAGTTTTAGAAGAGGGGTGGGACAGAGCTTTAAAACTTGATCGTTATGTTCTTACTGGTAAAGGGAACCCAAACCAACATCTATCACCTGAATTTAACACGAAAGAGATAATAAATCTTATTAATTGGATAAAAGAATATAACGCTGATCCAAAACATAAATCCAAAGTGCGTGTCATTGGGATGGATATACAATCAGTAAGCAAAAATATTTATAATAATATAACAGAATATGTACGCAGAAACAATCCAAAGCTTTTGCCTAGTTTAGAAGAGAAGATAAAAGACCTTATTCCTGTAACAAAGGATATTAATATCTTTAGCGGCCTTACGAAAGAAAATAAAGAAAAATATATTTCAGATGCTAAACAAATCAATGCTTTATTAGAACAAAATAAAAATACTCTAAATGGAAATTCCAAAGAGTTTGCATGGATAAAACAAACTGCCCGTATTATCGAGCAGTTTACTACAATGGCAGCATCATTTCCTGATAACCCATCGGATTTTTTTTTGAAACATGATATTGCAATGTATGAAAATGTGAAGTGGACAGAAGAACACCTAGGAAAAACAATTGTATGGGCACATAATGGACACGTTTCGAAAACAAATATGATACCTTTTATATACCCTAAAGTAGCAGGGCAACATTTAGCAGAACATTATAGAAAACGGTATGTATCTATTGGAACCTCTGTTTCTGAAGGCCGATATAATGTTTATAATAGTAACCGTGAATTTGGTCCATATGGAATATTAAAATCAGATGATCCAAACAGCTATAACTATACCTTTGGACAAGTAAAAAATGACCAATTTTTACTTGATTTACGTAAAGCAAACGGAATAACAAATACTTGGTTAAACGAAAAACATCCAATTTTTTCCGGAATAACTACCGAAGGCCCTGACATACCGAAAACTGTTGATATATCATTAGGTAAATCGTTTGACATACTTGTTCAAATTCAAAAAGTGAGTCCATCTCAACTAAATCATTAAATCTTTAATAATGTGGCTCACAAGGTATAGTATCGATGGTAGTGTGAGTGACAATCAAGTCATTTAAAACATACTAGCGTTGTTTAAAAATGTCAGTCACGTTATTTCATTAAGGGGTCACTTAATGGAATAACGGTTACAAAGCTAATCAAACATTTTTATAAAAAATGATTCAGTTGAATATATTAAAAGTGTGTTTTAATCAATCTTTTTTCAAAACACACTTTTCTATTTGCTCTTTTATCATCGTTTATAGAGTTAGTTTAATTAAACTTTATTTCAGGGCTACATCAAAAAAGCACCCCCTTCTAGCAAGGCGACTGAAAAAGTGAAAGCTTTGAAAAAATATCATATATCTTTTCAATATATCTAAAAAGAAAAAGAGGTAACCGCCTGTATATAGTAGATGGTTACCTTCTTTTTCTTATGAAGTGGACTTTTTCAGTGCCCTCCTTCTAACTAAGGAGTTTTTTATCCGCAAAGGTTCATTTTTTCGAATAATCGAATCTTTTATGTTAATAGGAAATTGTATTGTACAAGAAAATACATTTTTTTCAGGAATATAAATATTAATATCTTATATCCCCTTATCTATCATTCATAGAGGAAAAATAATCTGATAATCCTATTTCATTTTTTAAATCTAAATATATTAACTCTAATTGTTCCATAGCAGAATTTCCACATACACTTATATAATATTCTTCATTTATTTTTGATGATGTAACAAATGCCTCTTTTGATTCTTTTTCATACAACGTTTTAACAAAATTCTCATTTTCAGATATCGGTACACTAAATGATTCTAACGGAATTACCATACCTAACCCCTTATATTTTATATAACTCTCTTTCGCTGTCCAAATCCTAAAAAACTCCATCTCAAGAACCTTTGAATCCAATTTTGTTAAATATTCTTTTTCTTCCTTACTAAAATAGCTAGCAATATTTAAGAAATCCAAAGATTCTATTTTTTCAACATCTACACCTATTTCAGATTCTGCAATACCTATAAATACCCATTCTCCTGAATGAGAAATGTTAAAACAATACCCAACATGATTTACTATTTTTTTCTTACCAAATTCATCTTCCTCTAATTTTATATCTTCTATATTGGCATTTACTTTTTTTGCGATAAAATATTTCACAAGGAAATTTCCTAATATTGTCCTCTGTCTATCCTCATACTTTCTCATTTCATCCACTTTTACCTTTATAAAATCATCCATAACAGAATATAACCTTTGGTAATTTGCTTTGTTCATATTTAATATATTTGCTAAATAAAGTTCTAACATGTTTTATAAACCTTTCATTAATTATATTCTTACTCAAAAGTTTTACGTATATATCATTCTTCAAAAATTAAGATCATACCATCTCCTCAAAGTGCAAAGAGAATAGTATGACCTTAAATTCATGTTACTAACCATGATAGATGATAAAATACATTCTACTATGTTTTAAAAATAATAGAATCCCTCTACTTCAATTTAATAAACTCAGCAATCATCTATTTAGCGGTCTCATATTATCATTTTTTTAATGTTTAATTACTACTTTTTCAAATTGCTCACTTTCAACTTTCTTATTTAGTAAGTCTTCCAATTGATTTAATTCATTTTGAATGACTTCTTCTATATCTCCTGAACAACCACTAAAAATTGGATACGACAAGATTAAATAATTAGAATAGCTATTTACAAAAACTTCTGTACTCTTATTATAATCATCATTTTTTAGTATCTCTTGCATCTCCTCATACTCAATACTAAACCCACCTTGATAATTGATTGAAAGAACTGATGCCATCATATTTCTCATCTCGACTGTGCTGTAGTTTAATAGTTCAACTAAACTATAATGGTTTTCTTTTTTTACATTTTGAATTTCATTAACCTTTTGTTGCCAGTCTAGCAACTCATTCTCTTTAGATCCCTCAATTAGCAATGGTAACCAATCTAAAAACTCTCCAAGTGTATTACTATAATCATTTGTCATATATCTTCTATCTTCTTGTAAAATAAGTATTGGTAAAGGTTCAGTATGGATATTTGTTAATTTATTTTCTCTAGCAAGTATGTTCAAAATATACGCGAATAGTGACCAAGGTTTGTCGTTATAAAGCTTTTCTGTAGCCGAACCCATTTTAAATAATGAAACAACTGACTTTTCTAACACATTATTTATATTACGCTTTACATACTCATCCGTTTTCTCTTTAAATTTTTCTAAGTTCGATAAGTTATGGGTTTCCGCATATATTTTACTAGTTGTTACTTCATTTACATATTGTTTATACGTTTCATTTGTTTTTACATATTTTGCTTTTAAATTCAAAATGTCTATAATTTTCTCTTTAAAAATCTGATTACTTGCCTTATCCCAAATACTATGATGAATAATCACATAAATGCAATATTCTCTTTCGGTCTTTTGTGTAATTACAATATTGCTTAACATATTATTTTCAGTTAATATACTTGTACTCATTTTTCTCCGCATTCCATGAATTAAATCATATACTGCAGTAATATAAGTAGAAGTAGCATATCTTAGATCAAAGTAATTTGGCTTCCAAAACGTATTGTAACCATGTTCACAAATAGTATATCTATCCGCTATTTTTTGATAAGTACTTCTTAAAATAGATTGTTCTTGAACAACTTTTTCTATAGCGGCTATAACGCTGTCTTTATCATAATCCCCTTCTATTATAATCTTTTCCTCTATCATAGTATTCGGTGTTGATAAAAACAATTCTTGCATGATTGAAGGTGTATATCCCTCTATAACTTCACCCATTTCACCATCTTTAGTAATTTTCGGTAACGATATATTATTTGTATTCTCTAACTCACTGCACAAGCTTATAAATTGTTCCTCCTCCATATTCCCTGAAACTAATGGATACTTATTCATATCAACGATATAATCTGGAACCTGTAAAAATGATAATTTATTAATTATTTCTCCCTTAATCTCGCCTCTCTTTTCACTACTTAAATCTGTCACAAACAGAACTGAGTGCTCTTTTTTCTCAACAGTTATAGATTTCAATATACTGTCTAATCCAAATTCTTCCCATATTACTTGAGTGATAGCTTCATCTCTGTTTAAATGACTTCTAGTATTTTCTATATACTTTTCATTCTTTCTCTTTTCAATACAGTGCTCAATAATAACTAACAATTGTTTTTTAAATTCATCATTCAATGCTTGCATAAATTTTTCACTATAATTTGAGCCATTATAAATTATAACCATTCGAAGTTTTTTATTAGTTACAGCTCCATTTATAGAAAGACCAGTACTAAATTCATTCTCTATTGCAATCTCTTCACCACGTGGTATATCACTCATATTAAAATAATCTGATCCACTTTCTTGATCTAATTCTCCTAAGTAATTAAAGGTAATATCAGGCTTAACATTTTCCAAAACATTTTCTCCCAATGCCTTTAACACTCCATATCCTAGACCTTTGTTTGGAATTGAGCTTAATGCCTCTTTTGTTTTTTGTATATCATTTGTAATAGAATCTCCTATCCCTGTTACAGCTACTGGATATACACTTGTAAACCAACCAACCGTTCGATCAATCACTATATCTTGATCTAGCATTTCTCTTCCATGTCCTTCAAGATTCAATGCCACAGTTTCTTTACCATCCAATTTATTTACAGCCCTACATACCGCTGTTAAAAGTAAATCATTAATTTCAGTATTGTAGACTCTCCCTGCTTGGTACAGTAAATAACTTGTCTCGGATTCTGATAAATGCATCACTAATTCTCTAGGTAAATATTTCTCTCCTAATTGATTTGTAGGTAACTTACTTTCCTTAACTAACCTCTCGACTTTTTGCCAATATGGTATCTCTTTTTTTAGCGATTCACTTTCTCTATATTTATTTAAAGCCTCACTCCAAAGTTTGAACGACATAGTTTTTCTAGGAAGAATTACCTCATTTCCTTGTTTAGAAAGAGTATACCCTTTATTCAAGTCTTCAATAATAATTCTCCATGATACTCCGTCTACTACCAAATGATGCATAGAAATTAGCAAGTAATCTTTTTCTTTTGTTCGGAATAATACAACTTTAACTAAAGGTCCTTCAGAAATTTCAAAGCTGGCCTGTATACTATTAGAACTATTATTAATTTTCTCATATAACTCCTCTTTATTTTGAATATGAGAATAATCATAGGAGTGATAATCATACAATGCACTTTCTTTTATCGACTGAACAACCTGTTCTCCACTTCTAAATACAGTCCTTAATGTATCATGATGCTCTACAATAGCAGTAATTGCTTTATTAAGATGTTCTTCATTCACTCTTTCACTGCTTTCCAACATAAATGATTGGTTAAAATGATTTGGCTTTTCTAATTGACTATTAAAGAAATCAATTTGGATTGGCGTTAATGCTACAACTCCCGTTACTTCACTTTGATCAATTATTATGTTTCTCGCTTTACTTATACCTAGACATATTTTACGAATAGTTTTATTTTGCAAAATATTTCGAACATCCGTTCCGTACCCGTTCTCACGTAGCTTTGAAACAATTCTAATCGCCTTAATTGAGTCTCCTCCTAATTCAAAGAAACTATCATCGATTCCTATACGTTCAATACCAATAATTTCCTCAAACACTCTTGCTACACATAATTCCATTTCATCTCTTGGACCAACATAATGATTCGAATTATCAAAATCAGGAATAGGCAATTCCTTTTTATTCACTTTCCTATTTTGTGTCATCGGTAAAGCGCTTAGTTGCATAATATATGTTGGAACCATATATTGTGGAAGAGTTTTTCCTAATTGATTCTTAATTTCTTCGGTTATGATTTTTTGTTTACTAACTACATAACCACATAAATATTTGTCATTATTCTTTTCTATTAAAGTAACAGCTACATCTTGAATATAAGGTATCTCTCTAAGTTTACTTTCAATTTCACCAAGTTCAATTCTAAACCCTCTAATTTTAACTTGTTCATCAATTCTTCCTAAATATTCTATATTCCCATCTTCAAGCCAGCGTGCCAAATCCCCTGTACGATAGATTTTTTCTTCAGGAACCAGTGGATTTACAACAAATTTTTCAGCTGTTAATTCCGCTTTATTTAAATATCCCCTTGCTACACCGGCACCCCCGACACATAATTCTCCTGGAATACCAATTCCACATAAATTATGTCCATTTAAGATATGAACTGTTGTGTTAGATATCGGCTTCCCAATTGGAGTTTTTTCTAATAACTCTTCTGAATAAATAGGATAATGTGTTGTAAATGTCGTATTTTCAGTCGGCCCATACACATTTGAAAGTTTTAATTTTTTATTGCTCTTAACTAATTTTTTAACATGTTCTTCTGATGTAGTTTCTCCACCAAAGAGCAACTGATCTAACGAATCAAAAATTGTACAATCTGTAATAACTAATTGATTAAATAAAGCAGTTGTAATAAACATCGTGTTAATTTGATGTTTAGCTAACATTTGTTTTAATGCTTCTACATCCATTAATACATCTTGTTCAACAAGGTATAATCTTCCACCGTTTAATAAAGAACCCCAAATTTCAAATGTGGATGCATCAAAAGCTAATGATCCCGTTTGTAGAATCCCCACATCATGGAAATTAACATAATTTGTATTTTTAACCAACCGAATTACATTTCTATGTTCTACCATAACTCCTTTAGGTTCACCTGTAGTCCCAGAAGTATAGATCAAATATGCTAAGTCAGTTGTTTGATTCATGACTGTAGGATTTTCGCAAGACATATCATAAATATTTTCTTGTTTTAAATTAAGTACAGTTAAAGAACCATCAAGCAGCTCTGGTAAATTCTCAACTTCCGTAAGAAGCACTTTTGCACGACTATCTCTAAGCATATAACGAGTTCTATCTATAGGTTGTTTCGGATCAATTGGTAAATAAGCTCCACCTGCTTTTAATATTGCTAAAATCCCTATTATAGTTTCAATTTTACGTGTAGCCCATATCCCTACAAAATCATTTGGTTGTACTTGTAACTTTTGAAGCTGGTGTGCTAATTGATTTGATCTTTTATTCAAATAACCAAACGTATATTCAAGACCATTAGAAATAACTGCTACTTTTTCAGGTGTCTTTTCAACCTGTTTTTCAAAGAGCTCAACAATTGTACTCTCACCAGGAAATTCAGTTGTCGTTATATTAAATTCTTCAAGTACTTTTTTACACTCAGAATAACCCATTAATGGAATATCATAAATATTTCTTTTTGGATTTTCCACTGCATTTTTTAATAACTCGGAATAGTGTAATCCCATTCGTTCTATTGTTGATTGTTTAAATAAGTCTGTACAATATTCCCATAACAGCTCATAGCCACTTTCAATTTCTGTCATACTAACTGTCAAGTCAAATTTAGATATTTCACTTTCTGATTCAATTTGCTCTAATTTAGTATTTCCTAATTTCAAATGACTTTCCTCATTATTTTGCAATGCAAACATAACATCAAATAAAGGATTTCTTGAAATATCTCTCTCTAAATCTAAATTCTCAATTAATTCTTCAAATGGATATTCCTGATTATCATACGCTTTCAAACATTTCTCTTTTAACTGCTCTATTAATTGTAGATAAGTAAGATTTGGCTGCATATCTCCTTTAATCGCTAATGTATTGACAAACATTCCAAGCATATTTTGTGTTTCAGGGTGGGTTCTTCCAGCGATAGGTGTTCCAACAATAATCTCTTCTGTTCTAGCATATCGACTAAGCAATAACATAAATGTTGATAATAAAACCATATATTCTGTAGCCCCAGTTTCCTTACTTATCAACTTTACTGCTTCTCTTGTACTACTATTCAATTTCGTTTTAATAGAGTTACCTTTAAAACTTTGTTTTTGTGGCCTTGGATAGTCTGTTTGTAAATTTAGCAATGGCAATTCACCAGAAAATTCATCTAGCCAATATTTCTTTTGCTCTTTCATAACATTAGAATTTTGCCATACACTATAGTCTTTGTACTGTACTTTTAATTCCGGCAAATCCTCGCCATTATATATTTTCGAAAATTCTTCAAACCACACACCAATTGAACCACCATCACAAATAATATGATGAATATCTAACATTAATATCGATTCATTTTCTGAAATTCCTACTACTTGCACTCTCATCAATGGAGCTTTATTTAAATCGAACGGTCGCACAAAATCCTTATAGATCTTATCAATATTTAACTTATTCCCTTTTCTGTATCCAACAGAAAGTTCAACATTGTCTTCAATTATTTGGACTGGTTGTCCATTCTTCATAGTAAAATGTGTTCTTAATACTTCTTGGCGCTTAATCAGAGCATTGACCGTTTGCTGCAACTTCTCCAAATCAAGACTACCTTGTACTCTCATCATTCCCGGCATATTGTATGTGGTATTCTCACCTTGGATTTGATCAATAGCATATAATCTTTTTTGAGCTGAGCTCATTTCATAACTTGGTTTTTTAGGCTGTTTTTCAATAGGCTTATTCTTTTCTAAATCGGTAGATTGCTGTAATTTCTGAGAAATTCTACGCACGGTCTTCTCTTCCATCACATCTCTCAATGGAATTCTAGTCCCTAATTTTTGCTCTATTTTGTTTACTAATCTAGTTGCTCTTAATGAATGTCCTCCTAATCTAAAGAAACTATCATCAATGCCAACCTGTTCAATTCCTAAAATTTCTTGAAATGCTTCTGCAATAACTAACTCAATTTTGTTTCTAGGTGAAATGTATTGCTCTGTCCCTTTATGTTCTGGCATTGGTAAAGCTCTTCTATCTAACTTTCCATTCCTAGTTATAGGTAATTTTTCAAGTTGAACAATATATGTCGGAATCATATATTCTGGTAGACTACCTTTTAAATAATTCAATATATCTCTGGATTCTATTCCATCATCGTAGCAAACATACGCACATAAATACTTTTCATGTTTCTCTTCATTTACAATTACCGACACATCACGAATACCTTCTATTTTTCTTATAGTATTCTCTATTTCACCAAGTTCAATTCGGAAACCTCTAATTTTAACCTGTTCATCTATTCTTCCCAGATATTCCAAATTACCATCTTCTAACCATCTTACCAAATCACCGGTTTTATATATAATTTCACTTGAATTATATGGATTATTAATAAATTTTTCTTTCATCAACTCTGGTCTGTTTAAATATCCTTTTGATAATCCATCTCCACCAACACATAGTTCTCCAGGCATTCCAATGCCACATATTTTATTATTGTCTAAAACATAAACCTGCGTATTAGATATCGGCTTTCCAATTGGAATGTTGCCTCCATCAAAATCATTACTTATTGGATAACAAGCTGTAAATGTTGTATTTTCAGTTGGGCCATAACCATTGCATAATTTAATTTTCTTATTTCGAGCAATCAATTGTCGAACATGTTCTGCTGATGCCGCTTCTCCACCAAATAGAACTTGGTCTAACGAATCGAAAATCTTATAATTAGAACTAATTAAATGATTAAATAGAGTAGTTGTAAACCACATCGTATTTATTGCAAATTCAGATATCATTTGTTGCAGTAGCTTAGGATTCATTACTACTTCATCATCAACTAAATAGAGACTACCTCCATTTAACAAAGCTCCCCAAATTTCAAACGTAGATGCGTCAAAAGCAAGGGATCCCGTCTGTAAGATTCGAACATTTTCAAAATCTACATAATCCGCATTTCTCACTAAACGATTTATATTTCGATGTTCTACCATTACCCCTTTAGGAGTTCCTGTAGTACCAGATGTATAAATTAAATACGCTAAATCCCTAGATGTATTTACTATATTTAAATTTGACGATAATTCATCTTTAAGTGCTGCTTTCTGTAAACTAATTTTTTCTAAAGATAAATTATTAAACAATGAAGCATTTATATCAGTTGCTAAAATGAATTGTGCATCACTATCTTTAAGAATGTATTTTACTCTTTCAATTGGTTGTTTCGGATCTATCGGTAAATAAGCACCACCCGCTTTTAATATACCTAAAATTCCAATAATAGTTTCTATTTTTCTTTCAGCCATAATTGCAACAAATTGGTTTTGTTCCATTCCGAGCTTTTTGAGCTTTCTTGCCACTTGATTCGCTCGTTCATTCAAATAATGATAAGTAATTCTTTGATCTTCTGAACCAATAGCAATTTCATTAGGAATTTTTTGTACTTGCTCTTCAAATAGTTCGACAACTGTTTTATTGTCAGGATACTCTGTCTTAGTTGAATTGAATCCATTCAACACCAATATTTTTTCTTCCTCATTTAATAATTCAATGTTATTTACCTTTATCTCTGGATTCTCTATAACACTTTTCAGAATCAAAGATAATCTATTAAGAATTCTTTTTACTTCATGTATTCCAAATAACTCAGTATCAAAGATCATGCCTAAATTTAATACTTCCGTTTGATTTACACTTAAAGTCAAAGCATAATTCGTTTGCTCTCTTCCGTCTACCATCATTAAATTCAATCTCGTATTTAAATTACGCTCTTCTGAATGATAATTTTCAAACGCAATCATAGTTTGAATTAAATCATTACCTAATATGCTACAATTTTGTATCTCTGCTAATGAACTATAGTCATATTGTGAGGTTTGTAAAGCTTGTTCTTGTAAGGTTGATACTATGCTTGAAAAGCTATCGTCTCCTTGATTTTTCACTCTCACAGGTACCATATTAATAAAGAGACCTACCATTTCTTCAATTCCATTTAAATTAACGTTTCTTCCTGATACTACTTTCCCAAAAATTACATCCTGTGTGTTGTTATATCTCTGTAAAATTATTCCCCATGCAGTTTCTATTACAGTGTTAACAGTAACCCCAAGCTTATTACTTATTTTCTCTAGCTTTTGAGTTTCTTCTTTAGATAAACTTATTTCAATTCTTTGAACTTCTTCGCTAGCTTCTTCATTCTTTCTATTGCCTATCGGCTTTATACCTGCCGGTTCTTCATAATCTTCTAAAAGCCTTGTCCAATATTTAAGAGCTATTTCCTTATCTTTATTTTGTGTTAATCGGATATAATCTTCGTAACTAGATGTTTTTTGAATAGACTCTTTCAAATCACTCTTTGTTTTTTTCATGTATAACTGTTCATAAAACCAAATCAAATCATTCATTAATATGGATAGACACCATCCATCCATAATGATATGGTGAAAACTTATAATCAGTCGATAATCTTCCTCATCCAATTTAACTAGAATTACTCGAAGGAAGCTTTCTTTTTCAAAATCAAAACCTCTTCTTACATCCATTCCCCTTATTTTACCTAATTCTACTTGCCTATTTTCTATTTCTGTTAAATCAATTTGTGTAAATTCAATTTCTTTATCTTTTAATAGCACTTGTCTAGGGTCACTTACATCTTTGAAAACTATATTTGTTCGTAAAACTTCATGTTTTGCTACAAGTAACTCAAAAGATTCTTTCAAAATCTTTTCATTTATAGCGATATTGGACTGGAATACAGTCTGAACTACATAACTTGTTGAATCTTCATTGTGTAATTTATGATATAGCATTCCTTCTTGCATTTGTGTCATAGGATAAATTCTCTCTATATCATATCCTTGCTCTTGAAGCTTATTCTGCACTAAAGCAAATTCATTATCACTCCAATTCAATTCTCCAAAATCGGATGCTGTATGTTCACATTGCTCAACCATAATACAATGCTCTATAACTTCTATTAGCTCTTTTTTAAAGCTTTCTTTCATTAACTCCATATTTTCAGTATTAAATTTTGATTTATCATAACTTATTATCATGTGGAATACATTATTAGAAATTGCTCCATTAAAGGAGATTGGTGTCCCAAGATCATTATCGTCTGAAACATTCTTTCCACACGGTAAATCACTCATTACAAAATTCCCATGGCTATTTTCTTGAACAAATTCTCCAAGATAATTAAAAGTAATATCTGGTGTAACACCTTCTATGACACTTTCTCCCAACCTTTTTAATACACCATATCCCATTCCACGATTAGGTACTTTTCGCAATGTTTCTTTTGTATTCCGAATATCCTCTCGAATACTTTTACCAATATCACTTATTGCAACAGGATATACACTAGTAAACCACCCTACGGTCCTGTCAATTTCTGAAACACCCTCTATCGTTTCTCTTCCATGCCCCTCCATATTGACAGCTACTGTACTTTTTCCTGTTACGTTATTTACCGCTCTAGATAAGGCTGTTAGTAATAAATCATTAATCTCTGTATTATAAGCCTTACTAACTTTATATAACATTTTATTTGTTAATTCTTGTGTTAAAGCTAGCTCTATATGCTCCATGTTAAATTTATCTTCGTTTGATATTTTTTCTATTAAACTCTCTTTTACGTTCTCTTCAATTTGTTTCCAATAAGGAATTTCTTTCTTTAAAATATGGCTATTACGATATTCTCGCAATAAATTACTCCACTCTTTATATGACATTGTCTTTGATGGTAATGTAGGAGTACCATCTTTACTATTGTACCCTATATTTATATCCTCTATAAGAATTCTCCACGATACGCCGTCTACTACTAAATGATGGGCACAAAGAAACAAATAATCATTTTTCTCAGTTTTAATTACTGCTGCTTTTAATAACGGTCCCTTTTCTAAATCCATACTCATTTGAAGCTTATTTAATTGATCATTAATTCTTGAATATACGTCTTCCATTCCTCTGATTTCCAATAAATCAATGTATTGTAATTCATATAATTCACTATCTGTAATGGTTTTTATTTTTTGCTTTCCATCTTGAAATACTGCTCTTAACATATCATGGTGCTTAACAATTGTAGCTAGTGTATTTTCAATTTTCTTTCGATCAATTCTTTGTTTACTTTCTAGCATAATTGATTGATTAAAATGTTCAGGATGAGCTAGATTGCTATGGAAGAAATCCATTTGAATCGGTGTTAGCTCTATATCACCAACGACTTCTTGTTGATCTACCACTTTTATTTCCGCTTTATTTACTCTCGTACTAATATTACGTATAGTTCTATTTTGCATAATTGTTCGAACATTTATTTCGTATCCATATTCTCGTAATCTAGATACTATACGAATTGCCTTAATCGAATCACCACCCAATTCAAAGAAACTATCATCAATACCTACACGCTCTGTTCCTAAAATTTCTTGAAATACCTTAGCGATATCTAGCTCTATCTCATCTCTTGGAGGAACATAACTTTCGGAACTTGTAATATTAGGTTCAGGCAATCCTTTTTTATCAATTTTCCCACTTCTTGTTACTGGTAATCGTTCTAACTGCGTAATGAATGCTGGAATCATATATTCAGGCAAGTTCTCGCCTAACTTCTTCTTAATGTTAGCGACATCTATATTTTGGGTAGTTATTACATATCCACATAAATATTTATCACCATTGTTTTCTTTAATTATAACGACGGCATCACTGATTCCTTCTACATCCCTAATTCTTTCTTCAATCTCTCCCAATTCAATTCTAAACCCTCTAATTTTAACTTGTTCATCTATTCTACCTAAATATTCAATATTTCCATCTTCGTTCCAACGAGCTAAATCTCCCGTTCGATAGATTCTCTCATTTGGTCTGTAAGGATTAACTACAAATTTTTCAGCCGTCAGTTCTGCTCTGTTTAAATACCCTCTAGAAACACCTGAACCACCAATACATAATTCTCCCGGCATACCAATTCCACATATACTCTTGTTATTCAAAATATATATTTGAGTATTGGCAATTGGCTTTCCTATCGGAATGATTTCTCTATTATCTTTCCCGTTAAATCGATATGAAGTAGCTACAACCGTAGCTTCAGTTGGACCATATAAATTGTTTATATTGTCTATACTTGCCCCTGTTATTTCCTCATACTTCGCTATCAGATCACTAGTAAGTGGTTCAGCTCCTAAATATAGTCTTTCAAACTGCTTTAATTCATCCGCTTTTCCATTTTTTTCTGCGTGTTCCAACAACATTCTGAACATTGATGGTACTAACAGAGCTTGCTTTTTCTCTAAAAGAGTTAATAACTCTCTAGGTTCTTTGTTTTGTATTTCAGAAATAATTAACAGTTTTCCTCCCGATAAAGTAACAGGGAAAATTTCCCAAACAGAACCATCGAAGATATAGTTTAAATTTTGAAGAACAACCGTATCTTCTCCATACTTCCCTTCATCGATTTGCCAATTAGATAGATTCATTACATTCCTATTTTCAACCATTACACCTTTCGGTGTTCCTGTTGTACCAGAAGTATAAATGACATATGCCAAACTATCTGGTTGAGAGATATGAACTGGGTTTATCTGATCCTCTTCACAATTTGTAAGATTAACAAGTATAGTTGAAGCATCTATATGATCTACTATACTTTGATTACCTTCACCCACTAACAATACTTTTGCCTTACTATCGTTCAACATAAAATTAATTCTCTCTACCGGATATTCTGAATCAATTGGTAAATACGCCCCACCTGCTTTTAGTACACCATAAACCCCAACAATCATTTCTAGCGAACGCTTTGTTACAATTCCGACAATGGATTCTGTATGTACTCCCTTGTCTCTTAAATTTTTCCCAATGGTGTTTGCCTTTGCATTCAATTGTCTATAGGTAAGGCTCTCCCCTTCATATTCTACAGCTATTTTATCTGGAGTTTTTTCCACCTGTTCCTCAAATCTTTCAATAATCGTCTTATCGTTTTGATATTCAATATGTGTCCTATTGAATTCATAAATAACTTTTTCTTTTTCTGTATCAGTTAATAATTCAATTTCACACAGTTTCTTTTGTGGATCTTTCAAAGCATTTTTCAATAATTGGACAAATTGTTCATTCATACGAGCAATTGTTTTTTCTTTAAATAAGTCCGTACAATACTCCCATTCTACATCGTATCCGTCATTTGTTTCTATAACAGTAACAGTAATATCAAACTTTGCTACCTTACTATCAACTTTCACACCATTTACCTTATAATCTCCCATGCTCAATGAGTTCATTTCTTTGTTTTCAAAAGTAAACATAATGTCGAAAATAGGGTTTCGAGAAGGCTCCCTTTCCACGCCAAGCTGATCTACTAACTCTTCAAATGGATATTCTTGATTATCAAACGCATTTAAGCATTTTCCTCGTAATTGTGCCACCAAATCTATAAATCTTTGTGAAGATTGCAAATTCCCTTTAATCGCCAAAGTATTTACAAACATACCTAACATATTTTGGATTGCTGGATGAGTACGGCCTGAAACAGGTGTACCTAAAACAATCTCACCTTGTCTCGTATATTTACTTAGCAGCATCATAAGGTTCGCCATCAATATCATATATTCTGTTGCCCCTGTTTCTTTACTAAAGAGTTTAACAGCATTACTAGTTTTATGATCTATTTTTATGGTATTACTACTACCTTTATAACTCTGTTGCTTAGGTCTAGTAAAATCTGTAATTAGATCTAAAACCGGTACTTCTTCAGAAAACTCGTCAAGCCAATAATTTTTCTGTTCCGTCATATCTCTCGAATTTTGCCAAGCACTGTAGTCTTTATATTGCATACCCACTGGAGAAAGTTCCTCTCCATTATACAATCTACACATTTCTTCTATTAAAAGACCTGTTGAACCACCATCACAAATTATGTGATGGATATCCAACATCAAAATCGTATTTTCACCTTTTATTTCAAGTATTTTTATTCTCATTAAAGGTGCTTCACTTAAATCAAAAGGTCGAATGAATTCTTTGAAAACTCGTTGCACATGTTCTTGTATGCTTTTTTCATGCTCTAACTCTATATCAACTGTATCCTCAATAATTTGGAGAAATTTATCTTTCACATGTGCAAAATGAGTTCTTAATAACTCATGACGCACGCATAGCTGTTTTACAGCTATGCGTAAGCGTTCTTTATCAATTTCCCCCTCGACTTCTAACATGATTGGGATATTATAAGTGATATTTGATTCTTGCATTTGATCAATTACATATAAACTTTTTTGGACAGAACTCATTTTATATTTTCTATTCATTGGTACTTATACCTCCTCTTCTACTGCTACTATCAATTCTGGATAGGCAATAGTATCACTATTTGATTTCACTTCTGTATTTCTTACTTTTTCAGCTATTTTTCTAATTGTTTTTTCTGTTAATATCGTACTTAGCGGAACTCTAACTTTAAACTTTTCTTCTAATGCATTTACCAATTTAGTCGCTTTTAATGAGTGTCCTCCTAGTTCAAAGAAACTATCATCTATACCAATCACTTCAAATTCTAAAATCTCTTTGAAAATTCCCATAATACCTTCCTCTACATTATCTCTAGGTGCAACAAAATCTTCTCTATCTGTAATTTGCGGATCTGGAAAAGATTTCCTATCTAATTTACCGTTTTTTGTCAATGGGAAATTAGATAATTGCATGATATACGTCGGAATCATGTATTCCGGTAAATTTCCCCTTAATTTCTCTTTAATGTATTTAATATCGATAGATTCACTACTTATTACATATCCACATAAATATTTATCACCATTGTTTTCTTTAACAATAACAACGGCATCACTGATTCCTTCTACATCCCTAATTCTTTCTTCAATCTCTCCCAATTCAATTCTAAACCCTCTAATTTTAACTTGTTCATCTATTCTACCCAAATATTCAATATTTCCATCTTCATTCCAACGAGCTAAATCTCCCGTTCGATAGATTCTCTCATTTGGTCTGTAAGGATTAACTACAAATTTTTCAGCCGTCAGTTCTGCTCTGTTTAAATACCCTCTAGAAACACCTGAACCACCAATACATAATTCTCCCGGCATACCAATTCCACATATACTCTTGTTATTCAAAATATATATTTGAGTATTGGCAATTGGCTTTCCTATCGGAATGATTTCTCTATTATCTTTCCCGTTAAATCGATATGAAGTAGCTACAACCGTAGCTTCAGTTGGACCATATAAATTGTTTATATTGTCTATACTTGCCCCTGTTATCTCCTCATACTTCGCTATCAGATCACTAGTAAGTGGTTCAGCTCCTAAATATAGTCTTTCAAACTGCTTTAATTCATCCGCTTTTCCATTTTTTTCTGCATGTTCCAACAACATTCTGAACATTGATGGTACTAACAGAGCTTGCTTTTTCTCTAAAATAGTTAATAACTCTCTAGGTTCTTTGTTTTGTATTTCAGAAATAATTAACAGTTTTCCTCCCGATAAAGTAACAGGGAAAATTTCCCAAACAGAACCATCGAAGATATAGTTTAAATTTTGAAGAACAACCGTATCTTCTCCATACTTCCCTTCATCGATTTGCCAATTAGATAGATTCATTACATTCCTATTTTCAACCATTACACCTTTCGGTGTTCCTGTTGTACCAGAAGTATAAATGACATATGCCAAACTATCTGGTTGAGAGATATGAACTGGGTTTATCTGATCCTCTTCACAATTTGTAAGATTAACAAGTATAGTTGAAGCATCTATATGATCTACTATACTTTGATTACCTTCACCCACTAACAATACTTTTGCCTTACTATCGTTCAACATAAAATTAATTCTCTCTACCGGATATTCTGAATCAATTGGTAAATACGCCCCACCTGCTTTTAGTACACCATAAATCCCAACAATCATTTCTAGCGAACGCTTTGTTACAATTCCGACAATGGATTCTGTATGTACTCCCTTGTCTCTTAAATTTTTCCCAATGGTGTTTGCCTTTGCATTCAATTGTCTATAGGTAAGGCTCTCCCCTTCATATTCTACAGCTATTTTATCTGGAGTTTTTTCCACCTGTTCCTCAAATCTTTCAATAATCGTCTTATCGTTTTGATATTCAATATGTGTCCTATTGAATTCATAAATAACTTTTTCTTTTTCTGTATCTGTTAACAATTCAATTTCACACAGTTTCTTTTGTGGGTCTTTCAAAGCATTTTTCAATAATTGGACAAATTGTTCATTCATACGAGCAATTGTTTTTTCTTTAAATAAGTCCGTACAATACTCCCAATTCAACTCATATCCATCTTCAATACCTTCAATGTTCATTGTTAAGTCAAACTTTGATACATTATTTGGTGTTGGCAATAAAACAACATCAGCTTCTCCAAATGTTATCTTTTCATTCTCATTATTTTGAAATGCAAACATGACATCAAAAATTGGATTTCGAGAAGGATCCCCTTCAACACTAAGTTGATCTACTAACTCTTCAAATGGATATTCTTGATTATCAAACGCATTTAAGCATTTTTCTCGTAATTGTGCCACCAAATCTATAAATCTTTGTGAAGATTGCAAATTCCCTTTAATCGCCAAAGTATTTACAAACATACCTAACATATCAATTGTATCCGAGTGAGTTCTACCAGATATAGGACTTCCCACAACAATCTCTTCTTGTCTGCTATATCTACTTAGCAATAACATGAAGGTTGACAACAATACCATATATTCTGTTGCCCCTGTTTCTTTTTCTAGCTGTTTTATAGCATTCTTATATTTTAGTCCTAATTTAGTTATAATATTTTGTCCTTTAAAACTTTTCTTCTGAGTTCTTGGATTATCTGTAATTAAATCAAGTACCGGTATTTCTTCTGCGAATTCATTTGACCAATAATTCTTTTGTCCAAACAATTCTCTATTATTTTCCCATACACTATAGTCTTTATATTGAATTTCTGGAGTTGCTAAATATTTCCCTTCATAGAACTTCGATAAATCTCCCAATAGAGTCTTCTTTGAAACTCCATCACAAATAATATGATGAATATCAATTATTAAAATTGATTTATTTTCTGTAATCTGTACAACTTTTGCTCTTAATAATGGCGATTCACTTAAGTTAAATGGTTCTACAAATTCATTTAATAATTGCTGAATATCTAGTTCCTTATTTATCACTTCAAACTCTAACAAAAATTCAATACTGTCAGTTATTTTTTGAATTGGTGTTCCATTTTCCATAATAAAATGAGTTCTTAAAATATCATGACGTTGTATCAACTTTTGAAATGCCTTTTCCAACCTATTCAAATCAAGGTAACCATTCACTTCTAAAATTTGAGGGGTATTATAAATAATATTTTCCCCTTGCATTTGATCAATGATGTACAGCCTTTTTTGAGCTGAAGTCAGTTCAAAACTATGACGATCTACTTGCTTTTCAATTGGCGAATATAGTTTATATCCATCCACCTCTTTAATTTCTTCAGCTAAATTCCGAACAGTTTTTAATTCCATTACTTTACGTAATGGAATTCTCATTCCAAATTTTCGTTCTATACTATTCACTAAAACTGTCGCTTTTAATGAATGCCCACCTAATTCGAAGAAATCATTATCTATTCCAACTTGTTCTATATGCAAAATTTCTTTATACATTTCTATAATAGCTGATTCAATTTTATTTCTTGGCGCGACGTAATTTTCTGCTAATACAAATTCAGGGCATGGTAAAGCCTTCTTATCCAGCTTCCCATTTCTAGTAATTGGAAGCTTATCTATCTGCATAATGTATGTTGGTACCATATAATCAGGTAACATACTTTTAAGTTTCATTTTAATTTCAGAAACATTCCATTCTGCTTTACACACTAAATAACCACACAAATATTTTTCATCATTATTTTCTTTTACAACTACAACAGCATCTTGGATTCCTGGTAGAGTTCTTATTTTCTCCTCAATCTCTCCAAGTTCAATTCTAAATCCTCTAATCTTAACTTGATCATCAATTCTACCTAAATATTCAATATTACCATCCTCTAGCCAACAAGCTAAATCTCCAGTACGATAAATTTTCTCTCCTAGTTTATACGGATTTTCTACAAATTTTTCAGCAGTTAACATAGGATTATTTAAATATCCTCTCGATACACCTGCTCCCGCTATACATAATTCACCTGGTACTCCAATTCCACATAAGGTATTTCCATTCATTATATAAACTTGTGTATTAGATATTGGCTTTCCAATTGGAACTTTTTCTATATTTTCCTGATTACTAAAATGATAAGAAGTTGCAGTAACTGTAGTTTCTGTAGGTCCATACAAATTACATAAGTTACCAAATCTTCCCCCCATCAATTCTCTTAATCTTTCCAATAAATCTTTTGATATTGGCTCTGCAGCTAAATATAATTTATTAATTAATTGAAATACCTCAGCTTGATCATGGTCCTCTATATATTCTAATATCATCCTCAACATTGATGGTGTGAGAGCTATCTGATTATGAGGTAAAAACTTTATAAGTTCCCCTGGATCCTTATTTTGATCCTCATTAAGTATGCTCAGTTTACATCCAGCTACTGAACAAGGGAAAATTTCCCAAGCTGAACCATCGAAGAAAAATGCTGTTTTCTGAACAATAACTGATTTTTCAGTGTAATTACCGTTCTCTATTTGCCAAAATACTTGATTGACAATATTTCTATTTTCAATCATTACTCCTTTAGGCATACCTGTAGTCCCAGACGTATAAATTACATACGCTAAATGATTCGGTTTTGATAGCACCTTTAAGTTACTTTCTCTTTCTTCATTACATTCTGTAATATCAACAATCACAATATCAGATAAACCATTTAACAAGTCCTTACTACCAGGACCACCTAACATTATTTTAATATTAGAATCTTTAATTATGAATTCCATTCTGTTTCTTGGACTCTTTGGATCAATTGGTAAATATGCTGCTCCAGATTTTAAAATCCCATATATTCCGATAACCATTTCCAGAGATCTTTCTGAAGTTATTCCCACAACAGAGTCTGGTTTCACCCCTGTTTTTCTCAACACCTCTCCTAAATAATTAGCTTTAGAATTAAGTTCTCTATAAGTAAGAGATATTTGTCCAAATTCTAATGCTATATTATCAGGCGTTCTCTCCACTTGCTCTTCGAATAACTCAATAATCGTTTTATCTTGAGAGTACGTAACCTCTGTATCATTAAATTCAATTAGTACTTTTTGTCTCTCTTCCTCACTCAACAACTCAAATTCACATAGTTCCTTTTGTGGATTTTTCAAAGTATTAGTCAATAATTGTGAAAAATGTTGGCTCATACGTTCAATCGTTTCATCTTTAAATAAATCCGTGCTATATTCCCAAATGAGCTCATACCCATCTTCACTTTCCGTCATACTAACTGTTAAATCAAATTTTGCCGTGTTATTATCCATTTCTATTGCTTGTGCTTTTTGTTTTCCAAATGTTAGCTCGGTAGATTCATTATTTTGCAACACAAACATAACATCAAAAATAGGGTTTCTTGATGCATCTCTTTCGACCCTTATATTCTCTACTAATTCTTCAAATGGATAATCTTGATTTTCAAGTGCTCTTAAACATTTTTCTTTGAGTTGTTGTATTAACTCAATATATTTCATATCAGGATGTAAATTACCTTTAATAGCCAATGTATTTACGAACATCCCTAATATATCTTGAGTATCTACATGAGTCCTTCCAGCTACTGGACTACCTATTATAATTTCTTCTTGTCGACTATACCGGTTAAGCAACAACATAAAAGTAGACAATACAATCATATATTCCGTAGCACCTGTTTTTACTTGAACTCCTCTTACTAATTCTTTTATATCTTTGCTTAGTTTTGTAATAGCTCTTTTCCCAGAATAACTTTGATACTGCGGCCTCGGAAAATCAGTTTTCAAATTAAGTAAAGGTATTTCATCAGAAAACTCATTTAACCAATATTGCTTTTGCTCATTTAAATCTCTAGCATTCTCCCATACACTATAGTCTTTATACTGAATATTAAGTTCTAGTAATTTTTTTCCGTTATAAAAGTTAGCTAAATCATTTAATAATATTTGAGCTGATCCCTCATCATAAATAATATGATGGATATCAATTAATAGAATGCTTTCATTTTTTTCAGTTTCAATAACCATCGTTCTCATCAAAGGTGCCTTTTTTAAATCAAAAGGCTTGATAAACTTCTTATAAACATTTAGTATTTCTGTACTTTTTTCCTCTATATGACTAAAATCGATTTCTACTCGATCTTCTACAACCTGAATAAATTTGTTATTTATCTGCTCAAAATGCGTTCTTAATAATTCGTGCCGTTCTGTAAGTTTAGTTAACGCATTATATAGCTGCTTAGTATTAATCTTCTCATCAAATTTAATCATTAGTGGAATATTATATGTAATATTCGGTTCTTGCATCTGATCAATTACATACAACCTTTTTTGCGCCGAACTCATTTCATAGTAATTTTTTTCAGGTTGTTTTTTAATCGGTACATGCTGTTCTCGATTTGCATCCCTCTTTACTTCTTCGCTTAGCTTTCGCACTGTACTATTTTCTAAAATTTTCCGTAGAGAAATCCGTGTCCCATACTTTTGTTCAAGCATGTTCACAAGTCTTATCGCTCTTAGAGAATGCCCTCCCAGTTCAAAGAAACTGTCATCAATTCCCACTCGATTTACCCTTAAGATTTCTTGAAATATCCCTGAAATATATCGTTCCGTTTCATCTCTTGGTGCAACATATTTCTCATAAGAAATATGTTTGGGATTTGGTAGGACATTCTTATCCAATTTCCCATTTCTTGTTACCGGCAAACTTTCCATTTGGATAATATATGTTGGAATCATATATTCTGGTAAATTTTTTTCTAATTGAACTTTTACTTTCTTCACATTCATCTTTCTGTCAGCAACTATATAACCACATAAATGTTTTTCGCCATCTAGTTCTTTCAGTACAACTGCAGCATTTTGAATACCTTCAATTTCTCTTATTTTTGTTTTTATTTCCCCAAGCTCTATTCGGTATCCCCTTACTTTTACTTGATCATCAATTCTGCCTAAATATTCAATATCTCCACTTTCTAACCAACGACCTAAGTCACCTGTTCTATATACTGTATCTCCAGGTTTAAACGGATTCTCTACAAATTTTTCCGCTGTAAGCTGAGGTTTATTTAAATAACCTCTCGTTACTCCTTCACCACCAATATATATTTCACCAACCATCCCAACACCACAAAGGTGTTCGTTATTCATAATATATATTTGGGTGTTTGCGATAGGCTTTCCTATATGAATTCCTTTTTGTTTCTCATTTATCGGAACCATATGTGAAGTAGCAAATACTGTCGTTTCAGTTGGACCGTATGAATTTACAAGATTTGCGCCAACACAATAGTTTTCATTATATTTATTTGCTAGTTCTATAGGAAGCGCCTCACCTGATAACTGTATTCTTTTTAGTGAAGTCAATTTATTCACATCTGTATAAAAAAGGAATTCCTCTAATACTGATGGTACAAAGGATAATCTCGTAACATTATGCTTCTTGATTTTCTCTGCAATTTTTTGAAAATCTCTCTCATCCTCTTTAGGCAAAAGAAATAATTTTGCACCTCTTATACACCATAAGAACATTTCCCAAATCGATAAATCAAATGCATATGTTGTTTTTTGCATAATCACTTCTGTTTCTTTAAAGTCATCTTTAAGCATCCAACAAATTAAATTCATTAAATTCCTGTTTTCGACCATAACCCCTTTAGGATTCCCAGTAGTACCTGATGTATATATGACGTAAGCCAAATGATTTTGTTTTGATATATGTTCTAGATTCGTTGCTATCTCTTCCTTACAGCCAATTAAGTCGATAATAGCTACATTGTTAATAATATTATTAACTACATTGTCAGCACTATGACCTGATAACAAAATATCTGTACCACTATCTTCAAGAATATAATTTATCCTATCAATTGGTTGAGAAGGATCTATAGGTAAATAAGCACCTCCAGCTTTTAAGACTGCAAAAATTCCCAAGATCATTTCAATCGATCTATCTGTTATTATAGCTACAATCTTATCAGGTCCTACCCCCTTCTCTCTCAGTAACTTACCTAAATAGTTAGTTCTAGCGTTGAACTGTTGATAAGTTAGTTCTTGTCCTGCAAATTCTATAGCGATAGCATTAGGGGTTTTATTTACTTGCTCCTCAAACAATTCAATGATTGTTTTATTGTTTGGATATTCAGAATACGTTTCATTATATTTTATTAAAACTTGTTGTTTTTCTAATTCATGTAATATTTCTATATCTTTTAGTAAGATTGCTTGCCTTGACATAACTTGTTTACATATCATTTCTATTCTGTTATGTAAAAGCTTTAGCATCATACTACTAATAGAATCTGTATCAAAATTATAAACTATCTTCAGTTTACCCTCTGTTTGCTGCAAACCAATTTCTAATTGAAAGTTCCCTTTGTTGACTGAATTTCTGTTTTTTTCCAACTGGTATAAAACTACACCTGAAAAATCATTATATCCAAAATTCCCAAAATTCAATTCAGTTAATTTTGTAGAAGATTTATCCTTTTTGCTATTAATTAAATCTATAATTGTTTGCTCCATATTTATCTCATAACTTTTATAATTAAATGAATTCTCAATATCAAAGTTACCTATGGTTACAATATCGTTCCCCATCGACTTACCAGTTTGAAAAGCCCATAATGCAGAAAAAAATTGTAGTAGTTTAACATTATTTTTACCACAAAAATTTGCAATTGATTGATACACATGTTCATCAAATAAAAAAGTTTCTATTGCCTTCTCCCTAAAATTACCATCTTTTTGAAATTTGACATCCGCATTATTTTTCAGCATATTCTCCCACCTAAAATTAAATAATATTTGTTTATAAGTACTTAAGTTCCATTAATAACGTATCATTTATTTCTTTTGCCAATTCTTTTATATGAGTATTAATAAAGAAATGATTCCCCTTCATTTTTTTATAATTACAAAATCTTGCAGTATATTGTGTCCATTTAAAAATATTATCATCTACATTATCTTCCTCAGAATAAACAATTGATATGTTAGACAAACATTTTTCTTCTTTTTTAGTGTATTTATATTCTTTATATAGTTTAAAATCAACTTCAAAATTTTTCACACACAAATCTAATAGTTCTTTATCTTCTAACAAAAAATCATAACCATCTAGACTTCTTATATTTTCAACTACTCTATCAGATGACATATTAGATACTTTTAAATTATTATCTTTTTCTTCTGGAGGACCATTTGCTACAAAATAAAGATGAAGTGGCTTTCTCCCTGTACGCTTAAGTATTTCATAGTAAACTTCAAAAGCTACTAAACTTCCCATACTATAACCTAAAATAGAAAACTGATCATCATCCAAATAATCAATTATCTTACTTGCTATATCGTCTACCATATTTTTGAAACTCGCATAATAATTTTCTGAAATACGTTCTCCATGCCCTGAATATTCAATTGGGATTACATCTACTATTTTATGCATATATCCTTTTAGTTGATAATACATAGATGCTGATCCACCTGCATATGGCAGGCAAAACAACTTAATTTTTTCCATACTCTCCCCCCTTTTTTCTTTGTTAATTTACAACTCTTATTTCTCCTAAATTTGCTTTTAAATTGAATTGATAAAGTTGCTCTCCTGATAATCTAGCCTTTACTGCACACTTTCTAATCCCACTTTTATTTATTTGTACATTTGCCCTGGGTGGAATCTTAATATAAGCCCCTGCTGCACCAGGTGAACAATTCAAATCCCCACCTACTTCAGCCATCTCTAGTTTAATTTTCCCTGAAATAGACTGTACATTAGTATGTCGAATTTTTCTTAATAATTGAATATCTGCCGGACGACTGCCAACCTTTAAATCTAAAGAATCACATAAGACATCTTTTACATTCAACTTTGCAGCCTTCGTTTTAGCTTCTATTTTTTCACCTCGCAGTCCCTCAAGAGTCAGTTCACCAATATCTTGATTAATAACTAGATAATCGATCATATCCTCTGGAATACCTATGTCTAAATAAACCGATTTAGGAAATCCAACCATAAGAATTGGAGTAAAGCGAACTTTTTGTTTTAAAATTAAACAATTCGATAGTTGATTTATTTCCATTCCCTTACAATGCCGTCCTAACGATCCATTTATAACTAATTTTGTTCCTTTTATTGCATGACAAAAAATAATTCCTCCTTTAATATGAATCTCTATTTTACGTCTCCCATTCAATTCAACTATTTCCTGGTAATTATCCATTAGCTTCCCTCCTCAATTAATCTATTTCCATCCGATTTACTCTCTGCATCAATTCAAGAGCAACTAAAATTCCAATAGCAGCAATTATTACTAATATAATGACACCTAACATAGGCTTATCATAGCCAGATGCCACAGTATTCCCTAAAAGTGCAATTAATCCGAAAGCAGAAATAATTGTAATTGGAACTGATTTTTTAATAAAACCTATTCTCATAGCAATAAGGGCTACCATACTTGTTATAAAAGCAGTAATTACAATCATTAACAATGTAGAAAAAATATCTTGCTGTGAAAGAGTGTCTGGAACAATAGGAGAAATTTTTTCTGTTAAACTAAAAATAATGATAGGTATAGCAGTGCAAATAATCATAGACACCGTAGTAAAACCAAGTACAATAAGTAACTTTGCAAATAAAACTTTCTTTCGATTAATAGGATAAGAAAATAACAATGTCATTTGTTTACCTTTATATTCTTCAATAATAAAGCGAGTATACATTACAGATGATATACATGAAAAAACAATCATCCCCATTAAAGTAGTAAATTTATAGATATTAGTATAGTTCTGAAATTGAACTTCATTCGTTTGTTGTGCAACAAATGCAATAAAATAGATAAAAGCAAGTAAACCAATACTAGAAATAACACTCGCCAAAATAAACGTATTTATTTTATTTTTTCTAATTTCAAGTTGTATTATATTAAACACATACTTTTCCTCCCGACATAATTTTAAAGAAATATTCTTCTAATCCTTTCGGAGATTTTGTCTTTACTTCTTCTAAAAGTGCTTCTTCTACAACCACTCCATTCACAATGACTCCAATTGAATCTACAATATGTTCAAGTTCACTAAGAATATGGCTTGAAATAAGAATGGTCATCCCGTAATTTTTAGATAAATTTTTAAATAACACCCTCATTTCTTGAATTCCAAGTGGATCTAGTCCATTTACTGGCTCATCCAAAATTAAAAGCTTAGGTTTATGAATGAACGAACGTGCTATTGCTAATCTTTGTCGCATTCCTAATGAAAATTTAGAAACTGGTTGGTCGCCCGTTTGAGTAAGGCCTACCATTTCTAAAACTTCAGAAACTCCAAATCCTTCCACATTCATATATGCTAAATGAAATTTTAAATTCTCAGTTGCTGATAAATGCTCATAAAATACTGGGACTTCAATTAAAGTTCCTATATTTTTTAATATCAACTCGCGATTTTTCGTTATATCCATTCCAAAAATTTCAACCTTCCCAGATGTAGGAACCAATAATCCTGATAAAATTTTAAACACTGTTGTTTTCCCTGCACCATTGGCACCTAAGAATCCATATATGGTATTGGCTTTCACCGTCATTGCGCTGCCTTTAATCACCTCTGAACCAGCAAATGTTTTTACCAATTTATCTATTTTTACCGCAAAACTATTCATCTATATCACCATCTTCTACATTCGGATAATTCTCCATAAGTGATTCTATTAATTTGTCACTCACAATATCAACACCTAGTTGCCTCATCATATATTGCATAAAAATCAGCCGCCTAATTGTTTCTGTTTTTTTACGATTAAATAGAACTGGATTCGTCCAAATATTTATCAAAAACATAAAAACTTCTGCACATTCATTAGGATATTCAGTTTCAATTGATCCATCAGCTATCCCTTGTTCTATAATTTCTTTAAAAATTAACGCTTCTTTTGTTACACCTTTTTTTATTCTTTGAATAACAAACTGTGGATTTTTAATTTGGACATTTAAAACACTATCAATCGTATGAATATTCTTGTCTGATATAAGTATCTCTAAGATTTTTATCAGCTTATCCCTACTATTTACTGAATCAACGCTGTTAGCTAATTGCTCCAACATCTCGTAAGTATAATTTAAATGTCGTTCTATTACTGCATCTAATATATCTTCTTTCGACTTAAAATGATGAAAAATAGCACCACGTGACATTCCAATAGAATCAACAATATCTTGTATACTAGTTTTATCAAATCCCTTCTCACTAAACAGCGTTGCTGACACCGTTAATATTTTTTCAATTGTTTGCTTTGAATCTTTAATTTTCATTTACACACCTCTTCTAATCTAAACATACAGGACGTCGGTATGTTTAGATTAGCATTACAATATTTGGATGTCAATAGATTAAGATATGAAACTTCTTAATTTTTTGAAAATATTTTCTTTTTCACTTGAATCAATTTCATAATGATTTCTTTTCCTCAGTTGGATGAGCAGAATGTCAAATGATATCATGGATTCATTGGGCCAAAAGTTTAAGGAACTTTACATCAACAATATAGGACTTTATTCAAGTTTATACGATAATACCTACAAGGAACTAATAAGGACAGTTGAATTAGAAGGAATAAACAACTTTGATTGGGTTTTGGGGGATTGGCAGACGCTTTTACAAGCTTATGGGCCTCTTTCGGTTTCCGGTTTTACACAATCCAATCAAGCTTGGTCCTTGAATTCAATAATTGTAATAGGCATTAACAACAGAGATCCAAATAATCTTAAACAATTCAATTTTTTAACATGTATAAATCCTTCAGACGATTTAATCAAGTATATAAGCAATGCAGCATTGATAAATGTTATTAAGCCACCAGCAGAACCGGTGTTGCTATTTAAACCTTGGATTTTCTATTTCCCAAAAAATCATGACAAATTTTTTAAGTATCTTCGGTGTACGTACAGGGCACGAGGAAAACTTAAGTCTCTATAGAATATAATCAAGAATAAGGAATTTTCGAAATGTCACATTAAAGTCCTTCCTTTTAATATTAGTACACAAAATTTTGTAATTATAAAATAAAAAAGCATGACATAAAATTGTCATGCTTTTTCTTCTCTATCCATATTTCCCCAAACCTTACCTGTTACAAAAACCTTTATTTGTTGAAATCACTTAATTCTCAAACACAAAATTAATCTTATTTTCTTTCCACTCTAACATCGCATCAAACGTTTTCTCGCCTTTTTTAAAGCCTTTAATTAAATCGGTCTTTTCACCTTTTAAGAGCTTTGTCATATTCTTTTGTGAAATTGTTTTACTTAATATTTTCTTCGAGATGGTAAAGTCACATTGCGTTGTGTTGTAGTTAGAACAACCGTAAAACGTTGACTTATCAATCACGTCGCCATCACATTTTTTACAACTACCAACCTTTTTACCAGTTGTAAATTTCGATCCTTTTCGCTCAATCGATTCAACATGTAATCCAGTGAAATCCCACTTCTCCGACATTTCCACTGCATCTTCAATAATTTTCGCTGATAGCTTTTTCGTTTGTTCCATAAATGTAGCTGGTGATGCTGTACCTTCCCCAATTTCCGCAAGGCGCTGCTCCCATTTCGCTGTCATTTCTGGTGAAGCCAGTATTTTATCACCGATTGCGGTAATTAATACTTTCCCTTTATCGGTTGCATACACTTGATTTTTCTTCACATCTATATATTTACGGTCTTTCAGCATCGTAATAATTCCAGCGCGAGTTGCCTCTGTACCTAAACCTTCTGTTTTCTTTAATACTTTCTCAAGCTCTTCGTTCTCTAAATACTTACCTGCCGTTTTCATTAACGTAATAAGTTGACCTTCTGTATAACGCTTCGGTGGCTGTGTTTTTCCTTCTTTCACTTTCACCTTTACAACTTTCCCTTGTTCACCTTCTGCGACAATTGGAAGAATTGTTTCGTCATCTTTATCATCTTGGAAAATAACTTTACGCCAACCTTCTTGAATTTGCTGTTTTCCTTTTGAAATAAATTCAGCACGTTCGTCTACAAGAGTTGTAATCGTTGTGTAGTCAAAGATTGCTACTTCATAATGCGCCGCAATCAGTCTTCTTACGATCATATCGTAAATTTTCTTTTCATCACCTGATAGTTTGCTTGGATTTGTAACTTGCTCTGTCGGAATAATAGCGTAGTGATCTGTCACTTTTTTTTCATTCACATAACGCTTATTATTCATAATCGATTCAACTGGAGCTGGTAATAAACCTTTATATTCATCAAACTGACTTAACTTCTGTAAAATATCAGGGAACGTCGCTGCTTCTCCTTGTGTAACATAGTTAGAATCCGAACGAGGATAAGAAACTATTCCTTTTTGATATAGTGCTTGTGTTATATCAAGCGTCTTTTTCGGTGAAAATTTAAAAGCTTTATTAGCTGTCGCTTGCAGTGCTGATAAATTAAATAAAAACGGCGGCTGAAACTCTTTACGCTCCGTTTTCATTTCTTTTACTACGGCCGGTTTCCCTTGGCAAAATGCTGCAATTTTATTTGCCATATCAGGGTCTTGTAAGCGGGATTCACTATCCTTCTCCCATTTCCCCTCATACTTCTTTCCTTCTATATTAAAGGTTGCGAACACTTCCCAAAACGGCTCAGACTTAAAGTTCTCTATTTCTTTTTCACGCTTTACAATTAATGCGAGTGTCGGTGTTTGTACACGACCAGCTGAAAATACATCGTTCATTCCTTTTTTCTTTAGCAAAATACTAAAGACACGCGATGCATTCATACCAACGACCCAGTCCGCACATGACCTTGTATACGCCTCATAGTACGTATTAATTGTATCTGCTTCATCTAATAGATTTTTAAATCCTTGGTATATAGCTTGTTTCGTTAAAGAAGAAATCCAAAGACGCTTCATCGGCTTTTGCACGTTACAAAGATTAATAATGTTTCGTACGATCAATTCCCCTTCACGCCCAGCATCGCCCGCGTGAATAATTTCTGTTACCTGAGGATTATGTAACAGCTGTTTCACAACATTAAATTGCTTATACTTTGACTTTGTTACTTCAAATTGAAAACGTTCAGGAATCATTGGTAACGTATTAAGTGACCATTTTTTCCACTCTGCGTGATAATGCTCTGGATTACATAACTGCGTCAAATGACCAATTGCCCATGTACAGTACGCTCCATTTGGAAATAGCTCATTCGCTTCTACTTCTAAATATCCATCTTTTCGGCGATATTTAAATTGTGAAACAAGAGCCAAACCTTGATCTGGTTTCTCGGCAATAATTAATTTCATTTTATAACTCCCTATCTGTATTCCAGTGTTACTTTCATTGTCTATCTGTTTAGAGGCGATGATAAAAGAACAATCTTATTTATCATTCGCGGGTTACTCCCAGTAATGGGATAACTATAATATTATACGCTTATTCTTTATAGCTTCACAATAGAAACTCGTTATATAACAATTTCTTTCTCATGCTCACAAATAAAAAAGATGCTCAAAAAATCAAGCACCTACTTACTTACATTTATGAAATTGTGCAGATAATATGCAGATATAAATAAGCATAAGTATTCTCCATACGAACATATGATGAAATGAACGATAGGACAGGGAGGTATCATAATGTTTGCTTACACAGCAACCACCTTAACACTTTGTTGTATCTCGATTCTTATTACATCTTACATTTCTAAACGCAACGGTACCCTAATGGAGTATATGGTATTTATTATGTCTTTTAGTATGAGTACGGGTTTAAGTATCGGTTTTTATTTAGGTATTCTTTTTAAAGGAGAATTACTATATTCTACTTTGCTTGCTATTTTGATTAGTGGTTGTATCGGTTTTTTAGTCGGTCTACGTTTTCACCTATTTACTGCTTTAGAAGGAATGTTCTCTGGATTAATGGCAAGTATGATGGGAGCAATGATTACAGAAATGTTAAACGCTCAACAAGCTCATAGTATACTGTTTATTAGTCTTTTACTTACGATAACAATAACTATGTCATGTATGATTCAACTTTTATCCGACACCTTTTCTACTTTTATTCAACGGCGTTTTTTGTTATTACTATCAATTAGTGTGGCAATTATCGTTGCCGTATTCGTGACATACCCAGATCATACTCCCCCACCTTCACCCAGGCATGATCAACATATACATTGACTCTTACACCGAAAATGAATAAGCAGCTATCCATAGGATAACTGCTTCATTTCATTCTGGCTTATTAGGAATGTTTGGGTTTGAAACATAATCAGATTTATAAACAGAAAATGCTTTTCGAAAAAATATCGAGGTTTAAAATGAACAAAATAAAAAGACGCCCAAAATTGAGCGCCTCTACTAATGATTATTTCGTAACAACTTCATCTTTTTTTACATTTACATTGTTTTCTCTCATAAACGCTTCAATCTCTTCAACTTCTCTAATAATATCTTTTGACAAGTTTTCATGTCCGTCTTTCGTTACAAGAATATCATCTTCAATACGAATGCCAATTGATTCTTCTGCAATATAAAGACCAGGTTCAATTGTTATAACCATACCTTCTTCTAACACTCTCTCTTTATATGTTCCTACATCATGCGTATCTAAACCAAGGAAATGGCTAACACCATGATAATAGTATTTTGATAACTCTTCGTCTTCTTGAATTAAACCAATTGCTTTACACTCTTCTACTAGTACCTTTTTTGTATGCTCATTTAATGCAGCAAACTTTACTCCTGGCTTTATGAGTTTTATTGTTTCTTTCAATGCTTTTAATACAATATTATACATTTGTTTTTGACGACTAGAGAATGTTCCATTTGCCGGGAATGTATAACTAATATCAGCATTATAGTAATCTTTTTGAGCGCCTAAATCTAGTAGTACTAAATCACCATTTTGAATTTGTGCATCATTATCTTCATAATGAAGAACTGTAGCATTTTTTCCACTTGCCAAAATTGTATTGAACGCATGATGCTTAATACCAGATGATTTCAGTGTGAAATCAAACTGAGCTTCTAATTCATATTCCATCATGTCTGCTTTTGCATGCTTCAGAACGTTGTAAATACCTTCTTTCGTTACAGCAATTGCTTCTTTAATAATTTCAATTTCTTCTTCTGTTTTAAACACTCGTAATTCACAAATATTCGGATATACATTACCAATTAAAACGTGTGGATACTGTTCTCTTACATGTTTAGCAAATGCTAGCGTTTTTGTCTCCGTACCATTCCATTCACGACGCTCTAAATCTAAATATAGATGCTTCACATTTTCTGTAAAAAGTATATTTGACATTGTCTTTTCAAAGCTATCTAAATATACAACTTTCTTTATACCTGAAATTTTCTCTGCTTCTTCGTTAGAAACTGTTTTACCGACCCATTTTTCCATTACTGGATCTGACTTTTCAATGAAAAGTGTTTCTTCTACACTATTTCCAAACTTCTTCAACATGAAAATAACATTTGGTTCATCAATTCCTGTTACATAGTAAAAATTTCGATTCGGCACAAATTTATAATGTGCATCCGCCGACATATGAGGTGCTTGTCCAGCAAATAAAATAGTAATAGATTCATCTGGTAATGTATTTACTAATCGTTCTCTATTTTGAGCAAAAAATGTTGATTTCATAATAATCCCCCTAGCGTTCTATGTATACGTGTAAATCTAATTACCCAATACAATTCATTCTATTATTGTTATAATTTTTCGTCAATTGATAGTACTCATGGAGAAAGGAAAATTTTCATTACTAGTCCCCCTTCCAATCTAAATTATGCATACTACTCCACAATTTCTTGACATTTATTCCATATACTTAAAATCTCATATATAGGAAAGGAGCTACAACTTTGAAACATTATGTAGCAACAGGATTAGCAATTACTTCTTTATTCATCATTTCAGGATGTTCTAGCAATGCCGAAACAGCAACAGTGAAGAAAGAAACGGTGCAATCTCAGCGAAAACATACAGAAGCAGTAAATACGATTCCGCAAAACTTCTATACAGAAATTACATCTGGAAAAATCGAGCACATTCATGGAATTGGCTATGCTGGAAATATGCCCGGGGTTTCTATCGCCACTCATAGCGGAATAAAAGTTTATCAAAATGGAAAATGGTTTGAAACTAAAACTTCGCTACATGATTATATGGGATTTCAAGCAACGAAGAATGGGTTCTTTGCCAGCGGTCATCCTGAACGAGGTGCAAATTTAAAAAACCCTTTAGGATTAATGAAAAGTTCTGATGGCGGTAATACCCTCGAAAAGCTAGCTTTTTATGGAGAATCTGATTTTCATAACCTTGCTGTTGGATATAATACGGAAGCAATTTATTTATACAATGAGCGTCCAAATTCCAAATTGCAACAAGGTTTTTATTTCAGTACGAACAACGGACAAGATTGGAAAAATAGTAAGTTAAAAGGTCTTTCAAGTACGATTCATTCCTTTTCCGTACATCCTGACCAACCTAGTGTAGTCGCGGTAAGTGCTAAAGACGGTGTTTACTTATCTACAGATTACGGAAATACATTTGAACTATTCTCTACATCACTTGAATCGACAGCAGTTACATTAAGTAATGAAGATGTTATTTACGCCCCTATCAATAAACAAATCGTAACGAGGAAATCAATTGCTACAAATGAAGAAACAAACATACAAACTCCATCTTTAGATTCTAAAGATGCAATTATGTACATATCACAAAATCCTCAAAATTCAGCTGAAATAGTATTTGCTACAATGAAAGCAAATGTGTTTCTTTCTACAGATGAGGGGAAAACGTGGAAGCAGATTACGAAAGAGGGAACATTCCAATTTAATTAGAAAGGTGAATATAACGTGTTTTCAACAATTAGCGAGTGGAGTTATCAACTCATGTCTCCTTTAATGGATGTCGCAAATGCTACGAAATCAATTCCTCTTTTATTTGCATTTTTATTAGGCATTGTAGGTACCCTTTCTCCTTGCCAATTAACAGGAAACATTAGCGCTATTACACTTTATGGGAATCAATCTTTACAAAAGGGACATGCATGGAAACATATATTGTTATTCATTTTAGGAAAAATAATAGCTTTTACAACGCTTGGACTATTCGTATGGTTCTTAGGAAAAGAGATTCAGCAAATATTAACTTTGTACTTCCCGTGGTTACGAAAGATAATTGGACCTTTATTAATTTTAATGGGGCTAATGTTGGTAGGTATTATTAAAGGACGAAATTTCTTCCCGATCAAATTTATACGGAAACAAAATGAGGTTGGCTCATTTTTACTTGGATTCTTCTTTTCCTTAGCTTTTTGTCCGACTATGTTCGTTCTATTTTTCGGAACGCTAATTCCTTTATCTTTCTCATATAATTATGGTTACTTGTTTCCGACATTCTTTTCAATAGGAACTGCTCTACCAATCGTTGTCCTTATGTTCATCATCTTCTACCTCGGATTAAACGGAGCATTATTGAAAAAGAGCCGAAAAATAGGGGAAATTATTCAGCTTATAACCGGTGTTCTTCTGATATTAATCGGACTTTATGATACTACTCTTTATTGGTAATATATACAAAAGGTAAGCTTCAGTGAAATGAGCTTACCTTTTGTATCATTTTTTCTTTTGTTGTAGTTGATTTAGTAAATTCTTAACAAATGCTAAGAACAGCGGATCATTCTCTTTTTTAGGTGACCATTGCATAATAAGTTGTCGTGGAATTTTAATTTCTATCGGTTGCACGATAAAGTCATGAATGATTTGTTTATGCAGTCCTGATAACGGAACGATTGTTATACCGTTAACTTGTAAAGTAAGTGCTAATGCCGAGCTAATTGACTCTGACTCCATCACTTTATTAACTGTTATTTCATTTTTCATCAAATATGGTTCAAGTACTTCTTTACAACCAGAAAGCGGCATAATAAAAGGATAATTTTTCAACTCTTTAATAGTAAGGTTAGGTGGAATAGTCTTTGAAGAAACCATAACATAAGGATCTTCGCCAATAACTTCATAATGAAATCCTTGTATTAAATTTTCTTTTATAGAAATAGAAAAATCTGCACTTCCAGAAGACAACCAATCTAAAACTTCTTGATAGCTTCCCTCTCGAACTGCAAGCACATACTGACTGTGATCAAAATTACCTAATTCGATACACTCAGCCAAACAATATACAGTAACTGAAGGATAAGTAGCTAATACAATTTTATACAGGCTTTTATTTTTCAATTTTAAAGCTGTTTCTTCAAGATTTTCATACTCGATTAGAAGTCGATCTACACAAACTAAAAATTCTTTTCCATTTTCAGTTAAAACAGTTCCTTGTCTAGAGCGATCAAATAATGTGATAGCATATCGTTTCTCTAATTTGTTTATAATATGAGTTATAGCTGGCTGTGTCATATGTAACTCCTTAGCAGCTAAACTAATGCTGTTCAAACGAGCCACGTATTTAAAAACTTTAAAATCAAAAACGTTCATTTTGTTCTCCTTATATAAAAGATATTTATATCATCTATAAATAAGCTTCATTATATTTATCAACTCACTTCATATAAACTAATTATACATCATCAATATTACGAAAAAATAAACATATAAACATTAGAGGAGTGTTGATTAAATGAGTACTTACGTTTTAGTACATGGGGCATGGCAAGGTGAATGGGCATGGGAATTAGTAAAACCTCAACTAGAGGCTTTAGGTCACACTGTTATTACACTAGACTTACCTGGAAGCGGGAAAGATATGACTCCCTCCCAAAATATAACGTTAGATTCCTATGTTAATGCAGTAACAGCTACTATAAATCAACAAAACGAAAAAGTTATCCTTGTTGGACATAGTATGGGTGGAATTGTGATCACTCAAACCGCTGAACTTATACCAAATAAAATCGATAAATTAGTATATCTTTGTGCATTCTTACCACAAAACGGAGAAAGTCTTGGTAGTAAATTAGATGGTGAAGCTGGTCCACAATTCTCAATTAATGAGAATGACATGACTGCAGAACTTATACCAGAGTTGATTGAACAAACATTTTTAAATGCTACAGAAGACGGTTCTATTAAAGCAGCATCTTTTAATCAAATGCGTCCTCAACCACTAGGACCGTTCCAACAAGAGCTAAAAATATCAGAAGAGAATTTTGGAACTATAAATCGTATTTATATTGAAACAACTCTAGATAGAGCGATTCCCATTGATTTTCAGCGCCGAATGAATACAGAGACCCCTTGTACGAAAATAATTACTTTGGAAGCTGATCATTCTCCATTCTTTTCTAAAGCTACCGAACTTGTTAATTGCTTAAATGAGTTAAGCTAAATTTCATTTAATGAAAATAGACACCCGCGGGTGTCTATTTATTATGCTAACTAGAGATTGTATTTTCTTCTCTACATTTGCATGCCCTTTCGCTTCATTTCCCACTTCTTATACAATAGTACTGCACCAAATAAAAATACCCCTGCAATGAATGAAGCTACTGGTAACATTTTTATCATTTCATCAGGAAATACGAGGGGTAATAATGGAAATGCATACGCTGCTGGAATACGCACTCCAACAATTTTTAATAAAATAATCATTAATATCATATTTAATAAAGTGACTACAATCCATGAATCAATCGAAAAGTACAATAACGTTCCAACAGTTGCCGATATAGTTAATACCACGATCTGCTTAAACGCCATTTTTTCATTGTACATCGGTTTTTGAAGTGATTCATACACAACGACTAGAATTGGCGGAATAACCGCTAATTGTTCATAACCAGTTATCCAACATAAACTGATCCATACAAAATTTAAAAATATAAATATAACCATATATTTATATTGGATTTTAACTTTTCTCTCAATACCATTATTCAATTTAAAAACAAGAACACCAATCATTAAAATAAATGTCAAAACGAATACTGCGATAACAAATGACCATTCCGTCGCATTTGTTACTAATGGTAATAAACCTGTCGCAATAGATGGTGCTAAATTGGATTGAATTACACGTAAAAACAGCATCATGAATACAAGCGTTAAGCTTACTTTCCCTAAATAGGCTATATCCATTTGATTCACCATAAAGCCAATCACTGCTGTTATTGACGGTGCAATAAAGATTTTTTCTGGTTGTCTTAACCATCCTGGCTCACGATACGCCCATAATGCAATTGCCATTGCCGCTATTTCCGGCAAAATGACTTCTGGATCATTTAATAACACACCTGCTGTTACCATAGCTAAAATAAATAATATAGCAATTGTATATGAGATGATTGTTTCTTTCTTTGAAATTACTGCATTCATTATTACATACTCCTTTTTGCTTGTTACTTTCATACTGAAAAATAACACTTTTATATACCCTACTAAGGTATTGTATATTAGCATCTTTTCTATTTCAAGTATTTGTAGTTTTTTTCATTTTTTATCCACACATACACTTACAAAACAAGGCATGTTTATAAGCATTGACACATATTAAAAGATACGTTACAATAACTATACATTAGTAAGTAACTAATTTAATTAAATCTAACTAGAGGTGAATCAAATGAAAAACATTTTATTCCGTATTAACGAATTATCAAAAAAAGAAAAAATATCTGGATTAACGGTTGATGAAAAACAAGAACAACAAATGTTGCGTCAAAACTATACAAAAACATTTCGTGGAAGTTTAGATTCCATTTTATTAAACACAAAAATTGTTGATCAACATGGTCTTAACGTTACACCAGCCGCATTACAAGATGCTCAAATACGTTTAAAATTAAGCAAATGAAATCAAAGCTAAAAAAACAATCGTATAAAACATAAAAAGAGCCGGAATTCCTATTTAGAAATTCCAGCTCTTTTTATTGTCTTTTCTAATTTAGTATATGAGCGATACATCGCAATTCGCCACGACACAATCATCGCAAATGCGAGTAAGAAAAACATTCCACTTAACTCTGCTAAATCAATTGATTGACTTAAATATGATTTTAACGCTACTCGTACAGCCAATAACCCGACTAAAATAAATATGAATGCTTTTGACGGTTTCATATATATATGTTCACTTCTTATTTCAAACTTAGTTGTTTTAATAAGCAATATAGAGAAAATAAGTCCTATGCTAATCGCCTCTACTATTTCTAACGATGTTAATCGAAACTCCGGTAAGAAGTACATCATTGCACCAGTACTCATAAAGATTGGTGGTAATATAATTTTCTTTTTCGTTACCGGTTTTTTCGCTGCTTTAAAGCGAAGAAACATGACACCAACAGCCATACAAACTGCTACAATACTTGATAAAAGTGCTATCATACTATCCACTCCTATCTATTTAAAAGACTTTTTAAGTAAAATCATAAACCAAACGAGCCCGATACTTATAATAACATGACCTAATCCAGCCATATGGCTTAAACCGTTAAAGTCAGTTCCATTTACTTGTAGAAGACCTCTCCATATCATTGTAGCAATAGTAAAAATTACTCCTACATTATAAACAACAAACCATGCACGAAAGCTCTTTGTTTCTTGTACATGAAACACTTTACATAAAGCTAAAGCAATTAAACAGAATACGAAACCGAGCACTAATACATGTGTATGCACCAATTGCAACATTGTGGATCCTTTAATTCCTTGTGCTTTCGAATACTCTCTTGCAAATACTCCTGATAATAAACCGATAATTAAGTAAATGAATGCTGCATTATATAATTTCTTCATTCTATTCCTCCTGCTGTAAACTTTCTATATTCGCTGCAATCATTTTACGCAAAGTTTATGAACGGAATATGAACAAAATATTACATTCAACTTTTGAAAATAAAAAAGCCATTCCACAATTAATAATTGCGGAATGGCTTTTCAACTTATTTTAAATCTTCTATTGAGAAAGCACCTGGAAGTAATTGCTCAACAGTCACTTCTTTTTCATCGCCTTTTACATTCGTTAGTAAAACTGGCATTTTCGGTTCACAGAATTCAGCAATCACTTGTCTACAAGCACCACATGGTGAAATCGGTCCGTCTGTTTCGCCTGTAATAACTAAGTAACTAAAATCGCGCTCACCTTCTGATACTGCTTTAAAGATTGCTGTTCTTTCTGCACAGTTACATAAACCATAAGAAGCATTTTCTATATTACAACCAGTATAGATTTTACCTTCTTTCGTAACTAACGCTGCACCAACAGGAAATTTCGAATACGGAATATATGCTTTTGCTAACATCTTATTTGCTTCTTCGATATATTTTTTCTTATCCATATTATTTCCTCCTTAAAGTATGTGTAATTATGATTAGTCAGTAATAACTGTATGAACTAATTTAGGAGCCACTGCTGTTTCAGCAATAGAAATATTTTCATAAATTTTTGCTTTTACATCTTCTACATCTTCACGATTTGCATAGATCGTTACGAATGGCTCGCCTTCTTTTACTGCATCGCCAACTTTTTTACGTAACATTAATCCTACTGCTAAATCGATTTCATCTTCTTTTGTCGCACGGCCAGCACCAAGTAGCATAGCTGCGATACCAATTTCATCTGCAACAATGTTAGAAATAACACCTGAAGTTTTTGCAGGTACATCAATTACATACTTCGCCTGTGGCATTTTTTCTGGATTGTCTACAATTGAACTATCTCCGCCTTGATTGCTTAAGAACTCTTTAAACTTCTCAGTTGCTTTTCCGTTTTTCATAACTTCAATTAGCATTTCACGAGCTTCTTCTAACGTATTTGCTTTTTTCGCAAGTACGACCATTTGACTTCCTAATACAAGTACTAATTCCGTTAAATCTTCTGGGCCTTCACCTTTTAACGTATCAATCGCTTCTTTCACTTCTAGAGCGTTACCAATTGCAAATCCAAGAGGTTGTGACATGTCTGAAATAACAGCCATAGTTTGACGTCCTACATTATTTCCGATACGCACCATTGCATGAGCTAATTCTTTTGCATCTTCTTCTGTTTTCATAAATGCGCCAGCACCTGTTTTTACATCAAGTACGATTGCGTCAGCACCAGCTGCAATTTTTTTACTCATAATTGAACTCGCGATTAATGGAATTGAGTTTACTGTTCCTGTTACATCACGTAATGCATAAATCTTTTTATCTGCAGGTGTTAAGTTTCCAGTTTGTCCAATAACAGCTACTTTGTCACGGTTTACAATATCAATGAACTGCTCTTTCGTAATTTCAACGTGGAATCCTTCTACAGCTTCTAATTTATCAATTGTTCCGCCTGTATGTCCTAAACCACGACCAGACATTTTTGCTACTGGTACATCTAAAGCAGCTACTAATGGTCCTAATACTAATGTTGTCGTATCACCAACACCGCCAGTTGAATGTTTGTCTACTTTAATTCCTTCAATTGCTGATAAATCGATCGTTTCTCCAGACTCAACCATCGCCATCGTTAAATCTGCACGTTCGCGATCTGTCATATCTTTAAAGAAGATTGCCATTGCAAGTGCACTCACTTGATAATCAGGAATACTTCCGTCTGTATATCCATTAATAAAGAATTTGATTTCTTCAGTCGTTAATTCTTTGCCGTCACGTTTTTTCGCAATAATATCTACCATTCTCATTACAATCACCATTCCTTTTTATATGATATGAATCTGTTAAAATAATAAGCCTACGATTGTTGCTGATAAGAAACTTACTAATGTTGCACCGAAAAGTAATTTCAAGCCAAATCTTGCGACTACATTCCCTTGCTTTTCATTTAAGCTCTTAACTGCCCCTGCAATAATTCCAATTGAAGAGAAGTTTGCAAATGAAACTAAGAATACAGATATAATCGCTGTCGTTCTATCTGAGAAATTAAAGTTTCCTTGTGCTAAATCTGTCATAGCGACAAATTCATTTGATACTAATTTTGTTGCCATAATATTTCCGGCATTAACTGCTTCATGCCAAGGTACACCCATAATAAATGCAAATGGTGCAAATACATAACCAAGAATTTCTTGGAATGAAATACCAATTACACCTTTAAATACTGCATTAATGAATGCGATTAAAGCAACGAAACCGACTAACATAGCTGCTACTGTAATTGCAACTTTAAATCCATCTATAATGTATTCCCCTAATACTTCAAAGAAAGTCTTTTTCTCTTCTTCTTGTACTTCTAACATATCTTCTTCTTCAGTAACTTCATAAGGGTTAATGATAGAAGCGATAATAAAACCACCGAATAAGTTAAGCACTAAAGCGGTTACAACATATTGTGGTTTTAATAACACCATATATGATCCAACGATAGACATTGAAACGGTAGACATTGCAGATGCACATAATGTATACATTCTTTTCTCTGGCAATAATCCTAGTTGTTTCTTAACTGAAATAAACACTTCAGATTGTCCTAAAATCGCAGAAGCAACAGCGTTATATGATTCTAGTTTCCCCATTCCATTTACTTTACTTAATGCTAGACCAATAGATTTCACAATAATAGGTAATACTTTAATGTGTTGCAAAATACCTATTAAAGCTGAAATAAATACGATTGGCATTAATACACTTAAAAAGAACGAAAACTCTTTTTGATTTACTAATCCACCAAATACGAAATTCACACCGTCAGCGGCATATTTTAATAGCTCTCCAAAACCATCTGCTATTCCGCTAATTAATATATTCCCTACACTTGTATTTAATAATAAAAACCCCAAAATGAATTGTAATATAACCATCGTTATGATTGGGCGATATTTGACTTTCTTTCTATCATTACTAGCAAGCCAAGCGATACCTAAAATCAATACGAGGCCAAAAATACCGATTAAATATTTCATAAGCCGTCTCCTCCCATTCGTATCCGCTTACATTTTTTTCAATTATTAAAGCAATAGATACACTTTACTTTGTGTATCTATTGCTTTTGACTTCATTAATGATTAGTAGTTATCTGTAGCACCTTTTGCATCATTTAATACGATTGCAACACTAGCACTTGCTCCAACGCGTGAAGCTCCAGCAGCTACCATTTTGTCTGCATCTTCACGTGTACGAACGCCACCAGATGCTTTTACACCAACGTTTGGTCCTACTGTTTTGCGCATTAATGCGATATCTTCAGCAGTTGCTCCGCCAGTTGAGAATCCAGTTGAAGTTTTTACGAAGTCAGCACCAGCTTTTACTGATAATTCACAAGCGCGTACTTTCTCTTCATCTGTTAATAGGCAAGTTTCAATGATTACTTTTACAAGCGCTTTTCCTTTTGCTGCTTGTACTACTTCATAAATATCTTTTTCAACGAACTCGTTATCGCCATCTTTTAAAGCGCCTACGTTGATTACCATGTCAACTTCAGTTGCACCTTTTGCGATAGCATCTTTTGTTTCGAAAGCTTTTGTTTCAGTAGTGCTTGCTCCTAATGGGAAGCCGATTACAGTACAAACATCTACATCATGTCCAGCTAATTCTTCAGCAGCTAGCTTCACCCATGTAGGATTAATACAAACAGAAGCGAATTTATATTCCTTTGCTTCTTCGATTACTTTCATAACATCTTCTTTAGTAGTATTAGCTTTTAAAATTGTATGGTCAATTAACTTTGCAATGTTCATTATCTTCACTCCTCATATCTTTTAACAACTTCATTCTAACTCTTAGTTGAACAAATGTAAATACACTTTTGAAATTTTGTTCATTCTTTTCGGAAAGGAATTTTTCAATAGTAAATAAAGCGCATTCTAACTAAGTAACAATTCATATTTAAAATCAAAACTTTTATATTAACAATGGTAGTATGTATCTCAATATCCATAATTATTTTTAAAAAGGCAATTTGTATTCAAAAAACACTCCCATAATTCATACATAACAAAATAAAAGGCTTTCTCAAAATTAACATCTTGAGAAAGCCTTTTATTTCTAACCTTTTTGATAATGTAACAATTCTTTTGCTGTATGCTGATCGATAATTAATATATTTGCATACCCGCCACGTAACGCACCATCAATTGCTTTTATTTTTCTATTACCACCAGCAACTAAAATAGAGCGTTTCTTTAATTTCAGTTCTTCTAACTCAATTCCAATTGTACGCTGATTAATCTCTTCGCTACTAATCTTTCCGTCTCCATCAAAGAAACGTGAACAAATGTCACCGACCGATTGTTTTTTGAGCAAATTCGTTTCATCCTTATCGAAATAACCTAATCGGAATAATAGTGCTTCGTCTCTCACTGTTCCTACAGTGAAAATTGCAACATTCGCTTGTTTCCCCATTTCGATAATGTGATGAATATGTCGATCCTGCTCTACTAATTCTTTTGTCACTGCATTATCAAATATAACTGGAAGGGGTAGATTTCTTGGTGTCGTTTGAAAAGCATCTGCAAATAAAGCAATCGTTTCATTCGCATATGTATTTACACTCGAATGACTAATACCACCTTTTAACTGAACAACTTCTACACCTTTTACATGTTGTGGTACAATTTTTCTAGCGATTTCATACATCGTCATTCCCCAGCTTACACCAACGATATCACCAGTTTTAACCGTCTTTTCCATATACTCAGCTGCATATTTACTAATATACTCTGTAATCGTTGCATATTCTGGCACTGGAGAAAATACGACATGTGCCTCTAACAAGTTGTACTTTTCTTTCAGTAAATTTCCAACGTTATCTAAATCAGCAAATGGATCGGCTATACTAATTTGAACAAATCCTTTTTCTTTTGCGTACTTTAATAATCTAGAGATAGTCGGTCTTGAAATATTTAATTTATTTGCAATTTCTTGCTGACTATAATCTGATTGATAATATAATCTTGCAACTTCAACGCTTAATTGTTGTTTATCTTTATCCATAGTAACTCATTACATATCCTTTCCTGTATTTCCTTTTCGTTACAAGCATTATACAGCTTTATGCAAGAAATTTCGACTACCGAATTTTATCTAACTGAACTTCTACTACACTTATCATATATATCGAAAACTTATTTTGTAGATTTACAAACTCAATATAGATACGCTTGAAACATGTAAATCCATTATCATTTAATTCACGCATTTTCTGCAATAACGATAACAGGCCCGTTCAAAAACGTACGGTAGAATCAAGTTATTTAACATAGAAAAGTTTTATATGAGGCCCAGGATATCAAAGACTGCTTTTCTCATACTTATGGAATTTCCATTCGCTTTTTCTGTAAGGGTTAGTAAAGAGACCATTTTTTGTCCCTTTTTCATGCTTTTTCTTAATTCCATACGTAATATGCATTAAATCTTCAGTTTGAAGTAAAAAATTAAAACAAGATTTACCTGTTTTAGTGGAATTTATTTTTTGTTAGACAGCTAAGAAAAGATGAGCTGATTTCTTGTTATGAGAGCGTCTTAAAATTTTAGCTTGATGGACAATGGGGTATTACCACATATTAAAAAGCCCATTTCTTTTTAGGAAATAGGCTTTTCTTAGGAATTATAATTATCGTTTTTTAAAAGGGGAATGAACCTTTTACTAGATTCCTCCACCTGGTTCAGTCATATGTTGTACAACAGGTGCTTTTTTTGATGTATTTTGATGAATTTCAGGGTTATTTAATCCAATAAATAATAAAGTGACAGTTACTAGACTTATGACGAAAACCTTAATCTTTTTCATCTTAAATACCCCTTTTCCTTTATTGAAATTTTAGCTTCATAACTCATACGATAATGCTCTGAAGCCTTATCCTTCATTCCTACATCATAACACTCATTAGCTAAAAGTTCAGAATAATTTTGAATTTCTTTCGAAATATTTTGTTGCTTAAAATAAGCTATAGCTTCCAAAACAACAAACTCTAATTTTTCAATAGAAACCTTATTAACTAAAGCACTCAAGATATTATAACGGTGGTGGTATTCTTCCGTACAATCTTTTAGCCCTTCATCAATAAAGAATTTTGCCTTTTCATAATTCCCTAATTTATAGTGAACTTCCGCTAAGGTATGTATGCCTTTTTTCTGATATGGTAATCGCGGGGAACTGAATTTTTCATATACATCTTCTAAATGCCTTAGAGAGATTTCCCACAATTGTTGATTCGAATAGAAAACACCTAAATTATAACGAACTGTTAGGGCTGCTTTCAATTCCTTTTCATCCTCTAATATACTTAAGGCAGATATTAGATATTCTTCCGCCATATCATGCTGATCAAGTGTAATAAAGGACATCCCTATTGTGTTTTTACACGCTCCAACTTTCGCATGAAACGTATGTAATTCTTTATCTTCTGCGAAATAATCAAGGGCATTAGATGTATATTTCACCGCTAAAGTAGGTTGCGACAAATAGTAATGATATAAACCTAATCTATATTGAAACTCTGCATTTTCTAATTCATCATTAAGTATTGGAAGCAATTTTTCCGCAAGTCTCAAATGATGTTCTGCCCTTGGATACTGCCCCATTTCTGTTTTATAGATGAATTTAAAGAAGTGATAATAGTATTGTAATCTTGAATCAGGTTGCTCTTGAAGATGTGAAAGACTTTCTAGATCATTTTCAAAATTACCGATTAACATTTGAAAACGCCAATTAAATAAGGTGTAATAATCTAAAAGATTGTCATATTCTTTCATACTATCAAGTTTTTCATCTATAACTTGTTTCAACATAATAGTTTTTTCAGTATGTTGCGAAACCATTTGATGATACCATTCTTGTAATAATGCATACCCTGTATGTGTGAAATCTCTTATTTCCATCGCCCGTCACCCTCTCTTTAGATATTACCTGCATATTATTTAAATATTAACACAATTATTTTGAATGCATGCAATTTTGAGGTTGAGAAATATTTTAGGATCAAACTATATATTTCGCACTTAAAATACACATGACTAATATCCAATTGTACTTATTTGAAAGGGTTATATAAATTTCTATTAAGACCTATTTTTTATAAATAGAACTTACGACCAATCATACCAAGAAGAGTAAATACCTTGAGATAAGAAGGTTGGTACTCTCGGCAAAAAATAAACAGTGGAACTAGTCCACTGTTTACTTCGCCACGCCCTCATGCAATTTTTCTGTATAATCTTTTACGTCTTTCCAGCTATCTTTTGCTGTATTTAAATCTTCTTTTATGAAGGTGAATTCTTCAGGACTGATTCCTTTTACGTTTTGTAGTAAATTATTGTATTTTGCCCCTACCGTATACCATTGATTTGATATATTTTGCAGTGCTGTAATTGCTGCATCAATTGTTTCTGTCATGTTTGTTGTTTTATTTTTCACATCAGTCAAAATTGCAACTTCTGCTTGTGCGCCAGAAATTCTATCTTTTAAATTGGCTATTTCTCTTTCTGCATTTGCGATATCTTTTTTCGCAATGGCAATCATCGGTCCGCCAGCAAGACATGTTATTAACGCTACGCAAAGTACACCACCAGCAATGACCATATCATTACTCTTTTTTATTGAATCGTTATATGTATTTATTTGTTGCTCTAGAGCTGGAATGCCAGCATTCGTACTTGCCAATATCGCTGTTAATTGATTTGTATCTTCTTTAAAACTATTTGTGTCTTTCGCCATTCTATCGCGAAAAGCTTTCAAATTACTTAGTAATACATCTACCTCATTTTGATTCTTTACAATATCTGCATACAACTTTTCTAAATCCGCTTTTAATTTTCCGCTATCCTTTTGATCAATCGCTATTAGCATGCTATTATAATACGCTTGAAAAGTATTATTGTAATTAATAATATTTTGATCTGTTTTCATAATTTGAGGCTTCATATAATTTAACCAATACGTTGCATTAGTTTTTGCATCTCTTTGGTGCTGAATCATATTTCCTTTAAACTCACTATTAATGGAACTTATTTTACTTAAATCAGTTTCTTGCTGATTTTGAATTAATTTTGCATATGAATCCATTGCGAATATGCTCGATGTCGTTTGGGCCATAACATCTTGGAATCCAGCTGGCCCTAGAGAATAATTTTTCGCATTTTCTTGCAATGTTTTTACGTTTTGTTCTGCAGCAAAAGGATGTAAAGGAAATGCGTTACTCGTTGCCACTCCAGCAATCATTAACGTTAATAGACATTTTTTATAAAATCGTTTTTGCATACTTTTCACCTATTTTCTTTATAAGGGTATAAAGTGAAACTTTAATCAGTGGGGGTTTTCTTCATCCCCCACTGATTATTAGTTGAACCAATCGGACTTTTATGGGCAGTTGATCCCCCACCTAACTTCTTTGCTTTCGCTGAATTTTGAGGTGGGGGTCTTACTGCCCATTAAAGTGGGATAAAAAGCTCCTGCTCACAACTGAACAGGAGCTTCAAATCATTCATCAATACTTAACGCTCTAACGATTCGTATTCGATTATGCTTTTTTCGTATCTACTACTTTAATATCTTCAGCATAAATTTTTTCTGCATAGTCTTTAATGTTTTTCCAGCTATCTTTCGCAATGTTTAAATCTTCTTTAATGAACACAAGGTCGTTTGGACTAATTGAATCTACATTTTGAAGTAAAGAATTGTATTTTGATCCCATTGTGTACCATTGGTTTGAAATGTTTTGCAACGCTGTAATTGCAGTATCAATTGTATTTGTTAAATACTCCGTTTGTGTTTTAATGTTCGTTAACCCAGCTACTTCTAATTGAGCAGTTGTAACTTGTCCTGTTATTTTTTGAATTTCAGCTTGTGCATTATCAAGTTCTTTCTTCGCTAATACGATTCCAGCTGTACCACCGCCTACAGCTGCGGCACCACCTGCAATTAATGCGACTCCTAGCGGCGTTCCTGCACCTGTAGCAATAACTACTGCACCTCCGATAATTGCAATTGGTCCTAGTGCTGTTGCAACAGATGAACCGATAATAATTGCATTATATTTACTAATTGCTTCATTGTACGTTGTAATTTGATTTTGCAGAAGCGGAATCCCAGCATCTTGACTTGCTAATATAGATGTAATTTGATTTGCATCACCTTTGAAGTTTTGCGTATCGGACGTCATTTTGTTCCGGAATTTTTTTAAGTCTTCTACTAACTGATCTACTTGCGCTTTATTTTCATTAATACTACTTGATAATCTAGTTAACCCTTTCGTAAGAGTCGCTTTATCCTTCGAATCCACCGCAGCAACTAACGTATCATAATAGTTTTGGAATTTCGTATTGTAGTTAATGATATTTTGATTCGTTGAAATAAGCTGCGGCTTTAATACATCTAACCATTGTTTCGCATTTCCTCTAGCTGTATCCTGGTGCTGAATCACTTTCCCTTTTAGAGCCGCATCAACAGAGGATACATTACCAAAATTAACATTCCCTTGTTTAATAATTGTTAAAGCGTACAGATCCATTACTAAAGCATTTGAACCTGTTCTTTCCATTGCATCTTTTAGGCCTTCTGGTCCTAATGAGTATTCTTCATAGTCATTATAAGCTTTTGCTACCGCATGAATTGGAGCTTGTTTCACTGTACTTTCAGCTGCATACGTATGAGCTGGCATGATATTTCCTGCTGCAAATACTGCCATAAGTGCTGATAGAGCCATTACTTTATAAGGTTTTTTTGTCATTTTTCTTCTCTCCCTATATCGTTACTTATTTTTAATGTACTTCAACGTTTGTAACGTAATCTTCAAATTGATTCGTTTGTTTATTCATTTCATCACTTACTTTTTTAATTTGATTGAAATGTTTTTGAAGTAAACTACTGTCTGTATACGTGCCTTCTTCAACATTCTTTTGAATTTGGATCATATTACTGTTTAAAACTTTCCAATCCGTTATTAGCGTTTCTAAAGTTGAAATTTGGCGATTAATTAGTTCTGTAAAGCTACTTACTTGATCTTCAACAAACGTAATTTGAGTCGCCTCTGCTTCAGTTTGTGATAACTTTTGAATAAGTGGTAATAGCTCTTTTTGCTTTTGCTGAATACGAAGAGCCGCTTCTCTCGTTTGACTATCTGCAGCATTTACAATTTCATTACTTAAAGTACCGATAGAAACGAAATCAATTGTTTTCGTTTGCGCAGTTTGATTTGTAATTGTAAATACTTGTTTACCGATATTAATAGAACCTTTAATAATTTCTTGAGGTCTATTCAAAATAGTCGTTAATTCCGCTTGGATTTCTCCTTGAATTCTTTTAATATCTTCTCTTAATTTCACAATATCTCCACTTGATCCTTGCAGTGTTTTTATTGCTTCATCAGCTTTAAGTGATAAGTTGCTACTATCTTTGTCTAATACCGTTTTAAATCGATTTAACTCTAATAAATCTTGCTCCATACTCTCTTGGATGCTTTGTACTTGCAATTGTAATTTTCCATATGCATTTGTAAAATCTGCTTTTGCCTGTTCATCTTCATTGACGTTTCCTGCTAGTTCATAGAGCTTACTATAATAACTATTAAATCTAGTACTATATCTCATCATCTCTTGATTTAAGTCGATTAGCTTCGGATTATATTCATCAATCCACTCTCTTACATTTGCCTTTGCAAACTTTTGATGATTCGTCAAACTACTCATCGCATTCACCTTAATGTCTGGCTGCTGTAAAATCACTAGTCCATATGCTTGTATAAGCGGTGACTGTGATCCTAACATTCTAATTGAATTGGATAATGTATTTGGAGCAATTACATTTTGTGCATATACTGTTTTCACTTCTGTTTGCCCTTCCTTAGCGTAAGCGCTTACAGGAATAAAACAACTCGTAGATACTGCTGTAACCAATAACCCTGTAATTAAAGTCTTTTTCACTTTAACTCCTCCTATGTATTAGCAACTATTACTATCGCATTTTATCATTCTATTTTCTTGCATATAGTTTGAGATGGTTAAAATAGAGAACGTTCTCACCGCGATCCATGTACGAACCACCTCTCCCAACCTTTATTGCTACAGTACTTACTTATTGTTATAAAACATTTCATATATGATTAGTATGAATAATATTGTATAAAATTTCTATTTTATAACCATTCTCACATTCACACAGTGAATATATTACATAAAAATATTATTCATTTTAAACTAAATAACGTACGTAAATATGAAATTCCGTTTTGTTTTCATGTAAGTTTTGTACTGTAAGGTCATTTAAACACAGCTATTTATATAACGTAAAGAAGTATTTTCATTCCCTTTATTTTCAAGCTTTCCTGTCCTTATTTCAAAATATAATCCACTTCACTTTCCCAATTGAAATATCCATATATCACAACAAAAGTCTCTACTTATTCATAGATACAAAAATTATATTGATATATCTTTTAGACCCATATGCAATTATGCATAGTGTATACACAAAAAGGATAGCTTCACTTTCGTAAAGCTATCCTTAAAAAATCTTCTTACTTTTTCAAATGATATGGAACTGTCGTAATAACAACATTTCTTTTATAGAGTAAATACGCACGAATGAGTAAACTAGACTGATTATGAAGAATGTTATGCCAACCTTTTTTCGGAATGAACTGTGGTATAACGACAGTAACTCGGTAATTTGACTCACTCGCTTTATATTGTACTGTATCAATAAACTTTGTTAGCGGCTGAATAATACTTCTATAATGAGAATGTAAGGTAACAAGCCTTACTTCAGGTTGCCACTTCTTCCATTTCTCTTCAAATTTCTTTTCCTCTTCTCTGTCAAAAGCAACATATACAGCAATAACTTGATCTGCCGAAAGAGCCTTCGCATAGTTCAATGAATTTTCTACTACATGCGTCATACCAGCTACAGGAACAACAATTACATTTCCCTCAATTGGAACAAGTGGCTCACAAGTTTTTAAACTTAATTGATCACCCACTGCATCGTAATGCTTCTTAATTCTATGGAACAAGAAGATGATGGCAGGTAAGAAAATAAGGATTGACCAAACTTGTGCGAACTTAGTTAAAAAGAACATACTCATTACAATAAAACTAATGACTGCACCAACTAAATTGACCGTTAATCTCAAAGCCCATCCTTCAGGTTTGTCACGAAGCCATTTTAATACCATCCCCGTTTGAGAGAGTGTAAACGGAATAAATACACCTACTGCATATAACGGAATTAAATGTTCTGTTTGCCCTTGGAAAGCTACAATTAAAATAATCGAAGCAATTCCAAGTATAATAATACCGTTTGAGTAACCTAGGCGGTCTCCTCTAATCGTAAACATTCTCGGTATGAATTTGTCTTTTGCAAGGTTAACTGCTAATAGCGGGAATGCAGAATACCCTGTGTTAGCAGCAAGAATTAATATTAAAGCAGTTGTACCCTGTATAAAATAGTACATGAAATTACGTCCAAAAGTTTGTTCAGCAATTTGTGAAACAACTGTTACTTCCTTACTTGGATTAATTCCGTAATAATAAGCTAAGAAAACAATTCCTGAAAATAAAACTGCAAGTAATGCCCCCATTGCGAGCAATGTTTTCGCTGCATTGTTAGGTGCAGGATCCTTAAAGTTTGGAATTGCGTTAGATATTGCCTCAACACCCGTTAAAGCAGAGCTTCCTGAAGCAAATGCTCGTAACAGTAAAAATAAACTAATTCCTGCAACTGGTGTTCCAATCGGTGAATGTAATGTCGGTGAAACTTGACCAGTTATAATATTATAAATACCTACACCAATTAATATAAAGAGTGCTAAAACGAATAAATAAACAGGATATGCTAAAACGGAAGCTGATTCCGTTACCCCTCTTAAATTTAAAATAGTAATCAATATAACAAATATAATCGCAATGATTACATTATGTGCATGTAAACTAGGGAAAGCTGATGTAAGCGCATCTGTACCTGCTGATACACTTACTGCAACAGTTAAAATATAATCAACTAATAAAGATCCTCCAGCTATTAGCCCTGGATTCATCCCTAAATTTTCTTTTGATACTACGTATGCGCCACCGCCGTGCGGATAAGCAAAAATAATTTGTCGATAAGATAAAATAAGGGCTGTCAATAATACTAATACCCCAACAGCGATAGGAATAGAATACCAATAAGCTACTGCTCCTAGGCCTGCTAGTGCGATTAATATTTGCTCTGGTCCGTATGCAACCGATGACAATGCGTCAGAAGATAAAATAGCTAACGCCTTCGTTTTATTAAGCTTTTGCTCTCCTAACTCAGTTGATTTTAACGGCCTTCCAATTAAAAACCTTTTGATTGATGAAACCACTGCTGTCCACTCTCCAATAATTTTGTACGAACTTTTCTGCTAGTTACAGCGGGTAAACGATTTCTTCAGAAAACAAAAAATGTCTACAAGCCATAACGAAATAGACTTGTAGACATTATTTTTTTTGTCGCACAAGCTCCACCTTCCTTCTCAATATAACGCTTACGAGGTTAGCTGTCGGATTCGGGCCTATGAGTAGCCCTACCTTTTTCAAGGATTCACCCCATTGGATTAAGTACTAATCCATAAGAACGGGTCCCCCGCACCATGCGGTTTCAGCGATTTAGAAAATTGAAACTGTGGATTATAATACTCCTTTATTTTCAAAATGTAAACAAAAATTTTTAAAAAGAAAAAATTTAAATGATTGCGCATAATCCGCTGGTAAATATACATAATGAATACTAAAAAATCGATAAAGGAGACTCATATGTCTAAAGAAAAGAAGCCTATTTTTTCCGATTCCTATTTAGATGCATTAGCAAATGAAATTAATCAATTATACGGTAAACGTGAACAGGAAATAAATTTGACAGATAGAACGAAAAGAAATAAATAATTTGTCATAAAAAAGAAAGCAATACACTTATATATTGCTTTCTTTTTTATTTTTCATACATCCAATTGTATTGCTGATCTGTGAAAGGTCATTTCTTCATACACTTTCAAATTTTGATATACTGCCCCTAATAATGGTGCTTCTATAGAAAATTGTTCCGCTACATCTAGTAAGTATCCTTGTAAGTGCTCGCCTTCAATGAACGAACCTTTTTCCATATCACGCTGCATCGATGACTTCATATCATACGAAATTTTATCGATTGTTTTCATATGTTCTTGGGCAATTCCATCCTTAACTGGAGCTTTCATAGATCTCATGATTTGCACACATTCTTCAAATAAGTTTTGGATAAAATCGCGTCCACCTTCACTTTCGCGAATCGGTCCTATCGGTGCACGCATTAATGTCGTCACACCCGACATTACAGTAATAAATAAATATTTATGCCACATATCTTGCATAATATTTTCACTTAAAACAAAACTAGATTTCGTACCTGCAAATGCTTTAGAAATATGCTTTATTCTCTCTGAATCTTGAGACTTCATTTCTCCAAAGACAAGTCTGTTGGCAACACTCGTTTGTACAATCTCTCCTTGATCGTTTAACGTCGTCTCGATAAAGCATAAACCGCCAATTACTTTTTCCACGCCGAATTCTTTTTGTAATAGTGATAAATGAGCAATACCATTTAACAGTGGAATGATGACAGTATTTTCACCTACAAACGGCTTCAAATCTTGAATCGCCTCGTTTAAGTGATACGCTTTTGTTGAAAATAAAATAACGTCAAATGGAGAAGTTCGATCTTCTTTCGTTATTAATTTCGGTTGGAAGGAAAAATCCCCGTTAACACTACGAATAACAAGTCCCTTTTCCTCTAATTGCTGTTTTCTTTTACTGCGGACAAGAAACGTAACATCTTCTCCTTTTTCGACTAATCGACCTCCAAAAAAGCCTCCGACGCCACCAGCTCCTAATACTAAAATACGCATACAACATCCCCCTTTTCAAAATACAATTTTATAATATTTAATATACATAACATTATACATGTCCCCTACTAAATAAGCTGAATTTTCATTCTTAATCGAGTATAAAACAGTGGTTATTTTCAAATAAATTTGGGTATGTTGTTTTTATAGCATATATGGAAAGGAAACAATGTAAATGGAGGCAATACAAACAATCGAGGAAAAAGATGTAACAACAGCTATATTTCAATTTATATTCCCTTTTTCTTTTAAAACCGGATATGAACAAAATATGTTCCCTTTCTTACAGAAAAATGATTTCCGCCCTTTTCGACTCGATCATCTTGAAAATGAAAATACATACTACGGAAAGTTTCAAGTTTCACATCAAAATATGGAAGCGTACTATCTTTCATTTACAAATAAAATTCTATTTCCTCACTCAGAGCATCAAAAAGGATTACAACGCTATTCTAAAGACCTTAACTTAACTGGACATTTAACAACAAATTTGATTTCTGTTCCATTCAAGATTCATTCTATTGATGTAACACTTTGCCCGTATGAGCTTGGCTTCTTAACAATTCGGACAGAAGTAGAAACCGCTCCAAACATGACATTATCAGAAGCAATCGAATTCGCCGCCCGCTTCCGTGTACTCGAGACTAAGAATGATACAAACGAGACTATTTGTATTGAATGTAACGGAAAACAATACTCACAAGTGGAAAAACTTATATTCGGTGATTTATTTCATGGTGTAACAGACTTCTTTGAGAAAAAGAGATTGCGGAGCTCTTACTTTCAAACCTTTCCTTTCTTTGAAGACCAAAGAATGTATGTACAAACGTTATTATCTATAAAAGAAGATATGGACCTGAATAAAGTGGATGTTTATCGTACTTCCAGCCTTTCCGGATTAACAGACGATGGTAAGCCGTATATTAGCGCAAATAATGTTCCTTATATTCAAGATTATTTAATAAAACATTCTTATCAAAGATGGGCTCCTAATCGCTACTTTGTTATGGAAGAACATATTTTTACATGTATAACAAATGAAGGTGAACAAGCAATCGCTAAACTTGCTAGTCAAATGTACGGGGAGTTTTATTACGCTTTATTATTAAACTTATTTCATAAAGTTGTTTTATTAAAGATGGCCAACGCTTATGCTGAACTAAACATTGAACAAGATACAAATGAAATAGAGCAATTAATTTATTCAATCAATTCATTTACAGCAAATTACTTTTCTTTAGAGTTAGTATCCCAATCACAGAGTGAAGATATTTTCTTCCGCTTAAGAAAACTATTTAATATTGAGGTACTATACTCGAATGCAAAACAAAATCTTGACAGTTTGTTTAAATATCAAGAAAATGTCGCCTCTAAAAAAGATAGTCTATTATTATTAATTTTAACGCTCTACTCTGTAGTAGGCCAAATGTTAGGGTTTACTATGATTGATCTTTTAAGAAACACCGATTCAAACAAAATCTCGTCGCCACTTGAATTTTTCGCGCTTTTAATAGCAATTAGCGGCATAGTCATTTCACTTATTTTAGGTGCGCAAAGTTTATACCAATGGAGTCTACAATATAAACGAAGAAAATCATGGGTAAAACAAACTGTACTTTCTGCTGTTAAAGAGAAAGATGATAAACATTAAAAAGGGTGATTTTCAAATTACAAATACGTAGAGCATTTCAGTGAATGAAATTTTTATCAGCGATTTTTAAGATATATCGACTTACCGACAAAAACTGATAAAAAACACATAGTAAAAAAAGTACTCCAAAATAAAATTTGGAGTACTTTTTTATTACAATAATTTAGCTTACTTCCCTGCTTCGATTTTCTCTAATGCAGCAGCTACTTGCTCTTCAGTTAATTCGTGTTGAACGATATAACGATTACGTGGGTGTACACGACATTCATGAGAACATGCACGTAAATGTTTCGCTTCGTTTTCTTCAGAACATAAAATTTTCTTATTACATTCTGGATTTGCACAGTTTACATAGCGCTCACAAGGTTCACCTGTAAAGTGGTCTTTACCAACGATAACATGCTCTTTTTGGTTTACTGGCACAGAGATACGCTCATCGAACACGTAACATTGTCCATCCCAAAGCTCACCTTGTACTTCTGGGTCTTTTCCGTACGTTACAATACCGCCGTGAAGCTGACCTACATCTTCGTAACCTTCACGAACTAACCAACCAGAAAACTTCTCACAACGAATTCCGCCTGTACAGTATGTTAAAATCTTTTTACCTTCAAGTGTTTCTTTGTTTTCTCTAATCCAATCTGGCAACTCACGGAATGATTCAATATCCGGTTTAATGGCACCTTTAAAGTGACCTAGATCAAACTCATAATCATTTCGTGCATCAATGATAACTGTATCTTCTTGTTTCATTGCCTCATAGAATTCTGTTGGCTCTAAATATTTACCAGTTATTTCTTTCGGATTAATATCGTCTTCTAGACGAAGTGTAACTAACTCTGGACGAGGGCGTACGTGCATTTTTTTAAATGCATGTTCATCTGCCTCATCAATTTTAAAAACGATTCCAGCAAAACGTGGATCATTGTTCATTGCTTCCATGTATTTCTCTGTTTGTTCTACAGTTCCAGAACAAGTTCCATTAATTCCTTCTGTCGCTACAAGAATTCTTCCTTTTAACTCAAGTGATTTACAAAATTCTAAATGCTGTTCAGCAAATTCTTCTGGATTTTCAATTGTTGTGTACATGTAATATAGTAATACTCTATATGGTTTTGTAGTTGCCAATTTATTTCTACCACCTATCTAAATTTTAAAATCATGTATAAGTTAACGTTCATATCAAAACATATATAATAAGAAAATACATACTAAATTGTACTTAGCCTATTTTCTTCTATTTACAATTTTTTCTATAAGTTAACGAAAATAAAAACAAGATTACATCACAAAACACTATGGTTATGTTGTAATCCCAATATATTATATATCATACAATTTCATTTCCATCAATTAATATGCTGTAATATAGGCTCTATGTTCACATAAATTTCAAAATTAGTCCTTTAATTCATTATGTTTCCCCATGTGATCACACCATAAACTCCCATTTTTTTATAACACGACACCATCTATTGTAGCAAGGCATATAATTTGCACTAAGGAAACATTTGTGTTCAAATAAAGTGAAACTTTAATCAGTGGAGGTTTTCTTCATCCCCCACTGATTATTAGTTGAACCAATCGGACTTTTATGGGCAGCCCGACCCCCTCCTAACTTCTTTGCTTTCGCTGAATTTTGAGGTGGGGGTCTTACTGCCCATTAAAGCGGGATAAAAATATCATCTCATACATTTAAATGTATTGAAATAAACAATAAGAATACTTACAATAATTTCATCAAGTTAACATTTCAAAGGGGAAAACTACTATGAATAAAGATATATCAAAAGATGAACAAGTCCCTTCTCAAAGTACAACTGTTCAATCAGCACACTTAGCTTTAAGTGGAGAAACGAAAGGATGGAAAAGACTGTTACCGTTTTTAGGACCCGCTTTTATCGCATCCGTAGCTTATATTGACCCTGGTAACTTTGCTACAAATATCGCAGCTGGTTCACAATATGGATATTTACTATTATGGGTTATATTCGCCTCTAACTTAATGGCAGTATTAATTCAAACTTTATCAGCTAAATTAGGAATTGCTACGGGAAATAATTTACCTGAAATCGCTCGCGAACACTTTCCAAAACCTGTGTCTATTGGCTTATGGATTCAAGGTGAACTCGTTATTATGGCTACAGATTTAGCGGAATTTATCGGGGCAGCACTCGGATTGTATTTATTATTTGGAATTCCGATGTTACCAGCTGCTTTAATTACAGCAGTCGGATCATTTATTATTCTTGAGTTTCAACGCAGAGGATTTCGCCCACTAGAAGCTATTATTACAGGGATGATTTTTATCGTAGTAATAGCATTTGGGATTCAAGTTTTTTATGCAAAACCAGAATTAAGTCCCCTTCTTTCAGGACTATTTATTCCAAAATTCCAAGGTGTAGACAGTATATTACTTGCAGCAGGGATATTAGGTGCGACAGTTATGCCACATGCAATCTATTTACATTCTGCATTGACACAACGCCGCGTGATCGGAACAACTGATGAACAAAAGAAAAAAATTTTCCGTTTCGAGTTTATTGATATCATTATCGCAATGGTTATCGCTGGAGCAATCAATGCGAGTATGTTAATTGTTGCTGCCGCACTATTCTTTAAAAATGGTTTACATGTTGAAGACCTTGATGTTGCTTTTAACCAGTTCAGTACTTTAGTCGGTCCTGTATCAGCTGCTTTATTTGGAATTGGGCTCTTATCAGCAGGACTATCTAGCTCGTCTGTCGGTACAATGTCAGGTGATATTATTATGCAAGGTTTCATTCGAATGCATATTCCGTTATATTTACGACGTTTCATTACAATGATTCCACCATTAGTTATTATCGCTTTAGGTGTAAATCCAACTTACGCACTAGTCATGAGCCAAGTCGTCTTATCATTCGGTATTGCTTTTGCATTAGTGCCACTTATTATGTTTACAAGCAATAAAAAAATTATGGGTGCGCTCGTTAATCACCGCATAACAACCTTTATCGCTTGGATCATCGCTGCACTTGTTATCATTTTAAATATTTTCTTACTGTATCAAACATTTGTAGGGTAATGAGAAAAGGTATTCCAATAAAACTGGAATACCTTTTTTCATTACCACTTATGTATGTACCTCTTTCTGGCATTATCGTACCTTTTTCAGTTCGAAAGTAAAGTGGTAATCCTTCCGAAAGAAATATGCTCACCTTGGATGGATCCTGCCTTTGATGATGAATATGTAAATGCGGCTCACTTGAACTTCCTGAGTTACCAACTTGAGCAAGTACCTCTCCTTCATTTACATGTTGGCCTTCCCTCACTTTAATTGATCCTTTTTTTAAATGGGCAAGAATCAAAAATGTCCCTGATTCATCTAGTTGCAAATAAATATGATTCCCCGCCATTGACCGAAAATCATCCTCTCCTGGAACTACATCTTTTTCATCGTTATTGATTGATACAACTGTTCCTGAAGCTGGTGCCATTACTTTCGCTCCATATATTCCATAATCCTCTAACTTACTACTTTTCACTTCAGCAGGCGGAATAAGAATATCATATGCCCATCGTTCATTTGGTTTTATAACATGATAGTTCGTTTCTAATCGATCACCACCCCAGCCCACTAATGCTCGTTCATTCAAAGGAAAGCGAACGACTGCTTTAGGATTCATAGAATGTACATCTGCTGGATAAGCAAGTCCCCCTATGTTAGCAAACCATCCTAAAGGCCAAGCTCCAATTATAGAGAAAAGAACTATGAAGAGTAATATTCTATCTATTCGATTTTTGAAAATGCCTTTCCACGCAAATAGTAATGCTGACCCTATCAAAATATAGATTGATACTAAGCTAAAGGCTTGTATACTCCACCAAACAATGACTGATATAACACCATTAGCTAAACAAACTACACTCCAACTTATCATTAAAAACGCAACTAAAATTACCAATACATATTTCTTCCACATGTTGTATCCCCACTCTCCTATCCTTGTACTACATCATACGAAGTGAAAATTACGACATATAAAAGAAATACTTACGACTTTCTTACAATTCTTTATAATGCGGTAAAACGATAGTGAAAACAGTTTCTTTCTCGTTACTGCACACAGTGATATCCCCTTTATGAAGCTCTGCTATACTTCTCGCAATTGCAAGTCCCATTCCTTTTCCACCCGTATGAGAGCTACGTGATTTTTCACCGCGATAAAACTTCTCAAAAACGTAAGGAAGGTTCTCATCCGGAATACATTGTCCAAAATTTTTAATTTCTATTTCAGCATTCATGTCTTTTTTAGAAACTTGAATTAAGATATCCTTTCCATCTTTCCCGTACATAATACTATTACTAATTACATTTTCGAATAGCCTCACCATAAGCGCTACATCCATTTCCACATGTAACTCCTTATCACCGTTAATACAAAAGCTCATATCGGCATCATCTAGTAGTGGTACAAAATCAATCATGATTTGTTCAATGAACGCTTTCATATTTACTACACTTTTATGTAATTCGATTTCTCTATAATTTATTTGACAATATTCTAATAAATCATCTACTTGATTTTTTAATTCATAACTTTTTCGCTTTAATATACTTACATACTGTTCACATTCTTCTCCATTTGAATGAAGCTGATTTCCTAACAGGTCCGCGTAACCTATTAGAGATGTTACAGGTGTTCGTAAGTCATGAGAAATATTACTAATCATTTCATTTTTCATTTCCTGCGATTTTTTTTCATTTTCGATAGACTCTCTTAAACTTTTGGCCATTCTATTAACATTCGTTGCTAATTCACCAATCTCGTCATTTTTTGAAATAGGTATATGTATTTCAAAATTACCATTACTTATTTCTTTCACGTTCTTATTTATTTCAGATAACCTTTTCATCATTGTTTTTGTCATGAATGCAAAGTATATTGTAGTAAAAGTTAAAAAAGCCATTAAATATAACAATGAATATTTTTCCTCTAATGCAGTAACATGACTATATATATTTCCAACTACAATTTGAAACGCTATTATACTTACAGTTGCTAACAAAATGCTACATATGAATGCGATAAAAAACTTAGTTCTAATGCCTTGTAATGATTTAATCTTCAATTTTATATCCGACTCCCCAAACATTTTGAATAAACTTCGGCTCTTTTGGATTCTCTTCAATTTTATTTCTTAATCTTGCAATATGAACCATTACTGTATTATTACTTTCATAGGCTCTTTCTTTCCAAACGCTCTCATATATTTCTTCAATAGTAAACACACGATTCTTTGCAGCAGCCATTAAGTACAAAATATCATATTCAGTTTTCGTAAGATTGATTGTTTCTCCATATAACATTACTGTTCTAGACACTTCATCTATTTCTAAACCTCTAATATTTATTTTCTTTTCTATTACTTGGACAGCATTTTGATTGAAATATGTATACCTTCTTAATTGAGCTTTCACTCTCGCTATAAATTCAATTGTACTAAACGGCTTCACAATATAATCATCTGCCCCAGTACTAAATCCAATTACTTTATCTACGTCCGATGATTTTGCGCTTAAGAACATAATTGGTAAACTATGTTTTTCTCTAATCCTTCTGCACAATTCTATCCCATCCATTTGTGGCATCATAATATCCAAAATAGCAAGTTGGATACTGTTATTATTTATTATTTTTAAAGCCTCTTCTCCGTTATGAGCACTAAAAACTTTAAAACCTTCTTGCATTAAATTCGCGTTAACAAATCGAACAATATCTTGATCATCATCTACAATTAAAATCGAGTTTTTCTCCATATACAAACCTCTTTTTGAAATATATTCCACAATTAATTTTATCATAAATTAAAACCATACTTCCCTCTTGAATAATCTTTATTTTCAGACTAAATTATATAATAACAACACATTCTAGTTTCATAAGAAATGGAGTGAAAGCATGTTTCCTATATTGAAAACCGACCGACTCATTTTAAGAGAACTTACCGAAAAAGATGCACCACGTATACTACAATGCTTTTCTAATACTGATGTACTGCGCTATTATGGCCAAAAACCATTACAAAATGTTGATCATGTGAAACAAGTCATTCATAACTTTAAGCTGAGTTACAATGCAAGAAGCGGTATAAAGTGGGGAATCGAATTAAAAGACAATAAAGAACTCATTGGTACCATTGGTTTTCACGATTGGTCTTCTGAGCATAAACGAGCCAATATAAGTTATGCCTTTCTCCCTGAACACTGGGGAAAAGGATATGCGACGGAGGCTGTTTCTGAAGTTATATCATATGGTTTCCACACACTTCATTTAAAACGGATCGGAGCAATTGTATTTCTTGAAAATGAAGCTTCCAATAAAGTACTATTAAAATTAGGATTTGAAAAAGAAGGCGTTCTAAAAAATTATATGTATCAAGATGATATCCCATATGATACGAATTTTTATTCTTTATTAAAATGAGTTTAATAGAAATTATACGTAAAAACTCGTTTCAGCATAATGAATCAAGATAGTGGATTTTTAACGAAAAATAGGAAACCGAGCGTTTTTCATTTCTTAGATCATCATACGACTGATGCGAAGTACAATAAATTATATAATCTAAAAAAAGGCATGAGCATACTCTTACTCATGTCCCTTTTTTACGTTCTTTTTCTGTTTTCGCAATGCTTTTGGAATGTATAGCTGTCCATGTACTCTCCCGTCATTGCATATGCTTTAGAACGAGATCCTCCACAAACATATCGAAACTCACAAACTAAACTTTTTAAAAGTTTTCAATATCATTACTTCTTTTCTAAAACCATAAAGAACGTACTATCCGGTAGCACAACCGCATTCCCAGACTCATCTTTAAAATCGATTTTCTCGCTAAGATGTTGTGTATATCCATCCTGTAAATAATTCATAGCTTGAACGATGTTTACTTTATCTCCAAAGATACCCTTTACGAAATCCTTATAGTCTTTTGGCGTAAAGATTCCAAACTGCTCTTGCACCTCGTGAACGAAGGAATCCTCGCCCCATGTATATGTATATAGGAACTCCATCGCATCGTTAACAAGCATTTTGACTGTATTGTCTGCCAGTACCTCATACTGGATTATACGCCCCTTAAATTCACGGACATACTGCTCTAAGAACTTCATTCCGTCCGCATCTTTAAAACGAATCACACGCATTAACCTTTTATCTTCGGTCATGATGCCATCACGAATGATAATACGACCTCCTGGTTTTAACACCTCGTAAGCACTCTCGAGCCCCTTTTTAATTACTTCATGATTGAATTTCTTACCTTCATACTCGATATAAGAGAACAGCTCATGAAGGATAGAAGAATATACAATCGTATCAACCGATTCTTTATCAAACGAGCTACTTAAGTTGATTGCATCCCCTTTAATGACGTCCCAAGAACGACCTTCGTCCTGTTTCTTCTTTTTCAACGTATCAATCACGTTTTCGGAAATATCGATACCGTATATTCGTTTATCCCCGGTCTCTTCTTCAATCATGTCTAGCATAACACCACCACCGGATCCGACATCTACAATCGTATCTCCCTTTATATAATCAAGAATAATTCGTTTATCATCAGCCGAACTATTCATATGCTCCAAATACACTTCTTCGTTATGGAATCTATCATATGCATCCTTACGTAACCCGAAGAAATCAAAGAGCAGTACATTTGCCCGAGCATGCATCATATCTATCTTTTCTGCCTCTACACAGAAGGTAATTAACGCCTCACCTACAGCAGAAAACTGAAACGACACATATGCAGTTTTCATATCTTCATCTACTTTAACCTCAAAAGAAACATGCGTTGTATTCGGCTTCTCGTTCTCACGGTACTCCCGTAGATACTTCTCAATAACCCGCTTACGATACACGTTGTCCTTTTTCTCGCCTTTGAAATCATAGTGCAACTGCTGCATCAATTTCTCGAAATGGATATGCTGAACCTTTCTAGTGCCTATCTCATTCTTTAACATAACAAAAACTGTCCAAATATCCTCGAAGCTAAGAGCATGCATAGACGGTTCTACATACCACAAATCCTTATCGGATAAGAATATTTGAACGTCACTCTTCTCGCTCCCCATAATTATATCTTTTTCAAATGCTGACTCCTTATGTTTTGGTGTGAGTCTATGTATGCGAGAAGTAAATGGCTCCACATAACCATCAAACAGGCCATCAATTGTAATCTTCACATCGTTCTTCACTTCACTCCACAAAGCTTTTGATACGCCCTCAATAATGCATTGGTTAAGATAGTATAGAATCTCCTTTAACCTAACGTCTCCGTATTCTTCTTTATATGTGTTAATTAAATCAACATGAGAGTCCAAACGAGCCTCTCCGCGGATATACTGCCCGATTAATCCATGTGTTCTTATTAAATCTCGAACAAACAAATACTCAGTAGAGTTTAAGTTTGTCTCTATATGTTCGATAAACTGAATATCACTAAAGATATCAGCAGAACCCTCGTTATGTACCAATAGATTGATTCCGTTCTTCTTCCATTTCTCTCGCTGTTTTAAAGAGCCTACCTTTGCAAGCTCACTATACGTTAGTACTTTTTCAATAATGCGATACGCTTCTTCATCTAAAGACAATCCATCTAACACTTGCAGCGTACGGTGTACATAGTACAACACCGCATCTGTTTTTAATTCACCAAGTACTTGTACATTCTCATAGTTTTGATGTATCTCCTCTGCCTCGATTAGATACTTTAACCACGTAGGGAGAGTATTCGAAAACCCTTCAATGTATTTATTTAGAACCTCAATATTTTTCAACTTATTTACCCCCATATATAATCAATTTCAGTAGTATGGTCTGGGACATCTTCTCTAAAAAGATTATCACCTTATGCCCCCTTTACCATCTATATCTCTTTCAAATACAAATGCATCAAACCGAGTCTTTTTATCATGTAAAAGAGAGTTATCAATTTCGTTTCTAACATCCCAAGTTTGTAACACATTCTTTTGTTCATCTCTTATTTTAACTTCATCAGGAATTTCGACGGAATAAACAGCAGGACTCAGCGAAGCATTTCTTACATTAATAAACATTTGTTGTGATAGAATCAACCGAAAATAGAAACGGCAAGCGGGTGCACTCCACTTGCCATTTTTTCATAGCTTAGTATGTATTTGAATTTCTTTTGCTTTCTCTTTTTCACCCTTCACTCGTACAATTAAATCATATGATCCGGATTTTGGCGCTTCAAAAGAAAGCAGACCTTCTTGTTGAGAAGTGACTTCTTCTTCATAAATAACCTTATCACCTTTTGTAACTTGCAATAAAATCGTACCTTCTTCAACGGCTGCTTCATAAGGAATTTCCACATTTCCTTTTTCAGCTTTAATCGTTTGCACATCGTAATACCCTTGCAACGAACCAATTTTTAAAGTCGTTTCGCCATTTTTTTGAACCTTTGTGACTTGTGTTGCTGTATTGCATGCGCTTAACAATACAACAAGAGTGAGAATCATAAATAAACGTAGTAATTTCATAGAAATTCTCCTTTTTTATGTATATGAATTAAATTTCTAACTCTAAATTTTGTACCATCTTATTTCCCACCTCTTAAAATAGCTGTTTTTATAATAAAATAAGTAATAGAAAATAATAAACAAGTACCCATTGTACCAAAAACTGCAACTGAGATGTTACCTGCCAATGTTTCATTTGGATCTAATGCATTAGGTAAAATTGTACCCAAAATTGCAATACAGGCTAATACAACCATAAAATATTTAAATCTTTTTACTTTCTTATTCATACTAATTATCCCCTTTATTCCTTAACATTAACTTCTAAACCAAATCCCCATAAACCTACACCAGGACCTAATGGTACATGGAATTTGACTCTGCTTTTTCTAGCTTCAAAGGATCCCCCTAGATTCCCAAATTAATATCCCCAAGTATTATACATACCAATTAATTCATATAGAAAAAGCCCGTTCAAATCAAATACTTAAGCTCCCTTATTTTTATAATACTCAAATAATTATACACAAACATCGCTATCGATTCATCTTAATACCTCAATTACCTTTTAAGTATATCAATGACAAAATATATAATCTAATATTTTTTATATAATTAAAAACAAACATAGTTACAACAAGAGATTGTTTTTATGCTGATTTGTACTGTATTCCCTTATTCCATGTACTCTTTAAAAAAACCTTACTTTTTAAAAAGTAAGGTTTTTTGTATTTATTCATTAGCAATATAAGCATTCTTATACGTATAAACACCACCAAATTGATGCTTCTCAATTCCTTTTACATAATCCTTTTGTACGTAAGCTGATCCCATTTGATAAAGCGGTGCAACTGCAGCATCCTCTAGCAGAATACGCTCGGCCTCTTGCAATGCTTCCCATCTTTTCTTTTGATCTAGTACAAAATCGCTTTTCGCTTTCTTTATTAATTCATCGTAGTGAAGGTTAGAATAATTCATTTTGTTATTCTGATTATCCGTCGTAAAGAGTTCTAAATAACTAATTGGGTCTTTATAATCCGGTCCCCAATTTGCCATAGATATATCGTAATCTCCTGTTTGTTCTAACTGTAATTTTTGCTTAAATGGCTGTTGTTTAATTTGTATCGTTAATCCTTGCAAATTCTTTTCTAAGTCACCTTTTATATATTCTGCCATACGTTTTGCATTATCTTGTTCAAACGTTAAAAACTCTAGGTTTACTTGTTCTACTCCAAGCTCTTTTTTTGATTCTTCCCAAATCTTTTTCGCATTTTGCAAATCATATGAAGAAAGATCTCCGTTTTCTTTTCTAAAATCTTTGCCAGTCTCTTCATTTATATGACCAGCCGGTACAAGTTCGCTTGCAGGTTTTGCCCCGTTATTAATAAAGTGAGCAACGAAAGCTTCTTTATTTAACGCGAATGAAATAGATTGACGCACCTTTTTATTTGCTAACGCACTATTTTTTTCATTAAAACGTAGCATAGCAATTCCTGAATCGCTCGACATATGTAAGTCCTTGCTTCCCTTATACTTGTCTACAAATTGAGAATTAATAGGCACTCGATCCAAATCACCAGCTTCGTATAAATTAACAACCGTCATTGTATCTTTTACAATTTGAAAGTTTATTTCGTCTAATTTCACTTTCTTTTCATCCCAATATGTAGCATTCTTCTTTAATTGAAACTCTTGTTCATGCTTCCACTTCTCTAATACAAATGGCCCGTTATATATGAGATTACTAGGTTCCAATGCATAATTCTTTCCTTGTTCTTTCAAAAATGATTCATGCTGTGGTAAGTAAATCGGTAGTGCTAACAACTGTAAAAAATACGGAATTGGCTGTTCGAGTTCCACTTCTAACGTATAATCATTTATTGCTTTAACTCCAAGGTTATCAAGAGGCATTGTTCCTTTATTAATTTCTTTCGCATTTTTCACATGAAAAAGCATGTACGCATATTGAGACGCTGTTTCACGGTTAATTGCACGTTTCCATGCAAACATAAAATCATTTGCTGTCACACTGTCCCCATTTGACCATTTTGCATCTTTACGCAAATCAAATGTATATTTTTTACCATCTTCACTTCTTTTAAACGATTTTGCTACTGCTGGAATAGGCTGATCTTGATCATCTAATACATACAAACCTTCAAATATGTTTTGCATAACGTGCGCTGATGTACCATCCATCGTTTTCGCAGTATCAAGAGAAGGAATTTCTTCTGATACTGTTACATTTAACACTTGTTTTTTAGCTTCTGCATCACTTTTATTCGCTTCATTATTACAAGCTGTTAATAATAAAGTTGTAACAAGTGCCATTACCATTAAATGGCTCTTTTTTTGCTTCATGAATTGTTCTCCTTAAGTATAAAATATTATAAAGCGTTATATATTATAGCAGAAATATGAACAGAAAGATGCGACATTCTTTTGAATATTTATTCGTTCAAGAAAAAAGCTATCCTTTTAAAAAAGGATAGCTTTTTCAACTACATATAATTACCTATCTTTGTAAACCTCGTTTATAACGACTTGCTTCAAATATAATACGCTCTTCATCTAACGTTTTACATTCACCATTCCAAACGACACGTTTTCCGTTAATAATTACATCGCTTATATCTTTTCCACTAGCGGCATATACAAGGTGTGATAACACTTCATCTGCTGGTTGTAAATGCGGCTTATTAGACGGGTCAATCGTAATAAAATCGGCACACTTTCCAACCTCAAGTGATCCTGTTTGTTTCATCCCGATTACTTCAGCAGCTCCTTTAGTCGCAAGTGTAAGAGCTGTTTCAACCGGTAACGCTGTTGCATCTTGATGAATACCTTTTTGTAGTAAAGTCGCTATACGCATTTCTTCAAGCATATCTAAATTGTTATTAGATGCTACACTATCTGTTGCAATTCCTACTTTCATTCCTGCTTCTAGCATCGCTTTTACATTCGCTATACCAGAACCTAGTTTTAAATTACTATTCGGGTTATGAGCTACTCGAACATCATGTTCTGCTAAAAATGCACGCTCATTTTCATTTAATACTACACCGTGTGCAATAACTGTTGGGCGTTTAAATAAACCGCAACTTGCTGCATATTCTACTGGACGTTTTCCGTACTGTGTTTCAATATCACGTACTTCACGCTCTGTTTCCGAAAGATGAATATGAACCATCGTTTGATTTTCTACTGCAATACGAGCACACTCTTCTAACAGTTCTGTAGAACATGTATATGGACTATGCGGCGCAACCATCGTAGTTAACATACCACTTTCTTTATAGTAACGCTTCACATATTTTTCAGCTTCTTCAATCGCTTTCTTCTCATCGTCCTTCGTTCCGAAGCTAAATAAAGTTCTTGAAACAGCAGCTCGCATCCCACTCTTTGATACCGTTTCCATAATTGCATCTTGATCTATTCCAATTGGATTAAACATATCAGAGAATGATGTTGTACCACTTTTCACCATTTCAAGTAATCCTAATTCCGTACTAGCAACCGCAAGCTCTGGCGTAAACTGACTTTCAAGTGGCCAAATTCTCGTCTCCAGCCATGGTTGTAATAACATATCATCGCCAATACCTCTTAAGAGACTCATTACAACGTGTGTATGTGTATTTACAAGCCCTGGTAAAACCCACTTTCCTTTCATATCAATTACTTCATCTACTTCAAAATCATTAGCGAATTCTCCGCTCTTTACATCTATAATTTGATCATTTTCTACAATGATATATCCATTTTCTATCACTTCGTTTTGTTCATTCATCGTTACAATTGTAGCGTTTACATAAGTTGTTTTCAAAAGTATTTCCCCTTTCAACTCTATGAAGTTCCCTTTAATAAGTTACCACCATTATAGTAACTTATTAAAGATTAAGAGTCAAAAGATAATTTCAATTCTTTCATTTCTCAGCTTCTCCTACTATTAATTGTTTTACACATCATATTTCAAAAGAGGCAGTAAACGATCCTCAAAAACCGTTGATGGTGTCTCTCCTATTAACTTTGCTCCCATCTTCAAGTAAAACCCTTTTGCATTCGGATCACTATCAATTTTAAAGCTTTTTATTCCTAGTTCATTTGCTTGCTCTATTACAAACTTCCACATTATTTTCCCATACCCCTTTCCTTTGTAACGAGGTTGAATATATAGAAAATCAAGAGCATTTTCATTACGTAAAAATGAGAAAAATCCAATCTTCGTATTATCGTTTTCTAAAACATATACAAAATTATTTTTTATGTACTCTTCGGTAATTGTTAAATCTTCCTTACAAGCAAGTATGAATGCTTCGCTATAGTTCCACGTTGCTTTTGAATGTAGTGCAAGTTCACTTAATTCATTTTCTTCACTTAATAACGCTTTTCTTATCTTCATGATTCTTTCTCCTCACCTTTAATATATAAACTATTAAAATGATTCGAAAAGTAATTTAAAAAACCTCTTATTTCCGTAAATAAGAGATTACTTTTATAATTCTTCAGAATAGGTAACAATTTTTTAAAAGAAAAAAAACGCCATTCCTGAAAATTGACGTTCTTTTTCTTTCAATCTTTATAGCATATTATATTAAGAATTATTTTTACACTTCTATACAGTTTCTACTACATCTTCAAGCATTGTTCCATTTTCAGCATAATTCGTATGCCAAGAAAAAGCTTTTTCTAAAACATGAGGGGTTTGTCCACCTCTTGTTTTTGCTTCCTCGTAATAAGCTCGTAGCTGTTCACGATACATTGGATGTACGCAATTCTCAATAATTAGTTCCACTCTTTCTCTTGGCGCAAGCCCTCTTAAGTCAGCATACCCCTGTTCAGTGACGATAACATCTACATCATGTTCCGTATGGTCTACATGAGAAACGAAAGGAACGATGCTTGATATGTTGCCACCTTTTGCAATCGATTTAGTAACAAAAATAGCTAGGCGTGCATTTCTCGCAAAATCACCAGAACCACCAATACCATTCATCATTTTCGTACCTAAAACGTGAGTAGAGTTAACATTTCCATATATATCTAATTCTAAAGCAGTATTAATTGAGATTAACCCGAGGCGGCGAATGATTTCAGGATGATTAGAAATCTCTTGCGGGCGCATCATTAATTTGTCACGATAGTTTTCAAAGTTAGAAAATACTTGTTGCATTTTCTCTTCAGAAAGCGTGATCGAACAGCAGGAAGCAAAATTAACTTTCCCAGCGTCCATTAGATCAAAGACCGCATCTTGTAAAACTTCAGAATACACTTCTAAATCTTCAAACTCCGAATCTAGCATGCCGTGCAATACTGCATTAGCAACTGAACCAATTCCCGATTGTAACGGTGCTAAACGATTTGTTAATCGGCCTACTTTAACCTCTTCTCGAAGGAACTCTATTAAATGCTGTGCCATAATAACAGTTTCTTCATCTGGAGGAACAATTGTCGATGGCGAATCCAGTTGATTCGTAAACACAATTCCCTTCACTTTTTCAGCATCAATTGGGATACCGATTGTTCCAATTCGATCATCCGTTTTTACGAGCGGAATAGGGAGTCTTTCCCTTTGTTTACCTGGTTCATATAAATCATGCAGCCCCTCTAATTGCGTAGATTGAGCCATATTCATTTCAATAATAATGGACTTAGCATTTAAGGAGAATGCTAAGGAATTTCCAATTGAAGTGGTTGGAATAATCATTCCATCTTCAGTAATCGCAACCGCTTCCAAGATAGCGAAATCTATATCCATAACGTCAGCACGAAGTAACTCTGCTGTATGAGATAAGTGCTGATCCACAAATAAAAAGTCCCCGTTATTAATTCCTTTTCGCATAGTTGCATCTGCTTGGAAAGGCAATCTTTTCCCTAAAATTCCTGCCTCAGCAAATAATTTATCTACATCCGAACCTAAGGAAGCCCCTGTATAAACATTTACTTTAAAAGATTTATCATTCTTAACTCGGTTTACAAGTGCAAATGGGACTGCTTTTACATCACCAGCACGTGTAAATCCACTTAATCCTAAAGTCATTCCACTTTCAATCCATGAAGCTGCTTCTTCAGGTGTAACTACTCGATCTTTTAATCGTTGATCCCTAATTCTATCTAAATTATTCTCCATATGTAATCCCTCTCCCAATGAATATTCATAATTATTTTACACATTAACACCATCAAAATAGGGGTTTTCTTACACAATGCCGAAAATTCAGACAAAACAGCGAATCTAGGTTCTAAAGCAGAAAATTTTAGAATCCTAGAAGCTTACGAAAATAACTGGCGTATGATTGACTTACTGGTACCCTCTCTCCGTTATCCATAGAAAGTAAAAAAGTAGAATGGGTATCAGGATAAATTGCTTTAATATGATTAACATTTACAATAAAGGAACGGTGGCATCTAATAAACGAATCTTTCGGAAGCAAGTATTCGAATTCTTGTAGAGAGTATTTATGTGTTCCTGTTAACTCTTCTGAATTCACATATGTCTTTTTATCTTTAGCCTCTAAATACATGACCTTTGCAAAAGGAACTGGAACCCATCCGTCTGTTGTTTTTAAAGTAACGACTGACTTACCATCCGTTAAAGCGGGATAAATTGCCGTCACGCAACCTTCAATCTTTCCATTATTTGAAAATGGTACGGCCATTCCATGATAAGGAATACCGAAAACATCTCGGTTAATAAACTCAGAGGTTTTTTGCTTCGTTACCATTGCTTTATGTGCAATCGTTCCTTCCTTAATAGGATTCCCGGCGCTAATCTTTAAATCAATTCGTTTACTTGGCCGATAGTAAATATATTCTTTCGTATTCGAAACGGCGATTGATATTTCATCTGAAAATAATTCCCCAACAACATCTAGTAGTATACCTAATGTTTTATCTTCCATATTATTAACACCTCATTCACTATTATACTACTATTATGATTTGTAAAACCGTTCAACAATTTGAACGGTTTTACAAACAATTTAGTTCACCTTAGCCCCATAACATCTTGCTACTGCAACTGCCTGCGCTATATCTAATTTCACATTTTTCAAATCAAAACTTGTAAAATCAATTCTATCAACTATCGCCCCTTTTAAATTTGCACCGCTAAGTTTCGCCTTACCTAGTTGTACACCTGTTAAATCGGCTTCACGTAAATCTGCTTTTTCTAAATTACATTCATATAGGTCAGCTTCAATTAAACGTATACCCTTTAACATTTGTTTACTTAAGTTCGCGAACCTTAAATTCGTATATGACCAATCGCCCGATATTATAGTTATTCCGTCTAAATTCGCTTCTTCAAAATCAGAGCCAGTCATTTTACATTCTTCAAACTTCGATACGAATAAATTCACACCAACAAACTTACAATTTGCAAATGTAGTTCCTTGATGGATAGAAGCGTTAAATAGAGCACCGGTAAAATCACATTCTATGAAATTACCATTTTCAGTAGAAACTTCCGTTGCATCCACCCCTCTAAAACAGCATTTTATGAACGTACAATTTTTCAATTCCTCTTCTTTAATCAAAACATCTTGAAAATCTATTTCTATATACTCTTTATTTACAAATTCACTCATAACTATTCCTCCATTTCCTCAAAGAAACCTCACTTGAAAAAAGTGAGGTTTCTTCTCATACAATATGCCCATCTAACCAAGAAATCAAATCTTGAAATACTTCATCTCTATTTACTTCGTGGAACATTTCATGTCTTCCATTTTCATATAAGCGCAGCGTTACATCTTTCACGCCACATTTTTTATAATTTTCATATACTTCTTTTACACCTTTCCCCATATCCCCAACAGGATCACGATCTCCTGAAAAAATATGTATTGGAAGATTTTCCGGTGTTTTCTTAAACTCTTCTAGTTTATTTACTTCTAATACCCCAGAAAATAATTCACGATAAAAGCTTGTTGTACAAATAAATCCACATAAAGGATCCGCAATATATTTATCAACTTGATTATTATCTGAAGATAACCAATCAAATTTCGTACGATTTGGCTTAAAGTGTGAGTTGAAATTTCCGAAAGATAAAAAGTTTAGCATCGGACTTTTCGTTTTTGCCCCGCGTAGTTTCATCTCGATTGTCGCTACTTTATGACCAATGACTCCTAACAATCCCGGGTTCCCACCAGTTCCTGAAATAAGGAATCCATCATATAATCCACCTTTAAGTTGTACAGCACGTCTTGATAAAAAAGAACCCATACTATGTCCAAGTAAAAACAACGGGCATGTCTGCTCTTTTCTTATCGTTTCTGATACAAAGATAACATTAGAAACAGCCTCACTCCAACCTACATTTGGTTCAAAATGACCATAATCTTCTTCTCTTTTCACTGTTTTCCCATGACCTTTATGATCATGCGCATAAACACCATACCCCGCTTCTAATAAGGCAGCAATAAAGTCTGTATAAACACCTGCATGTTCTGTCATACCATGTGCAATTTGAATAATCCCTCGCGGATCTCTTTCTGGTAGCCACTTACGTAAATAAATTTCCGATCCATCCAATGCCGTAACGAAACTTTCCTGTACGTTCATTTCGTCAGCCCCCAACTCTATTATGTATATCAAAAAATGAATATCCATTCATTATTCTTATTATGTATTATATGCAATTGCCTTCATTATGACAAATGACCCACTTTTCCAATTAGCTCTTAAACTAATATATTGACGAACAGAAAATAAAATTATATAGTTACTTACATAAAGTAATTATTATATTTTTGGGAGGTTTCTATTATGATGCCATCATTATTTTTAGCACACGGATCACCGATGCTTGCTATTCAAGATACAGACTATACAAGGTTTTTAAAAACACTTGGCGAAACATACAAACCGAAAGCAATTGTTATTTTCACCGCTCACTGGGAAAGCGAAGTATTAACGATTTCTTCATCAGATAACGAATATGAAACAATTTATGATTTTGGAGGTTTTCCTCCTGAGTTATACGAAATCAAATATCGTGCGAAAGGCTCTTCTAACATTGCATCTATGTTAGAAACAAAATTTAAAAACAAAGGTATTCCAGTCCATCATAATATGACGAGAGGTTTAGATCATGGCTCATGGACTCTTCTGCATCGCATGTATCCAGAAGCAAATATTCCTGTTGTCCAAATATCAGTCAATCCATTCCTTGCTGCAAAAGAGCAATTTAAGATTGGCGAAGCACTAAAAGGACTTGGACAAGAAGATATTTTAGTAATCGGGAGCGGTGTTACCGTTCATAACTTACGAGCTTTAAAATGGAATCAAACTACACCCGAACAATGGGCAATTGAATTTGATGATTGGATTATTAAACATATGCAGACTACTGATAAAGATGCATTATTTAATTGGGAGAACAATGCCCCTCATGCACAATTAGCAGTACCAAGAGCAGAGCATTTTGTTCCTTTATTTATCGCTATGGGAAGCGGTGAAAATAACGGTGAAGTCATTCACCGCAGTTACGAGCTTGGTACATTAAGCTATCTTTGTCTCCAATTTTAAAGAAAAGGATGAAGCAATCATTGCTTCATCCTTTTCTTTTTCATTCACTTAGTTAACTAACTTCCAAATGTCGTTTCTCTGATACCTCTTCGTTCTTATTGTGAAAATAAACCCAAATGCACGCAATAAATAATAGTGATGAAGTAGAGAAGAAAACATATTGGAAGCCTGCATGAGCTGCAATTTGTCCACCAAGTACTGGTCCAATCATATTTCCTAAAAACTGAAACGATTGATTATACCCAAATATTCTTCCCGTTACATGGGTTGGTGTATGTTGTTTTAGTAGAGTTTGTACGGAAGGTAATAGCCCTGCTTGTGCGATACCTAATAAAAAGCGAAGAATTAATAGTTGCCAAGCTGAGGTTACAAATGCTTGCGGAATAAAAATAATTCCTGCCGCAAATAATGCCACAACTAACGTTTTTTGAGGTCCAATACGATCTGATAATCTCCCTAACTTAGGAGCTGCCATAATAATAGCTAAACCTGTCGCAGACATGACTGCGCCTGCAATCATTTCAATATGAGCTGTTCCTGGGCCTTCTAAATTCTTTACATACAATGTAATAATAGGTTGAATTGACATGTTCGCAAGTTGAATAATAAATGTTGTTACAAACAAACTAATAATTAAATGCTTTGCTGGAACCATTGTCCATACTTTTTTCGGTTGTACTTTTTTTGCTTGAGCGAAGTGATTCTCTTCATGTAGGAAGAAAAAAACGATGAGAAAAGAAAGGAATAAAAAAGCTCCTGTAACAAGAAAAACATGGCGCATTCCAATTAACTCAGACAAGTATCCTCCAAGTAACGGGCCAAGTAAAGAACCGCTCACGCCCCCAGTTGAAATTGTGGAAATTGCCCAACCTGAATGCTCTTTCGGAGTTTCTGCTGCAATAAATGTCATCGCCGTTGAAAGGAAACCAGATACTGCTCCCATCAAAAACCTTAGTGCGACTAGTTGATACACATCCGTTACAAACCCCATAAGCGTCATAATAATCGCCATACCAAGGCTCGCACGAATCAGCATCAATTTCCGTCCATGTATATCACCAAGCTTTCCCCATATTGGTGATACGATCGCACCCATTAAAAATGTTATACCAAATGCAAGTCCCGACCACTGTGCAATACTAGAAGTGCCAGTTACTCCTAATTCCTCAATATAAAAAGATAAAAAAGGAATTACTAAACTCATACCGGCTGCAGTGGTAAAACAACCTAGCCAACAAATCATTAAATTTCGTTTCCAGCTGGCCATTTTCACACCTTCTTTCTTTAGATACCCATTCTACACCCTTTCTTGTAAAAAGTTTAGTAATTTGCTTTAATTGTAAGATTTACTACAAAACCCGCTATTTTCTAGTGAAAACCACTACATCTCTACATTATTTTCATAAAAAAACCAACTCCCATATATGGAGTTGGTTACTTATTCTCTAACGGTATTAAACGCGCATCACAATTTCGCTCATAAAACTCAATCGGACCTGCTTGTCCAATAATTGCGTATTCATATCCTTCTTGCTTCATACTATGTAAACAACGATGTAACAATTCCTTACCTACACCTTTCACGCGATTTTGTTTCGCTGTGCCCATTGGACCAAACAATCCCTTCTTTCCTCTCACTACATCATAACAAGCGAAACCTACTATCACTTCTTCTTGTTCTGCTATATAAATAGGTAAATTTTCTTTATATGTACGAAATCCATACTCTATTGAATGTAACCAACGTTCACCAAATTCCTCATTAACAAAACTTGCTAATTTTTCAAAATCAGAAGGGCTAGCCTTTCTAACAGTACAAATTAAATGATTATAAGTAGGAACAAAATATTTTAGATCGACCGCTAAATCTCTTGGCTCAGCTATAATACGTAATATATCTTTTTGTATTTGTGCATTTCCAATCAACGTATCCGTGCGAAATAGCGCATATATAACATGCCCTTCATTTATTATTACTTGCTGGAAACGTTCCATACGTTTCTTCGCTATTTGTAAAATTTCTAGCACCTTATAAGATACCTTATATTGTCCTATTTTCTTATACTCTTGATACGGTGAATCGTAATGCTTTCGTATTGAAAATTTTTCTAAAAAATCCGTACCCAAGTTACGAAACAAATACATATACAACTCGCTACAAACTCCAGTGCCTTCTTTACTCATTCCGATAAACAGATGAGTTGATTGAATAATATTATTTTCCGCCTCTTCTGCTGCAATCTTCAATATGTTATGAACACGTTTTGTATATTGAAATTCCTCCATATATATATCCATCCCCCTACTACTTTACTATTAAACCGTAACCGTAAATAAGTGAAACAATTATTCCAACTACCAATATACCTGGCAGTAAATTTGCCACTTTAATTTTAATAATACCAAGTAAGTTCAATCCAATAGCGGCTATCATAATACCACCTGTAGCTGTCATTTCCACTATAAATTGATTCATTAATTCTTTCGGGACCAAACTATTAATTTGTGTTGCAAAAACCGCAATCCCTCCTTCATATAAAATAACTGGAATCGCCGAAAATACTACGCCAATTCCTAAAGTTGTCGTTAATATAATAGAAATAAACCCATCGATAATCGCCTTTGTAAATAAAATATCATGATTTCCGCGAATCCCACTGTCGAGTGCACCAAGTATGCCCATCGCACCAATTGCAAAAATTAAAGTAGCTGTTACAAACCCTTCTGATATGCTCCCTTTCCCTTTCGATCCAACTTTATTTTCTAGCCAATCTCCTAACAGCTTTAACTTTTCCTCTAGTTGTAGCCATTCCCCGATGACAGTACCAATAACTAAACTTAAAATGACAACAAGAAAATTTTCACTTTTCAATGCCATTTGAAGTCCAAGCACAGTAACTGCTAAACCGATTGCATGCATAATTGTTCCCTTCATACTTTCTGGAATTCTACTAAATAATTTTCCTAGTAAAGTACCAAATATAATACAAATCCCATTTACAACTGCTCCTAATATAACCATCTCTCGTTCTTCACCCTTCGAATTCTTTATTTCTATATTTTGGTTTATACATTGATTTACAGGTTATCTATATGTTAACTTAATATTGAGAATATTGACAAATGTTTTCACTACATAAACTGCATTTGTAGTTATACTTAAAGTGAAACTTTAACTAGCGCGAGTTTTATTGCCCACAAATTGCGGTATAAACTCAAAAGGGAAGGTATTTATGAAAACTTTACTAAAACGATTTCTGTTAATAGCCTTTTGCATTACACCAATTGTTTTATTAGTTAACTACTCTTTTATTTCAAAAGCGAAAGACAAACCCGATTTGCAAAACAAATCTAGTAAAACAGCTTCAACAAGTGAAAAGAAAATAGAAGACAAGGCAATCACACTCACCTTCTCTGGTGATACAATGTTCGATTGGCAATTACGTCCTGTAATCGAAAAAAACGGGGCTGATTATCCATTCCAACATGTAAAAGAAGAAATAACAAAAGCTGATATTTCTTTCGTTAATTTAGAGTCAGCATTTACAACGAGAGAAAAGAAAGCTCCTGGACAACTGTTTTGGATTAAAAGTGATCCATCTACACTAAAAGCTATTAAAAACACGGGATATGACATCGTAAATATTGGGAATAACCATACACTTGATTATGGGCAAGATGGATTATTAGACACGATTTCTCACGTTGAAAAATTAAAGTTCCCTTACATTGGAGCCGGAAAGAATGCAAAGGATGCATATACTGCACGAGAAATGACTGTAAAAGGGAAGAAGTTCAAATTTCTTTCCTTCGTTCGATTTATGCCTGATACGAATTGGGTAGCTGGTGACAATAAACCTGGCGTTGCGAACGGATATGATTTAAATCTTGTAACAAAAACAATTAAAGAGCAAAAGAAAGATGCAGACTATTTAATCATATATATGCATTGGGGCGTTGAAAAGTCAAATCGTCCGGTAGAATACCAAAAACAATATGTACCTAAAATGGTTGAAGCAGGAGCTGACGCGATTGTCGGGAGTCACCCGCATTGGTTACAAGGATTTGAGTATTATAATAACGTTCCTATCGCTTATTCATTAGGTAACTTTTTATTCCCAAGTTATGTAAGCGGGAAAAGCGCCGAAACTGGCGTATTAACTTTAACTTTTAAAGGAAAGGATGTCCAAATGTCATTCAATCCTTACATCATTCGCAACAACCAAGTTTCCCCTGTAAATGAGGAAGAAAAGAAAAAAGCTCTACAATATTTACAAACGATTTCAACTGATGTAGAAATTGATGATACAGGGAACATAAAAAACAAACGAAACTAGACAGCGCAAGATTTATTTCTCTGTAACATACTTTATAGAATAGGTGATGAACATGCTGAAAGACTTATTAGAAAATGTAAGTTTGTTAGAGAATATTTATAAAATATCTATAGCCGTTCTACTTTTATGTTCATTTTTTTCTGTTAAACTTCTAAAAAAAATAAAACGTGAACGAAAACTTACTACCTTTGAATTTACTATGTATGTAATCATTCGCATTGCGATACTCTTTTGGTTAACTAGCTTTATCCTACTTGAATATGGAAAGTATATAGTGTAATTATAAAAAGATAGATACAAGCAGCATTTCCGCTGGTTGCATCTATCTTTTTTATTTGGATGCTAACTCTTTCCTTCTATTAAATAAGCAAATCAAACAAAATAGGATTTTTATTAAGCTCCATAAATTGAATATTATTTTCTTTAAAACGAGTAATTAATTGCTCATAATCTTCTTTATGTTTCAACTCTACTCCGACTAGTGCTGGGCCATTTTCTTTATTATGTTTCTTAATGTATTCAAAACGAGTAATATCATCTTCTGGCCCTAATCCCTTATCAAGAAACTCTCTTAGCGCACCTGAACGCTGCGGGAATTCAATGATAAAATAATGCTTTAACCCTTCGTAAATGAGCGAACGTTCTTTCATTTCTTGCATTCTATCAATATCATTATTTCCACCACTTAGCGTACATACAACTGTTTTACCTTTTATTTCATCTCTATATAAATCAAGCGCTGCAATAGATAGTGCACCAGCCGGTTCAGCTACAATTGCATTTTTCTTATACAGTTCTAAAATCGTCGTACAAACCTTTCCTTCTGGTACTAAAACAATATCATCAATTACATCTTTACAAGTTTCAAATGTTAACTTTCCTACCTTTTTGACAGCTGCCCCATCAACAAAACTATCTATTTTCTCTAACGCGACATTTTCGTTTTGAAGAAAAGCCTCTTTCATAGATGCAGCTCCCATTGGCTCTACGCCAATGACCTTTGTAGCAGGACTAACACCTTTTACATATGTACCAACACCTGATGCTAACCCACCGCCTCCAATTGCTGTAAAGATATAATCCACTGGTTTCTCCATATCATGCATAATTTCAACTGCCACTGTTCCTTGACCAGCAACTACATGCGGATCATCAAACGGATGAACAAACGTCATTCTATTTTCTTCACAATAGCGCTGTGCTTCTTGGAAAGAGCTATCAAATGTATCACCAACTAATACAATTTCTGCAAAATCACTACCGAAAAATTGTACTTGCGATACTTTTTGTTTAGGTGTCGTTGTTGGCATGAAGATTTTCGACGGAATCTTCAATAAATTACACGTATAAGCAACTCCTTGCGCATGATTACCAGCACTTGCACAAACAACACCGTTTTGTAATTGTTCTTTTGATAAACTTTGAATTAAATTGTACGCACCACGAATTTTGAAAGAGCGAATCAATTGTAAGTCTTCTCGTTTTACATAAACGTCACAATCATATTTCTCAGATAGAACTGTATCACGTTGTAACGGTGTTTTAATAACGATATCTTTCATGCAATTATGTGCCATTAAGATATCTTCAATTTTCACTCTCTCCTTTACCTTCTGCACCATTTCATATCATCCTTATCTCTTTTAAATTGGCTCAATCAAAATTCGGGATTTTTAGAACTGCACCTGTATTCGCCGATGTTACCATCTGTGCATAACGTCCAAGCCAACCAGTTTTCACTTTCGGTTCTGGTCGTTTCCATTCTTTTTTACGCTTATCTAATTCTTCATCACTAACTCTTACTTCTAGCAATCTTTCCTCAACATCAATACAAACGATATCCCCTTGCTTGAGAAGTGCAATCGTTCCGCCCGCAGCTGCTTCTGGCGAAATATGCCCTACCGAAATACCACGTGAAGCTCCAGAAAAACGACCATCCGTTAATAGCGCAACATCTGCACCTAATCCCATACCGGCAATCGCTGAAGTTGGTGCTAACATCTCCGGCATACCAGGGCCGCCTCTTGGTCCTTCATAGCGAATAACAACTACATCGCCTTTCTTCACTTTCCCAAGCATAATGCCCGCAAGCGCCTCATCTTGTGAATTAAAAATAACGCAAGGTCCTTCAAATCGTTTTACTTCGGTTGCCCCGCTTTTAATAACTGCTCCATCTTTCGCAAGATTTCCTTTTAATATACGTAATCCCCCTTCTTCACTATGAGGATTTTCGAGAGAATGAATAACTTCCTTATCTTTAATCTCTGCATGAGCAATATTTTCTCTTAATGTTTGCCCAGTAGCAGTAATACGGTCTAAATGAAGTACCCCTTCTTTTCGACTCATCTCTTTCAAAATTGCACTAATCCCGCCTGCTCGATCAATATCTTCCATATGCCAATTGGAAGCAGGGCTTACTTTACATAAATGTGGTACACGCCTTGAAACGGCATCAATACGGTTCATATCGTAATCTAATCCAGCCTCTTGCGCGAGCGCCAATGTGTGCAACACTGTATTTGTTGAACCGCCCATCGCCATATCAAGCGCGAACGCATCATCAATTGCTTCTTCCGTTACAATGTCTCTTGGCTTAATATCTTTTTCAATTAAAATCTTTAATTTCTCTGCTGCTTGTTTAATTAATTCTTCACGTCTTGGATCAATAGCTAAAATACTACCGTTACCAGGAAGAGCTAAACCTAATACTTCACATAAACAGTTCATAGAATTCGCTGTAAACATACCAGAACAAGAACCACAAGATGGACAGCCATGATCTTCAATATCCTTTAATTCTTCTTCTGAAATTTTCCCAGATTGATAAGCTCCTACTCCTTCGAAAACAGAACTTAAATCGACAACGTCTCCTTTTGAAGTTTTTCCAGCCGCCATCGGACCACCTGAAACAAAAACAGTTGGAATGTTAATACGAAGTGCAGCCATCATCATACCGGGTGTAATTTTGTCACAGTTTGGAATACAAATCATGCCATCAAACCAATGTGCATTTACAACCGTTTCTACTGAATCTGCAATAATTTCACGACTCGGAAGCGAATAACGCATGCCAATATGCCCCATCGCAATACCGTCATCTACTCCAATTGTATTAAATTCAAATGGAACCATACCTGCTGCACGCACTGCTTCTTTAACAAGTTTTCCAAACTCATTTAAGTGCTTATGACCTGGAATAATTTCAATAAAAGAATTACAGATAGCTATAAACGGTTTATCAAAATCTTCATCTTTCAAACCAGTTGCTTTTAATAAACTACGGTGCGGCGCTTTATCAAAACCTTTTTTAATCATGTCACTTCTCATCTTGTCAAATCCCCTCTTACGTATTTTGCACTTACAATCACTTACTCTATTTCTTTACTAATTCTTTCGGCGCATGAATCCAGCTCATCATTTCACGAAGTTCTGCCCCTACTTTTTCTAACTGATGATTTTGCTCTGCTTTTTTCATCGCATTATATGTTGGACGCCCAGCTTGGTTTTCTAAAATCCATTTCTTCGCGAATTCACCTTGCTGAATTTCTGTAAGTACTCGTTTCATCTCTTTCTTCGTTTCATCTGTAACGATTCTCGATCCTGTTACATAATCTCCGAACTCAGCCGTATCTGAAATAGAATGGCGCATGTTCGTCAAACCACCTTCATACATTAAATCAACAATTAACTTTAATTCATGTAAACATTCAAAGTATGCAATTTCAGGACGATATCCACCTTCTGTTAACGTTTCAAAACCAGCTTTCACAAGTGCAGTTACCCCGCCGCAAAGTACCGCTTGCTCTCCGAATAAATCCGTCTCTGTTTCTTCTTGGAATGTCGTTTCAATTACACCTGCACGTGTACAACCTACACCTTTTGCATACGCAAGTGCTACACTTAATGCGGTGCCTGTTGCATCTTGATGTACTGCGACTAACGCCGGAACACCATTCCCTTCTTGGAATACACGGCGAACGAGATGACCTGGACTTTTTGGTGCTACCATTGCTACATCTACGTAACTTGGCGGGTTAATTTGTCCGAAGTGAATATTAAATCCATGTGAGAAAAGTAACATTTGCCCTTCACGGAGATTCTCTTCTACTTCTGTTTTATACACATGTGCTTGCTGTTCATCTGGCAATAACATTTGTACGACTTGCGCGGTTCGAACCGCTTCTGAAACAGACATTACTTCAAACCCATCTGCTTTTGCTACTTCAAAAGACTTACCAGGTCGAACACCGACTACAACTTCCACACCAGAATCACGTAAATTTTGTGCCTGCGCATGACCTTGAGATCCATAACCAATTACCGCAACTGTTTTCCCTTGTAATAACTCTAAATTTGCATCTTTCTCATAATACGTTTTCATATTCCATACACTCCTTATAATTTATTTACTTGCAGTACATCAATTAATTTTTTCAACTGACCAACAAGTAATGTCGCTTCATTTTCAGTACAAACTGCTGTGAGTTTCATTTCAGAAACGCCACTAGTATCTCTTTCGTTTAAATGTAAAGAAGAAATATAATAACCATGCCGAGCAAAAATTCCACTTATACGTAATAAGACGCTTGGCTCGTTATGAATAACGAGTGAAAAAGTATGACTCATTCTTCCCACCTCTTCATAATCATTTCGTTATTCCCCTTGTTTGGCGGAACCATCGGAAATACGTTTTCACCTTCTTCTACACAAAAATCAACTACGACAGGACCTTCATGAGCAATTGCTTCTAACATCACTTGTTTCGCCTCGGTTGAATTCGTCGCTCTTAATCCCTTCACTCCATAAGCTTCTGCCACTTTCACAAAATCTGGCGAGCCGATTTTTGATTCTGATAAACGATTTTCATAAAACATTTCTTGCCATTGCCTTACCATCCCTAAAAATTTGTTATTTATAATAAATACTTTTACAGGAATATTATTTTCAGCAATTGTTTGTAGTTCTTGAATGTTCATTTGAAAAGAAGCATCGCCTGCAATACAAATGACGAGTTCTTCTTCTTTCGCAAGCTGAGCACCAATTGCCGCCGGGAAACCAAACCCCATCGTTCCTAGTCCGCCAGATGTGAGAAAAGTCCGTGGATTTTTCGCTTTATAAAAATGCGCAGCCCACATTTGATGCTGCCCTACTTCTGTCGTCACAATCGCTTCACCATTCGTTACTTCACTTACTAGACTAATCACATGCTGTGGTTTTAACTCCTTTTCTTTTTGGTTGTAGGATAGTGGGTATTCTTCTTTCCATCCCTCGATTTTCGTAAGCCATTCATCTGTCCGTGTATCAATCGGCATACGTAACAGAATGTGTAACGCTTTTTTCACATCTCCAACAATCGGATATTCCACAGTTACATTTTTATGAAACTCCGAAGGATCTATATCAATATGTACCTTTTTTGAATGCGGAGAAAAGAGTTCTAATTTTCCTGTTACACGATCATCGAAGCGAACACCTAAAGCAAGTAGTAAATCACATTCTGTTACTGCCATATTTGCAGCGTACGTTCCATGCATGCCGAGCATTCCTAAAAATAATGAATCTCCTGGCGGATATGCACCAAGTCCCATTAAGGTGGAAACGACAGGAATACGATTCTCCCTCGCAAATTTGATGAGTTCATCAGATCCACCCGAATGAATGACACCTCCTCCAATATAAAGAAGTGGGCGTGTAGCTTTTGAAATTTCTTTAGCCACCTCTCTAAGCTTTATACTGTCTGGCATAGGCTCTATTTTGTATCCTGGAATCTCAATTACTTCATTATAAAAACTTGTTACATTTTCATTTTGAACATCTTTTGGAATATCAATTAATACTGGTCCTGGTCGCCCGCTTTCGGCGATGTAAAAAGCTTCTTGTACAATGCGTGATAAATGATTCACATCACGAACTTGGTAATTATGCTTCGTTACAGGTACTGTAATCCCGACAACATCCGCTTCTTGAAATCCGTCTTTTCCGATGAGAGGTGTTGCAACTTGCCCTGTAATGACAACTAAAGGAATCGAATCCATATAAGCATCCGCTAAGCCTGTAACTAAATTTGTCGCCCCTGGGCCAGAGGTAGCAAAGACTACCCCGACCTTTCCAGAAGCTCTCGCATATCCTTCTGCCGCATGAATGGCAGCTTGTTCATGACGAGTTAAAACGTACTTCAAACCACTTCCGTATAACGCATCATACACTGGCAAAATCGCTCCGCCTGGATAACCGAAAACGGTGGTTACACCTAAATTCTTCAAGCATTGAATAACGTGTCCAGCTCCTGTTACTTCTTCACAATGCAATTTCTCACGTGTTGTATACTGTTGCTCCATTTCAATTAACTCCTCTCCCTACCTACAGTAAGCTTTCCGCTAATCCTGGAACACGTACTCCTCTTTCTCTCGTTAACTTTTTAAATTCCTCTGTCAATTGTTTCGTTACACTTCCTGGTTTCCCATCTCCAATTTCTCTTGAATCAACTTTTACAACTGGAATTAATTCTGCTGCCGTTCCCGTTAAAAATACTTCATCTGCTACATATACGTCATGGCGAGTAAACGGTCTTTCCTCACACCGAATATTAAGTCGCTCACATAACTCAATCACACTATTTCTCGTAATACCTTCTAGCGCTCCTAAATAAGAAGGAGGTGTTAACACCTTTCCATCTTTCACCACGAAAACATTATCTCCAGATCCTTCACAAACATATCCTTGTTGATTTAACATAAGTGCTTCTAGCACTCCAGCTTGTGCCGCTTCAATTTTTACAAGTACGTTATTTAAGTAGTTCATTGACTTAATACGTGGGTCTAATGCATCTGGCGTATTACGTCTTGATGCAACAGATACAACGCTTAATCCATTATCGTAAAATTCCTGTGGGAATAACTTTAATTGTTCTGCAATGATAATAACGCTCGGTTTCACACAACTTCTCGGATCGAGCCCTAAGTCACCTTTTCCTCTTGAAACAATTAACCGAATGTAAGCATCAGTATACTCATTTTTTTGCAATGTTTGTAAAACTGCTTCTTCCATTTCTTCAACCGTCAGCGGGATTGTAAGTAAAATAGATTTTGCCGATTCATATAATCGTTTTACATGTTCTTTTAAACAAAATACATTTCCACCGTAACTACGAATCCCTTCAAATACACCGTCTCCATATAAAAAACCGTGATCATATACTGAAACAACTGCCTTTTCTTTTTCTACAAATTCCCCATTCATATAAATGTACTGGTTTCCCATCTCACATCGCTCCTCTTTTTTCTCTCTATTTTTGCAATCTATTTCTATATCGATTGCTGAGATGAGTGTTTTTTAACAGAATATTCAGTATATAAATCTTAAAAATATACTCGTCTCAACAATCGATTACATACATACTTGTAGCAATCAATTGCTGAGACGAGGAAATCGTGGTACCACTCAGCTTCCTTACACTTCTCACGAAATATAAGCTCTGCAAGTCCAATTAGACTTTTGTTTTTCTATCGGAAACAACTCCGCTACTTTTTACTAGTTTTCAAAAGTAGTACTCCGAGGTGATTTTCAATGATGAAATTGTTACTACCCTCACAGCTTTTGGGCAGCTCTCTGAAACAATTTTTATCATTTACTCTCCTCTTCTACGCATTCTCTTATTCTATTTTTCAAAATAAAAACTCTCGCCTCAGCAATCAACTACTACAATTTAGTAGCTTTGATTGCTGAGGCGAGAGTTCCGCGGTACCACTCAGCTTCCTTATACTTCTCGCGAAATATAAGCTTTGTAGGTCCAATTAGACCCCCGTCCTTTTACCGGAGACGATGCCGTCGCCCTCTACTCAGTTTCCCTTTCGCAAGCGATGCTCCGAGGTGATCTTCAATGATTCGATTGTTACTACTCTCACAGCCTAGGAGCAGCTCTCTGAAACGATCATAACCATCTACTTTCCTCTTCTTTGCATATGCAACATATGAAGTTAGAAAATTCTTAATTCACTTTTATTTGTTAAACGTATTATAGGACGTTGTTCTTTTCATTGTCAACATGTTTTTCTAAAAAAAAAAAAAAAAAAAAAAAAAAAAAAAAATTCAATCAATTTAAAGGAAGTCTATTTTTTCTCAAAACAAAATCGGAATGAACTTCTTATACATACTCATATATTACTTAAGTATGTTCGCATTACTACATAAAGAAAAACAACTTAATAACATATAAAATTTTTTGAGGAGATGAGAAAACTATGTTAAAAGGAAAAGTGGCATTAGTTACAGGAGCAAGCCGAGGAATTGGACGTGCTATTGCAAAACGTTTAGCAAACGACGGTGCATTAGTTGCTATTCATTACGGAAATCGAAAAGAAGGTGCTGAAGAAACCGTTTATGAAATTCAATCAAATGGCGGATCTGCTTTTTCTATCTGTGCAAACCTTGAATCTTTACATGGTGTAGAAACTCTTTATAGTTCTTTAGATAGCGAATTACAAAAAAGAACTGGTAGTACTAAATTTGATATTTTAATAAACAACGCTGGAATTGGTCCTGGTGCTTTTATTGAAGAAACGACTGAACAATTTTTTGATAGAATGGTTTCAGTTAATGCAAAAGCACCATTCTTTATCATCCAACAAGCTCTATCTCGTTTACGTGACAATAGCCGAATTATTAATATTTCATCCGCTGCCACTCGTATTTCTTTACCTGATTTCGTTGCCTATAGTATGACGAAAGGCGCTATTAATACAATGACTTTCACACTAGCAAAACAGCTCGGAGCACGAGGAATAACAGTGAATGCAATACTTCCTGGATTTATTAAAACAGATATGAATGCGGAACTCTTGAGCGACCCAATGATGAAACAGTACGCTACTACCATTTCCGCTTTTAATCGCTTAGGTGAAGTAGAAGATATTGCCGATACCGCGGCATTTCTCGCTTCTCCAGACAGCCGCTGGGTTACTGGACAATTAATTGATGTGAGCGGAGGATCTTGTTTGTAATTTCTTAATCTACTTACGCAAAAAAAGCCAGCATTTTTGCTGGCCTTTTTCACTGTGTAAAACGATATCCTACTCCCCAAATTGTTTCGATGTATGATTTATCGAATGGATCGAGTTCAATTTTTTGACGAATATTTTTCACATGTACAGCAACCGTTGCTGCATCACCAATTACATCCATCCCCCATACAGTTTCAAAGAGACGATCTTTACTAAATACTTGATTTGGATGTTCTGCCATACAAGTTAATAAATCAAATTCTTTTCCTGTTAACATGACCTCAGTTCCATTTACAAATACACGTCGGGCCGATTTATCAATAAACAATCCTCGAATACGAATTTCATCTTTTATTAGTTCTCGTTTTCCTGTTAAACGATCATAACGAGCTAGATGAGCATTTACACGTGCCACCATTTCACTCGGGCTAAACGGTTTTATAATATAATCATCTGCTCCAAAACCTAACCCTTTAATTTTATCGATTTCCTCTTGTTTTGCGGACACCATAAGTATTGGTATGTCCTTTTCCAATCGAACTTGTTTACAAATTTCATATCCATCTATTCCCGGTAACATTATGTCTAAAATTAACAAGTCATAATCCTCTAGAAGAACTCTTTGTAAACCTTTTTCGCCAGAGTAATCAATATCTACTGTATACCCAGCAACCTCTAAATAATCCTTTTCTAACTCTGCTATAATAGCTTCATCTTCAATAATTAAAATTCTTTTCAAGATGCTCTCCTTTTTCTAATTGATTTTTTGTAATGTAAATGCCAGCGTCGTTCCTTTACCTTTTTTGCTTTCTACCCAAATATCACCACCATGTTGTGTGATAATCTGATGTGCAATTGACAAACCAAGTCCGCTTCCACCTGTTTTAGAATTTCTAGAATGATCTGCACGATAAAACCTTTCAAATATATGAGGCAACGCCTTCTCTTCTATTCCTACCCCATTATCTTTTATGTAAATCGTTACATAATCAATAGATTCGGTCATGCGAATTCCTATATATCCTTCTTCTTTATCCATATACTTCACACTATTCCAAATGATATTTGTAATAACACGACGTAATTTTTCACGATCACCTTTTACCAAAATAGAAGTATCCTTTTGAGCATCCCATCTCACTGTAATTCCCTTATCTTGCAATTCAAGCTGTAGTTCTTCTATGCAATCAGATAAGTATTGGTTAATTTCAACCTCTTCAAATTGAAATGGTTCCTCTTTCAAATCAAGTTTTGAAAAGAGAAAAAGCTCGTCAATTAATTGATCCATATCAAACACTTTATGATAAATAATCGTTAAATATTTATCTAATTGTTCTGGAGTTCGAGCGATACCTTCTTTAATTCCTTGTACATACCCTTTAATAGCCGTTATTGGCGTCCGTAAATCATGAGAAATATTTGAAAGCAACTCTTTACGATTCTTTTCATATTGCATTTGCAACTCGACCGATTCTTTCAATCTGCCACGCATCTCTTCAAACGATAAACTTAATTCACCTATTTCATCTTTCGCAAGTGGCTTTACTTGAAAATCTAAATCACCCTTTTGAATTCTTTCCGTTGCCTGCTTTAATGAATGCAATGGTTTAATAATACTCCGTGATATAAAATATGTTAATATTCCATTCGTAATAATTAACCCAAGTATTAAAGAGAATACGAAATACGGGAAAAATTCTCTAATCATTTCTTCTAAAGGATTTACATACTCAAATACAAAAATACTGATCTTATCCTTCTCTTCATCGTAGTAATCAAATTGCTTATAGTAAAAAGAATTACCCTCTATTTTCACATCCATTCCCTTTCTTTGTCCTTCCGTTTCAAATGCGGGTAGGTATTTATCAAACGAAGAGATTTTAAAATATGGGGATGAATATGTAAGCTCATCATTTTTTCGAATTAGTAATCCTGCTTGATTATCGTTTAATTCTTTATCAGTTTCCTTTAAAAAATGTATATCCTCTAATTTATCTGGAGCATAAGATGAAAGAATTTTCAACCTACTAAAAATATCATCTTCATCTTCTTTTGTACGAATAGCTCCCTCCTGCTCTTTATCAATGAGAGAATGACTATTTTGATTAAGACCAATGATTGCTTTTGCAATACGAATATCACCAAATAAAGTAACACTAATTAACATAACTGCTATACCGCAAAAAACGATTGGAATAATTACCATCGCAACATACGACAACAGCAATCTAATACGGATTGACATTACAGAACTCCTATAAACATTATAATTTTAGCTTGTTACAGAATTCACCGGAAACGAAACTTGACTCATCCAAATACCAGCTAATAATACGAGTATAGCTAGAACAATTTCTAAGAGCAATAAACGGCGATTAACTGTTCCCATATCGTTACCCCATGTTTTCGTTTGTCTCCATGCTACAATTGTAATTATACATACAGTAAGAATCTTTATATTTAAAAGGTTCGTCCATATTGAATTAAAATTAAAAAGTACCCAATTCCTTGTCTGTAGAAACACAATTAATTCCCCAGAAAGAAATGCTAGAATAAATGAAATACCAGCAATAATGCTAAAATGCTTACGGAAACGCTTTTGATCAAATGTAATTTTGTATAATGTTGTCCACGCTATAACAAGAACTAAATAAATAAGTGCTCCTAGCCACACTGCAATACTCATAACATGGACCATTCTAATTATAACTGCTGCCCAATTTGGATTAGTAATCCATACATGACCTGTGAAAGAAAAACTCGCAACAAGAAATCCCCAAACTAGCGCATACCATTCGTTCCCCATATGTTGCAAAGACATAAGAACTAATAATAGCAGTTGAATCATAATAACAACTGCAAATGGCGAATGAATAAGTAAACTTCCCTTCGGAATAACTGACTTATATACTATTAATTCGGTTATTAATCCTACTACAAGTATAGAGAAGAAAATCTTTTTCATATTCTTCATTCTTTGCAATATGGACGGTAATTTATAACGTTTAACAAACATATCGAGCCACTTTACTCCTGCTCCAATTAAAATCATTCCCTCTACAATATAGCGTAGTGCTACTATCATAACATCTGAAAATACTGAGCCACTCCCACTCGCATTTCCCTCTACCACTACATTAGTTTGTACTTCTTCTCCAATTGAAAAGGGATAGCCTCCCTCACTCGGATGTCCGTCTGCAGAAATCATAGACCACCTTACTGTGTAAGTACCATTATTTAAGTTTGGTAATTTCACTTTTATTTTTGTTGGGTTATCTAATATTTCAACCTTTGATACTTGCACTCTCTTTGCACTTGAATCTAGCAGTTCAATATTGACTACATTTCCTGTAACTGGTTCACTAAATTCAAGAATAATCTGTTCCGGTTGTACTGTAAGAACCTCCCCCTCTTTAGGGGTGGCTCCTACAACACTTGTATGAGCAAATACACTACTATGAGAAAATAAAAATATACTTACACTTGTTAACATAAATACTATCATTCTATAAAGCATGAAAACCTCCGTATTATTATTCTGGATGATTACCTGAGTGATCTCCGGTAGAAAATGGAGTAGTTACCCCCTCATAATTCATCATCGTATGCATTCCTTTTTCCGCATGAACGAGATGATGACAATGAACCATCCATAGTCCACTATTATTTGCCTCTAAAGCAATTTCATATTCTTCTCCCGGAAAAACATTAACTGTATCTAAGTAAATCGGACTTCCCTCCATTGGTTTACCATTTTTAGAAATAACTTGGAATGTATGTCCATGTAAATGCATTGGATGAATTTCCTCTCCCTTATTTTTAAAGCGTATCTTAACTTTATCTCCTTTCTCTACTTTAATGGGTGGAATATCAGGTGATGTCTTTCCATTAATCGTATACACCCATTTTTCTTGTCCATTTACATCTTTCACACCTTCTGCCAAATCCATATCATAGACCTTTGTAAACTTTGAATCTATCGTAAACTTGCCAACTTCTTTTTCTCCATATTTCGTAAAATCAAACCATGGATAACTCTTTATATCAATAGGTTTTTTCGGCAAAGAACCATTCCCAATAGTCGCCGTTAACATTCGATTCATTTTCTTAGATGGATCCACATTAATAAGTTTTACACTCGTTGTTTCCGGCATTTTAAAAACAAGGTCATAACGTTGTGCAGCTCCCATCGGAAGAATTGCTTTATCTAGCTCGTCCCCACCTTTTATATCACGACCATCTAATGCGATAATTTGAAATGGCGCCCCAACTAATGTCATTAAATGCGTATTATTCCCAGCATTAATTAAGCGAAGGCGTACTGTTTCACCTGGTTTTGCATCCAATCGTAGTCCCTCACTTGTATCATTTAATGTAAATACATCGTAATCATCTCCATCAGATAAATCTTTGAGTTGATCATTACTTGGCATCATTAACGGGCCTTCTAAAGTTTGCGCCTTTTCATTTCGAATATGATTGCTAGGGTAGCTATCCCAATCTTTATCTTGTTCGCCATTATGCTTACGGGTTTTTATGGCTCCTGTTTTCCATTCATGGATCGCCACTGTATAATCCTTTTCATATTTTACAGCTGGTTTATTCGGTTCAATAACAATGGTTCCAAATAGTCCCCGCTCCGTTTGTATTGCACTTTTTTGATGTGAATGATACCAATATGTCCCCACCTGATCAGCATTAAATGCATATGTATATGTTTCACCTGGTTTTATAGCATTTTGCGTAACACCTGGAACACCGTCTACCGCCGCTGGAACATCTAATCCGTGCCAATGGATTGTAACTGGTTCTGGCAATTCATTTTTCAAATTTACAACAATACGTTCACCTTGTTTAACTCGAATTTGAGTACCCGGTGATGTTCCATCAAAAGTCCATGCATCTACCTTTTTCCCATCTCCCAAATCTAAACTGGCTACTTTCGCCGTAATATTAAAAGTTTTTGTAACCCTTTTTTTGGCATCTGAATTAGCAATAGATGTAATTGATTCTGAAGTAGATGTTGCATCTGTTAACTTCTTTTTTTCATTTGTACCTGGGTAATTATTTATTAAAAAATATCCAAAAATAACTAACCCTAATAGTAAGCATGCCGCAATCAATATATTTCTTAAATCGCTTTGTATAAATTCCTTTTTCATATTAGTCTCTCTTTCATTTTTTGTTGTAAACTATTAATTTTCATACGTAGATTCATTGCCTATCACCTCACATATTCACTTCGATTTACATCATAACACTCAGAAAAAAAGAAACTTTGAAGGAATTTTAAAGACTTTATAAAGAAATATATTTCAATTTTTCTTTACTTCTAAATCTTTTTTATTGCGCAATAAAAAAGAATGTATAATACTATATAAAACATATATATTTAGGAGGATTACAACAATGTCCGAAAAAACATACGAACTCGCAACCTTCGCAGGCGGTTGCTTTTGGTGCATGGTAAAGCCATTTGATGAACTTCCTGGTATTCATAAAGTACTTTCTGGCTATGCAGGTGGTCATGTAGAAAACCCAACATATGAACAAGTAAAAGCTGGTACATCTGGTCATTTAGAAGTTGTACAAATTACATTCGATCCTTCTATTTTTCCATATGAAAAATTACTAGATTTATATTGGCCACAAATCGATCCAACTGATGATGGCGGACAATTCTTTGACCGCGGTCCCTCTTATCGCACTGCTATTTTTTATCATAATGAAACGCAAAAAGAGCTTGCTGAAAAATCAAAACAGGCTCTTGCAGAAAGCGGTATGTTTAAAGAGCCAATCGTAACTGAAATTCGCCCGGCTGCACCTTTTTATGAGGCTGAAGAATACCATCAACATTTTTATAAAAAAAATCCGGAGAAATATGCTACTGAGCAAAAAGAATCTGGCCGTGAAGACTTTATAAAAGAAAATTGGCAAAAAAAATAATAAAAATGCATCGTACCTTTTAAGTACGATGCATTTTTATCTTTGAAAAAAGTACCATACAATGATGAGAACAACCGCTGTCAATGTCCAAAGTGCGATTTCATTTTTCACTCTACTCTTTTTCTTATTCATTTCCTCTCCTCCTAATAGAAATACAACATATTCAAGATTTCCTCTGTTTCATTGTCCACCTTATATACGTGAATACATCCTTACAAATTTTTATAACAAGACCACCGACGATTCCGATTGCAATTGAAATTACTAACATCTGTACAAAACTAAAAGTAGTTGTGTATGTCATGTAGATAACAATGCATACAAGTAAAACATCCGGTAAAGAAAGCAAAAACTTTTTAAGCATTTCTTCAGCTCTCCTATGCTTTATTTGTAATTTATACTTTCTACTGTAGCTTTGAAATAAAGTTTGTTCAAAAATTCCATTTAGACACTCATTTTATGGAAAAAGAATAAGAACCTCTTTTAAAAAGGGGTTCTTATCTACATATCCTATTCCATGATTACTCCTAAAATAGAATAATATTACTAGTGATTTGTTGTGAATTAACTATTTGCCAGGCAATCGGATGTTACGCCAGCTACCTACATCGCATTGACCGTATGTATTATCACCTACTGCTACCACCGTGCCATCTAATTTCAGACCAACCGTATGCGCACAACCCGCCGCTATCGCTACAATATCACGCCAATCGCTTACATTACATTGACCATACTCATTCCAGCCGACTGCCACCACGGTACCGTCTGATTTAAGTCCGATTGTATGATTCGTACCAGCCGCTATTGCCATAATATCTTTCCAGCTGCCTACATCGCATTGACCAAGTTTATTATTACCCACTGCCATCACTTTGCCACCCGATTTCAAACCAACAGTATGAAGATAACCTGCTGCCAACTCCACCATAGCACGCCATCCACTTACATTGCATTGGCCATATCGATTATTCCCCACAGTCGTCACTGTTCCGTCCAATTTAAGACCGACTGTATGCCAGTCACCCGCCGTGACCGCCACAATATCACGCCAGCTGCTTATATTACATTCTCCTTCTTTATTTCGGCCCATCGCTATTACCGTACCATCCGGTTTAAGACCAATGGTACGACGCCACCCTGCCGCAACCGATACAATATTATGCCAGTCGTTTACATCACATTGATCATGCTTATTCCACCCCACCGCTTCCACAGTATTATCACTTTTAAGAGCGATTGTATGAGCATTACCCGTGTTCGTCGCCATATGAACATTGCCCGCTGCGACTGCTTCAATATCACACCAACCGCTTACATTGCATTCTCCTTCTTTATTTCGCCCCACTGCCACAACTGTGCCATCCGATTTAAGAGCAACTGTATGACCACGACCTGCCGCTATCGTATCTTTAGGCCACCGTTTCACTTTTAACATTTCTTCTTTCGGTGAAATGTAATTCATGTTTTACCTCCTTGCATATAAACAACTGTATCCAAATAGATATTTTTATCTAATTTCATTATAAATGACCCGACTTTTTTTATAAATTTACAGCTACAAAAGAAGCCTATTATTATTTCTTCAAAAAATAAAAACCTCCAGTTTAAATACTAGAGGTCCCTTCTTTATTTCTTCAATCGTTCAATAAAATCGTTCAATTTATCAAGTGATTTCATATTCTGATTACAAGCTACACCATCTTTGCAAATATAGTTTCCCTTTTTAACGAAAGTTCCTTGTACATCACCTTTAATTTCAACTAAAAACATCCCTACTTCTTCATGTCCATGACATAATGAACAAATGCTCTTTTTATTTAAACTTTGGAACGTTCCTTGCAGACCAACAAACTTATTTTTATCATTTTTCGCTATTATAAATTTCCTGCTTGACCGATACGATAAACTTAACTAAATCTATACAATTCAATCAAATTTACACGAGTTAGTGCTTCATCGTGTTCTCGCAACCCCAAAGGGACGAGGGGTATAACACTCCACACGAGGCAGTATCGTTACCTCCTATTATCAAGCATTTATTTTACCCATCTTGATAAATTTATCGCAGCATTTACATCCCTATCGTGATGGCTATTGCATTCGACACAACGCCACTCACGTATTTTTAAACTCCACTGTCCTTCTGGTTGAACTGAATGGTCGTATTTTACGCCGCAACATGAGCAAATCTTGCTTGAGGCGAACCATTTATCAGCTTTTACATACGCAATGCCATACTTCTCGCACTTGTATGATAAACATTGAAAGAAGAAGTGTAATTTTTGAAATGAAAATGCTTTCGATAGTTTTTTGTTTTTTAACAGGTTTGAGATAGGTAAGTCTTCCACAACAATCCTCATTGGTTTGGTTTTCACCAATTTAGCTGTTGCTTGATGGATATGGTTATTTCGGATATTCGTAATTTTCCTAGATAACCGCAGGTGCTCAGCTTTCGCTTTTTCATATCCGGCAGATTGAATTTTTACACCTTTTTTAAATCTCCTAGACATATCTCTTTGAGCTGACTTTTTCCTTTTCAAAAGTTTTTTAACCTTGGCATCTTTGTTTATATTTCGTTCTTTCGTACCATTAGAAGCTACAAACAACTCTTTTAAACCAATGTCCACACCAATCGATTCATTGGTTAGTTCTTGTGATTCAAAGTCTTCTTGGAATCCTACACTAATCCACCAGTGACGACCATCAAATGTAACTCTTGGATTGGATGGTTTTTTGTTTCTTGGTAGTTGTTGGCTTGTTTTCACTTCTCCAATAGACTGAATATGAACTACTTTCTTTCCTATAATCAGTCTTTCATAATTGGCATAAAATCCTTGAATGAAATCTTTTTTGGATTTATAAGAAGTGTGATAACCATTTTTGTACTTTTTGAACGAATTTCTTCTCGCCTTATCAAAATCTTTTGAAGCCTGTTTAGGAACTTGTGCATTGATGTCTTTTAACCACCCATATCTCTTTCGCTTCTTGATCTTTGTAAATCGTTTCTGTAAAGCTAACTGTGAAACAGATTTTCCAAATAGCTTATAGTATCTATCACTCATTCTTTTACAATAGTTATAAGCGAATCTTGCAGCACCAGCATGGTTTCTAAGCACTTGTTCTTGTTCAGGCGTTGGAATCAGTCTGACTTTCTTCGCTACTATCATCAGAATGTAACTCCTTTAATGAAAGATTTGTTCTTCTGAATAGTAGCGTGTTCCACCAGCATTCTCCTGAGACTACTCGGATGCAAACCTGTTAATTCTGATACTTGACTAACTCGTGAAAATTTCATTATTATTCTCACCTCATTGAACCTAACATAGCACGTACGTTCGATATTTTCAATGAATTTTGATAGATTCAATAAAATTTATCTTGTTCAACTAAGGGCGCAATTCCTTAGCCAGTTCTCTTATGAACTTCTCATGTTTTCACATGAGCGCAGACTATATGTTTATCTACTTAAAGATAGAGGATTTTTCCACCACCATAGGCTTGTGGTGTACTCTCGTCAGTTATACGAGATAGTCGTTGAACGTTCATCTTATCCATTTTGACTTAGATGATTCGAGGCGGAAGACCCATTGTTCTAGTGTTTAGGATTTAACCTTGCACGATCTGATTGATTTTTTCTGCTTTCGCGACATTCACGCTCGCTATTTCTAGCCACGTTGTAGTTCAATCAGCTTTAGGGATTGCCCGCAGTTAACCCTCACTACTAGCCAATCACTTGACTAGCAGGGCTTACTGATATATTTAATTAACTTTCATTATAATTGGTTAAATAAATCGTAACAGTTAGTTACCCTTTATCAATCCAGCTTAAATAAGATAATTCTTTCATGTTCAGTTCTTCCATATCAGGAAGTTTTAACTTTTTCGCTTTAGGAAATAATTTTTTTAATGTTTGCGCTGTAACTTCCTGAAACGGAATGACATACGGATTTATTTTCATTAAAAACGATTCTGCATCTTCTCTATTTTGAACTGTTAATACGGTATCAATTAACTCTTTCTGTTCATCTGTTAAATTTTCAAATACATGTATTATTTTTTCAATCGCAAGTGATTTTAATGCTTGAATTACACCTCTATCATTTGCCGTTGCATGCCCATTTGCTAAAATATAAGCTTGTGATTTTATAAAATTGTATTGATCACTTCTAATAAAAGCTTCCATCTTTATCACTCCATACAAATTGTTGATCTAGTCTTATTGTATACAATGATTCAACTTTTTGATATGTAAAAGATAACTTAGAAACGAATATTACATACATCGATTATATTTTACCGCTCCATTTCCTGACAAAAGAAACCATCGTCTGTTTTCCATTCAGCATATAATACATCCTCAAATTTAGTAATCCCTCTTTGCTTTATTTGCTTATACAGCCATCCCTCATCAAAACCAGCTTCCCTCAAATTATCTTTCACTACTTTTCCATCACTAATTAATGAAATTGGTAAGTATACAGGCTTATGTTTTAAACTTAAATCATTTATAGTAGGAGATTCATATTTGCTCTTTTTCAGAACGCTTATGTTTCCGTTAGGTTCCAAAATCATATATTCAACTTCTCGAATTGAAAAAATATCTTTTTGCTGCCTAAGCATTTGTTGTAATTGATTAATATCTAAATGATTTGAACTTAATTGTTCTCGGTCAATGTTTCCATTACGGATAATAATTGAAGGATACCCTTCAAAAAACCTTCTTGTTCCTCTTATTTTTTGTGTTATCACTTCTATTGAATAAATTAAAATTACCCAAACAAATACTGAATATAAAATAGACCACACTTTAATTTTAGGATCATATATTGAATTTCCAACGAGCTCACCAAGGACGATAGCTGAAATAAAATCAAAGGGGGTTAGCTGAGATATTTGTGTTTTCCCTAGTATTTTTGTAGCAATTAATAGAACAAAGAAACCAATTAAAAGCTCTATCGTTATTTGTCCAATATGATTCATAAATGCTCACCTTTCTGCTTTTCACTCAAATGTTCTATATTCTATTTAGTAAAAAAACGACACATTTTTCTATTATTTTGTCCATTCATACGCAATATATCCGATACATACAAAGCAAAAAAGAGTCTAGTTCAATTTAATAATTGAACTAGACTCTTTTATTTTTATTTAGAATACACGATCTTTTTAATCGTTTCTCCGGAAAGAAAATGCTCCTCTGCAAGTTGATGAATGGAAATTCCTCTTTTAAACGCTTCTTTAATAGCTTTATTTCTTTCATCTAATTGTTTTCTTCCTCCAGATCGTGTACCCCATTTATAATGTTTCGTTTCTTGTTTTGGAATGTAAATTGTTTCACCTTGTATATACTTTTGAATTTCAATAATTAAACTTTCTGGTAAAACTGTCGCAGCTTTAACGTATTTCATTTCTGCTCGCCCCTTATTTTTTATGGTTCATTTCAATAAGGTGCAAAGCCAAATATAAAAAATGATACGAGCTCATTTAGGCGATTGTATATTACTTATCTACCTCACGCAAAGTATCGCCATTTCCATACTTGGCTTTGCATGAGACGCTGCAGTGTCCGGCAATTGAATTGTAATCGCCATATAAACACCTCCTAATATACCTTTTGCATTTTATTATATGATAAATTCCTCCCCCTTGCATCCACATCCTTTTTAAAGCATGAAATTACTTAGTTTGATATAATACTTTTTAGTCCAATTCAAAAATATAGTGAGGTTGCTTTATGAAAAAGAAAATAATTATTACAATCGTTACATTATTCATTATTACTGTAGCATTATTTGGAACATACAAATTGATGAACGCAAGAAGTTTTCAATTGTTTGGAGATTTAACAAACCGAGTAGAAACAAATGAAAAAGTGATTGCTTTAACTTTTGATGATGGTCCTACGAACAATGTAAAACAAATATTACCGCTACTAGATACATACAATGCAAAAGCTACTTTCTTTTTAATCGGAAATGAATTAGAAAAAAACCTATCGTTAGGAGAATCTATCGTACAATCTGGACACCAAGTTGGAAACCATACATATTCTCATAACAGAATGGTTTTTAAAACACCTTCTTTTATTAAAGAAGAAATAGAAAAAACGAATTCATTAATCCGCCAAACAGGATATACAGGTGAAATTGATTTTAGACCACCTAACGGAAAAAAGCTAATTGGTCTGCCCTATTATTTAAATAAAAATAATATCGAAACAATCACATGGGACCTTGAACCTGATACTTTTTATAAATCTGCTGCTGATAAAATTGAATATGTTAATAAAAATGTACAACCAGGTTCTATCATTTTATTACACTCTATGTACGATGAGTCTAATGAAAATTTACAGACCATTGAAGGTATTTTAGACTCATTATCTAAGAAGGACTATCAGTTCGTAACAGTAAACGAACTGCAAAAAAGAGCAAAGTAAAAAGGTAGCGTATCATAGATCGATGCGCTACCTTTCTTTTTAAATAATGCCAAGTACATTTAAGAATACGATAATAATCGCAATTGGTGCGATAAAGCGAAGTAAGAATAACCATAATACGAACAGTTTATAGCCTTTATTTTTACTTACACCAAGCTCTTTCATTAATACATCTTTCTTCATTTTTAAAGGAACAAAGATGGAAACTAATAAAACACCAAGTGGCATTAGTACGTTACTCACTGCATAATCCGCTAAATCAAAGACTGTCTTTCCGAAAATCTTCAGATCACTTAATATACCAAATGATAATGCTGATGGTACTCCAACAACGAAGATTAATAATCCTACGATTAAAGCCATTTTTTCACGTTTCCCTTTTCCTTTTGCAGTTAAAGATGCAACGCTAATTTCTAACATCGAAATTGCTGATGTAATAGTAGCAAAGAAGAATAGTAATAAGAAAACGATGAAGAATAATTTTCCGAATGCCATTTTACTGAAAATAGCAGGTAATACGATAAATAATAGCCCCGGCCCTTGAGATGGTTCCATTCCAAATGCGAACACTACTGGGAAAATTGCAAGCCCTGCAAGTAATGTAATAACAAGCGTTAAAGCTACGATAGAAAATGCTGAACGCGGTAAACTTTCTTCTTTCGGTAAGTAAGAACTATATGTTACCATAACGGCTACCCCGACAGATAACGAGAAGAACGATTGTCCCATTGCATATAAAATGACTTCTGATGTTACGTTTGAGAAGTCAGGTTGTAAGAAGAAACGAACTCCCTCTCCAGCACCATCTAACGTAAGTGCACGAACGATTAAAACAAAGAATAAAACGAATAATGCTGGCATGAAATATTTATTTACTTTTTCAACACCATTTTGTACACCTTTACTTACGATGAAAATAGTAATAAGGATGAATAATAGCTGTGATCCAACTGCTAAATACGGATTGGAAATGATTTCACCAAACGTAGCTTCGTATGCCCCATTTCCTTCCCATAGTCTACCTGTAATTGCATTCCATAAGTATAATAAAATCCAGCCTCCTACAACACTGTAGAAAGAAAGTAATATGAAACAAGTTACAATCCCTAATTTCCCTAACCATGGCCATAATGTTTTTGGTGCGATTTCTCTATATGCATCAACAGCCTCTTTTTGTGTACTTCTTCCAATAACGAATTCAGCTAGTAATAGCGGTAAACCAATTAATAATGTGAAACCGATGAAAATAAGGAAGAATGCCCCGCCCCCTCCGATGCCGGCCATATATGGGAATTTCCAAATCGCCCCAAGACCAATTGCTGAACCTGCTGCAGCTAATACGAAACCTAATTTCGATGTCCATTGCTGTGAATTCATTTGTTAATCTCCTCTCTGTCTCTTTTTCTTTGTTTCAGTTCAGTATTTATATTGTTCTATCAATACTCTTTTCTAATACGTTCACTTCCTCCCTAATAATAAAAAAACGCCCCTACGTAAATACGTAGGGACGACAAAAATATCGCGGTACCACCCTAGTTATAAAGATACAACAAAGTTAGGACCTAAATAAAAAACGTCCCTACGCAAATACGTAGGGACGATAAATTATCGCGGTACCACCCTAGTTATGAAGCCACAACAAAGTTAGGAACTAAACAAAAAACGTCCCTACGTAAATACGTAGGGACGATATATATCGCGGTACCACCCTAGTTGTGAAACAATCTTCACCACTTTATTTGATAACGGTATAAACTACCGTCTTTCATTTCCTCAAAATATGAGATTTATGAAAGATGCTCCAGGACGAACTTCATGAATAATCTATATACTGATTCACACCAACCATCAGCTCTCTGAAATAGGGAGATATTCACTACTATACCCTTTCATTGCCCAAATATTATTTTCCGAATTGATTACTATCATTTTTATCACACATTAAAAATAGTGTCAACTTATATTTTGAATTTTTATGTATTACATTCTATTTAAAAATGCAAAATATGACTTTTAAATGAATAATATTAGAATATTTATGTTCCATACTATATTAACTTCTCTAACAGGTTTATAGTAGTATACGATAAATGCAAGACAGCACGAGTAGGAGGAAAGAATTTTGTCTACTTCAAAAGTTTTAAAAGGTACTGCTTTATTAAGTGGTGCAACAATGATTTCACGTATATTAGGTTTTATATACTTCTTCCCTTTTCAACTATTAGTCGGAACACAAGGGGTCGCTTTATATGGATATGCATACTCTTGGTACGGTATTTTATTAAGTTTCTCAACCGCTGGTATTCCTATTGCCGTTTCTAAATTTGTTGCAAAACATAATGCGCTCGGTGATTATAGTACAAGCAAAAAATTATACAACTCAAGCGTAAAATTAATGCTGTTTATGGGCTTTTTAGGGTTTTTAACTTTATTTATTGGAGCACCGTACATATCACAATTTATTATTCGCTCAAAAACGCCAGATCCACAATTTATCGCTGACGTAACACTTACGATGCGAGCATTAAGTTTCGCACTTATTATCGTACCAGCTATGAGTGTTACACGTGGCTATTTCCAAGGTTTTCAACATATGAAACCAAGTGCCGTTTCTCAAGTCGTAGAACAAATTGCGCGCGTTGTTTTCATTTTAGTTGGTAGTTTTATCGTTTCAAAACTATTAGGGGGGGCAGTCGCCTCTTCTGTTGCAGTTGCTACGTTTGGCGCTGTTATCGGAGCGCTTGCCAGCGTTTCGATTTTAATGCTGTACTGGAAAAAATATAATGGATTAAAGCCTCCCGAAGGAGAATTAAAGTCAAGGGCATCGAATATTCCATTAAAAAATATTTATATGGAATTACTTCGATATGCAATCCCAATTGTATTTGTCGGTATTGCAATTCCACTCTACACGTTAGTAGATCAATATACTGTAGCTGATGTCCTTAGGGCGATGGGCGAACCGTTAGAAACAGCGAATGCAGTTTTCGCTTATATAACGAACTACGCCCAAAAGTTAATTATGATTCCAGCTTCTCTTGCAACTGGATTCTCATTAACGATCATTCCGGCTATAACGAAATCTTATACAAGCGGGAAACTAGAAGAACTACAAGAACAAATTGCAAAGATATTTCAAGTCTTATTATTCTTCACTATCCCAGCTGCATTCGGTCTTGCTAGCATCGCTTACGATGCCTTCCGTATGGTTTATGTAAATCCTGAAATTGCACTTGGGGGATCACAATATTTAATTTCATTTGCACCTTCTGCTATATTAAGTGCGATTTTCACAGTTTCAGCAGCTATATTACAAGGAATCGATTATCAAAGAAAAACGATGATCGCTTTCTCAGTCGGTATTCTCGTTAAAGTTTTAGTAAATACACCGCTCTTACATTTATTTGGCGGACACGGTGCTGTACTTGGAACAATTCTTGGATACCTCGTTTCCAATGTTATTATGTTGTACTGCATCATTAAGTTTGCGAAATTTAAAATTGGTGAGACAGCAAAAACAGTACTTCTTATTACAATTTACTCCGCTGCAATGTCTGCTGTTGTAATTGCATTAAAAGCGATTTTAAAATGGATGATTCCTGGACAATCCTATATGGAATCACTTCTCATTGTCTTTATATGCGGCGCTGTAGGAGGGATTGTTTATCTTTTATTCGTCCTAACGAGCGGACTTGCTTCACATATTCTCGGTGATAGACTTCAACGATTACCCATACTAGGTAAATTAGTCAAATAAAAAGAAGGGAGGTAACTCATTGTTACATCCCTTCTTTTTTACTTCGCATATTGTATACGTTTTTGTTGTTCAGTAATATGTAATTCTGGAGCATATTGTTGTACTAAATGTAATAGCTCTTCAATTAACACTTCTAACTCCTGTACACTATACTCCGGTTTCCCTATTAACGTATTTGCCATACGCTCGTATAGATTTTCAGGCTTAATAATCATCCGTTCCACATTATGTGGCATCCATTTAAATGCCGGATGATGTACATACATTTTATTCAAACCAAATAAGACCCCAAATATATTTCTTTGCACTTCACAAATAACATCATATAACATAAGCCAGTCTTTTCGTTTTAAAAGCGCCTCTCGATTATGCCAGCGATTACTTAACCAAAGATTTTCTGAAATCATCCGTTTCGCTAGGTCTTCTGGATATGCCACCACTCTATCTTTTAATTCATGTACTTTCTCTTCTCCATACAAACTAACACCATCATGAACGGATGATACGATACATTGTTTTTCATAACTTATATCATATTGATCCACCACATCCGAAATAACTTTCTCTACAGTTTCAGTTAAAAAGTTACTAATCTCTAATTTAATTCCCTCTTTTGTCAAATACGTTTCCGACCATTCTTCTTCCTCGTAAGGGTGATATGACAAAATTGTTCCACCAATATAGTTAATTGGCCCTTTGCGATCCTCATCCTCTGGTGGCATTGACCATAAAATATGCAATTCTATATCTGAATGTTCATCTTCTAGTTTTCTAGCTACTGAACCCGCTAAAATAATAGTCTCTACTTTCGGATTTCTCCTATAAATCTCCGACATTTCTATTGCTTTCTCTTTTAATCCCACTTCATTTCCCCCTATAATTGCAGTACACAGTTACCTTTTCATTTATCTATTTCGATATTATGCATTGTATTCCCTTTTCAATGTCCCACTAAATCATATTTCTATCCAATAACGCTGAACAATTTCCCCAGTATGAACAGAAACTACTTCATCTTCTAACATACCGCCAACCTTTTGAATCGTTTTAGCCGAAGCGATATTAACTTTATCGCAAGTTATTAACACTTTCTGTAACCCTAACTTTTGTGCTTCATCTAATGCAAGTTGTAGTTGTTTCGTAGCGTAACCTTGACGACGTTTATTTGGATGTACACTATAACCAATATGACCGCTTTCCAGTAATAATTCTTCGTTTAATCGATGTCTAATATTCACAAAACCTATAAGTTCCCCTTTTTCAAAACTTAAAAATTGACTAGACGGTACTCGATTACCTTGTAAGTTTTCTTCCACTTCTTGTATACTCACTTTTTCAAACCATTTATCGAGAGAATCAAAATTTTGTAAAGAACTACTACCATGTGGTTTTTCATCCGTATGTAAAAATGCCTCCCGATACTCTATAATTTGTTCGCTATATTCATTTGTTGGTTTTAATAGTTTCATTGTCATTCTCCCCCCTCTTTACAACCTAAAATAAACAGCTTAATCGTGACAATTTCACGATTAAGCTGTTTCTATCAATTTCATTCAAATAATCCCATACTCAAATAACGTTCTCCTGTATCAGGTGCAATACATAAAACTTTTTTACCTGCGCCTAGACGTTTCGCTATCATAATTGCTGCGTAAACAGATGCTCCAGACGATGGCCCAACTAATAAACCTTCTTGTCTAGCTAAGTTTCTCATTGTCGTTAAAGCCTCTTCGTCTGCAATTTGAATAATTTCGTTATACACTTCTGTATTTAAGTTTTTCGGGATAAACCCTGGACTTGTTCCTACTAGTTTATGAGGACCTGGAACACCGCCTGATAAAACGGGAGATCCTTTTGGTTCTACTACTGCAATATATAAGTTTGGCAGCTTCTCTTTTAACGTTTCCCCAGTACCTGTAATAGTTCCACCAGTTCCAGCCGTTGCTACGAATGCATCAATCTCGCCATCCATTTGTTCATAAATTTCAAGTGCAGTCGTATAACGATGAATATTCGGGTTTGCTGGATTTTCAAATTGTTGCGGAATAAAACTATTTGGAATTTGCTTTTGCAGTTCTAATGCCTTCGCAATTGCTCCTGGCATTCTTTGTTCTGCCGGTGTTAAAACTACTTCCGCGCCGTATGCTTTCAATAAATTTATACGCTCTTTTGACATATTGTCTGGCATAATTAAAATTGCTTTATACCCTTTCGCAGCTGCATTCATTGCTAAGCCTATTCCTGTATTTCCGCTTGTCGGTTCAATAATTGTATCTCCTGGTTTGATGAGACCATTCTCTTCTGCAACGTGCAGTAAATTATAGGCAGCGCGGTCTTTCACACTGCGTGATGGATTAAACATTTCTAGTTTTACATACACATCCGCTGCGTCTTCTGGAATAAATTTAGATAATCGGACGACAGGTGTATCTCCTATTAATTCTGTAACATTTTCACATAATTTCATAGTGCATCCCCTATTCTATCGTTTTCTTATCACTTGGTAATAACCAAGAAGTAAGTCCAATTAATGGTAGACAACTACATAGTAACATAATGAATTGTAGACTATATATGTCAGCCAATTTCCCAAGTACTACAGATCCTAAAGCTCCGAGTCCAAACGCAAGCCCTACAATTAATCCAGATACCATCCCTACTTTTCCAGGAACAAGCTCTTGCGCATAAACAACAATTACACTAAAACTACTTGAACTAATAAAACCGATACATAAAAATAGCGGTACAACCCACATGAGCGAAACGTGAGGTAATAAAAGGGCAAGTGGCGCCGAACCTAGCATTGAAAATACAATAATTGTTTTCTTTCCAAATCGATCTGCTAACGGTCCACCAAAGAAAGTTCCTAATACACCGGCAATCATAAATGCGAATACGAAATACTGGGCATTTTTTATAGATAAACCGTAATGCTCAATTAAGTAAAATTGATAAAAATTCCCTATACCAGCACCGTACCAAGAACGTACAAAAGTAAGAAAAACAAGAAGTAGAATAACAAATTTAATATGTGTACTTACAATCGCATTTTCCGCCTCAAGCGCAGCCCTCTTTTTTCTTCTCACAGCGCCAGTTGCTAATTCATTTCTATACCAATTTGATACGAAAATTAATAATACAATTCCTACTGCTGCAAAGGCTGTAAAACCTAAAGAACCAATTTGGCCGAGCGGAACGAAAATTAGCGCTGTAAAAATAGGAGCTAAGGAATTCCCTGTATTTCCTCCAACCTGATAAATCGCTTGCGCTAAACCTCGTTTTGCACCAGCTGCCATATAAGCAACTCGAGCACCTTCTGGATGAAAGACTGCGGAACCTAATCCGATAAATAAAACAGAAATGATAACAATAATAAAGTTCGGTGCAAATGCAAGTCCAATCATTCCAAGCATACTCGAAAACATACCGAGCGGTAATAAAAATGGTGATGGCTTCTTATCTGAATACATACCAAAAACCGGCTGCATAATCGATGACGTCATATTTAATGCAAACGCAATCCATCCTACTTGCATATAAGATAAATTCATCGTTTTTTCCAAAATAGGAAACAATGCCGGCACGACTGCTTGCATCGAGTCATTTAAAAAGTGACCGAAACTAATCGCAAATAGAATTCGATATATCGTCGGTGTTTCCATTGTATTTTTTTTCGAAACTGCCTGCATATATGTATTTCTCCTTCCTGTACAAAATATATATTTATTACAGCAAGTGTAATAAAGTAAAACTTTAACCTCGATAAATTCTGACTTTTGAAACATTTCTATTCTATACTGGTTTCATTTCTTTTTCCAGAAATATCACTTCTTACATAATATATTTTTTCTATAAGTTTTATCGGATTTATTTATAGAAATTTTCTATATTTTCTTTTATACTAGGACAGAGATGAAGGAAAGGATGACAACTATGAAGAAAAAAACTAAAGGAATCGTTGCACTCTCAATCACATTATCTATGTTTTTAACAGCATGTGGTCAAAAACAAGAGGCAACAACTACCGGAGAAAAGAAAAAAGAATCTTCAAAACAAGTATTAAACATTGTAGAAGCTGGGGAAATTTCTACACTTGATTCATCTATCGCAACTGATGGGTTTTCTTACGCTGCATTAAACAACGTAATGGAAGGATTATATATGCCTGGCCCTGACAATAAACCTGTCCCTGCAGCAGCTGAATCATACAAGCTGAGCGAAGACGGAAAAACATATACATTTACATTACACGATTCAAAATGGTCAAATGGTGATCCAGTTACTGCACATGATTTTGAATATGCATGGAAACGTGCTGTTAATCCAGAAACTGCTTCTGAATACGCACATATTTTGTTCGATATTAAAAACGCAGAAAAAATAAATAAAAAAGAATTACCAATTGACTCATTTGGTGTAAAAGCAATTGACGATAAAACGCTTGAAGTACAGTTAGAACACCCTGTTCCATACTTTTTAGGGTTAATGGGATTTGCAACATTTTATCCTCAAAACAAAAAAGTTGCAGAAGCGCAAGGGAAAAATTACGGACTTGAAGCTGCAAATGTAGTTTATAACGGGCCGTTTCAATTAAGTGAATGGAAACATGATACAAGTTATAAAATGTCAAAAAACCCGAACTACTGGGATAATAAAAATGTGAAGTTAAGTGAAATTAATGTAAATATCGTAAAAGATACTTCCACAGCCGTTAATTTATTTGAAAGCAAACAAGTAGACCGAATTACGATTAATTCAGAGTTTGTCGATAAATATCAAAAAGATCCGAGCTTAAAGAAAATGGAACGTCCTTCTATGACATTTTTCCGATTTAGCCAAAAGAATCCTTTATTAGCAAACAAGAATGCTCGAAAAGCTATTTCGCTCGCTTTTGATAAACAAGGAATCGCAACAACGATTTTAAATAATGGTTCTATACCTGCGAATGCATTTGTTCCGAAAGGATTCGTAAAAGGACCTGATAATAAAGATTTTCGCAGTACAAGTAATGTAAAAGTAGGAACAAATGTGAATGAAGCTAAAACACTATGGGAAACTGCAAAAAAAGAAACAAACTTACAAAACGCTTCACTTTCAATCATAACAACTGATGAATCTAACGATAAAAAAATTAGTGAGTTTTTAAAAGGTGAACTGGAGAAAAACTTACCAGGACTTAAAGTCACATTACAACCCCTTCCAGTAAAAGCATTTTTAGATCGTGAAGGAAATGGTGATTTTGAAATTTCACTTTCTACATGGGGACCAGATTATCCTGATCCTACAACATTCTTAAATATGTTTGTCACTGACGGACCGTTTAATAAGATGAGTTATTCAAACAAAAAATACGACGAATTAATTGAGAAAACGAGCTCTACTTTAGCAACTGACTTACCAGCACGTTGGAAAGCGTTCCAAGATGCAGAGAAAGTCTTACTGGAAGATGATGCAGCTATCGCTCCAATCTTCCAATCAGGACTTGTATATTTAGAACGTCCAACAGTAAAAGGTGTTGTTATTCGTCCATTTGCAGGAATTTATTCTTATAAGTGGGCCTCTATTACAGAATAAGAAAAAGGCGATCCTAACATATATTAGGATCGCCTTCTTTATTAAATTGCAAAACGCTTATACTTTTCGTAATCACTCGTCTTACATTCTACTTCTAGTTTGGTACCTTCGTTTTCATAACTTGTAGATAAAACGTGCGCATGATTATTGAAATAAGAAACTACCTGTCCTTGATCATACGGAATTAACATTTCACACTTCGTATACTCTTTATAGATGTGTGAACGAATCATTTCGACAAGCTCTTCTATCCCAACATGTTTCTTCGCTGATAAATAAACGCGGTCTTCTTGTACTTTCGGAATTTCAACATCTACCATATCTGATTTATTATAAGCATAAATGGTTGGAATATTTTCTACTCCAATTTTCTTTAACGTTTCATTTGTAATGTCAATTAACTGTTCGTAATTTGGGTTCGCGTAATCTACAACGTGAATAAGTAGGTCCGCTTCCGCTACTTCTTCTAACGTTGAACGGAATGCTTTCACAAGGTGATGCGGTAATTTGCTTACAAATCCAACTGTATCTGTTAATAGGAATGATTTGTTATCTGGTAAATCAATATTTCGCACAGATGTTTCTAGCGTCGCGAATAACATATCTTTTTCAAATACTTGTTTTTCTTCTGTACCATTGTAAATTTCAAGCATTGCATTCATTGTCGTTGACTTTCCGGCGTTCGTATAGCCTACTAATGCTACAACTGGTACTTCATTTTTCTTACGTTGCTTTCGCTGCGTTTGACGCTGGGCAACAAGTGCTTCTAGATCTTTATTTAAAACTGAAATTTGTTCTTCAATTTTACGACGATCTAACTCTAATTTCTTCTCACCGACACCTTTATTTTTCGTACCAACTCCGCCGCTCTGTCTTCCTAACGATTCACGAAGACCGATTAAACGAGGCATCATATACTGAAGATGTGCTACCTCTACTTGCAACTGTGCTTCTTTCGTTTTCGCACGTTGCGCAAAAATATCTAAAATTAATATGGTACGGTCAATTACTTTACAATCTAAATCTGCTTCTAAATTTCGAATTTGAGAAGGAGATAATTCGTCGTTAAAGATTACCATATTCGCATCTACTTCATTTACATAAGCTGCTACTTCTTCAATCTTTCCTTTTCCAATATAATGGGACGGATTTACTCGTTGTAAATTTTGCGTCACTTGCCCAATTACCTCTACATCACAAGCTTCTGCAAGATTTGTTAGCTCTTCCATTGAATATGCAAAATCATCTTCATTACCTAAATTTACTCCAACTAAAACTGCTCTTTGTAATAATTCTTCCATATATTTATTCCTCCATTTCGATTACGTAAAATAAAAAACACAGGTTACTGCCTGTGTTTTCGTAAACGGATAAGGGTTCACCAAAGAAATAGGAGAAAGTTATACTTTCATCCTATCTCATAGTCAATAAGTCCCAAAATCATATACGCATCCACAATAAGTGTTCACCTATACGATCCCATTCTATTTATAAAGGCAAAACAAAAAGAGGGCGTATTCGTCCCTCCCTCTTTTTCACATATAAGCTTAATAAAGGGTTCCTTTAAAATAGGCAGACCAATCCCGTTCACTCTGCACACAGACAGAGCCTTTGAGCGCTATTCAATTATTGGCACAAAGTATTGAGACGTAATCTGATTAAGATCAAAGGAAGCCCCTCCGTTCATTTTAAGTTACATAAAGTGTAGCATAAGTAATTCGCTTTCACAAGATTAAACCACCTATAGAAACAGAAAGAAATTCTTTATATATTTACTTTAATCGTCATTTTTTGCGCATTCTTCTTACACTAAAAATCACAAAAGCTACTATCAGTAACAGACCTATAGAAAGGGTAACAACTTGCCACCAACTGAAACCGCTGACCATCTTCCCTTTTAAATCGACTTTCTTCGTCGGAATAGACTCTTTTGCAATTTGACTTAAAGCCACTTTCTCCGCCCCTGCCTCATCTAATCTCTTCGTTCCACTACAACTATGTGTGTGTAATTGTTTTTCTGATCCTCTTTGAGAAGAATATACTAAATACTCTCCTCCTTCTACAAAGTGAAATACACAATCACCACCATTTGTATATACAATAAGTTGCGAAGAAGTTGTCCCTTTCCAAATTTTCTTCACTTCAAATAATACTTCAATCTCAACCCCTTCTTTCCTTCCAACCCCAATTACCTTCCCCTCAAATACTACATCGTTTTTTGAAATGCATCTTCTGCTAATACGTTAATACAATCACAAGCATAAGATTTCCCTGGAAAAATAATAAGAATAAAGCTACAAATAATGACAACAGGCAATATATACAAAATTCTTTTCAAAGAGCCCAACTCTCTTCATTATCAATTTTAAAAACTTATCGTATATTATTTTTTACAACACTCGCCAAATTCCTTCATAGTAAGTTAAGCTTTTTCGTTTCAATACAATAAAAGTCTTTATTGACATTTTTATAACCTGATAATAGTATCAGGTTATAAAATAAGTTAGGAGATGTTCCTATGAATTCTAAATCTCGTATTACTGCAATTGGTACTTATGTTCCAAATCAAATATTATCTAATAACGATTTAGAGAAAATGATTGATACGAATGATGAATGGATTGTACAAAGAACAGGAATGAAGGAAAGACGAATCGCGAGCGAAGACGAATACTCCTCACACTTAGCCATTAAAGCAATTGAAAATTTATGTACAACTTTTAAAAAGAACTTAGAAGATATAGACTGTATCATCGTCGCTACAACAACCGCTGACTATGTTTTTCCTAGTGTCGCATGTCAAATACAACAACACTTCAACATACCTCATACAATAGCATTTGATTTAAATGCAACTTGCGCTGGTTTCACATATGGTCTGCACGTTGGTAATAGCTTAATCACTTCTGGATCACACGAAAAAGTACTTGTCGTAGCGACAGAGACATTATCTAAAGTTACTGATTACACCGATAGAACGACTTGCATTTTATTTGGCGATGGTGCTGGAGCTATTTTATTAGAAAGAGATGAAAACAAACCAAGCTTTGTCGCTGCTCATATGGGAACAAATGGGCACGGTAGTATTCATCTATACCGAACAAACTTATCTACTACTATGAATAGTACACCACTGCAAACAAATGAAAAAATCGTTCAAAACGGGAGAGAAGTATATAAATGGGCAACTCGTACAGTGCCAGCAGGTATAAAAGAATTATTACATACCGCAAATATGCAAATAGATGATATAGACTGGTTCATACCACACAGTGTTAACTTACGAATGATTGAATCTATTTGTGAGAAAACCGAAATTCCAATTCAAAAAACTTTAACAAGTGTAAAACACATGGGAAATACATCTTCGGCTTCCATTCCACTCGCTCTGGACTTAGCTAGGAAAGAAGGAAAATTAAATAACGGAGACACACTTTTACTATACGGATTTGGCGGTGGTCTTACGCATTTAGGCCTTATTGTGGAGTGGGATTTAAACTAACATTTTTCTTTTATACAACTAACTACAAAAAAGCAGCATCCAAAGATTGGTTACCCCACTTTGAACGCTGCTTCTACTCTCTTAATTTTATTTACCTGTCCGAGCCCATATCACAACAGGAATGAGCATGAAAGCTAACACTCCTCCAGCTAATGACAATGCCGCATAACTTGAATTCGCCACTACCATACCTGACATCGCTCCACCTGAAGCTCCAGCTAGCGCAATAAACACATCTATTTTCCCTTGTGTTTTTGCACGTGTGGAAGGTATAGTTGCATCAACAATTTGAGCAGTACCACTTATTAAACCGAGGTTCCATCCTAATCCTAGTAAAGACAAAGCAACAATTAATAGTATTAAAGAATCACTCGGCGCTATCGCAGCTATGACACCTGCTGCTAGTAAAATTACTCCGCCAGCTATACTCATCGTAGTTCTTCCAATTTTATCAATTAACATTCCTGTAACGAGAGATGGAAGATACATTGCACCTACATGAAAACCAATCACAAGCCCTACTGCACTTAATCCATGACCGTGATGCCCCATATGAACTGGCGTCATCGTCATAATCGCAACCATCACGATTTGTGTAAGTATCATTACAATAGCTCCAACAGTAATACCTCGTTTATTTTCTGTCGCTTCTTCTGTTACTGTTTGCCCTTTATATGTATGCTCTTGTTTATATGTTTCTATCATATTAGCAATAAGTAACGGATCTGGACGAAGCATAACAAATAGAACAAGACCAGCTAGTATAAACGCTGCTGCCGATAATATGAACGGACCTGCAAGATCAGGAATTCCAATTGAATGAGCAAACCTTCCCATTACTCCTACTAAATTTGGACCTGCGACTGCACCAAAAGTCGTCATTACCATCGTAATACTAATAGCAGTTGCTCTTTGCTTCTTATTCGCTAAATCTGTTCCAGCATAACGCGCTTGTAAATTCGTAGCTGTGCCCGCGCCATATATAAGTAAAGAAACTAGTAAAAGAATAATACTATTTGTTAAAGCTGCCACCACAACTCCAATAGCCCCTAGTCCACCTACTATAAAACCTCCTGCAAGCCCTATGCGGCGACCATGTTTTTGCGATAACTTCCCAACAAAGAAAGCTGCTACCGCAGATCCCATTGTAAACATAGCTGCCGGCAATCCTGCATATGCATCTGTCCCAAGCATTTGCTGCGCAAGGAGTGCACCTACTGTAATCCCAGCAGCCAACCCTGCTCCGCCGAACATTTGTGAAATGCTTACGATTAGTAATGTTCGTTTGTATAATTTTCGTTGCTCTTCTTCTGTATATATGTGATTACTTTTTAAAGCCCCCGCCTCATCTAACAATTCCTCATCCTCCCTTTGAAATAAAATCCCCTTGTTAATGTATTATGTTTTACATTACATATACAACGACATTTTCTATTCGTTTTTTTCATTCTAAAAACTTACTAACCATAGACTACTTATCTCATGCTATATTAAAAATACTACTATTTACAATATGCAAGGAGAAAACAATAAAAAAACAGGCTGCTATTAGCCTGTTTTTTTACGCTTCCTCTACTACCCTTTTCCTTCTCCCTTTACTCAAAGCCTTTCCTTCCCAAAATAACAAACTTACTAACGCAAAAACTAAGATAATCGGCACACTTACTTTATATAAATCTGTAAAACTCATTGCCATCTGATTTTGAGCATAGTGATTCACATCATTCGAAAATGCGAGTACCTCTTTCTTTATACTTTCCTCTTGTTTTTCAACTTCTTTTGTCACTTGATTCATAACTTCTTCTCTTTTTACATCTCTATATTCTACTGGAATTCCTCTTAATACTTCATCCACTTTTTGGTGAATTAATGCATCTTTTTTCTCTTTATTTAACCCTACAAATGTTTTATGTTGATGCTTTTCTACACTTGGTTCTATACTTTGGTTCTCTATTTTTTCTTTTGTTACTTGTAGTATTTCAGCTTGCTGTGAGCTATCCACATGAATATTATGCACTTTTTCTTCTGCATAACGATATACATTCTCTTTATTTACAGCTAAATTGTGCGTTAAGTTAGATACAAATATTGCAACTGCTAATACAATTCCTACTTGCCGCAACATTGAGACAACACTTTGAGAAGCAGTTAATAATTCCCCTTCAAACGAAGAAGCACTTAAAACTGTAATTGGACCTACTACTAAACCATACCCAACACCTAATATCATACATGGAATAATAATTTCTATATTTGTTGAATTAACATCAATCATTTGCAACCAATAATAAGATAAGCCCATAACAAGAAAGCCTGACAAAATAATAGTTACCTTTCCGAGTTTTTTAATTAAAGTTGCTGCAACTGGTGAGACAAAAAATATCATTGCTGAAATAGGTGTCACTAAAAAAGCTGCTTCAATTTCCGTTCGGCCTTGTATTTTCGTCAAGAACGTCGGAAGCAATACAGTAACTCCAATTAAAAATAAATTACTTAATATGATAACGATAGACGCTCCGACAAACATTCGATCTTGAAATAACTTTAAATTCACCATTGGATTATGAATCTTTCGTTCTACTAAAACAAATAGAATAAGAGAAATAGTGCTAATTGCATAACAAGAAAAAGCAATATTACTTTGCCATCCCCATGTATTGCCTTTTACTAATATGAGAGTAAAAGAAAAAATTGCTGTGCTACTTAATAGTAGTCCTACCCAATCTATTTTTGAGATAATACGTTCTTCATTTTTTATTTGCAGCATAACGCAGCATAAAATGATTCCAAGAATACAAATTGGAACATTTACGAAGAACACCCATCTCCAACCGAAATTTTGTGTAATAATTCCACCTATTACTGGTCCCATTGCAGCTGATAGTCCTTGTGTTACCCCTAAAATTGCAAGTGCAACATGCCTCTTTGCTAATGGCATTGCTGATACGCCGATTACCATACTTGTCGGAAATAAAATTGCCGCACCAATACTTTGTATAAAACGAGAAAAGATAAGAAAATCGCCCGTATTAGCAAAAGCACAAAGCACTGATCCACCACCAAAAATTATCAAACCAAGAATATACATCTTTGCTTTCCCAAAAATATCAGCTATCCGTCCTAGTGGAATGGCTAGTACTGCAATCGTCATCGTATAAACATTTAATATCCAAGACATCTTTTCTAATGAAGTATTTACACTCGTTTGTATGGCTGGTAAAGCTATATTCATAATTGTCGTATCAATCATACAAAGAAATATACCTAAGCACATTAAAAAGACAATCTTAATACCCTTTGATTGCTCCATGTTCATCTACCCCTTTATTTATTATGAACGTGTTTTTCATTCTTCCGTTTTATTGTGTTTTTTTACTTCTAGTTGCTCTAGTTTTCTTTTCAACGTCTCTACTTGAGCACTATACGATGCGATACCTACATCTAGTGAAATTTCTTCAACAAAATTAATACCTTCTCTCCACTTTTCATATTTCAAACGAAGATCCGCAATATATGCTTCTTTCCTTTCAATTTCGTCCGCAATCCATTTTTTTATTGCCTTGTCATCGCTATAATTACCGAAATACATCCTCATTAAAAAATCTGAACGTAAAACATCTTTCTCTACATCTGTTTGCATGTACTGATAAAACTCTTCACGCCCTTCATCTGTAATAAAGTACATTTTCTTATTCGGTTTTCCTTCTTGCATAATAACCTCTTTCTTTATTTTCCCCTCTTTTTCCAACTGTCGTAACGTTGGGTAAATCATTCCAAAACTCCCATCAAAGAAATGAGTAAATACGTCTTCAAACACAATTTTAATATCATAACCAGACATTTCTTTTCCCATTAACAAGCCTAAGACAACATCTCTTCCCTTCAAAATAAAACCTCCATACTGTATATAATCAATAATTATATTAACATTGTTAATATAATTATTGATTATATACCTCATTCCGTTAATTGTAAAATGTTTCTAAATAAAAACACCCTGTAAGTTTATTATCTAAAATTACAGGGTGGCTCTACTTTATATTTCATATACAAACTTTGTACTATTTTACAACTTCATCTTGATTAGCTTCAAAACCTTCTGTCTTACCCTCTTTCATTTCATAATAATACGAAGGTAATTCTATATTATGTTCTAAAAGGTAATCCTCAATCAATGCAATAATCACTTTCAATGTTTTCAAACGTGCGTATAATTTATCATTGCTTTCAATAATATGCCATTTCACATTTAGCTTATTTGTTTTTTCAAACATGTCTTCCATTGCTTCAACATACTCGTCCCACTTTTCACGGTTACGCCAATCTTCGTCTGTAATTTTCCATCTTTTTAAAGGATTGTTCTCTCTATCTTTAAACCTCTTTAATTGTTCATCTTTACTAATATGATAGAAAAACTTCCCGATTATATAATGATCATCTGTTAATAGTTTTTCAAAATCATTAATCTCATCATACGCTCTCGTCCACTCTTCCTTTGTAGCAAAGCCTTCAACACGCTCAACTAACACACGGCCGTACCATGAGCGATCAAAAATAGTAATTTGCCCATACTGAGGTAGTTTCCGCCAGAAACGTTGCAAGTAATGGTACCGTTTTTCATGAGGTGCTGGTGCTCCGATTGGATTTACTTGAAACCCGCGCGGATCAAGATGTTCCGTCACTCGCTTAATCGCTCCGCCTTTTCCAGCCGCATCCCAGCCTTCCATAACGAGCATAACTGCGATTTTTTCTTCTTTTACAATTTGCTGTAGCGCTAATAAACGTCTTTGGTATTTTTCAAGTTTCTTATTATACTTAGATTTCGATTCTATTCTTTTCATTAAATCTACTTTAGCAAGATATCCATTTTCCATAAAACAAATCCCCCTTGTTGTATGACAATGTTATTTTAACATATTATTGGAAAATTTTTCACATTAGAAAAAACTGTGTAAAAAAATCTCTACACAGCTTCCTTCTCTAATTGCACATCTACTTCAATATTCTCATTTTTATTTTTCACAGCTTTCATAAAGAATACAGCAGTTACTATAACCGTAATAACTGTACCTACAATATAAGATGTGTTTAACGGAATGTTAAAACCAATTTTTGCATTTAAAATGTAAATTACAGTCATGAGTGTCACGGGAATTAAGAAAACAACATATAGTTTTCCTTTTATAAATAAATACATCGTTCCAATCCATAACGCAATTGCTGCAGGCAATTGGTTAGCCCAAGAGAAATATATCCATCTTATTCACAAAGAGAGACTATATTTTTTACAATTGAATTATGGTATACCTTCTCAAAAAAAGAAGATAATAACAAATAAATTCGTTACAGAATGGGAGTACTTTAAAGATGAAACGAAAAATACTTTCTCTCTTTACACTAGTCTGTTTAGCACTACCAATACAAGCTAGTGCATACACATTTCACTCACTACCAATTGAATCAAAGTCTAAACAGTGGTATATCGAAATTGATAAATCTCATAGCGCAAACAAGCAAGCAGTGCAGCCAAAACAGGGGGTATACGATACATATCGCTTACTCGTAAAAAACATCGGTAATGACGTATCAAATGTATCAGTGGAAATACTTGATAACACTCCTACCTCTAAAGCTACTTTTAATCCTACTACATTACATAACAACGTTTCAAAAAGTCAGACAAGCTTTGACTACATCGTATTCCCTTTAGACTTTAATAGCCATAATTTTAAAGTCGTCATTACTTGGGAAGAAAAAAATTTCTCATACAACGGTCATCCGGTAAATGAGGGGGAACAAATGAAACAAACATTTGTGTTTAATGAAGAATAGGCCCTAATTTGATTAGGGCTTATTCTTCATTTACAAAACCAGATTGAATCGCTTCCGTCATTTCTTCTGTGATTTCTAGTTCTGTTGCTTCCGTACTAATTTTCTTATCCCAAATATGTACGGAAGGCTTTTCGTTACAAAGATGTTTTATTAATACTAGTTGGTTATATGTTAGCTTATTTTCTCTATGGGTGGCGATATAGACTGTGAAATTTTTTGCTTCAAAGACCTTTTCTTGCAAAATATATTTGTTGGCCAACTCCTTTACTACTATATCTTTCAAGTTTTCAATAATCATATAAGTCGTTCCCCCTTCCCTTATATCATCAATCAAATCGTCGAATACTTGTTACACATAACGCTATTCCAATTGTTACAAGTACTAAAATAGCTAGTGTTATAATCGTTATCTCGCCACCTATGACAGTAGCTAACCAGCCTACAACCACATAACCTAGTGGTAATAAAGCAAATGAACCTAACATATCAAGGCTTGCCACTCTTCCAAATGCTTCTTCTGGCACAAGCTCTTGTAAACTTGTTTCCCAAATGAGTCCAAATATCATCATACCAAACCCTTCAATTGCCATTAATCCAATTAAAGCAGGTGCCCAAGTAATAAACGGCATTATTAAAAGCGCACAACCACTTATTAAAACACCACCATAGGCAAGTAATCCCCGCTTACGCCACCGCTCCTTCCCACCAAAAATAAGTGCGGCAATTACAGCTCCAACACCAGAGGATGCCATTCCTAATCCATACACGTAAGCTTCAAAATGATGATGAACATTAAATAACCATGGAATTAATACGACGATAATGCCGGCATAACAAATGTTTACGAAAGAAAAAACCAAAATTGTAATCCATAGCCACGGATGACTTTTTAACACTAAAATACCTTCCATAAACTCGTGTTTGTAATCGACCTTTCTTCTTTCAATATGGTTTACTTTTTTAAACTTTATCTCTCTTAAAAATAATAAACAGAAAAATGATAGCAAATAAGTTACTGCATCTAGTCCAAACCCTATTCCGGCAGATGCAACTGATACGATTAATCCTCCAAGTGCCGGTCCAATTAATCGAATACCTTGATTACTCATTTGTGTTAATGCATTAGCTGCGTTTCGAATTTCTGGTACAAATACTTTTGCTCTTACAGCTGAATACGCTGGCTGAAATATACCTTCCATAAGTCCGTAAAAGGCAACGAGTACATATAAAATTGTAATTGTTAATAAATCCATCAATATAAGCGATGCAAGTAATAGCATCAATATACAACGGATTATGTCTGTAAATAACATTAATTTTACTCGGTCAATTCGATCTACAACTAAACCTGCAAACGGTAAAGCAAGAATATTTGGTAGCATGTACATTGCCATTGTCATCCCCATAACAACTGTTGAACCCGTTAACGAATACACAACGACTGGTAAAATTACCATCGTTATAGAACTCCCTAAAGTTGAAAGCAATTGTCCAATCCACAAAAACTTAAAATGCCGTGATACTCTAACTGGCAAAAATAATTTACCAACATACCCCAAAGCTTTTTCTCTTTGTACTTCCCCTTGCATTTCTCTCTCCTCTTTTCAAATGATTATAGACTTTATAATATATCACTAAAAATTCCTAATATTCTTTTTTAATTATATAAGAAACCATTATGTTATGGTAAAATTATCAAAATAAATATAAAGGAGAATACATTGTTATGCCTCAAAATTCTCATAACATCGAGCACCGCATCTATACAATGTGTATGATCCAACGAAATAATGAAGTTTTACTTATAAAACGCCCCGATCATCGAGGTTTTCCTGGCTACATCGCTCCTGGCGGAAAAGTAGATTTCCCAGAAAGTATTGTGCAAGCTGCTAAACGAGAAGTAAAAGAAGAAACTGGATTACTTGTTTCAAATTTAACTTTTAAAGGATTAGATGAATACGTAAATCCGAAAGAAAATGTTCGATATATGGTATTTAACTATTGGACAGATTCATTTGAAGGTGAACTCCTTTTGAATCCTCCTGAAGGCGAATTATTATGGGTAGCAATCGATACAGCACTAAATCTTCCTATGCAAAATTGGTTTAAAGAGAGATTCCCATTATTTTTTGAAAAAGGTACGTTTGAAATTCAACGTGTTTGGGACCGAGACTTAGATAAACAAGTTGCTATGACAATTACGCATACGTAAAAAAGGCTTGGTATCTCTCCAAGCTTTTTTACTTTCCTTCTATTTTCTTAATCTCATAATCAATTTCTAAAAACTTAACTCCAAATATCCACATTCTATGGTTAGCTTTTAATATGTGATTCGTGTTCTCTTTTATAATAAAAGTCTCTGCTAACGGTAAACGAATTGTAAAGAAACGAGTATGTAAATAAATCCCCTCATCTCCTTTACCGTTTCTTCTCAGCTTACTAGTAATGATTAAATCATTACTCTTATTACATAATTTTAAAACCCCCGTCATATTCGAATATGGTAAAGGTAATGCAATATTCATATATGTCTCGCTCTTATATGTGTGCTTTGAGTAAAGAGCTACAAAAATAGATTCTCCTGCTTCATTTTTTCTTAGCCAAGCCCTTACATTCTCCCTTCCATCTTTCTCATCTATTATCCCAACGATAGAGCCATGCATCGTTTCCCACTTACCGCCCATTCCTAAATGTATTTGTCCTACACGCTTACTCATTTTCTCATAGCAAAATGCAACCGGACGAAACCAACGAGCCCACTTAATATGCGATTGTAACTCATACTCTTTTGTATTTTCATAAAAACGAGTAATACTTAAAGGAATCTTTGCCATGTCAAATCCCTCACTATGAAAATCGTTCATATTATCAACTAAACCTTTGTATTCCTTGCTATCTATTAAACTTCTGTTATGTAAAAATGCTTCACCAACTGTCGTATTTCCTCTTAACCTGCTCATTGGTTTCCCGTAATATTTATAATTCGGAGCAGTCTTTTCAATCATCCAGCCGACAAATGCGGGTAACGCTACTCCAATTCCATTGACAACACCGTGAATCCAAACCATTTGAGCAATTGTAATCGTCATTACATGTTTCAAATTCCCATATGAATATATAAGCGAAAACATAATTGTTACCATAAGTGTACTAGACGATATGATCAGAAGAACCTTTGCACTAATAGCATTAAATTTCGTACGCCAAACATAAATCCCATAACTATAAATAGCGCATAAATATAGGAACACTGCAAAAAATTCAAATACTCTTGAGTACGTAATTCCTATTGCAACTGTCATAGGTGAAATGACGATGACAAACATAATAGCATCATACACTTTACTTCTCTTTTCTCTTTTCCTCCCAATTAAACCAGCTGATAACGGCAATAGAAATGCCGAATAATGAAAGTGTGCAGCTGTAAGCAAAACAATGTCGGAACTAAAGTGCATAATGGAAAGCTTTGCTACAGAAGCAAAAAACCAGAAACCACCTAAAAACAAATACATAAACGCACTATCGATAGCTGTCTCCTCTAACAGTTTCCATCCTCTTTCTAGCACTCTACTTACACCGAATAACGCAACGATTCCTGTATATACAAACCAAAGTAATGCAAAGAAATAGTGATTTGTTACGAAAGCTAACATTGCACTAATTGCTGCGATTGGATATAAAAGCGATACTAGTTTATAAAAGGATACATATGATCCACTTCTTGTCTTTTTATCAAGAATGCAAAATGACATCGGTATAAATAACAAAATAGATAATAAAATAATTGCTTCCACCGGGTTTATATTTGACCACTCACATATTAGAAAAATAATATAACAAGCAAACCCAACTATTATATTTTTCATATCATTTATTTCCTCTCTACAAATGTTCCCTTATATGAAAATAATGAACCAATTAACGGATTGCTTACTTGTACACGAATTCGAAAGCATTGTAGTGTTTCATCATAACTTTCTACAATGTTGGCCTCTCCGTATAAAAACCTAGGTAACGGGACTTTCCTTCCAAACATGTAAAACCATTGTTTCTTTGAAGAAATATGCATTGCCCCCACCTCATCAATATGAAAATTCAATGTAGAAACAAGTATTTGCGGTTCACCAAAACAATCTAAAATTTCATTATTCTCTTCATCCATCTGCATAATGGCGTTAAAGTATCTTTTCTTATTATGAAAATAAAAAGTACGATTCCACCGCACAAGTTCATGTCCATGTTCATCCCGCTCAGCGGTATTATGTATTGTAAATGGCACTTCCTTCCCCCGCTCAGAGAAAAACATACGGAACTTTGATGCAATTTTTAATATGAATTTTACGAAAAAAGAACCACCATAAATCTCATCCATCTTTCCTTCTCCAGTAAAACTATTTTCTTCTGTAATTTCATAGCGTTTCTGTAATTTTGGATGTAGTTTTTTATAAGAATCCCCTAATAGTCTTTCATACATATTAGCCATACATTACCCTTTCTCTTCCTCTTGCAATTTTTTGAGCTTGGCAAGTTCGTGCTATTTATATAACCGACAATTGATAATCCCATGATTAGAACGTTTAATGTAATTGGATTAAACGGCTCTGTAAAACTTGCAATATTCGTAATCCCTGCCGCTATCGTTAAGGCTATTAACATAAAAATATGTACGATAAATACTTTTCGTTTTGGAAATGGCAACAGCCATATGACACCAAAAATAGTTTCTAACAATCCAATTATTTTAAGTACAAAAATACTATGTTCAGTTGAACCAATTATCACAGATAGCATTTTTACTTCTTCTGAATGAGTAAACACTAGTTTCGGTACTATTCCTTGATACATCCATACAAATGCAAATAAAAAACATACGAGCCAATATGTCATTGTTCTTCTAATTAGTAACTTAGGATGAAGTCCCTTTTCTATCCATAATTTTAACGCATCAAAACTCCAAGCAGTCGCCCAGCCTAATAAAGGCCGAAACATATAGAAATCTATTACATTTCCTATACGACCAAACCTCGTATCATAATCATATTGTGTCTCAAAATAAATGTGTTCTTTACGAGGGGTATACTTCCAATAACCACGCCCTATTTGAATAAGTGATAATTTATTATCCGTCCAAAATTTTAAAGAAGAAATTCTTTCACCCGTTTCTTTTCTTATTTCAGCTATCGATTCCCCTTCACCAGCTATTTCAAGTCCAAATCCAATTTTAGTTTTATATAAAAACTTCTGCGGTTCTCCTTCTTTTTTCTCTAAATACGAAATTTCAGTAAAGCGAGCATCCCATTCTGTATGTATATCTGGTTCCTGTGTATATCCCCATAATTTTTCCATTGTTGTGTTCATTTCTGCCGAAACATAAATAGGCTTTTTCCCCTTCATTCTTCCACCTCCTATACGCTATAAACTTAATGTACATGCAATGAATTTATTTTGCTACAGTTTTCACAAACTACTTCGAGAAAAGAAAGAATTTTTAAAATTTATACAAAACACTTGATTCCCCGAAAAATTTAAATTATTATAAAACAAATGTTACCAACAACTTCATAAATCAAACACTCTCGCCTAAAACGTGAGATAGAGGTTGCGATACTTATGATTATTCTAATGGAGACACAGAGATGTCTATGAAATTAGATGAAAGGAAGTATTGCCGAAATCGATAATTTTCTCTGCATTTATCGATTGGGGCTGTTTTCGAATAGAAACAGAACTGTCATATGTACAGCAGTGTATGTATGAAGAGCTATCTACAAAAAAGAGATATCATTTTTATGGTATTCCTTTTTTGGCGGTTTTTTTATTAGCTCCGTTTTCTGTTTCCCTTTTCCTGTAACAGCACCATCCTCACTTATTTGAGATGGTGTTTTTTGTTTTTCTCTGGTAACTACAGGAATATTGGGATCTATATATGTCCTAATCTATTCTTAAAAATGGATGAAAGAAGGAATTCGTAATGGAAACGATTGTACAAAAATTTGGTGGCACTTCTGTTGGAAGCGTTGAGCGCATTCAACATGTAGCAAATTTAATTATTGAAGAATATGAACGAGGACATAGCATCGTCTCTGTCGTTTCAGCAATGGGAAAAAGCACAGATGAACTCGTAGCACTTGCTAACGCGATTTCAGAAAATCCGAGTAAACGCGAAATGGATATGCTTCTATCAACAGGAGAGCAAGTGACTATTTCATTATTAACGATGGCACTACAAGCAAAAGGTTATAACGCGATTTCATTAACTGGATGGCAAGCTGGTATTACGACAGAATCTGTACATAGTAGTGCACGGATTACTGAAATTCATACAGATCGAATTCAGTCTTATCTTACTGAAGGCACGATTGTTATTGTAGCTGGCTTCCAAGGAGCCAGTAAAGAACATGAAATTACAACGCTTGGACGTGGTGGTTCTGATACAACTGCTGTTGCATTAGCTGCTGCACTGAAAGCAAAAAAATGTGATATTTACACGGATGTGAACGGTGTATATACAACGGACCCACGAGTTGTAAAAGATGCTTATAAATTAGATGAAATTTCTTATGACGAAATGCTAGAACTAGCAAACCTCGGTGCTGGTGTATTACACCCGCGTGCTGTTGAGTTTGCTAAAAATCATAATGTCATGTTAGAAGTTCGCTCAAGTATGGAACAAGAAAACGGAACAATTGTAAAAGGAGAATGTAACATGGAACAACAATCAATCGTTAAAGGTATTGCATTTGAAGATAATATTACACGCGTCACAATGAAAGGATTGGAACAAGGTGCACTTTCAACAGTTTTCTCTACATTAGCAGCGGCACATATTAATGTAGATATCATCATTCAAAGTATTACAAATGAAGGAACTGTTCACCTCTCCTTCTCAATCCATTCTAATGATTTAGAAGAAACATTAGAGGTATTGGAACAGAATCAAGAAACACTTCACTATGAATCTGTAGAATATGAAAATCATTTAGCAAAAGTATCCATTGTAGGATCGGGTATGGTCTCTAATCCTGGTGTTGCTGCAAATATGTTCACTACTTTAAAAGAAGAAGATATTCATATTAAAATGGTAAGTACATCAGAAATTAAAGTGTCTGTCGTTATTGACCGCCTTCATTTAGTAACAGGTGTCGAGGCACTGCATCAATCATTTATGGCGAAAATTGAGCCTTTAGTGCAGATGAGTTAATTTCCACCGGTAAAACTTTAAAAAATATATGAATCTATTTCCTTCCTATATAAATAGAAACAGGGTAGGACTGTTTTGTGGGAAAGTCGAAGTTATTCTATCGAATAGCAATTACAGTATCAAATTCTTGAAATGATAGCATTCACGAAATAAAGTTCTCGCATATTTCAATAGTAAAGGGTTTACGAAGTGTTATTCGTTAACAAGATTTTATATACTATGCCCGAAAACACCTTGTCACATTTTCCTACACTGTGACAAGATGTTTTTTGTTTAGAAGAGATTTTAGTATAATTATGAGGATAATTAAATAATAAATTTATACATAAAAGGAGATAAAAACTATGGCAAACAACCGATTACTACGAATGGACAATGTCAGCATCGTTGTAGAATCCCTTGATAACGCAATCTCTTTCTTCGAGGAGATTGGCTTGAATCTCGAAGGGCGAGCTACTGTTGAAGGTGAATGGGCTGGTCGCGTAACTGGACTCGGTTCTCAGTGCGTAGAGATTGCTATGATGGTTACCCCAGATGGCCATAGCCGAATTGAACTTTCGCGATTTCTCACCCCCCCTACTATTGCAGATCATCGGACAGCTCCTGTAAATGCCCTCGGTTATTTACGCGTCATGTTCACCGTTGAGGACATTGACGAAATGGTATCGAGACTTACTAAGCATGGTGCTCAGCTCGTTGGTGAAGTAGTTCAGTATGAGAACTCGTATCGACTCTGCTACATTCGTGGAACCGAAGGAATTTTAATCGGTTTAGCGGAAGAACTCGGTAACAAGTAAGTAATGTTTTACTGAAGTAAAAATATTTGAAAGAATTTTACGCTTAATAAAACTTAGATTTTGAACCCCGTCCTAACTTTAGAACGGGGTTATGCTTGTTTGGACTTTTTAACATACTATCAATATCTCAAAATTATTATAAAACAATTCAATTGCTTGTTATACTCTTTCCTAGGAAATATAACTGACTCTTCTCACTTCTTATCATATATATCTTTTCTTTTTAAAAACGATCTGAATTCATTCAACATAACTTTCTTTACATCAGAGTAAAAAACCATCATGAATAGTGCTATCCCTAATAATATCTCTTGCATTCCTTCATAATCAACAAAAGCACTCACAATTAGCAAACCAAACCCAATATAAAAACCAAACTCATTCTCTTTCTCAAAATCCTCATCTTCATCAATATGTATTCTCTCTTTAAAGCTTTGGTTTCCTTTTATTAATTCATCTAGCGTGACATTATACATTTCGCTAAGCAAAATTAAATTATCAATATCCGGACAGCTTTTATCATGTTCCCACTTATACACAGCTTGCCTTGTCACACCAATTTTCTTAGCAACATCTTCCTGTGAAAACCCTTTTGACTCTCGTAATCTTTTAAGTTGTTGTCCTAAGCTCATAACGTCCCCTCCTTTAACAAATTATTACATAAAAGGATCCAAAAAAGAAAGAAACCATTAGTAAAACCCACTGTAAACCACTCGTTTACACTATAAAAAAGAGAGAATAACTCTTTGAGCTATCCTCTCTCTTCTATTAAAACAGATGAATGTTTTCTTTCTTGCAAGCTGCACGTAAATCGTCAGGCCATACAGAAGATTGAACTTCACCAATATGTGCTTTACGTAAGAAGTACATGCACATTCTTGATTGTCCAATACCACCGCCAATTGTTAACGGTAGTACGTCTTCTAAAATACCTTTATGGAAATCGTACTCACGTTTGAAGTCTTCACCTGTTTTCGTTAACTGCTCATCAAGTGATTTACTATCAACACGAATTCCCATTGATGATAATTCGAATGAAGATTGTAATACTGGGTGCCAGAATAAAATGTCACCGTTTAATTTCCAATCATCATAATCAGCTGCGCGTCCATCATGCTTTTCACCTGAACGAAGTGCATCACCAATTCCGATAATAAAGACTGCACCGTGTTCTTTTGCAATTGCGTGTTCACGATCTTTCGGTGTTAATTCTGGATATTTATCTTCGAGTTCTTGGGAAGTGATAAAAACAACTTCTTCTGGTAAATACTTTCCAAGGAACGGATACTTTTCAAATAAGTGGTCTTCTAAATCTTTGAATATTCCATAAATTGTTCGTACTGTTTCTTGCAAGTAATCTACAGTACGCCATTCTTTTTGAACGATTTTTTCCCAATCCCATTGGTCAACGTAAATGGAATGTGTTGCATCAAGTTCTTCATCACGACGAATCGCGTTCATGTTTGTATATAAACCTTCACCAGCTTCATATCCGTATTCATGTAATGCGAATCTTTTCCACTTCGCTAGTGAGTGAACAATTTCTAATTCTTCTCCTGAATGTAACATATCAAATTCAATTGGACGTTCTACACCGTTTAAATGATCGTTTAATCCTGATTTTTTCGTTACGAATAATGGTGCAGATACGCGGAATAGTTCAAGGCGTTTTGCTAATTGATCCTCGAAAAATGTTTTAACTTCCTTAATTGCGATTTGAGTCTCTCTTACTGTCATTAATGATTGATACATGGTGGTTTCCTCCTAAAATGTTTGGATGTTGTGAAAAGAAGCCAACAAAAAAAGCCCTTCTTTCCCAAAAAACTGGGACGAAAGACTTTGGTTCCGCGGTACCACCCAAATTAGCAACAGAGGTTGCTCACTTATACAATACGGAGATGAAATATCTCGATACTGTTCTTCTTGTAACGGCGAAGTTCCCGGCTAAGTCTACTTTCCTGTAAAGGATTTCGGTTAGCAACTCCAGGAGGTTCTTCATAATAGGCTTCGTATCAGGCTCACACCACCCCTGACTCGCTTAGACTACATCCTACTACTACTCGTCCTTTCATAGTCGTTTTGTTGTCACATCTCTGAAACATTTTATTAATGATTATTCTATACAAAAAATAAAGAAAGTCAACAAAAATTTAAAAATATTTTTCAATTCTTTATTTTACGGCTTTATTGATTGTTTTCAATATAACGTCTTCACTTCTTTTGTCTTGTCAATCCAAAAAACGTTTCACTAACCGAAACTAACATATACACAACAAGTAATGTAATCGTTCGAAATATAGAATCCGCAGTATTTCGTATTATTTTCATTTTCTTTGTAATTCCTTTCAGTTTACTTGCAAATTCGTGTTATACTATAGCATTCAAGCAGTTTATTTTTACTTAAAGCAATCATAGTCATTTATAAAGAGTATGTTCTAAATCATTGACTATTATCAAATAAGATTTTTATATAACGGAGTGATCATATGAGTAAAACGAAAGCAAAACCGAAAAAAGGTGTAGGACAAGGTACAGGAAGTAAAGGATGGAATCGTTGGCAATCAAGTGCAAAGAAAAAGGCAGCTGCCAAGCCATATAAAAGTAAAGGGACTAAAAAATAAATTCTGTATTATCTCTTTACTTTGTTCAAAACAAATTATAATTATTACACTAAAAAAGCTATGCTCTCATACATGTGAAAGCATAGCTTTTTATATTAAATCATTAAAATATCTCGTATTTCTTCCTCCGTGATTGATGATAATTTCTCTTCTCCCGGCTCAATCACTTCAGCGATTAAATTTTTCTTACTCTCTTGCAGTTCATGCATTTTTTCCTCAATTGTTCCGTGGGCTACTAATTTTATAACTTGTACTGTATTTTTTTGTCCCATTCGATATGCTCTATCAGCTGCTTGTTGTTCAACAGCTGGATTCCACCATAAATCGTACAATATAACCGTATCGGCACCCGTTAAGTTAAGACCCGTACCACCAGCTTTTAAAGAAATGAGAAATAGATCCCCTTCCCCCTCGTTAAACCGATTACATAGCTCTACACGTTCTTGTGATGGTGTACTCCCGTCTAAATAAAAGTATGGAATCGCTTGACGATTTAACTCACGGCCAATAATAGACAGCATCTTCGTAAATTGAGAAAAGATTAAAATTCTCTTACCAGTACTTCTGCATTCCTCTAGTATCTCTAATAGTTGTTCAAATTTAGCTGAACTACCCTTATAATCATCAACGAATAAAGCCGGATGATTACAAATTTGTCGCAATCTCGTTAAGCCAGCTAAAATTCTAATTTTATTTTTACGTAACGTATCTTTATCTAAATGTTTTAACGTTTCTTCCCTTAATTTCGCTAAATAAGCAGCATAAAGTCTCTTTTGATCTGGTAATAGCTCCGATGACTGTAAGTGCTCTATTTTATCTGGAAGCTCCTGTAATACGTCTTCTTTTAATCGTCTTAATACGAAAGGTTTTACGCGCTTCGCTATATCTTCGCGCCTTAAATCACCGAATTCTTTTCTTCCTGGTAATAATTCCGGAAATACGACATGGAAGATAGACCATAGCTCTTCTAATGAATTTTCTACAGGCGTTCCCGTTAGCCCGAAACGATATTCCGCTTGAATTGTTTTCACTGCTTTTGCAGTTTGGGTTGTAGGATTTTTAAACGCCTGTGCTTCATCAAGAAACAGTGTATGAAACGGCCTCGCATACGATCTTATATCTCTTCTCAGTAATGGATATGACGTAATTACGACATCAAATTCCGCTACGTCTTTTAATATTTTTTGCCGCTCCGTTTGATTTCCATCTGCAATAACCGCTCTAATATGCGGGGCGAATTTTTTCAATTCACTAAACCAATTGTAAACGAGAGAGGACGGTGAAACGACTAATATAGGTAGTTTCTTTTCTCGAATTTCAGGCAACACAGAATCTATGTAAGCAATACTTTGCAGCGTTTTTCCAAGTCCCATATCATCTGCTAAAATACCGCCAAAACGGTAATAGGCGAGTGTTTTCATCCACTCAAATCCGTATACTTGATACTCTCTCATTACAGCACTTAAAGTTTGCGGCACTGTAAACTTTAATTTTTTCGGATTTTGAATGCTTTCTACTAAATCTTGAACAGACTCATCTAAACTTAAAACATTACCTTCGTGAAGTCCGTTCATCCATTTTACACTCCGGATAAGCGGAACGTTCACTTCTTCTCCGTGTAAAAACTCTTTCCGAATACCCGATTCTTTTACAAACTGATTAATTTCATTAAATTCTTTGCTCTCTAGTGATAATAAAGAACCATTCGCTAATCGGTAATATTTGCGTTTCTCTTCAAGAGCCACTAATACACCTTTAATTTCTGCTTCCGGTATTCCTTTTATATCAAAACGAAATGATAACCAATCAATTCTTTCTTTTCTTCTCACTCTAATAAGTGGTGCTGTATCCCCTTTATGAATACGTAATTTAATTGCTGTCGTCGCATAAATATCAACTAAACCTTTTAACGACGGAACGACGTGATATAAAAAGTTATACTCAGCCTCTTCATTATGCATAAAGTAACCACCTTCTGTTTTCGCGAAGGCACTTTCACTCATAATGTCTAAAATCTCTTTTTCCTTTTTCTCATCACGATTAAAAACAGACGGCTGTCCGTCTTCTTCTAACGGATTGATCATGACGTTTCCATAATGAAATTCAAGACCTGCTAACAAACGATTTTTCACTCGATCTAAATACAGTTTTGCTTTTAGCGACGGCGTTTCAACACGATCTGATATTACTTCATCAATTCGTACCGTTCCAAGTTTCATTAATCCTGGCACAACTTTCGCTACAAAATGTTCCATCTTACTTTCAGGAATATAAAACTGATTGCTATTTGAGCGATTCATCATCTTTTGCAATTCAATAAGTCGCATACAATCTTCCATAGGTAAATGATATAATTTCCCATCGTAAAGAGCGTTGTTATACATTTCCATCACTTGAACACGATTTAGGCCGTCTATATGAAGTGTGAATCCACCATTATTTCCCTTCGTAAACTCAAAATGTAATGGCAATAAACCGTTTGAAATTTGTAAGCCATGAAACAGTTGCTCATTTTGTTTCAGTTGTACATACTCAACTTTAGAAAGTGAAGAGAGCATATCTTTCCACGAAGCTGGCGATATGAATATCATACTTTCATCTTGTTTCGCATGTACTTCTAGTGCATCTTCATACATTTTTTCGTTATGATATATTTTAATGAGTTGTTGTATAATCGCGTCCGTTTCTTGTTTAAAACTATGTATATCTGGCGTGTATGTAAATTCATTAGTACAATGAAAAGCCTCTCTTTTTTCCACTTTAGAAAGAAATTCTCTAATATGATTTATAAAATATGTTTTCGCAAGTTTTAGCTGAATTCCAAGAAGGGCCCCACCACTTTTCGTCGCTACTGGTGAACATATAAACGCAATATCTAATATTTCACGTGTATCAAAACGGTGTTGTTTACTTTTTGGCCTCAGTGGTTTTTCTGCAAACAACTGAAACATCCCGCTCGTTAATTGATCATTTCCGCTCATATTTTCGGACATGCCGCCCGTTTGCTGGTTATAATTTATTTGTATTAGTACGGCTGCAACATGTTGACAATACGTTTGAAAAGACGCTAATGAAGGACAACTACATCTCGCAACTACATCACCTTTTTTAGCTTTTTCTACTGTAACATGAAAATCCTCATTCCCTTTTACCGTCGCTTCACAAATTTCTTTCGTTTCATCATAATGATTCACGATTACTTTATTTGCTTTATAATAAGCTTCGCCTCTTTTATATGAGGTCTCTCCGCATACTTCTTTTATAATCGATTTATTTAATGTAAAACTCATTGTTTTGACACTTCCTTAATGTAAAACCATTTTCTCTTACTTAACATTTTACATGCTCTACGAGAAAATATAAAATATTGATTGAACAAAAAAAGATGCTTATTTATAAGCACCTTTTTCACTCTATCTCCATCAACCGTTTCGCCTCAAAATATAACACTTGAATAAATTTTTTCGTATTAATTCGTATATGGCCAGAAGTTGCTACTTCATCCTTTGTCATTTCTGTCATCCGTTTTCTAACTACAGTGAAATCAAAAAACTTCGGAGCATAGCTTTCAAATTTCGGATTTGAAAAGTCTGTTAGTCCGAGGGAGGCTAAATGATTCAATGATTGATAAATTGCTCTGCGCACTCTTTGTTCCGATGCTTTTTTCTCTTTATCAATATCCGTATGTAAAGCTTCATCCCCTAATTTCTTTATCGTAATATAGTGAAAAATATCTTTTAACGCAGGAAAGCCAAATTCAAATGTTTGCGCCTTTTCTTGTCCGTATAAATATTCCAGCATACTAAGTAAATCTTTACTTCCGTTCTCTCCCGCAATACCGAGTTCTGCTAGTAAGAAGCGTCCTGAATCTGATATCTTTTTTCCTTCTTGTACTGTTTCACTACGCATTGGCGGCTTTTCCCACTGAAACACATTATTTAATGATTTTTGAATGTCATGTATAGAACGTTCCAAACGAATACGCTCCATCACTTTTCGTACAACAGATACTACTTCTATTTTGTTTAGTGGTTTTGTAATATAATATTCCACACCAAGTGTATACGCCTCACCAATGAGCTGTTTCGATTCAACTTGGGAAATCATAATAATTTTCCCAGTAAATGAAGACGCTATATGACGAACTGTTTCAATGCCGTCTCTCATCGGCATTAGTAAATCAATAAATAAAATATCTACTTTTTTATAATTTAGCTGTTCTGCTTCAATAAACGCTCCATCTTCCGATTCTCCAATTACTTCCCCAAGATCGCCATCCTCAATAATTTGCGAAAGCATTGAACGGAAAACTTCATCATCATCTACAATATAATAAAACAAACCTATTCCCCTTCCCGCTTTAAACTGCACTCCGGTAAACAAACTATAAACTTACACCCTTTTTCAGTTTCATTGTCTTCTAACCTTACTTCTCCGCCGAGCTCTGTTACCATTTCGTGTATGTAAGAAAGTCCAATACCTGTTGACGGTGTTCCTGTTTGATCATACTTGGAAGTAAACCCGGGCTTAAATACTAATTTCTTATACTTTTGTGCAATACCAGGGCCATCGTCAATTACTTCAAAGATTACATGTTGCTCTCGTTTATATAACTTAATACGAATAAGGCCTCTATCTTCAATTGCTTCCACTGCATTGGCAACTAAGTTATTAAAGATTGATAGCACTGTATACACGTGATATGCAGCGTGTTCACCTTCTATATGTTTTGAAAAACGTATATCTTTCCCTAGCATTTCAGCATATTTCTCATTTATTCTTACGATCATTTCTGTAAGCTCATGTCCTTCTACATACTCAGCCACATTTTTATCTAATAACAGTTTAGATAATCCTGCAAAAATCCTTTGATTATCCTTTTTTATTTCGTGCACTTCTCCTGCTATTTTCAATGCTGTTTTACTACTGGAATCATCATCTGTCTGTAAATTTCGATATAGTTGATATGCTTCTTGTGTAATCAATTCTGCATTTTGTAACGTTTTTTTCAAGTGAACAGATTCTACATATAAATTTGAAAGGTGCATGAACATTTTTTCATTTTCTTTTCGGACTTGTGACTCTTTTAATTTCGTTTCATATAAAATCATCATATTTAAAAAGCCAAGTGCAAAGAAACTACGAAAAATAGCAATAATAATTAATTTGTTCACTTCAGAAACTGTTATTATTGTACCGAGTACTACCATATGATAAATCGCAAGTTCTGACATACTTGCGATAATTTCAATTGTAATTCCAAGGCACCCAATAACGATTGGTTTCTGATGAAACTTATTCACCCTACAAAGTGAAAAAAGACTTCCATAAATAAAATAATAGAAGAACACAGGATAGCGCAAATAAAATGATTCTGTCATATGAAATGAACCTTGCATGATCCAATCAAGGCATACACGGAATAAAACGACACATATACCGACAAGAATACCTGCAGCCGCTGCTGGTATTCTTCTTAAAAATAATAATAAAAAGAAGAAAAGCGGTGTCCCAAAGCTAACGCGAAACGTATCGTTAAAAGGATGAAAATTAAGCTCTCCAGCAATCGGAACAACAACCATTAATATAATTAAAAGGGATATATCTTTCTTCCATAATTGATTCCAATTCAAAGGTGCCACTTCCTATACTTTTTTCGGTAATAAAAGTGAAAGCCCGCTTATTTTTATAAACGGGCTTTATTTCTATATTCTAACCTTTTCTACCGCTTTTATTTGGCGATACTCTGGTTCCCAGATTGCTTCTTTCACTGCAATCTTAATATCGTTATCACTTAAGTTCTCTCTAGCAACACCTTCTGCAACAGCAACTTTCGCTACTTCAATTGCAACCATTTCCGAGATATTACGTAACTCTTCAACCTCTGGCAAAATAGGTGCTCCTGGCTGACTTGTGTCTACCATGCTTGCAACTGCTTCAGCAGCTGCTGCGAACATTCCATCCGTCATGACGCTTGCACGTACAACAATTGTTCCAAGACCAAGACCTGGGAAAATAAGTGCGTTATTTGATTGTCCAATCACATACGTTACACCGTTGTATGTAACCGGTTCAAATGGACTTCCTGTTGCAACTAATGCTCTTCCTTCTGTCCACTCGATTAAATCATCTGGTTTTGCTTCAGCAAGTGGCGTCGGATTTGACATCGGTAAAATGATTGGTCTTTCTGTGTGAGAAGCCATTTCTTTAATAATCTCTTCTTTAAATGCACCTGCAACAGTTGATGTACCGATTAAAATTGTCGGTTTTACATGTTTCACAACTTCAGCAAGTCCGATCACATCATTTTGCTTCCACTCATTTACTTTCGCTTCTTTTCTTGCATATGGAATTTGGAAATCAAGAAGATCTTCCATATTATCTGTAACTAATCCGTTACGATCAATACACCAGAAACGCTTATATGATTCTTCTTCTGACACACCTACGCGGACCAAAGCATCTCTAACTTGATCTGCAATACCGATTCCAGCCGTACCAGCACCAAACACAACAACGCGGTGTTCACTTAATGGTACACCAGAAGCTTTCACTGCTGATAACACAGCAGCAAGTGAAACTGCACCTGTACCTTGAATATCATCATTAAATGTACAAATATCATGACGATATTTATCTAAAATTTTTCGTGCATTTCGAGAGCTGAAGTCTTCCCAATGTAAAAGTGCTTTCGGGAATTGTTTATTTACCGCTTGTACAAACGTATCAATAAATTCATCGTAAGCTTCACCAGTTATACGAGGGTGACGATTTCCAATATAAAATGGATTCTTTAATAGTTCTTCACGATTTGTACCTACATCTAAAATTACCGGTAATACACGACTAGGATCGATTCCAACTGCGGCCGTATAAACAGCTAATTTTCCGATTGCGATGTTTATACCACCAACGCCCCAGTCACCAATTCCAAGTATGCCTTCTCCATCTGTAACAACGACTAAATCAATATTTTCTGCTGTTGCACCGATATTGGCGAAAGCTTCTTCAATACCCGACGGATCGTTAATTGATAAATACACACCACGCGGTTTACGGTATTCATGACTATATCTTTGAATCGCTACACCAACAGTTGGTGTATATACGATTGGTAACATTTCACGTAAATGATTTGTTAATATACGATAAAATAACACTTCGTTTCGATCATGTAACGCTGTTAAGTATACATTCTTTAATAAATCGTCCGGCTGAGAACAAAATTGTTCATACGCTCGGCGTGCTTGTTCTTCTAATGTTAAAACCGCTGGCGGTAATAACCCTTTTAAACCTAATTCTTCTCTCTCTTCTTGCGTGAAAGCGACCCCTTTATTTAAAAGTGGTGTTGATAATACTTCTACTCCTCTTAATGTCGTTTCTAATGAACCATTAGAAGCTACTGTAAACTTACTCATAACATCCCTACCTCTATTCATATATAGCATTTCTATATTGTAAACAAAAAAGAGGGGATTGTCCCCCCCTCTTCTTTTAATTTTTCTTTAAAAGAGTTGCTCCTGCAATCCCTGGGTGTGTCATTTCGAATGGATCTAGAATTAACTCTAAGTCTTCTTGTGACAGTACACCGTTTTTCACACAAAGTTCTCGAACGGATTGACCTGTTGCAATTGCTTCTTTCGCAACGCGAGCTGCTGCTTCATAACCGATATGAGGGTTCACGGCTGTAATAATTCCTACACTCTTCTCAACATACTCTTTTAAGCGATCTTCATTCGCTTCAATTCCTTTTAAGCAATTATCTGTAAAGGCACGGAAACCGTTATTCATAATGCTAATAGATTGAAGTAAGTTGAAAACAAGTACTGGTTCCATAACGTTTAATTCTAATTGTCCTGCTTCTGAAGCAAGGCAAATTGTATGGTCGTTACCAATTACTTGGAACGCAATTTGATTAATTACTTCTGGCATAACAGGATTTACTTTCCCTGGCATAATAGAAGAACCTGGTTGACGAGCTGGTAACATAATTTCTGCTAAACCAACACGCGGACCTGATGCCATTAAACGAAGGTCATTCGCAATTTTAGACATATTCATCATACATACTTTAAGTGCTGCTGATACTTCTGTGTATGCATCCGTATTTTGCGTTGCATCTACTAAGTCTTCTGCACCAACAAGTGGTAATTCACTGATTGCAGCTAAATGTTTTACAACTGCTTCAATATATTCTGGATCTGCATTTAAGCCTGTACCAACTGCAGTTGCTCCCATATTTACTTCATATAGATGTTGACGTGATTGCTTGATACGTTTCATATCACGTTCAAGTACGCGGGAATACGCTTTAAATTCTTGTCCAAGACGAATTGGCACAGCGTCTTGTAAATGTGTACGACCCATTTTAATAACATGATCGAACTGCTCTGCTTTTAATTCAAATACATCATGCATATACCCCATCGTTTGTAATAAACCTTCTAATGCGTTTAATGTTGCGATATGAATCGCCGTTGGGAATGCATCGTTTGTTGATTGCGCCATGTTTACATGACTATTTGGACTAATATAATGATAGTCTCCCTTTTCCATTCCTAATAATTCAAGAGCACGATTGGCCATGACTTCATTTGCGTTCATATTCATTGAAGTACCTGCTCCGCCTTGGATTGGATCTACGATGAAATGATCATGCCATTTTCCATCAAGAATTTCTTGAGCAGCTTCTGCGATCGCGCCGCCCTTGCTCAATTCCAATCTTCCTACATCTGTATTAGCAAGCGCTGCAGCTTTTTTTACAATTGCGAACGCTCTAATTAAACCTTCATGGATTTTATATCCTGTAATTGGGAAGTTTTCAACTGCACGCATTGTTTGTACACCGTAGTATGCATAATTCGGTACTTCTTTTTCACCTAAAAAATCTTTTTCAATTCGAACACCATTTTTAACTTCAGTTAATGTTGCCATGATTATTCACTCCTTAACGATTTCTTATGCTGCTTTTGTTTCTTTGACTGTTTCTACATATTGTTTTGCTTTCTCATCATCGAATTCGCCTTCCCACTTCGACATAACAATGGCCGCTAATGCATTTCCTAATACATTGACAGATGAGCGAATCATATCTAAAATGCGGTCAATTCCCGCAATTAACGCGATACCTTCTAGTGGTAACCCCATTGAACCTAACGTTGCTAATACAACAACGAAGGATGCACCTGGAACTCCCGCCATACCCTTGGATGTTAACATGAGAACGAATAATAACGTTATTTGCTCTGTCAGTGACATGTGCACACCGTACATTTGTGCAACAAACAATGCTGCTAACGCTTGATAAATAGCCGATCCAGTCAAGTTAAATGTATAACCTGTCGGAATTACGAAAGAGGCAACTGCCTTTGGACAACCGAATTCTTCCATTTTTCTCATTATATTAGGTAAAACAGCTTCTGAACTTGCTGTCGTAAATGAAAGAATGAGTTCTTCTTTTAAAATTTTCATTAATGTAAAAATGTTTACGCCAACCATTCGTGCATTAATACCTAATACAATCACAACGAATAGTATAACAGTTACGTATACAGCTAGCACTAGTTTTCCTAAAGGAAGTAGTGTTGCTACACCAAATTTTGCAACCGTAACCGCAATTAATGCGAATACACCAAATGGTGCAAATTTCATAACTTGATTTGTAACCCAAAACATCGCTTCGAGTACACCTTCAAAGAAGTTAAAGACAGGCTTCCCTTTTTCCCCAATTGCCGCAACTCCTAAACCGAATAATACGGAGAAGAAAATAATCGGTAATAAGTCACCTTGTGAAATCGATTCAAATACGTTTTTCGGTACAATATGAACAATCGTTTCTGCAAAGCCTTTCTTCTCTGTAGCATCTGCCGTTTGTTTATAAGAAGAAATATCACTTTGCTGTAAATTACTCATATCAACGCCAGTACCTGGTTGGAATATATTCGCCGCAAGTAATCCCATTAAAATAGCAATCGTCGTAATAATTTCGAAATAAAGAATTGTCTTACCACCCAGTTTCCCAAGCTTCTTCATATCTCCTACACCAGCTACTGCAACAATTAATGCTGAAATAACAATCGGTACTACAATCATTTTAATTAAGTGAATAAATATATCCCCAATTGGTGTGATATAAGAAATCGCCGTTTTATTGCCATAAAAGACTGCCCCTACTACAATCCCTAGAACAAGCGCGACAAAAATTTGTGTTGCCAATCCGAATTTTTTCATTTATGTTCATCCCCTTCATGCGAACGCTTTCAATTTGAATTTATAAAAGCTACTCACACATCTTATAAGCGAACCTACAAAATCATACAAAAACCTACAAGTTCGTCACGAAAAATTCGAAAATTTTTCTTTTCTTTTTCATTGACACCTTTTTATTAAAAAGAGATACAATATACTTGATAAGTAATCAGATTGTTTCGTATAATCAAAAAGATATACACTTACAATAAATCGAAATGAAAAGGAGTGGATGGTATGAAAAATTATGTACAAAAATTCGTCCTATCTTCTTCTTTTCTTTTTCATTTTCTTAAAAAGGAACAAAGGCATTTGCCTTTGTTCCTTTTTTATTGCGATCTATATAGGAGGAATTGTTATGAAGCCATATAAAAGAGTATTAATTAAATTAAGCGGCGGCGCACTTGCTGATCAATCCGGAAATAGCTTTAACTCCAAAAGATTAGAACATATCGCAAACGAAATTATATCCATTATTGACTTAGGTATCGAAGTATCCATTGTCATCGGCGGCGGTAACATTTTCAGAGGTCATCTAGCTGAAGAATGGGGCATTGATCGAGTAGAAGCTGATAATATCGGTACGTTAGGTACAATCATTAACAGCTTAATGCTTCGCGGCGTCTTAACAAGTAAAACAAATAAAGAAGTACGCGTTATGACTTCCATCCCGTTTAATGCAGTAGCAGAGCCTTATATTCGCCTCAGAGCAGTACATCATTTAGATAACGGTTATGTTGTCATTTTTGGTGGCGGTAACGGGCAGCCGTTCGTTACGACAGATTATCCAAGTGTTCAAAGAGCCATTGAAATGAATAGTGACGCAATATTAGTCGCAAAACAAGGAGTCGATGGCGTCTTTACTAGTGATCCAAAACATAATAAATCAGCAAAAATGTACAGAAAACTAAACTATAACGATGTTGTTAGGCAAAACATTCAAGTCATGGATCAAGCCGCTTTATTACTTGCTCGTGATTACAATTTACCAGCACACGTCTTTAACTTTGATGAGCCGGGGGTTATGAAAAGAATTTGTTTAGGTGAGCATGTAGGGACTTTGATTAATGATGATGCTTCATTGCTTGTGCATGAAAACTAATTATCTCTCATTAAAAAAGGGTGTCTATAAAAGACACCCTTTTTCATTAACCTTTATAAATAAAAATCCACTAATCCTGCCACTTTCTCCTTACAACGCTCCCAAAACGATAACTTCTCAAAAAATTGTTTCGTCATCTCTTTCGAATCACGAAAATCTTTTGTTAATGCCTCATTCACTTCTGATACGATAGTCCCACCGTGAATATACAAATTCATCTCATCGTTCATATAAAAGCTACGTGCAGTCATGTTCGTTGTACCGATAACAGTTAGTTCATTATCAATTAACATTAACTTCCCATGAAACATTCCTTTTTTATAACCATATACTTTAATTCCATTATTAACAGCTTGACGAATATAAGGATATGCTGCCTCTTTAATGAGAGGAATATCTGGTTTATATGACCAAAGTATTTTCACTGTAACACCACGTTTTTGCGCTTCAATTAAAGCATTCATAAATTCTTTATTTTTCGCTATAAAATAAGGTGTTGTAATTACGATTGAATGCTTCGCTTGTTGTATTAATTCGATATATGTTTCAGCGACGTGATGTCCATTGTAGCAAGCCATCGTATGTAATGTATTCCCTTTACTCGCTTTATTCGTACTTCTCTTTATATGTTCTTTCGTATCTCGTTTCCAATCTAAAGCAAATTGTTCTTCTAAATCTTTTGCTCCTTCCCCTTTAAGCCTCACATGATAGTCACGCCAATATCCAAATTTTTTATCTTTCCCCAAATATTCATCCCCTATATTAAAACCACCTGTATAGCCAATCTCTCCATCAATCGTCGTAATACGGCGATGATTACGATGGTGAAGTGAATAAAATCCGAATGGCAATTTAGGTTTTCTACTATATGTAAAATGTACACCACTTTCCCGCAATTCATTTATCATCTTGCTTTCAAATGATAAATCATTAATGCGATCAACGGATAAATAGACGTTTACTCCTTCTTTTGCCTTCTCTTTTAATAAGTTTAAAAAAGTATGGCTACTTTTATCATCCGACAAAATAAAAAAGTACGTGTAAATAGATTGCTTCGCTTCCCTTATATCAGTAAATAACTGTTTATAAAATGACTTCCCTTCTACATATAATTGAAAGTCACTATGATGAGGAGTGTACTCTGTCGGCATATTTTTCCCGGCTTCCATTTTTCTTCCGAGCGTAACGTCAATATGCATCCAAATCAATATAAAAATAGCAATCGCAATAATAATAGAAGTAACTCGCAATATTTTTTTAATCATTTTGATTTCCTTCCGCTCATTTTCTTTCTACCCTTCTATTTTGTCATTCCAATTTAGATTTCATGCTTCATACAAAAAAGGATGTGACTTAACGTCACACCCTTTTCATATTAAACAAAGTTTCTCGCATCATTATTTCTTCCAAACTTATAAATAGCAATTAAGAAGAATGCAATCGCAAAGGCGAATAAAATTAAAATATTTAAATACAACTCAGAGAATGGAATTCCTTGTTGTAGTTTTGATACTGTGTCTAATAGCCATCTCTGTGGAAGAAAATCAGCTACTTTTTGCACTGCTTTCGGCATAATATCATACGGAAAATAGCATCCAGCGAGTAAACATGTCGGTACAATGATCATATTTTGCAGTGCGTTTGCCGATGCTGAGTTTTTCGAAAAAGCGACAAGCACTAACGATATTCCAATCGCTATTAAAGCAAATAGCATGAGTACACCAATCATCACGATGAAAGGCATATTGATATTTATATGAAAAACATTCGTTAGGAATAAGATTGTAATTAGAATTTGTACTGTTAATAGCATCATATTTACCCCGATATTAGATAATATGAACTTCTTCCCATCTATCGGCGTTGATATGAGTCTAAAATACGTTCTATTCTCTTTTTCTTTTAAAATCTGACCAGATAAGTTCGCTGCTGAAAACAACATAAACATAATAAGGTAACCCATCGTTTGGTTTGTCATATCTTTATTTTTCGAAGTATCTTCTAGCGTTTCAGTTTTCATTTTAAATGCACTTTTTTGATACCCAGCGTACATATTATCAAATGCACTTTGATCTGTTCCTGCTACTTTACTAATAGCTGCTACATTATCAATATAATTGTATAAATATGATTTTATAAATCCTGTTACTTGATCACCTTTAATCGATGAAATTTCAATATGATTTGGTTTCCCTTCTCGAACACTTTTTGCAAAACCAGAATTTAATGTAATAACTCCATCAAGTTTTTTGGAAGTGAGTTTATCTTCTACTTCAGATTCTTTAATTTTACTTACCTTTACATGATTTAATCCTTCTAAAAATTTCACCGTATCATTTGCTATAGATTGATTTTCTTTATTTATAACCCCGATATTTAACGTCCCTTGCCCCACATTCCCATACATTGAGAAGGAGATTAATGTTCCGATTATCGGCAAACTAATAATAATGAATAACCCTTTTTTATTTTTCAAAAGTACAGATAACGTTTTTTGTATGAGCCATAAAATATCTTTCATACTATAGCCCCTCCCGTCTACGTAATGCAATAATCGCAATTAATAAAAAGAGTGCCGAAATTCCAAGGTTTAAACATATTACTGGCAATGCTGCTCCTACATCATTTGCATAAATAATTTTCATAACAGCTGTGTTCGCCCACGTTAATGGTGATAAATTCGTAACGAAATTTTCTTCTATTACGAAATATGCACCACCAAAAATAGAAGCTAATTGCACTACTACCATAATAATTGCTCTTGATGATTCCGGTGTTTTTGTAATATATCCGATTCCTAAACCGAAACTAATTGCTAAGAAGACTTGTGTTAATAAAATAATAAATATGATTCCAAGATGGTCACCCCAATTCGCTTGAAAAACAAATTTACTAAATAACATGACGAGTAATATGCACAGAGCATTTGCTACTAGGCTACCAAGTACTTTTCCAATGAATATTTCAGCCTTACTTATAGGCGCAGCAATGAGGCGATCTCCTGTTTTACGTATTCGTTCTCCACGAATTAAAGAACTCGCTCCCATCGCAGCATATAGTGCAATCATCGTCGTCATTACAACCGCATAGTAATCCATAGAACCTGGCTTTTTCGCAGCTTGTAAAGATGTTTCTTTTATATAATCATTATGATTTCCGCTTGAAATAACCGCGCTCACCCTACTAGGATCAACTTTTGCAACTTCGGCCGCTACATTGTACTTATCAATAAATGTTGTAAGCATGCCTTCCACAATACTTCCCTCAATACTACTTTTGTCACTTCCGTAAAATTTCGCACCATTTTTATTTAATTCTACATAAGCAGCATATTTATTTTGCTTCACTTCTTCTTTCCCATCTATACTGCCGGAAGCTTTTTTAAAATGAATACCCGATTTATCGACTTCTTTCGTAAATGCTTCGAACGATTGAGAAAACGTGCTACTCGCTTCATCTTTGTAGAGCACTTGTATATCTTTAATCGATTGACTATCGCTATCAAATGCATTCGTTAATGCTGTTCCTAACACAAGCATAAGTACAATCGGAAATGCTAACATAAAAACTAAAGTTCTTACGTCTCTGAAATCTCTTTTAATATGCATAACTGCAATATTGAAGATGTTCAATTGATGAACCTCCCTTTACCTTTTCTTCATTTACCTTTTATTTATCTCGTAAGTTTCTTCCAGTCAACGTAAGGAATACTGTTTCTAAGTTCGGGGCCTGCTCCTCTAACGAACGAATTTCAATGTCATGATTAATGAAATGCTGAATAATTTTATTTAAATTATTTACTCCTGCATCCGAGTTTACCTTGATTACGTTCTCTTCAACTTGAACAGCTTTCACACCGTTTATCTCTTTTAACTTTTCTACATCTAAATTTTCTACTGACTTCACTTCAACCCAAATATCTTTCGTATCAGTAATAATCGCTTTTAACTGTTCTTTCGTTCCTTCTGCAATTACTTTACCGTGATCTACAATTGCTATTTTCGTACAAATCTCTTCTACTTCTTCCATGTAATGGCTCGTGTAAATAATCGTACTTCCCATTTCATTTAATTTTCGAACAGACTGGAGAATATAGTTTCTTGACTGCGGATCAATCCCCACTGTTGGCTCATCCATAATAATTAACTTCGGTCTATGAGCGATTGCGCAAGCGATATTCAATCTTCGTTTCATCCCGCCAGAAAAGTTTTTCGGGTAACTTTTATGCTTATCACTAAGCCCTACAAATTGAAGTGCTTCCTCTACTCTCGCTTTTAGCTCAGCTCCTCTTAACCCATACAGTCCAGCAAAGAATTTCACATTTTCATAGGCAGTTAACTCTTCATAAATCGCAATATCTTGTGGAACGATACCGATATTCATCTTCGCAAACCGATTATGTTTCTTTATATTTTTTCCTAATATGCTAATTTCGCCTTCATTACTTCTTAACAACCCGGCAATCATATTTATCGTTGTACTCTTACCAGCACCATTTGATCCTAAAAAGCCAAATATCTCTCCTTCTTTAATAGATAAAGACATATTATCTACCGCGATGAAATCACCAAATTTTTTCGTTAAATTTTTAATTTCTAATGTATTCATCATTTCACCCCTATTTCGGTTTCTCTGCTTTTAGTATAAACAAAAAAAATGAACCTGCTCAGTGCAGAAGTTCATTCTTTTCACATGAGATTATTCACTTTTTTCATATGAGATGATTCATCTTCGTCCCATTTTCTTATATCGGCAACAGCATCGTTACTGAAAAGCCACTTGTTCCATCTACAATAATTTTTCCGTTTACTGATGCTGTTCGCTCCTCCATCCCCATAATTCCGAGACCTTTCTTAACGAGAGCTGCACCTTTTCCGTTATCCTTCACTTGTACTTTCACCATCTTGTTAAGTACATGAATATCGATTGAAATGACTGTCGCATCAGCATATTTCATCGCGTTCGTTAGTGCCTCCGTAACATTTTCACCGATAATCTTCCACTGAATCGGTGAGATCATATCTAAATTCCCTTTATATACGAAGGGGATATTTATATCATGCTTACCGGCAAATTCCTCTATGAATAATTTCATACGATGAATGCCAATTTGCTCCGTTGGTGGCTTCATATTTTTTAATGTAACTCGAATACTTTCAATTCCATCTTTCGATATATGAATTGCATTTTGTAATAACTCGGCAGATTTTTCTTTATCTATCCCCATTAATCTCTTTGCTGCTTCCATTTGAATTAGCGCCCCTGTCATCGAGTGACCAATTTTATCATGAATTTCTTGTGATAACCGATTTCTCTCTTCTAACTTAAATGTGTACTCTGATTGCTTTATGTACTCTTTATTTTCATGTAAGCTTTTCGACAGCCGCTGCATATCTTTTCGCATCTTATCATTTTGTGATTCAAGCTTTAATACACGCGATATATACCGTTCTGCCATAGTTAATACGATAAAAGAAAATGTAGCAATTAATCCATATGTCATTCGAATACTTTCTTCTGTAAAGATAATAGGAATCATCATAATGATAAAGAGCTGCCATTTCTTCTCTATATAACGAAATATAACTTCATATAAGTTCAATGGTAAAAATAAAATAAAAAATGGATGAACCTTCCATGTAAATAATATAACTATGCCAATTGACAGACTAGATAATATGTTTTTGTACGTATCTTGTTTAAATATAGAGATCAGCACATTTACAGAAAGATATAAAAGCAAAGTAAGTATAATCCACGGTAAGTTCACAACATTTAAATAAATGTAACTAAACACAATATATATGAAGACAATTAATTTACTTACAATTAACCAAAATTCCATATCTTTAATCTACTTTCCCTGTTAAATAATAAATCGCAATTTGTGTGCGATGTTCAAGTCCAGTTTTCCCTAAAACTGATGTAATATAATTTGCAATCGTTCCTTCTGATATGAAAAGTTGCTTTGAAATTTCTTTATTCGAGAAACCTTTCGCAATTAATGCGATAATACTAAGTTCTCTTTCTGTAAAAAGACTTGTATCTATTTTACATTCGTCCTCTTTGCTTTCCATTAAATTGCTCTTAATTTTATCAAGCACTACATCTTGCATAACAGTTTGACCGTTATATACTCCTTTTATTGCATCACGAATACGCTCTGGATCATTATTTTTTAATAAATAACCTTTCGCCCCGTTTTTTACTGCGTCCAAAATATATTCATCATCATCGAACGTCGTTAAAATTAGCGGTTTCGTTTTCGTCCCTTCACAAATGAATTTCGTTGCCTCTACCCCGTTCATATTTGGCATGCGGACATCTAAAAGAGCGATATCAACGTCGTTCTTTTTGCAATATTCCACTGCTTCTTTCCCATCATTTACTGTATCTACAACTTCGAACTCTTCATATGTATTTAAAATAATTTTCATGCCTTCTCTAATAAAAGAATTATCATCTGCTATTAATATTTTAATTTTCATGTTTGTTAGTATGGACCTTCCCCTACTAATATTCACATCCTTTCTTCACGTAACATTTCCTACTTGCTCATTATATACTTCTCTTTACCATTTTTTCACACCTTTTTTCGTATAGCTTCCTTCCTAAAAATATATTATTCTTTTTTTACAACATGTGTAGGGTGACCGATCATTTCTTACGTCTATATAATAGAATGCGTCAAAAAGGAGGGAGAGACCCATTGAGGAAAAACAATTAATTGAAAAAGCACAGCAAGGAAGCGAACACGCTTTTCGTATCCTTGTGCAAACATATCGTCATTATATTTTTCAAGTTATATTTTCTATTTTAAGACATGAAGAAGATACGAAAGATGTTACACAAGAAGTATTCGTAAAAATTCACGCCTCTCTCCCTAATTATCAATTTCGCGGATTAAAAACTTGGATGGCGCGTATTGCCACCAATCACGCTATTGATTATAAGAGGAAAAAAGCTAGAGAAAATGAAGAACTCTCCTTATGTAAAGAAACTGAGGAAAATATAAAATCCTCTCATAACGTTGAGGATTTATTATTGACGAAAGAGCAAAAATTACTCATTGCTCAAAAACTGAGAGAACTTCCCGAAAATTACCGTGACGTCGTTCTCGCACATTACTTAGAAGAAAAAAGTTATCAAGAAATTTCTTTACAGGAAAACATCGAAGTAAAAACAGTCGAAATGAAACTGTACCGGGCAAGAAAATGGATTAAAAAACATTGGAAGGAGGAAGAGTTTCTATGATGCATTATTCAAAAGAGGATTGGCACAATTATACTTTAGATTTTATAGAAAGCAATGGACGTGAATCTATGGAAGAACACCTTTATGAATGCGATCATTGTTTAGCACTTTATATGGAAAGTATCGATGAACAACATGAAAACCTTCCAATGATAAATGATGATTCATTTACGAACGAAGTTATGACGCAAATTAATTTTGAAACGCTACAACCTAATGAAAATATAAAAACAAACTCACTAAAGCGCACCATTATTCACTACATAATTGCGACTGCGGCTACAATTATTTTTATGGTAAGTGGTTTATTCCAGTATATTTTCACAGCGACATCAAATTTCGAGAAATCTTCAAAACATAACGAGTCTTCTATCTCACAACAAATTGTAAACAAATCGGTCGACACATCAAAAAAGGACGGAGGTTCAAAACATGAATAAAAATCCCTTTTTAGCACTTGTATTAGGGCTAATTCCCGGGCTTGGACATTTATATTTAAAGAAATTTGGACGGTTTATTTTATATAGTGGAGGGGCTGTATTTCTATTTATCTTTGCAGCATTTTGTACAATAGCATTAGGTGCGCGTGATATTGCTTTTCTTTCTCTATTTTTACTAGTCGTCTTATGGACAATCAATTTATTAGATTTAGTTATCACTATTATTAACCAATCGAAAAAACAAGCAGCCGGAGAATTTACAGAGTCCTCTAAAGAAAGCGAACGATTTTATATCATTCTTCTATCAATCATCCCTGGACTTGGACATTTTCAATTAGGACTTATGCAACGTGGACTTACATTTTTAGTAGCTTGCACAGGAATCGGAAGTATGATTATATTCGTTGCACTTTTAACATCGCAAGAAAGTTTCCTTATCTTCCTTATTACATTACCTGTTTTATGGATTTATAACTTCTTTGATGTTGTTCAACAACTACAGAAAAAAGAGCGCGGAGAGCAACTAGATGATCGTACTATTTTCGAAGATTTTGAAGAACATCGAGAACAAGGAAAGAAAAGTAAAACATTTGCTTCTATTTTAGCGATGTTCCCTGGAGCAGGACATATGTATTTAGGTTTACAACGTCGTGGTCTTCAGCTTATGGCAGCCTTTTTACTATCAATTTATTTACTCGACTTATTAAGACTTTCTGCGTTTTTATTTTTAGTACCAATCATTTGGTTTTATAGCTTTTTCGACGCTTTACAGCAAACTGCAAAGTATGGAAAAGAACGTGTACATGACGAACCTATCATTGATTATTTTATCAATCATCAAAGATGGATTGGTATCGGATTAATTGCTTTAGGTGGTTATTATTTATTAAATCAAACAGTCCTTCCTATTTTGAATGATTATTTTGTAACTATATTTAATATTCATCTTAGCGAACTATATTATCGCTATTTCCAAACATCTATCGTTGCACTCTTCTTAATTGGTGGCGGCTTTAAATTGTTACTTGGAAATAAAGAAAACAAAGGTGGGACAAGCGAATGAGGACTTGGCGTGTTGGAACATTCTCAATGGGGCTTTCTATTATATCGTTAGGATGCTTTTTACTATTTTCAGTCGTAAAAGGAATTCAAGTATTAGATACACTAACTGCATGGTGGCCGGTTTTACTTATCATACTTGGAGCTGAAGTTTTACTATACCTTCTATTCTCTAAAAAAGAGCAATCTTTTATTAAATATGATATTTTTAGTATTTTCTTTATCGGCGTTTTAGGAAGTGTCGGAATTGCTTTTTACTGTTTATTATCAACTGGATTACTAGAAGAAGTTCGTCATTCTATTAACACAACGAGGCAAACGAGTAATATTCCAGACGGACAATTTGATATACCTGAATCTATCAAAAAAATCGTAGTAGATGCAGGACATCAGCCTCTAACGATAGAGGGAAATAATACAAATCAAATTCATCTTTTGGGAACTTATGAAATGACGACGAAAGCAAATGAAAAACTCAATTTAAAACGAGATGATTTCCTTTCCGTTCAAACGGCTGGAGAAACGATGCATATCACATTAAAATCATTACCTGTTCAGCATACGTTATTTAACTCGGCACCACAGGTGAAACCAACGCTTGTTCTTCCGCAAAATAAAAATGTGGAAATTCGTGCTTCAAATAACGAGCTATCTCTTTATCCAGGTCAATTACAAAACAATTGGTTTGTACAAGAAAGCTCAAGAGTGTCTGTACATCTTGCAAAAGAGAGTGATGTATCTTTAACAGCAGTAACGAATCAAAAAGAAACACACGGAAGCACACCTTGGGAACAAGTAGAAGATTTAACGAAAAAAGAAAATACTTCTTCAGAAGAGCATCCAGAATTAAACAACCAAGAACATTGGTATAAAAATTCGATTAAAACCGGAAATGGGACGTACAAGTTAAATATTGAGAAAGCTTACAATTTAAATATGAGCGTTATTGAAAAATAAGAAAAACCTTCCGCAATTGCGGAAGGTTTTTCTTATATAATCGCTTTAATTCCTTCTAATACTAATCCAATCATAAATCCGCAAACCGCCCCGTTCACTCGGATCCACTGCAAATCTTTACCGACGTTATTTTCAATCATTTCAATTAACGTTTTATCATCTAACTTATCAAGATTTTCTTGTACAAGTTTTCCGATTTTCGAATGATTCTTTTCCACAAGTGTGACAACTTGTTTTTGTAGCCACTCTTCTATTTTTTGAACAGTTTGTTCATCTTCTTTTATTTTATTCATTTGTGTTTGTAAAAATGGAATAACATACTTATTCGCAAATTCTTCATTTTTCACAAAAGTAATTGCCCTTTGTTGTACTTGCTCCAGCATCTCTTTAATTTTGTCAGTAGCATCCCAATTGGCAATCCATTTTCCTTTCCAATTTTCTAATTCTTGTAGTAACGCTTCATTTTCTTTTACATTTATAATTTCTTGGCGAATGTTTGATAAGATAAGTTGTCTTGTGCTATTATCTGCATCTTGTAAGCTGTTAATATTGCTAATAATAAATTTCTGCAAAATGCCGCCAATTTTATCTTCATCTACAATATTCATAAACGATTTTAAAGTAAACTGTAAGAATCCATCTACTTTTATATTTTCCATCGCCTTCATACCTAAACTTCCGAGCTGGTAACGCGCTTCATCTTGCGCTGTCCAATCTTTCACTTTCACTAATATGTAATCAAGTGTTTTTTCATCATATTCTTGCACAACTAACTGATCAACAAGCACTTGTAAAATGTTACTTGTATTAATTGTATGCAAATACGTTTTTAATTCTTTTTCAATAATAACCGCTAACTTTTCCGTATCTATTGAAACAATCGCTTTCTCAGCAATCGTTACAATCCCTTTCTTCACAGCATCAGACTGCATTTCTCTCTCAGCAATTTGCAGCACCATTTGTGCTAGCTGCATGTCTTTTACTTTATTCGTAATACTTTCTTTCGTCAGCCACTCATTTTCTAACGTATGAATAAGCCCTTTCGTTACTCGTTTACGATTTTTAGGTAATAACGCTGTATGAGGAATTGGAATTCCCATCGGATGACGGAATAATGCTGTAACCGCGAACCAATCCGCAAGTCCACCAACTAATCCAGCTTCAAATCCCCCTTGTATAATCTCTCCAGCTACCGTTCCTTGAAAAGGGATAGAAGCCGCAAAGCCTACTCCCATAACCCCAAGCGAAATACCCGCTATATATTTAGTCTGTAATGACATCGTATACACATCCTCTTATTATGTAAAATAAAGCTTTTTTGTTATGTTTATTTGATATTAATTCTTTATATCTATACTATAATGAACTAATGCGAAAATAACAAAGAATTTATAATAATACATATGTCATATAAATAAAAAATGAGGCCACAATTAGCCTCATTTTTCTAATATTGTTAATGACTCACCTGTTTTATAATACCCATTCATCACATCTTCTGGAACCATACTACCGCCAGTTCCCCACACAATATGAGTACCTTTTTTCATCTTCTCTGTTAACTGTCGCTTTTGTAAATACTCATCTTCTGTACATACTTTCACTGATCCTATCATGCCCGCTAACGCAGAAGGCTCTAAATAAATATTTTCCGTATCAGCTAGTTCTTTTAACAATCTATACAACTCTTCATCACTTACTGTGTAATTTCCACTCAAAAATGGCTCCATCGTTTTACCGACAAATCCAGACGGTCTTCCTACCGCCAGTCCGTCCGCGTCTGTTACATTATCAATCCCTATATCTTGAACGGCAATTTTATCATGAAGTCCTGTCATTAAACCGAGTAACATACATGGAGAGTGCGTAGGCTCCGCAAAGAAACAGTGCACGTTGTCTTTATATAATAACTTTAAACCAAATGCGACTCCGCCAGGTCCGCCCCCTACTCCGCACGGAAGGTAAACGAATAAAGGGTGCTCTTCATCTACTACAATCTCTAACTCTTCTAATTGCTTTTGTAAACGCGATGCTGCTACTGCGTATCCTAAAAATAAATCATGTGAGTTTTCATCATCTACAAAATAACAGCTAGGATCTGCATCTGCTTGCTGACGCCCCTCTTCTACTGCTTTACTATAATCAGCTTCATATTCAATAACGTTTACACCTTTACTTCTTAATAAATCTTTTTTCCATTCTTTTGCGTCTGCTGACATATGAACAGTTACGTTAAAACCTAGTTTCGCACTCATAATCCCAATGCTTAATCCTAAGTTTCCTGTTGAACCTACCGCAATTGAGTATTTGGCAAAAAACTCTCTACATGTATCACTATCTAAAATGGAATAATCATCTTCTTCTGTTAACATACCATGCTGCAAAGCTAATTGTTCAGCATGTTTCAACACTTCATAAATCCCGCCTCTAGCTTTAATGGATCCTGATATCGGAAGCGCGCTATCACATTTTAATAGTAATTCACCTAATATAGGTTTCCCATAATTTTTCTCTAAAGACTGTTTCATAGTAGGTATCTTCACTAAAGGTGATTCTATAATGCCGCCCGTTTCTTTCGTTTCTGGAAAAACTTTCGCAATGTACGGCGCAAAACGCTTTAACCTCTCTTCCGCATCTTTTACATCACCTTCATTCAATGGGGAATCTTTTATTGCCGTTTCATACTTTTCCATGTTCGGATTCACCCAAAACACTTCTTCTGTTGCGATTAATTTATTTAATAGTGGATATTCCTCTTTTAATTTCTCTATTCCCTGCATTTCTCTTCCTCCTCATAACCTTGTGGCTTACGATTCAATAAATTATAATTAAATTAATTTTAATTTAGTTTAACATAAATTATTTACTTTAGTTAATTTTAATTTAATTTATTTAAATATAATTTAATAATTAGTAAGGAGCCTTTCATTATGGAAAATATAGATATTGGTAAAAAGATTGAAAAGCAAAGAAAAGAAAAAGGTTTAACGAGTAAAGAACTAGCAACGATGGCAGGTATTACACCATCTATGTTAAGTCAAATTGAGCGTGGGTCTGCTAACCCTTCTATTCAAACATTAAAAGTACTCGCTAAAGCTCTTGATGTTCCAACATTTAGCTTTTTATTGGAAGATACAAATACAGACGATTTAATTGTACGTTCTCATAAACGAAAAAAAATGATTATCGATAATTTATCATATGAATTGCTATCACCTGATTTTACAGGAAATTTAGCAACAGCAATTATGACTGTTCCACCGAATACAGCTTCATCAGAAAATGTACTAGAACATAAAGGTGAAGAGTTAGCATACGTATTAGACGGGAAAATTACATTACATTTAAATGAAGAAGAATACATATTAGAAACGGGTGATAGCGTAAAAATACCCGCTTATTTAAAACATAAATGGGTAAATCAATTCGAGAAAAATGCAATTGTTTTATTTTCTGTTACTCCGCCGATTTTTTAATACACAATAAAAAAGATAGCCACGTACGGGCACACTCCATACGTGGCTATCTTTTTATTTTTTCGGCATCAACAAAATTCCTAAACTAATAACAAAAAAGCTCATTATTTGCTGTATTGATAAACCAAATAGAACCGAATTTTGTTCACTAACAAGCGAAATAATGATATGAGCAACCCCTTCAATAATTAGAAAAACACTTATATTCTTTCCATTTCCGAGCCTTTCATTTTTCATCCATAACAAGCCGATTATACAAAGGGCGAGGATGATCTCGTATACGAAAATAGGGTGATATAAAAATTTAGATTCATATATTTTCACACCCCAAGGCAATGTCGTTTGTACACCTATTTTGTGGTTGAATAGAAAATAAAAAATAATACTCATACATAGTCCAAAAGGTAATGCGTCAAGTAAAATACGAAGCGAAAATTGTCCCTTTTTACTTTTCCAAACAATGTATATACTCGCAATTACACATCCTGCTATAATATGCTGCATACTTCCTACAGCTAATAGTGCCTGCAATGGCGACCTAAAGGCCCATACTGGATTTAAAATTGCCGGTGCAAATTTCCATACAAATACGATGATAAGAAAAGCATTTGTTACTGCATCCATCATTTTTTCATATGGTACACTTTCGTTCTTCATCTTTCGTTTCATCAACATAAATCCAAATAAACTTCCAATTATAAGAGATACGGGTTGTAACCTCACGATCCACTCCATCAATACAAAATCCCCTCTTTAACTCTCAATTAATTTCTTAAATTTCTCTTCTAATTGATCTGGAGGTAATACGCCTCGTACTTGCTCTACGATAATTCCATCTTTATTAACAAAAAATGTCGTTGGTAACGAAAATACTTTATAATCTAATCCAGCTACTCCGTCCATATCTAGTAAAACAGGAAACTTAAATCCGTGACGATCTGCAAATGCGCTCGCTTCTTGTACTGGATCTCCAATTGTCGCATTTACCGCAAAAATTTCAACATCCTTTTTATATTTATCATACATACGAACTAAGTCAGGTGCCTCCATTTCACATGGGCCACACCATGATGCCCAAAAATTAATAAGGTATGGCTTGCCTTTTGCATCATTTAACGAATACAGCTTCCCGTCTAACCCTTTTAATGTTATGTTTGGCGCTTTAAATCCTACTTGTGGTAATACTTCTGTTTCTTGTAACTCCGCTTGTTTTGCTTTTCTTTCTTTTTCTTCTTTCTTTGTATTATAAAAATTAACCCCGGCCCAAATTAATGCCCCGGCCAGTATAATCGCAATTAGCTTCTTCACTTTTCTTCCTCCTCATTTTTAAAAGCCTGTAAATCCGCCGAATAGACGAATAAAGAATGCGGTAATTTTCGTCATTTGATTTGTATACAATAAAACCCCTGTTACAATCATCATTCCACCGCCAATTTTCATCATGACATTGGCATATGTAACGATCCATTTTACCTTCCCAATAAAGAATGCCATCACAAAAAACGGAACCGCAAACCCAAGAGTATACGCTGTAATATAAAGAAGTGCTTCTTCAGGATTTGTCACCCCAAGCATGAGTACAGCTGAAAATATCGGTCCAACACACGGCGTCCAACCCGCTGCATATGTCATACCGACTAAAATCGAGCGAATATATCCAGTCGATTTACTTCTATACTGTACCTTTTTCTCTGCCATAAGCCACTTAGGCTGAAACAAACCTGTCATAAACAGCCCCATCAAAACAATGAAAATCCCACCAATTTGTTGAATCAATTTTTGGTTAGATGAAAATGTTATTCCAATCCAGCTTACCGATAAGCCTAACGCATAAAATATAACCGAAAATCCGATCATAAAAAATACGGTATGTATGATCGCTGATTTTTGCATCATTCCACGATTTTCTTTTAAATCTTGAATAGACACACCTGTAATATACGATAAATAAGATGGATATAGCGGCAAAGAACATGGTGATATAAATGACAATACCCCTGCCCCAGCTACAAGCCAAATTGTTAAATCTGCTGCATTCATTTTACTCCCCCTAAAGCACTACAATAAGTAGTGTTATTTCTTAAAAAAAGAGGCTATATGCACTCTCCGACAATAAGTACAATCGACATACAGAATAAACCTAATGTTACATATACCGAATTCGTATGTAACGGAATATTGAGCTTAACAACTTTTTCATTTAACACTTGCTCGATTCGTAAATTTATTGCTGTTTTTGCAAATGAAGCTGTCACACATCGATTTTCCATTGTCTTTATTTTAATTAATTTTAATAATGCGCTACCTAACTCGAATTTAGATTTCATTTTTCGCATCGCATACTTATCTGCTGCTAGCTCCTGATACACATGATAGCGCTGCAATAAACCTTTTAATATCGGGATGTACACCATTCCTTCTGCTAATAACGTAAAACAAAATAATTTTAATGGATCTCGATTAGTTTGATGATATTCTTCATGGAAAATAATCGCATCCATTTCTTCATCTGAAAATGTTTGAAGCATGCCTTCTGACATGACAACTTTCGGACGAAATAACCCAATTGTAAATGCTGCAACTTCCGCGGTCGGCAATATATATATTTGTTTTCCTTTTCGAATGGAAGGGATAAGTACTTTTTGTAATTTTTTACTATAGAAAAATTGTCGCCACATTCTTTCGCACACTATGAGTACAGTAAGTAATAGTAATCCAGCAATTATAATACGAATGAGCGATAATTCCTTCATATGTTGTTCTAATTGAAACAAACAAAAATTTGAAAGAAAGAACGCCTTATTTTGAAACAGAAATGGATATGTAACGTAATACACTAACATGCTGAAAAAGAGGGTACTAACCATTACTGCTAACAATACGATTTTACGCATTTGCCCTTTCATTTCATTGATCCTCTTTTTTTAACTGATTCAATTTGTCTTCTAATTTTTTTATTAAAGTTGGATCAACCTGCTCTAACTCATCAAGCATATGATTTACAACTAAATCTCCAAATTCCCCCATCAATTCCTGTGTCATTTTCTTCGTTTGATTGGATAAGAATTCTTCTTTTGTTTGCACAGCACGATATATGCCACTTCTTTTCACAGTCTGTTTTTCTAAGTGGAATTTCTCTACTAACCTGTTCATAACTGTCATGACCGTATTAAAATTCACAGGTGATTCTTCACTTAATTTCTGCTGCACTTCTTTAATCGTAATACCCTCGGTAGACCAGACAATCTCCATAATTTTCGCTTCAAGCGGTCCAAAAAAGTGATTTAATCCTTGCTCATTTAATTTATAGTTTTGAGTAAACATAGTATGGCTCCTTTCACACTACGAATTGTAGTATAAATTAAATGAAAGGTCAAACACGAATGAAATGCACTAAAATCCACTACCTATAAATACGTTCGCCATTCCATTCATTATAATCCTAGCTTCTCTCCAAATGTTTCAAAGAGATACTGCTCTAATATTTGTACATTAAACTTCTCATTACGCCCAAGTGCAAATAATTCCCGATCTTTCGCTACGATAGTATCTAATGGAATAACGACATTATCCACTATTTTTGTAATTTCAATGATGTTACTTTTGACATTTACCTCTGTTTTAAATTCAATATTTTCTAATACGATATGTGAACGTCTTCCTGATGTAAAGAAAGTAAAGTTAGGATTTTTCACAACGCCAATTTCAGCCTCTAACGCATATAAATAGTGAAAAATTATATCTCTATGTCCATCTTTTATTATTTTTTCATCCTTCTCATCATCTAAGTATTCTTTCACTTTCGTTGCAAACTCAAATCGAAAATCCATTTTTCCACGCTCCCTCTATTCATTCTATATTAAATAAATATATTAAAATAACTTTACCATATTACGGTACAAGTTCCTATTAAAAGTAAAAAGCACTTTTAATATCCCTATTATTTCTAATTCTTTTTTAATTCAATATTAATTACTGCGTCGTTATATCAATTTAAACATATTTTTCCTATATTTTGAAACAATAGTACGAAATATTATATATCAATAAATTGTTTCTAATTCATTTTTCTATATAGTTCTCACTACCTTTACTATTCCGATATACTGAAACTATATTTTCTACTTATTCATTACATGAGAGAAGGAATGTTACTCTCTTCTATCGAATTTTTATATAACAAAAATGATTAGGTGGTGCTTTACTATGAAATTAGCTGTCATTGGTGGCGGTGATTTACAAGATTCAAATCACTCGCCTATTAATGAGCGACTTATAGAATTAACAAATAAACAGTATCCAAAAGTATTATTCATTCCTACAGCTAGTCATGATGATGAAAGCTATATAAAGCTATTTTTAGACACGTTCGAAAAACAATTACACTGTGAAGTACAAATTTTACGTACTATAGCTGATACACCTTCTAAATATGAAATAGACGAAATGATTCAGTCTGCTGATTTAATTTATCTCGGTGGCGGGAACTATATTCAAATGGTTACAGAATGGAAAGAACTTAAACTCGATGAAAAATTACTATTGGCTCTGCAACAAGGAACACTCATTGCGGGCAATAGCGCTGGTGCTATGTGTTGGTTCACATCTAGTATCCGATCAGATTATGAAGGTTCTGGTTATATAGAGTGTAACGGTTGGGGGATTGTTAACAAAAGGTTTTGTCCACATTATAATCAATTAAATAGAATGAACGCCTTCCATTCCTTTTTACAAAATCATCAAGGTAATATAGAAGGAATTGCACTAGAGGATAATTGCGCTTTATATATTACAGAAGAATCTTTTGAAATTATCGGTGAACCTGAAAAAGCGTGGGAGTTTTATATGAGCGATAACAAGCTCATTAGACAACATTTTGATATCACTTTAAAAAGCTATTTGTAAACATACACTTACAAAAAAATGTCCCTAAGTATAATAGCTTAGGGACATTTGCATGATTTAACTCACTAGTCGTGTAATTCGTTTCTTCTGCCATGAAAGCTTATAATATGCATACTGTAATATTAAGCTGACAATAAATGCTGCTGGGTACCCAATCCATATCCCTTCTATGCCAAGACTTGTATGGTAAGAAAGGTAATATGCTACAGGTACTTCAACAAGCCAAATTGATACAACTCCGATAACAGTTGGCCATAATACTGTACCACTCGCTCGCATTGTCGCACTAATAATTTGCGCATGCCCGAAAATTAAATAACTCCATAACGTAATCATAACTAGGCTATGAGCAATTTCAATTGTAGTTTGACTCGTTAAAAATAGTGATAGAATGTCTCTTGAGAACAAGTAAATAAGAGATATTAGCACACCACCGATGACGTAGTTCATAATAATTCCGGCCTTCACAACTTTCTGCAATCTATCAAATTGATTCGCACCAATTGATTGTGCTGCAAAAATGGAAACTGTAATACCAAGGCTAACTGCTGGCATTTGTACATAACTTGCAACCTGGTTCACAACGCCATAAGCTGCTGTTGCATCCGAACCATAACGATTCACAAACGCGATTACCGCAATTTCAGATAATGAAACTAATATCATATTAATACTCGCTGGAATTCCGAGTCGTAACAATAGCTTCAATAACTCCCTATCCATGCGAAGATATTTCCTTACCGTACTATCTAATTGTAGTGGGTGATTTTTCTTCTTTAAATACACCAACATGACAATAAACGTAATAACTGTAGATATAACAGAAGCATAGGCCGCTCCATACACATCTAATTTCGGAGCTCCTAACCATCCAAAAATAAGAATTGGTAATAAGATCATATTTAGCGCTGTACTTACAATTAAAAAGTAAAATGGCGTTTTAGAATCTCCTGTACCTCTCATAAATGTTGTGTATGCAAAATATAAAAATAATACTGGCATCGATATAAATAAAATACGTGCATAATGAACACTTATATCAATAATATTTTCTGGCGTTCCCATTAGGCGCATAATATCCATCGCAAAAATACTACCTATTATCGCCAACACAACTCCAATAATAAATGTAAATGTCAGTGTCGTACCAACGATAGCTTTTAAACGATCTTCGTTTTTAGCACCAAACGCCTGACCAATTAAAATAGAACTCCCTGAACCAATACCAATTACAAATGAAACGAGTAAGAAAAATAGTGGAAAGAATGCTGATATAGCCGCTAAATCATTAACGCCAAGCCATCTTCCTACTACTACCATACCGAATAATTGTCCAATCGATTGTAATACATTACTTAATAGTAACGGTACTAAAAACATGGACATCGATTTCCAAATCGGTTTACTCTCACTTTCTAACTTATGTGACTCCGCACCTTCTTTATTATTATCTGTAGGTGGTTTCAAATTTCATTTCTCCTTTTATTAAAAATCTGTTTTTCAACTTCTATTTCTTTGTATAGTTGTTATAATAATGTGCCTCTATTTATTTTCTTTTCCATATTATCATAACTTTACCCAATATTGGCTTCCATCTGCTGTTCTATCTAAAAACCCATATTCGATTAAATACCTTCTTAAAGTTACAAAATCCGGGTATACTCTTTCTATGATAGTATTTACTTCTTTTTCAGTGTACTTTTTATTACTATCAAACTTCGTCACTAAATGGCGTAATATAATTAATTTACGCTTTTGCTTTTTCGGAAATGTAGAAAGCGGTCCATCTAATCCTTCTGTAAAATGCGCTTTTAATACTTCATCATTTTCTTCTTCCGTAATATTGTAGCGATCATCTACCATCGTTGCGGTTCTATGAATGGGTACAAATTTCGTTTGTACTTTTGATTTTTCTTCTGACAGTTCCATTAATGCTAAAAATACTTTCGCTTGCTTCATTTTCTCTCGAAGTGTAAATCGATGATTACGAATGGTTGATGTACTTCCGCCATCCATCTCTTTTACAATCTCTTTATCATTCAGCCCCATATGGAAAAACTGAACCATTTTCTTTTGCAAATCCGTTAAACCCGTATACTTTTTATCAAGGTTTAATAAATAATCAAACATAGACGTATGTTCATTTTGCACATGCAATTGCACAAACTTCTCTGCTTCATACAAAACTTGATTATCTTGATAAATAACCCCCTTAATAAACGCTTCTCCACAAGCTAAACAAATATACTCCTCTGCTTCCGCTTCAAATACATACCCTTTCTTCAATTCTTCTACCGAAGCATCCCAAAACTTCTCTGAAATATCACTCATACTAAACACTCCTTTAAAATGTTTATCTAAAAACAGACATTTCCCAATAACGTTTACTATCTCTTCATCATCTTAACATACAGTAAATAAACATTTCAACATTCCGTTTACCCATTTTACAAACTTTTATAAAAAACGTCTACTAAATAATTTTATAAAAAGACTTAAAGTAACAAAAAAGCGAATGTATTTAATACACAAATGAAGATAGGATGTGAAACAAAACATGACTATTCTGCAAGATCCTTTGTTTACTGTTAATCAAATTTACGGTTCACATCATACTCTTGGTCTCCCGCCTACTATACTGAAAGAACTAAAATACGCTATTCAATATTTGAGTGATAACAACCTCATTCAACACGGCACTGGTACTTACTCATTCCAAAACTTCAGTATTCAATTTTAACTACAAAAAAGGTATTTCCGTATACGGAAATACCTTCTACCCATTATATATTCTATTTATAACCTCGACTAAAGCTTTACTTACCTGTACGAATATATGCTTTCGGTTTCCATCCTCAACAAATTTATTAGCACAACTACCCATAATCATCATACAACTAATTATGACTAATGCTAACTTTCTATTTTTGCAAGTCACTTTATACCTCTCCACTATTACAAAATTCCATTTAAATTTATCCCATCAGGAAATTTTACATGAATAATAAAACGTGTGAATATGCAATTATGCATACATACACGTTTTATTACGATGTTGTGATTTAATTTAGTTAGCGTACACGTAAACCGAGGTGACTAACTTGAAATTCAAAGCGAAAAAAAATCCATTTCACGTCATTTTTATTACATTATTTATCATTATTTTTTTCGTTTCGCTATTCTTCCAAAATGAAAATTCTATTTTTTTCACTCTCATGATGCTGTTAAATATCGTGAATCTTTCTTCATTCTATTTCTCTCACTACAACGTAACGAAATCCTCTCTTGTTGTAAAACATGGTTTTGTATTTCATACTGAAATTCCATTTGAAGATATTCGTCACGTTACATACTCTGGCCAAACACTTCGCTCTGAAAAGTGGACTAGGCAGCAATTAGAAATCCATTACAATTTATTTGATTCTGTGACAACTTTCGTACCTCAAGAAGAAGAAAAGTTCATTTCACTCTTAAAAGAAAACTGTCCACAAATGAAAGTATTGAACATGCCTGCTAACAAATAATATATTTTGGCACTTGTAGTAATACAAATGGAGGTCATAAAAATAAATATCAAAAAAGCCAAGATTCTAAAGAATCTTGGCTTTTTTATTACTCTTTCGGAGCAATCATTTTTTTCGGATCGACAATTTCATTAAATTGTTCTTCTGTTAGTAGTCCAGATTGCAGTGCTGCTTCTTTTAGCGTTAACCCTTCTTTATGAGCATGCTTCGCAATTTTCGCTGCATTTTCATATCCGATATGCGGGTTTAATGCCGTAACGAGCATTAAGGAACGATTCACATTCTCTTTAATTACTTCTTCATCTGCTTCAATACCAACTGCACAATTATCATTAAATGAAACAATTGCATCCGCTAATAGATGAGCAGATTGTAAGAAGTTATATGCAATAACAGGTTTAAATACATTTAATTCAAAATTACCTTGGCTCGCTGCAAATCCGATTGTTGCGTCATTTCCCATTACTTGCGCTACAACCATCGTTAACGCTTCACTTTGCGTTGGATTTACTTTACCTGGCATAATAGAGCTTCCTGGCTCATTTGCCGGAATAATAATTTCTCCTAGACCACTACGCGGACCACTTGCCAGCCAGCGCACATCGTTAGCGATCTTCATTAAATCAGCTGCTAATGCTTTTAATGCACCATGCGTATATACAACTTCATCATGGCTCGTTAATGCGTGGAACTTATTTGGTGCAGAAATAAATTGCTTACCTGTAAATTGGCTAATTTCCTCTGACACCATCTCACCAAATTTAGGATGAGCATTAATACCTGTTCCAACTGCAGTACCACCAATTGCAAGCTCTTTCATATATGTATTGCTCTCAGCAATCATACGCTCTGTTTTTTCAAGCATACGGTGCCATCCGCTAATTTCTTGCCCTAATGTTAACGGTGTTGCATCTTGTAAGTGTGTACGACCAATTTTTATAATATGTTCAAATGCAGTTACTTTTTCTGCTAACGTTTCTTTTAATTTCGTAATTGCTGGTAATACGTGATTTTCCACTGCAATTACACATGCTACATGAAGCGCCGTTGGGAATGTATCATTTGAACTTTGAGACATGTTCACATCATCATTCGGATGAATATGTACGTCAGATTCCTTCTCTTTCAAAATTTGATTCCCTCGATTTGCAATTACTTCATTCACATTCATGTTTGACTGTGTACCGCTACCAGTTTGCCATACGACAAGTGGAAAATGTTCATTCCATTTCCCTGCAATCACTTCGTCAGCTGCTGCCACAATTGCTTCTGCTTTTTCTTCTGATAGCTTTCCTAATTTTTGATTACTAAGTGCTGCACTTTTCTTTAAAATGGCAAATGCTTTTACAATCTCAAGCGGCATTTGCTCTGTTCCAATTGGGAAGTTTTCTTTACTACGTTGCGTTTGTGCTGCCCATAATTTATCAGCTGGAACTTTTATTTCTCCTATTGTATCTCTTTCAATTCTGTACTCCATTTTTTCATCCCCTTGAAAATAAAATACCTACATTTCTCATTTTAACAGAATTTCACCCAAATGATAAGGATTCTCACTCGTATATATAAAAAAATACCTTCTGCCATCGCAGAAGGTATTTTTTTATGATGCTTGCTTTCCTTTTTCAACGTCATCTACATACCAAATGAATTTGCCTGTGTATCCGTAAATAACTGCTAAAATTAATGATACAAAGCTTAACCACATAAACGGAACGTATGAGAACGTTGCTACACCTAAAATACCAGCCATAAAAATACCATTATCCGACCACGGAACCATACCAGAAGTTAACGTTCCACCTACTTCTGAGTTACGCGCTAATACACGTCGGTCTATTTTTAATTTATCATAGCTATCTTCCATAATTTTCGGTGTTAAAATTAATGATACGTACATTGCACAACCAAATATATTAGCTAAGAATGCCACGATTAATGTAGACAATGTTACATTACCTGCAGAATTTAATTTCTTCTCAAATTTTGATACAATCACTTTTAAAACACCCAGTTTTTCAAGTAATCCACCAAATCCTAAACCGAAAATAATAACGGCTACTGAGCCAAGCATACCGTTAATTCCACCACGGTTTAATAACTTGTCAACAAACTCAACACCTGATTGAATTGAAAATCCGTTATACGCTGTTCCAATCGCCTCTCCAAAGTTCATTCCTTGGAAAAGAGTTGCCCAAATTGCACCAATTAAAGCTCCCATTGCAATTGTTGGCATAGAAGGTTTCTTCATCGCTAATAAAGCGATAACAATGACTGCCGGAACAAGCATCCATATTTTAATATCAAATTCCTTTAATAAAGCTTCTTTTAAAAACTCTACTCGATTCAAATCTACATTATCGCCGCCATACATCCAACCAGCTACAGTAAACATAATGCTAGTAATAATGTAAGCCGGAACATCTAATACGAGCATAGCTCGAACGTGAGCAATAACGTCTACTTTCGCCATAGAAGCTGCAAGAACTGTGCTATCAGAAAGTGGTGATAATTTGTCGCCGAAATAAGCTCCTGAAAGAACTGCACCAGCAACAAGCGGAAGTGGTAAGCCAAGTCCTTCACCAATCGCCATCATAGCAATACCTGCTGTTCCAACTGTTCCCCATGATGTTCCTGTCGCAATAGAAGTTATCGAACAAATAATTAATGTTGCTAATAGGAATATGCTAGGGTGAATAAACTCTAATCCATAATAGATTAATGTTGGTACAACGCCACCAGCAATCCAAGTTCCAATTAAAGCACCTACCGCAACTAAAATCAGTATTGCTTCTAATCCGTTAGAAATCCCTTTCGTAATTGCATCTTGCAATTCTTGATAACGAAATCCTAATCTTAATCCAAGCGCAATTACTAAAAACCATGAAATAAATAGCGCTAATTGAATTGGGAGATCAAAAATCGTTTGGAAGGAAAAGACAACAGCAAGAAATAGTAATAAAAGAACTATGATTTCTAGCATCGATGGTAATCTTACACTTTTCATTTTTTTCTCTCCTTACAAGTCGATAACATGACGTATGTCGTCTTACATGTATGTAATATACAATTAGCGAAGACAAAACAAAATTTTCATATTATTTCGATTTATTTTTCCAGTATAATATACGGACACCTTTTCTATTGTAAAAGTAGATGCTACTTTTCGCAATGGAAAATATAAAAAATGTTACATTTTTTATATTTAACAATCAAAGAGTAACTTTTTTAATATTTGCCACCATAAAACTTTTTACCATTATCCTCACCGTTTTAAGGAGTATCATTATTCCCCACAAAAAAAGCACACATCATTCAAATGATGCATGCTCCACTTTTATTTATACATATTTTGTATTTCTTCTTTATTTTTAAGTATTTCCACAAACTTCTCGCTACAACCTTTCGGAAATAACACTCCAAGCCCATATGAATGCTCAAACTGAAAATGAGGATACTTCGCTTTAACCTCATCCCAAAATTTATACACGCCGAAGTTTCGATCTTTCACCTCAATATCATGAAATAATACGATACCGTTATTCGCAAGTTTCGGTAACCATGTTTTATAGTCATGAGAAACTGCTTCATACGTATGATAGCCATCAATATGCAACAAATTTATCGTTCCATCTTGAAACTGATCCACGGCCTCATCAAAAGTAGACCGAATTAAATTCCCTATTTGAGGATAACTCGTGCTCACGAATTTACTCACTATTTGAAAAACACCTTCCCCATATGGACCTGTGTGCTCATCTCCTGCCCAAGTATCTACAGCAAAGCATTTTGTAGATAACCCTTCATCTTTTACCCCTTGGCAAAAACTGAAAAAAGAAGCTCCTAAATGTGTACCTAACTCAACTAATATTTCTGGCTTTTCAAATCTTACTAAATCATAAGCGAAGTTTAAATGTCCCACCCAAGCAGAATTCATACGAATATATGGACTGTATTGATCAAATTCAAATGTTGGTTTATGAGTAACCCAGCTCATCACATTTCTCCTTCTACACATATTTTTAACAAACCAAATTACTCTTATCTTTATTTTTTTATCATTGTAATTATGATTTTATTTCATAAAAAGATGAAGAATGAACTCTTTCTCATTGAGGTAAAGCATCGTATACATATGGATCTGTAGGCGTATTAATTTTCTCTACTTTGCTTACTTTTACAAGTGGAAATAGTGTTCCTTTATATTTCGTTTCATCTAACAAACCTGTTATTTTCACCCATGTTTCCTCCGGGAGCTTTTTTACGTTTTCTCCTGTAACAATCATCCCCCAGACTGATGCATCCGCAATACAACAAGTTATGCCGTATCTCGCCACTACCACTTTATCACCCGTCACATCCTGATCATTATATATAAACCCTGAGAATGTAATTTCTTTCCCTTTAAACCCATTTACATCTTGGCCAATCGCATTCATTGTCTGTACATAATCCTTATCTTCTACTTGTATTTTACGCTGCTCTAACATCCTTTTTGCTAATTGCTCTTCCACTTGATCAGTCACTTTTAAATTTGATGTTTCATCTTGTTCTTTCCAATCAGAATTTACCTGTATTCCCTCTTTTTCGTTCTTTTCTATACTTCTCGCCTGTACACTTTGATTCATACCCCTTTTTCCTGCTAAACTTCCGTCAATTGTTACACCTCCAAATAGAAAAGCACTAATAATTGGAACAACAAATAAAACATATACAAAGTATCTTTTCAGCCCTAATTTTAATTCCCTATGATGCACACAACAATTACAATCACCTTGTTCCTCTCTCTCATCTCCCCAAACTTGTAATGAACCAAGAAGTAAAATTACTACAAAAGCGATATACGTAAATTTAATCATTTTTGGAGCGATAAAATGATAAATATTCCCTGTTACAAGTAGTTTAAATAAGAGCATTGCTAAACCAATTAAAATAATGCCACGAATATAGCGATGATAGGCCTTCTGTTCCTTTTTATCCACTATTTCTCACCTCCTATAACGTTGTAATTTGCACGATTGTGTACACTGATAAAATAATAATTCCAATCAAAAAGAATACAAATTTCTTTTGAAAATACGCAAATAGCATTAACGTATTTTTCATATCAAGCATGGGTCCAAATACAAGAAATGCGAGAAGTGCTTTTACAGAGAAAACATGTCCAAAAGATGCCGCTATAAATGCATCGGCTGCTGAGCAAATTGATAAAACATAACCCAATCCCATCATAATAATTGGAGAAATCACTTCATTATGCGCCACTGTATCAAGTACATTTCGATCAAAAAATGTTTGAAATACGCTCGCAAAAAAAGCACCAATCAGCAAATATTTACCCGTATCAAAAAACTCATCTACAGTGTGATTCACAACATTCCTCCAGCCCCTTTTTTCCTTTTCCTGAACCGGATCCTCTATGTCTTTTAAAATATTTTTTCCACGATAAAAATAATACACAATTAGCCCTACTAATAGCGCCGCACAAATTGTTATTCCAAAGCGTGCATATACAACTACAGCATTTTTTTGAAATGCATATACGGTAGATAAAAGAACAATTGGATTCATAATAGGTGCACTCAGTAAAATTACAATTCCTACATGAAGTGGAAGTCCTTTTTGAATAAGTCTTCTCACAATTGGTATAATGACACATTCACACATCGGAAAAATGATTCCGACAAATACTGCCGGAATCATTGCAACAATCTGTGATTTCGGCAGTACTTTTTGAATCATATCTTCTGTCACAAACACTTGAATGAGAGAAGATACAATTACCCCTAATAAAATAAAAGGGATTGCTTCAAATATAATACTTAAAAACACCGTATTTACATTCAGCCATTCTTTTGGCATACTTTTATGCAAATTTGCTAAACTTGTGAAATCTACGAAAAATAATAAAAAAAGAAAAATAGCAATAAGGGCTATTCCTATTAATTCTTTTGAAGCTCTATTAAAAACCAACTTTATCCCCCCACTTTATTCATATTAGACCGTATACTTGTCCAAATGCCCTACACTACTACAGCACAAATTTTATAGTCTATTCCTATTCTTAAATCGTAATCATTATGATTTATTATTGATTTTTTCTTTTTTATCACTTAATATAAAACGTAATAATTACGATTTAAAGGAGAGATTATTTCATGAAAAAGATACCTATCACTGTACTAAGTGGCTTTCTAGGAGCTGGAAAAACAACTCTACTGCATCATATTTTGACTAATAAGAGCAACTTAAAAGTGGCTGTTATCGTTAACGATATGAGCGAAATAAACATTGATGCATCCCTTATAAAAAAAGGTGGGTTTTCACGTACGGAAGAGAAATTAGTAGAAATTCAAAATGGTTGTATTTGCTGTACACTACGAGAAGATTTAATGATAGAAGTGAATCGGCTTGTTGAAAACGGTGATATTGACTATATAATTATTGAATCTTCAGGTATAAGTGAGCCTATTCCAGTCGCCCAAACATTTACTTATACTGACGAAGTACTTCATATCGATTTAACGAAAAATTGTCGCCTCGATACGATGGTTACAGTTGTAGATGCAAATAGATTTTGGGATGATTTTGCAAATGGGGAAAGTTTATTAGACCGTAAACAGGCTATCGATGAAAATGATACGCGGGAAGTTATTGATTTACTAATAGACCAAATTGAGTTTGCAAATGTCATTATTCTTAATAAAATTGAGTTACTAGAAAAAGAAGATGTGATAGAACTTCATCATTTACTAAAAAAATTAAACCCTGGTGCAAAAATTATCGAATCTTCATTTAGCCACGTACCATTGCAAGAAATTTTAAATACAAATTTATTCGATTATGAGGAAGCCAGTCAATCAGCGGGCTGGATGCAAGAATTAAATAGTGAGCATCATACACCCGAAACAGAAGAATATGGTATCAATTCCTTTGTGTACCGTCGTAAATCCCCTTTCCATCCTGAACGTCTTATGAATTGGCTAGAAAAATGGCCTGTAGATGTTGTAAGAGCGAAAGGCTTTTTCTGGCTCGCATCTCGTAATAATATGATAGGGCTTCTATCTCAAGCAGGTTCCTCTATTACAATTCAAGGAGCCGGTGAATGGATAGCAGCGTTACCTGAAAATGAAAGAAATCAAATGATTACAGAAGAACCCGAAGTATTGAAAAACTGGGACGAGCGATATGGAGATCGAATAACTGAGCTCGTATTTATCGGCATTGATATGAATCGTTCTTTAATTGAACAATCATTAAATGATTGTCTATTAACAGAAAAAGAAATGGAACAAAACTGGAATACATTTGTTGATCCTATTCCGGCGTTTACTTATACTCCATAAACATCAATAAAGTGAGACTTTAATCAGCCCCCACCAATCGGACTTTAATGGGCAGCCCGACCCCCACCTAACTTCTTTGCTTTCGCTGAATTTTGAGGTGGGGGTCTTACTGCCCATTAAAGCGGGATAAAAAGGCTTCATTAAAAATGAAGCCTTTTTTACTTTATCATACTCCTATTCGCCAAACTTTCTTTCATGTGAATAACATTTTAGGATTCAGTTTTAATTTTCAGTTTATTATTATCCTTTTCTGTGATATATTGCATATTGTATTCAATATATATTTTTAGAAAGGAAGATATAAAATCATATGGATCCAAATCGTTTAAAAGGAATCATTATGGTTGTAATTGGTGCTTGTTTATGGGGATTGTCCGGAACAGCTGCACAACAACTTTTTCAATATGAAAATGTTTCTACTGAATGGTTAGTTACAATTCGATTGCTTATATCTGGCGTTATCTTGCTCCTTATTTCCTCATTCGGAACGAGAAAAAAAGAAATATTCGGCATATGGAAACAAAAATCTGATGCTACTAAAATGATATTGTTTGGCCTATTCGGTATGCTTGCTGTACAGTACACGTACTTCGCTTCTATTAAAGAAGGGAACGCTGCCGTCGCAACATTATTGCAATATTTAGCTCCTATATTTATTACTGTATACTTACTTTTCAAATGGAACGTTCGGCCATCAAAAATTGATTTCATTTCTATTAACCTTTCATTAGTAGGCACTTTTCTCTTACTAACAAATGGGTCTGTTCATAACTTAGCTGTTTCTACACCGGCTATTATTTGGGGTATTTTATCTGGGTTATCTCTTGCTTTTTATAGTTTATATTCCAAGGAATTACTAGAAAGCTGGTCTTCCTCTGTTATCGTTGGATGGGGCATGATTATTGGGGGTATTGGCGTTACGATTCTACACTTTATTTCTACAAACGAATTCATTTTATTATCGACTATGAAATATGTAAAACTAAGTACCCTACCGCTCATCACATTTGTCGTTATTTTCGGAACACTGATTGCATTTTATTTATACTTAGACAGCATACGATACCTGACTCCGAAAGAAACGACATTATTCGGTTGTACTGAACCACTCGCAGCTATTATTTCTTCTGTACTTATATTACACGTACCCTTTCAATCTTTTCAGTTATTAGGGGCTTTTTGTGTCATTGTAATGGTGCTCATCTTAAGCCAAAAACCGGATGAAGGGAAACAGGAATTAAAGTTTGTTCATGAGAAAAAAGAAAATATACAATGAAAGGATTGAATTCACTATGCCTATCCCTCAAAATTATAAAAAACAAGGAAGAGTTTCGGCAAAATCACTCGTTTTAAATCAACTACAAGATTGGATTATTGAAGGTGTACTGCAGCCTGATGAAAAAATTAATGATGGGGAGTTGGCTGAAGCACTAGGAGTAAGCAGAACACCTGTAAGAGAAGCACTTCAAATATTGGAGCTTTCTGGATTAGTGGAAATGGTACCTGGGCAAAAAACAAAAATTGCTCCTATTAAGTTAGACGACATTCCTATCATTTATGAAACGATGGCTGGTCTTCACTCTATTATAGGAAAGCAAGCACTTCAAAACATTACAGACGCTGATCTGAAACTACTTTCTGAAATAAATGCTGATTTTCAGCGCTCTATAGAGAAGAAAAACGCAAAACAAGCTTTAAAACTAGATATACAATTTCACAATACAATTTCTTCTATTGCTAAAAACCAATATATTGAACCCTTTCTAGAAAATATGCAACTTCACGTTTTACGCCTTGAATATTTGTTTTTCCAAAACTTTGTTCCAGCAAGTCAATCTATTGAAGAACATCACTCTATCATTCAAGCATTGCAAAAGCAGGACGAAAAACAAATGGAACAAATGATGTCTCAAAACTGGCTCCGTCCAATGAAAGAAATATCAAAAATAATTTCTACGAAATAATAATAGAGCTGGTTACACAAAATCGTAACCAGCTCACCTTTTACTAATCTATATAGTTATGCCTGAATATCTGCATATTCTTCCATATCTTCGTACTCTTTTTCCAATTCCTCTAAAGACAGCTCGTATAATTGTCGGTCGCGAATTTTAAACACACCTGCTCCAATTAACTCATCAATTAAATGCCTCTTACGATTTTCAACAGCAAAACGGAGTTGACTACTCATCTTTTAAAAAACTCCTTTCCACAATCATTGAAAACGATAATCTTTATCAATTACCATTTTTGATTATAAAAGATGACTCTTTATAAGTAAAGTAATTTCATGAAATATTTACCTTACAAAGTATTTGTGGCCACATTATATATATGTATGCCGTGCGAAAAATGTTATGACACATTTTCTTATCCTTTTTCTTTCATACTTTGCAAGTTGTCTCACTATGATTAAATTCACCATCTATTTCTACTTGAATAGTGACATGTTCTACATGAAACTTCTCCTTTAATACATCCGTAGCCTCTTTTAATACATTTTGCGTTTCATCACCTTTAATAATCAAATGGCAAGTTAATACTTGAAAATCAGATGTGACAGACCATATGTGCAAATCATGAACTTCTTTTACAACCGTAATATTTAATAATGTACTTTTTACCTCTTCAACATTTATGTGCTGGGGTGCACCTTCCATTAATATATGGACCGTATCACGTGTTACACGCCATCCGCTAATAATGACTAAAATAGACACAAGAATACTAGCAATCGCATCAGCAACAGTCCATCCGAAAAATTTAATAAATAGCGCTGCAATAATCGCTCCGACTGATCCTAATAGATCGCCTAATACGTGTAAGAAAGCACTTCTTAAATTCAAATTCCCCTTCACATCTCCGCCTCTCATTAATATCCAAGCTGATAAAATATTAATAAGCAGACCAAGTACAGCAATAATGAGCATCCCATTACTAGCAATCTCAACTGGCTCTTTAAAACGGCGAATTGCTTCAATAAAAATGTATACTGAAATGACAATAAGAACGACACCGTTACATAATGCCGCTAACATTTCGACTCGCTTATACCCATATGTTTTCGCAGTTGTTGCTGTTTTTTCTCCGAGCTTGAACGCAAGTAAACTTAACGCTAACGATACTGCATCACTTAACATATGCCCCGCGTCAGATAATAGTGCTAAGCTATTTGTTACAAATCCCCCAATAACTTCAGCAATCATAAAACTTGTTGTTAATACGAAAGCGATTAGTAACGCTTTTTTATTGTTAGAATGACCATGATCATGTGAATGTCCCATACGAATGCTCCTTTAAGTGCAATATCTGTATGTTAGTATGAAACAAACTCCCCCTCTTTATCCCCCATTAACTGCCCATAAACGTCCGCTTCCTTCTACCTACACACTTCGTTATTTTTCAAACAAGTCCTTTTTCTCAACAAAAAATAAGACTACTTCTTTTTCAGCTTCATATTGTTTACTAATGAAAGAATTTTTAAGGAGGTTATGAAAATGAAACGTTTATTTCTCTGTATGGAACGTGAACTTGTTGTAGTGAAAGAACAATATGGTCACTTTGAAACAGCGTATCACTTACAAAACATGCAACCTACTTGTATCGCAGTTGATCCATTCCAAAATAATCGTATATATTGCGGAACATTTGGACGAGGTTTATGGTTAAGCGACGATGGCGGTGATTCGTGGAAACCGATTGGAGATTCATATCGTTACTTTGATTTCCCTAGAGAAGATGGTATTTTACACTCTTCGATAACTTCCATTACGATAAGTCCTAATGAACAAGTTAACGGCTATGGCGTCGTTTATGTCGGCACAGAACCGAGCGCTTTATTCCGTTCTGAAAATGGTGGTGAAACGTGGACTGAACTTAAAAATATGAAATCATTATTATCTTCTTATACGTGGGCTTTTCCGCCTAGACCTTTTACCCATCATGTACGCTGGATTACAGTTGATCCAAACAATCCGAATACAATCCATGTTTCAATTGAAGCTGGTGCTGTTATTCAAAGTAATGATAGAGGGCATACTTGGATTGATAAAAAATTCGGTGCTCCTATCGATGCACATCAATTGCTTATGCACCCTGAAGCTCCAAATCGCCTTTATGCATCATGTGGTGACGGATTTATGGGCGGACCTGATCGTGCATACCTTGAAAGTTATAACAGTGGAAACAGCTGGATATCATGCAGTGAAGGACTTGAACATCATTATTTATACAGCATGGCTATTGATCCAGCTGATTGCAATACAATTCTCGTTTCTGCCGCACCAAGTGCTGACCTCGCCCATCACCATATTCCTTATGAATCTTATATTTATCGTAAAACGAAAGATACTCCTTTCGAGCAATTGCAGCAAGGTCTACCATCTGCAATTGGTACAGTCATTTCAATGTTTGCTACAAATCCAGCAGAACCACATACGTTTTACACTTTAAATAACAACGGCGCCTTTCAATCCAAAGATAGCGGCGAATCGTGGGAACAATTAAACATTCCGTGGAAAGATGAGTATAAAACGCAGCATCCACATGCATTACTCGTTACTAGTTCTTAACGAAAAAAAGACTGCCTAATTGTTTTAGGCAGTCTCTCTTTTATTTCTTTAAATCAATTACGATATCATCTAACGCAATACCCTTATTGCCTCCCAATCTTCGAGGCACAAAACGCTCCTTTACTTCTCCTCCAACTATTGTTACCGAGCCATAATTTTCAGGAGTGTGAATTCTTAAATTAACGTAAGGCGTTATTATTAACTTAGTCGCATTCTCATTAAGTTGTTGGAATGTTTCACTCCAATTAAAATTATAAGGATCTTCACCTGAGCCTCCATTTCCTTCTCCATAATACTGATTACCTATATCATCTCTCACTTTTAAATCAACATCCACTCCATCCCATACACCTCTTATTTCTTGATCTACTTCTTGGTTGTAATATAGAATAAACGACATGGGTGTTATTTCCATTCTCTCCATATTAACTTTTACACCATCTTTTTCTGCACTACCTCTAATCAATTTCTCTTTATTTTCTATTCCTTTTAGATTAATATTAAAATTCCAATCTCCTTTTATCTCTTCTTCTGTTTCTAAAATGTTTATACTTTGTATACTCCATTCAACATTCACTGTAGTTCCTTTATTACTAATTAGATCACTACTTGTTTTTATTAAACCTTTATATTGCCTATCAGCGACCTTAATAATTTCATTGCTTCCTGATTGGGCACCTGCTCCTTTAATAGTTAAAAAATCCAACGTACTTGGATTTTTTCCTAAATCTCTGTTACTTTCTATAGAATAGTTTATTGATACTGTCTTACCATCGAAAATCGCATTATTAATCGTTATCTTAATTCCATTTCTTTCTTTTGTCATATTTAGTACTGTGGCGTATTGTTGATAATTATTATGAAGCCCCGTTTTCTTCTCTGCGTTCGCTTTATAATTTTCATATAACCCTGTTCTACCATTATCTAAAAATCGGAATATATCACCTACAATTGGCAATCCCCCTGCATATGTAGGAAATCCAATACCAAGCGTTGCAACTGATAACCCTACTAAAATAGATGCGGCAGCGACACCTTTTTTCCAACTTTTCATCTTTTTCTTCGTACGTATCGATTGTTTTACATTTCGTTTTACTTTTTCTTTTTCAATTTCAGAAGCCTCAATTTCCTCAAGTTCTCTTTCATCTATATCAATATCATTTAATAGTTCGTAAATGTCTTTCATATGGCACTACCTCCAAAACTAATATTCGTAGCATTTTGTTGTAGTTTCTTTTTCCCACGGTATACACGATTATCGATCGCTGCCCGAGTTAACCCTAACTTATCTCCTATTTCTTCTGTCTTCATACCGAGAAGATATTTCATAATGAACACCTTTTGATCTAACGGTTCTAATTGATTAATAAGCTTCAATAACTCTTCCCTATCTTCCATAACGATTAATTCATCTTCAGCTGACTTTTCCGTACTAATATGAAACTCATCTGAAATAATTTCTACTTTTCTAGTCGCTTTCCGGTAATAATCAATCGCTTTAAATTTCGCAATCGCCGCTATCCATTTTTTAAAGTCACTCGGCTCTCCATGAAATTTATTTGCGTTATTCCAAATGGAAAGAAATATATCGTTTACACATTCCTCTATGAGTCCATCATTTTGAACTGGAAGGAGAACTTTGTGCGTTATTCCTTTTATGAGTGGTAAGTATGTATCGACAACAAATTCTAGCGCATCTTCTTTTTGTCGTTGTAATCTTTTTATAAAATTTTTCTCATTTGATTTCATGTAGCGATTCCCCTTATTTTTTTGTAAAAGCTTTTACACCCTATATAACGTCTTACAAAATATTTTCTCTCATCTTTTTTATTTTTTGTATGTTATGGAATACTTTCCCTACGTCATTGTCTCACATAACTATGTATTACAAGAAAATTTTCTCAAGTCTGCAATTTAATTCATGTAGTACACTATTTATATAGTCATTCTTTAACTTGGTGTACATTTTACTCCGCATTAACGGGCAGTAAATCCCACCTCAAAATTGGGCGAATGCGAGGAAGTTAGGTGGGAGATAACTGCCCGTAAAAGCCCGATTGGTGAGGGCTAATAATCAGTGGGTTATGGAAAAAAAAACCACTGATTAAAGTTTCACTTTATTTCATTAATCTACTTTTCAACATTTTAAATTAGGAGATGAGATGTGTATGTGTGGAATTACAGGTTGGGTAAATTGGAATAAGGATCTTTCCAATGAACATGTTATTTTAGAAAAGATGGCAAATAGTATCCAGCATCGCGGTCCGGATGCTGAAGGATTTTGGTTTTCACCTCGTGCGGCCTTTGCACACCGTCGGTTAATCGTAATTGATCCAGAAGGCGGGACACAACCAAAAACATTTCGTGCTGGTGATTATACGTATGCTCTTACTTATAATGGAGAAATTTATAATTTCCGCGAGCTTAGAGAGCAACTTCAAAAATGTGGTCATGCATTTGAAACACATTCGGATACAGAGGTGTTACTACATGCTTATTTAGAATGGAAAGAAGACTGCGTACAACATTTAAACGGAATTTTCGCTTTCGCTTTATGGGATGATCAGAAGCAACAATTATTTTTAGCACGTGATCATTTAGGCGTAAAGCCACTCTTTTATACTGAAAGAAATGACAGCATTATTTTCGGATCTGAAATAAAAGCACTATTAGCGCATCCATCTGTCCCTGCTGAAATTGATGCGGATGGCATAAACGAAATATTTGGATTAGGATTATTTCGAACTCCAGGATGTGGCGTCTTTAAACATATTCAAGAAGTGCGTGCTGGACATTCTATAACGTTTACACGTGATAAAAAAGTAGTTAAGAAATATTGGAATTTAGAAAGTAAAGTTCATACAGACTCTACTGAAGATACATCATCACATATTTTATCTATTTTACAAGATACAGTAAAAAGACAATTAATTGCCGATGTTCCTCTCGTTTGTATGTTATCAGGAGGATTAGATTCTAGCGGTATTACTGCACTAGCGGGTAAAGAGTTTGCAGCGGAAAATAAAACACTTCATACGTATTCCGTTGACTTTGTAAATAGTGCAAAAGATTTCGAGCTGACATTTGCTCGCACTGGTTTAGACGCTCCTTGGGTAAAACGTGTTTCCGAACATGTAGGGACATCTCATCATGACATTATTGTGAATGCTGAAGAATTAGCAAATCACTTATTCGTCCCTCTCCGTGCAAAAGATTTACCGAGTGCTGGCGAAATGGAAACTTCACTATATTTACTATTTTGCGAAATGAAAAAAGATGCAACTGTAGCTTTATCCGGCGAATCTGCTGATGAAGTATTCGGTGGTTACCCTTGGTTTCATCAAGAGGATTTACTATTTGTCGATAAATTTCCTTGGCTAACAAATTGGAAAAACACTTCCCCTCTTCTACTAAATGAAGTAAATAACCAATGCAACTTAGAAAACTATATTGATACACGCTTCCAAGAAGCGATTCTTGAAGTACCTACTCTTGAAGGGGAAAGTAAAAAAGCCGCGAAACAACGCCAAATGTTTTATTTATTTTTAACGAGATTTCTCCCGTTCTTACTTGATCGTAAAGATCGTATGAGTATGGCTGTAGGCTTTGAAGTACGTGTACCGTTTTGCGATTATAGATTAGTTGAATATTTATGGAACGTTCCTTTCAATATAAAAAGCATTGATAATATTGAAAAAGGCATTTTACGTAGAGCACTGCAACCTGCTTTACCTGACGATGTACGCAATAGAAGAAAAAGTGCTTACCCAACTTCACAAGATCCACATTATTTACAAACAATCCGTCATTTATCACTCGACTTGTGCAGTAATAAAAACAATCCTATTTTCTCACTTATTAATCATTCCACACTACTTGCCATTGCCGATGAAAGCAATAAAGAAATTAACAATTTTGAAGCAAGAAGTGCTATGGAATATATGCTACAAGTAAATGAATGGTTGAAAACATATCATATTTATATTGCTTAACAAAAAGGAGTTCAAGGATAAAAACCTTGAACTCCTTTTATATTAATTAGCGCATTTTTTATTTTCAGTATCAATGGACCATCCAATAATTGTGGCACAATCTCTACCTTTCCACTGCAGTACATTTGTTAATACTGGCTCAATCTGTAAGCAACTTCCGTCGTGCAATATTTCTACTAAAGATTGATCATCATCAAATTTTCGTTTATCACACTCTAAAATACCGTCCGTTGCCATTACAATGTGATTCATTCCTTTTTCTAATCCTCTGACACCTGATGTAAAGCAAGGTGTATTTGCAGCAAAAATATTTTTCCTACCAATATATTCGTAATTCTTCCGTTTATTTAACCGCCCTTTACCATTCTTCGTTTTTTCAGAATGGAATAAATATGCGAAGCAATCACCAACTGATAGCCAATATAAAAATTCGCCTTTTCGCAAACAAATTAAGCATGCAAGTTCCTCATCATCTTGATCACATTTTTCAATAAACAATTCATCTGTAAATAACGCTAATAAGTACATATGCGTATGATGAAAAGCTAAATGTATCGGGTAAGAAAATAACTCTTTTAGTTTCTCTTTTCTTGCTGAAATTGCTTCTATTATATAATCAATATTTTTTGTTTTGTGGTGTGTATCAAAAATCATAACAAATTCAAATTGTAATTCAGGATCCCACCAAGCAAGTACCGCATCTCCTCGTTCATATGCATCACTCTCTTGATTTCCCCCATATACGCCGACTGAAAGAGGACCACATTTTTCAACATGTATTTCATCTACATACATCTGTTCATGACTCATCCATTTGAATGTATTCACAGCTATCATCCTCTCTCTTGCTAAATGTATACCTTTACACATAGATTACCTTATATTTCAATAAAAATAAACTTTTTCAACATTTTTTATCCAAATAAAAGGATTTTATTTCTGTGTTCACGAATATATCTTACTATACGATATAAAAATAGGGGGATTTATCATTATGAAAGACATCAATCAACATTGGGAGAGCATTTATTATCACTTACGATATGAGTATGAGGACAACCTTTCTCACCAAGCCATTCGTATTTTACAACTTATTTCTCGTGAGAAAGATATAACAATTGGAAAAGTCGCTACTGAGCTTAGTCTCTCTCATAACACAGCATCAGAACACGTAAAGCGCCTTATTCAAAAAGGATTTATCATGAAAGAAAGAAACAAACAAGATGAAAGGGTCGTAAACCTTACTTTAACGAAAGAAGGCATTGAAGGATTAGAAAAGCATACTTTACTAGATAAAGAAAAGATAAAAATATTAGAATCACAGTTATCAAAAGAAGAACAACAATTAATTGAAAAAGCCTTTTCGTTATTAGCGAAGGAGGCAAAATATGCATTTCCTCGTTAAAGTAATCGTTTCTGCACTTATTATTGGCGTTATTACTGAAGTCGCTAAACATTATAGTACGATAGGCGGCTTTATTGCTGCCCTTCCTCTCGTTAGTTTACTGAGCCTATTTTGGATTTCTTTAGAAGGCGGGAACAAACAAGAATTAAGTCAATTTGCTATAGGCGTATTATATGGATTTCCTGCATCCGCACTACTACTATTTATCGTCTATATTGGTCTAAAAAACTCATTTTCACTTAGTACATCTGTCCTGTTTGGTATAGGTGTTTGGTGTATCGTTTTTGCTTGTCAAAAATTATTTCAAGCTTAGTTAGGAGGGTTTATTATTTATAAATTTGTAGAGGTATTGGAGCAAACTATAGAAGTATATACAAAAGGAAGTAGTAAACAAACGGTAGTTATTCAGACCGGAATGAGTTGCTCATTTTATGATTGGCTCCCTATTATAGAAAAACTTTCACAATATTTTACAGTCATTTCATACCATCGCCCAGGTTACGGAAAAAGTGAACTAGGAAATTATTCGCGTACTACAAGACAAGCGACAAACGAACTTCATATGTTACTACATGAACTTGCTATTCACGAGCCTATCATTTTAATCGGTCATTCCTATGGAGGCTTATGTGCACAACATTTTGCTATGTTACATGAAGATAAGCTGCAAGCACTTATTTTAGTTGATTCTACTTCTATGAACTTACACCGATTAGATGAACTGCATTTACCAATTTCTGATCAAACGGATTCGGATGATATGTGGCTTCAAAAATATATTACATACTCCAAAATGGATATAGACATGCTTAATAATGAACTAAAACCTATACTCGTTGATCAATCAAGACAGTACATTGAATTTTCTACCTCCCCTCTATTATATAAAGCGACAGCTTCTGAACTATGTGAGTGGAAAAATTGTGCCCGCTCAATAAAAGAGCTACATAAAACATTAAAAACACCTTTAATCGTTATCGGTAGAGACCCTCAATATTCTATTACTCAGTTGACTGAGGATGGCATGCCAAAAGAGGAAGCAACACAACTAGAAACAATGTGGCAAGAACTGATTCATGAACAATTACAACTCTCAATAAATAGCCAATATATACTTGCCGAACATGCTGGTCACGGAATTGAAAATACTCGACCAGATATTATTATTGAAGCAATTCACTCCTTGCAAATAAAAAAAGGAAGCAACTAACGCTGCTTCCTTACTTATCTATTCATAATCTTCTTCATCATCGATTTCTTCATAATACGAATTCCCATTACTTACATATATAGGGCCATTCGCAACGTCAATACGTAATACCCATGCCCATGGCACAGCTAAACGCTTATGTATTGCTCGCCAAAAGCTCATTGATTTTCTCTCGTACTCCTGGAACTCCTGAAGTAACTCTTTGTAGGAGGAACCGTCTAACTGAATATTTGCTTCTAACAAACGAGAATGGGCATAGTACTGCAGCTCTAGTTCAGCAGCAATTTCCATTTCTTCTTCCGTTGCCATACCAATAATTGTTCCATCTGCTGGTGCAATTTCATATACGTTGTGAACTTCAATAAGCCCTTCTTTCTCTTTCTCAAACATGTAAACAGCCTCCTTTAACACATAATTTTTATGTTACAAAGTCATACTTCTACAATAACTTCTCCCTTTCCTCTTTTTTTGATAAACTTTTACAAATTATTTATCTGATAATCTGTAGACTGTATTCTTTCAGCAGAACTAAAACAATTATTATCAAAAGTTAATTTATACACGTCAGGCATATGAAGGGTTTTCCAAAACTGAAAATCATATTTCGAGTCAAAATAATTCATTAGTAACACCATAATATTTCCATGAGTACCTATTACAATATTCTTATTTTCATATTTTTTTAATATATTTTGCATACATATTACAGCACGCCTTTGCGCTACATCATTCGATTCTCCGCCTTCGTGTGCAAAATCCCAATCTTCCCACACTTTTTGGACCGCATCATTAAAATCTGTTACTGGCTCTTTACTTAATAACCTTTCTCGTAAATCTTCTTCTATTTGTATCGATACATTATATGTATTTGCAATTCCTTGTACCGTTTGAATCGCTCTTTTATACGGACTAGAAATCACAACATCAATATGCTTATCTTTTAATAAGCGTGTTACATTCTCTACATCTAAGTGCCCTTTTTCAGATAAGGGACGTACCCTTTCGTCTTTTGTATATATAGAGTGAGCATGGCGAACAAAATATATTGTCGTCATTCATTCATTCCCCCTTTTCTGTTTCTATCCAAATTCAATACATTACCATCAAATCCCTTTACCTTTATAATAAGTGCTGTCAAATTTGAATGTTGATTTTCATATTAATAAAAGGGAAACACCTCTATGGTATTTCCCTCATTTAAAATAGATTACATTCAATTAAATACTTTATCAATTTTATTTCTGTCGTATTCTAATATCCAATCATTATATGTATGATAAATATCTCTAATTGTATTAGGAGAGGTAGCTAATACATCACAACCCCTATCATCATAAACGTGAAATATAGTATTCTTGTTAATATTTATGAAATACACCCTATGAAAAATACGCGGTTTTATTCCCATATCTTGATTACAAATTGCTTTTAGCATAGGAATGTATTTCAAGTCTGAAACTTTACATTTCAAAGTATATCTATGAGTTTTATATACCCCGTCTCCATCGTCTTCTGGAAAAATATAAGGGATTGTATTTTTCTGTAACTTAAACAAAACGGACTTCTCTTTTACATACTTAGAAAAGATATTCAATTTGTGTTTGAAAATTTCACCGTCTGCATAGTCATTTACATCCACTACGATATAAATATCATCTTCTGTTGCATGTAAAGACTGAAATAAAGTAATCGCTCTATTATAAACGCCTTCTAAATATGGGCAGTTTTCATAAATGTTATTGCAATCATAGTTCACACCTAATCTAAAGCGAATACCAATATCCCCATTATAAAATAGAGGTGGTCTAAGTTCTAAATTTGGAAACGTTTCAAGCATATACTCATTCAACCTCATCTCAACACCTACCTTTAATAGCACCTTGTTTACATAATAAAATTATTCTATTATAATTTATTTTTGAATTCCTCACTTGTTATAATGTCTCGAATAAAATAATCTACATTATTTCTCAGCTTTTGATATGCAACTTGATCTTCTATATCGTTAAACATAATGACAACTTCTACTTTATTCCCTTTCTTATTTGTAGTATACAAGCTTTTTGTCAATACGAATGCGGTAGAACCACCTTTTTGACCAGCATATTCGAACTTACTATTTTTAACTGTTCCTTTGAAAATGTTCTCGATTTCTTCTTGCATTGATTTTGGAAAATAATTTCTACTATTTATTTTTTCCATTATACTCATATAATCTTTAGCGTTTGCACTCACTAATCGATCTGACCAAATTCGCTGAAATTCCATATCTACCTTTAATGGAATATCCCGTTTTTTCCATTCTTCTTCATCTTTCATCCATTCATGAATTTGTAATACATGTTTATTATACTCATCCTTTGACATGTTACGTATCATTTCTAATGATCGATTTTCTGGCTCATGAATCTCTTTTTCTACATACCCTCTCATATATAGTGAAGCAGTATACGAAGAGAATTTGTCATGACTAGTAAGCTCTAATTCTTTTATACTTTCATTTACCCTTTCTATTCCAAGCTTATCTAACAAATATGTTGTATTTGCATTAGAACTATAATGAATCATCCCTTTAGCGACTTCTTCTAAAGCGATCTGTCCATTTTTCACTAACTCTCTCGCTTTGGCATCTTCTAACCAGTCAGGATGCGCTCCACCATCAGTGTTTTTAACGTAATATTTTTCTAACTCCTGCAATGAAATTTGTTCATCCCGACTTATTTTTCCTTCTGACACTTGCTTAGCAAATTCAACTGCTATTACAATTTTGGCCATACTCGCTAATGGCAATTTTACATCTTCATTTATAGATGTTACTACTTCCCCATTTTTTCTAATTAGTAATGAACATGTTTTATCACCTTTATGCTCTTTTATGTACTGTAATACGTAATTAGGATCTTCTTTTGACAAATAGTACTTCATAATAAAAAAGAAAGCTATAGCGGCTACTATAATAATTCCTGCAACAATTCCTATAATCTTTAATATGTTCACAATATGCCCCCCTTTACTAAGTTCCCTACTATATAATTATAACGAATCTAATTACAAAATTATACAAAATAGAGTAACTCTTCCTAAAAAAAGAAAGAGTTACTCTATTTCACATGATGTTATTTGTCCATTTAACGTAACAACTATATTTGAGTCGTCACTTTCTTTAATGCTATTTAGTCGATTTGAGTTAGGAGGACCAATTACAACTGACTCCTTAATTGGCGAAAGATCCTTTCCCAATTTTTCAGCACTTACACCGTATGCAGATTGAAATACTTCTGGCGGTGTTAATCTAAGTATGTCTGATCCTTCTGCTGTTTCAAACTGATCGTTATTGAAGAACAAATGTAATTGTACTTCTTCTGTTATCGCTGTAATCCAATGCCACCATCCCATTGGAATAAAGACAGTTTGCCCTGCTTTCACATGATAATTTTGCAATTGATTCGTTTCCGGATTTAAGATAGATGTAATTGCTTCTCCTGATACAACAACATCTAATTCCCACGCATTCGGATGCCAATGTGGTTCCCGCATGTGCCCTTTTGTCATAAATAAATCGACAAACGCTTCACCGATCATTGCTGGTAACTGCGTTGACGTAATTTCATAGGCAACGTTTTTCTCATCTCTTTTAAAAAAGATGTTTTTTCTCGAATCAAAGAAAAGGTTTGGAGTTCCTGAACTTTTCTTTAAATTTTTATTATCTGGAACATAACCTGAACTACTCATTTTATCCCTCTTTTCCACTCCGAACATTTCCATCTTCACACTGTATCGTATGGAAAAAATGTATGAATGTGCCTAATCATTCACATAACAAAAAAACATGCCTTCATGATGAGAGCATGTTTTGTGATATTATTCACATTGTTTAGTTAAAAAATAAACTTTTTACTTACCATGATGTAACATTAAATCACTAAGTTCTTCTTCAATGTGATTTAATTTCGCAACGCCTTCTTTCCATTTATGAATATAACGTGAAACCCCAACAAAAAACAAAACAATAATTGTGGAAAGAATAATACCATATACGATTGCTACAGTACTCATAGTTACACTTCCTTATAATTAGTAATGTGGTTATTAGTTATATTTTTATTATAAACCTTTTTCTTTTAAAATACTTCGATTTCAACTTTTTGTAACAAAATTGACTTTTCTAATATTTCGTTCGTAAAAATGGCATATTTTTCACAAATTATACAAAACTTCACCATATGTACTATTACCATATGAGTTATATTATTTAATAGGAAAAAGGGGATGATATACTATGACGACTTGGTTTATTGTTATGTTAGTTGTATTTGGGGCATTTAAAATTATCGTTTCTAGCCTTCCCAACTCTGTTATTGAATCCATTATTAGTAAGTACGAAACACATCCACAACTTGAAGAAGAGAATTCGACTGTTACAATCAATGGAAATAACTTAGAAGGCGAACAAAAATCCAAAATTATTCATGATTTTAACGAAGGTTTATTTTTAGATCGCTATTATGCACCACCTCACAATGAGGGCACGCCTTTAATTATCAATGCAAAACGTGGTAAAAAAGATTTTACATTTTATATTTATAGTCATGAAGAGCATATTGATGTTGTAAAGCAACATAAAAAGAAAGTAGTTGCTTATAGTTTACGCTCTAAAAACCTTCAAAATAATGATATGTTCGTGTCAGCTGATTTAGCTTAATACCCATATATAAAAGGAATCCATGACATATGGATTCCTTTTTACTATTCACTGAAAAATAAGTTCTGTCTTCAAACTATCTTTCGGTAACAACCATCCTTTTTGTTCTAAACTCTTCATTAATAATTCTCTTTGTTTTGTTGCAATACTTTCCTCTTTTGTTTTAAACGATACTTCTATTACGAAATCATCTTCTATTTTCCCTGTATTACTTAGTGGCCAAACTTCAATATTCGTTTTAATATTTTCAAATTCAGCTGCATACCTTTTCATTAATACAGGGCCATAAATACGAGAATTTTTGAGCATTTCTTCTCCCCAATTCGTATACAACCATTTGTTCATTTTCCCTGGCAACTTTTCTATTAACATGTTTTGAGCAGCTCGTTCGTTTGGTAAATCAAGTACGCCATACCCTTTTGCGCTGTAACTTTTCTTATTTGAAATACTTAACGTTTTTTTCTCAAATCCCCAATCTATTTCTGCCTCATAGTTATCAGTTTTACTATCAAATCCATCCTTTTTAGCCACTTCTAGTGCATCTTGAATTACACCATTTTGAATCGGATATCTTTTTTTATATGTTAGCTCAAAATCTTTACTAAATTCTTTCTTTCGAATTCTCGCAAACCACCCTTCATTACTTAAATTTTTATTTGCCGTATCTAAAAATTGCACTTGTATTCTTTCATAATTTGTACCAGCCTGAAAATATTCTAATATCTCTTGGTTCATTTCTTTGTTGTAACCTAATACTTGTTCGGGCTTTAATAATAACTTCACTTCAAAACTAGGTGTCATCGGACTAGCAGCAAACCCTTCCTGAACGTTATAAAGGAAACAACAAAAGAAAATGCTTACGAATACAAATGCTTTTTTCATATACCTATCCCCTTTACATTTTAAATGACTTCTATACGTTCCATAGTTAGTGAATACACATTTTCATATCCTGCTATGCTAAGCTTTTTCTGTAATCGATCCGTATCCTCTTTCAAAGCGTGTACTAACACCGTATGTTCTGGTAATAATATATTTAACATCTCTTTCACATCTCTTATACTTTGGTGAACTTTATATGGAACTCGCTTCACCCTACATTCTTTACCTACAGGTTCTTTCAAAACTTTGTCTGCAAAACTCCCTTTAGCAATATGTCCAGTAAATATAATGGAATTTCGTTCTTCATATCGCAGTTGTTCATAATATAACTGCGCTCGTTTCGTTTGCATATTCGCATCACTCATTACAACTATTCCATAACTATTTTGCGTATCGATGTCATGATCCATAACGATTACATTTCTTTTTAAACTCTCCATAAGCCCTTCAAGTTCTTCATTATTTTTGATCCAATCTTTATATACGAACATCTGTTGGAATCCATCCAAAATTTCTTGATCTACTATAATGGGAAGTTCTTTATATTTTTCATATAAATACAATACGATATCTTGCGCCCTACCAAGCGGTGGCAATGGTAGTAATGCTATTCCTTTATTTTGTGCAACTCGTTCAATTTCTGCACACAGTTCGTTTACTCTTTCATGTTGCGAAACATCCTCAGTATGATAAGCGGCATCTACGATTGCAACTTTTATATCGTCGCACAATTTCTCAGGTAAATTGGCTCGGAGTATGTTAGACTCTGCTGAATAGTCGCCAGAATAAAATACATATGTATGACTCATATCCACTAAAAACCAAACAGCCCCTAATACATGTCCACTATACCCCCATTGAAACCGTAATGTAGGAGTAATCTGTACCCATTCATTCGGATTACTAATTTCATCAATATATACATAATTTAAATCTTTAACATTTTGGTCGTTATAAGGCACATTCCATCCTTGCGTTAAATTATAGTTTCTCCATTTTTCATAATAAGCGGGAAGTTGCTCCTTCGTATAACGAGTCGTCCAAATTTTTTTCTTATATCCATACTTCGCTAATAAAGGTAAGCCCATCGTATGATCTTCATGAATATGTGATAAAAATACTGCATCTAAAAACGGTACAACTTCCCTCTCTATTTTTGGATAACTATCCTCATATGATCGATTAATACCACAATCAAATACTATTTTCGTCTCTTTATTTTTTACGAAGTAGCAAGAACGACCGTATTCTCCCGCTCCTCCCCATACTTCTATCCTCATCATGCTACCCCTTTTCGTTTTTGCTCCATATGTTGCAGAAGTAATAAACATACTGTTGTAAGTCCAACTGAAACGACAGCCATCGCCATCCCAATAGATACTTCTCCTTGTTCAAATTGAGCGAAAATAAATGTTGCTGACGTTTCTACTGATGGAGGTAGTACGAGAAGCGATGCTACTAACTCTCTTATCGAGATTGTAAATGTCATCGCCCATCCGGCAAGAATGCCCGGGATAATAAGAGGTAATATTATTTTTCTAAAAATATAAATATAATTTCCAGAAAAAATACTTCCTGCCTGTACAAGAGAATCATCAATTTGCCCGAGCGATGATTTTACATACTGCACCGTATAAGGTAAAAAAAGAACGACGTACGTTACGATAACCATGACGGGTGTATTGTAAATTGACAGGGGCATATAGGGTGAATTCCAAAATAAAATAAGCCCTACAACCATCACGATTCCTGGTACCATATTCGGTAACATACCGCACATATCAAGCCACTTTTCAGAGGACTTTTTCCCTTTTCGAATCATAAGCGCCAAAAAGACTCCAATAGTAGCAGCAATAATCGCTGTTATAAGTGAAAAAAGAAAACTGTTCCATAAAGCCTCTAATCCTGGAGATCCAATTGTAAACAATGCTTCATAATGGCTCGTTGTAAAGTTGTTTATATGTAAGCCGCCGCCTCTTAATTTTGACAAAGAAGCAATCAGTATAGAAAAATACGGGATCCCAATTGATACAATTAATAAACCAATTACATAAAACCATGCTACAACCCTTGTAAATATAGACAAAGTATACCTTTTAGATTTCACGCCTTTTCCACTAACCATTGCATATGAATACTTTCGATTCAATACATTTTGCATATACCAAATGAGCATACATGCACTAAGCAATAAAGAAGATAATGCTGTTGCACTACTAAAATCAATCGGCCAACTCGAAATAAATTTATGAATCTCTGATGTTAATACATGAAATCCTATTCTACGTCCGAATGTAGCCGGTGTTCCAAATTCAGCAATCGTCTTTACGAAAATAAGTAAAGCACCCATTACATAACTTGAAACTAATAATGGCAATATTATTTTTCTTAAACGGTAGAAAAAGCCTCCACCATGAACTGCTGCAGCTTCTTCTTTACTACTCCCAATTTGAAGTAACGTGTTTTTCAACATGAAGTAAAGAAATGGGAATAAATGCAGACTCATAATTAAAACCATACCACCTAAACTGAAAAACGAAGATGAAATCATCTTTAGCATCGGGAAAAACTGCTCGAAATAGCCGTTCGGTTGCATGAACAAAATCCAGCCCATCGATCCAATATACGGCGGTGTCATAAATGGAATCATAAAAACAATATCCAATTTACTATACTTTCCAACATCTGTTTTGCTCATAATGAACGCTAATGGAAATGCAAATATGGTTGCTCCTATTACTACGAGTACACCTAGGAGCATTGAGTTTAGAAAAATCCCAGCTAACCCACCATTCTGCATCACTTCAAAAGGCTTTAAAAAATTCCAACTACTATTTTCATATACACTAGAAAATAAAATGAGAAAAAGCGGAATGACGATTAACATCGCCACAAGTAACAGCGCTACCGTCATTCCAATTTGCCGTACTGATACGAATGGATTTACCATGTAATCACCATCTTATTGAAATACTTTCTTAAATTGTTTTCCTATTTCATCTTGTTCTTTCTCAACTGTTTTCCAATCAATATTTAATACTGGAATCTCTTCTACATTCGGTCTATTTTCAGCTTTTATATCTGTTCTGCCCGGTAATAAATACGCTTTAGACACTTGTTTTTGCACATCCTCTGATAATAAATAATCAATAAACTCTTTTGCACCTTCTACATGTTTACTATCCTTCATAATCCCTGCTGCACGCGGGCTAATAACTGTTCCGCTTTTTGGATACACAATATCAACCGGTTCACCCTTTGCTTTTGCACTGTACGTCATATAATCAACACCCGCAATGACCATATCTTTTGCACCTGTTACAACTGGATCTAATGCTTCTTGGTTTGCCCCCGCTACTGTAACTTCATTTTTCTTAAGCTGTTCAAATAAATTCCATCCATCTTTCCCGTTCTTTTTCACGTATCCAGTTACAAAGTCTAAAGCTGAACCTGAAAGTGCTGGATCTGGAAGATTCACTTTTCCTTTCCATTCCGCTTTTGTTATATCGCTCCAATCTTCAGGCGCTGTCTTCACATTTTTTGTGTTATACACAATTCCTAATGCTGAAGCACTATATCCAAAATAATGTCCTTTATCATCCGACCATTCAGAACGAAGCTTATCAGCTTGTTTCGCTTCTTTATAAGCTAACGTTTGCCCATCCTTTTTTAATCCTTCCATCGCTGGTAAAGATGCAAGTACGACTACGTCAACGACTGGATTTTTCTTTTCAGCTTCCATTCTCGCTAAAATCTTACCTGTTGTTCCTTGAAACATTTCTACTTTTATACCTGTTTTCTTTTCAAAGTCCTTTTGTATTTTTTCTGCTAATCCTTTTGGCCCCGCACTATATACAACAATTTTCTTTTCATTCGCATTTTTATTTTTGGCATCTGCACTACCTGTCTTTGAACTACACCCTGTTACTACAGCAGAAAATAATAACGTACATACAAATAAAGACTTAAGCGAACTGAATTTCTTCATACGATTCTCCCCCTATATGATGAATATATTTTTTTGGCACATATAACGATACTGGTTTACCGATGCTTAATTTACTATTGTGATAAGCTGTCCATATTCCAAGTGCACCCATGTTTACTTTCATTTCATACCGTTCTCCTACATATGTAACGTGCTGAATTTCACCTGTATACATTTCACACACTTCATTTTTCGTCCAGCTCACATGCTCTGGACGAATCATTTGTTTACCCTCTACAAGCCAATTTGCCTTACCAACAAATTTTGCAACAAATTCATGAGATGGCTTCACATAAATATCTTCTGGTGTTCCTTTTTGTAATACTTCTCCTTGTTTCATAACAATAATTTGATCTGACATTGACATCGCTTCTGTTTGATCGTGAGTAACATACAATGCCGTTAAACCGATCGAATGAACGATATCCATAAGCTCTAATCGCATTTCTTCTCTCAAGATTGCATCGAGTGCACTCAGCGGTTCATCAAACAAAATAAAATGCGGTTTTGTTACAATTGCTCTCGCAAATGCGACACGTTGCTGCTGTCCGCCAGAGAGTTCATGTGGATATCTTTTCTCCATCCCTTGCAGGCGAACTCGCTTTATTGCATCTTCTACTTTTTCCCGTAATTGATTCGTTTGCTTTGTAGCCCTTAAACCAAATGCAACATTTTCAAATACATTCATGTGTGGCCATAAAGCGAAATCTTGAAATACCATACCGATATTACGTTCATGAGGAGATGTTTTTATTTTTTTCGCACTAGAATACATGCACGTATCTCCGAAATATATTTCTCCTTTATCTGGTTCTTCAAGTCCTGCAATCATTCTAAGTAAAGTCGTTTTCCCGCATCCCGAAGGTCCTAAAAGTGTGGTAAATTCACCTTGTTTCATGACAATTTGTAACGGCTTTAACGCCTGCGTTTTTCCAAAATTCTTTTCTAATCCACTAATTTTAATGTCCATCGTTTCACCTCTCTCCCCTCACTCTTAACCTGCTTTCATTCTATATGGAAGATTTATACTGAATGTTAATGTACTGTAAAGATTAAATTAAAAAACTTCTAATAAACTATTTATTTCTATAGATTTTTTCTATAGTTAGAAGAAAAAGGGGCAAATTGCCATGAATCTCTTAAAATTAGAAATTGTAGTGCTTATTAAGAAATATAAAAAGCTTACGATTGTTGCAGAAAAACTTGGTGTGAAACAACCTACTATTACATTCCATATAAAAAGCTTAGAAGAGGAACTCGGTGTGTCTTTATTTGAATTACGTTCTGGAAGATATTTCTTAACAGAAGCTGGTGAGGCATTGCATCATTATGCTTGTAAAATAGATGCACTTATGAAAGAAGCTAGGCGGGTCACGCAAGAGTTTAAAGATTTTCATAAAGGCGCTATAGCAATTGGCGCTAGTTATGTACCAGCGACTTATCTTTTACCAGAAATTATTCACCAATTTCAATGTGAATTTCCAAATATAAAAATAACACTTATGGTAAAAACAGCTCCTGAAATTCGAACAATGCTACAAAATCATGAAATTGATCTCGGGGTAATTTCTGCGGCACCGTTTGATGAATCACTTTTAAAACAGACGATTGTAATGCCTGATACACTTGTTCTTGTTTTCTCCAAAGAACATCCTTTTTCAAAAAAAGAAAATGTATTATTACAAGACATTGAAAAGGAACGTATATTATTGCATCGTAATCCATCTACAACGAGAGATTTACTTACAAAATGGATGTTAGCTCATAACATTACATTCCAATCCGAAATTGAATTAGATTCATTAGAAACGATGAAACAAATTTTAAAATACGGTAATGGTGTCGCTTTTATTTCTAAACTCGCTATTGAACAAGAAGTACAACGAAATGAACTATGCTACATACCTATCCCTGAATTTGAATTTCAGCGTAACATTTATACAATTCATCATGAGGACAGATGGAATTCTAAAATTATTTCTTTTTTACTACATAGCATCACTTCTTATGCAGAAAAAAGTTAAAAGGCTGTCGTTATACACGACAGCCTTTTAAACTACAACTCTATTTATTTTTCTTCGCTTCAATTCTTGCTTGTGCCTCTTCAGCCTTATCTAATGCTTCTGAAAATTTTTTCTCTTTTTCTTTCACGTCATCTATGCTATCGACAGCTTTGATAAGTTTATCAATTCCTTCTTCTTCTACTTTTCTACGCTTTGCCACTCTTTCATTTACTTTCTTTTCCACATCTTTTGCTTTTTGAAGCATATTCTCTGCATTTGATGTTACAGCTGTTTCAAGTGCATCGTCCTTTTTCATTTGTAACACTACATTTGCAATATCTTTCGCTTCTAAATACTTACCGTCTTTTAATGCTGTTGCCCCGTGATCCATTCTCTCAGCAACTTCTTTATATGATTTCGCTTCATTTCCTGATTTCTCTTTTTCTGCTTTTCCAAACCACATCGTTGCATCACTATATTTTTCATCTTTCAATGATTGCATACCTGTTTCAATATATGTGTCATAGTTGCTACATCCAGCCATCACGACTAATAGAAAAAGCATAACAAAACTTAATTTTTTCATGATGTTTTCTCCTTTTCTTTGCTTGCTCACTATACTGTAACATACATGAAAAAGAGTTTCAAAAACTAAAATACTAATTTGGTCATTTTTATAATGATAAGTCGAATTTTTATTATTTTCTTATTTTTAAGCCGACACGTCCACTTGTTTTTTCGCCATATGTTGCTTTACTCCAACTAATACAACTAACAATAACCCTCCGCCTAATGTCATCATAACAATGCTAGTTGGCAACATATCTAATAATAATCCATATACAATCATACCGAGCGGTGCAATTGCAGTAGCAATTGTTTCAAGTAGGCCAAACACACGCCCTAAGTAGCTCGGATCTGTCGTCTTTTGCATATGTACTTGCATCGGAATATTTACAATCATAATTGATATACCCGTTAACATCATAAAAGCAATATAGTAAATAAAACTTGCCACTTTTGGAATGGTAACTAACAACGGGAAGACTGTACATAAACTCAAACCAGCAAACAAAAACAGTCCCGTATAAATAGAACGAAACGGATTATTCACTTCTTTACGCACTGATAAAGCAATCGCCCCCATTAACATCCCGACTGCTAACATTCCCTCTACAGTACCGAGTTGCTTTGAAGATAAATGCAATGTATGGACGATAATGTATGGAAGTGCAACGGTTAGCCCACAAGCAAAAAAGTTTACCCACAATGCTATTTTCATTAAGCTATATATTTCATGCTGTCGTTTTACATATGAAAAACCTTCTTTTATACTCGTCAAGAAATGCTCTTTACTCTCAGCCACTTCTTTTTTATATAAATCAAACACAATAAATAATTGCAAAATAACTGCTAAAAAGAATGTAATGCTATTTAACAAAAAGAACGACCTAATTGAAAAGAAACCAAATACAACTCCACCAATAATCGGCCCTAAAATATTTGATAAAGAAGCTGCCGTTTGATTTAAAGCACTCGCTTTTTGAATACGCCCCTCATCCACTAAACTCGGAATAGACGACGTTAATGCAACAGAATAAAAACTTGCACAAATTGATAATAATGCTGCTGAAATATAAATAAAAAGAAGTGATGGTCCAAATATAGTAGCAAGAATAAACATAATAAGCATCGTTAAACTACTTAATAAATCTGTACCAATGACAAGCCATTTTCGATTGACACGGTCAGCTACAGCACCTGCAATTGGACCACAGATCATCCTTGGAAGTGATCCGCAAACGAGCGTAATGGCAAACCCCATTCCTGAACCAGTTGTCTTTAGTACGTATAACCCCATTGCAAACGTATAAATACCCGCCCCTAACAAAGACGTCATCTTTCCAATCATCATTAAAATGATATTTCTCGTTGCAATCTTCATTCTTGAATCAGCTTGACCTATACTTACATCTTCCATTATGACACTCTCCCCTTAAAAGTTAAATTGTGTTAAACTTATTATATAATCAACTTTCCAATTATTACAACAAAAAGTTTAATTGTATTTAACTTTTTTTAATTATAAAGGAGCTACAATATGGCAACTCTCGGAGAAAAAATTAAGGCATTACGAAAAGAAAAAAAGCTTACTCAAACAGCACTGGCAGGTTCCGAATTGACAAAAAGCATGCTTAGTCAAATTGAAAATGGAAAAGCTACACCTTCTATGAAAACATTACAATATATTGCAGAAAAACTTGAATGTGAAACGAGTTTTTTATTAGAAGAAGATGATGTAGAAATTGTAGCACTCATTCAAAAAATGGAGCCATTAATAAAAGCAAATAAATGCGATGAAGTATATGAGACTTTACTACCTATCGTTCAAAAAGAACTACCTCTTACTTTAAATACAGCACGTTTATATAAACAGTTCATAACTGGAGCGGCTATTATGAACGATTATAATATCGAATATTACGTTGAAAAAGCTGTTTCTATATTTGAAAAATATACTTTGTATCGCGAAAGTACTGAAACGAAACTACTGTTTTACTATATGCTCTACAAACGGAAAAAATATAAAGAATGTTTACAGTTGATTACCAGAATTCGCGATGAATATAAAACGAAGAATTTAGAAATGGATCTTATTACACATATACAATTATATTTAAAAGAAGCAATTATTTTACTCGCATATGGTAATTATGAAAAATGTGAAAAAGTCATTTTAGATGCACTTGCATTTTCAAAAAAACATCAAGTGTATTATAAAACAGATGAATTTTACCGTATTTTATCTTATCAAAAAATCATTACAACTGATAAAGAAAGATATTTATATTACATAAAAAAATCTGAGCAATTTGCCATTTTTACAGAAGATACTTTATCTGTTGCAAATATAGATATATTAAAAGCTTATTACTACAATACCGTTACGAATGAATATACAATTGCATTAGCACATTTAGAACAATTCCGAGAAAAACTAAAAGATGTACCAATTTTTCAAGACGATGGACTGTATTATCTTGAAAAAGGAAAATCTCTGTATGGTTTAAAACATTACAAGGAAGCTTTAGAAGTATTAGATCGTGCTATCATACCGGATTATATGAGTCATCCACTTGATCAATCGTGGTTATTAACAGCTGGATCTTATCGTGCCCTTTGCTATATAGAACTTCAAGATAAAAAATCTGCCTTGAAAGAAGCAAAAGAAGCAGTTCAAGCGATAAATAGCTATCCTGATTCCATCTTCTCTTCATTTATTAAAGAAACATTACAAATAATACAAAAACTTTAAGAATGTCTCTAAATGGTATATTATTCCTCTTTTTTAGCAAAGATAATAATGATGGGAGGAATATAAATGAATATTCAACGTGCAAAAGAGCTTTCTGTGTCAGCGGAGCAAGCTAATGTTAGTTTTCAAGGCATGCCTGTTACGATTCAACACGTCGACGAAAGCAACGAAACCGCCCGCATATATGAAGTAAAAAATCCAGGACGCGAATTAACGGTTCCAGTTAATAGCTTAGAGGAAATATAAAAAATGCCACTTCGATTTTGAAGTGGCATTTTCTTTTATTATATATTGCATCACTAGTTTTTCGTTTTTAATAAACCGTACAACCCTATACAAATTACAATGAGACCTACTATGCCAAAAAACAGTTTTTCAAATAAATCTCTTGTTTCATGACTCCTCACATCTGCTATACTTTTGTTTTGTCTTTCAATTTCATTTTGCTCTGCTTCTACTCGCTCTCCATACACTAACAAACGATATTTGCTTGATGTATATGGTTCACACGTAAGTAATGTAACTTTATCTTTTCCTTTTATTACATTTAATTTATCAACTTGATTAGGATTAATAATCTCACGGCCAACTACTTTATACTCTTGCTGCTTTCCAAATACCTTTACATAGAATAAGTCTCCATCAGTTAACCAATCAAGATGGCGAAACATCTTTGCCCCATGATAACCTCGATGCCCTGCTAAAACAGCATGTGTATCTTTCCCACCAATTGGTAATGAAGTCCCTTCGATTTGCCCTATCCCTTTACTTAAGTTTTCTTGACTCGCCCCTAAGTAAATTGGCAACTCCTCATTTATTTTTGGAATAGAAACTGTACCAAATATCTCATCTTTATTTATAAAATTTAACGATTCCTTATTTACTTCAGCATCCTGAACAAATGGATCATTCATTTTGAAAGCAGCTCTTCCTAACAAACTATTATATGTTTCCATCTTCTGAAATTTCTCATTAACATCTTCTACTTTTAAATTATCAACCACTTTTTCGTAACGGATTACTCTCGTTTTATATACATAATTGTTTATATAATTAGCAACCAATGGATATAGAAATAGTGATAACCCTGTAAGGAACAATACTAAACTTATTAAGCCCCTTCTCACACACACACCACACAATACATATTATTTTCGTTTTTTCAAATAAATCATTAGAAGGATGATACAAATAAGAACAATAGGAAGAACAATCATCCAATCTTCTATAATAAAAGATTTTGGAATCATTTCTTTTTCTCCAGCATCATATGGAACTCGGTGCCCTCTCACTAGTAATCTGTGCGTATTTACTCCATAAGGGGTGCATGTAATTAACGTTGCATAATCTTCTCCTTGTACTACTAATAAATCTTTCGTTTCATTTGGTAATACAACTTTTATTTGGTCTACCTGATAAGCAAGTATCTTATCTAATGAATGAATATAAAATATATCATTCTTTTCAATTTTGTCTAAACTGGTAAACATAAGTGCCGATGGTAAACCACGATGCCCCGTTAAAACTGTATGCGTACTTTCTCCCCCTATTGGTAATGAAGATTCGTTCAGTTGCCCTACTCCACGGGTTAGCACTTCTTCAGTCGTTCCTTGATAAATAGGAAGGTTTACATCAATTTTCGGAATTTCGACATACCCCATAACATCACCAATATTTAACATATCTACAGTCGAACTTTTATGTTCATCATCCTTTTCACGAAAAGGATCTGAAAATGTTTGCGTCGTATTTTGTACCTTCTTATTATACTCTCGTGCTTCCGTTTCTTTACGATCAATCTCTTCCTGCTCCAGCCCCTTTATCGCTTCATCATACGTACTTACTTCTGAATAATGTGTTCTTGTTGCAAACCAATTGCTTACAGTTGGATAGAGAAATATACTTAATCCTAGTAAAAAAATACTTCCAAAAATTATATTTCGTTTCATAATAGCCTCTTTCACTACGGATAAAATGTGGAAAAGAGGAAAGCAATATGCCTTTCCTCTTTTCTAAACTCAATTATTATAAACATATAAATTAAGAATTTTTTACAGGTTTTTTTCTAAAGAAAATAAATGTTGCTACCGCCATTAGTATAAGGCCCACTACTGTGAAGAGAATTGTACCCATACCACCTGTTGCTGGAATAATCCAACCGCTCTTATTATTCTCAACTTGTAGCTCTATTTTTTGGTGTTTTTCATCAATTGTAATATCAATCGGATCTCTTAACTTTTGATAGTGTTCGACTGCACCGTCTTTATCTTTATACTTTGGTGCTTCCGTCTCAACAATTTGATATTCACCGTACGGTATTTCATTCCATGTAATAATACCATTTGCATCTGTTATATCATTCATTTCTTTCCCATTAACTTTTATAACATTACCTTTTTTATCTTGTAATTGGAACTTCGCACCTTCTAATTTAAGCGTCTTATCCTTACCATCAACTTTTTCAATTTTAATATTTCCCGTTGTCGGTGTGACCACCACTTCATTAGATGGCTTTCCATCTTTTTCTGATGAAACATCATCTTTGTTTACAAAATCAAGTACTGCTTTGTTTGGAATTTTCACTCCAGATTCAACATCACTTTTAATTTTTGCAGTAATTTGTAAATGAAGCTCTTTTCCATTTATTTTTGAAAAATCTTCAATCGTAGCGGTTACTTTTTGGCCTTCTACAACTACTTTTACACTATCATCTTCAACTTTCTTTCCATCAACCATAACAATTGGTAGGCCTTTTATTTCCAAACGATCATCTAAAATATCTGTTACAACATATTTTTTATATGATTGAATATCTTCAGGAAGTAGTGTTTTAATATCATACGTATAATCTGTCTCTTTATTAATTCCAGCTACTTTTGAACCGTTATTTATACTTTTAGTAATGGTAGGTTCTTTATAGTTCTTTATATCATCCAGCTTAACTACTTCACCAGATTCCTTAATAGAGAAAGGACGCTCCTCTTTACTAGTTAAATAACCTGTTGGAGCCTTATGCTCAATAAAATAATAATAATCCCCATATTCTAGCGAATCTACACGAACTTTACCATCTTCACCTGTTACTAATGAACTCGGTGTCTTAACTTGTGTACTTGTTCCATCTTTATTTTTTTTAAACAAATGGAACTCTGCATCTTTTAATACTTTACCGGCTTCACCTTTTTTTACGAATTCTACTGAACCACGTTTTGTTTCATTTTTAGGGTAAATATGAACATCGTAATTTAAATCTTTACCGTCTGCACTCGTCATTGGAATATCGACAATAAAAGTAGTCTTATCCAACGCAATATGTTTTGGACCTTCAATTGCTTTTACTTCATAACGTCCTAGCGGAAGATCTGTAAAAACAGCTTCCCCTTTTGCGTTTGTTACCTTTGTTATTGCAGCGTCTTTTACTGGTTTTGCATCTTCTTTTATAACAGTTCCATCATTTGAAATTTTTTCAAATGACTCAATTCGTTTAATTTCAAAAGTTACACCTTCTAAAGGCTTTACATCCTCTGGAACAACTTGTCCTTCTTTCCCATTACCTTCTGTATTAGTTTTAGAATCTTTACTTTGTTCAAATTTGTGAATCGTTAAAGTACCTGTACTCCTAGATTCCGCACTAACAATTATGTTAGATAACGTTGAAAAAGCTAACATACAGATTAAAAATAAACTAAAAATCTTTTTCATTGTCGTCCACTCCCTATCATTTTCATTACTTTTGTTATTTCTATCTCTCATTGTTTCTCTTTCTAACAAAGAGGAACAATGTAACCAACATCAATATTCCACCAATTGCATAATAAATAATTGTCCCTATTCCACCAGTCTCTGGAATAACAAATTCACTCTTCTTATTTACTACTCTTATTTTTTGTGAATCCATTCCAGACTTCACTTCTATTTCTACTGGCTCTCTCATCAACATATATCCTTTTGGTGCCTGTACTTCTTTTAATGTATATTTCCCAATTATTAATGGAGTTGAAGTTGCTAAACCATTTTTATCAGTTGTTAATGTACATACTGTATTTCCATCTTTACTTATTACTTCAAATACTGCGCCTTCTAATTTGAGATTTTCATCGTTCGCATCTACTTTTTCAACCTCAAACTTCCCTAATGTTGGTGGTACTACGAATACTTCATTTGACACAATTTTTTCCTGATCAAACAATAATTCCGCTTTATTTGGAATACCATCATCCGCATTGTATTTCGTTAGCATATCTACATTTACATTATCGTTTAGTCTTGACTTAATATGCATCGTATACGATTGATTCGCAAGATAAGTATAATTTCCGTCCTGCTTCGGTAACTCAATACTTACTTTCTTTAATTGTTCATCAATTTGCGGTATAACTTCTATTTCTTCTCCATCGCTGTTTACAAGTTTTACTTGTAAGATGGTTAAAATATCCTCTAAGTCATCCTGCAATACTACTTTTTCAAGGTTCATAACATCATTACCAAAATTATAGTTTACATGCCATGTAAACTCTTCATCTATACTTTGTAATGTCGCTTTTTCCACTTCTTTTTCATCTGCATCCGAAACCTTCTTTCTTACCATAGGCTCCCTTGCTTCCACATTCGTTTTTACATTCGGTTTTTGTGGTGGTAAATCTTCATTATCTGGTGTTTTCCCCTCAACAACCGCTATGTTCTCAATTTCTTTCGTTTGTAATGCGTCTTGTGTAACTTTCACTTTAAAAGTTACCGTTCTTTCTTCTGTATCAAGTACGTCACCAAAGTTTACTTTGATCGTGTTATCCTCATAAGATCCTTCATCTTCGTCAACTGCATCTGTCAATAAATTCCCATTTAACTTCATGCTACCAGCTATATACTCTATACCTCCAGGAAGCTTATCCGTTAGACGCATATCTTTAATAAGCCCATTTTCTACCTTATTTCGAAGTTTAATTTGATACTCTAATTCATCATTGACATGGAATTTTTCTTGCTTAATACCAATAATCTCTTTCTTCGATTCTAGTTGACCAGACAACGAGTCAACTGGTGTTTCAACTTCTGGCTTTTCCTTATCTTTCGAACTATCAGTCTCAACTATTGCTATATTTTTTATTTTCTTATTTGCCATCTCCGGCTTTACAACAACTTCAAACGTAATTGCTTTCTCTTCCTCACCTTTAAGGTCGCCGAGATGAGCATAAATCGTTCCATCTTTTATATGTGCATGATCTTCATCTTCAACATCCGTTTGTTCCTTCCCGTTTATCTTCAACGTATTTGGAACATATTCTACTCCTTCAGGGAGTTTATCCGTAATTTTAACAGATTTTAAGAGAGAATCTGGCACACTATTTTTAGTATGAATTGTATACTCTAATTTGTCGCCAACTTTCAGCGTACCACCGTTTATATCTTTAGCTAGTTTAGTAGCTACTAACTTCCCAGGTTTCTCTTCTCGTTCGGGTAATACTTTAACTACTACTTTATTAGAATCATTAGCTTCAACCTGACTTCCTGTTAACTCATCAATCCCTTGAACCACAGCGATATTGGGAATTTCTGTTTCTACCTTGTCTCCCTTTAATTTCGCTTTAAATTCAATGGTTGTCTCAGGTGTTTTATCCGTATAGATTCCACCTTTTGTAGCATTTGCTCCTTCACCTATTCTTATTGTTAACTTTCTTGTCTTTGCATCATAGTCAACCTGTTCTGTTTGATTTCCAGTATTCGGACCAGAAATGATTTTCACCGAATTTGGTACAAATTCTAAACGAGAATCTAAAACATCTTCAATTTTTGTATCAACAGAACTCGAATTCGGTTCAATGTTTTTCACCTGTAAACGATATGTAACTTCATCACCTGGATCGTACTTTTCTTTTGCATCTATTACCTCCTTATCAATTACAAGTTCTGGTGCCGTTGCATTTACTGCAAAGGCTAATGTGTTTAATACGTAGTCATCACCAGATGTCGCAGCTTTTAAACGTATTTCCTTTTGCTCTGGTTTAATATATCCTGCTGGTAACCTAATTAAATCTGCATCAATCCCTAAATTATTTTTATAATCGGGATTAAAAGTACCTGGATACTTATCTCTCATATGTTCCTCATATTCAGAAATAGTGGAATTAAATATATTACCTGTTGGATTCAGCTTATCAGTAACTTCCTTCCAGGTATTATCTGTATGAACAAAAAGTTTATCACCTTGCCAATATCTATCACCTTGGACAGCGAAAACAGAAACTTTTGGATCTAAATCTCCAGTTTTTGAAGCAAGAAAGTTTTTCACTGTGAATTCTTTTTCACCTGATCCAGTAGCTCTTTTCAATCCACCATCATAAACAGTAAATGCTTTTCTTGTTTTTGACTTATCTTTCGTGATAACTAGCATGTACCAACCAGCAAAAGAATAATATCCATAATTATAGGCAAGTTTTGTATTTGGATAAGGAATATTTGCTAAAGTATAGCTTCCTCCTTTTGAATTAGAGGACTGTAAAAGCTTTGTAACATCTGCATAGTTAGAATAATAAGTACCATCAATACCAAAACCATAAAGTAAACCACTTCCGTAATACGTATTACTTGGTTTTACTTGAAAGCTCTTGCCTACCGGAGTAGTAAACTTAATTGGTGATACATACTGTTGTTGCGTTAATTCATAACGTGTTGAACTCCAATATAATCCAGCCCATTCAATTTCAGCATCTTCTGGAACGGGAATATATGCCATAGATGAATTTGTAGTTGTTGGATCATCATCTATATCAATAAGTTCACGGGTATAGCCATTCGGTGCTGTAGACACAATATTCGTTATATCTGAATACAATGCAGTTTTCTTCTGAGCTTCAGTAGCTTTAATACCTAAATTCACATTACCGGTCGAATACATCTCACCTTTATGAATAGATTGATAGGTTGGTTTATTAAAACCTTCTTCATCTGTAACTGCTGCCGTTGCCGTATCAATTGGACTTAAAAATTGCAATTGAGATAATAGCAAGAATAAACTCATAACAACTACAAATACATTTAATATTTTTTTATTTTCTTTTCCCCAACTGTGCAAAGAGGTCACCTCCTTCAATATATTTTCCTAACGTATTATATATATATACTTTATATATATTATTCTAATATAAATCATAGAATTTGTTAACAAAATATGTGATTTATTACTTATTTATACATTTTTATATATAGATTTTCAGATTAAAACTAACTAAACTTTGAATATAAATATAGAAACTTCTTACTTTTAATCTATTTTATGGTATTCTGTATGATAGTAATTACAAAATCTTTATAAATAAATGTAAAAGGTTTTATAATTCCATACCTTACTAATAAAGGAGGCTTTTGATGAACCTTTCTATATACGAAGGTTTAAGCATTATTTTTCTCTTAATAATTATTATTTACGCTCTCGCCCACAAATATTTATGGTCAAAGAAACTGCTCATTATTCTATTTCTCGTTAGTAATGCCATTTATCTTATTTGGCGAACTTTTTATTCGTTACCAACTATTAATCTTATAAGTATTATTGCCGGTATTATATTGTTAGTTACAGAGTGGGCTGGTTATTTACAGTCTATCGTTTTCAGCATCATTTCATGGAAGCCATATAAACGGAAAGAAGTACCGTTATCTACTTTCGAAACATTACCTACTGTTGACATTTTTATCGCAACTTACAATGAGCCACTCGATTTATTAAAACGAACTGTCGCTGGTTGTACAATGATTACTTATCCGAAAGAGTTGCTTAATATTTACATTTGTGATGATGGCCGACGGGAAAGTGTTAAAGATCTTGCTAGTGAATTTTCTGTTCACTATATGACTCGTACTGAAAACAAGCATGCAAAAGCAGGAAACTTAAATCATGCCATGACCCATTCGGCAGGTGATATTATCGTTACAATGGATGCTGATATGGTACCAAGAGCTAACTTTTTAGAGCGAACGATTGGTTATTTTTCTAAAAATAATGTTGTATTTGTTCAAGCACCACAAGTGTTTTATAATGCTGATCCGTTTCAATATAATTTATTTTTTGAAGATAATATCGCCAATGAACAAGATTTCTTTATGCGTCAATTAGAAGAAGGAAAAGATCGTTTTAACGCTACGATGTATGTTGGTAGTAACGCTCTATTTCGCCGTACTGCGCTAGAAGAAATTGGAGGATTTGCAACTGGAGTTATTACTGAGGATATGGCAACTGGTATGCTACTACAAGCAAACAAATGGGAAACTATATTTGTCAATGAAACACTCGCTGTTGGATTATCTCCAGAAACATTTAGTGATTTATTGAAACAGCGTGATCGCTGGTGTAGAGGAAACATTCAAGTCGTAAAAAAATGGAATCCTTTCACTATAAAAGGATTATCTTTTATGCAGCGTCTTTTATATGCAGATGGAATCCATTATTGGTTTTTCGGCGTTTATAAAATGGTATTTTTACTAGCACCACTATTATTTTTAGTATTCGATATTTATAGTTTAGAAATTAATTTTATGCACTTATTTATGTTTTGGGCACCTGCCTTTTTAACATCACAGCTTATTTTCAAAGCTGTTTCAAATAAAAAACGAACGACAACGTGGAGTCATGTATATGAAGTTGCAATGGCTCCTTATATGGGATTTGCTATTTTATCTGAAACGTTCTTACGGAAAAAGTTTCAATTTCATGTAACGAGAAAAGGCGTCCAAAATAACACGAGGCATTTTTTATGGATTGCAAGTGTCCCTCATCTCGTGCTACTAATATTAACAATTATTGCACTGATTCGGGCAACACTTATGCTTCTATCCCCTGAACAATATCATATTGAAAGAGAAAGCTTATATATTAATATTTTCTGGGTACTTTACAACGGAATAGCTATTATCACTTCCTTATTTATAGCATTTGAAAGACCGCGTTTCCGAAACTCTGAACGTTTCGTAGTAAATTTACCAGGTACTTTACAAACCGAAGATATGACGATTTCTTGCCACGTCCTTGATATTAGTGAAACTGGTGCACGTTTTGAAGTAGATTCATCCATTCCATTTGAAACTTTATCAAGTCTATCTTCCTATACATTATCTTTTGGACAGGTAGAAAAGATTCATAGTACAAAAAAATGGATCCGAAGACAAGCAAATTCAGTACAAATTGGTGTATCGTTTCATGATGTATCCCATGAGCAATATTGTAAACTCATTCTTCATCTATTTAGTAAACCTGTTAATGACCGGGTGGAAAAGGTATACGATAAAGCATTTCTTACACTAGCAATTGCATCGTTCATAAAAAACACAAAGAAATCACCAAGACAATTTCGCAGGCAACATATACGTGAACAACTGATGTCTCCTGGAACATTGCATATGAATGGGATGCCTATTGAAGCGACCATTATCGACTATAGTACAGGTGGGTGTCAAATACAAACGAACACCCCACTCGCGATTGACCAAATTATACAGATAACAATGAATGAGCGTAATATTCAAAAGAAAAAAGCCAAAGTATGTTGGATTCAAAAAAAAGGTCGTAAAATATATGCTGGATTAAAATTTACAGCGTAAAAAAGAAAAGAAGCCCCTTGCTTCTTTTCTTTTTATTTCGTGCTAAAATTCAAACTATGAAATAATTTTCAAGGGGGAATTTGAATGAAGAACACATCGCAAAAAACAAGTCATTATTATGCAGTTATATTCACTTCTAATTTATCGAATGATACAACAGATTATAGTGCCGCCTCTGACAAAATGGAGGAACTTGCAAAGCAGCAACCTGGATTTCTAGGTGTAGAAAGTGCACGAGGTCATTCGGGACTCGGAATCACAATTTCTTATTGGGAATCACTTGAGGCAATTGAAAATTGGAAACAGAACGCCTTACATAAAAAAGCGAAAAAAAGAGGCCGTGAGCAATGGTATGAAAACTTCCACCTGCGTATCTGCCTTGTAGAAAAAGAATTTAAGTTTCGTAGAGGTACTTTATAACGATGAAGAAAAAATTAGCTCTCATTGCTGTTCATGAAATATATGGTGTGAACGACCATATGCATCACGTTATCCATCACTTTACTTCATCTCATATAGATGTATTCTGTCCTAATCTGCTACAATCACAACATGCATTTACTTATAGTGATGAAGAAAAAGCATATCATTTTTTTATGAATCATATTGGATTTGAAGATGGAAAAAAGCAAATTAAAGAATTCATTACTCATCTTTCTAGTAATTACACACATATTGGACTTATCGGCTTTAGTGTTGGTGCTACCATCTCATGGCTATGTAGTAACAATCCGAAAATAGATTTTATTATTGGATGTTACGGTTCCCGTATACGTGACTATATTCATATGAAACCAACATGTGCTACCTTACTTATTTTCCCTGAAAAAGAAGTTAGTTTTTCAGTATCTTCTTTCATTCAATCGTTGCAGCAACAAAAAAATCCTTTATTAGAAATTAAACAACTACGCGGTGAACATGGATTTCTAAATCCGTACACTGAAAAATATAGCGAGAACTCTACAAAGCAGGCATACAATATAATAGATTCATTTCTTGCAAGAACAATCTTTTGAACTACCCCCACTTACAATCTATTATCGTTTGTATTTTATTTTTTACAAATTGCATCTTATATGTAACAACTTTTTATACGTTACTTCCTGAGAAAGTTAGCGAATTCATATTCCTGCCCATTTGGTTTTTTTTGTATTTTAGGTTGTATCGTTTTCTGGCGCGAATGGAGAAACAATCGTGTGTTCTCAATATGTATTGGTTTTCTTTCCTTTATTAGTTTTCTATTTGGTTTATTGTTGTTAGTTCTTTCGGGGATGTAATAGAAAAAGGAAGAAAAGCCAACTTTCAACTTTTCTTCCTTCTATGTTTACCTTTAGCTTTCACTGTCACTGATTCACAAGGTGTATAATATATTTGAGGTGTCGCCTTATCAACAAACATCATAAACGTGACGAAGCCGATAATAAATAAAATAAACAACGTTAACAAAATTGCTCCTATCGTTAAAAGTATCATAACACCACCCCCTATATCTTTCATGTTATTACACCTTTCGCTATTATATGAGCGTAATCCTTTTTAGAAAAAGAAACGTAACAAAATAATCACAATCACTCCCGTTAATACTGTACCTAATAAACTACGAGTATATATCGCTACAAGAAATGTTGGGATTGCTGCGACAAGGTAATCCCACTGCATCGTCTCATGCATAAATAATACTTGGGCTAAAAGTGCTGCTAATATCGCAATTGGTATGTAATTTAACCATTTTAAACCCCAGTCTGGAATTTGTAGTTTGCTAAATACGAGTAGAGGTAAAATACGTGGCACGAGTGTGACAGCTCCTGCTGCTAGTAAAAGTAATAGTACGTCCAATCTCATTTCCATTTTTCAATCACAACTCCAATCGTCGCAGCTAGTAATGTTGCGATAATAACCGCTATACTATCTGGCATAAATAAGTGTGAAACGTATGCGATCATAATCGCTACAATTGCAACAGTAAGATGAATTGCTAGTTTCGGTTTACTACTTATGAGCTGAAGAACAAATAATCCGATAAACATTGCTGGTAATGCATAATCCATGCCGTACGTATGCGGATCTGGTATCCACTCGCCAAACAGCCCGCCAATAATAGTAGCAAGAATCCAATTTAAATATGCTGTTACATTTAACCCCATCATCCACCTGTCACCAACATATCCTTTTTGCGTTGCATGCTGCACTGCAACGCCGAACGTTTCATCTGTAATTTGAGAACCGATAAATACGTTTTTTAATAGTGGAAGTTTCGTAAAGTATGGTGCAAGGGCAGCACTCATTAGAAGGTGGCGTAAATTAACAAAAAAGACGGTGAAAATGATTGCTGAAGCAGGAGCACCGGCTGCATACATACCAGCTAATATAAATTGGGCAGAACCTGCATAAATTAAAGTGGACATAAATGCAATTTCAATGATGGAGAAACCTGCTGTTTTTGCAATTACACCAGCTGCTATACCGATACTTAAATAACCAAATACAGTTGGTAAACAATCTTTTACTCCTTGCTGAAATGTATCATCGCTCTGCAAAGCTACATGGGCCTGAGCTTTACTCATTCGTATCATCCTCCATTCCTTCTATCGTTCGTTTTCCTGTTACGACATGAACTAAATCTATATTTTCACGCCATAACGTATCTAACTTATCAGCTCCAAATTCCTTTGTGATTTCTTCAATCATAATATCGTGCCGCACATACTCTGTAGCAACGAGAACTAAAGCTGGGTCATACGTTGTAACGGCCCATGAAGTACTATCATTTGAGAAATTCGCAATTAATACTTCCTCTCCATCACGAGCAATAACAGTTAAATGACCACCCATTCTCTTTTCAACAACGTGGGGTGTCATATAATTATGGTGAAACGTCGCGCCTATTTTTTTATTAGGAGCGCCAAATAAGATTGAAAATATATGTACACCTTCCTCTTCCTTTTGACGAATATATGGCTCAATTTCATGCACTTGATCTTCCCAAACAGAAATCCATAGCTCTTCCTTCGCCCTATTAATTATATTGCATATTTCTTTTACAACACGATCATTTGAGCGAATATGCGAAATTACATCTATTTGTCGCTCTTGTTCTAAACAATTTAATTTCCGGTCTAAAAATTCAAAGGACTTTTCAAAATCTTTTCGCATTCGATCCATTAGCTCCGTAGCTGGTACTGGTACATATTTCACTGGTTCAGTAGGAACGATATGTACTGCTCCTTTATCCATCAATTTACCGAGCACTTCATAAATCATCGAACGAGGTACTCCTGTCTGTTTACTCACTTCATACCCAGTTACTGGGGAATGTTTTAATAGTCCAATATACGCTTTACATTCGTACTGGGAAAAACCTAACTTTTGTAATTCCTTTATTATTTCATCCATCGGCAATCCCTCACATTCTATATAACTCTCATCTCAAAACGATGCATGTATATTAGTAGTTATTAGTATACCTACTAATATAAAAAAATAGGCCCGTAAAGTCAATTGATAATTCTGAAATTTAACCCAAAAATAAAAAGCCTTTCATGAGAAGGCTTTTTCTACATACTATTTCACTTATTTTAGTTGCAACATATTTGATAGATTCTCCTCCAAATGCTCCCGTAAAGTAGAACCTGTATACTCTTCCCTAAATACACCAGCTTTCACGAATAGAGGAATAACTTCACTAAAGAATAGATCTAGTGACTTTGGAGGTCCTCCTGGAATGGCGATAAATCCATCTAACGCTCCAGCCTCAAACCTATCCATAATTTGTTTCGCAACGTCATGCGGTGTACCAACCGCAACCCAATGAGCCGATCCAACAACTTCTGGGCGTTCTAGTATTTGTTCAACAGTTGGTTCATTTTTAATAATGAAGTTCCGTAATAATTCGGCATGAGTTTTACTGCGAACAGTTTGATCCCGGCTTGGCAGCATCTCTTCCGTAACCTTACTTTCTAGCGGAATCCCTCTAACGTCTAATCCGAGAACCATTTCGAGTAACGCATATCTCTTCTCTTTTGTGAGATGTTGATGTGCTTGCCTATGCATGTCTAACGCTTCTTCATATGTATCACCTATAAAGAAATATAATCCAGGTAATACACGTATATCATCTTGCTTTCGGCCATGCTGCTTTGCTCTTCTTCTTAAATCTTGACGCAGTTCCATTCCTGACTCTACATCTGGCGTTGCAGCAAAAATTGCATCCGCAACAGAAGCAGCAAAATTCCGTCCTGACTCTGAAGCACCAGCTTGAAATAATGGCATTTCCCCTGAAATGTGCTGCGGAATATTAAGTGGACCTTTCACCTTAAAGTATTCACCATTATGCTCAATAGGCTTTACCATCTTTCTAATCACATCAGAGTTATCTACTTTCAATACTTCATTAGGATGACTCCCCCAAAGTTTTCTTACTAACGCTGTACATTCTGCCGCTTTCGCGTATCGTTCCTCAGATGATGGCATCTCTGTCTCACCAAAATTTTCTGCACCGTCAATGGATGTGACAATATTCCACCCTACTCGGCCGTTACTAATCCAGTGTAAAGATTGTAATTGCCTCGCTAATATATATGGTGGATAAAACGAAGTTGACGCAGTCGTAACGACTCCAATTTTTTCTGTTTCATAAGCAATAGCCGTAAACAGTAACGTCGGATCTAAAATGACATTTCCCTTATTACGAGCAATTAAATCTGGATGCGCCACTAAATAATCTGCTTTAAAAACAAAATCTAACTTCGATTTTTCTGCTCGTTTCGCTAACTCTACTTGTTCATCAATTCCCGAATCAAATATACTATCTTCTTTCTTTCTAGAAATTAAACATAATCCAATACAAAGTTGTTTTTTTGTAGACATACACACCATCCCCTTGTTTTTAATTTACCTAGTTAAGCAATATTGCTGTCATTATGAAACTCCATTCTTATGAAAACAGATAAAATGATATTGATAATCATTATCATTTTATGATGTAATTGTAATAAAAGCAATAATAAAAAAAGACTTCCACTATGGGAAGTCTTTTATCTCAATATTTCATTCGCTTCTTTTTCATAAATTTTATCAAATGAAGTCATAACGCGTTGTGACGCTGAAATCATTTTTTGATCTGTCATAAGATCAGCCATCTCTTTCGTCATATCTACATTTGAATTTTCTAGCATATGGTTTTTTACTAATCCTGCTCCATTCGGTAAATCAGCAATATTCCCCTCAGCTAGCGCAAAGCTTTTGTTCTCTCTTTGCATTAGACGTGCATTTGCTTCTGCATCTACTGTTTTTGTTTGCAACTGTGCAATTACAATTCTCTTAATATCTGGTTTTTGCAAAGTTCCATCGTTCACTTCTCTATAAATTTCTCCATTATTAGATACGAAGAAATTAACATTTTCCGGAATTTTAATACGTTCATTATTTACATCCATAACATAAGCACCAGATGATGTTTGCAGATAACGATCACTATTTAATGTAAAACTACCATCTCTCGTTAAAAACGTTTCATCATTTTTAGATGTAACGAAAAATGATGTAGTACCGGCTGTACCGTCATCTAAAAAGAAATCTGTAGCACTATTTGTCATTTGTATATTTCCTTGTACTAAGTTCACATGCGTTGCGGCTGGTACTACAGCGTAATCAGTCGAACCGATATTTGTCACAGCCCCATCTCCGCGGCGATATGTGTCTTGTACATCAAATACTTTAGAAGTCATATTTTCTGCTTTAAATCCTGTCGTTTGAGCATTTGCAACGTTATTCGAATGAACATTAATGCGCTGCATGTAATTCATCATACCCATAGAACCTATATAAAGACCGTTCATATTCATTTGAATAAGGCGGTTGCCTTATCCTTCACCTCTTTTCTATGATGTTTGCAACATTTGTTTCGCTAAATGTTCAGCTGTAGCGATATGTATATGTTGCTTCACGTCTTGTCCGTCTGTCATTAATACAATTGGAGCCGATGATACTGCTGGAATTTTCAATAATTCACCACTACTTGCTGTTTCATCAAATTTCGTAAATACGATACCATCAATATGAATATCTTTAAAATTCATAATGATTTCAATCATGTCTTTACTTTTCATCGAAGCTGATAACGTTAAACAAATATAATCTGGCTCTACTTGTCCCATCGTTTCAATCATTTCTTCTACTGTTTCTGACGCACGATAATTTTTTCCGGCGGTATCAATTAAAATATAATCGACGCGCGCTTCTTCTTTAAAATACGTAAGTGCTCTTGTCATTGCAGCCTCATCACGTACAGCGATTACTTCAAATCCAATTGTCTTTACGTAATCTTGCAATTGCTGTACTGTCCCGATGCGTGAATGGTCTGTCGTAATAAAACCGACCGTTTTTTTCTTACCGTGAAACTGCCATGCCATTTTCGCAAGTGTCGTCGTTTTTCCAACTCCAGTTGGACCGATTAATGCTATTGTTTGTACTTCTTTTTCAAAAACGTTTTCCGTGTTGAAATGAGATCTCATATCTTCCAATATATATCCGATCACTTCTTCTTCTGTAATCATCGTCGCATTCTCAAACTTCACTTTTAACTTTTCAGCATATGCATGAATGAAGTATTGTTCTACATCGTTTTGTTCTAGCATACGAATTACCTTTTGAATAATAAACGGTACAGATTCTTGGTTTTCTTTTTTTACAACCACTTCTTCTTTTTTGACCGGAACAATTTTTTTCACAGCTTTTTGCTTTTTCGTTACTTTCGTTTCTTCCGTCTGTTTCACAACGACGATACCTTTTTCAAACAGCTTTAATAGTTTTTCTTTCTTTCTTGCCCATTCTTCACTATTTCCTGTTTGCATCGCTGCGTATGACATAGGAGTAGTCACGTTTTCTAAATTGTGCAGTACCGATTGAATTCCGTTCGCCTTCACAATTTGTTCTGAAGGATCATTTACAACATCCATTAATTGTTCATGAAATTGAGCTGTACCTTCATTCACTTCTTCCTGTTTATCCTCTGGAAAAGCAACTAACATTTCATAATTCTTTTTCCAAAAAAACGGGATATTTCGTTTTACACTTTCATCGACAACGTAATAATAATCTGTACCATATTGGTCAAATAACTTTCGATACAATTCATTTTTCGAAGCTGCTTTTATTCGCATTAACGCTTCTTTCTTTTCTGTACTTTCCATTACTTCACCCCCTACTATTCAATATAGGCAATTTGATCTACAACAATTTCCGGTGCTAATTCGCTAATACAAAGTACTTGCGCTTCTACTTGATAACGCTCAAGAAGTCTTACAATCGCAAATCTGAAATCTTTTCTACGCGTTAATAATACTGGTTCTCTTCCCATTAAACGAGCTTGTTTAAAGACACGCTGTACTTGTTCAACAACACGTGTTTCTAAATCTAAATCCCAGTTTAATAAGTAACCTTGGTATGAATTATTTACAACATCCGCATCTAACTCGATTGAATCTGAGAAGAGCGCCGCATAAATTTTACCGTCAGGATTTTTTGCATTTTCACAAATCACTTTTGAAATACATTCACGGACGAATGACGTTACACCGTCTACATGATTTTGATAAATTTCTTTTCCGTCAATAATACCTTCGATAATAGTTGGTAAATCACGAATAGAAATACCCTCTTTTAGAAGTTGTTTAATAACATTTTGAACGAGTGATAAGTCGATTTCTTTCTTCTTAATCTCTTCTAATAAAACACCGTTATCATTTTCAAGCGAGTTAATTAAGTCTTTTACATGTTGACGCTGAATTAACTCATGAAGATTACGTCTAACGATAACATCTAAATGTGTAATTAATATGCTGAGCGGCTCTAATACTTGATAGCCTTTCATTTGTGCATCTTGTACCATATGCTCTAAAATCCAATATCCATCTTCACCGAAAATTGGATCTTTTGCTGGTTCTGCATCTAAATCGGCCATTACATTCGGTGTTTTCAATGCTAATAAATAACCTGATTTTAAAACACCTTCAGCTGCCTTCGCACCTTTAATACGAATAATGTAACGTCCGCGTGGTCTAAAACTCGTATTATCTTTAAAGTTAATGCCAGGAACGTTAATACCAAGGTCGGTAATAATCGACTTCCTCATAAGAACAACTTTATCACGAGCTGTTTCCCCGTTAATTTTCTGCTTTACAAGTGCTGCTAAATCTAAACCGAGTTCTACTATAATTGGATATTTATCTGTAAATACTCCGAATGAATCTTCCACTTGTTGCAGTTGCTCATCTTCGCCTTGAATCATTTCTAATTCTTTTTGAAGCTCATCTTCTTTTTCTTTCTTTATTCTGTTTTTATTACGAATTCCTAATAAAATAATTGTTCCACCAACAAGAGCAAACGGTAGAAATGGTAGCGGAGTGAAAATACCCATCGCAATAAATAAACCACCAAGCGCATATACAACAACTTCATGTGCTAATAACTCTTTAAAGATACCTTCTGTTACTGTATCCGCTGAACCATCAAATACACGTGTTACGATAATACCTGTTGAAATCGCAAGCATTAACGAACCGATTTGGTTTACGATTCCGTCACCGACAGTTAGCTGTGTATAGTGAATAGCTGCATCAGCAAAACTCATCCCCTGCTGCATCATGCCGACAATTAAACCGAAAATAATGTTTACGAATAAAATGACAATCCCGAAAATAACGTCCCCTTTAATGAACTTTCCGGCACCATCCATCGCTCCGTAAAACTCTGTTTCCATATTTAACTTTTTTCGTTTTGCCTGTGCATCTTTTTCAGTAATAATACGCTGATTTAAATCAGCATCGATCGACATTTGTTTCCCGGGTAAAGAATCAAGTGTAAAACGAGCTGCAACTTCAGCTGTACGAGATGCACCGTTTGCAACGATAAACTGGAATATAATTAATACTATAAAAATAACGATACCAATTAATAAGTTCCCGCCAATTACAAACTGACCGAACTCTTCAATAACATGCCCCGCATTTCCGTCTGTCAAAATCGCTCGCGTCGTCGATACGTTAATCGATACGCGGAAAATCCCGATTAATAACAGCATCGTCGGAAATGACTTTAATTCATCCCACTCGTTAATACTTGTTGCTCGCATATAAATAAGCACTGACATACTTAGTAAAAAAACGATAACGATATCAAGTATAAATGGTGGAAGTGGAATTAAGAGCGCCACTACGAATGACGCTGCTAAAAAGATAGAAAAATAGGTTCTTGCAGAATCTATCTTAAACACAAGAGATCTCCTCCAACCGCGCTATTATACTTCAAGTTCATTCGTTTGAATTAAATAGCGCATAACTTCAATTACAGCTACATATAAATCTTCTGGAATCGTCTCATCTTCCTCGACTTGATAATATAAAGAACGAGCAAGTGGACGGTTTTCCACCATTGGTATTTCTTGTTCGCGGGCGAGCGTTCGTATATATAATGCGAGCTCATCTTCCCCTTTTGCAACGACAATTGGCGCCGAATCAACCTGTTTATTGTACCGAAGTACGACTGAAATATGAGTCGGATTGTTTACAATAAACGTTGCACCATCCATCTTCTTCGCAATTGTCCCTTGCAAGATGGCATGCATAAAGTTTTTTCGCTTTCCCTTTACTTGCGGGTCCCCTTCATTATCTTTATGCTCTCGTTTTACTTCTTCTTTTTTCATCTTAATATCTTGTTCGTACTCCCATTTTTGATAAATAAAATCAATAATAGAAAGAACGATTAATATAATTAAAATAGCTAAAAAGATAAATTTAATTTGCCTAATAATTTCAGTAAGTGACGCAGTCCAGTTAAATCCAATCATACTAACGATTTTCTCTAAATTCTTTTTAAAGAGAACGTAAGCGACGTAACCGATTAATCCCATATAAAATAGTGATTTCAATATATCTACTAAACTTTTACGACTAAACAATCTCGTAAAATAGTTTTTTGGGTTAATACGTGACGCTTTCGGCTTAATGACTTTAGAAGAAAATAAGAAACCGACTTGAATCATATAATTAAATAAATGAAAAGCGTATACGAGTATTAATATCGGGGCTGATACTTTTAGTAATAAAATACCCATTAAATAAAAATACTCGGTCGAATCTGTATTTTTTCCAATTTGATCAAACAACACTGCTACAGAGTTTGCAATCTCAAACCCTAACCAATCTCCGAAAAAGTAAACGACAACTGCTAATACAAGTATGGAAAACAAATTATTTAAATCTTTACTCCGGGCAATATTCCCTTCTTCACGCGATTTCTTACGCTTCTGCGGGGTGGCCTTTTCTGTTTTATTATCCTTTGCCATGCGCGTCCCCCTACTTCGTTAAGAAAAAATTAAATAGTTTCGTATATTCCTCAAGCAATACATCCGTCATATTTTTAAACACATAACCGAGCATCGGTACACTCATCGCAATAAACAAAATACCACATGTGATTTTAATGACGTACGCATTCATAAAAACGTTTAATTGCGGAGCGTTTTTTGCGATTAAAATTAAAACAAAGTTAATGATGAACAAACTTCCCATAAGCGGAAGAGCAATTTCAACCGCTGATGTAATCGCAAATAATAACGTTGCGAGTAGACTATCTAGGAAACTAGTCGTCAGCAATTTTGAAATCGCCTCTGTATATTGAAACGACTTTAAAATCGTGGCAACGAAATAATTAATGCCGCCAAGTGAAATAAAAATAATGAGAAAAAATATATCAAAAATGGTTGAAAGTAAAGTAGACTGTGAACCTGCATTTACATCAAACAAACTTGCCTGTGATAAACCGATATCAAAGTCTAAAATATGCCCTGCCATTTTTGGAATGTTCCACAGCATTTCTACAATTTTTGAAAGCGATAATCCAATTACAATTTGCGTACCTGCATAGGCTGCAACGTCCCAAGTTGTCTTTATGTGAGAGACATCAACTTGATCGGCCACTGTAATCGAAAGAGCAAGTCCAACTGTAACCTTTGCCATCGCTGGAATCGATCGCCCTGAGAAAAACGGTAAAAAATATAAAAATGAAGTAATGCGGCAAAACGCAAAAAACGTCGCCGCCCATAATTCCATATTCATTTCAGTTCACCTATCTTAGTACGAACGCAATAGCGATGGGATTTTATCAAATAAATCTAAAATAAGCGTCGTTAACTCTTGAAACATCCACGGACCTAAAATGATAATAACGAGTACAATACTTGCCATTTTCGGTAAAAACGTCAGCGTTTGCTCTTGAATTTGCATCATCGCCATAATGACAGCGATGATAATAACGACAATCATACTTACGCCGGCAACCGGCATTAAAATCATAACCCCTTTGTAAAAAAAGGTTTGAAAAATATCTATAATTGGTGACGTATTCATTTATATGACTCCTATCACATAGCATCAAACGCTTCAGGCGACTGTTTTAAACATAATGTCGACGATTTTTGTATATCCACCTAAATATACAAAAACAAGTATTTTAAATGGTAAACTTAAAATCATCGGCGGTACCATCATCATCCCGAGGTACATTAAAAGTGTACTAATAATCAAATCTATAAATACAAACGCTAAATAAATGAACATCCCCGTTAATAATCCCTTTTGAATTTGCGTTAACGTAAAGGATGGTACGAGCGTAAATAAGGAAAGATCTTTCAACTCTTTCGGCAACTCTTCTCCGCGCACTTTCAGCATCATTTTTAAATCATGCTTATACGTATGCTTTGACATATACTCTTTCATAATCGGAGCTGTCGTCTCCGCAGCTTGACTTACCGTTATTTTCTCTTTCGTCATCGGATCCCACACATCGCTCTTTAGCTGCCCAAGTACAGGCTGCATCGTAAAGAGTGATAAAAACAATGCAAGTCCAACAAGTACTTGGTTCGGTGGTAAATTCATTACCCCAAGTCCTTGACGTGTAATCCCAAGAACGATCATAAAATAAGTAAAATGTGTAAATAATAGAACGATAGAAGAAGATAATGATAAAAGGGTAACGAGCGCAAATAGTTGTACACTTGAATTACTCGTAAACTCTTTTCCATTTTCGAAATTAATAAAACCGTTCGGGGCCGCATACGCTGGATTTACAAAAACAATTGAAAAAACGATAGAAAATACGAAAATAACGGCTAATAATGATAACTGTTTCTTTATTCTCATGATGGATCCTCTACTTTTTTCGTTTCACTCTTCACCGCGTCTTCTAGCGCTTGTTGAAACTGATTTCCTGTTCCTGTTAATTGCACAGATTGTACACCGTTATTACTAATAACAGTGAACACTTGCTTTCCATCTACTTCAAATAAAAAGGCACTCGTTTGATGATTTAAATAAACGCCGTCCTTTACTTGAATATGGCCATTTTCACCTTGTTTAAAAAACTGCTGTTTGCGCGTCTTTTTTGTCATATAGTATGCACCGTAGCCGAGCGCACCAAACAGTAAAACGACTTGAAATAAGGTCGTCATATACGACATATGACTCCTCCTCTACTCTTTATCTAGCATTTGACTTTGCGCTTTCATAAGCGCAGCTTGCTTCTTGTCAGCTTCAATTTCAGAAATGATAATACCGAACTTCTCGTCCATTACGATCGCTTCCCCAATACCGACTTTCATATTACTTAAATACACATCTACTTTATGTCCTAAGTTTTTCTCTACTTCCAGAACATCGCCCACTTTTAACTCTTTCACATCACCGAGCGTAATAGATGACTTCCCAAGCTTTACACCAAGTTCAATCGAAATATCCGAAACAGTATCAATATGTGCTTTACCCGCTTCATTTCGCTTTCCTGCAAATTCTTCTAATCCCATTAATGACACAGGAGATACTTCATGCTTCATATGGATCCTCCTACTCTACAAAACTTTTAAATAAGAGCGCCTTACGCGTTCCATCTTTTCCAATAAAACAATTAAATTTATGCTTTCCATCTACATAACCAAGCAATTCATCCGAAACTTTCGTATGAAGCGGAATAATATCTCCCTCTTCAATTTGCTCAATCTCACCCATTGTCATCTTCTGTTCACCAATCGCAACGTGAACAGGTTTAAACACTTGATTTACTTTCACTTCTACTTCAGACGTATACTTTTTACGCTTATCCGAAGAATGTTCGACAATATTTTCAGACGTTAACTTATCCATAATTTCTTCAACAGATAAGAACGGAATACCGATACGAACTGTCGTATTCCAAAAATCAGTTTTCATATTTACGTTCAGTAATGAAATGATATCACTCGCTGTCGTAATCTTAAGTGCATTTGGATCTGTCTCTGTCGTTACAAATTTCGGTTTAATCTCTACAACACTTTCAAATGATTGCTCTAAATTTTTGCATAGAAGCGCAAAAATATTATCAAGCGTTAAAAACTCGAACGCCGTCAGTGGTCTACGCATCGTAAAGTTACGCTTACTATCTCCGCCGAGCCAGCACTCATGAATGTAAATAACAAATGCTAAATCAATCTCAATAACAATTTCTCCAAGCTCTGGAAGTCCGAGGTCAATGACGCAATATAAATAGTAATCTTTCGGCATTTTCTCCACATACTCACTCGTAAATGGAACTTGCTCAACTGTCGAAGGCTCTAAGTCAATTGGAATACGCATACGCGCTGACAACGTCTGTGACGTCTGTTTACCAAACGTAGAAGCAATCGCTTGCAAACTACGTAAATGCTCAACACCGAACTTCTCCGGTCTATTAAAATCATACTCTTGAAATTTATCTTGCTTCCCTGCTTCTTGTGCGAAAGCTGGCATTTCCTCGCCTTCATTTACTGCCTTCAGCAGGGCATCAATTTGCTCTTGGCTTAATTTATCGCCACTCATGAAAATCCCCTTCCCTACCTTTTCAATTCAACGATTTCAACGTACATCTTTCCATTCTTCGTCAAAATCTTTCCGGTTCCAATCTCTTCATTCTCAAGCATAAGACGCACCGTATTTTTCGTTGAATTTTCAAGACGATACAATGTACCTTTCGTAATATGAAGCAGATCTTCAATTTTCTTTTTCGTATTTCCGATTTCAAAATAAATTGTTAACGGAATATCATCTTGTAATTTCAAATCTAGCCAACTCCCATATCATGTTCAAGAAAATTTCATGTTCTCTCTATATAATGAAATCTCTTATTTTGAAACGTCGATATTTAATATTTTTTTAATATATCCTTGCGTTTCTTTAAATGGAGGTACGCCTCCGTACTTTCTCACATTACCAGGACCAGCATTATAAGAAGCAAGCGCTAATACTAAGTCGCCATTATTTTTCTTTAAATAACCACTTAACTCTTTCACGCCGCCTTCAATACTTTCTGCTGGTGAAAATGGATTTTTTATCCCCATCTCTTTCACATTCGCCGGCATAAGCTGCATAAGCCCCATCGCCCCTGCATGCGACACCGTTTTCGGATTAAAATTAGACTCTACTTCAATCATTTTTTGAATTAACGTTTTCGGAATTCCGTAGGAACGGCTCACGCGATCAATAATATCCTCATACTTCCCTTCATTTGAAGAACGTATTTTTTGAATATTATACTTCTTCGTTAACCCCCACGTATCAACAGCCTCATTTTTCGTTTCTGGGAAACGTCGTTCAAACTCTTTTTGTGCAACTTGCACTTCATCTACGTTCTTCGTTTCAGCCTTTTCTTCAGGCTTACTCGCTTCCTCTACTTTATTAATAGATTGTTCCGGTTTATTTAAGACCGTTTCTATTTTCGTAGATTGTACCGGCTGACTCATATCCTCTACACTTGTCGGCTGCGCAGTACCCTTCGTCTCCTTCGCAGGTTCACTCTGCAACTTCTCTTGAAAACGACTACTAACGAATGCTTGTGGACTACTTAGCTTTTGCTGAATTTGTCCTTTCTTATATGCAAGCACTTCTTTTACTATATTTCCAACTATCATAATATCACCTTTTCGGTAAACAAAGATAATCTAATATTAGAGTTTTTTTTTAAAGTTTGCAATAATCCTTTTAATAATTATGTAATAAAAAAATGAATATATTGTTAAACTGTTATTTTTTTATATTTATTAATTCGAATTTTTAGTTGACACCCGTTGTAGCAAGGATTACAATAAATCTCGAAATTGATTTTTTCGCATATTACCGTTTTTCAATTTGCAGAAAAGTCAATATAAAAAAATGGGGGTTCTTAACATGAGAATTAATACAAACATTAACAGCATGCGTACTCAAGAGTACATGCGCCAAAACCAAGCAAAAATGAGCAATTCTATGGACCGTTTATCAAGCGGTAAACGTATCAACAACGCTTCTGACGATGCAGCAGGTCTTGCAATCGCAACTCGTATGCGTGCACGTGAAAGCGGATTAGGTGTTGCTGCTGATAACACGCAAAACGGTATGTCTTTAATCCGTACAGCTGACTCAGCAATGAATTCAGTATCTAACATCTTACTTCGTATGCGTGACATCGCCAACCAATCTGCGAATGGTACAAACACTGATGATAACAAATCTGCATTACAAAAAGAATTTGCTGAATTACAAAAACAAATTACTTACATTGCAGACAATACGCAATTCAATGATAAAAACTTATTGAATGCAGACAGCGAAGTTAAAATCCAAACGCTAGATTCAAGTAATGGTGGACAACAAATCAGTATCGATTTAAAAGCTGTTACACTTGAAAAATTAAATATCAAAGATATTTCTATCGGTAAAGCTGACGCTGCTGGTAAACCAGTTGTTCCTGGTCCTACAGTTGACCAAAAAGATCTTGATTTTGTTAAAGACGAAATTGGCAAACTTACAGAAACTTCATTACAAACTGATATCGATGCAATCAAAGGCTCTCTTGATAAATTCAAGGCTAGCATGACTCCAGGAGATGTTAAAACACTCGAAGATGCTCTAAATGATTTCAAAGTAGGAGAAGCTACACCTGCAGCTGCCGGTGTACCTGCGATTAAAGATGCTTTAAAGAACGTTACACTTCCTACAGCTACAGCGCCAGCAGCTGACGCTGATAAATCTGATGCATTAGCTGCAATCGCTGCAATTGATGCTGCTCTTACAAAAGTTGCTGACAACCGCGCAACTTTAGGTGCTACATTAAACCGTTTAGACTTTAACGTAAACAACCTGAAGAGCCAATCTTCTTCTATGGCTTCTGCTGCTTCTCAAATCGAAGACGCTGACATGGCGAAAGAAATGTCTGAAATGACTAAGTTCAAAATCTTGAACGAAGCAGGTATCAGCATGCTTTCTCAAGCAAACCAAACTCCACAAATGGTTTCTAAATTATTACAATAAGCCATTTGATTTAGTTTCATAAATAAACCTCTCTGCTTGCGGAGAGGTTTATTTTTTATAAAACCTTTCTTTTTTTGATGGAAGAGAGCACCCGCAATGCATAGAAGCGGTCAGTGCTTATCTTAATCCCCTCCTATGTTAAAACAAAAACAGCAAATAAGCATAAGCCCTTTATCCTTCCATAACCGTTTATTAGACTTAGAGTTACCAACTATATCAATCTATAAGGAGTGTCTATTATGCGTATTGGTACGAATGTTTTAAGTATAAATGCTAGGCTGTCGTTGTATGAGAATGAGAAGCGTATGCATGTTGCGATGGAGCATTTAGCTACTGGTAAGAAGTTAAACCATGCTTCTGATAATCCAGCTAACATTGCGATTGTGACTCGTATGCATGCGAGAGCGAGCGGTATGCGCGTGGCGATTCGTAATAATGAGGATGCGATATCGATGCTTCGTACAGCGGAAGCTGCTCTTCAAACTGTGACGAATATTTTACAGCGTATGCGTGATTTAGCTGTTCAATCTGCAAATGGTACAAATTCAAATACAAACCGTGATTCACTGAATAAAGAGTTTCAATCTTTAACAGAACAAATTAGCTATATTGGCGAGACGACTGAGTTTAATGATTTATCCGTGTTTGATGGACAACACCGTCCTGTTACGTTAGATGATATTGGTCATACAGTAAATATGACGAAACATACTCCCCCTTTCCCTACACAACATGACATCAACATTTCAACAGAACAAGAAGCAAGAGCTGCAATTCGTAAAATAGAAGAGGCTTTACAAAATGTATCACTTCATCGTGCTGATCTTGGGGCTACGATGAATCGTTTACAGTTTAATATTGAAAATTTAAATAGCCAAAGTATGGCCCTAACAGATGCTGCATCTCGGATTGAAGATGCGGATATGGCGCAGGAAATGAGCGATTTTTTAAAGTTTAAATTGTTAACTGAAGTTGCCCTTAGTATGGTTTCACAAGCAAATCAAATACCGCAAATGGTTTCCAAGCTACTACAATTTTAAAAATCATCTTCCTTCTTTGAAACGATTCCATACAAAACAAAAGGGAAATACATATACACTATGTATCTCCCTTTTGTTTTGTACCCAAATTTTATTACTGCGTTACAGTCATAACCTGCCCACTACGATCAACCATAATTTTCATTTTACCGTCTTGCGCGTTATATAACCCTAATTTATGCAAATCTTGTTTACATTCTTTTACGAAGAAAGGTAATGTGCGAATTTGATTAATATCAGAGCTCGTAATGAAGTGAATTAAATGATGCGTCATTTCTTTTATATCATGAACAAGCTCTTCCTTTTCTCGTTTTAGCCTTTCATTTTCAGCTCGCAATACATGTAATTCCCCTTCGAGACCACGTGCATTCTTTTCATCTTTTGAACGCTCTGCCGCCATGCTAGAAAGTTTATAAATCCCTTCCATGAACTGATATAGTTCATGCTCTTTTCTTTCACTACACTGGCTAATCGTTTCAAAATTATCAACAATACCAGATATAACTGTTACAAGGCTTTTTTCACTCTCTGTATTTTCAACTTCTTTTCTTAATTCTTTCTTGTTTTCTGTTTTCATCTCAACAATTGGTTCTTTTACAGGCGTATATTTTCGCTTTCGTCCTGGTTTTTGTTTTTCAACATTTTCAAATGGTATTTCACATTTTTTTAATTTGTAATACGTATTTTGTAATTGACTTGCTGTTTTCGGAAAAAGATTTAGTTCTTTTTTACTAACGTATTTTGAAATATTAATAATGTTTAAACCGTGACGTTGGGAAAATTGATACACTTCATACAGTAACTCTAGCTCAGACTTTAGCCATGTAATTGTTGATTTTTCATACGCTCGCATCCCACCATTTTTTTCTATATCTATTTGAAATAATACCATTCTATTATGTAAATCAACTAGTTCTTCATATTTTACTTGGAATTGTTTTTCTATTTTTTTAAATTCCTCTTCTAGTTGCACATCGTTCATTTTATTATTTGACATGTTTTGTAAAAGACTTAATACATTGATTGCTGTGTGGTGATACATAATCTGTGTCACTCCCCCTCATCCTTTCACAATTCTCATCTGACTCCCATGTCTTCTCAGAAAATAGCAATTTTTACATATCCATATTATAACATTTCGAAATTGTCTGTCAAATATTAAACATACAAAAATGTATAGAAAGTATAGAAATAGAAAAATTATTTTTAATTAATATGTATAATTACATATTAATTATATTATATGGTATTTCAGATATATTTTCACCGAAAAAGTTTGCGTTACTACGCAACCTTACTAGCATAATCCAAAAATACGCTCTCTTATATTTTCAAATAAATAAGCCAGCTATTTATTCATTAAACGAATTGAAAATCTCGAAGTAGAGACTATTCATACAGCCACAAACACTCCAGAACTGTTTAATCTTCCTACCTGTACAGCAGAGTATAGAATGCAAAAAAGGAACTAGCCAGTACTACTTACACGTGGCTAGTTCCCTCCTCCCTACTAAAAAAATAGAGTTGTATATCAGTTCTTCAAACCCTCAATCAAAGGCTCTTTTCTTCTACTGACCTAAAACCACTCCATATATCTGGTCTCACATCGCAGGGGCTCTATTAGGCACTGACCTCGCTAGATTCTCTCTTCCAGCCAATAAAAGCTTTTAAAGTACTAACTTATCTACTAAACCAATTAACTCTTGAATATCTGGCTTACTTACTTGAGCATTTGCTCCCACAGCTTCGCCTTTATGGAATAATTCATTTGTAATTAATGAAGAGAAAATAACAACCGGTAAACGATTCATTACTTCACCATCTTTAATTACTTTCGTTAAATGGTGTCCATCCATTTTTGGCATTTCAATATCCGTAATTAGCAAGTGAATATGTTCAAACATTTTTTCGCCTTGCTCTTTCGCTAGCTTTTCAATTTGCGCCAATGCTTCTGCACCATTGCTGAAGAAGTTCATTTTCGTATATCCAGCTGATGATAATGTTTCTTCTAATATTTGACGAAGCATCGCTGAATCTTCCGCAATATAAATCACTTTTTCAGCTCGATCTGTTTTTTGTTCTAATTTTGAAAGGGATTTATTATCATAACCAGTCCCGCTAATTTCACATACAATTTTCTCGTAATCTAATAGTAAGATGATTTTTCCATCTAGTTTTACAATACCAGATGTCGTTTCTTCTAGTCCCATAGACAATGAAGCTGGTTCATCAATTTGTTCCCACGAAATACGTTGAATACGATGCACTTCATCAACGCGGAAAATAACTTTCATTTGATTTAATTCTGAAATAATAAATTTCGTTTGATCAAGTGGCTTTGTCGATTTTAAATTAAGAGCTGTCGCTAAGTTAATAACAGGTAAAATTTCACCGCGTACTTGAACAACACCTTCAACTGCATGATGAGATTCTGGAACAGTTGTAACAGGGAATGGATTAATGATTTCACGTACTTTCATTACGTTGATACTAAACAGATTTTCACCAACAGTATATGTGACAATCTCTAATTCATTTGTTCCGCTTTCTAATAAAATACTTTGTGCTTGTGACATAAAGGTGTCGCTCCCCTTCCATTAATTCCGTATATCTAATTATTAAGCTTTATAAAAGCGAAAAAGTCAACTACCTATATGAAAAATATAGATAGTCGAACGATTTATAAAAAAAACGCTTAATCTTGTATAAACGAAGCAAGTGCCTCTAATAACACTTCTTGCGCCCCTACAATTTCTGTCGGCATTGCTTCCCACTTTTTTGAAAGCTCCGTTTCTACTCGTATTCTTAGCTTCGAATCCATTTCTTCTAGCACATATTCTTTCGTCGCTATATCAACATCAAGTAGCGCAAGCGCATATAATTCTGGATCATTTATTTTGTTAAATAATTGTTTCAATATAGCTGGTGCTATATGTTTTAATTTTTCAATATGAATTTCTTTATCAGAAAATAGTAACTCATATTGAATAAATGTAACATTTTCTTTAATCACTTTAAAATAGCAATTATTTTTTTTATCATTTACAAAATAACCGTTCGGATCTGCAATAATACTCTCTACTTTACGAATTAAATCTGGCAAACTACTCGCCGCCATTACAGTCCGCTGCTCAACCTCACTTGGCGAAATGAATGTAACGCGATACTTATTCTGCGCCATCCTCCTCACCTCTCCTTTTATTAAAATCTATCCTCACAAACTCTCCGAAAGGCACTGAGATAGTATGATATGATTATTTCATATCTCTTTACAACCCCATGCGGATCATAGCTGTTATCCACACTTCGCTTACCTCTTCTTCAACTATCTTAGTAACTCTCCATATCTCTGGGCTTACACACCGGTCGAGAATCTATTAGGCACTAACCGCTACCACACATCGCCAGAGGACCCCTCTCAAAACCTAAAAAGAGCTTTTAAAGTCTTTTAAGAGCTTTTCAATAACTCGATGTTATTGAACCAAAATGCAATCTGCTGATCCGTTATCCCTGATAGTGTAATAAAAAACTCACGGCACTTCATCTCGTCCTTAAACAGTTGATACTTCCATTCTCCTTCGCTACCAACACTTACGAAATAAAACTCATGAATACGGCCAATAATCGATTGCTTTTCACCAAATGAATATGCAGGTACTTGCTTAATTTCAAATTGATCAGGTAAATATATATGCTCTTCTCGTTCCATTTTTAACACTTGCTCGGCAAGTTCACGTTTATTTTCGAAAAAAGGCAATTGTAAAATTCGCTCTTGTCTTGTCGTCATACGAATAAAAAACCCTTTCTACTACATTACAATTTTACTTTATGATATATTATCGAATTAAGTTTACTACTTCATTTAATACTTCATCTGAAACTTTAATTACTTTCGCATTTCCTTGGAATCCACGTTGATAAAGCATTAAATCAACAAATTCTACAGATAAATCTACATTTGAACTTTCTTTTGCTGACCCTCGTACATTCCCTGCACCATTCTCACCAGCAACACCTACCCCTGGAATACCCGCTGATGGTGTCGCAACGTAATTTCCATTCCCTGTTTTCATTAATCCACCTGAATTCGGGAATGTAGCTACAGCTAGTTGTCCTACAACTTTCATACTACCATCTGAATATTTCATCATAACGAAACCACCGTCTGAAATAGAATAGTCATTTGCAATTGCAGCTGGGCGCCCCGTTACTTCTGTTGTAGAAATAGTTTTTCCTGTCGGATAATTTGTTAATCCGCTTAAATCAAGTGTTAGACCACCACCAAAAGGAATTTGAACAGATCCACCATTAGTAATTTCACCAGTTACTGGATCCTTTTGTACAGGTTCATCTGTTTGCTTTAAATTTCCTAATGTATCAAATATAAGGGGTTTGTCGTCTGGCATGCCTTCAATAGGCTTAAATTCTTTGTCGTTTTTAGAATCATTTCTTACAGAAACTGAATATGTATATTCACCTGCCTTCGGTTTTTTAACTTCTTTACCATCTACAATCTCTGATTCAGTCTTTTGCTTAATATTTACACGTAACGTTAACGAGTTCCCTTCCGCATCAAAAACTGTGAATTCGTGAGATAATGCATTTTGGTTCCTAGGAAGGTTTCCGCTTATTGTCGCTTTATCTGTTTGAATCCCACCAACAGCTGATCCCATTGGAATATGGATTGGGCTTGGTCGTGAAGAAAAATCTACTTCTTGTGTTCCTGTTTTTACACCATAACCTAGTACATACTGTCCACCTGTATTTGTAACATAGCTATCTTTCGATACACCGAAAGACCCTTTTCTCGTATACTCTACATTCCCACCGTTACGATCACCAACTAAAAACAAACCGTTTCCTTCTATCGCTGTCTCCATCTTATCACTAGTTAAAGTAATAGAACCATCACTAAAATCTGTAGATGTCCCACTGAACTTTACACCGTTACCAATACTCTTTGGATTCGTGCCAGCATAAGCACCATCACCACGTGAACCAACCGTATTATTATATAGTAAATCATCAAAAATAGCTTTTTGCTTTTTATATCCAACTGTTTGTGCATTTGCAATATTATTTGAAGTAACACTTAATGCATTTTGTGCTGCATTCATCCCTGTAATACTTGTATATAACGCTTTAATCATAACCTTTGTACACTCCTTTTATTAATCTGGTTTAACCTCTTCATTTTTTTCTATATCATCTTTCTTCTCATCTTCCGGATTAGTTTCTGTTATCGGTTTATCAGAAACCCTCTCTATGAAACGAAGTGAGACAACTTGATTATCAACAATAAGTTGCACATCGTTATTTTCAGCAAGTCGAACTGTTTCCACTTGACCAGTCACTTGCTTTCCATTATTGCTTACACCTCTAACGTACTTTCCTAAAAACTTCATCCCTCCATCAAGAGCCGTCGAATACATCGTTGATTGCAGTTTATCTACTGCTTTCGTCATATTCTGTACTTGCTCCATAAGCGATAGCTGTGCTGTTTGGTTCATCATTTGGTTCATATCCATCGCATTAAACGGGTCTTGATGTTGAAAGCTTGCTAAGAAAAGTTTCAGGAAATCATCTTTATCCATAATACCGGGTGTTTTTTGAGTACTTGCTGATACTCCGTTTGCTTGTTGAGCTGTCGACTGTGCACCAGTAACAGATGCGTTTTTTGTTTGTGCTCCTGCTTGTAACGGAATATGATTTGTACTCGTTGTATTTAATCCAACTGTTGGCACACTTTATTCCTCCAATAATCCCGCAAATTCTTTTGCATGTTGTTTTTCATGTTTCGTACTTGCTAATTTTTGTTTTTGTCTTTGCTCTTGTTCTCGCTGCTCTTTACGGTTTTCATCTTTATCTGAATAGCTAATTTGAATATTGATTTCTTTTTCTTTTAACTTCAGTCTCAATTCATCAAAAATGATTTCAACACGTTTTTTCGCATCATGTTTTTCCATTTCTACGTGAACATCAATTTGATCTCCATGTTTTTTCATAAACACCGTTAATGTACCAAGTTTTTCTGGATTTAACTGAAATAAAACACGCTCTTGTTTCACTACAAATTTTTGCAACGCTTCTACTTGTGCTTCCATTTTCTTTCCTAAGTCAGGTAACGTAACTTTCTCAGCGCCACTATTTGATTTCCCTATTTGATCCGTACCCGTTGCTTTATTTAGCAACTCCGCACCCGTTGAACTCGAATCGTTTAACACATCACCTTCCGGCAACTCTATCTTTACATCATCGCCCTCAGCTTTCGGAAAATCTGTGTCTTTAAACTCTTCTTGTTTTTTTGCAATATTACAAGTTTCTGTTTCTACAACTTTCAATGCTTGCATCGTTTGCTCCGGCATCTTCATTTTGTCTAATACCATTTGCATTGTATCTTCTAAACATATAGCATTTTTGATATTCATATTTGAAAGGAGCTCTTGTAACTGCTGTAATTCTGCTGCGGGTAATTCGTTAAGTTTTATATTCCCATATTCTTTATATAGCTCTTGTATTTTTTGTATGTATTGATATAACAATTCCGGTTGCACACGTAATTGCTCAATTGCAACCATTTGCTCAGATACAGCTAATAGTAACTGTTCTGTCTCTTTTTTTTCTTCTTTCTTTACAATTGGCTCTTCTTTCGTTACTGATTGTTTAGAAAGAATATATTCTTTTTTTTCTTCTTTTGGTGCTTCTTCTTGTTTCATTTTCTCCGTTTTCGGCTGCTTTTTATTTTCCATTCTCATCGTACGATCGAATGAAGAATCTTCACTTTTTGATTGTACTTCTAGCCCTTTTTCTTTTTGCGGAGGTAAACTTTGTTGCACCGGTAATACAGACTGTATCACTATATTCACCTCATCCATTCATACACATTTTCAAATCAAGAAGCATTTTTTCTTCCTGCTTTTCTCGTACTTTAGCAAGCTTTCTACAACCTTCTTGATACATCTCATCAATGACACGTTCTTTTTCTTTTACTTGCTCTAAAAGGCTTTCATTTTTTTGAATAAAATCTTCCGTTTTTTTAATTTTACGATTCCATTCTTCTATTCTTTCAGGTGAAAACGTATGTGACGAAAGCATGCCAGCCATTATACGCTGCCCAGTTTGTACGACTTTACTACGCGATTTTACTACATATAAATCATATTCTTTTTTTTGTTCTATTTTTCTTTTTTCACCTGTTAATTCATACACTTCTTTCAAAATCTGTTCTTTTTCTTGATTTATTTGCAATTTTATCGTGTCGTACTGCTGCTTATCCACCTGTTTTTATAGCCCCTTCCTATTATAACGTTCTCTTTTTCTATTATATAGTTTTTTTCCAAAAAAATCTGTGAAATATTAAAAAACAAAAAAATAAGACCTCTTGGGCAGAGGTCTTATACTATATGGTGCATCGCTTCAACAATATCATCAAATTGGAAACTATCAGATCGACCTTGTTTTAAAAACGTATTTATACCTTCTACTTTGTTTTTACATTCAAAAATATAAGCATTTTCTGCATTTTCTTGAATCGTTCCTAATTTAAAATACAATTCATTTTCTTTATAAACAGATAAGATTTTTCTCATTTCATTTGCAAGTTGCCAATGAGTTGGCGAAACGATTTCTTCCATAATCCTACTCACTGAGTCTAGCACTGAAATAGCAGGGTAATGACTAAGTGTTGCAAGCTCACGTTTTAATACAATATGTCCATCTAAAATACCACGCGCTAAATCTGGTACAGGGCCGTTTAAATCGTCTCCATCAACGAGTACGGTATAAATACCTGTTATAGATCCCTTTTGTGTTTTCCCAGAGCGCTCTAACAACTTCTTCATATAACTTTCCATTAAGAGTGTCTTACCACCAATCGGCAACTCTTTAACGGCAATATCAACGCTTCTGCGGGCATCCGCAAAACGAGTAACAGAATCCATCATAAGTAGTACGTTATTGCCTTGATCACGGAAGTATTCAGCAATAGATGTCGCAAGCTTCGCTGCACGAAGTTGCATTAGGTGACTTTCATCTGACGTCGCTACAACAACGACGCTTTTTCGCATTCCTTCTTCACCTAATTCTTTTCGAATAAAGTCTTTTACTTCTCGGCCACGTTCTCCTACTAAACTAATAACATTAATGTCAGCTTTTGCGTTTTTCGCAATCATTCCGAGTAAAGTAGATTTACCAACACCAGAACCAGCAAAAATACCAATCTTTTGACCGATGCCAATTGTTAGCATAGAATCAATCGATTTGATTCCAGTTTCAAATACATCGGTAATTTCTTCACGTTCAAATGCATGAATAGGCGGGGCATCTAGTTTTATTTTTTGTAATGGAATATTCTCTGCATCCTCATTTAGTACTTCGCCATTTGCGCTTAACACTTTTCCGAGTAAATGATTCCCACGAGGTATGACAACATCTTCTGCAACTAATGTAACTGAATCTCCATAACATACTTTTTCTGTTTGCTCAAATGGAAGTAGCATATTGTTTTCTTTTTCAATCGCAATCACTTCACATAAAACATTATGTTCCCCAACGAAACAAACATCTCCAATTTTCGCCTTTGGCCCTTTCGCTACGAAAAACTGTTCTTGTACACTATGAACTTTACCGACTTTCGTATAAAACGGGGTTTCAATAAACGTATTCCATTTACTATGTTCGTTCATGAGCTTGTTATTCATACATTTTGCTCCTCAAATAACTTCCCCTCTTCCCATTTCTGGCGAAGTTTCGCAAATATAGGTGCAAATTTAAATTCAAAGAACTCTTTCTCTTCTTCCAGAACAAATTCACCGAACTGCAAGGAGAAATCATACTTCCATTCTACTAATTGTAGTAGCCAATATTCTTTCGTATTTTCCTTCTCTTCTTGAATACGTTCAAATGTTTCTGGATGTACTGTAATGACTAATTTTTCAAACGAAGTAGGCAACGTTTGAACGATGCCAGTTAAAATAGGTAACACATCAAGCACGCGCGAATCTACTGCTTGATTTACAATTTTTTCTGCTAGTTGAAAAGATTGATCCCATAATAACTCTGTCCATTCATATGCTGTTTCTTGTTGTTCTTTTTGAAACTGCATACGTGCTGCTTCCATCTGCTCCATTTGTTCATGAATATGCATTTGAAATTGTTCTTTATCTTGCAATAGCTGTTGACGCTCTCGTTCTAGCATTTGCTGCTCTTGCCTTAGCTGATTCATTTCCATATGTAACGATTCTTGCTGCGCGCGAAGTTCTGCATGATCAACTTGTAATTCTTCCTCTTCTATATGAACTGCGGCTGGCTTTGGGTATTGTAATTCATACCTTTCTTCAGAAAAAGAAACAGAATTCTTCGGAATTCTGTTTTTAAATAAGGACATCATCTTCACCTCTTTGAACGATAATTCTTCCTTCCTTCTCTAGCTTTTTCACTGTACCCGTAATCGTTTGCTGTGCCTTTTCAGCATCCGTCATCTTAAGCGGTCCTAAGCCATCTAATTCTTCTAGAATCATCTCTTTACGATTTGAAGACATACATGTAAATAATTTCTCTTTAATCTCTTCTTTTGCAATTTTAAGTGCTTTCGCAATAACACCATTATCTGTAATTTCCTCTAACACACGACGAAGTGCAAGATCTTCAAGTCCGAGTAAGTCTTCAAATACAAACATGTTTTCTTTAATTTTCTCAGATAACTCATAATCCATTTCATCCAGCTTTTGAAAGACTGTTTTTTCAACACCTCGTGAAACGTTATTTAAAATGTTTACTATTGTTTTCAAGCCATCTGTTTTATTAATTGCATTAAACGCCATATTATTTAATTTTGATTTTAATAAATCCCCAATTTGATTTATTAATTCACCATCTACTTGCTCTAGCTTCGCAATCCCCATTACCGTTTCTACTCGCTTATGATCTGGTAATCTCTCAATTAATTGAGAAGCAAGCTGCGGTTTAATATAAGAAGCGATAATCGCAATCGTTTGTGGCGATTCATCATTAAGTACAGTGAGAAGTGGTTCTAAATCCGCAAGTGAATTTAAGAATTCAAACGGATTATCTTTGTTATACCAAAGATCTTCTAATAATTTTTCTAGTTCGTCTTCTGGCATATTTTTAAATATGCGACGAATATATTCTTTATCCGGAGTCACTAGGTTTAATTCTTTTACATTTAATTCATACAAGAACTCCCCTAGTACATTTTCTAACGTTTCCGGTTTATATACACGAAACTTCGCAATTTCACGAAGTAATACTTCTTTTTCCTCAGCCGTCATATATTCAATGACTTTTGCTGCCACCCCTTCTTCTAATGTACGAATAAGGATGGCAGCTTTTTCTTTGGAGGAGATTTCATCTAACATCGTTGTTCCTCCCTTACTGTCCATTTAACCATTTTTTAATTACTTTTGCAGTTCCTTCTACATGTTCTTTCGTAGCATCCTGCACTTGTTCATCTAACGTCGGTTCTTTCGGTTCTTCTGGTTCAGGTTTTGGTTCTGGTACTATTTTTTCTTCAGGAATTTCCATAATACTTTCACTACTTGCAGCAATTTCCTCTTCTGCTAAGTATTCTTCATATTCCTCTTCTTCTTCTTTCTTTCTCTTACGTCTTGCTAAGAAGAACCATACTAGACCACCAATCGCTAATAAACCAGCTGGAATTCCACCGAATAACCACCAGTTTATGCCGCTTTCTTCTGGTTCTTTCTTCTTCTCTTCTTTCGGCTGATCAAACTGAACAGTTACAACGTTAACTTGACCGTTTGTAAAGTTTCCATTCGGATCAGCTTGAAGCCCAGCAGCTGTGCCGATTGCTTCTTTGAAAGTAGTCATATCTATTTTTCGTTTTACTAACGTATCGTTGTCTACCCATACTACAACATTTGTTTTCGTTAATTCTGGGTGTTTCTTAATTGTTTCAACTGTTTTATCTATTTCATAGTTTTCAATTTTGTTACCATTTTTATTATCATAGACGATTTTACCATTTTGATTATTGTTCGTACCGTAGTTTGGTACTTCGCCGTTTGCTGTAATACCAGCGCCTTGTTTCGTCTCTGCTCCTTCTTGTGCAGTAGAGCTTTCTTCTTGCTCTTGTTTACTACGAAGTACACCTTTATCACCATATTTTTCTGACTGGCGAGTAACTTCATCATAGTTTACAGACACTTTCGTATTCACTTTATATTCATTCGGTTTAAACATCGTCATTAACGTTGCATCAATATCTTGCTTTAATTTACCTTCAATTTGTTGTTGCATCTCTACTTCTTTTTCATAAGAAGAGGAACTAGTAGAATGTGCTTCATCTGCCCCTTTTGAGATTACACCTTTTTTACTATCAATCACACTTACTTCTTCTGCTTTCACGCCAGGAACTGCTGCACTAATCATTTGCTGTATACCCGCAACTTGATCTGCCGTTAATAATTGGCCACGCTTCACACCAACCGTAATCGCTGCTGTCCCTTTTGCTTTTTCCTCATCAAAAATCGTCTCTTTTTCAGGTAATGTAATTTGAACATTCGCCGTTTCAACTGTCGCAAAGTTCCTTACAATATCTTGTTCCAATTGCTTTTTCGTACCGACAATTTGCTTCATTTTTTTATCTTGCTCACTTGAACCGAGCGAGCTTTCTAATAAAATTTCCTCACCGCTTTTAGAATTAAACGGTAAGCCCATCCCATTCATTTCTTTTCGAACCCATGGAGCATCATTTTTTTGCACACGAATCGATCCATCGGCCGCTAACTGATAATCGACACCTAACTTTGATAATTCTGCTGTAATCTCTTGCTTATCTGTATCATTTAAATTTTGATATACAACAACATATTTATCTGGCAAGGTGAAGTATAAAAGTGCTCCTGTTACAATCGCTAAAAGCGCAGCACCGATTACTAACTTATGCCACGTTTTTAACGATTGGATAACATTTTTCATCTTTTCCATTTAAACACACCCGTCCACTTTCCTAAATTTGCATATTAATTAGTGACTTATAATTTTCAATAAGATTATCACGTACGAGAGCAGCCGTTTTCATTTGAGACTCAGCCTTCTTCTGCTGAATTAAAACGTCATGCGTTTCTCCTACCCCTTTAGTTAATAAATCATATACTGCTGTTTGCGCATTGTTTTGCGTTTGATTCATATCTTCCAATAAATCAATAAACTTTTTCCCCTCGACTACTGATGTTTGAGAATTTTTCGGTGCACCAATTGACTGAATTGCTCCAAATGGTTGCGTATTTAACATTGGTTGGATTTTCATATTACTATATTCCCCCTTATCCTCGGCCAATTTCTAAATCTTTATCAAGCATTTTTTTATTCGCATTTAATACACTTGTATTTGCTTCGTACATTTTTTGGGCAACCATTACATTCGTCATTTCAGCAGTCACATCAATATTTGGATAACGTACATATCCTTCTTCATTTGCATGCGGATGTGTTGGATCATACACTAAGTTTTCAGTTTTATCTGCTTCAATACTTTTTATTTTTACTCCATTAGTAGGAGAACCATCTAACATATTTGCAAAACTATTGTTTGATTCTAGCACTACACTACGACGCTCATATAAATCTGCCCCCGGAGCAGCCGTTGTATTTGCATTTACAATATTGTTAGAAGTAACTTCCATCCACTTTCTCGCTGTCGTTAGCCCTGAGCCACTTGCATTAATTGCCTGAAACATCGTTGTCTCTCCTTCTACTTTTAACGTCCGCGTGCCGCTTGGTTAATTGCATATTGTGTATTAATTGCGTTGATTGAAATACCGTATAACTGATTTGCTTTCATTAAATCTAGCATTTCTGTCGTTACATCCACACTATTTCCATCTTTATTCGTTTGCATTGATTTTGTTTGAATCTTTGCATATGTATTTTTCATATTCACTGTCGGTAAGTGCATTTCATTCGTTTGATATAAATCCGGATTACTCTTTAAGTCCGCAGCATTGTTCTTGTATAATGCACTACTTTTATTCATTTGCTCAGCAAATGTTACATCTTGTGCTTTATAGCCGGGTGTATTCGCATTTGCAATATTACTAGAAACAGTATTTCGTTTCGTCACTAAATAATTCATATAATGGCCTACATCACTCACTAAATCTGGCATATTCCACACCCTTTCTTTTTTAACTTAATGATCCACTGATGGAAGTTTCACTTCATTATTTATTTTCTTATATGTGTTTATTAAAATATTAACAATCATGTACCCTTACATATTTTATTCCATTTTTCCATTGTTGTCTTTAGAAAAATACAAAAATATAAAAAAGAATACAAAAAAACTGTATTCACGCAATAATCTATGAAACATTTCAATATATGATCTACAAACTAAAGTTCATTTTCATATTATTTAGATTACTACTATTTTTTCATTACAGTCATAAAATGAAACCTCAATCAGCGGAAGTCTTTATTTAAACAAAGGAATGGATCCCCTCTTAAAAGGGGAATCCGTTTCTAAACTCAATCATTAAAATTTACCGTAAAATGAATTAGCTTTCATGCGCCCATCATTTGTCATAATCATTTCTTCCAAAATCTTTTGCTTATCTCGAATATGCTGTGCCGCCTTAATAATGAATGGGCTTACTTCTGCCGCAACTTGTGCGCGCGTTTCTTCATCCAAAGTCATCATCCAACGATTTAACATCTCACTCTTCTCAGCAAACTCTCCATCCGACACTTGCAATTCACCGATTTCATTAAAACAGCCGACAAACGTCCGATAAATATCATTGTTCATTTTCAAGTGCTCCGCGGTAACCGTCTATTAAATCTTGTAACACTTTCACAATCGCATCCATGTCTTTTGCTTCACGCGTTACTTTCATCGCTTGAATTTGTATGCTAATCCAATCGTATAAACCGTATAAACTATCATATAAATCTTTCGTAATTTCAGGATTTAATTGAAGCTTTAATTCTTCAAAAATACGTTCTAACTTTTCAAGAAGTGCATCTCCTTCTTGTAGTTTAAAAGTATGTAAAAGCTCTTCTAAATTACGAAACTCTACAATACATCTTTCATAAATAAAAATTGTATTTTTAATCGGATTACTCGTCATAATATCATTTTGCATATAACGTTGCCATGCTTGCATACGATCACTTCCTCAACTTTCATTAATCATCACTTTTTTGTTTTGTCATTGCTTTAATTGTTTTTAATTGGCTATCAAGTGCTGCTAATGTGCTTTCTAGCTTTTGATACTTTTTTACAATTTCATCTTGCTTTTGCAAATTTTGTGTTTCAATATCTTTAATCTTTTTATCTAAATCACTTACACGTGAATCAATGTTTTTTACTCGTTCTCCAACTACACCTTTATCACCAAATAACTTATCAAGTGGCTCTTCCATCATTTTTCCTAAACCGTTAGAACTAAAGAAAAATTGCTTCGCTGCATCTGGTTTTTCTTTTAACGCTTTCGTTAATGCTTCGTCATTAACTTCCATCGTTCCATCTTGCTTTAATTGAATACCAAATGAGAATAAGTAATTGCCATCTTGTGAAAATGTTACAACATTGTTCATAGCTTGACGCACACTTTGCATAATAGCTTGTCCTTGGAAAGCCCCACCTTTTCCAGCAAAGATATCCACTGTAGAAACAGCTTTATTATAATCTGCAACCATCTTTTTAATAATATTTGATGCGTCTGTTACGTTTGAGTCACTTACTGTGAATTTTAGATCTATCCCTTTTGCTTTTGGTTCTGTTGTTGTACCTGCATCTGATGTTCCTTCTACTTTCGACTCAGTTACTTTTAACAATTCAATTTTCACGCCTGGAAGAGCTTCAATTGTATTGCTAGGACTTTTACCTTCAATACCATTAATAGTATATTTTGCATCTAATGCTTCGTTAATAGTATTTAATTTCATTTCCGTGGCAAGTGGGTCTTTTCCTTCCACTTTTGAATAAAACAAATCTGTAAGTACATTAGGCGGTGTCTTTTCTAATTTAATTTCATTCATTGCCCCTTCTTTTTTCGAGGTCATGAAAATTTTATCTCCAAGTGTATAAGCCGATACACCATAATCTCCGTCATTAATTTTATTAATTAAATCTTTATATGTCATATCAGTTGTTACTTTTAGTTCTTTATCACCTAGTTTTATTGTTTCATCTTTAGGAAGCTTCGCATTTATATTAGTAACCTTATTAGAGGCTATTTGATGACGCTGTGCAAGCTGAGTAATCATCATATTAAAAGTGCCAGCAATTGCACCACCATCAGCTTTTACATCTATATAGCCTTCTTGCGTTGTCGTTACTTTTTTTTCATTCCCTTTAAAAGCCGCTAAGTTTTTAAAAGTTTGTGTGAAAGAGCTAAATTCCGATTTCAAACTTGTATATAATAGTTTATCATTTGTAAGATCGTTCTTTTCTTTCGTATACGGTGTTTTCCTCATATCTAACGCTTGCAGCTCTAATTCTACTAGGTTAGAAGTATCGATCATATTATTTCCAAGGTTCCAAATCTGTTGTCTACCACCAATACCTGTCATCGTTGTTCCTGCCATTTTTCTCACTCCCTGTATATTACATGTAGTCTAAAATACTCGTTTTACTCATCGTACTAACTGCTTTAAGCGTTGCTTCATACGTCGCATTAATATACGCTAAATCAGAGATTGCTACCGCTAAATCAACATCTTCAATTTCTTTACGATTTTCTTGAAGTGCTAAATTTTGTTCACTTAAAATTGTTTTAAACGTCTCCATTGTGTTCATTGTCGAACCAACTTCAGTTGTACGATTAATGATGCCATCTAGGTTTTTCTTATTTTCTCCTAATAACGGCTGTAACGCTTTTTGGTCACCGTTTTGCATCGCTTCACTTATCTGTTTTAATGTTTTTATAACAGGGGATAATAATGCTTCTCCGTTACGGAATGCTTTTAATTCATAACCGTCATTTAGTTGCCAGTTCACATCATTTTGTCCACCTTGATACGTACCATCTTCTGTAAATGGTGGCTTCTCTGTACTATCACCACCGAAAATATAACGACCTTGCTCTTTCGTATTCGCTAAATATACAACTTGTTTTAAAATTTGATCAATCTCTGCACCGATAGCTTTCAATTCTTTTTCACCATTTTGCTCACTTAACGCCTGCAACATTAATTGATCTGTTCTCGTTACAGATTTCAAAACACCTTGTAAAGTATTTTCAGTTTGTGTTAATACATTTTTCGAGTCAGCTAAATCTTTTTGCATTTGTTCAATGTTCGCCAATGAATGTTGAATCGCAAATGATTTACTTGCCGCAAGTGGATCTTCACTCATAAACAGGTTTTTCTTCCCTGAAGTTACTTGATTTCGGTGGTATTGTTGTTGCACATTCAAATCCATTAACTGATTCTTTGCCCAGCTTGCATTTTGAAATGTAGATACTCTCATTTCTATCTCCTCCTTATATATTTCCAATCAATTACTATCACTTATCGAATAATCGAAAATAGACTATCAAACACTTCATTCATCGTAGAAATCGCTTTAGAGTTTGCAACGAAATATTTTTGGAAGGCCATTAAATTAACCATTTCCTCTTCCATATTAACGCCTTCGACACCCATCTTTTCTTCCTGAATCCCCTCTAATAAATCCCCATGAATTTTTTGATATGCATTCACTGCACTTTTATCAGACGCAATACCAACTACGAATTGGTCTAATGCTTGTTTATAAGAAAGACCTTCTTTATAATCTCCATCTGTAATCGCTGCTAGTTTATTTGCTGTTTCAGCTGATATTTTCATTTTTGAAACATCTTTTGCAAATTCAGGGTTTAATTTCATATCTTTCGCTTGATCTCCAACGAAGAATTCTTTCCCCATTACTGTGTTCACTTCATTCTTTACAGAACTCATTAGTTCTTCAAGGTTTTTCTTATAACTAGCAATCTTCGCTTTCGTATCAATTGCTGATTGAATTGCTCCACTAGTTAAAGGAATTTCCGAACCGTAAATTTCAGCAGTCATTGGCTCTTTTTCTTTATTTAATTGAAGTGGATATGTATCTTGTCCATTTACTGTTAAAACACCATTCATTCTAACACTCGCGATATTAGGATTCATAGATTCATAAGACACTTCTATATTTGCATACTTAGACATTTCTGTAATGATACGATCACGTTCATCTAAAAGCTGATTTGGTACTTGTGTACCTGCTTGTCCAATTTTTTTATTCGCTTCCGCTAAACCTGCAGCAAGTCGATTAAATTCATTGACATGCGCTCCAATATCTTCTGTCGTTTGTGCTTCTGCTGTATCTAAGCTTTTTGCCAGACGATTTACTTGACTTGTAAACTTCCCAGTTTCAGAAATTAATGTATCGTAGTAATTTGGTTGTTCTGGATTCTTTGCAACTTCACGAAAGGCATTGAAGAAACCATCCATTAAACTAGATAATGAATTCTTTCCTGTCGTTCCAGCCATAGACTCTACTCGTGATAAAGTCGAATTCATGTAGTTGTAGTAAGAGAGTTGAGATAATTGATCGTTAAACTGTTTCGTCTTCACTTCATCTGTAATACGGTCAACACCTAGCGTTTGTACACCGTAACCTATTTTTTGTTCCGGTGAATAGCCATGACTTGCTCCAGCCGATCCGTAATTCACCATTTGACGTACATAACCAGGCGTATGAATGTTAGATAAATTTTGTTTCGTCGTTTGTAATCCCATTTGTGCCGCTAACAAACCCGATAACGGCGTATTATAATCAGATAGTCTCATAATGTTTCACTTCCCCTTTACAATAGTTCGTTCATAAAGATTTGTGAATTATTGTTTCGCTCTAAATTATATTCAGAAACGGAATCCACAATACTTTCTGTAGTTTTTAATAGTACGTTTAAGTAATATTGATTTTTCAAAAGAATCATTTTTACATTCTCTTCTAATTCTGTTAGGTTTTTTTGTATTTTTTCCATTTTTTCAATTTCTTCATGAGAAAAATACGAAAATAACGCACTTACGCGAAATGCTTCCACGCCCTGTTCTTTACAAAACTGAACAACCATTTCTTCAAATGAACTTGATAACTTTTTTAAACCATCAATGTACTGCAATTGCTCTACTTGTAACTTTTGAACTGCATTTACATTTTTATGTTTTAAATTCTCATATATTTGTTCTCCAAGCGTTTGAATGTTTTCATATGCTTTTTGAATAATAACGAGCTTTTCATATAATTGTATGTACATATAGCTTCCTTCCCTTTTACAAGACTAAATTTACAATTAAACCGTGGATTTCTCCAATCTGATTTAACATTTCTAAATGTCCCGTTTTCGTATTAATTAAATTCATAACATCTTCTAACTCATTTAATCCCATTTCCGCCTGTTTCACAATCGTCATTTTCTGTGAATATCCGTAACGCGGATGACGAGACATGACATCTTTATATTGCAATACATTGTCAACGTAAAAATTCAAAAATGATTTTACTGTATTTTTGTATTCCATTACGTTATCAAGTGTTAATTCCATTTCAATTTTCTCTTTAATTTCTCCAATGTTATCGACAAATGCTTCCATTTGTTCTAGCAATTTATCTTTTTTCGGATCTGCATGCAAATTATCCGAAAATGCAAGTCCTGTCCTGACATTTGCTTCTTTCGGCATTTGAGTAGCAGGCGGTATATGCGATAAAATTGGATTATGCGAGATAGAACGCAGCATATATATCACCTTTTTATTTTTTTATTTCTTCCTAAAGTTAATCGTAAAATCTAGTTATTTATAATTATACTCTGAACACTAATATTTTGCAGTTATTTTTTATAGAAGATATGTTACAATTTAGCATGAGGTGGCACAATTCTATGAATATTTTTCTTTGTGGTTCAAATCAATTAACAGCATTAGATCAAGAAGAAATTAAAAAATTTTTAACTGACTATGCTCACAAACATAAAATTTACATATTATGTTATAAATCTATTGAAAATGAGGTACTTCGTTTTTTCGTCGAAAACGAAAGACTCGCTCAAAATTTATGCCTTTACACGCTACAACCGTTTCAAGCAGTAACAGATGAATTTCAAGAAATCGTTGATTATTTAAAAACACACGGAGCCGAGTATGTTGCTTTTGATCATCCTTCCGAATCTATTTACCGATCAGATTATATGTTTTTTGTTAAACAAATTATTGAAGATACCGATTTAGTTCTCTGTTTTTATAACGGAGACAAGCATACATCTGTCATTCCCGTTGATATTGCAAAAGAAGCTGGGATTGATGCTGTCATTTATGATTTACCAGGTTTACATGAAAAACAGATGAAAAAAAACTTTGAACAAAAAATTCGTATGATGTAAAGGGGGAGGCACAATATTGTTATTGTGCCTATTATAAATATGATAATTGAACAAGATTATGATCATTTTATCGCGAGTTTTAAACAACAATTCAATATGGATATCGCTTCATATAAACAAGATAGAATGCGCCGTAGAATCGATGCTTTCATTTCAAGAAAAGGCTTTGAAAACTACACTAATTTCTTAAGTACTTTACGTGTCGATCAAAGCTTATTTTTAAGTTTTATTGACTATATTACAATTAACGTTTCAGAGTTTTTTAGAAATAAAGAACGTTGGCAAACGTTAGAGACGAAAGCACTACCAAAATTACTTGAACAAAATAACGGAAAATTAAAGGTATGGAGTGCCGCTTGCGCTGCCGGTGAAGAACCATATACACTCTCTTTAATTTTATCGAAGCATCTAGCTCCATTTCGTTTTGAAATACAAGCAACAGATCTTGATTTTCACATTTTAGAAACTGCAAAACGCGGTCAATATACAGAACGTTCTTTAAAAGAATTACCTACCGATTTGAAAGAACGTCATTTCACAAAAGAGAATGATATATATTCATTACATCAAAACATTAAGCAAAACGTTACGTTCAAACAACATGACCTGTTAATGCAGTCGTTCGATACAAATTACGATTTAATCATTTGTCGCAACGTAATGATATACTTTACTGAAGAAGCAAGGGTAAAACTTTACGAAAAGTTTAGTCGTGCTTTACGAAAAGGCGGCGTACTATTTGTTGGTAGTACCGAACAAATTTTAACACCTGAACGTTATAATCTTCAGAGATTTGATACATTCTTCTACGAAAAAATATAAAAGAGGTCGTCACAATGTAAAGTGACGACCTTTTATATAACTCGAATTAAAATAATAGCAACAATCCATACAAAGAGAAAAAGAAATGTCATAGACCATTTATGTTCTTGCATCGTTTGTTTCAGGACCTGTGATAATTGTGTCATATTCATTTCTGCGAGCGCTCTCCATACACTTACATCCCGCTCTTTAGCAGTGCGATCTGTAACGTTAATTAAAATAGTTTCGTTAGACAATTTCGTTATGTAAGCAGTAATAACCGTTACCATTAAATTTATATTTCCTTCTGAAGAATCACTTTCCACTCTAGAAAGGAGTGCACTTACATCCAATAACGGAATATGTACTTTTCTACCAAATGATAGTTGTACTTCAGCAAAATCATACGTCCCATCTAACAAAGGAAGCTCTTTTATATGCGCCTGCTTAACAAGCCCTTGTAAACTTCTCATTACTTGTTCAAATACTTTTTCTGTTTGCTTCCCTTCTCCAGATAACGTATGCAACTTTTTAAAGAGTTGTAACACTGTATCCATCTCTTTAGAAAGCATTTCCTTCATAACCTTTCCATCACCTAAACTCGCAAGTAAAATCCCTATTTCATTATTTTTCGAAATAATCTTAGACTGTCCAGTAAACACTAGATTACTATGCTTTCGTTCTTTCTGGATTTCATGTTCTGAAATAGCTGCAGGCTGTTTTAATGGTTGTAGCGTCTTATTTTCAATTGTCGTACGTTTAATTTCCATTTAAGCGCCTCCATTAAGATGAAATAATTAGCCCCATTCTTTATTACTCTTTAAAACTAAAAACAATACGAATAAACCCGACATAATAGCAAACACATTAGAAGCTTGTACTCCTTGTTCGCTACTGTCTTCTTTTTTCTTTTGCGGTTCTTCTATTTGTTCTTTCTTTTTCGAAACGACTCCATTGTCATTTCTACTTTTATTCTCTTTTTGAGCCTTTCCATCACTTACTTCCTTATGATTTTCCAACGGCTCTTTTATAAAGTAAGTAATTTCTTCTTTCTCTTTCAGCGGCTCTTTTATAAAATCGTTTATTTTCTCTTCTTGCTTCGGAATTTGAACAACTGGTGGTTTTTCTTCCAGAAGTGGAATCTCTACTTTCGATTCTTCCTGCTTCTCAGTTTCTTTCTTATCTTCTAATTTATCTTCATTCTCTCGTTCTTCTATCTTTTTATCATCTTCTGGTTTTTGCTCCAAAATAGAAACGATATACTCACTTTCCTCAACCAGTTTATTGCCGGCCGCATCCACTATCTCTACAAGTATTTCGTATGTACCGATTGGCAACTCATCCGTTATTTCAAATACTTTTTGCCAATCCATGTCGCGCTTATTGTAATCTAATAAAAATGTAATCTCTTTATTTTCTTTCCCTTTTAATGTAACACGAACCTCTTTCACAACTGATTCTCCGTCTGTCGCCTTCACTCGCACACGTATAGAATCGCCTTGTTTCCGTTCAATTAGCTTCTCTTTCGCCTCGTCAACAGTAACTTTATGCAACTTCGGCAGTTCTTTATCTATTGTTGGCGTGTCATTATTTATACGAATAAATGGGACTTTCACTTCATTTTCTATAAGCTCTTCTTTCTCAGTTTCTTTAGAACTTTGAATGAGCTGAAGATTCCAATCACCTTGCAAATCAAAAGTTTCGACCTTGTAGTTAGCAATCCATCGCTTCGTTTCCTCTTCATACTTAAACGATAGCATTCTTTCTTGTTCATACTGATCGCCGTTTTTTGGCAAGCGCAAAATACCTTTTATACTTTGAACATTTTGCTCTTTCGGCTCTACAATAACTCGCACTTCTTCGCCAACTTTTAATTCCGACTTATTTACTGTAATAACCCCTTGATCCGTCTCTATCTTTTTTTCGACCTCTTGTTCATTTACTACTTCTTGTTGTTGCTCTTTACCTTGATTCACTTCCACTTGCTCTGGCTGCTCTTGAACTTCTTTGTTTTCTTCTTGTACATTCATTTCATTTAGTTTTTGATCTGGTTCAATTTGTTCTTCCGCCTGACTTTGCAGAGGGAAGAACAGACACACATTTATGAATAACCAGCTCATTAGAAAAAACTTTACGTTTTTCATCTACTAGCTCAAACTCCTATTTCAACGACTTATAGCGATTTCGTCACTTTTACTCCGAAAAATCCATCTACATTTACAAGTTCACCATACGCTACTAATACATCATTTACATAGATTCGAATTGGTTCATCAATATCTTCATCTAATACAACGGCTTCATTTTCTTGTAAACTTAAAATATCTTGAATTGTTTTCACTGTGCTTCCAAATACAAATTTCACATTCATTTCTACATTTTGTAAGATGGATGTGTCCATGTATACTGGTTCCATTTGTTTTACTTCTTTAAATTCAATAGGTTGCACAACAGGTTCTACAATTTTTTCTTCTTCAATTTCTTCCGTAACAATCTCTTCTTCCTCTTCCATCATTGGATATAGAAGTCTTCTAACCATTTCTTTCGCTTCTGAAATCGGTAAAATTTGATACATTTTCGATTGAAGCAGGTCGCCAATTTCAAGGTTGAACGTAATTTGGACGAGTTCGTCCACTTTCATTGACTCTCCCAAATATTCCATTTCTTCTTTTAACGTTACGAATTTAACATTTGGCGGTGTCATGTCCATTTTTTCTTGAAACATTTCTGACATCGCCGTCGCAGCATGCCCCATCATTTGGTTCATGATCTCTTTAATACCGCTCAGTTCTAATTCACTAAGTTCTTTCTCTGGATCAACTTCTCCTGTTCCCATCATCATTAAATCTACCATTGTTAAAGCGACATCTTTCGTAAATACGAATACATTCTCATTCTTTAGTCCTTCAACAAAATCAACATTTAAAATAACAAATGGGACTGGTACTCCGTCATAATGACGAACATTGATTGATTCTACATTGGGCGTGCTAATTGTAACTGGCTGATTTAAAAGTGTTGACAATACTGTTGAAGCGGAACCAATTGAAATATTTGCAATTTCACCAAGGACATCCTTCTCTTCTTGTGTTAAATGCTCTTTTTCAACTTCTTCTACAATCTCAGTTTCCACTACTTCTGCTGGTTCGTCTTGCTCTTCTACGTCACCAGATAATTGCATCAATTTATTTACCATTCGTTTCGCATGTTCAACCGAAACAATTTGCACAAGTTTAGAGTTTACAAGATTATCTATCTTTAAATCAAACGATACTTTAACAATCGTATGATTCCCATCGATTTCAGAGATTTTCTCCATTTCTTCTGATAACTTTACAACTTTAATTGTCGGCGGAGACATATCTACTGTATCTTGGAAGAATTCAGACATAGATGTAGCTGCGAACCCCATCATTTGATTCATCGCTTCTTGTACAGCACTTAGCTCTAATTCACCAAGTTCTTTTCCGTCTTCCACTTCACCTGTTCCCATCATCATTAAATCAGCAATGGATAATGCAACATCTTGCTTAAGGACAAGAAGGTTTTCCATATCTAATCCTTTTGTAAAATGAATGTTTAATACAACGTGTGGAACTTCGACGTCGCTTGAATCATATAAATCTACCAATTCTATACGAGGAGCAGTAATGCTTACTTGCCTATTTAAGATTGTTGATAATACAGTCGAAGCTGAACCAAATGATATATTTGCAATTTCGCCAAGAATATCGCATTCTTGAGGCGTTAAATGCTCATTTTCTTTTTCTAGCACAATTGTGCTCGTATCCCCTTTTGTGTGTTGCTCAGGCATTTTCTCTGCCTCCTCATTTCTGTTTTTCTATCAAATGATATAAACTCTCATTTTATTTTAACAAACTTATTATATAAAACGTTAATATGTATTTATTCCCATTTTTAGATTAATAACGATTAACCAAAAAGCTCCCCAATTGTATACAAGTGGGGAGCTTTCCTTCATTCCTATTATAAACCTTCTGGGTTTAAAATGAGGACCACTCGTCCATCACCGAGAATCGTCGCACCAGAGAAATAGTTAGAACTCTCTGCAAAGAAGTCACCTAATGACTTTAGGACTATTTCTCTTTGACCGATAATTGTGTTTACAATAAGTCCATAGCTGCGATGTGTATTACGAACAATTAACACAGGAACCATTTGACCATCATATGACGCAAACGCCTCATCTACTGTTTTCTCACCAAATACAGTACTTAAATGCTTCACTTCAATAATTTGATTACGGTAATTTAACACATCTTTTCCTTGTAAGGATTGGATGTCTTCTCTCTTAATCCGAATTGCTTCAACAATATTACCAAGAGGGAAAGCATAACGTTTATCATTCGTTTGAACAAGCATAGATTGAATAATGGACAACGTTAATGGCAGTTCAATTCTAAATGTACTACCTTTTCCTTCTTCAGAATCAATAATTAAATGTCCACCTAAACTATGGATCGTATGTTTCACTACATCTAATCCAACGCCACGCCCAGAAAGGTCTGATACAACTTCAGCTGTACTAAATCCTGGTTGGAAGATCAAATCAAATACTTCACGATCCGTTAATTTATTTGCCTCAGATTCTGTTACAACACCATTTTTAATCGCTTTTTCTAATACTTTCCCTTTATGAATACCATTTCCATCATCCGTAATTTGAATAACGACATGATTTCCACTATGAAACGCTTCTAATTTAATCGTACCTGTCTCATTTTTACCTGCATCACGACGTTGTTCAACTGTTTCAACACCGTGATCAATTGCATTACGAATTAAATGAACGAGTGGATCACCGATTTCATCAATAACAATTTTATCAACTTCGGTGTCTTCACCTGTAATTTGTAAATCGATTTTCTTCCCTAAATCTTTCGCTAACATACGTACCATACGCGGGAAACGATTAAAGACTGTTTCAATTGGCACCATACGCATGTTTAGTAGTACATTTTGAATATCTTTTGAAATATCGCCTAATCGATTTAAATGCTCAATTAATTCCTTATTTTGAATTGCTTGTGCCAATTCATCTATACGGCCACGCTCAATTACACTTTCTTCAAACATGTTCATTAATCTTTCAATTTTTTCTAATTGAACACGTATGGAACGATTTTCCACTTTACCATTTTTCGTTTTTGCAGTGCTTTTAGCAGGTGTAGCATTAGCTGATTGCTTCGATACTTCTTTAGTTGATTCCACATGCGTAGCCGCTTGTATATCTTCCTGCACGGCTTCTTGTGTACCCAATTCTTTCGAGACTACTTCTTTTAATGTATGTCCTTGCTTCACTTCTACTTTCTCAATTTCAGAAACATGAAGCACTACTTGTTTTAATTCTTCTTCACTTTGATCAGTATCCATAAATACTGTGAACTCAAACCCGAAAGCATCTGCTTCAATTTCCTCAATACTTGGAACTGTTTTTTGTACATTACCTACATTTTGCAGTGCTTCAATACACATAATTGCACGTACTGCTTTTAAAATAGCTTGTTGCTCAACAGTTATATGCACTTCATGTGAAACTGCATCATTATTTATAGGTTCTTGCTCAATATATTCCGCAGGAGTTTCTACATTGCCATTCAATAATGCTTCTAATTTCTGCTTAGTTGTAATTACATCAATATTGCCCATTCCGCCTTGTTGCACATCTGCAACCATCTTCTCCAAATTATCAATGCACTCAAAAATCACATCAATAATCTCCGCATTTACAACTATATTCCCATGACGAATTTCATCTAAAACGTTTTCCATCTTATGCGTTAAATCCGCCATTTCCGTAAATTCCATACTCGCTGACATACCTTTAAATGTATGGGCTGAGCGGAATATTTCTCCCACAACATCCATATCAGTGGGATTTTGTTCTAAAGTTAGCACATTTTCATTTAGCGATTGTAAATGTTCTTCTGATTCCTCAAAAAATATATTTAATAGATCTGTTTGCATTTTAATCCCCTACCTGTCTAACAAACATTTCATTCATGTATAACAATTTAGTGTTTTAAAGCAAGAAAAAAGGGTGCCACACATCTTTCCGTTATCACTGTTTAGATTCCTTGTGGCGCCCCTTCTATATTAGCTGTTTGCTACTTTTGTTAAAGCTTCGATTACGCGATCTGCTTGGAATGGCTTTACAATAAAGTCTTTTGCCCCACCCTTAATTGCATCTAATACCATACCTTGTTGTCCCATTGCAGAACAAATAACAACTTTTGCACTTGAATCAATTTTAATAATTTCTTTTAATGCTTCAAGTCCGTCCATTTCTGGCATAGTAATGTCTAATGTTACAATATCCGGTTGAAGTTCTTTAAACTTCTGAATTGCTTCTACTCCATTCTCTGCTTCACCAATAATTTCAAATTCAGAATTACTTTTTAATAAGTTTTTAATCATCGTTCGCATAAACATCGCATCGTCTACAACTAAAATTTTATGTGCCATTCTTTTTAATTCTCTCCTTCTATGTATAAATATATCTTAATATTTCACCTTATCATTCTCACTCATTATACAAAATAAAATGATAAAATTTAATATTTTTTTAAAAGAATTTTCGTATTTTCATTATTTTATTATTAAAATGATAATATACTATTCTTTTATGTAAATGACAACGCGACGGTTTTTCTCCCAATTTTGCGGTGAATCATTTGGTACTACTGGCTTTGTGTCTGCATATCCTACCGCAGCTAACCTTTTATCATCCACATTATACACTTCAATTAAGTGATGAATCATATTAGCTGCTCTTGCTGAAGACAGCTCCCAGTTAGAAGGGAATTTGTCATTATGAATAGGTCTACTATCTGTATGCCCTTCAACAACAATCGGATTTGGTACTGATTGGAAAAATCCAACTAATTGACTTATTATCTCTTTCGCTTCTGGTTTAACGTTCGCATCACCCGTATCAAATATTAAATTATCTACTATAACGACGCTTACTCCCGTATCCTCTCGATATACATTCACTTGACTAATACCGTTATTATCTACATATGCTTTTAACTTTTTATATAATTCATCCATTCTTTTTTTCGAGACCATTTTTTCATCATTTTTTTCATGTGAAATATCTGGTATTGTATTTTCCATTACTTTTGCATCTACTTGCTCCACGTCACTAAACTTTTCAAGCATCTTTGACAATTTTACTGCATCCTGCTTTGATGTAGCAACTAGTAATACAAAGAAAGTTAATAATAACATCGTTAAATCTGTAAAAGTCGTCATCCAACGAGGCGATCCCTTTTGCGGTCGTTTCATCATCACCATACCACTCCTTGAAATATTAGGCTGCTCGTTTTACTTTTTTTATCTTTGTTTCGTATACATATGTATCGAGTTTCAACTTTAATTTAGAAGGGATTTGACCGCGATATAATTCTGAAATCGCTTCAATAACAAACTTCTTCTCTGTATATAAATCTTCAATACCACGATACACCTTTTCAGCAAGAGGGATTGCAATCATATTTGCAAGTACTGACCCATACAATGTCGTTAACATCGCAACTGCCATCCCTGTACCAATCTGCGATGTGTCTTGCAAGTTTTGAAGCATAATGATAAGACCGATTAAAGTCCCTATCATGCCCCAAGCTGGAGCGAAATCGCCAATTTTATCTAATAATGCTGCCCCTTTTCTTAACTCATACACTTCCGTTTCAACATCTTTCATTAACACTTCTTTTAATTCATCTTCATCGTAACCACTTAACATTAATCGAATTCCTTTTTGAATAAAAGGATTGTCTACTTGCTCTCCATCAACTTCTAAAGAAAGTAGGCCGTGTTTTTTAGACTTTTTCGAAAAATCGACAAACAAATCCGTTAACTGTTCTAAATCTTCTTCTTTTCTATGTAAAACAGTAAAAATACTTTTCGTATATTTTTTTATTTCTCCAAATCGATATGCCACAACAATTGTCGCAGTTGTTCCCCCTATTACAATTAAAATAGATGAAACATCTAAAAAGTTTTTAAAAGCTTTTACTCCGCCGCCGCCAATCATAATTGCTGCTATTACAATAGCAAAACCTACTATTATGCCCACTGGGCTAGAAATATCAAACTTCCTTTTTTTTCTTTCTGGTCTAGCAAACACTTGATTTTCATCTCCCATATTCCGGACCTTCCCTTTTCATTTTTATAAAACATTTTTTTATTTTAATAATGCGTTTTCACATATAATGTTTATTATACGCTTATCATCTATTTATCGCAATATACTCATAAAATTGACACATTTCATTTCCATATTAGAATTATAGTATGGAAATATGAGGAGGATCACGATGGAACATAACATTTTACAAGTCATTGCACTAGCAGAAAAATTAAAATACGAAATGCGACATAGCTGGCTTTCTAACGGGCGTCAAGAAAGTGTTGCTGAACATACGTGGCGCATGTCTCTAATGGCCATTTTAGTTGAGCCTTATTTAGATCAAAAAGTAAATATTGAAAAATTACTTAAAATGGTTATTATTCACGACCTAGTCGAGGCAGAAGCTGGTGATATTCCTGCTTTTGATACAATGAATAGTCATGAATTACAATTACAAAAACAAAAAAATGAGCAAGAAGCCATTTTAAATATTAAACGAACATTAAAAGGTTCTCTCGGTGAGGAATTATATGATTTATGGATGGAGTTTGAAGCGAAAGAAACGTACGAAGCAAAAGTTGCCAACGCACTTGATAAGCTTGAGGTGAAAATTCAGCATAACGAAGCTGATATTGCTACGTGGCTACCAATTGAGCATAAAATGACATTCCAAGTGGCAAAGCATACAAACTTTGATTCTTTCCTATCTAAATTACAAAAAATGATTGAACAAGATGGAGAAAAGAAATTACTAGCTGCCGGCATTGACGTGGAAGCTTGCAAACGATAATGAAAAGACACTCAATATGAGTGTCTTATTTTATTATCGTTGATATAGCCTGCTTGTATATAAGCTGTTGTTTTCCATCAACTAACATTAAAACGGTAAATTTGTCTATCGCAACAACTTCTCCTACTATTCTAACGCCACTCTTTAAAAAAATTGTAACAATACCTTTTTCTTCTTTTATTTGTTTATATAACTCTTCTTGTAAATGTTCCAAATACTTTTCTCTCCTTTTTTACAAAATATCTTAATATAAAAAACTACAAATTATTTATTTGTGTACTTTATCTTTTACATTCATAAACTTATTAATAAGTATATCTAAATCTCGGCTAAATAACAAAACTTTATCATGATCCAATCCGTGTCTAGCAACAAGTTGGATTAGCTCTTTCTTTTTGTTTTCTATTTTATTGTGTAATTTTCCCATCTCCATCTCTTTACTAAAACTCCCTTTTCCCATAATATTACTTGTAAAATTATAGTACAAATCCTCTCATAAAAAAATATAAAAATGGTTTTTTTTACAATTTTTATGTTTTTTTATGAACAAATCGCAAAATATATAACGATTTCTTCACATACCCCTAGCACAATATACAATTAAAATAACCATACAGGCGTTTGTCTAATTACAAAAGAGACTGGCTCCTTTTCCATACAAAAAACATACTGTATATAGTAGTCCATGAATTATATAGATTAACTTACTCAAAAGGAGGAAAACATATGAGCTATGGTGGAAGTTGCGCTGGTTTCGGCGGTGGATTTGCTTTGCTTATCGTACTATTCATCCTTCTAATCATCATCGGTTGTAGCTGCTGGGGTGGCGGCGGATACGGATACTAATATATCCTACCCTTAACAAATGAACGAAAAACTATACGAAAACAGCTCATATTTGAGCTGTTTTTTCATACTTTCGTATGAAGTGTTATCCCTCTTTTTTGTGATTTCAACTAATAAAAAAACGTTTACTATGAAATAAGAAATGTTTTACTAAGGAGGATTACAATGATTAAAGGTCTTTACGAAGCACATTTACCTGTCAGTAACTTAGAGATATCAATATCTTTTTATGAATCACTTGGACTGAAATTATATAAAAGAGGAAATGATATTGCTTTCTTTTGGATTAAAGAAAATGAAAGTTGGCTTGGCCTTTGGGAAGGCACAGAATACAAAGTTAATTATCACCCTTCTTTACGACACATCGCCTTTCAAGTAAGCTTACATGATTTAAAAAATGCAATACACTGGCTAAACCAAAAAGAAATTTCAGCTAGAAAAGATTTTGGAATGGAACCAATTGAGCCGATTGTTTTTCCAGAATTAGCACATGCCGCCGTATACTTTAATGATCCTGACGGAAATAGTTTAGAATTGATCGCACAATTACCTGTTGGACTTCCTACAGCGGAGAAAGTGTATTTAAGCGAGTGGAAAAAACAAGTTCAAGCATCATTATTACATACGGATTAATCTTTTATGTCAATTTCTTATAGCACACTTTTGAAAACAAATAATACCTTCAAAAAACTATTTTATGGGCAAACATTAAGTGTACTTGGAGATTGGTTTCATACGGTAGCTTTAGTAACATTTGTCTACAGCATAACGGAATCGCCTTTTATGGTCGCCCTTACTTTTATAAGTAAAGGTTTACCTCAACTTCTTCTTAGCCCTTTCATAGGCGGGATTGTAGATCGTTTTCCTAAAAAGAAGATTCTTATTTTTACCGATATTTTACGAGGCATAATCGTCCTCACTTATTTATTTGCATTATATAAAATTGAGATTATTTTCATTTCTAACATATGTTTATCCGTACTTTCTTGTTTATTTGAACCAGCTAAACAAGCAACCTTAAAAAATATCGTACACCAAAATCATTTCGTAACTGCTAACTCTCTTTCTAGTACAATTAATAGTTTTATGTCTATTATGGGTGCTTCTTTAGGCGGAATCCTTGCACAATCTTTACATATTGAGTTCGCTTTTTTAGTAAATAGCCTGTCATACTTTATTTCAGCCTATTTTATTTATAATATGAGTGTCCCTTCTCATGATACTTGTAACAAGAAAAAAGCATTTTTTACTGATATAAAAGATGGTTACACATACATATTACAAACAAAAATCATTTTAACGTTAATTCTTGTCGGCATTTCATGGGGCATGATTGGAGGGGCTTATCAGCTACTTCTAACGATCTATGCCGAAATAATTTTCCACACCAACATTGGAATTTTATATACGGTTCAAGGGGCTGGGCTTATGATGGGAAGCCTTCTCGTTAATCTTTATATGTCTCATAATAAAGAAAAAATGAAAAAAGCATTCGGGTGGGCCTATTTCCTACAAGGAATTTTCTTTCTCGGATTCATTTTATCCGATCAACTTATTATCGGTATCATTACATTATTCTGTATGCGCATAGCAGGAGGAATCATCGTTCCACTTGATACGACATTACTTCAAACTTATACGAAGGAAAATATGATGGGTAAAGTTTTTTCATTCCATTATTCCATTTACGGATCTCTTATTCAGCTATCTATGTTTTTTACTGGAGCGCTTTTAGAAGTCCTTTCTCCGCAAGTTATTGGTAGCCTTTTAGCTATATGCTGTATTTTTGTTAGTTTTATATGGCTTTACCTGTTTTATCGCGGGAAACTGAGTGAAGAATCTACTATCACTTAATAGCATGTTTATGTACATGCTATTTTTATTTATGTCGAAATATAAAGGAAAAAGGCGATTTATTTTCCTTACGTTCTAATTTTTTAGAATGTACAATAAATTTAGATCATAAGAAAGGAGATATCATAATGTTTGACGATAGACTTACTATTTCAGCTGAGCAGCAGAAGCTCATTTCTAATGCAACTCGCATTCAAATTCTTCACCTTTTAAAAGACGAGGCACTCACTGCAAAACAAGTAGCTACTAAACTAAATAAATCTGCTGGTAGCGTACATTATCACGTTCAAATTTTATATGATGGAGGGTTACTTGAATTAGTAGACACGAAAGAAAAACGGGGAATTATTGAAAAATATTATAAAGCAAAAGCTGCTCATTTCTATATTGAAGAAAGCGGCACAGAAGGAACGAATACAGGTAGTCATATTGTATCTCATTTATTTTTAACTCCAGAGGAATTACAACAGCTTACTTGGGAAGTTACACAAGTTTTATTACGCTGGGAAAACAAAACCGCTCGTCAATCAAACTCCGAAGAGGAATACTCCATTTCCTGCAGGATTAAAAAACAATGAAAGAAAGGGCCATTTGTTCATGAAAAATAAATTATTATTATTGTCGGGAACAGGAATTTCTCGTTTAGGTGATTTTATGTATCTCATCGCCTTAAACATAATGGTGTTAAATAGCACAAACTCCCCTGCTGCTGTAGCAGGATTATGGATTGTAGGTCCAATTGCCACCGTTGTTACAAAAATATGGTCTGGTAGCATAGTAGATCGATTAAACAAACGGTCCATTATGCTCATCACAGATATAATTCGAGCAGCTCTCATTGGCTGTATTCCACTATTTGATTCTATTTGGGCCATTTATATTTTTATCTTTTTAACTCGCATTGCTACATCATTTTTCGATCCAGCATCATTTTCTTATAGAACAATGCTCATACGAGCTGAAGAACGCGCTCAATTCAACGCTTGGAATAGCTTATTTACAAACGGGGCTTTTATTATCGGTCCAGCTCTTGCTGGAATACTTCTCACCACGTACTCAACATCCTTTGTGATTTACTGCAACTCACTTTCCTTTCTACTTTCTACCATTCTCATTTACTTCTTGCCAAACATTACACTACAAACAAAACAAAACGAAGAAGTTGCAAATACTTTCGTACAAACATTACGAAGTGATTGGAAACAAGTTTTTTCATTCGCTCGAACTGAAAGTTACATTATTCTCATATTCGTTTTATTTCAAGCTACTATGCTTGTCTCTATGGCACTCGATTCACAAGAGGTTGTTTTCACAAAACAAGTACTGTTTTTATCCAATATAGAATATAGCATGCTTGTTAGTATAACTGGTGCTGCTTACGTTTTCGGTTCATTTCTTGTTTCTCTCTTTGCTAAACGATTACCAATTCAACATTGTATCGGATTAGGTATGATTTTCACAGCAATAGGCTATGTAATTTTCGCCTTTTCAAGTTCATTTATAGTTGCAGCGAGTGGTTTCATTTTACTTGGCATTTCTTCATCATTTGCTGGTACTGGCTTTATAACATTTTATCAAAATAACATCCCTGTACATATGATGGGACGTATTGATAGCGTATTTGATTCCATAAAAAATTTCATCCAAATCTTTTTCATTTTAGCAATTGGGGCATCCGCACAATTTCTTTCCGTTCAAATCACTGTAATAAGCAGCTCATTACTCATTTTTTTCCTTTCCTGTTTATTAGCAATCCGTGTAATGACGCCTTCACGAGAAAAATATTTTAAAGCTACAGGGTCATCATTGGAATATTAAATGCGAGAAAAAAGCGGCTATTTAGCCGCTTTTTTCCCGTTTTAAAGGACAGTAAGCCCCACTGATTAAAGTTTCACTTTATGTTAAAATATGTATTGGATCTGATTATGTAGGAGGGCTATTTTGGAGATTATATTCACTTTCATATGTATTATATTAGTAGCTTCTATTTTACAAACAAGTACAGGTTTTGGCTTTTCTATTATGGCAACACCTTTCTTACTTATGTTATTTCTACCACAAGAAGCTATACAAATAAATATCATTTTATCCTTAATTATTTCCATATCGCTCATTTGGAAAATAAGAATGGACATTGATTTTATTCTACTGAAAAGATTAATTTTCGGAAGTATAATTGGTGTTCCTTTTGGTATTATCATTTTCACTTCCATTAACATCAACACATTTAAATTAGCAATTAGCATCCTGCTCTTACTATTAACGTTGATGCTAATATGCAACTTTAAAATTAAATCAACAAAATCTAGAGATTTCTTAGTCGGTGGATTATCCGGTCTTTTAACGACAAGTATAGGTATGCCCGGACCTCCCCTGTTACTGTACTTTACAGGAACTGATACGAAAAAAGAAAAGTTGAGAGCAACTACTTTAGCTTTTTATCTATTTATATATTTCATTAGTCTACTAACTCAAATACTCTTTACTGGGACAAATAAAACAATTTGGGAATCAAGTTTGTATGCTATTCCAATCGTATTTTTAGGTTTGTATATAGGTCAAATTATTTTCAAATGGCTTAATCAACGGATTTTTAAAATATTTACGTATATCCTTTTGAGTTGTACAGGTATGTATCTTCTTATTGAAAGTTTGCATTTATTATAAGTAAACTCTTCAAGACAATAGATGCTTTAAATTGTACAAAAACTCATAGATTTAAACGATAAAAAGCGGCTATTATGCCGCTTTTTATATTCACTTATACTAACGTTTCATCACAAACCTCTGTTACATTTTTAAAGTATTGCAAGTTCTCCTTCACTTCAGCTTCGTTAAATAAATTGAGCTGCTTCATTATTTCAGCAGCAAATTCCACGTACGCAGATCCTACCGCGGTTATGATTTTCCCATCAACGGTTACATCTTTATTTTGTTTATATTCCCATTCATGTAAATGCGCTAATTGTTTTTCATCTGGTGTTAATGATGTTGAGAATTTCTTCTTATTAAGTACTCCTGCTGCATGTAGTAATGATGTCCCTGCACAAATACCTGCTATCCATTTATTTTGCTTATGTAATTCATTCACGATCGATAACAATTGTTCATTTTCTAAATGATCAAAAATATGTCCTCCTGGTACAATAAACACTTCATAATCTGCTACTTCAACATGCTCGATAGAGACATGTGGTTGACATAAAAAACCGCCTTCTCCTGTAACTGTTTTTCCGTCTATTGTTGCTGTTATTATTTCAAATTCCTTACTTATCAAAAATAAACTCGCTATATTCACTTCAAATTCTGCAAATCCATCGAATAAAAAGATTAAAGCTTTTTTCATATTATCTCCTCCTTCTATACTTATTCGAAAACAATCATATTTCTCCTCCAAAAAAGGCAGACCTACATGAAGGTCTGCCTTTTTATTCATTTCTTATTAAGTCCTTTTTCACTTAAAAACTCTTTCATATGCATTCTTTTTTCTTTAGCCATAAACGAACTCATTGATTCTGTCCATGTTACGTTTTTCTTGTTTGCTGATCTTTCTTTGTAATACGAACTCATCGTTTCATCGTATTCGTTTAGTAATTCATCATATTTCTTTTCATCATACCCATTTTCATGTAGAATTGCCGCTACTGGTAAACGTGGTTTCACTCCATGATTTTCATCTGGTACACCAACTGTCATTCCGAATATAGGATATACTTTATCTGGTAAATGAAGCAATTCACTTACTTCTCTCGGGTTATTACGAATACCACCAATATAACAAATACCGTATCCTAACGATTCTGCTGCTAACGCTAAGTTTTGCGCGAACAGTGAAGCATCTACCGTCGCAACGATAAAGTCTTCTACTCCTTCATGCTTAATCTCTGTACCATGCTGTTCACACGCCATTTCAAGTCGTTTTAAATCTGCACAACAAACAAAGAATGCTGCGCAGTCTTTCACGTGACGATTTCCGGATAGCTCTGCTAGTTTAACCTTTAAGTCTTGATCTGTTACATATATAACAGAATACGCCTGTACAAAATGCGAGGAAGCAGCATGCTGCGCAGCTTGCACCATTCTTTCTATTACATCTTTCGGAATTGATTCTTCTTTATATTTACGAACTGAAACGTGTTGCTCCATTGTATGTATGATCTCATTCATGAAAAACACTCCTTTTTTCTCTTCCTAATGAAAAATTAACATATCTTTTCCAATATTCACAACTTATAAGCACAAAAAGAGCAATTCTTTTTGAATTGCTCTTTTTAAAACGTCTATCAATACGGTGCATGAAATTATATCGACGATTATTTAAATATATCAGCGATTTTTCAGATATATCGACGATTCGACAAGGGATATCGACTTACCGACAAATAACGACAAATTCACTCCGAATTATTCCTTATCTTATTACGCTGTTTTCAAAACTTTAACACCTTTTACGATATTCCAAATGAAGTAATAAACCCCTACAAGAATGAATACTGCATATGTGATCATCATTCCAATTCCAGCACCATCAGATTGATTGAAACTTAAACCATATATGCCTGATACTGCTAATCCACCAAATAAAACCGCATACGGGAAAACATGTGACCAAAATGCTTTTTTCGCGTGATATTTCACTTCATCCTCCGCAATGAAGTACACGATAATTGGCAGTAAAAATGGTGCAAAAAAGATACTAAAGTAACATAGTGAAGATAATATATTATTTCCTTTCATCCGATTCACCTCTAAATAGTTTTTGTTATCTTCATTATGTCAGGAATGCATTCTAGAAACTATCGCTTTACCTTTCAGGAACATGACATTTTTGTAAGATTTTCCGCAAAACAATCCCGCCTGGACTTCCAGACGGGATTATTTTTCTCTATATTCGATTCATAAACCAATATTGCGTAATAGCAAAATACTCTCGTATATTCGATGGAATAACAATTCGCTTCGGCGTTTCGGCCGGAAGACCCTCTAATTGTAAACCTTGCTTTGCTGCTATTTTTTTCGCTCTAAACATATGGAAATCGTTTGTTACGATCATCCCTTTTTTCATATTGTCCGGAATTAAAGGTTTTGAGAATGTAATATTTTCATCTGTACTCGTTGACTTATCTTCCATTATTATGCGGTCTTCTGCAATTTTTAGTTTCATTAATCCATTTTTCATTGCTAATGCTTCTGAAATATCTTCTCCTTTTCCTTTCCCTCCAGACACGATAGCAATTGTTTTCTCATGTGATTGTAAATACTCAGCAGCTTTATCAATACGATATTGCAAGGAGTATGATGGTTTCGTCCCGTTTACTTTCGAGCCTAATACAATTATATAATCAGCATCATAGGCCGCATTCATTTGCCCATGCTTATAAATGTTATATTGTAAAAATCCCGCATAAACAGCGCAAACCATTATAATCCCTATCGTATACTTAATTATTTTCTTCTTTTTCATATCCATATTCTCCTATGTTCTTTGCTTCTTTCATGATAATATCCATTTATTTGTTTGTATACAGACAAATTCCAATTCAGTCTAATTTATCCTCTGGAAAGTAATATTTATATTTCTTTCGGGAACAGTAAGTACAACTTTGCACGAAGGAGTGTCTCTATTGCTTCTCTTTTTATGTAACGTATCGTTCTTTTTCATCTTATTTTTACTATCACTTAAAATGCTCGGTAAATCAGCTTTAGCACAACTAACTCCTCATGATTTTGGTGCTATTATCTTTTTATCTTATTTAGCTTTTCAGGCCATACCAGTCTCTGGTGCTTTGCAAGCTTTTCTCGGTATGGTCGTTATTACATGTTTGCATTTGCTTCTTACAAAATTAAGCTTACTAAACAAACTAAATCGTTTCATTCTCGGACATCCTATCATTTTAATTAAACATGGTGATATTATTTTTGAGAACTTACAAAAAAGTAGATATCCAATCGCTGAACTTCTTTCTAACCTTCGCGTCGCGGGATACCCAAGTGTTCACGAAATTGAATACGCTATTTTAGAAGCAAACGGAGCCATTAGTATTTTACCAAAGCGTGAGCTTGTACCATTAACTCCAAAAGATTTGAACATAGATGTTACGTATGCCGGATTACCAATTGCCCTTATCGTTGATTCGCAAATTCAATACGATAACTTAAAGTTAATTCATAAGGACGAAAAATGGTTATATAAAGAATTAAAAGAAAAGGGCATCACTAATATTAAAAGCGTTGCTTTCGCGTCTGTTCAAGAAACAGATGGATCTTTTGCGATTAGTTTAAAAGAGTAAAAAATCCCCTTACTTACTCAAGGGGATTTTCTTCATTATATCGCTTCTTTCTCTCCCGCCATATTTAATGGAACAGGATGTTTCATACGATTCATCGTAAATACAATAATCGCTGTCAATACTTCAGCTACTGGCATAACGAGCCAAATTCCGTTTATCCCAAATAATTTTGGCATAATCCATAATAATGGAATAATAAATAGTAACCCTCGGCTCATTATAATCAGCACTGATTTTGTCGTTTGTCGCACGGATTGGAAGTACTCTCCATACACAATGTTATAGCCTAAAAATACATATTGGATAAAGAACAAGCTAATACCCGTTAATGTTAACTCCAATAACTCTGGAGATTGGACATCAAAGAGACCAATAATATATTTCCCGAAGAATAATCCGACAATTATTGCTACGCCCCCAAGTACTACCGCAATTTTTACAGCAAACTGCAATCCTTCACGTAATCTTTCTGCTAAATTTGCACCGTAATGGAAACTAGCGATTGGCTGTAACGCTGCTCCAACGCCGAAGAATAATAGTAATGTCATCGCATGAATACTATTCACCATCGCATAAGAAGCGACTCCTACTTCTCCTGCATATTGAACGAATGTAATATTAAAACCAATCGTAACAATCGCTACTGTACTTTCTGCTGTAAAGCTCGGGAAACCTATGATCATAATTTGTTTAACTGTATCCCATTCAAAATGGAATTTCGTCCATTTTAAAATACTACTTTTTCTAAAGAAGTGCGTTAATAATACAAGGAAACCAATCGCTGCTGAAAGAATAGTCGCTGAAGCCGCACCTGTTATGCCCCATCCAAAGATGAAAATAAAGATATAGTCAAACACTATATTTAATACAGCCGTTACAACTAGCCCTGCCATTGCTAAATTAGGATTTCCATCATTTCGTATAAATGTACTTAAAATATTTTCTAAAACGTATATCATTCCAAATGTTAATAACACGTGTAAATAGTCTAACGCATACGGTAAAATCACTTCGTTTGCACCGAATAAGTATGCTAAATCTTCTATTCTCCATAAGCAAAGCGCTGCTAACACACCTACGATAATTACTGCTACCGTCATGGATTGAGTAAAAATAGATCTTGCCCTATCTAATTTATTTTCACCTAGTGCAATGGAATATAACGTTGCCCCGCCCATTCCAATCCATAATGAAATAGAGAAGAAAATTGAAAACGCTGGAATAGCCACGTTTACTCCTGCTAATCCGTTTGCTCCAACTCCCCTACTAATCATAACCGCATCAATCACAATATTAACTGACATTAACACCATTCCTAGAACGGCTGGTATTAAATAAGAAATAAATAAACTTTTTATCGGTTTTTCTCTTAACTTTTCTGTTGTTTCCATCATATAAATGCTCCTTTTTCAATGCTCTGTTCACAGTTTAAACCTTCAAGTTACTTGAAGGTCAATAGAGAATTAAAAAATAGGTAACTTAATTATCATGTTTGGAGCCAATTTGTAATGATACGCGTCCTACAACTTATTGCTTTGTTTTTTCATTATAGGAATTTGAATTTCTGTTACTTGCTCCTCTGGATTGTCTGTTACAGACCAATCAATTAATGCAATCTCAATCGCATCTCCACTTACTTCGTATCCTTCTTGATTAATATATTTCATTAACTTCTTATATGTTTCATCCGTTTCTTCATATGGTCCATGATGATATACACAGGCAAACATGCCTTCTTTAATTTCATCTGAACTATGTATTTGAAAAGGCATGTAATCCAAAAGAATAAAAACACTGCTATATGCTTGAAACTCATTTTGCATTAATCCTTTTTTCGCAACTGTTACACCGATATCTCCAGAAAATAAGCTATCATCCATTTGTTTCATATTTTTTTGCAACGAATGAATATAGTACTCAAACATATCATCCGTCGTATTCGGGGCAACCGCAATTGCTGTAATTTTTCGCTGCGAGATCTCTTTAATTACCATTTGTTCAGCTTTTGCTTTTGTCGCTTCCTTAATTAAATGAATTTTATGTTCCATTTTCGCCAAAGCATACTCAATTTCTCTTTGTTTTTTCAACATCATTTCTTGTTGTTTTTCCAATAAATTGAGTGCGTATGCCGGATTTCTTTCATCAATATATTTCTTAATTTCCTTTAATGGAATATTTAATTGGCGTAAAAATTTAATCGTATCTAATAGTGAAAATTGATCGATCGTATAATAGCGATAATTTGTTTGCGGGTCCACAATGGACGGATGAAAAATCCCCTTTTCATCATAATAGCGTAAAGTAGATTCCGCTATATTTTGCATTTTTGCCATTTCTCCAATTGTAAAACGTTTATTTAATAACATATACCCTTCTCCAATTCATTAATAGCGTAGCCTTATTTCTTCTTATTATATAGTGATTCCGATACGATAAACTTAACTAAATCTATACAATTCAATCAAATTTACACAAGTTAGTGCTTCATCATGTTCTCGCAGCCCCAAAGGGACGAGGGGTATAACACTCCACACGAGGCAGTATCGTTACCTCCTATTATCAAGCATTTATTTTACCCATCTTGATAAATTTATCGCAGCATTTACATCCCTATCGTGATGGCTATTGCAGGAAACACAACACCACTCACGTATTTTTAAACTCCACTGCCCTTCTGATTGAACTGAATGGTCGTATTTTACGCCGCAACATGAGCAAATCTTGCAGCACCAGCATGGTTTCTAAGCACTTTTTCTTGTTCAGGCGTTGGAATCAGTCTGACCTTCTTCGCCAATATCATCAGAATGTAACTCCTTTAATGAAAGATTTGTTCTTCTGAATAGTAGCGTGTTCCACCAGCATTCTCCTGAGACTAATCGGATGCAAACCTGTTAATTCTGATACTTGACTAACTCGTGAAAATTTCATTATTATTCTCACCTCATTGAATCTAAAGTAGCACATACGTTCGACAAATTCAATGAAGTTTGATAGATTCAATAAAATTTATCTTGTTCAACTAAGGATGCAATTCCTTAGCCAGTTCTCTTATGAACTTCTCCTGTTTTCACATGAGCGCAGACTATATGTTTATCTACTTAGAGATAGAGGATTTTTCCACCACCATAGGCTTGTGATGTACTCTCGTCAGTTATACAAAATAGTCGTTGAACATTCATCTTATCAATATTAACTTAGATGATTCGATGCGGAAGACCCATTGTTCTAATGTTTAGGATTTAACCTTGCACGATCTGATTGATTTTTTCTGCTTCGGCGACATTCACGCTCGCTATTTCTAGCCACGTTGTAGTTCAATCAGCTTTAGGGATTGCCCGCCGTTAACCCTCACTACTAGCCAATCACTTAACTAGTACGGCTTACTGATATATTTAATTAACTTTCGTTATACTTGGTTAAATACATCGTAACAGTTAGTTACCCTCCATACCTAAATCGAATCCTATCATGAAAATCTGCTATTTTTTCATTGATTTTTCATACATTTTATTATATATTAATTACAGGTTCAAATTACGAGTTCAAAAGAACTTGTAATCAGACCTTTGTTTAATGGGTTTTACATATTTTCATTAGGCAAATTCCGAGAAATCGTATGATAAAAATAAAAATGATGAGGAGAGGATCCGATGGATTTCGAATTTTTCTTTCAAATTGCACTTATTTTATTAAGTACAAAGCTTGCTGGTGACCTTAGTGTTAGACTAGGTCAACCTTCTGTACTCGGTAAATTAATTGTCGGTATCGTTATCGGTCCAGCTATATTAGGTTGGATTGAAAATTCAGAGCTTCTAACACAATTAAGTAATGTCGGTGTTATTCTTTTAATGTTTATGGCAGGACTTGAAACAGACTTAGAGGAATTAAATGCAAATCGTAATTCTTCTTTAGCTGTTGCACTTGGAGGTATCATTCTACCATTCGTAGGTGGTTACGTTTCTGGTCTTGTTATGGGAATGGAACAAGGAAATGCTGTATTTTTAGGATTACTTCTATGTGCGACAAGTGTTAGTATTTCCGTACAAACACTTCGTGATTTAGGAAAGATGAAAACACGTGAAAGTACAACTATGCTTGGCGCAGCTGTATTTGATGACATTCTTGTTGTTATTTTATTAGCATTTGCAATGAGCTTCTTAGGTACAGACGATGTTAACTTAACAATGGTTATCTTGAAGAAAGTTGTATTCTTCGCTTCTATTATTTTAATCGGATGGAAAGGTGTTCCTGCGATTATGCGCTGGTTATCACCACTACGCGTATCTGAGTCTATCGTGAGCGCGGCTCTTATCATCTGTTTCTCATTCGCATATTTCGGCGAACTATTAGGAATTGCTGGTATTATCGGTGCTTTCGCCGCTGGTATCGCTATTTCTCAAACGAACTACAAACATGAAGTAGAAAAGAAAGTAGAACCAATCGCTTACGCTATGTTCGTTCCAGTGTTCTTCGTTAGTATCGGTATGAATATTACATTTGACGGTATTGGCAATCAAATTTGGTTCATCCTAGCATTAACAGTAATCGCTGTATTAACGAAACTAATTGGTTGTGGCTTTGGTGCACGAATGACTGGATTTGACGCTAAGTCTTCTGCAATTATCGGTGCTGGAATGGTTTCTCGTGGTGAAGTTGCACTTATCATCGCAGGAACAGGACTTTCTTCAGGTCTACTAGCACAAGATTACTTTACAGCTATCGTTATTGTCGTTATTTTAACTACAATGATTACACCACCAATGTTAAAATACACTTTTGGTGCAAAAGATAAAGCAATGAAAGCAAGTAAATAAGTTTAATAAAAAAGGAGATTGCTATCTTATAAGATAGCAATCTCCTTTTTCGTTTTATCTTTAAACAATTTTATTCGTTTTTAACCATTTTTCAAAAATAATTCGTGCTTCTTCATCATCAATATCATTACGAAATGAATACACCATAATGCCGTAATCATCTATATATTCACCTAGCTTCATTTTCTCCACTTTCTTATAAAAATTGTCTACCTCATAGTGCGGAATATAAGCGTCCCAAACTGGTTCATTTATTCTTTTGTACGCCGTCACTTCTAAATCGTATCCATCTTCATAATACCCGATGTGATAATGTTGACTAGGGTCATATTTCTTCATAAAAGTTCCCTCCCTTTGAAAATTTATCATATTTCACATAATAAACAAAAGCGAGCTGTATATTACAGCTCGCTCGATTCATTAAATACGTTCCATCGCCGTCTTCAACGTTCCAACAACAAAGGCAATTTCTTCACTTGAAATAACAAGTGGTGGTGCTAATGTTAAGACGTTATTATATCCTGCTGTTGTCATGCCGTTTCGTCCAATAATTAAACCTTTTTCTTTACAAGCATTTACAACACTTGCAATTTTGTCGTTATCAATTGGTTCTTTCGTCTCTTTATCATTTACTAGTTCGATTCCAACTAGTAGACCTTTCCCTCTAATATTCCCAACAAGTGGATGCTCTCCAATTTCTTCTTTTAATTGCTCTAATAAAAGCGAGCCCATTTGTGCAGATCGCTCAATTAAATTTTCATTTTCCATAATCTCTAAGTTTTTAAGCGCTAATGCACAAGCTGCAGGATTTCCACCAAATGTATTAATATGACGGAAGAATTCATATTCTCCCTTCCCTTTAAATGCTTCATATATTTCTTTTTTCACAGCTGTCGCTGATAACGGTAAATATGCGCTCGTAATCCCTTTTGCCATCGTAATAATATCTGGCTGAACGTCATAATTCATAAATCCAAATGCTTTTCCTGTACGTCCGAAACCGCAAATCACTTCATCACTAATGAGCAAGGCACCGTGTTTTTGACACGTTTCATGAACAGCTTTCATATAGTCTTGTGGCGGCATTAAAATGCCTCCGCCCGTAATAATTGGTTCCATAATAAAAGCTGCAATCGTTTCACTTAATTCCCATGTCATAACGCGATCTACTTCTTTTACACATTCTACATCATAAATGTTCTCTCTTTCTATTCCAGGCATACGATAACAATCTGGCGGCGTTACATGTAAAAATCCTGAAGCAAATGGCTCATATTGATATCTACGTTGTGCTTGTCCCGTCGCTGCCATCGTTGCCATTGTATTCCCATGATACCCGCGGTAACGTGACATAAATTTATAACGATGCGGTTCACCTTTTTGAGCATAGTATTGTCTTGCTATTTTAAAAGCTGTTTCGTTCGCTTCCGAGCCACTATTAGAGAAGAAAATAACATACTCTCCTCCAAGCCATTCATTTAATTTTTCTGCAAGCTTTATAGCCGGTTCATGCGATTGTGACATTGGAAAGTATGATAATGTTTGTAATTGCTTATAAGCCGCCTCTGCGAGCTCTTTTCTGCCATATCCACTATTCACACACCAAAGACCACTCATACCATCTAAATATCGTTTTCCTTGTATATCTTCAACCCAGCACCCTTCTGCTTTTGCCCCTACCATTGTACTATTTGGACTAAAGGGACGCATTCCGTGCCAAACATATTGCTCATCTTTTGCTAATAATTCATCAGTCTGTTTCGTTTTCATCATTTCTTCCACCTTCCATAACAACTTATTTTTCACAAAAGCTGCGCTGGTGCCATGATGATTTAATTTTCTCCCTGCTTATTTTCATTCCACAAAATTAAGACAAAATCCTACTTACAATACAGTAATATTTACAAGAAAAAAAGAGCTTTTCTTATATATCGAAAAGCCCTTCTCTTTTTAATGTGACGATGCATCACTAACACCATGACCTGTATTAGATTTCACAAGAATCTCATCAAATTTCGCAACATCTTCTTTCTTACTAGATAACACGGTTCCTAAATATGCTGCAAGGAATCCAAGCGGAATTGAAATAATTCCAGGTGTCGTATATGGGAATATCGCTTCCCCAACAAATATAGCTTTTCCAGCTACAGGGTTCCAAACATTTGGACTTAAGGCTACGAGAACAATTGCTGATACAAGACCAACGACCATACCCGAAATGGCACCTGTTGTATTGAAGCGCTTCCAATATATTGTGAATAATATAACTGGTAGATTTGCACTCGCTGCAACTGCAAATGCCAATGAAACTAAAAATGCTACGTTCAATGTTTGAGCAAATAACGCTAGTATAATGGATAATACCGCTACTCCAATAGACGCATAGCGAGCCATTGACACTTGCTCTTTTTCCGTTGATTTCCCCTTGCGAATAATTTCATTATAAAAATCATGTGCGAATGCTGATGCTGCTGTTAATACAAGTCCTGCCACTACAGCTAAAATAGTTGCAAAGGCAATTGCTGAAACGAAAGCAAATAAGAAATCTCCACCTAACGCTTTAGCTAATAGAGGTGCTGCCATATTACCAGCAGGGTTTGCTTTCATAATTGCCTCATTCCCTACAAATGCTGCTGCCCCAAATCCTAAGAAGATTGTCATAATATAAAATGCGCCAATTAACCACGTAGCGTACACAACAGATTGCCGTGCCGTTTTTGCATCACGTACTGTAAAAAAGCGAACAAGAATATGTGGTAATCCGGCAGTACCAAGAACTAGTCCTAAATTTAAAGACAGTGTATCAAGACCATCTTTATACTTTACCCCTGGATTTAAAAATGAATCTTTTAATGGCGTAGCTGTTTTCATTTGCGCGAACATTTCAGTCACACTAAAATTAAATTTTGAGAAAACGATAACAGAAATAATAAATGTACCAGCCATAAGTAATACAGCCTTAACAATTTGTACCCAGCTCGTCGCAGTCATTCCGCCAAAAATAACGTACACTGTCATTAATGTACCAACGATTAAAACGGATGTCGTATATTCGATCCCTAATAATAATTTAATAAGTGCACCAGCCCCAACTAATTGTGCAATCATATAAAAAATCGAAATCGTCATTGTATTAAGCGCTGCAACGCCGCGAACTTTTTTCGCATCAAAACGTGCCGCAATCATATCCGCTAACGTGTACTTCCCTAAATTTCTAAGCGGTTCTGCAACAAGGTATAGAACAACTAAATAAGCAACTAAAAAGCCGATACTATAAAAGAATCCATCAAATCCAGTTAATGCGATCGCTCCGGCTATACCAAGAAAAGACGCAGCAGACATATAATCTCCCGCAATGGCCAGACCATTTTGCCAACCAGTTAATCCCCCTCCAGCTGTATAAAACTCACTCGCATTTTTCGTTTTCTTCGATGCAAAATAAGTTATGACGAGTGTACCAAGAACGATGATTAAAAATAATGCAAAAGCGGTTACATTCAAAGTTAGCCCCTCCCTTTTTGCATATCTTGTAGAATTTTTTGCGAGATTTTATCAAAGAATTCTGCTTTTTTGCTATAAATCATACATAATGACCACGTCATGATAAATTGCGCAAATGCAAACACCCATGCCCACGTAACATCCCCAAATGCTGGTGTATTGAGCACCTTTGAATACGATGTTAAAATAGGTAATGCAATAAAAAAGCTTAAAAAGAAAATACTCATCGGAACGATAAACTTCTTTTTCGTATTTAATAGCAATTGAAATTCTTCTGACTGAACAACCTCTGTATAATTCACTTCATTTTGTAACTTACGTGCTGATGTATCATCTCTTTTCATTCCCATTCCCCTCTCTTACCGAAAATACAATTCCCCCTTGTATACCTAAAGACTAAATTTTATAAATATTCAGAAACTTATTTCTATTTTAGACAATCCATACATTCCTGCAAAGATTTTTCGATAGACATTTTTCGCCAATTTCTCCTAAGTTTTTAATATACTTTTTCAACATAAAAATTACGCACTTCAATTCCTCACCAGTCAAGCTTTACAGGAAGTTATCTTCCATCTAACTTCCTCATATTTGCCGGATTGTGAGGCGGGAGTTTTACCACCCGGCAAATTTCCAAATAAAAAAAGTAGTGCTTATCGCACTACTTCTGTCTTTTTCTCTTTTTCTAAATTACGAGCTGTTTCACTTAATTCAACGTCTTTCCCATCTTTAAGTGTTCCAAATATGAAATCGAATACTGGATTTGAAACACCAAACCAAAACTTTTCATTTTTATAATGGTGTAATATGTGCTGTTTTTTTAGCCACCTTCCAAACTTAGTGAACGGACGAATCGGCTTATGTGCAATATAATGTTTCCATTCATAAACGAGAAGCATGATAATCATTCCAATTCCGAATGAAAGTGTAATAGTAGCACTTTTTGTTATACCATATGCTATAAGTAAATATATAGTAAAGCTAGGTATACTAAACCATACAGGCAAAAACAATAGTTTTAAATCATCTGGATATACATGATGATCATAATGTAATCTTCTTAACATTTTTAATAAAAATACGTTTTTAGGTGGCTTTAAATGGAATAAAAACCGATGTGTCATATATTCGTTAAGCGTATAAAAAACAATCCCAAACAAACACGCGAACATACCGATCCATGTAAAAAATTGCATTTTTAAAATAATGATGAAAATAAATAAAATACTATACATAATAACGATATCATGTTGTAAAAAGAACTCTTTCCCCACTCTCTTCATCTTCCTTCCCCCTTTTCCAAAAAAACAGCCGCAACATATCGTTACGACTATTTCTTCTATTTTTTATTTTATTCTATTCACTTTACAAATTTGCCTGCTGCTCTATTGTCGAGAAAAAATTGTTCGATCCAAATATATTTTGCTTTGGAATAATATGTTCCACCGCAAACACTGTTACTTCTCCTCTTTGTACCTCTCCAATAATGAGCCCAAATATTTCATGATTTAGCGCAAACGTTGGTTGCTTTGTTTGCAGTAATCTTGCTGCATTATGAAATACCGCTTCATATAGTGGATTCCTATCAGTAATTTCTTTTCGGATTTTGGGTGCTAACGTAATAATAATTTCTTTTCCGTCAATAGTGGTTCGATACATAAAAATCTCCCCTTCAATCTTATGTGAACAACTGTAAAGCTTTGTATGCAAAATGGATAGAATATCCTACTAAAATAATACCGGCTCCCGCTGTTATATAGCCAAGTGCTTTTTGCTTTAATAAAGTTCTGCCAAAATGGACAGAAAAAGCAATATTTAAATTCCATAAAATAATGCCAACGATAATACAAAGACTGTACAAAAAAGCTTCTTGTTTCGTTACCTTCGTAAGCAATGAGCTAAGTGTACTTCCGTATATACCAAACCAAAAAACAAGGTTTAATGGATTGGATATCGCAATTAAAAAACCTGCCATAAACGATTGTTTAAGGCCACCTACCTCTTCCTTTTTATATTCCATATTCGAGTGGGAAATTCCTTGTTTTACACTTTGAAATCCTAAATAAAATAATAAGAAAAACCCTGTGCAATACATAAAAGCTTGTACATATGTATACATAAACACAGAAGATAAACCGAAATAAATGAGAAGCATAAACAAAATATCTGCAGTCATTCCACCAATTCCAACAACCCATGCATGCCAAAAACCTCGTTCAATTCCTCGTTTTAACATTTCAATATTAATCGGACCTACTGGCGCAGCTAATGAAATACCTAATACAATTTGTTGTATAATCGCTCCAAACATCGCTCTATCCTTTCTACTTCCTTTACTATTAAGTAATGATGTAATGATTAAAAATAGACTAGCTTTCATCAAAATATTTACTACTAAAATACCCTTTTTTATCCAAAATATGCAAAAGAGCCATCTGGATGATGGCTCTTACTTTTCTAACTTATGAAGAAAAGGACATTTTCCTTTTATCGGCTCTACATCGTCTCCTATGAAGTATTGTTTCCATTCGCGATGATCCGGATCACCATAATGACTAATGTTAGGGTGTTTCGGCAGCTGATCCCACTTTTCAACTCGATCTCGGACCGTTTGCCTTGAATATGCTCCTTTAGGGCGATCCCCTTCTAATCCATCAAAGATGGTACGCGGTTGAAATCCAATAACGAGAGAATTTCCTAAATGCCTAGTTTTTCGTTGTTTATAAGCTGGCGCATTTCCAAATGCGAATATCGGTTCACCACCAAATGAAAATTCCCATAAGTAATGGTCTGGGTCTTCAGGAATTTGCTTCGGCCATGTTTGGTCATCGTTTTCATGTAAATATTGTAGTACTTTCCAAAAGTAATCACGATAATATTCCAGTGATTGTTTCTCACATTCCGGTTCCACAAAAAGAAAGAATCCTCTTCTTACAATTGGGCGCTCTTTCATTAACTCTAAAAAAGATAACATTGTATGTGGCAAATGACTCCAATCATTATGAGAGAGAAATGAATAACGAAGTTCATTCTTTTTCAAAGCTGTTAAGCCGAAATAACATGGGAAAGTTGGTTCTAGCACGACACTCGAAAAATTTTGAAATTCTTTTGCAACCCAATTTGGTATGTCAGTTCTCGTTCTCATTCCTTCATTATCTAATAAATAAGACTCATTCATTCTTTCTTTCACCTCATTATGTATAGCATTCAATTAAGAATATTACATACTCGGCCTGTCCTATACCTATTTAAAAATTCGGCTGAAAAATTATTTAAAAATACAAAAAAATAAAATCGCTTACTTGACTAATTTCTACCAATTCGTGTATATTTAAATTAATCATTTAGCAGAATATTCAAGATTATAGCATTTTTAGTTTATATTATCTTTCAAATGAATTTCACTAAATGAAAAAAGCAAATGTTTTTAGGAGGAATTGTAACATGCAAGGAAAAGTAAAATGGTTTAACAACGAAAAAGGTTTTGGATTTATCGAAATGGAAGGCGCTGACGATGTATTCGTACATTTCTCTGCTATTCAAGGTGACGGCTACAAAGCTTTAGAAGAAGGTCAAGAAGTATCTTTCGATATCACTGAAGGAAACCGCGGACCTCAAGCTGCTAACGTAGTAAAACTTTAATCCAACATATAACAGGAGGTTACCTTACTTGGTAACCTCCTTTGTTATTCCTTTGTATATTTCCGTTTTACAGAGCAAAAACTATGTGAAATGCGCAATATACAAAGGAGGAAGTAATAATGGGATCAGAAGTAAATGATTTTGAAGAAGTGAAATTCCGTGTAGAAACAGCACAAAAAATGGTAGGGTCAGCGACAATTTCAATGGATCCAGATACATTAGAGCATGCGACTACTGCTGTAGAAGCCGCTCGCTCTCAGCTTGAAATTATGAAATCTGTTGCGACAGATTTAGATGAGCCATTTTTAATGAATGAGGAAAAGAAATTAAGTAAATGCGAGCATCAATTAAATGAAGCAAGACACTAAAAAACATCCAGAGAATTTTCTCTGGATGTTTTTCATGATAACTGTTCCCCATACTTTTTCAATGTTTCTCCAACTGTACATTGCCTAATACAAAATGAATGAGCGTAATACTTACTATTTGTCTTTCGATTATGTTCTCGCAAGAAACATCCTTCACAATACGTTTCTAATAAGTCATTTACCTCTGTAATGAGTTGCTTTTTATCCACCTTTGCACCTCTCTATTCGGTTATTTCTTTATGACTATCAATGACTGTTCCTTCTAATGCTTGCGTAGCTAATTGATGCGCTTCTTTATTTTGTTTTCTAGATATCGGCTCACATACAAGTTTTAATTTCATTTGCTTCGCTTTTTGTTCAATTTGATCTAAGTAATGATTTAAATGCTCATCATAACAAGGCCATTCTCCAGCCAATTGCTGCAGTACAACTTGAGAATCGCCGCGAAGTGTAACTGCTTCATACTTAATTCCGAATTCCTCGAGTATATTCATGCCATATAGTAATGATGCATATTCCGCTTCATTATTATCATATATACCTTCTATATATGCATTACGGCGAATTCGGTATTTTGTATTTCCTTTTTTATAGTATACACATATACCTACTCCAGCTTCTTTCGTCTGTACATCATAACCGCCATCAAAATAAACGAGGATTTCTTGGGGCTCTTCCTCCACTTGTTTACTCAGCTTTTTCATTTCCTTTAATGACCATTCTGCATCCATTTCATCATAAAATGATAGTTCTTTCACTCTTCCTGTTTTCTCGAAATCCTCTGCAAATTGCAATACATCTTCTATGTTCATATAATCTGTCGTTAATTCCGTCTGCAATCCGCTCTTTGTTTTATACAACCAATGAATTTTATATTTCATACTAGATTCCCCTTATATAAGACTTCTTATATGTAGTCAGCTAATGAAAGCCTCACTTTATTTTATTATATTGTATCAAGAGTCACAGCATTATATTCAATATGATTACATACAAAAAGAGCTATCCCTATAGGAATAGCTCTTTCATCTATTGCATAAATCTTTCAAATTGTACTCGTTTATTAATCCAGTACATTACAGGCATACCAATTGCCATGACAACAAATTCACCGACGGCACATGTTAACCAAGTCAACATAAATGGTAAATCAAATGCAAGATGAAGTTCAATTGCAATCATAAACATTGTAATTGTAAAAATAACTGTATTAAAAATCATACGAGCCCAAACACCTTTAATAAATCGCATAGAAATAATCGTTGCAACTAATGCAAGAATAGATTGCCCTACTCCAAATACTAAATCGTAAGCGATCATGGGTGAGAAAAAGAGATTTGTTAAAAATACACCTAATACAATTCCGTAAATTGCTTTCTTATTAAATACAACAAGATGATTAAACATCTCTGAAATACGAAACTGTACACTCGTAAAGCCAAATGGCTGAATAAGCATAGAAACAGCAATATATAATGCCGCTAAAATACCATTACCGACTAATGTTCTTATATTCATGACAAAATCTCCTTAGTTTTTTTACGTGGGATGGTTTCGAACCACGTTATTCGTTTTTTAAGCAACAAGAATACATTCTACGCAATACACACTCTCTCGTCAATAGATTCCTATCATTAACTACCTTTTTTCTTTTAGACAACGTATAATAAAACATATGAAAGTTTTAGGAGGTTTCACTTCATGACAGCAACAATTCAAAATGAAAAAGTGATCGTTTCCATTTCTGACAAAGGTGCAGAATTACAAAGCGTTCGCTTAAAAGAAGATAACACTGAATACTTATGGCAAGGCGATTCTACTTATTGGGGGCGCCGCTCACCAATTTTATTCCCAATTGTCGGCCGATTAGTAGATAATACATACTACGTAGATGGTAAACCATATTCTTTAACACAGCACGGCTTTGCTCGTGATCTTACATTCTCTGTACAAGAACAAAGTGAAACGAAAATCACTTATATTGTAACTAGTAATGAAGAAACATTAAAAAAATACCCATACGAATTCGAATTACTCGTTTCTTATGAGCTAGACGGACAAATCGTTCATGTAACATATGAAGTAAATAACCCTACTTCAAAAGAGATGTTCTTCTCAATCGGAGCACATCCTGGTTTCAACTTCCCCTTATTAGAGGGCGAATCATTTACAGATTATCATTTATCATTTAATGGTTCTGAACGCTTAGAAACAAGCGTATTAGAAGGACCTTACCTTTCAAGTAAAAAACAATTAATCGCTGAAAATACGAATGAATTACCACTTACATACGATTTATTCAAAAATGATGCGCTTATTTTTGAAAATATGAATACGGATGAAATCTCTATTCGTTCTCATAAACATAATAAATTTGTAAAAGTAGAATTTGACGGATTCCCATTTGTCGGCGTATGGACACCAGGCGAAAACGCACCTTTCTTATGTATTGAACCTTGGTACGGTATTGCTGATGAAGTAAATCCGGCAAAAGATTTCAAGGAAAAAAAAGGAATTCAATCTTTACAAGCGAATGAAACATTTACATGTCGTTATAGTATTACAATCGGCTAAGTTACTCTATCCCCTACTTCAAAGAAACATATAAGTAGGGGATCATCTTATAATTTGGAGGTTTCTCACTTTGATTGAAGTATATATTGATGGTGCATCAAAAGGAAATCCTGGTCCTTCTGGTGCTGGAGTGTTTATTAAAGGGGTGCAACCAGCTGTACAATTATCATTGCCCCTTGGGACAATGTCCAATCATGAAGCAGAATACCACGCTTTACTTGCGGCATTAAAATATTGCACGGAGCATAATTATAACATTGTCTCTTTTCGTACAGATTCGCAACTTGTCGAGCGAGCTGTCGAAAAAGAATACGCAAAAAACAAAATGTTTGCACCACTATTAGAGGAAGCATTACAGTATATAAAAAGTTTCGATCTCTTTTTTATTAAGTGGATTCCAAGTAGTCAAAATAAAGTTGCTGATGAATTAGCTAGAAAAGCTATCTTACAAAATTAACGGGGGTATGAGTGTGAAAAAAGATTGGGTTGCTCCTCTTGCTTTATTATTTGTCTCTTTTATTTGGGGAGCTACATTTGTTGTCGTTCAAAATGCTATGTCTTTCGTTGGTCCATTTACTTTTAATGGTATTCGCTTTTTATTCGCTGGAATTATTTTATTATTCGTTCAAATGATTTTCTCAAAAAAATCTTCAAAACAAGATATAAAACAGAGTAGTCTCGCTGGATTAATCGTTGGATTTTTTTTATGCGTTGGCTATGTATTACAAACATTCGGCTTACTTTATACAACTTCTTCAAAAGCTGGTTTCTTAACAGGTCTTAGTATCGTTATGGTACCCATTTTGTCTTTTATCTTTTTAAAACAAAAAGCTACCATTTTTATCGTAATGGGCATTGCTGTAGCAACAGCAGGTTTATACTTATTAACTGCTGGTGATTCTTTTCAATTAAATATTGGAGATATACTCGTTCTCGGTTGTGCAGTTGCTTTCGCTGCCCATATTCTTGTTAACGGCTTCTTCTCTAAGAAAATGTCACCTTTATTATTAAGCACGTCGCAAGTATTAGCTGTCGGTATGTTTTCTTCTATTTGCGCCTTTTTGTTTGAAGATTTGGAAAAATTATTTTCAGTAGCACTATGGACGAATTCCTCCTTTTTATTCGCTCTATTTCTAACTTCCCTATTTGCGACATCCATTGCTTTTTTTATTCAAACATCAGCACAAAAACATACGTCTCCAACGAGAGTAGCAATTATTTTCGCAATGGAGCCTGTTTTTGCTGCATTAACAGGCGTTCTCGTTGCAAACGAACAACTTTCTATTTCTGCTATTATCGGATGCCTATGTATTTTCCTAGGCATGGTTTTTGTTGAATTACCTTCCAAAACAAAAAAAGAAGCGCAGGCTGCGTGAAGTTACGCTTGTAACTTCCGCATAAAAGCCTTAGCGCTTTTTTTATCGGTAATTTCTTCTTCTTTCAAACGTTCTAATAACGCAACAAAATAACTCCCATCAAACTGTAATTGATGTTTAATTGTCGCTTCTATTGCTGCGTTCACAATTCCATCAGATGCACCAGTATATCCTTGTCCAAACATAATAAACCCTTGTGCTTCCTCTGATAGTTTAAATCCTTTCGTATGTAAGAATGAAAGATAATCTTCTACTGTTTGCATGATATTCCCACCTACTCAAAAATTCTCCATCTCCTATCATACATGTTTTTACACGCTATGAGAATGAAATTTCTTTGACAACTTTGTAAATCTATCGTCTACTGCATACACAATAGAGGATTTCCTTGCAATATGAATGAATATGTATAGTGGAACTTATTTCATATTAAAGGGGAGACACGATGAAACAGGCACTATTAATTATCGATGCGCAGCAAGAATTAATGGATGGGAATGAACAAGAAAAAGAAGTTTTTCGCAAAAAAGAGTTATTATCTACACTAAATACAGCCGTACAAAAAGCAATACATGCAAATTCCCTTATTGTTTTCGTAAGAGATATCGATGTTGCTTCTGGTAGCGGAGAAGGATTTGAAGTACATAATGAAATTCAAGTACCTCAGTCTGCAATCCTTATTAATAAAGCAGCAACAAACGCATTCTATGGCACTTCTCTACTTGAACTTTTAAAAGAAGAAAAAATTAATCATATCGTTATCGGTGGATGTAAAACAGAACATTGCATCGACACCGCAGTTAGAACAGCTACTGTACAAGGATTTGATGTTACATTAATTAAAAACGGTCATTCCACAACTGATTCTGACGTATTGACTGCAGAACAAATTATCTCTCACCATAATAAAATTCTCCATGGTCATTATAATGTGGATCATTTTTCTATGGTGAGAGATATCGAGGAAGACCTCTTCCAACCAACTCACGACCAATATCGTGATTAATAAAAAAGAATCCTTCTTTTAGAAGGATTCTTTTTTATCCAAAAATTTGCGCTGCAATACTGTATAGTTCCCCATTTCTTTTCAAAAATTGATCACTATTTCTCATCATAATTGGCGGTGTATTAACCTTTTGAAAACCAGTAATCTCTAATTCTTTCATGAAACCTTTCTTTCCTTCTGATACATCAATTCTTAATTTACCATGATGCTCTCTTGCTAAATCATGCACAATTCTCATTGCCATCGCATCATTTTTCGCAACGACTGGACCTATTATTTTATTTTCTGGTGTTTGTATACTTAAACCGTAACCTAATACATTTTGGTTGTTGTCCTTTACAACGATGCACTGTTCACTTTGTATAATTCTTTTCGTTAAAAATGCTTTTCTATTTGTTCCAAACGCATTTTCATCTAATTTTATTATTTTTTCTAAATCACACTCTTCATAATTCATCATATAATCTTCATTTCCTACACAATAATCATTCACATTGTACGAGTTACATATGTATTTAGAAACATAGCTTACTGCCCTAAATCCTAGTTTTTCATATAACGGCTTTCCTTCATCCGTAGCAATAAGCATAATTGGAGTTTGAGCCGATACGCTCTTAATGCATGAATTCGTTATCGCCTTTCCAATCCCATTCCCCTCATATTTCGGATGTACAATGACCATTCCGATAGACGCTAATTTCTCCCCATATAATATAATTGCCGCGCTAGCAATAAGTTCCTTTCTCTTATTCCACACACCGTATATAATACCTGAATCAAAAATAGTCTCAATTTCTTCTTTATTATAATCCCACCCAATATAAAAAGATAATGCTACAATATCGCCTATTTGTTCTTCCCTAAGACGCTCCACCTTAATTTCCAATTCAAGCATACTTCATCCCCTTATCTAGACATTTAAATCATTATTATTAAATCAACTTGTACATGTTTCACTTTATTTGTCACACACATATCCTATTTTGACCAAGACTATATTATAAATGAGGTGACAACATGCCCATTACGAATCGATTTTCTACCACCACTAACGGCGCACTCGCAATTACAGGTAATACTTTAGGCTTAAGTAAAATTAGTAATCAAAACCGTGCTGGTACAATCGGGGCAATTGGTGCATTCGTAACTACGAATACTGCTTTACAAGTAACGAGTTTTCCTGCTGGTACAACATTAAACTATACACAAAATAGTTCTACCGCTCTTTTAAATATCCCTGCTGGTAGTACTATTCTTTACGCAGAACTTGTTTGGGGTGGCAACTACTTATCTCGTGATCAAAACATTACGAGTGTATTAGGAAACCCCGTTTCTTTTACAACACCTGTGTCAACATACTCAATTACCCCTTCAACCGTTACAGCTTCTAATCAAACATTCGTTTCTGGATCTGTCACATTTGGATTTTATACACGTTCCGCAGATGTAACATCCCTCGTTCAAGCTGGAGGATCTGGCTCTTATACAACCGGCTCTGTCCCTGGACTTGTTGATCCTTTGGATGCTTCTAACGGAGCTATCAATTCTTCTGGATGGACGCTCATTGTCGCTTATCAAAACGGTTCCTTACCCGCAAGAAATTTAACAATTTACGTAGCTGGTAACCGCGTTTCTGTAGAAACTGGTAGTGCAGATGTATCTGTCTCAGGGTTTTTAACACCTGCCGGAGGACCTGTAAGCGGGAGATTATTTATAAGTTCTACTGAAGGGGATGCTGATTTAACTGGGGATCAAGCATTATTTGGACCAAATTTCAGTTCATTAAATGCATTATCCGGGCCAAATAATGCTGTAAATAATTTCTTCGGTTCTCAAGTTAATAATGCTGCCGGTAATTTAGATACAACTGGGACATTTGGAACACGAAATCAAAGTGCTTCTACAAGCACAAACATCTCTGCTGGGAGACAGGGCTGGGACATTACTTCTATTGATATTTCTCCTTATTTAACAAATTCTCAAGTGTCCGCCGCAATCCGTTTAACAACTAACGGAGACGCGTATATGTTGAATACAGTCGGTTTACAAATCAACATAAATTCTCCTAATATACAAGCAACGAAAAGCGTGAATAAAAGCGTCGCTGCAATTGGAGACGTTCTCACTTATACAGTTACTATCCCTAACACTGGACTTCTTCCTGCCAATAACGTTATTTTTACAGACATTCTCCCTAACGGTACTTCCTTTATACCTGGGACTGTAACGATAGATAATGTCCCGCAAACAAACGCAAATCCGGCTGCTGGTATATCTCTTGGAACCATTAATAATAACGCTTCTCGTACAGTAACTTTTCAAGCTACTGTCGTTTCTCTTCCAAGCCAAAACCCTATCTCTAACACTGCTAATATTACATTTCAATATACACCGATCGCCGGAGGAACAACTTTTAATGGTCTTGCAACAAGCAACTCTGCAGGAACACAAATTAACCTCGCAGATATTAATGGCACAAAATCAGTTAACAAAATATTTACCGATATTGGCGAAACGTTAACTTACAGTATTGCCTTAGCTAATGTAGGAAATATCGCTGCAACTAACGTTATATATACGGATCCGTTTCCTAGCGGGACTACTTTCATTCCGGGAAGTGTAACTGTTAACGGAGTTATTCAAGCTGGAGCGAATCCCGCTAATGGTATATCCATTGGAACTATTGCTGCTAATTCTACGACTACTGTTTTATTTCAAGTATTCGTTCCTTCTATTCCCCAAACAAATCCAATATTAAATAGTGGCACAACAACATATCAATACATTCCTGTACCAAATCAGCCAGCAGTAAGCGGGACTGATACGACAAATATTGTCTCCACTCAAGTGAATAATGCTACTGTAACAATGACGAAAGCAGTAGATAAAAATTTTGCAGATATTGGTGATACATTAACTTACACCGTTTCCTTTACAGGTACAGGTAATACGAATGCGAATAACGTTATTTTTACAGATATCATTCCTACTGGAACAACTTTTGTTCTAAACAGTTTAACAATAGATGGAACGACACAAGTTGGAGCAAATCCTGCTAACGGTGTAAATGTAGGATCCATCCCAACTGGCACAACAAAAAATGTTTCGTTTCAAGTAGTAGTAAACACAATACCCGCGTCAAGTGTCGTTTCTAATGGATCAAGCGCTTCTTATCAATATACCGTCAATCCTAGCCAATCACCCGTTACAAAAAATATCTCTTCTAATCTTGTTTCCACTCAAATTAACAACGCGAATTTAACATTAACAAAATCAACAAACAAACAATTTGCTACAATTGGCGAAACGATAAGTTATACAATCCTCATTACAAACAGTGGAAATACAGCCGCAACTAACGTGCAACTAACAGATCCACTTCCAAATGGAACGATATTGACTCCTGGTACTGTAACACTAAATGGAGTTTTGCAAAATGTAAATTCTCTCGTCGCTTTACCTATCGGAACAATTCCTGGCGGAGCTACTTTTACTCTTTCTTTCCAAGTAACAGTTATTAATATTACCGCCCAAAATCCTATCATTAATAATGCTTTCGCTTCTTATCTATATACTGTTAATCCAAGTCTGCCACCAACTTCAAAAACAGCAAATTCTAATTCTGTTACATCAACAATTAGACTAGCAAACCTTCAAGCTACGAAGTCTGTAGATAAAACATTTGCGGAAGTTGGAGATGTATTAACTTATACCTTTGCTCTTACAAACGATGGAAATGTTGCGGCGAACAATGTAGTACTATCCGATTCAATTGCGAATGGTACTGCCTTTGTACCAAACAGTGTTACAATTAACAATGTTGCTCAGCCAGGTGTTACACCAGCTAGCATCAATATTGGTAGCATCAATGCAAATACTACAATTACAGCTTCATTCCAAGTATTAATAACTAGCATCCCAAATCCAAATCCTATTTCAAATAGCGCTTCTATTTCCTATAACTTTATCGTGGATCCAAACGCTTCACCTGTAAGTAAGAACACTACTTCAACCACTACATTTACTCAAGTAAACGATGCAAATGTCATTTCAGCAAAAACAGTGGATCGGGCATTTGCTACTGTTGGGGATGTATTAACTTATACTATTCTTTTAACGAATGCAGGAAGTGTTACTGCTGATAGCCCTACTTTCGTTGATACGAATCCAGACGGTACTACCTTTATTCCAAACACTTTCCTTATTAATAGTGTACTCCAAAATAACGCTGATCCAAACGCCGGTGTTCTGTTACCTTCCATTCCTGCTAACGGTGAAATTACTGTTTCTTATCAAGTAACCGTCACTGCTTTACCTACACAAAATCCAACAACAAATTCATCTAGTACACAGTATAGCTTTATTCTAAATCCAGGCGATCCACCAACTATAGAAACCTCTTTAAGTAACACTGTAAGCACACAAATTAATTTAGCAAATGTAGTTATTGTCAAACAGGTAGATTTAACTATTGCTGATGTTGGGCAACCAATCACATATACAATTGCCTTAGCGAACCTTGGGAATACTCCAGCGAATAATGTAGTTGTTACCGACATACTCCCTCCTGGTACGACTCTTGTACCAAATAGTATTTTTATAGGCGGCGCTTTACAGCTAGGTGCTGATCCAAGTGTTGGTCTTCAAGTTGGAACAATTCCCACAGGTGGAATTACAACCATTGTTTTTCAAATTAGTGCAAATAGTTTACCTTCACCAAATCCAGTTCAAAATAGTGCTGCACTACAATATAGCTTTATCGCAGATCCAAATTTACCTGCTGTTGTTAGAAATGCCACTAGCAATATCGTAACGACACAAATTAACACCGCAAATCTTGTTGCTACGAAACTAACAAGTACAAATTTCGCTGATGTTGGCGATGTCATAACTTATGCAACAATTTTAACGAATAACGGCAATATCCCTGCCACTAATGTAACGTTTACAGATATCATTCCAGATGGTACCATCTTTCTTCCTAATACTGTAACGATTAACGGTGTCCCTATAGCAAATGCAAATCCTGCTAACGGCATTTTGATCGGTACGATTGTGGCAAATTCATCACGTACCGTTTCATTCCAAGTTTTTGTACCAACTATTCCTGCTGTAAATCCAATTACGAATCAATCAGGCACTACATTCCAATACACGTACGATCCATCCAAACCAGCCATCATGCAGATGGTTGCTTCTAACACTGTACAAACAGCTATTAATAACGCTACGATTACCTCTGCAAAATCTGCTGATAAACAGTTTGCGAACGTAAATGATATTATTACGTATACGACTACTTTAACAAATAATGGGAACACACTTGCATCAAGTATAGTATTTACAGATACCATTCCAAGCGGGACATCTTTTATTCCAAATAGCGTAACAGTAAATGGTACTACGCTCTCTAATGCAAATCCAGCAAATGGCATAGCAATTGATCCGATAAATCCTAATGCAAATACGACCATCTCGTTCCAAGTGCAAGTAAATTCCATTCCGAATCCGAACCCTATCCCGAACCAAAGTAACACAACGTACCAATATTTCGTAAATCCTAACTTACCTCCAACATCCTCCAATGCGTTAAGTAACGTAATAACAACTCAAATTAATAACGCTACAATCATCGCTACGAAATCAGTGAACACACCGACTGCTGCAATTGGAGATATCGTTACCTATACGATTGCAGTAACGAACACAGGAAATATTCCCGCTAGTGCAACTGTTTTAACGGATGGACTTGGCGCAGGGGCTTCATTTATCCAGAATTCTGTAACTATTAATAATGTTCCACAGCCAGGATTAGATCCATCACTTGGTATTCACTTAGCAGATATTCCTCCCGGAGATACTATATTCATTACTTTTCAAGCACAAATTTTAGCGATACCACCTAGTGGCACATTAACAAATAATGCTCTTGTAAATTATGAATATAACGTGAATCCAAACCAATCACCTGCTGTTGGTAGTACAATTACGAATACGACGGTTACTCCAATTATTGATGCTACTCTATCTATAAATAAAACTGTCAATTCAACATTCGCTACTATTGGAGATACACTCACTTTCACTTCTACCATTATTAATTCCGGGAACACTACCGCAAACAATGTTATTTTTACAGATTTAATTCCAGATGGTACGACGTTTATCCCAAATAGTTTTACAGTAAATGGAATAACTATTCCTAATACAAATCCACAAAACGGTATCAATATCGGGAACATAAATTCAAATGCATCAGTTATACTCAGCTTTCAAGTAAACATTAAAACAATCCCAAATCCTAATCCAATTCCTAACAAATCATCGCTTCAATATAGCTTTATTGTTGATATAAATGAACCGCCTGTTTCACGGACCGTTCAATCCAATAAAACTTTTACACAAGTAAATACAGCCTCCGTAATCGCAACAAAAACTGCAAGCAGTGCATTTGCTGCTGTCGGAGATACAATTACGTATACAACTACTCTCACTAATAGCGGAAATACTACCGCAAACACACCTGTTTTTATCGATATATTACCACCTGAACTTTCATTCGTTCCTGATAGCTTACAAATTAATACCATCCCACAACTTGGATTTAGACCAGATAGCGGGATTTCTTTAGACCCCATTCCAGTTGGAGGAACAACAACAATTAGCTTCCAAGCTATCGTTGGCTCAATACCAGCTACAAATCCTACGTTGAATCAATCCAGTACGACATATTCTATCATTGTGGATCCTACCCAGCCGCCAGTGACAGAAACAGCTACAAGTAATCCAACTTTAGTGCAAATTAACGAAGCAATTATTCAAGCAACAAAAAGTGTCGATCGTATATTTTCTGACATCGCACCCGGAAATTCATTTTTAACTTATACAGTTTTATTGGATAATATAGGAAACACAACTGCTACTAATATCACTTTTACAGATCCGATTCCAAATAATACAGTATTTATAGAAGATAGCGTTCGAGTAGGTGGGGTTTTATTACCTGGAGTAAATCCGGCGAACGGGATACCAATTGGGGATATTATTGCAGGAGATTTTATAAACGTCACCTTTCGTGTGCAAGTAGTTAGCATCCCAAATCCTATTTTTACAATCGGACCTGGGGGACCAAACTCACCCGTTGTAAACGGAGCTTCTATTAATTATCAATTTATGACAGGGCCTAATTTACCACTCGTTTCACGAAGTACAACATCTAATCCGGTTTCAACACAAATAAATTCCGGAGAAATTTTGGCAATTAAATCTGTAGATAAAACTTTTGCAAAGATCGGGGATACACTTTCCTATACAATTTCATTAAGCAACCCTGGAAATGTCACTTCACAAAATATACTTTTCACGGATATTTTGCCTGATGGAACGACATTTATATCTGGTACTCTTGTAAATGATTCTGGTGCTCAGCAAATTGGAAACCCCGCTAACGGAATTCAAGTTGGAAATATAAATCCTGGCAGTACGATTGCTATTACGATAAACGTACTTGTAACAAACATTCCAAGTATAAATCCAATTTCAAATTTTAGTTCTGTACAGTATTCACATGTGGTCGATCCTAGCCAACCTGCCGTATCACAAACGAATATATCTAATACTGTTTCGACAACTATTAATAGTGCTATATTAACTACTACAAAAAGTGCTGATAAATCCATTCTTTCTGTCGGAGATACGATTACGTATACAACTACTATTACAAATACAGGAAATACTGCAGCAACGAATATTACTTTCACAAGCGCTATTCCAGCCAACACTACATTTATACCAAATTCGGTCACAATCAATGGTATGCAGCAACTTGGTGCACGGCCAGCACTTGGACTCAATATACCCAATATCGCTCCTGGCGAAACAGTAACCGTTACTTTCCAAGTAACTGTTATTTCTATTCCCCCTTCAAGTTCAATTATGGATAACGATACAATTTTATACTCTTATACCGTTGATCCAAGCGCAGCTCCTGTTACTACTTCTACTTCAACGAACAGCGTTACAAACCCTGTACTAGATGCTATGATAACGATGATTAAATCAGTTGATCAAACACTTGTAACACTAGGTGATACTATTACCTATACGACACTTTTAACGAATAGTGGGAATACAAATGCTACGAATATTACGTTCACTGACCTTATTCCAGACGGTACAACGTTCGTTTTGGATAGTGTCACAATAAATGGTATCACACAAATTGGTCTTAATCCTAATACAGGTATTACAATTGGATCAATTGCTCCTAACAGCTCAATAGCAATAGCATTTCAAGTTACCGCTACTTCTACTCCTGTTCAAAATCCTATTGCCAATTCGGCTAGTGCTTCTTACACATTTATCACTGACCCTAATGCCCCTATTGTTTCAAGGAATGTTACTTCAAACACAGTGTTCACTACAATTAACACAGCTATCATTCTTTCATTAAAACAAGTCGATAAATCCTTTAGTCGTATTGGAGACACACTCACCTATACTGTTACTTTAACAAACAATGGAAACTCATCTGCACAAAATGTTATTTTCTCAGATACAATGCCGAGCGGAACTACATTTATTGCAAACTCATTTTCTATTAACGGGGTTTCTCAAAGTGGTGCGGACCCATCGAACGGAGTAAATATTGGGCCTATAACAGCTGGGTCTACAGTAACTGTTTCATTCCAAGTAAACGTGGCGTCATTACCAACCGAGAACCAAATTGTAAATTTCTCATCAACATCGTATCAATTAGTCTCACCGCCTGATCCAGAAACTTCAATTAGTAATCCCGTTTCAACGCAAATTAAAGAAGCTATATTATCCATGACGAAAAATGAAAGTGTCTCCTTTGCAGATATCGGGCAAACTGCTTTTTATACTACGTCTATTTCGAATATAGGAAATACGGATGCCACTAATATTGTATTTACAGATGCATTACCAAGTGGACTCACATTTGTTCCTAACACATTAACAGTCGATGGCGTTTTACAACCAAATGCGAATCCAAATACAGGTGTAGTACTTGCAACACTTCCACCAAATGAAATATATAGTATCGTATTTCAAGTTACGGTTAACAGCATCCCACCTATTAATCCTGCACCAAATACAGCAGCAACGACGTATGAGTTTACTGTTGATCCAGGGAATCCGCCAGTATCGAGTGCAGCTACCTCCAACACGACACTTCTTCAAATAAACAACGCAAATATTATTAGCACAAAAACAGCAGATCTTACTTTTGCGGATGTTGGTAATACAATAACATTTACACTTAACCTTCCTAATAATGGGAATGTAGCTGCAACTGATGTTACCGTTATCGATATACTTGATAGCAATTTAAGTTTCGTTCCAAACAGTTTCACAGTTAATGGGCAAACCATTCCAAACGCTGATTTATCTACTGGTGTAAATATCGGTTCAATTAATGGTGGAAATACATCAATTGTCACATTCCAAGCCATCGTTTCAACCCTCCCAATCAACAATCCTATTTCTAATTCGGCTCTTACCACTTACCGTTATATTGTTGATTCAGATCAGCCGTTCATTTCGACTTCCAATCAATCTAATACAACGACAACACAAGTTAATAGCGCTATCCTTACTGCACAAAAAAATTCAAATGTGGAAACAGTAGATATTGGGCAAGATATTGTCTACTCAGTTACGATTACAAATAGCGGAAATGTTAGTGCGACGAATGTTATTTTTACCGACCTAATTCCAGACGGAACTTCCTTTGAACCGAATAGTTTTACACTTAACGGAACTACCATCCCAAATACAGACATAATGACAGGCGTTCCAATTGGAGATATCGCACCAAACCAGTTTGTCATCGTAGCATTTCATATTAATGCCAATGAAATTCCACCTATAAATCCAATTACCAATCAAGCTAGCATTAGCTTCCAGCATATCGTTAATCCAGCTAATCCTCCCGTTTCAAAAAATATTACTTCTACTACTGTTTCCACAAAAATCGAAAGTGCAATTTTAAACACAATTAAAATTGCCGATAAAGCTTTTGCAACGATTGGTGATACGATTACGTATACAACTACGATTACGAATACAGGAAATATTCCGGCTAATAACGTTATTTTCTCAGACCCGATACCATCGTGGACACAATTTGTGGCGGGATCAGTTATTGTTGATGGCACTCCATTACCATCTGCTTCTATCATTGATGGTGTTGGCATAAATACGATCACTCCAAATCAAACTGTAACAATCGTATTCCAAGTTCAAATTGTAAGCAACCCAACAACGTTCACACCTGAACTCCAAAACTTAGGATTTGTAAACTTCCAATATAACGTAGGAAATGCATTACAGGCTCAGCCTGGCAATGTGGAAACGAACGTCTTCGTTACTTCTATTAATTCAACAATACTTTCAGCCGTAAAAACTGCTAATACAGCCTTTGCAAACATCGGCGACACGATCACTTATACAGTTTTAATTCAAAATGGTGGCAATACAAACGCTACGAATGTAAATTTCTCAGATCCGATTCCAGCAGGAACAACTTTTGTTGAAAATAGTTTTACTGTAAATGGAAGTACCATTCCAGGTGCAAATCCAAATAACGGAGTGAATATCGGAACCGTTAACGCGGGTAGTTCCTTAACTGCTACTTTCCAAGTCATAGTTACATCTACTCCACCTTCGAATCCAATTACAAACGTTGCATCTATTCAATACGAATTTATAGTTGATCCGGCCTCTCCTCCTGTTACCGGCACAATAAATTCTAATAGTGCTTCCACACAAATTAATAACGCGACTGTTACAACTGTTTTAGAAGCAAATCGTACAATCGTATCTACCTTAGATATAATTACGTATACAGCAACATTAACGAATACTGGAAACTTCCCTGCAAATTCTGTATTACTCATTAACGGAGTTCCTGAAGGGGCATTATTTGTTCCAAATAGTGTCACGCTTAACGGGATTTCACTTCCAGATGCAAGTCCAACTCTCGGTATTCCAGTTGGTATTATCGCACCAGGTGATTCTGCTACTATTACGTTCCAATTTCTTGCAAGTTCTATTCCACCACAAGGAGCGATTATAAATCAAGCACTTACAAGTTACACTTATATCGTCGACCCAAGTCAACCTCCAGTTACAGCAACATCTTCATCTAATACGGTAAATACAGCTGTCGTTGATGCATCGCTATCTGTAATTAAAAATACAGATTCTCTCGTACAATCTACTGACGGTACAATCACTTACACGGTAGTCGTTCAAAATAACGGAAATACAACTGCAAATACAGTTACTTTAACAGATTTGGTCCCAGAAGGAACTGCATTTATTCCAAATAGCGTAACCATAAATGGCGTTTCAGCTCCGGGTGCTGATCCAAACGTAGGAATCTCCTTAAACGCCATTGCACCTTCAGAAATCGTCACCGTCACATTCCAAGTTATCGTTCAATCCATTCCAAGCGTGAATCCAATTTCTAATATAGCCCGTATTGACTATACTTTTATCGCCGATCCAACTGCTCCTATCATCTCTCGAACAATTACGTCTAATCCAGCTTTCACACAAATTTCGGATGCGAATGTTCTTTCTTTAAAAGCTGTCAATGCACAACAAGCAACAACCGGTGACATTTTGACCTATACGATAACGCTAGAAAATACCGGAAATATTCCAGCTACTAATCTCATATTTTCAGATACGATTCTAGAAGGGACTACATTCGTAGAAAATAGTTTTACACTTAACGGAACAGCTATACTTGGTGCAAATCCAAATGCAGGTGTTACTTTGCCTAACCTAGTAGCAAACGCTACTCACCTTATTTCGTTCCAAATTCTTATTAACGATTCATTCTCGCAACAATCGATTACAAATCAATCTAATACAACATATACAATTCAACCAGACCCAGGACAACCGCCTATTACTGAAACATCTACAAGTAATATCGTCATTACAAATTTCGTGCAAGCACAATTGACAGTTACAAAAACGTCCAATCCAATAACTGTAGATATTGGCGGAACTATACTTTATATTTCTGAAGTGAAAAATATCGGCAACGTTGACGCAATAAATATTATTTTTACAGATTCTATTCCAGCTGGGACTACATTCGTTCCCGACAGTGTCACAATTAACGGTGTACTTCAGCCAGGTGTAAATCCAGAAAACGGAATACCAATTGGAACGATTCCACCAAACAGTTCCAAAACAATACTATTTCAAGTACAAACAAATAATCCACCAACTGCAACCGAAATTGTAAATCAATCATCTGTAAATTACCAATATGTAAGTATTCCTACAGCTCCACCAGTGAATCGCTCTGCAAATTCTAATATCGTTACAACATCACTTCAAAATGCAAATATTATTTCTGTTAAACAGGCGGATGTTACTTTCGTAGCCATCGGGCAAAATATTACCTACACAAATACAATACAAAATATAGGAACTGTTCCAGCTAACAATACGGTGTTCATTGACAACTTTCCAGAAGGTACTATATTCATTGAAGATAGCTTATCAATAAATAATGTGATTCAGCCTGGTGCAAATCCTCAAAATGGAATAACTCTCGGCACGATACAACAAAATGAAACAGTCACTATTTCATTTCAAGTACAACTTACAAATATACCAGAGGGCAACACTGTCATTAACATTTCAGACACCTCGTATGAATACCAAATTGACCCTAGTTCTCCGATTGTTCAGCGTAGATCATTATCAAATGCAGTAAATACTGAAGTGCGGACGGCAAATGTTAGTGCAATTAAATCTGCTAACAGATCTATTACACGTATCGGTCAAATCATCACATATACAGTCGCTGTTACAAACGCTGGTACAGTACCTATTACAAATACTATCCTAATTGACGCAATTGCTGCTGGCACTGCATTCGTTCCAAATAGCATCCTTGTAGACGGCATACCAAGACCTAACGAAAATCCAATTATCGGTATCAATCTTGGTATTATCCTTCCAAATAATACGATTATTGTTACGTTCCAAGTAAATGTAGTCTCTATACCTGCACAAAATACTATTAATAATATCGCTGTTATACACTATGAATATAAACCGGAACAAAGCGCACCACCAATTTCAGAAACAACCTCTTCCAATACTACAAATATACAATTTATTGATGTGATTCTTATCGCTACAAAATCTGCTAATAAAGTATTAGCTAATATTGATGACACCATTGAATATACAGTATTCATTCAAAATAACGGATCTACTACAACTAACTCCATCTTTTTTACAGATACTATAGAAGATGGAACAGTATTTATTCCGGGAAGTGTAACAGTTAACAACACTGTACTTCCTGCAGCAGATCCGAATATCGGCTTTTTCATTCCTAATATTGCGTCAGGGCAAGCGACTACAATAACGTTACAAGTTTCCGTTACGAATTTGCCAGCTTTAAATCCAACGCCTAATACTGCAAACATCGTCTACGACTTTATTTTCAATCCTGACTTTGCACCAATTCAAAAATCTACTACTTCCAATACTACTTTCGTCCAAATTAATGATGCTGATATCGTTTCACTGAAAACTGTTGATTTAACTTCTGTAACGATTGGTGACATTTTAACTTATACAACAACTTTAACGAATATAGGAAATGCAGATGCTACTACTGTTGTATTTACAGACAATATACCTGACGGAACAACCTTTATAGAAGGTAGCGTTTTAGTAAATAATATTCCTCAGCTTAACGCGAATCCAAGTACTGGTATACTTGTAGGAACGATTGCTCCTAACGTTTCTATCCCAGTCACATTTTCCGTTACTGTGGTAGCTCTTCCAGCTAGTGGTCGTATTCAAAATCAATCAACTTCTCGTTATACAATTAATAGCGAAGAACAAATATCGACTAGTAATATTACTATCACTGAAGTTATTTCTGCTCATGTAATTGCAACAAAAACAACACCTATCCAATACGCTGACCTACAAACGATTATCCCTTACACAATTTCCATCACGAACAATGGGAATATACAAGTTGAAAACATTATCGTTACAGATATTATTCCGGCGAATACGAGCTTTATAGATAATAGTGTTATTGTGAATGGAAACGCCCGTCCAAGTGACAATCCACTTAACGGGATACGAATTGATAACATTCCGCCTAATACGACAGCAACTGTTCTATTCCAAGTACGGGTTACTTCGATTCCGCAAACAAATCCAATCTCTAACACGAGTACAATCGAATACCAATACACCATACCAAACCAGCCGCCTATTACCGAAACTATCATTTCATCAGCTGCCGTAACAGAAATTCATCACGCAAATTTAAATAGTAATAAAGCTGTTGACCTTGCATTTGCAACAGTCGGTGACACGTTAACTTATACGATTACACTCAATCAAACTGGTAATGTTGCAGCGAATAATGTAACCATTCAAGATATGATTCCTCAAGGTACTACATTTATAGAAAATAGCGTCATTGTAAACGGAGAAGCCCTTCCGGAAGTTAATCCAGTAAGTGGTATACCAATTGATACTATAACTGTCGGCGGAAACGCTGTCGCTTCATTCCAAGTAACCGTGACTTCTATCCCAACACCAAATGAATTGACGAACCAAGCCATTACTACTTTTAACTATATAGTCAATCCAAATAATTTACCTGTTACAAACACGACTACAACAAATACCGTCACAACAACTGTCCAAAATGATAATGTCGTTGCCATAAAGACTGTTAATGCTACGAATGCTTTACCTAGTCAAACTGTAACGTATACAATTACGATTACGAATAGTGGTAATGTAACGATTGAAGATATTATTGCCATAGACACCGCACCAGTAGATACAACCTTCGTTACAGGCAGCGTTACGATTAACGGAATCAATCAGCCTAATGAAAATCCTGAAAACGGTATTACATTAGGAAGCCTTACTCCTAATGAATCTACTATCATTACTTTCCAAGTAACAATATCTCCTACAACCCTTCAACCAGCAATTAATAACGATGCTTCTGTTTCCTATACTGTTACCATTGACCCGAATGAACCACCTATTACAATTACAAAGCAAACAAATGTCGTTACAACAACAGTAGTTGATCCTATGGTTCGTATTAACAAAACAGCCGACACATCTATTGCCGTTATAGGTGATATGATTACATTCACATTAGAGGTATTGAACCATTCTCCGATTCCTACGATAAGTACTTCTATTTTAGATACCATTCCAATTGGTACAACATTTATAGAAAACAGCGTAACAATTAACGGTACTCCGGTACCAAATGTTCGTCCAGACACTGGTATTAATATCGGCGCCCTACCTGCAGATGGAGTAGCAACGATAACATTTAAAGTTCTCGTCACGTCTATCCCTTCAAACAGCACAATTATCAATTCTGCTTCCGTCACAGCCGCCTTCCAATTGACACCACAGGACCCAATTATTACTTTCATTGACAATTCAAATATCGTTCGTATACCAGTTCAATTTATAACTGCAACAGTAGTGAAAGATGCTTCCGTCAGCTCAGCTTATTTAAACCAATATTTTGATTATACGATGCGTATTACGAATACTTCTGATATTTCACTTTCAAATGTTTCATTACAAGATACCATTCCAGCAGGTTTACAATTTATGAACGGTACTGTCTTTATTAACAGCGAACGCTCTCCACTAGCGAATCCGAATATCGGTTTCCTAGTCGCTACTAATTTGGAACCAAACGAAACAATTATCGTATTATTCACAGTACAAGTGATAAGTCCACCTGTTAATAATGAATTCAAAAACACGGCGAATATTTCGTTACAACTTCAGGTCTCACCTACCGATCCACCAATTACAGTAACTGTTACAAGCATCGAAAACATCGTCGCTTTTATTTCAGAAAATCCAGATGAAACACTTCCAAATTTAAGTTGCTTCTTTAACGGTGAACGTTTTATACGCGTTACTCCTCGAAATATACGAAATTACTTTTGGGCTTGGATTTGGTGGAAGTAATAAAAAAGAAAAAGCTTGTAGTTTGGATAGTATCCAAACTACAAGCTTTTTTCATAAGCAAAATTATCAATTGCTAGCAGCACTATATGCTACATGTCGTTTCTCAATTCTCTCTTCAATTTCTTTCATATTTTCTTTATTATTTAATAGTGATTGTTTATTTTCAATTAATAATTGTTTAAAAGATTTTCTCACTTTTTTTCTCATTTTCATTGTCCTCCTTGGGGGATGGTCTATATAAAAGATAAGGAATTATCTGTGTGCCCTTATAATAATTGATTGTTGTGAATTCCATTTGAACTTCATATGAAAATTCCATTTATTTTCTGACAACTTTGTGAACATACAAAAATGTGATCATCCTAAAACCATTTTGAAATTGCTTCATTTCATTATAAAAGTTGCTATTGTCATCAACTTCTATCAATATATTTTGTCGAAACATTTATATATTTAAAATTGAGTTCGATATAATTTTATTTACTACGATACTGTTCGTAAAAACAAAAAGAGGGGTGTTATATAAGTCAAACTTTGACTTATATAACACCCCTCTTTCAAAACTATTTATAGCATATTGATTAATATTTCAGGTCTTCCCCAATTCATTTCTTCACAAACGAATCTAAGTTTTTCTTCATCCATTGTGTGTAATCCTTCTTCTAGTAAACATGAAATTGGAACTTCACAATGAATTTGTGCCAATTGTAATGAAATATTTAAGTTCTCTAAATCACTTTCAATCTTTGTGCGCTGCGCTTTCGTTAATGATGCTACATTTTCTAGTACAGTTGCTACTGTTCCGTGCTCTTGAATCAATTTATACGCTGTTTTTTCCCCGATACCTTTTACACCTGGGTAATTATCGCTCGTATCTCCCATGAATGCTTTCGCATGCACGATTTGCCACGGCTCTACGCCTTTTTCTTCCATGATTTTCTCTGGTGTGTAATATTCGTAATTTCCGATTCCTTTGCGCAAGAGCATTACTGTAACGTTCTTATCAACAAGCTGAAGTAAATCCGTATCACCTGTTAAAATATACACTTCCGCTTCATTACAGTATTGTTTTGCAAGCGTGCCGATACAATCATCCGCTTCATACCCTTTCATACCGATAACTGGAATAGACAATTTCGCAGTCATTTCTTGAACTAAATCAAATTGCGGAATTAATTCTTCAGGGGGCGCTACACGATTCGCTTTATAATTCGAGAACGATTCTGTTCTAAATGTCGTACTACCCATATCCCAGCATGTTACGATATGTGTCGGTTCAATTGCTTGCATAGCTGTTAATAAATGTTTCATATAACCATGAATCCCATTTGTAGGGGTACCATCTTGTCGTTTCATAAATTGTCCGTAGACACTTGTTGCGTAAAAAGCACGAAATAATAGTGCCATACCATCAACTAATAATACTTTTTTCATAATCCCTCTCCTACCAAAAAAATAATAACCCCACGTCATCACGTAAGGTTATATAAATAGATTACCATTCTACGTTTTTTCAACTTTGTCTATTATACATTGTTTTTGTATATTTAGCATCATTTACACATTAAGACGTTCTACTACAACAAGTATGAAGAATTCCTGTATACGTATTTTTCCCAGTCGAAACAACTACAGCCTTTGCATTTCCGCCAACAATATGAGTCCCTTTGAAACATACGTTTTCAAGTTCAAGTGGATTATAGTCTTTCATTCGTTTTAAAGGAATAAATCGTTTACGCTCAAGGTGATAGCAACTTTCAAATTTCTCAATACTTGCATCTTTTCCTGTTAGCACGGATTCATTTACTAATAAATCATTCGCGTAAATGATACGTACATCTGCTGGTACTGTATCACCTTCTGAAAGAAAAATCATATCCCCAGGAACAAGCTCTTGTACTGGCACATTCATCATTTTTAATTTACCGTTTAAACCTGTTACACTAGAACATTCTACTCGAGACACAGTAATTTTCTCACATTGTAATCCATCACGCACATGTTGTTTTGAAAAACCTGGAATCATTCCACTTAGCTTCATCATTACTTCCGCAATACGCGCTCTTTTTGAAATTAATTCGTTTCGGCCGTATACTTGAATGCGTTTTTGTGCCTCTTTCATAGATAATCCGTCTCTTGTTGTTTTAAAATACGCAAATACAGATTTTACATCTCTCGTTGCGATTTCAATTAATAAATCTTTATTTTTTTGAAGCATTGTTTGTTCTTTCGTTGATTTTTTACTTAATTTATATGACGTGTTACCCACAGTTTTGTTTGCATATAACATATTATCGTCTCCTCCTGTACAACATAGGAAGAAACGCTTTGTTTCTCAATTTATCCACTTTTACCGTAACAGTGTTTAGCGCTTAAACATGCATATAAACGCTACATTATGATAAATATAGAGGGAGGAACAAGTCGTTTCCTGCCTACATCATATATTTTTGATTTGAAGTATATGGGTAACGGAACCGAGTCAGAATTTGACATGCTCCTCACCTCCTCGTTTAATTTTATAGTTTATACTATGAAGTTACTCATAGATTTGTAACAAAAAGACCCTTACTCCGAAAAGAGTAAAGGTCATGGCATACACAAATAAACGATTCCTAAACAATTAGAAATCTACGGACCTCTCCCTCGCCGAGTTTTAGCACTGTATAGCATAGGTACATTACCAGCTACGTTAAGAAAAACCTTAATTCGATCATTCCTGTTGACCCATTGGCGTCTCTCGACATTTTTGGGCAGTAGCATTTCTCTATACAGGAGCCTCACCTAACAGAGACTTATTTTTATTACATAGAAAATGTTACTCTTATTTAAAATAGATGTCAACAGTAGCCTACAATTTTTTCGAAAAGTATGGCGAACTAACGTAAAGGTTTTAATAAGTTATACAACCAGCAATTACAATCCCAATGGAAAGCGATAAAAACATAAGAAACAGACCGACTGCTTGATTATCTTCTTCAAGACTTTTGTTTATATTAAAGCGTGGTGTAAGCCACTCAGCTAAATAAAAGACGATAATTTGAGCCAAAATCCCAACGGCTCCCCACGAAACCATATCAAGAAGTGAAATGGAATTAGCTGCTGTCGAATATAAAACAATAGCTAATCCAAGTAATCGTCCTCCAAGTACATAGCTTACCGCCTTATTCCCTTGGGCCATTAACTTAAATTCTTTTACTTTCGTTGTCACTTCCATGAGGAACAGACCAATGCATAAAAGGCCCAGTGTTACTGCTAAATATAATAAAAAATTAATCATATACTTTCCTCCTTTTTTATACCTACCGGTAAATAGTACGATTCATTCCCCGTAATTTTTTCCCCAGCGCGAATACCGATACTACTCGCTTTTCCAGCAATTAGAAACGAACCAAACACATACGACAGTTTCTCCATCCCTTTCTCTGTTTCCAAAGATACGACTGGAAGTTCTGTATACTTTTGAAATATCGGCAGTGACGCTTTATACGTTTGGTGTGCATTTTGAATCATAATATTTTCGTCCTTATCGCGAACGGTAATTGTGTCTCCTTCTCTACCAAATGAAGGCTTTTGAACGAAAGAGCCTTTTCCTAAAAATAAATCTCGTTCTAAATATGTAGGTAACATATATTCTTTAATCCACTGTTGTTCCTCATTTGTATAAAAGGCCTTTTCTTCTACTAACCCCCAAATCAGACACTGAATTGATTTTGGCTGAAGCAAAAATGCTGACAAAGGATTTATTATAAAAAGCTTTCCGGCTTTTACAAGTTGCAACAGTTCCACACCTACGAAGTCTCCTGTTTCAGGATCTTGATCCTCAATTAAATCTTCTATCGGATATGTTTGGCGATATAAAATATCAATCTGTACTCCATCCCTATCCACTAAAGCATCTTTTGTAATTCTAAGTTCTGACATTGGCATTACTTTATTTTCAACATGGCATAACTGACTCAAATACATAGTCGTATTCCAATCCTCAATATGTTCATGATGTGCTGTAAAAACAACATTTGGGTTATCTATTCCCTTTGTCGCTTCCATTACGGCCTTTGTAACACCAGAAGATAGTAATCGTTCTTGACCCAAGTTTGGATCATCATAGCCTAGTTTCCCACAAATTTTTCCATTCATTTGAAAGCATTCCATAATAAAAGTTGGTGTATCACTATTAAACTCAAGCATTTTAATTTGGTTATCACTTGTTAAAACGAAATCAAATCGTGAAATAACAGATTCAGGATATAACCCTTTCATTCTAATGAAAGATAAGCTTGCAGGAGGATACCCAAGTTCAAGAAGCTGTTCGTCACTTAAATTCCGCAAAAGTTTAGCAGTCTTAAAAAATATTTTCCCCATTCGTTCAGTTGCTAATTGCAATTGTTTCATAGTCTGATTTGTTATAGAGAAAATATGAAACAAACTATACTCACATTCATATAAATCCGACCAAAAATTCGGATATTTCGAATAAAACTCTTTTCGATCCCTTATGTATTGCGACATATGTTAGCCCCCAAATCCTCCCTTTGAACCGCTTCCAATTCCACCTTTAAATTCCGCAGACGATTGATAAGATTTAAACGCCGATGAATTTTTAAAAGTGGATTTATTTTGATAGTAACTCCCACCATAAAAATAATGCCCACGATAACCTGACCTACTATCATCACACTGCCATACCCCAAGTTCATCATCCCAATCCCAATCTGAACAACTATTATCATTCGGTTTTGGGGGAAGATCTTGTGCGCAGCCAAATAAGGTGCCAGTCATTAAAGACGTTACGACACCACCTACTAGCCATTTCGTTTTTGTCACCTTCGCACTCCCCTTTTTAAATTCTATTCCTATTATATAAGATAGCATGATAAAGTAGAAGAAAAAGGAAGAAGAGGGATAAAATGCGCTTAGAATATCGACTTAATGATGAAACGAAAAGGTATCCTGCTTTATGGAACTACGCAAATATTTCTAATTCTGAAATCATCGCGCGCATGACATGTGAATATTTTATAAAAGATAACAAGACATATGTTGTTACTGCTACTTCAGTAGATCCAGACGGAATAGCAGTTATATATATTCAAAAAGAAGAGTTTGCAAATGACCCTTCAGATCCTACATACTCTCACATCGGTTTTGAGGTTAGAGAACTAAGTGAAACGAGTTCAAGCATAATAGATCGGAAAGATGTATGGAACTATGAAGAAATTTTGCCATCTCTTCATTCAGACATTATATATATTCAGCGCGACGGCATGCATATGGAGTTCGCTTTAGATTCAAGAGAGATTGATGAAGATAGAAAGTGCTATATTTATTATGGAAACTTCACAGGTGAATCCAGATAAAATAGATATATGTATGCAACAAAAAAACCTTACGTATAAAACGTAAGGTTTTTATATAGCCCCACATATGCCGTTCTCTCTAGATGTCCATAAACCTGCTCTCACAGGTGGATGCTCTCACAAATGTTTGTAACTTCCTTCTTAAAAAGATGGCATGTTAGCTACATTTAAATATTGAACTTCCATATTAAACTTATTGGTTTAAGACATGCATAAGCTACGTACACCGTAGGAATTTTATATAATGTTAGTTGAAATAAGACCCCCGCACGTGCCGCTCCTCGTAAATGTCCAAAAACCCGCTACTCGCAGGTGGATGCCCTCACAGTTACCGTACATCTTCCTCCACAAGGAAGGCTTGATGATGGTCGCTAAATATTGAGCTTCCGTATAACTAACATCGGTTTTAGACATAAATAAGTTACGTACACCGCAGGATGTATTATTTACTTGTCGTTATATTATCACATTGTTTCCAATGTGTAAAATACAAAGTTTTTCGAGTAATTTCTTGCTTGTGACCTTATTTTAATACAAATTATTTTTGCATGCAAGTGATTAATCTTCTTCTTTTGCAATTTGATTTTCTGGATAAGAAATCCAATCACTCCAGCTACCTGCATACAATTTAACATTTTGGAATCCAGCTAATTTCAATGCAAGGATATTTGGACAGGCTGTAACACCAGAACCACAATATACAATTGTTTCCTTATCTTTCGAAAGATTTCGGAATCGTTCTTGTTGCCCAGCTTCATTCTTAAATTGCCCTGATTGTACAATTCCATCCTTCCAAAAATAGTTTACTGCTGTCGGGATATGTCCTGCTTTTGAATCAACTAGTTCCTCTACACCAGCATAACGTTTTGGCTCTCTAGAATCAATTAACGTAACATCTGCACCTGCATGAATATTCTCTCTCACCGTTTCCATCGTTACAAGCATATAATCTTGTACATTTGCTTTGAATGTTTTTCGTATAGCAACAGGAATTTCCGTTGTTATCGGTAGTCCATTCTCTTTCCAAGCTGGAAATCCACCATCTAATATATATACTTTCTCATGTCCTACATAGTTTAATAACCACCAGAGACGAGAAGCATTTGCACCCGCTTGACTGTCATATGCAATTACTGTCGTATGTTCATCAATACCAGCTTGTGAAAGCTTGTCTGCAAACTCCTCAATATTCGGCAATGGATGGCGACCACCATGTTCTGTTACAAGACTTGATAAATCTAAATTCAAATCAAAATATAATGCATGAAGAATATGTTCTTCCTCATACTTTTCTCTACCCCAATTAGGATTCGCTAAATCAAAACGACAATCGATTATACGGACATTCTCATCTTCTATATGCTCACGTAACCATTCGACTGTAACTATCATCTTTAACGACCTTCTTTCTCTTGCAAACGACTTACATACTCCATAACCATTTCTTCTGTAACATATTTACGCTCTAGTGTAACACCATTTTTTGCAAGATCATTAATTTGCTTTGTTACAACATTAATGACATCAACCGAAAATTCTTTCCCATTTGACGCAAGAGATACGGCTGCTTCAATAGCTGCTTCACGCTGCGCATCTAATTGTAAACATGCTTTTACACTTTCATTTTGTTTACGAGAATGTGCTGTAATTGCTTTATGTACTTCCATCTTCTCTTCCCCCTAAATAAGTTATACGTTCTCATTCAATTCCATTGCAAGCCGAATCATATCACGGCATACAATCCCATTTTCAATAATCTCTTCTTCATAATGCTTCGAAAAGTAATCAAAATCAATAGAAAAAATACGAAACCCACATTTTTGATATAAAGCAAGTTGTGAAACACTAGAATTGCCCGTACCAACTTCAAGTTTTGACATACCATATCCTTTAGCAGTTTCTACGGCATGACTTAATAGCTGCTTTCCAATCCCTTTTCCTTGCAAATGCTCTACAACCGCAATATTCATAATTTCCATCGTCTTCGGCCTTGTTTCCAAAAGAACATATACACCGATAACTCTCCCCTCTTGCTTAGCTACATATGTTTTCCCTCTTTGTACATATGCATCAATTTGCTCCTCACTCGGATCAGCAAGCAATAATAAAGGTTTCGGTATAGCTTCTTTCGAAATATACTCTATTACTACACACATAAAAAACTCCCCTTTCTCTATTGTTCTAAACCCTCCTTGTCTACCATAAATAATAGAAAGGAGGGATTCACCATGGACAACAATGAGAAAAAGTGCAACGTCATCTCTATTGATGGAAAGAAGAAGAAAAGCGACACGTATTCCTACCCAAAATTAGTAGTAGAAAACAAAACATATGAATTTTCTTCATTCGTCTTATGCGGTGAAACACCAGACGGCAGACGACTCGTTCTTACTCATATGATTTCTACCGATGAATTTGCTGGGTTTGTCAAATCTTTAGATACAGTATTGCAAAAGAAAATTGAACGAATCTTTTTCTCATAACGACTATATCACATAAATTTCTTTTTCAATCTCTACTAACTGCTTTTGCAATTGTTCTTTACTTTGTTCATATAGTGATACATCAATTGTTTCAGCCAATGCAAATAATACACTTTCATAATAATTCATCACATCTTGCTGCATCACTTTTTGGAATAAGTTCCATTTCAAATCCCACTCTTGCTTATAATGATGAACAAATAAATCTTTTTCATCAGCTACATAGTTTGATACGAAAGGCTCTAATACAACTTTAGCCTCTTCTTGCATGAAAGCTTTATCATTTTTTTCAAAAAAGCTTTTTTCATTTTTAAAATGCGCCAGTGCTTTTTTGAAATCTTTTATTTCAACTGAAGGGAACGGTTCTTTATGTGCAATATCTTTATATTCATAATCCACTGTTCCACTCATAGAAATTGATTCATTTTCTACTTTACAGTTCACCACAATTTCATTCTTTGCACGCTTCATCGCTTCATCTATCCATTTCTCAAGGCGTAATGATGTCGCACGCATTTCTTGTAGTAAATCATGCTGAATAAATGCCACTAATTCCATAACGCACTGTTGCAACTGCACTTTCACATTCCCATCCGTTCGCAGCGATGCTGGATTAATAAATTCAGTAAACACATCGTTATAGCGTAGGAATAGACGCTGTTGCACGTAATAAAGCAATTCTTTCACTTCATTTTGCATCGCCTGCTCTTCAGCAAGCACACTATATGATGAAATAATATGAAGTAGCTGATCACGCTCTGCTTCATATTTTTTCGTTTGCTTCTCTTTCTCTTCATTCCCCTGCTTTGCACCGTTTATCATATTTACTAAAAGCTGATTTGCTCCTTGCAATGTACCATATAAAGCATGAACAGATACGAGCATTAAATCTCTCATCATAAAGGATGTAAATGATTCCTCGAACTTAGCAACCCCAGAGTTTTGTAAAATACCGTACTTCTCTTTTTCAATATTCTTTCCTTGCTTCTCTTCAAGTGCACATAAACTTGAAATTGCAAATAAACGCGGATTTCTAATACCATATTGCAGTAGCTGGTCTGCGATATAACCTTTTACCATTTCAAGTTCTTCTTCAGACTCTGCTAAATCGGCCGCATTAATTAAGAAGAACATTTTATCAAGTGCAAAAGTATCCTTTACACGACCAAGCTGGATTAAGAATTCACGGTCAGCACGAGAGAACACATGATTATAATACGTTACAAATAAAATAGCATCTGCGTTTTTAATATACTGGAACGCAACGTCCGTATGGCGGGCGTTAATAGAATCCGCTCCAGGTGTGTCTACAAGCGCTACTCCTTGCCTTGTTAAAGCACAATCATAATAAAGCTCCATGTACTCAACAAAACATGATTTTTCTTCATTCGCTACATAATCAGAAAACTCTTCTAATGTAACTTGTACTTGCTCCCCTAAATGAGCAGAAACCGTATCATACCCTTTTTGTACCGCTCGTAAAAAGCTAAATGTTGTTTTTTGCTTCCCAGTTGGTGAAGGATATTTCATAACTTTATCAATTTGTGCTAACGCTTCACCTAACGTAGTAATCTCATAATGAAACAACTTATAAACAGCTTTCATATCTTCTAATAGAGCTTGCTTTGATTTGAATTGAACCATTACTGTTCCGTGTGGCTTTTCCTCTGTAACCGGCAAAATTTGATTAATCGTTGCCGTCGTCGGATTTGGTGATACAGGAAGTACATTCCCACCAAGCAATGCATTGGCAAATGATGATTTCCCAGCACTAAAAGCTCCGAATAACGCTACTGTAAATTGTTTCGTTTCCACACGACACCTTTTTTCTATTACCTCTTGTTGTACATGTTTCAGCGCTGGCAATGGCTCTAATATCGTTTCAGCTTTCTTCACTTTCTCTAATATACGCTGAATATTTAAAGCTGCCGTTCCTTTTATCTCTTCCTCACGAGCCATTACGTTATCGTTTACGCTTTCCTGCTCTTGTAGTGTGAATTTCTCACTAACAATTTGTGTTTTACTTTGCAATATCTCCTCTATTTGCAATCCTTCTGGTGTAGCAACACGCTCGTGCCAAACATTTTGTAAATAACTTTCATATGTCTCTAAATTGTTACTGTATTGCAATTGCGTTTCTTTTGCCGTTTGCAACATCATATATTTTTCAATCTCTTCTTCAATGCGTGCAACTGCTTCCTTCACCTTTTGCTTGAAAACGACTGCACTTTTATCAAAAATTTGCTGCGCTTTTGTAAAATAACGCTTCTTCAGTTCATTCGCTACATCCGCTGTATAAAGAAGTAAGTAATCACTTGTAAAACCTGCACCTTGTTTAATGACTTCAGCTAACATTTCTGGTCCAAAAGCAATTTCTAAAGCATATATGTCTTTCCCAATTTCCTCTGTGAACAATCCTTCTTCTTTTAAGAAGGCAACAATAAATTCTTTCACATGAAAATCAAGTTGCGTTTCAACAGTCTTTTGCAAAGCAGAATAAAAAGCATCTAAACGTCTCTGTTTTTCTTGCTCCGTCTTTCCTTTCGCAAACAGCAAACCGACCTTAAATTTTGTTAATTTCGTTTCTAAATACGCATTTGCCAATTCTCTCATTTCAAATGGCATTAAATACGCGTTATCTAATATAGCTTGTAAGCCTTTTATAAATTCGTTTCTCACATGAGATTCTTTACTAGCCTCGCGTTGTTTAGTTTCCGTTAGCTCTTCTTTCTTTTCAACTATCTCTGAAATAGAAAGCGGCGATGCTAGCTCTTCCTCATATTTCAAAAGAGCTTTTTCATTTTCTGAAAGAATAAATGAAAAATGTTCCCCCATTAAATATTCTGTTTCTCGCTCCATTCCATCTCTTACATACTGCACTTTTTCTTTCATAATAGAAGTAATTAATGTTTCTAAGCTCCCAATTTCATTATGTGTATGGTTCATCATTCGTAATGAAGTATAATACACTCCATCTACTTCAATATCCCAGTTAGAGAACGATTGTTTTACACTATCTTTATAATCCTCAAACGATAATTCATTTTCTTTATGTTTATCTATTTGATTTACAACGAGATAAACCGTTTTATTACGTTGTTTCAATTCTTTAACAAATTGCAAATTCACTTCCGATTGGACGTGATTATAATCCATCATATAAAAAATCACGTCTGCTAGATGCAGCGTTGATTCTGTCGCTAATTGATGGGCATCATCTGTTGAATCAATCCCTGGTGTATCAACTAACATAACACCCTCAGGAATTGGCGCATCATTCCGATAAATATGAACACCAATTACCTCATCACCGTCTTTACAAATTTGTTTTAATTCTTCAGCTGAATATGCACCATCATATTCGTACTGTTCTCCAGATTTAACTGTTACAACAACACGATCCATTCCTTTTTCAATTTTGACAACGTTAGCGCTTGTCGGAATTGGACTTGTTGGTAACAACTGCGCTTTATATAGATGATTCATCATCGTTGATTTCCCTGCAGAGAAGTGACCGCAGAACGCTATCATAAGCTGTTCTTGTTTATATTTTTGAATCACCTCAAACAACTTTACACTATTCTCTGCATCGCCGTGTTTTTGCCACTCTTCATAAAAACAAACAAGTTTTTTCATACCGTTTGTCTGTACTATGTTTGTCATCCCCTTGTTCCCCTTTATCCAAGATGTATATACTTTTTCCCGCTATTTGCGAGCTCATAATCATCAGGAGATACATCCCCTCATCGATTACAGTTTCACTTTACTATCATACTAAATTTTCAGCATATTCTCATTAAAAATAAAAAATCCCTTTCATTCTTTTTACAAATGAAAGGGATTTTATGTCATATCACTCATTTTGCTGTTCCTACTCCATTTAAAACATACTTTGCAATAACTGCATATACAGCGACTGTACCTGCTACTAATGCATATACCATGCTCATGCACCAACCTTTTTTTGATAATGATTATCACTTTTGAATACATTTTATCATTAAAGAGAATCATTATCAATACTTTTCATAAAGAAAGCTCCTTATAGAAAGGAGCTTTACTGCCTGTTTTGAAGAAGGTTAAAACTTGTTGTGCACTCTTATTATATCTCATAATACATATCTTAACAGTTTTAAAAATTGGAAATTACCTATATACCCTCCTCTTTACATTTTGTATAATAAAAGGGAATTACTTAACAAGGAGGAAAATAATGACACAAAATATTTCACAAGGCGAGAGGATACATTCCATCGATATTATTAGAGGGATAGCTGTACTAGGTATTTTTCTTGTTAACTGGCCTATTATCGCTGGGATTGACTCACGTGATCTTTCAGGAGTTTATGAGGGGCTAGATAGCTATATCCGTCTATTTTACGATATGTTTATTCAAACAAAATTTTATACAATCTTTTCGTTTTTATTCGGCCTAGGCTTTTACATTTTTATGACTCGTGCTGAAGCGAAAACAGATCGCCCAAAAACTTTATTTGTTCGCCGCTTACTTATTTTATTATTATTTGGTTTCTTACACTACGTTCTTTTATGGGACGGGGACATTTTACATACTTATGCAATTACCGGGTTTTTCTTATTTTTATTTTACAAGAGAAAGCCACGTACTATTTTAATATGGTCAATTGTACTATTAAGTTTCATGCAATTGTTCACATTAGTAGGTTCTCTTCTCATGTTATTAGTGCCGGTAGATGAACTAGGCCTTTCCATAGCCATTATGCCATTAGAAAACTGGGGCTTACAAATTACAGACAGATTCCATTCTTTCTATTCTGAAGCAATAAGTAACAGTCTTATTATGCTTCCTGAAACACTAGGATTGTTTTTACTAGGATTATATGCCGGTAAAAAAGACATTTTCCGCCGTGCTAAAGAATTAGATCTAAAACTTAAAAAATGGCAAATCATTATGTTCATTTTAACATTACCGATGTGGTTTATTATGGTTTACTTCTTTATGAACAATCAACCATATACACCATTTTCACTTATGGGTATTACGATGATAAGCGGAAAGACATTGTTCATCTTCTACATTGTCACGTTAATGCGTTTATTACAAAAAGAAAGATGGCAAACATTATTACGTCCGTTCCAGTATGTTGGTCGAATGGCGTTAACAAATTACATCTCGCATACAATTGTTACATTACTTGTATTCGGACTATTGTTCAAAAATGATTATCTTGCTCCATTATGGGTAGGTCCTCTATTTTGCATTAGTTTCTATACGTTACAAATCTTTATTAGCCGCTGGTGGCTGTCACGTTATCAATACGGGCCACTTGAGTACATTTGGCGTCTTGGTACGTATGGGAAAATGATGCCACTTAAAAAGAAAAGCAAGGTCTCATAATGAGACCTTGCTTTTTTACGCTTCTCTTACTGCACTTTGCATAGACACTGGCTCTTCTTTCACTTTACGCTGCGGCACCATATTAAATACGATATTTAATAGTACTGCTGACACACTTCCAAGTACAATTCCGTTATCTGTTAAAATACGAATGTTTTCAGGAAGTTGTGAGAATAATGTCGGAACAACTGTAACCCCAAGCCCAATTCCAACAGAACATGCAACGATTAATAAGTTTTCTTGTTTACCAAAATCAACACTACTTAACATTTTAATGCCATATGCCATTACCATACCGAACATTGCTAACATCGCCCCGCCAAGTACGGATTTCGGAATGATTGTTGTAATAGCTGCGATTTTTGGAATAAACCCAAGAACGATTAACATACCACCACAAGTATAAATAATAACGCGATTTCTTACTCCAGTTAATTGAACAAGTCCTACGTTTTGAGAGTATGTTGTATATGGGAATGCGTTAAAAATACCACCTAACACCATCGCTAATCCTTCTGCGCGATAACCTTTTGTTAATTCTTTTTCACCAATCTTTTTATTGCAAATATCAGATAATGCAAAGTAAACACCTGTTGCTTCTACAATCCCTACGCAAGCAACTAAAATCATCGTAATAATTGGCGTTAATTCAAATGTTGGTGTACCGAAGTAAAACGGCTGAATACCATGGAACCAATCCGCTTCTCCAACCGCTTGCAAACTTACTTTCCCCATAAATGCTGCGACAATTGTACCGAACAATAGGCCAAGTAAAATAGAGATTGAACGAATAAATCCATCAAAGAAACGATACATAATGATGATAAATAGTAATACACCAAATGCTAACGCTAAATTTTCAAGACTACCAAAATCCTTACTTCCTACTCCTCCAGCCATATCATTAATCGCTGCTGGAACAAGTGTAACTCCAATTACGGTAACGACAGATCCTGTTACAACAGGTGGAAACAGTCTTACAAGCTTTCCAAATAATTTCGCAAAAATAACAACGAATAACCCGGCAGCAATAATTGCTCCATAAATAGAAGACACGCCGTATTGTTTCCCGATTGCAATCATTGGGCCAACCGCTGTAAATGTACAACCAAGTACAACTGGAAGTCCAATACCGAAAAAACGATTTGATAATGCTTGTAAAATTGTCGCAACGCCGCACATTAATAAATCAATTGAGACTAAGTATGTTAACTCTTTTTGATTTAAACCAAGTCCGCCGCCCACAATAAGCGGAACAATAATTGCTCCAGCATACATAGCAAGCATATGCTGCATACCAAGCGATGCGATTTTAAATGGATGTTGCTTCATCGTTTATTTCACCTCCGCAGTTTCTTGCTGTACAAATGTAACTGTTCCGTTATCAAGTGATGCAATTTCTGCTAGTGACTCAACACGAACTCCTTGTTCACGAAGCTTCTTTCCTCCATCTTGGAATGCTTTTTCAATAACAATACCAATTCCTGCAATACTTGCTCCAGCTTGCTCTACTAAACTCATTAAACCTAAAGCAGCCTGACCGTTTGCTAAAAAGTCATCAATAATTAAAACACGGTCATTTTCATCGATATGATTTCGAGATAATGAAATTTCATTCGTTTCTTGTTTCGTAAATGAATATACGTTTGCAACGTACATATTATCTTGTAACGTTAACGATTTACGTTTTCTTGCAAAGATTACTTTTACACCAAGCTCTAATGCAGCCATAACTGCTGGTGCAATGCCTGAAGATTCAATCGTTACGATTTTTGTAATGTTCTCTTCTTTGAAACGTTTAGCAAATTCTTTTCCAATCTCTTGCATAAGTACTGGGTCAATTTGATGATTCAAAAATGCATCTACCTTTAATACGTCACCAGATAAAACCTTTCCTTCGTTCAAAATCTTTTCTTGTAATACTTTCATGTTTGTTCCCCCTCTTATGCAATAAAAAACTCCAAAAGCCGCCACCACTCGTTACAAGTGAGAGACGCGCTTTTGGAGTTTCGCAAAAAAGAATGCTAAACAAGCAAATATATTCGTCCTCACTCATAGTCAAAGTATTTACGGTACTTCGGTAGAAACTTGCAGGCCATATCCCCGCGATTATATGAGTGTAGCTAACTATTTATTTTATAGAAGGATTATAACGCACTTTTTATACTTTGAAAAGCATTTATCGAAAAAACACGTACAAAATTTTAAAAAGAACTGTTTTCGTTCGAGTTTTGTAAACTCTTACATAATATTTCAAAGCGTCGTTAAAATAATCGGCCCATCTTTTGTAATCGCAATTGTATGCTCATATTGAGCTGATAATTTCCCATCCATCGTTCTCGCAGTCCATCCATTTAAATCTACTTTAGAATATCGCATACCTATATTTACAATCGGTTCAATTGTAATAACCATCCCTTCTTGTAACTCAGGCCCTTGTCCTGACTTTCCAAAATGAAAAATTGCTGGTTCTTCATGAATCTCTTTACCAATCCCGTGCCCCGTAAAATCTCTTGCAACCGAAAAACCTTCAGTAGCTACATAACTTTCAATTGCATAGCCAATGTCTCCTACATGATTACCGATTACCGCCTGATCAATCCCTTTATATAAAGCATTCTCAGCTACTAACAATAACTTTTCTGCTTCATCAGAAACATTTCCAATTCTATACGTCCAAGCAGAATCTGAAAGACCACCATTTAAGTTTACTACCATGTCAATTGTTACAATATCCCCCTCAGTTAAAGGAACATTGGCGGGAAACCCATGGCACATTTCAGCATTTACAGATGCACATATCGCATATGGATACCCGTTGTAACCTTTCTGCTGAGATGTTGCACCATGCTTTTCTAAATAAGCTTCAACAAACGTATCAATTTCTTTTGTCGTAATACCTGGTTTCATCATTTTGGCAATTTCCCTATGACATGAAGCAAGTAATTTCCCAGATTCATGCATCAAATCTATTTCATTTTTCGTTTTAATTGTAATCATTCTACCTCTCCTTGCTAAACCTGCTATTTGCTACTAAAGTTCAATCATACACATCCTCTGTCAAAATTTCAAAACTCTCAATTACAACAAGTACAAAAATATGTATCCTATACTTCTAAATCAAAATAAAGAAACAGAAGATCTCCTCTGTTTCTTAATCATTTTTACATATATAATTCATTTTCAAAAACTCAAAACAACTACCATTTGTTTTCTGTATAAACGTTCCAACAACTTCAAATCCTGCTCTTTTATATACTTTAATCGCTCTCTCATTACATGTCGCTACTGATAGCGTTATATAATTACAACCATATTTTTCTTTACTAAAAGCTAGTCCAGCGTTTACGAACTGTAAACCAAATCCATTTCCAGTTATATCAGGTCTCATTCCAAGACCTATATCAACCGTTCCGTCATTTATTTTACAAACAGTAAAAAAACCAATGAGAGTGCCGTTTTCCTTCACAGAAAATGTATGATCTCCTCTACTCTCATCATGTAAAAACTCAGCTAAATCTTCTTCATCTGCACCTATATCGTAAAAGGAATACCTCCCTTCATAATGCCAGTTATATGCAATTTCTTCTGCTTCTTCTTGCGTCATTACTGTATATGTATAATCCATTCTTCTATCCCCCTTGAAAAAAAGAGCTGCAATTAAGCAGCTCTTTTTTATAACTCATAGATTTCTTTATACTTCGCTTCTAAATAATCTGCTAAGTAGTTTGCATTTAATCCTTCACCTGTCACATCTTCTAAAATTTCAAGTGGCTTTTTCGTTTTACCGTATTGGTGAATATTTTCTGTTAACCATTCACGAATTGGTGTTACGTTTCCTTCTTCTAATAATGCATCAAAGTTCGGAATGTCTTTTAACATTCTTTGCTTAAATTGCGCTGCATACATATAACCAAGCGCATAAGATGGGAAGTATCCAAATGAACCACCAGCCCAGTGAACATCTTGCAATACACCTTGTGCATCGCTTTCCGGACGAATTCCTAAATATGCTTCCATCTTATCATTCCAAGCCGCTGGCAAATCCTTCACTTGTAATGTACCATCAAATAATTCTTTCTCAAGTTCATAACGAACCATGACGTGAAGCGGATATGTAAGCTCATCTGCTTCTATACGAATGAACGATGGCTTCGATTCGTTAATCGCATCATAAAACTCATCTACTGATATATCATTGAATTGACCATCGCTATACTCTTTTAATAAATCATAATTTTTCTTCCAGAATGATTTATTACGACCGATAAAGTTCTCAAAGAATAATGATTGTGACTCATGAATACCCATAGAAGTTCCACTACATAGCGGTGTACCTTCGAATTTCTCTGCAATATTTTGTTCATATACAGCATGGCCACATTCATGAATTGTTCCAAACACTGCCATACGGAAATCTTTTTCATCATAGCGTGTTGTAATGCGAACGTCCCCTCTATTTAATGTAATCTCAAATGGATGTACCGTTTCATCAAGACGACCTGCTTCAAAGTCATAATTCAATTGCTTTAATAACTCTAATGTAAAGTTCTTTTGTTTTTCTTTTGAAAAATGTTCTGATAAAGCACTTGTCTTTAATCTCTTTTGTGACTCCGATATTTCTTTTACGAGCGGAACGATACGCTCACGAAGTTGACCAAATACGTGATCTAACACTTCTACTGTAATACCTGGCTCATACATATCTAATAATGTATTATATTTATATGTTTCGTAACCCCAATATGTAATGAATTTCTTTTTAAATTCAACTATTTGTTCTAAATACGGACGGAACATTTCGAAATCAGATTTTTCCCGAGCTTCTTCCCACACACTTTCCGCTTTCGCTTCTAATTTCACATACGCCTCGTATTCCGCTTGTGGAATTTTCTTATTTCTATCATATTCTTTACGACACTCTTCAACCATTTTCTTCGTCGTTTCAGAAAGTTTATTTTCACTTATTAAAGCTTCAAGCTCTGTTAAATAATTTCCCATCTCATCTGAAGTCGACATGACAAACACTTCTGATGAAAGCATACCAATTACTTCCGAACGCTGGTCTACACCTTTTTTAGGCGCACCTGTTCTTAAGTCCCAAAACATTAAGCTTAATGCTTCACCGTAATTTTGTATCTTCTTCACATATGTTAAAAATTGTTTTTCTACTTCATATGTAGCTACTGTCATCGTATAAAACCTCCCTTTTCTACCTCAAACTTAATTCGACATGGAAACCTAAATTCCTTTTATAATAGAAAAAAAGCTTGGCAAGCGCCAAGCTTTCTCCTTATAATTCTTTACCTTCTACTGGTAGTACGTTTTTCACCGCTTCTATCACTTTCTCATCTTCTGTATCAGATAAGAAGATTGATATAGCACCTTTATCGTCGCTCGTACGAATTAAACGTCCAATCCCTTGACGAAGACGTAAAATCATATACGGTACATCTACATCCCAGAATGGATTATTTACATGTTTACGCTTCGCTTCAAACACAGGATCGTTTGGAGGGAATGGTAATGACCAAATAATAACATGCGATAATGATGAACCTGGAATATCTAAACCTTCCCATAAATGAACAGCACAAAGTACAGTCTCTTCTTCATTTTGGAAACGAGAAACGAGCTGACTAATTTCTTGATCCCCTTCATATAGGAACGGAACGGACATTTGTTCTTTACTTACATATTCTTTAAACGCTGCAAGTTCTTGTGTTGTACGGAATAATACAAGTGTACGTCCATTTGTTTTCTGTATATTTTCAAGTGTATATTGACACTTTCTTTCCCATTCGTTCTCTTTCGTATGCGATAGTAAGTTTACTGCCATTTGCTCCTCATAATCAAACGGTGAGGCAACTGAGAATGATAAGTAATCTTTTACCCCTAGGCTATTTGCTGTAAATTCGAATGAATCGTTGTTAGATAATGTAGCAGAAGAGAAAATATACGGGATTTTCTTCGAGAATACTTTCTCTTGTAATACTTCTTCAACTGCACGTGGCATAATCACTAACGTGAAGGCTCCATCACCTTCTTCACCCCATGTAATTACATTTTTCTCGTGCATGAACAGACGAAGTGAATGTTCTAATACATCTAAATGTTCATCAACGATATTTAAATCATACGTGTTTACTGTATGCATTTCACTTTCAAATACTAATGCATCACCGACTTCACCAATTTTCGCATAAAGTCTATTCGCTTCAGCTGTTACTTTTTCTGTCACAGTAATTTCTAAACGATCAGAACCGGCGATTTCCTTTTTATTTTCTTGTAACACATCAAAGAATCGCTCTGTTTGCCAAATTGTTTCTTCTACTAAATGTGCAAACTCTTCACGAATATCGTTTTGCAACAATCTTGTTAAAAGTTGCTCCATCATCGTTTGCTTTAAACGATATGTTAAAGCTTTTTGAGCTGCATATTCTACAAGATGTCCTTCATCGAATACAACGCAGCTACTTTCAGGTAATAACGGAATTTGCCCTTCACGCTTACGAGCATCGTACGTCCAAATATGATCCATGTAGAAATCTTGAGAACAAATAATTAAATCTGCCGCTTTACGATAATGTTCACGAGAAAGAGTTTGACCACAACGATGACGAGAATCACAAGTGAAGCAATCTTGGAAGTAATCCCAATTTACTTTTGACCATTCCTCATCATTTAAAAGTGGAAATTCTTTTCTGTCGCCGTAGTGAGTAAAGTTTTGCATCGTACCATGATCGAATACAAACTGTGGTAATTCGTAGTATACATCTTCAATTACTTCTGGAGCTCGTCCACTCATAACATCTTCAAGTTTACGTAAACATAAATAATTATCCATTGATTTCGCAAGTCTAACATCAACAGATAGTCCTAATGCTTCAGATAACTTAGCAATGTCTCCTTCTTCTTTCACAAGCTGCTCAATTAACGTTTCATCAGCACAAGCGATAATAGCTGGTTTTCCAGTATAACGCGCATAGCAAATTGCATATAGAAGATATACAATTGTTTTCCCTGTTCCTACACCCGCTTCTGCGAACATTACTTTCTTTTCTTGGAAAGCACGCTCTAATTGAAACGCCATAAAAATTTGTTCATCACGCTCTTCAAAGCCTTTTTCCGGAAGGATATCGTAAAACACATCTCCAATCCATTCATTCAACTTATCATAAAAATTATCTTGTTTTCCTACTTCAAATGGTAATCTCTTCTCAGTAAACATCCTTAGCCTCCAACCAAAAAGTTTTTCTATAAAAAGATATAGCAACTGCTACTCATATGTGTGCAGCCACTTTCCCCTGTTGCCATACATAGAAATACACGAAAAAAAATTTTCCTTTCGAAAAAGGAAAATTTTTTTCTATATTAATGACTTTAAATACCGTTTATCAATCGCTGTTTCGTGTGAAAGAGCTGACAAATATTCTTCTTGTGCTTTTTGTATTTCCTCTACAATCGTACCTTGGCTATCCACTTCTCTCCCGATCTCATCATACGTACGATGAATAGCTTTTTGAATCATAGATAATTGGAAACTATCCATATCACGTCCTCCTTTACGCATTACATAATAGCCAGTATATGCGCGCTGGAGGAGTTTTATACTATGAATTACGCGGTGGACGTTTTCCGAAGTATTGGTAGTAATCTGTACGGATAAACCCATTAAACAGTTTACGTTTCTTCGATGCATCTTTTCCATAACACTTTTCAAATGCTTCGTAGCTTGTTAATACATACGCTGACCATGTATCTAATGGGCGGAATACTTGTCCCATTTCTTTGTACAATTGTTCAACGAGTGCTTTTTCACTTAAACGTTCTCCGTATGGAGGATTCGTTACAACATAGCCATAATCCTCTTTTGTCGTGAAATCTTTTACTTGCATTTGTTTAAATGTAATTAAATCACTTAAGCCCACTTCTTCTGCATTATCTTGAGCAACTCGGATCATACGATGATCAATATCTGACCCAATGATTTGTAGTGGTTGATTATAATTCGCTAAATCTTCAGCTTCTTGACGAGCTTCACGCCAGTTTTGTTTACCAACCCAGCCCCACTCATCTGATGCGAAGCCACGGTTAAATCCTGGTGCAATATTTTGTCCAATTAATGCTGCTTCAATCGGAATTGTACCTGATCCACAGAAAGGATCCACGAAAGGACGATCCGGCTTCCAGTTTGTTAACTTAATTAAAGACGCAGCCAATGTTTCTTTTAATGGGGCTTCCCCTTGATCCATACGGTATCCACGTTTATGAAGTCCAACACCACTTGCATCAATTGTTAATGTTGCAATATCCTTGAGCATTGCGATCTCAATACGGAATAACGGACCATCTTCTTCAAACCAAGTTGTACGTTTATATGTTGTTTTTAATTTTTCAACGACAGCTTTTTTAACGATACGTTGGCAATCTGAAACACTGAACAACTCAGATTTTAACGATTTACCAATTACAGGGAATTCCCCATTCTCTGGAATATAATCTCCCCAGTTTAATGCTTTCGTCTTTTCAAACAGCTCATCAAATGTTGTCGCTTTGAATTCGCCAACTTTAATTTTCACACGGTCCGCAGTACGTAACCATAAGTTCGTGCGACAAATCGCCTTTTCATCTGCTTCAAATGTTACTTTGCTGTTTTCCACTTGGCATTCATAACCAAGATCACGAACTTCTCGGGCAACTAACGCTTCAATACCCATTGCCGCTGTTGCAATTAAAGTAACTTTTCCCATTTGCATTCACCTCTTATGTATAGTTAAACAATAATTAATAGCAATTTGTCCTATTAATCATTACATTTTACGAAGAATTTTCTCATTAACCATTTTAACTCATAATTTATAACTTCATACAAATAAAAAGCCCTCCTCTAACAAAGGAGAGCTGAGTTATTTCATAGTTGGTTCATAACGTTCTGTAAGCCATGTTCTGTTCCTTTGTACTGCAAACGGCCCACGCCTCGTACTCCGGTGGCAATCATCTATCTACAGGTTATACAACCTGTCCTTTCCCATCGTTCATTTCCTTGGAAAAGATTCCCCTACCATTATTTGGGTTTCTCGCTCGTGGGGTTTACCTCGTTCCACTCCTATCATTTCTTCAAGGACTTCGTCACTGTGGCACTTTAAAGGTAGTCAAACCATATCCGAAAGGACTTAGGTTTTTTCCCTGCCGTTAAACCAGCCTTACAGCCAGAATACCCTAGCTTATGAATTGGCTAGGCACGAACACTACAGCCATCTCAGGCCGTGCGAGCATGGACTTTCCTCTACAACGTTAGCGTTGCAGCGATTACCCAAACGTTATGACATCCATTAGTATAGTGGAAACAAAAAGATTTTGCAATGTTTTTTTCTATGTAAAATGCTTTAACCTTTTTACCACTAGAAATTATTCGTATAACTTACTTCCAAATACAGCTTTTTCTAAATTAGATAGACGTTTTAAAATGTCCGTATTCGTGTTGTTATATACAGGTTGTGCAACTGGTGTTTGTACAACTGGTTGTTGTGGCACTTGCGTTGCTACTAATTTTTGTTCCTCTAATTCACGCTTTAAACGAGCATTTTGTTGCTTTAATTGATCAAACTCCTTGTGGAAAGCTTCATAGTCTTTAATGATCATATCAAGAAACTTGTCTACTTCTTCTTGTTGATAGCCTCTCATGCCTGTTTTAAATTCTTTTTCTAAAATATCTTTCGCCGTTAATTTAATTTTATCCGAAATCATTTTCTTCACCTCAAATTTTTGCCAAAACTTTCATTACCTAAATTTTTTCAGAAACAATGCCTTTTGTCAATCATATATACGAGTACTATATTACATATTACTCAGCATTATTCCACTGTTCCTCTTCTATTATATCTTGTAAATCAGAAAAAAGAATAAAATAACTGTGATAATTTTCTATTTCTCCTTTTTTCTTTGCTGCTTCTACAATATATTTGGGACTCCCTGGTTTTTCTTCATCATATACAGCTAAAAGTGCATCACTTTTTTCAATAAAAAATTGATTTTTTAATTTAAATTGTTCCGGGCTTTCGTACTTCCGTTTCGTAATACTATCAATATGGTCTGCTTGAGAGAGAATACATTCGTAATATTCACGGTTATCTTCCTTCCAGCTTTCTTCTTGTTCTAAAAACGGAGTAAATACCGCTAATTTTAGATTTGGATATTCTACTTGAATTTCAAAAACAACTTCAGCAGCCCATAATTCGACTCCTAACTGCCCACTTATTATCACCCATTCCAAACCTTCTTCTACAAAAGTAGTTAATTTTCGATGCAATGCTTTTTTTATACATTCCACCCCTGGATGATCATTTTTAAATATACCAAGTTCAAATGGCTTATATCCCGTTACAGCAATAACTTTCATATCAACACTCCAATTACAAAAAAAGAACTAGCATTTCGCTAGTTCTAACATATCATTTACTTTTTAAATATTCCACCAACGTTTGGTCCAATATTCGGACCTACTGGTGATACATTGTTTGGTAAAAATGGTGATACGTTTGGTCCTGGTCCGAATGGTGATACGTTTGGTCCTGGTCCGAATGGTGATACATTTGGTCCTGGTCCAAATGGTGATACGTGATGTCCATGATGTCCATGATGTCCATGACCACATGGTCCACATCCGCCGCCGAACCCTGGATCGATCGGGTCTACAACATTTACATTCGAGTTTGTTTGTGGGAAGAAGTTTTGGTTTTTAATTTGTTGATGATGAACATGTGTTGTATGCGTTGGGAAAATGTGTGGCACCACCGTTGTTGAAAAAGAATGTGTTACGCATTGTTTCGTCGGATGAATGACAGGAGCAGTTGTACAAATAGGTCCTACAGGCTTATGCCCTCCAAAACAAGGATGACAATGATGCATAGTTTTTTCTCTCCTCTCTCGTTAAAAAAATCTGACTACACTTTACAATATGAGAAAAGAGAGAAAGCCGTTTGTTATATATACCCATTTATTACAAGGAAATTTGTCTAGCCTTCTGCTTTATACGTAATGCTTTTTATAGACAACCCCCAAGATTACTTACCAAAAAAACCTCCAACTTGCTTTACAATACCTGTCACTTGGTTCATCGCATTCATCATTTGTCCAGCTGTATTCATCATTTTATTTACATCATAGTTACCATCTGAGTTTTTAAATTGGGAAACAAAACTAGAAAATTGACTCGGTTGCTGTTGTTGTTTTTGTTTATTCTGCGTCGGGTACGGTTGTTTTGGTGGATAAAACATCGCTTGTTGATTTCCATAGGGAGATGGTGGTGGCATATAGTATTGTGAATTCATATAAGGTTGCTGTTGTTGATCCATATAGGGTTGCTGCTGTTGATCCATATAGGGTTGCTGCTGTTGATTCGTATAGGGTTGCTGCTGTTGATCCATATAGGGCTGCTGTTGTTGATTCGTATGGGGTTGCTGCTGTTGTTGTGGTTGATTCATAAACGACACTTCAAATGGCTGGTAATAATTTTGATTTCCATAATTAGGCTCGAAAGGATACATATTATACCGTAAATATGTATCCGTATTATATTGGTACATATTTTGCTGTGCATATGGATTAGATTGCTGATATACGTTAGATTGTTGAAACATGCATTCTCTCCTCCTTCACATAAGTTTCTACATATATAATATGTACTTGTAAAATAATTTGTGTGGCGGAGTATCTGTCTATTTTTGTCGGAAGTTTAAATTTTTAAAAAATTAAAAAAGAAAACCCTTCCATGCTATGATAGTGAAGAAGAAGATTCTCATGGGGGAGGAATCAACATGGTATTAGGGGATTTAAAACAAGCGTTTTCTCAAAAAAAGGGGTATTACACAGAGAATGTAAATGAATTGTTAGACTTTACGAGACAGTGGTATCTCGAAGAAAAAATATGCATTTCAGATTACCGAACATTAATAAAAGAATTAGAAATAAACGGTGCAACAAAACCTACAACAATGACAGAAGCATAAAAAAACAAGAGGGTTTCCCCTCTTGTTACTTACATTGCTCAATTATATTTTGCAAAGTATACGAAATGGCTTGATGTGTTTCAAAGAATCGGTTACCTTTACCTTTATTTACAAAACATTGCAACACATTTGTCTGTAAATTATCGTACACTTGATCAATTTGCTGTACATGTATATACTTCGGTTTTTCTTCCTTAATCCATTTATAAGCTAATTCTTTCCACACTTTTAATTCCTCATCTACCATATCTACAAATGGTTTCATATCCTTATAAAAATCGTACTCAATCATTTCTCTTTTTTTCACATTCGCTTCATTATTATACTGCATGAGTTTTTCTGAAGATTGTATTAATGCTTCATACTTCATTTTATTCCCACCTTATTATGCACTCACTACGACGTTTTGAAATGCCTTCACCCAATTCCCTTTTTCTTCGTGATGCACTAATTTATTTTCCATATGCTCAATATGCATTTCTGTTATTTCTATCTTATTGCATATTTTTTCACCCGTATCCTTCAATGCATGATTCATTCTAATCCCTATATTCATTTCCAGCAAATCGAGAGAACTTAACATTTGATCCATTGTTTTCATTACATCTTCCTTCTGAACCATCGCCATATACAAAACGCCCCCTTCTTTGCTTTTCCTTTGTCATGTAATTTCGCCGAATGACTCCTCACTCCTGCTCACATGACAAAACTAGTTGTTATTCGTCAAAGAAATCATTTTGTATGTCATTTATAGAAATGGTAACAATACAAAAAGGAGGTGTATGAAAATGGTAAAGAACAAAAACGAAAAAAAGAAAAAACAAAACAAACAAAATAAACCTGAGACTGGCAACCCTAAGTTAGATGGTCCAAACTTCCCTGCTACATAAAGTGAAACTTTAGCACTTTTACAAAAAGCTAATTTCTGAGCATCCTTAATCTCTTATATTCATTACGTTTTGAGATTAAATTCTTAGCATACACGGCAGGATTACTTTACATTAAGAAGTCCCGTCTTCATTTATGAAGACGGGACTTCTTTTTTATTATATCACGAACTCATCCATCCTTTTAACAAAACGATTTACGATAGAAGCAACATAGATTTGCTCCCTCTTTCTTTTATACCATTCTGTTATATCAACTTCACCCTTATACTCTTCCAGTAGAAACAACTCATTTATTTCCATATCTCTACAAAACCAATCTCTCATACTTATTTCCTTATGTGCAACGACAGGATAAACTTCTCTAAGGGCTGGCGTACAAGATTTTCTAGCTTCTCTTACATAATATTCATAATCTGCTCTTGATCCTGTGTGTATAGTTTGCAATGCAAACCTATGGAATAAACTTTTATAATTCGGATGAAACAGTAACTCCGCTAATTTCTGCCCTAGTTCTATACGCTTTTGTAACGTTTCAAATTGATAAACTGAAAAACCATACATCCTCCCTTCAACAGTCGGAAAAATAACAGCACTAATATGAAGCATTTCTTGCAATTTAAAAAGTGCAGTATGGAATACATGTTTTTTAAAATATAAATTCTCAATAACTGGTTTTTGAATTTTATTTTGCTCATTTATAATAAGCGCTGTCATGAGCCTATTTATATCTTTTTTTTCCCAAAAATAAATCCATTCTTTTTCCATAAAAATTGATACGTTAAAATATTGTAACAAATAGAATAGTGGTACCTGCCTCCTCTTACTTTCTTCGTATAACAATAGCTGAGGAAATGCATCTAAAAAAATAATCCAATTCGCTTCTTCATAAGTCAGAAACAAATGTTTTTTTACTGTTTGAGGTAAAACAGTAGCATAATATCTCCCTTTTAAATCAGTCATATTCCATCCCGCATTTCTCGAGACCATACTTGCTAAAAAGGCCCACCTAATTTCACTGTTCCTTACATAATATTCTTGATAAGACTGTGTTCGAGAAATGTTGTCCATATTAGCCATTTCTATTTGCCTCTTAATGTTATAAACGATTGTTTTTTCTTCGTCTGTACAAACCATATTTTTACGATATTGTTTAATTTTCTCATAATCATTCCATGTAAACATAAATAAGTCATCATACCTTTCTTCAAAAAGGTCACATCTTTTTTCATTTTTTGTTATAATCACCTTTGTAAGTAATTCTTAGCAAGTTGGGAGTGGACACACTATGACCATTCGTTACCCAAACGGAAAACGGTACAATCAAGCTTCACAACCCCATAAAACACCAATTAAAAAACATACTTATAGTAATAGAGGTATGTCCCTTGAAGAGGAATTGAATGAAACAAATGAATATTACTTAACCCATAATATTGCATGTGTACATAAAAAACCTACACCTCTTCAAATTGTAAAAGTAGATTACCCCGCTCGAAGTGCTGCAGTGGTAAAAGAAGCGTATTTTAAACAACCTTCTACAACAGATTACAACGGTGTATACAAAGGGAAATACATCGATTTTGAAGCGAAAGAAACAAAAAATAAAACCAGCTTTCCACTTCAAAACTTCCACCTTCATCAAATTGAACATATGAAGCAAGTAATCGTTCATGATGGAATTGCATTTGTTATTATTAAATTTACACTTTTTGATGAACTTTATTTACTAGATGCAAAACATATTATTGCATTTTGGAATCGTCAAAATACTGGTGGACGGAAATCGATTACGAAAGAAGAAATAGAAGAGCATGGATCTTTATTATCATGCGGTTATCACCCTCGGATTGATTATATCCGTGTACTAGACACGGTTTATTTTTCGTGATAGAGTCATCACTAAGGCTCTTTTTTCGACTTTTGGGGAGAGAATGAAAGGTAGGAGAAAGTATAATGTCAGATAATTATCGTTCTCGTACAGAACGAAATCATGTAAAAAATCAAAATCAAAAGCAAGAAACAAATAAAGAAAAAAAACCAAAGAAAAAGGGCTCCTTTTTTAAAAAATTCCTTATAGGTTGTCTACTTCTTGGTATCGTTGGTCTTATAGCTAGCGTTTCCGCTTTCTTTGTTATGGTGAAGGACGCTCCAAAATTAGACAAATCAAAACTTGTCAATCCTTTATCAACAAAGTTTCTTGATAAGAATGGGAACTTTTTCTATGAATACGGTGCTGAAAAACGAACCCACGTTACGTATGATCAAATTCCAAAGGTAGTTGAAAGTGCATTCCTTGCAACTGAGGATTCACGTTTCTATGATCATAATGGAATTGATTTTAAACGAACTACAAAAGCAGTTATGGAAAATGTCACTGGAGGGTTCGGATCTCAAGGTGGTAGTACGATTACACAACAAGTAGTCAAAAACTATTTTCTAACGATGGACAAAACTGCGAAGAGAAAAGTACAAGAATGGTACCTATCTTACAAATTAGAGCAACAATACTCTAAACATGAGATCTTAGAAATGTACTTAAATAAGATTAACTTAGGTAACCGTTCGTACGGTATTGCAACAGCAGCCCAAAAATATTATAACAAAGATTTAAAAGACTTACAGTTACATGAAGCTGCTATGCTCGCTGGTTTACCCCAAGGTCCAAACATTTATGATCCAACCAAAAAGGAAAATGTTGAACGAGCAACAAATCGTCGTAATGTCGTATTGTCATTAATGAATCGACATGGTTATATAACAAAAGATGAAATGGATAACGCAATGAAAATCTCTGTAACTGAGGGTCTTCAACCGGCTTCAGAAGTAACTGAGATGAAGTATCAAGCATTTTTAGATGCTGTTGTAAAAGAAGTTGAAAAAGAATATCCCGATATAAATATCGGTTCAGATGGTTTAACGATTCATACAACACTTGACCAAGATGCTCAAGATTATGCTGAAAAAATTATGGATGGCAATCTTATTAAGTATCCGAACGATCAATTCCAAGGATCATTCGTATTTATGGATACACAATCTGGAGAAGTTCGAGCAATTGGAGCTGGGCGTAAAGAAAGTAAGTCTACTTTCAAAGGTCATAATATGGCCACTGATTTAAAACGCCAAGTTGGTTCAACAATGAAACCAATTTTCGACTACGGTCCAGCAATTGAGAATTTACAATGGTCTACATATCATCAATTAAATGACTCAGAGTATACGTATTCCACTGGTAAAAAAATACGAAATGCAACAAATAGTTACAAAGGTGACGTTTCACTACGTGAAGCTTTGAAAAAGTCATTAAACATTCCAGCTTTAAAGACAGCTCAAGCGGTTGGTCTTCCTAAGTCACAAGCGTTTGCTGAAGGTTTAGGTATGACATTTAAAGACGGCAAAACATTTGAATCAACAGCAATTGGTAGTAACGATAGTTCTCCATTACAATTAGCGGGGTCATATGCAGCCTTTGGTAACGGTGGGAACTACAATAAACCGCACTTCGTAAAAGAAGTTATCTTCCCAGATGGGAAAAAGAAAAGTTTTAAACCGAAAGAACAACGTGCGATGCAAGACTACACAGCTTACATGGTGACTGACGTTCTTCGTGACGTAGTAAAACCTGGTGCTGGCGGTACTGGTCCAACAGCATACGTTTCAGGTGTTGATGTTGCCGGTAAAACAGGAACACAAAACTTTGATGAAGACGTTCTTAAAAAATATGGTATTCCAGCTGATGCAAACAGAGATAGTTGGTTCGCTGGATATACACCGCAATATACAATGGCAGTATGGACTGGTTACGAAAAAAATGGCCCAGAAAACTACATTAGTGATCGTTATACTAGAATTGCACAACAAATGTTCCAAGTAATGATGAGCAAATTCGCTACAGATAAATCCCGTTTCGAGCGTCCTTCTTCTGTACAAGAAATAAACGGAGAGTTATACGTAAAAGGTGCGAAAAAAGATGCAATTAAACAAATTAAAGTAGATGCACCTAGTGGTCTTAATGTCACTTTCGATGGCGCTAGTACTGTTACACTAAACTGGTCTGGACCAACAGAAGTTGATGCGTATGCAGCAAGCTATAAAGCGACTGACGGTTCAAGTGGTAGCCTATCAATAAGTGGTACGACAGCTTCTCTTGGTGGTATTAAACCTGGCGTTACTTACAGCTTCTCTGTAGTAGCGAAAAAAGGTACTGGAACAAGCCCAGCAGTTGGAGCATCCTTCACTGCGCCTGGCGGAACTCCAGATGCGAAGAAAACTGAAGAGGAAGCTGCCAAAAAGAAAGCCGAAGAAGAAGCTCAGAAAAAAGCTGATGAGGAAGCTCAGAAAAAGGCTAATGGAGATAAATTAAAACAAGAAGAAGCTCAGAAAAAAGCTGCTGAAGAGCAGCGTAAACAACAAGAGCAACAGCAACAACAAGAACAACAACGTAAACAACAAGAAGAAGCTCAGAAAAAGGCTGCTGAAGAAGAAGCTGCTAGAAAGAAAGCCGAAGAAGAAGCTGCTAGAAAGAAAGCTGAAGAAGAGGCTGCTAGAAAAAAAGCTGAAGAAGAACAACACAAGCAACAAGAACAACAACAAAATACCGGAGGAGATACACCTCACGCAGACGGAAATGTTGTCACAACAGAGTCTTAATACAAAAAAAGAAGTCCTTTCTCTTAACGAGGAAAGGACTTCTTTTTTGTTATCATTTTCTTAACATATAGCTTTTCTATTTCAATATACAACTGCGCTAACTGAATATAGGAATGATAATTATTCGGTTTCTTTATAATGAACGAATATCGCTCCATAAAATTAACTGGTTGTACTTCCAATTTACTCGTATAAGCTTCCATTTCATTCAAACTATGAACAGGTTGCTCATTTAGCCAATATATAATCGATAACAAATGTGCCGCAAAAAGAATCATTGGACCTTCAGCTTCTTGTTTATTTCTGTTTCGAAATAGCGTAGCAATGTCTTCATGCTTACTTTTCCATACATTCAACAGTACAGGAATACTATTTTCAATTTCATTCCACGGCTCATATTGTCTTTCAATATCAAATATAAAGTAAGTATTTTGTATTATTTCTTCAAAAGACTGATCTGTATGATACATAATCGAAGTTACGCTTTCTGTAAAAAATGGTAAGCACCGAAATTCTTTCGGTATTTCTATAACTCGCTCCATCCTTTATTTCCCCTTCATTCGCTTCTTTCCTTCACGACACACTTCTAGTAATCGGCACTCTTCACATTGTGGTCGCTGTGCTTTACAGTGGTAACGCCCAAAGAAAATCATACGATGATGTGTAACGCCCCATTCATCCATCGGAACTTTCTTCATTAATGTCTTTTCTACTTCTAACACCGAATCTTTCCACCTACAAATCGCTAACCGTTTACTCACTCTCTCTACATGCGTATCAACAGCAATCGCTGGAATTCCAAATGCAACCGAAACAACTACATTCGCTGTCTTTCTTCCTACTCCTGGTAATTTCGTCAGCTCGTCACGGTCTTCTGGAACTTTCCCGTTATAATCATCTAGCAACATCTGGCACAATTTTTGAATATTTTTCGCCTTATTTCTAAACAATCCAATGGAACGTATATCTTGTTGTAATTCTTCTAAAGACACGCTTAAATAATCTTCTGGTGTTTTATATTTTTGAAATAAATTTTTCGTCACTTTATTTACAAGTGCATCTGTACATTGTGCAGATAACGCCACCGCGATTACTAATTCAAATGGATTATCATGAATTAATTCACAATGTGCTTCTGGATACATATCCGCCATTGTGTCTAAACAATAGCGAATTTGCGCTTTATTTAACATATACTTCCTCCTACATTACTGCTCCAACCAATTATAAAAAGGCACTTTCCCAGTAAATTTCGTCTCTTGTTTTGTCGTTTGCTGCGTTCGTTGTTGATTTGCTCTAAATTTCCGTCCTTGGTTTTGGGCTTGATCTACTGTTTTAATACCATTCTTTTTCCACTCAAATAAAATACGATCAATATATCGGAAATTAAGCTTACCGCTCATTACAGCTTCCCTGAGGGCCGCTTGAATTAAATTCGGATGATGTTGATCTTGATCTTCCCACATACCCAACGTTTCACATTCAAACGGAGAAAGTGGTCTTCCAAATTCTTTTTCAAATACTGTATATAAATTTACTTGCAGTTGTTTTATTTCTTTTTGTTCTTCCTCTATTGATTCGTTCATTAAGAAATGCAATATTTTTTCCCATAGCGGTTGTAAAGAATAACTTTCACACATCATCGCTTCTGATTTTTGTCCACCTTCTAGTGATAAAAAACCTTTTTGAATCAATGTCTGAATTACTTCCATACATTTCATTTCAGTAATCGTCATCCGTTCTGAAATCTCTGACGGAGTCGGAAACGAATTGCCCGATTCTAAAAATGTGTGTACATGAAGTACAACCATAAATTCCATTTCATTTAACCCTAATTTTTTATAATGCATCATAAGTAATTTTGGAATTGCAATGCTTCCCTGCTCAAACCACTGTAACATCATTTTCTTTTTCATCACCAAACACCTCGCTCTCTAGTATAACACACCTTTCGCTATTTCTTTTTGCCACAATTCGTCAAAAAAACCTTCCTATTATGTAGGAAGGTTTTTTGTATTGCGTTAATAAAATATACAATTAAGCTTGCACTTTACTTTTCATAAACGTATGAATGCGTTCTAATGCTTTCTCTACTTGTTCAAGAGATGTCGCATATGATAAACGAACGTTATTTGGAGCACCAAATCCTGTACCTGGTACAAGAGCCACTTTTTCCTCTTCTAATAGAGCTTTTGCCCAATCATCCACAGTTTCGTATCCTGATAAAGCTACAGCTTCTTTTACATTAGGGAATAAGTAAAATGCACCTTGTGGTTTAATGCAAGTAAAGCCAGGGATTTGAATTAATTTATCATAAATAATGTTTAATCTTTCTTCAAATGCTTGACGCATTGTTTCTACAGGTTCTTGTGAGCCTGCATATGCTGCAATTGCGCCGTATTGAGCGATTGAAGTAGGGTTTGACGTACTATGACTCGCTAAGTTCGTCATCGCTTTAATAAGCTGCTTATTTCCTGCTGCATATCCAATACGCCATCCTGTCATAGAATGAGATTTAGATACACCATTAATAATAAGTGTTTGTTCTTTTAATGCATTAGAAAGCTGGGCAATCGAAGTATATTCTGCTCCACCATAAATTAATTTTTCATAAATTTCATCTGAAACGATTAAAATATCGTGTTCTAAACATACCTCTCCAAGCTGTTGTAATTCCTCTTTGCTATAAATCATTCCTGTTGGATTGCTCGGTGAATTAATAATAACTGCTTTCGTTTTCTCTGTAATTGCCTCACGCAGCTGCTTCGCTGTAATTTTGTACTCATTGTCTTCCAGGCCTTCTACGTAAACTGGCTTACCTCCAGCAAGCTTTACTTGCTCAGGATAACTTACCCAATAAGGAGTTGGGATGATAACTTCATCTCCTTCATCAAGTAACACTTGGAATAATGTATATAATGCATGCTTTGCACCGTTACATACAATAATTTCAGATGGATCATACGCAATTCCTTGATCACGTGTAAACTTCTTCACAATTTCTTGTTTTAACGCTTGTAATCCACCTGTTGGTGTATACTTCGTATGTCCTTCTAACATCGCTTTATGTGCAGCATCCATAATATGTTCTGGCGTATTAAAGTCAGGTTCTCCTGCCCCTAATCCAATTACATCATGACCTTCTGCTTTTAATGCTTGTGCCTTTGCTGTAATTTCTAAAGTTGCAGATGGTGTTAAAGCAGCTACTCGCTTTGCTAATTTCATTTGTAGTTCCCCCTACATCTATTTTTCAATGCTGTAGTGACCAGCATAAGCCCCATTTTGAAACTCTAAATAATAATACGTATAACGATCTTCCTGATCAATATATGTAATTTCCCACAACGGAATATCGTTTTGAGCACCTAATTTTACTTTTATAATTTCTTTTGGCTTTGGCTTTGGCTCATCACCTTTTCCTGTAGCTTGTTCAGCCAACTTTTGCAAAGCTTCTTTTTCAGGAATACCTTCACTCTTTTTCTTCACAAGGACATTCCCTTTTTTATTAGGCACCCAAACAATAATTTGTTCTCCTTTTTCGTCTACACCTTGTACGACTGTATATGAAGAATTTCCATTATAATAATCAACAGATTTTACTTTTGTAAGCTTTGCCTTTTCTTTCGCAATTTCTACAGATTTTTCCTCTTTATGGATTTTCTTTTCCATTGCTTTATTGTAAACATACGCCCCATATATTCCGCTAGCAACGATTACGATAACGATTGCAAAGATCCACTTTTTCATTGTATCACTACGTTCTGTAAATCGTAAATACAGCTATTTCTTTATCTTTTTCGTCTAATGCTAATCCGAACATGAGGTCCTGTTCTTTTAACGTACGATTCAAACTATCAACAATTTTATACAAGTCAGACGAATATTTAATACGCGTCGTTGATAGGACTTCGATTTTCTTATCCATGAAAAAACTCCTCCGTTACACAAAAATTTCTAATTATAGAAGAACGCAATACGGTTACAATAAGAGTACATTCTTTACAACCCCTGCTTCATCACCCATCTATTATAGCAGGACATGTACTGCAAAAAAAGGTTTCAAGTCGAAAACCAATACATTTTGTATACAAGAAGTAAGAAAAATAAAATTCCTCCTCCCCACATTTTTTACGCCTGAAGCTTAAATGTACTTCAGGCGTATTTTTCTTCCAATTTTATTTATTTGGCCATGCCTTTAATTGTTCTAATAATTCTTCTAGAGGGCCTTCATAAAGCGGAACAGTTGGGATTGATTGTAAAAAACGTTTTCCATAAGAAGCGCTTATCAAACGACGGTCTAATACAAATACTGTTCCGGTATCTGTACTTGTTCTAATCAGACGACCAAATCCTTGTTTGAAACGCAAGATTGCTTGCGGGAGTGCTAACTTAGCGAATACGTCCTCTCCTTGATTTTTTAACCACTCTCCTTTTGCTTCCATCATCGGTTGATGAGGAGGCGTAAAGGGAAGCCGTACAATAACAAGACAACTAAGGGCATCTCCAGGTATATCTATCCCTTCCCAAAAACTACTTGTTCCTAACAAAATCGATTTGTCGAACTCTTGAAATTTACGAATGAGACGACTTCGGCTCTTATTATTTACACTTTGCGTTAATAATAAATACCCCTCTAATTCCTCATCATTTTTCAAATTCGTATACGCTTCTTTCAACATTTCATACGAAGTGAATAAAACAAGCATTCTACCTTTTGTAGCTTTCGCTATTTTTGCAATATGTGCCGACACAGATTCAATATATTCTTCATTACTTGCTTGCTTAATAAAAGGCACATCTGTTGAAACCATTAATTTCATCTGTTCTTCAAAACGGAATGGTGATGGAACCTGTAATGTATTGGGAGCAAAATCATGTAAACCTAGCTCCTCTTTTATATAGTCAAATGAATCGTTTACTGTTAACGTTGCTGATGTGAAAATAACACTCTTTTTTTGTGTTAAAAATTCATCCGCAAGCCTTTCACCAATATGAACAGGCTGTGCATATAAAACGGTTGAATGAATTGTTCCCTTCGTTTCAGTCTCCATCCATGTCACGTATGAATTTTTTTCTAAAATGAGTAATTGTAAAGATTGTTCCATCTTTCTCAACAACTCAATTAAATGCATAAATTCACCTGTAACAACATGCATCTCCCATTCTAATTTACTTTGCAATATATCAACTTGCTTCTCAAGTATAGTCAATAATTTTCTTACATCGTATACAAAACGATTTGTTAACTCTGTAATGCTATCCCATAACTTACCTTTCTCTACTTCCGTGTTATATCGATAAATGAGTGGCATATTGCTTATCCCTTGTTCCTGCTTTGTTTGTTTAAAGATGAAAGCACGTAACATTTGGAATAGCTCATCCGCATCAAATTTCAATTCCTTCAAACTATGACTCACCATACGGAAAGTCGAACGAGAGGCTTGCTCTGATTTTTTCATCATTTTATATACTTTAGAAAGTACATCATCTGTTTCTAGCGTACCAAGACGAGATAAAACTAATTGAAAATACATACAGGAGAACTGTTCACCTAATGTTCTACTCGCCGCTTCCTCGATATGATGAGCTTCATCAAAAATAATATGTTCACATGAAGCAAATAGTGGTTCTTCACTTGAAAAATCTTGAAATAATAACGCATGATTTGTAATAACGATATCTGCAAATAATGCTTTATTCTTTGCTCGTTGATAAAAACAACGGCTATACCAGTTGCTTTGCATCCCACCTGGACTATGTACATCACTACAAATACGGTTCCAAAGTAACTTTCCGCCCTCAGGAATATTTAATTCATCACGATCGCCAGTTTCTGTTTGCAATAACCACACTAAAATTTTTGCCTTTGTGAGCGCCATATCATAATTTTTCTCTTCCTCTTGCAAAGCATATTCAAATTTATGTAGACAAAGATAATGCTTTCTTCCTTTCAAAAGAGCTACTTCAAATGAAAATGGCATTATTTTCTGTAATAATGGAATTTCTTTTTCTAATATTTGTTGTTGCAGTTGTACTGTTTGGGTACTTATGATGACAGGTTCTTCTTTTTTCGTTGCAAAATAAATACTTGGAAGTAAATATGCAAGAGTCTTTCCTGTTCCTGTTCCTGCTTCAATTAGTGAAAACCTAGAATCTCTTAGTGCTGTATATATTTCCTTCATCATAATCTGTTGGCTTTCTCTTTTTTCAAACTTTGGCATATTCAATTCAAGTTTATCGATTGCCTTATGCAAGAAAGCATCAAATTTAGATGAACATGTTTCACTGAGATTTAAAGCATAATTCCGTTTTCGAAGCGCAATATTTCGATACACTTCATACCCCTCTGCCACTTTTCTACCATGCATCATTTTCTTTAAAATATTTTCAGAAAGTACATCCGCTATATCACTTTGAAAAACATCGCTCAATTCATAAAGCGATTGCAAGGTGACAAGTGGTAACTTTTCAATTTCATTTAAAAATTGTAAAAATAATTCCGCTGTTGCAAGAGCATCACTATCCGCACGATGCGGTTGATCGTGCTCTAATTCATGTTGTTTAGCTAAATCACGTAATTTATAACTATCAGCTGTCGGCAAAAGAATTTGCGCCAACTCCACTGTATCAACTTTCGGACAATGTACTTCTGTATATCCAGCCCACCTTAATTCTTCCGTTAAAAAATTCCAATCAAAGTGAACGTTATGTGCAACGAAAGCTGCACCTTGCAATAGCTCAACAACCATCGGGGCTACATCTTGAAATAACGGGGCTTGCTTAACCATACTCTCATCAATCCCTGTTAATTCTGTAATAAATGGCGGAATCTCTCTCTTCGGATTAATAAAAGATGAAAAAATCTCTAGTATCTCTCCATCTTCCACTACAACAGCTGCGATTTGGGTAATTTTATCCTTCCCGTCCTTCCAGGAGTTCCCTGTCGTCTCTAAATCCACAACGACATAACGTTTACTCATATATGTAACACCTCAATTTCTTACCTATCAAACACAAAATTATATAATGTTACTATACCACGTTTTATCTCATCTTAATGAAAAGATGCACAAAAAAGCTATCTCCGTAATAGAGATAGCCTTCTTACTTATAATATCGTACCCGCTTTTTCAGCGCCTAACATTTGGATAATTTGATTATCATCGTCTAATACTGCAATTTTCGGCTCTTGGTTATGAATATTTTCTTCTGCCACTAAACCGTAGCAAATAATAATAACTTTATCCCCTGGCTGTACAAGCCTTGCAGCTGCACCATTTAAACAAACAACACCGCTACCGCGTTCTCCTTTAATAACATATGTCTCTAAGCGCGCACCATTATTGTTATTTACAATTTGTACTTTTTCATTTTCTACAATATTTACTGCATCCATTAAATCTTCATCAATTGTAATACTACCTACATAATTTAAGTTTGCTTCTGTTACCGTAGCGCGATGTAACTTCGCTCTCATCATTGTGCGAAACATAGATGCTCCCCCTTATTTAACCGTTAATGTTATATTGTCAATTAATCGTACATTCTCAAATTTAACTGCAATTGCTAAAATGATTCGTCCTTCAATTTTATCTATTACTTGTAGTGAAGGATAGGCATATAAATCAGCATAATCTACAGTGCCTTTCGTATACGTCTCAATATACTCTTTCACAAGAGTTGTAATGATTTCTGCATTACGTTCGCCTGCTTCAATTCTTTCTTTCGCTTTACATAGACTGCGATATAAATGAGGAGCCTCTTCACGCTCTTCTTGTGATAAATACACGTTACGAGAACTTTTCGCTAATCCATCTACTTCCCTTACAATATCCACTGGTACGATCGTAACCGGAATATTAAAATCAGCGACAAATCCTTCAATGACAGCAACTTGCTGTGCATCTTTCATACCAAAATAAGCACGCGTTGGCAATGTAATATTAAATAGTTTCATTAGTACAGTCGCAACTCCAGCGAAATGACCAGGTCTTTGTTTGCCACATAATACATCGGTACGCTTTACAACTGCTACTGTTGTCGTTTGTTCTGCTGGATACATTTCTTCTACGCTCGGATAAAATAAATAATCTACACCGTTTTCTTTTGCTACATTTTCATCTCTATCAATATCACGAGGGTATCGATCTAAATCTTCATTCGGCCCAAACTGTAGCGGATTGACAAACACGCTTAAAACCACAATTTCATTTTCTTCTCTTGCCTTACGTAATAAAGTCGCATGGCCTTCATGTAAATAACCCATCGTTGGAACAAAACCAATACTTTTTCCACTTATACGAAGTTCGTTTGTAATTTGCTGCATCTCTTGCACTGTAGTTACGATTTTCATTATTGTTTTCCTCCGTATAACGCTAAGCATTCTTCCTCTTTCATTGTGAATGAATGTTTTTCTTCTGGAAATTGCCCTGTCTTTACTTCAGTAACGTATTGTGAAATCCCTCGCACAATCTCCTCTTGAACAGACGTATATTGCTTTACAAATTTCGGAACACGATTTACGCCGTATGAGATAAGATCATGATAAACAAGTACTTGCCCATCTACTTTTTTCCCTGCTCCAATTCCAATCGTCGGAATTGTTAGTTGCTTCGAAATTAATTCCGCTAACTGCATTGGCACACATTCTAACACAAGCGCTATCGCACCAGCTTCCTCACATCTCTTCGCATCTTCTATTAATTTTTTTGCACTTTCAGCATCTTTTCCTTGTACTTTATACCCACCTAGTACTCCTACAGATTGAGGAGTTAAGCCTAAGTGTGCCACGACAGGAATTCCCGCATTCGTCAAGTAATGAATAGTTGATACCACTTCCCCTGCACCTTCTACCTTCAGTGCATGAGCACCACTCTCTTGAACAATGCGGCGTGCATTCACCATCGTATCTTGAGGCGACACATGATACGACATAAATGGCATATCAGTTACAATAAACGTCTCTTTCGCTCCTCGGCGTACAGCTTTCGTATGATGAATCATATCCTCTACTGTTACAGGTACTGTTGAATCGTAGCCGAGCACAACCATCCCAAGGGAATCTCCAACTAGAATCATATCAACTTCAGCTTCTTCTGCTAACTTAGCAGACGGATAATCATACGCCGTTAGCATCGTAATCGGCTCACCTTGCTCTTTCATCTTCAAAAAATCTGTTTTTGTTTTCAAAAACTACTCCTCCTTTATACAGGAGAGAGGAGATGGCCGAAATCATATAAAAAACCCCTCTGGCCATAAAAGGGCAGAAGGGTTGTGTGTTAGTCGGCATTATTCATCCCTCTGTCCCAGTCCGTTATTGGATCAAGGCAGAATCCAAGTTATTATTTTTCGTATTGCTTTGAATCATGGTGCAGTTCGCTCTGATACTGCCCATATTCGAACTAATTATAGCAAACTCCAAAAAGAAATTACTACATTTTTTTGAAAAAATAATTTTTTATTCCTATTACGGTATGTGAAATTTTTAAACATCACTCCATTATAGAAAGATAAATCGCTTAATTTACATGCATAGTATAACTCTTCAAATAATGATGCAGGTTAATGGAGGAAACATACTTATAAAAGGAGAATTGCGAATGTCTATGAACAAATGGTTATTTCGACTTACCGGTTTTCTTGTGATAATTGTAGGGATGATAACGTTTAGCTCCTTCCATGTATTTGCTTCAGTTAACGTCGTGACACAACCTATCGATTCAACGAAAGTAATTGAGGTTGAACTGAATGATGATTACTTTAACCCTAATGTCATCACGATTCCGATCGAACAATCTACAACATTGCTTTTGAAAAACAAAGGTAAAAGCGAGCACACCTTTACAGTAAAAACACTCGGAATTGACGTCGTAGTCGAGTCCGGAAAAGAAAAAAATATTACCGTGAAACCTACAAGTGCTGGTACATATGAATTAATATGTCGGTACCATCTCCTTAAAGGAATGGAAGGCAAAGTAATCGTCAAATAAAAAGAAGTTCCTAATAGGAACTTCTTTTACTTAATTTCGATATCCGCAGAATGAATGTGATGTACTTTCCCTTCATGGTCCTCCAGAAGCAATACACCATCCTCTGTAATTCCTTTTGCTACCCCTGTAATTGTCTCCCTCATCGTTCGAGCGGTAATTTCTTTCCCGATGCTCACAGCGTAACTTTCCCAAAGAATTTTAATGACAGAGAAACCATTTTGTAAATACTCTTCATATAATTTTTCTAGTTGTAAAAAGATTTGTTGCATAAGCTCTGCACGAACAATTGGCTTACCGGATTCAATCGCTAAAGAAGTAGCAATATGCTGAATTTCCTCATCAAAATGTTCTTGCTTTTGATTCGCATTAATACCAATCCCCATAATAACAGCATTAATTTTATCGGGATCCGCCTGCATTTCTGTTAATATACCTACAGCCTTTTTACCTTGAATTAAAATATCATTTGGCCATTTTATTCCTACGTTTACACCCGTGCACTTTTCAATTGCTTGTGCAACGCTAACAGCCGCTAATAAAGTAAGTTGTGGTGCATGATGAACCGGGATTGATGGACGTAAAATAATACTCATCCAAATTCCTGTTCCTTTTGGTGAATGCCATTTCCTGCTTAAACGACCTCTGCCGGCTGTTTGTTCTTCTGCAACAACAATCGTTCCTTCTTCTGCACCTTCATAAGCAAGTTTTGCTGCAATATGCTGCGTAGATTCAACAGACTCTTCAAAATATACCGTTCTACCAATATGTTTCGTTTGTAACCCTAACTGAATTTCATTAGCAGTCACTTTGTCTGGCTTACTCGCAATTCGATAACCTAATCGACGCACAGCTTCAAGTTCATATCCCTCATTCCGAAGGTCCTCCATATGTTTCCACACAGCGGTTCTTGAACAACCAAGTTTATCACTAATCGTTTGGCCAGATACAAACGCGCCATCCGCTTCTGAAAAAACTTGCAATAACTGCTTTCTTATAGTAGATTGCATTCTTGCAGCCACTCCCTTATACACTCTTTCTCATTAACTACGTTTCCTTGTACGATTGCTTCCTCAATTTTTTGAATCATTTCAGCAACCCACGGACCTGGCTTTTTATTTGCCCAGTTTAATAAATCATTCCCAGTCACATTCATTTCTTGTCGATTCTTGATTGGCAATGCTTCAAACAACGTTTGTACCCGTTTAACAGATGTATTATCATAGCTTTCAATCATCGCTTCATATACTCTTTCTGCCATTTCAGCGATATGAATTCCCGTTTTATAAAGAAGAACTGTATCCCAATCCTTCTCCTTTCTCGTACGGATTGTTAATAAAACTGCAACGATATCTTTTATTTTTTTATTCGAAAACTTCCATTGACGTAAAAAGACAGATGGATGCTCTTCCCCAATACAATATAAGAAGAATGCCCATGCCTCAATGTCCGTTTCAAAAGAATCCCAGTTATACTGCGTAGCTTTTAATAATCTCTCTTCTGACATTTGTAAATATGGCAGATGAGAAAATAGCTTCGTTTCTACTAATTCTTGCAAGCCCTTCACGCAATATGTACCAGTTAACAGTTTCTCAAACTCCACTGTAATTCGCTCAATTGCAATATGTTCTAGCAAATGTCCATATGTTTCTATTGCTTGTTTCGTTTTCATTTCTAAAGAAAAACCTAACGTACTTACGAAACGAATACCACGCATCATTCGCAGGGCGTCTTCTTGAAAACGATCCGCAGCATTGCCAACTGTCACAATTTCTCTCTTTTGAATCGCTTGCTGTCCAGCAAATAAATCAACCATTTTGCCTTCTTCTGTCATCGCAATTGCATTCATTGTGAAATCACGACGTTTTAAATCCTCTTCTAATGAACGAACAAATTGAACACTACTAGGTCTTCGAAAATCTTCATATTCGCTCTCTGTTCGAAAAGTGGTTACCTCATAAGGTTCACCATTTTCTACCACAATTACAGTTCCATGCTCAAGACCAACAGGAACATGTCTTGGAAATATAGCCATCACTTCTTCTGGTAAAGCAGATGTCGCAATATCAATATCTCCAATCGGCCTATCGATAATAAGATCTCGTACGCTTCCGCCGACAAAGTAGGCCTCATGTCCTCGTTGCTTTAAAGTCTCAATAATAGAACTAGCTTTTTTAAATCTTTCCATTTTTGTCATCCCTTAGTACATCATAGTAAATCGTTTCATATTGTGAGACGATTTTTTCAGAGCGGAACTGCTCGTAAACACTTGCTCTTGCTCGCTCTCCCAAATTACGGTGAAGTTCTTCATCCTTTAATAGCTGAATGGCTTGATTCGCCACTCCTGTTGGATCGCCAACTTCACATAAATATCCTGTTTCACCATGTTGAATGACTTCTGGAATACCTCCAACCCTTGTTCCGATACAAGGTACACCACACGCCATCGCTTCTAATAAAACAAGACCAAAACTCTCCTTCTCTGAAAGAAGCAACATTAAATCACTCATCGCAAGTAGCTCTGCAACATTATCTTGCTTCCCTAAGAATAAGACGCGATCTTCAATATGTAAATTTTTTACTATCTGTAAAATCGTGCAAAATTCTGGTCCATCTCCAACAAGAAGCAACTTCGCATCTACTTCTGTAACAATTTTAGCAAATGCCTGAACAACATCTTGCACACGTTTCACTTTACGGAAATTTGAAATGTGAATCAGTATCTTTTCACTCTCACTTATACCGTATTCTTTCTTTAATTGAGACATATCACGCTTGAAATATACACGCTCGTCTATAAAGTTATATACCGTTTGAATGTTTTTATTTGGTTTTACAAGCTCATGCGTTTCGTTAATCAATGAATGCGAGACAGCCGTCACAACATCAGATTGCTCAATACCAAAACGAATTAAATTATTTAACGAAGGGTCGGAACCTAACACAGTAATATCTGTTCCATGCAAGGTTGTAACAATTTTAATACGCTCTCCAATCATTTGTTTTGCTAAATAAGCACAAATGGCATGTGGTATTGCGTAATGCACATGTAAAATATCTAGGTTCTCTCTTTGTGCGACCTCTGCCATTTTACTCGCTAACGCTAAATCGTATGGTGGATATTGAAATACAGAGTATTGATTTACCGTCACTTCATGAAAATAAATGTTTGGATACACTTTATTTAACCGGAATGGTAAACCCGATGTAATAAAATGAATTTCATGCCCGCGTTCCGCTAATTGCTTTCCTAATTCTGTTCCAACAACCCCAGAACCACCTACAGAAGGATAACATGTAATACCTATTTTTAATTTCATTTACATCCCCCCTATTAAATCAGCATGTAATAAAACCGGTTTCTTACTCATAAATCCCTCGGCATATAAGACTCCAACTTCTTTTCCAAACATTTTCTCTCGAGCGACCACAGTTTCAACGTAACCTTCTGTTAACGGCGTTTTCACACCATCACTCCCTGTTGAAAACTGACTTTCATACGCTTCTAATGCTTCCACTTTTATAGAAAGGTACTCACTTATATCTATACAAAAATTCGGTTTATGAAAACCATTAATCATATAATAATAAAAAGACTCCACGCGATGTGGCGAAACCTCTGGCATATATTTACGAATTCCCGCTGAAAAAATAGCTTCTTCCACAAGTTTTGCACAATTTGCATGATCTGGATGACGATCTTCATAATACGGCGCGAAAACTAGTTTCGGTTTATATGTACGAATCACCTTTACAATTTCACGTATATACTCTTCTTTCATATACAAACCACGGTCTGGCATCGCTAAATTCAGTCTCGTTTTTACTCCCATTATACGAGCTGCCGCCTTTGCCTCTTCTTTTCTCAATTCTATCGTTCCATTAGAAGAAAGGTCAGCTTCTGTTAAATCACAAATACCTACTTCATACCCTTGCTTCGTATATTTAGCAATGGTACCAGCCATGCCGATTTCAACATCATCGGCATGAGCACCAAACGCTAATATATGTAATCCACTCATAATTGTTCCCCTCATTTTCTAAACTTGCGGTAATCTAAATCTCCTCGCTCTAATGCGTGCATTAACATTTCAGCACTTGCCATATTCGTTGCAAGTGGAATCGCATATACATCACATAAACGAAGCAATGCATTTACATCTGGTTCATGCGGCTGAGCAGTTAGTGGATCTCGGAAAAAAATCACCATATCCATATCGTTTTTTGCAATCATGGCACCAATTTCTTGATCGCCACCAAGAGGACCCGACTGAAATCTTGTTACAACTAAACCAGTTGCCTCCATAATACGAAGTCCTGTCGTCCCTGTTGCAAATAATTCATGTTGTTCAAAAATTGGTTTATATGCGTATGCAAACGAAACCATGTCATCTTTCTTTTTGTCATGTGCGATTAAGGCAATTTTCATCCGTTGTCTCCCCTTTAGTCGATAATATTTTCTAAACCGTACACAAGATGATCTAGATTCATTACTGTATCAATTGATAGTTTTACACCCGACATAAATGATGCACGATTGAATGAATCATGACGAACCGTTAACATTTGTCCATCTCCACCAAACATTACTTCTTGGTGTGCAATAAGTCCTGGTAAACGTACACTATGAATGTGAATGCCGTCTACATTTGCACCACGAGCACCTTTTAGTTGTTCTACTTCATTCGGATGACCTTGCTGCTTTGCTTCACGATTTTGACGAATTAATTCTACTGTTTTTACTGCTGTACCAGATGGTGCATCTAACTTTTGATCATGATGCAATTCAATTACTTCAACATCTTGGAAATACTTCGCTGCCATTTGTGAGAATTTCATCATAAGAACTGCACCAATTGCAAAGTTTGGAGCGATAATTGTTCCTACTGCTTTTTCTTTCGCATTCTCTCTTAATTGCTTTAGTTCTTCTTCTGTAAATCCAGTTGTACCAATAACAGAACGAAGTCCACGCTCAACTGCTAGTGTAACGTGTTGTTTCCCAACTTCTGGCGTTGTTAAATCTAACAACACATCTGCTTCTACTTCCTCTAAACAAGTATGTAAATCTGCGTAAATTGGCGCTTGTAACGCTGGCATGCCCGGTAAATCAGAAATTTTCTCTCCACCATGCTTATAATCCACTGCTGCTACCAAATTAAAATGTTCCGTTCTTTCCATAAGAAGGACTGCTTCATGTCCCATACGTCCTCTTGGTCCAGCGATAATTACTTTAATTTCTTTCATTATTCTTTCTCTCCCTCATCAATACGTGTCCAGCGATCTTTATCACGTGTATTAAATTTATTCATTACAATGTTATGTGCCGTTTCTAAATCAATATTTAAACTATTTGCCATACAAATCATAACAAATAATACATCTCCAAGCTCTTCTTCCAGACTACGTTCTTTTTCAGTTGTTTTCTTCGGTTTCTCACCATAATAATGATTTACCTCTCTTGCAAGCTCCCCCATTTCTTCCGTTAAACGAGCCATCATTGCAAGTGGACTGAAATAACCTTCTTTAAACTGACCAATATATGCATCTACTTCTTTCTGCATATCCTTCATCGTTTTTGCTTCCATACAATTCACCTCTAATCCTTCCTCTTTCATGTTAGCCAATTCATCGCGATTTGACAAATATTATTCCCTGCAAAACACCTATTTGCGCCCCCTTTTTAGATAGAATATAATAAAGTGAAACTTTCTTTTGCGGTTTTTGCAAAAGATTAGTTGAACCAATCGGGCTCTTATGGCTGGTTTGATCTCACTTCACTGCTTTACCCTCTACCAGCCGTTAGAGCGGGGTAAAGTGAAACTTTCTTTTGCGGTTTTTGCAAAAGATCAGCCAGAACCAATCGGGCTCTTATGGCTGGTTTGATCTCACTTCACTGCTTTACCCTCTACCAGCCGTTAGAGCGGGGTAAAGTGAAACTTCTTTTGCGATTTTTGCAAAAGATTAGCCCGAACCAATTGGGTTCCAGCGGCTGGTTTGCCCTCCTTCAGAGCTTTATCCCCTATCAGCCATTGGAACGGGGTAAAGTGAAACTTCTTTTGCGGTTTTTTATAGCCTTCACTATTTTTACTAAAAGCTAGAAATTACTTATCATTATGTTTTACCGTATCAGCGGAGCAATGCCATTTACATAATTAGGAGGATTTCTATATGACATCAAATTTGAAGATTCGAAATATCATTTTCATTTTAATCGGTTCCGCTATTTTTTCTTTCGGTATTGTGAATATCAATATTGAAAATCACCTTGCAGAAGGTGGATTTACCGGTATTACACTATTATTGTATTTTCTATTTAAGCTTGATCCTTCTTATTCAAACTTAATTTTAAATATCCCTATATTTTTTATTGGTTGGAAGTTACTTGGAAGAACGACATTTATTTATACACTAATCGGCACCTTCAGCGTATCTTTATTTCTATGGATTTTTCAACGTTACGAAGTTCTCAACTTACATGTAAACTTACAAAATGATATGACACTCGCGGCTTTATTCGCCGGGGCATTTATCGGTGTCGGTCTTGGAATCATATTTAAATATGGCGGGACTACTGGCGGTGTGGATATTATCGCAAGACTCGCTCATAAATATGTTGGCTGGAGTATGGGGAAAACGATGTTTATGTTTGATGCTATCGTCATTATCGTCTCTATTCTTACCTATTTATCGTACCGCGAGGGCATGTATACGTTAGTTGCTGTTTTTATCGGGGCGAAAGTCATTGATTTTATGCAAGAAGGAGCCTATGCGGCAAAAGGAGCAACTATTATCTCAGATAAAAACGATGAAATTGCTGCCAAAATTTTATCTGATATGGAACGCGGAGCTACTTTTTTAAAAGCTGTTGGATCGTATACAAAAGTGGAACGGAACGTATTATATTGCGTTGTTGCTAAAAATGAAATCGTGAAATTAAAAAATATTATTACTTCTGTAGATCCTCATGCCTTTGTTGCTGTAAGTGATGTACATGATGTAGTTGGTGAAGGTTTTACGTTAGATGAAAATAAAAATCCGTTACATAAATAAACGCAACTAGAAAAGCTCTCTAGCTTTTCTAGTTTTTTATTACATGTTTTTTAAGTTTCTCTAAATCCTCATAAATAAGCTCCAATAAACTCCGATTATAAAAAATGGAAGCAGGATGAAAAGTCGGGAAAATATGATATTCTTTCTCTGACCATGTAAACGCTGCACTTTGCATATCCTTTACTTTTTGAATAGGCTGTTTTAATAATTTTCCGTGCACATCAGTTATTTTTTTATGTTTTCCTATTAAACGTTGAAGGCCGATATTTCCAAGTGTGACGATAAGCTTCGGGTTTATTTTCTCTAATTCATAATCTAACAACGGGGCATGGGCAAGTATTTCTCCTTGATTTGGCGTTCTATTATACTTTTTCTGTATGATTTCACCATTTCGTTCTTTTTTCTCTCGCCACTTATATGGTCTACTTCGAACAGCGCTCGTGATATATACTTCTTCCCTTTTAACTTGAATACGCTCTAAAAAATCCATTAGTTGTTTTCCCGCCCTCCCGCTAAACGGAATCCCATTATGAATTTCTGTTTCACCAGGCGCTTCTCCTAACAACATAAATTTCGGATTTTCAGGACCTTGTCCACTTAAGAAACCTTCTAGCTGATAAAGAGCACTTTGTTCTTTCACTTGTTTTACTAAATGGCTTGGATATTTCATTTTCCCCACCGCCTTTCCGTATTACTTCTATTATTTCTATTTGCAATACATTATATAATTCAATTCATAAAACAAAAAAAGACTATCAAAATTGATAGTCTTTAGTCGTCGCTACGCTGCATACCAGTATACATTAATACGAGACGTAATAATTCAAATACCGCTACAGCTGCAGCTGCTACATATGTTAATGCTGCCGCATTTAATACTTTACGAGCTTGCCCATATTCATCTGTTGATACGATACCTAACGCTTCAATTTGTTGCATCGCACGCTTTGATGCATCAAACTCAACAGGTAATGTAACGAGTTGGAACACAACACCTGCTGCCATTAAGATGATACCTAATAACAATAAGTTAGACATAGATGCAAAGGCACCAATCATAATAAATACCCAGGAAATATTTGATCCAAAGTTTGCAACTGGCACTAACGAATGACGAATACGCATAAAGTTATAGTCTTTTGCATCTTGAATTGCGTGTCCTACTTCGTGTGCTGCAACTGCTGTACCAGCAACTGAATGACCGTAATAGTTGTCTGTTGATAATCGAACTGTTTTGGCAGTTGGATCATAATGGTCTGATAAATGACCTGGTGTTTCTTCTACAGCTACGTTGTATAATCCATTCTCATCTAAAATTTTTCGAGCCACTTCCGCTCCTGTCATACCTGATGTTGAATAAACTTGTGAATACTTGCTATAGGCACTACGTACTTTTGACTGTGCATACAACGGTATGATCATTATGATCGCGAAGTAAATTAAATAAAACATCATGAACCTTTGAACCTCCATTGAAGTTTTAATTATAGTACTTCTCATTCTATTTTCTTCTGACATCATTGTCAATGAATAAACCTTACAATCCATATCTTTATTTATTGCATTATCTATTTTTAGAGTGTACATTACTTTTTCTTTTTTCTCTCTCTCCTTTATACTTTCTCCATCCAACATAAGTTAATGTGAATAAAATAAGACCTCCAGTAATTGTCATAAACCAAATGAGAGAGGGTGCAATTTCATCTTTTTTTACTGTGTGAAATATTTTTTGCAAATCCCCTTTAATGATTCCTACTTGCATTTGCCCACCTTTCGTTTTTAACATAACGTTACGAAATTCATCCAAATAAGATAAATGGGCATTTACACGCTGCACTTCGTTTTCTGGCAAAGCAATCATTAAGCTTGGATAAATAATATTAAATTCATGTAAGAATGTGTTTAACGTTTGTTGAAACTGTCCCGTATCTTCTTTTTTCATCGCCTTTTCCATTTGAGAAAAGGCACCCATTACTTTTTTTTCTCTTTCCATCCAAAGTGGTTGATATTTCGACACTTTCGCATCAACAGCGAGTTGTAGGGCTAACACATTATCAATTTTAACTTGTTTACCTAAATCTGTTTCCGCGAGTGATTGTTTCGCCTTGTCGTAAGCTAAAGAAATAACTCTAACTTGATCTGGCGTTACTTCTTGCTTCTTTTCATTCCCCTTTATGACAAACTGCTCCGAGAAATGTTGTAATACTTGTACTGCTTTTTCATCTTCATTACGCTTCACTAATTGTAATGAGTCGTCTAACAACCCTGTTAGTCCACTCCACTCTTCAGCATATATACGTAACGGAAACATTATAATTAGAAATGCTATCAATCCAATTAATGTTCTCTTCATCACGGTCCCCCCTATAACTACTAGTACAAAATATGTTAATTGGGACAAGAATAGAACAGAACTGGACCGAAAAATATATTATCGTTTTACAAACAAAAAAATTCTCTTTAAACAGAGAATTTTTCCTTTGAAATCCTTTTCTTTTTTACGAAATATCTATACAAGCTGTAACAAAGTATGCTGCCACATAAAATAAATAATAAAATTGCACACGCAGCATGCATAAAGAATTCTTCTGGTAACATTAATATAATTGGATCCGTTTCAATATCAAACATCCAATAATCATTACTGAATAACAGCTTATGGAATAATACAAAACTCTTTTCAAAATTAATAGCGATCGGTAACATGAGCGCGATCGGTAAGATAATTGTTAAAATTGATCCGTGCAGTAAAAACTTTTCATTTTTCTTTTTTAATAAATAAATCCCGCCTATTATTGCAATCATAATTGTCGCATACATTACATATTGAATCTTTACTAAAATATTTTTAACATCTACAAAATGAATACGGCCATTTGTAGACATATCTAATGTTGGAAACTGTAATGCCCCGTCATAAAACGGAGATAAATATGTGATAAGCACATCATAATTTTTTTTAATATCAGCCTTCGTCATATCCGCTAAGTCTGGGATGTTTAAAAAATCAATTTCAAAATAATATAGCCATTTTCCGTATACAACCGCTGTTGTTGCGAGTGCAAATATAGAAAATGCTATGCTATATGAAACAACTATAGTAATCAATCGATCCAATATTTTTGTACCACTCTTATTTTTCTTCATTTTCTCCCCCTACATGTTCTAACTATCATAAAGAAAACTGTTTTCGGTTCTCACGCAAGCAATAATAATATGTAAGACATAGTGTGACGATGCTTAGCCAAAACGTAAAGTAACCAATTTCTTCTACAAACAAATGCATAATTCCATATCTCGGCATTTGCCAAAATAAATAATCAATTGCATCATTATGTAATGTCCATATAGCTGCTACCGCAAAATGCCATTTTTTTATACGGTAAAACGGTGCATATAACAATCCTTGTACTGCCATCGCAAAGTGCGAAAGCATTAACATATACCCCATAAGACCAATAGGACCTTTTACATAGATCATAATTGCATTTACAACAACAGCCCATATACCATATTTCATCAAAGTAACAATCGCTAGCGCCTCTATTAATCCCCAATTTCTCTTTCTTAAAAAAGCAATTAAAACAAAGACAAAAAAGAGACTCGCCATCGGGCTATCGGGTACAAACGGCCAAAATATAGGTGAGGTTTCTTTTAATTGATTTCCATACCATATAAATCCGTATATTGTACCTAATATGTTAACAACTAATAAAAATAATAATATAGAGCGTTGTCTTAACATTGCATACAAATAAACCAAGCTGTATGTCCAACACCTTTCAAACAAAGTCATTCTTTCCTCAAACTCTACTCTATTATATAGTAAACTTTCTTTCATCAAAATAAAAAGCTGACTACAATTTTTTTGCAGTCAGCTTTTTATTATTTTTTATTATACTTTGCAACGAATTCCGAAAGCTTCTTCAGTTCCTCATCTGTACCTTTAAATACCCCTTTAGGCATTGAACCTTTTCCCTCTTTCGCAATCTTAGCAATTTCTTCTGGCTTTAAAGTTAAGTTTTGCAGTGCCGGTGCTGCTGCCCCGCCTTGTAAATTGTCACCGTGACATGTTAAACAAGTATTTTTTTGCATTAATTTATAACCATCATCATTTTTATCAACTGGTGCTGTTTTTACAATTGCTCCTTGTTTTTTTGCAGCTTCCCAGTCGTGGTGTGCTACAGATTCCCAAGTTAAAAAGATAATGGATGCAATTGCTAAAAGCATAAATCCCGTTGCTACAGGACGCTTCAATGGGCGTCTTTCTGGACCTCGATCAAGAAATGGAGCTAACAGTAATGCGCCAAACGCAATCCCTGGCATAATGAATGCTCCAATTACAGTAAATGAGCCAGAAGCATAAGAATACTTTAATAACTGATACAAGAATAAGAAATACCAATCTGGAAGTGGTATATACCCAGCATCAGTTGGATCCGCCATTCTTTCAAGCGGTGACGGATGCGCCACTGTTAAACATAAATAACCGATTAAAAAAACTGCACCAACCATCCATTCTTTTAACAAGAAGTTTGGCCAAAATGCTTCTGTTTTCCCTGGGTATTCAGAATAGTCTTTTGGAATATTTGGTTTTCGAGCTACTGGTACCCGAGAATCTCCTACAAACTTCATCCCTTTACCGCGATGCATAATCTCCCTCCTTTAGTTCTTTCCCCTTTAATTTAGCAATCTCTTATAGTGGACCGGAAATACCTTGTTTGCGAATCATGATGAAGTGGAAGGCCATTAAACCTAGAAGTGCTGCTGGTAAGAAGAAGACGTGAATAGCAAAGAAGCGAGTTAATGTTTGAGCGCCAACAATTTCGGAATGACCAGCGAGTAATGTTTTAATGTAAGGACCAATGAGCGGCGTTTGCTCTGCAATTTGGATCCCTACTTTCGTAGCAAATAACGCTTTCATATCCCACGGTAATAAATATCCGGTAAAACCAAGACCTAACATAACAAAGAAAATAAGAACACCAACAATCCAGTTTAACTCACGAGGCTTTTTATACGCACCCTGGAAGAAAACTCTAAGTGTATGTAAAAACATCATTACAATGACGAGACTAGCGCCCCAGTGGTGCATACCACGAACAATTTGCCCATATGCAACTTCATTTTGTAAATAATAAACCGATTCCCAAGCATTTTTAATATCAGGCACATAATACATCGTCAAAAACATTCCTGATAAAATTTGAATTACAGTAACGAAAAAGGTAAGTCCTCCAAAGCAATAAACGAATGCAGAAAAGTGATGTGCCGGGTTTACATGTTCAGGTACTTCATGATCAGCGATATCACGCCATATTGGTGTAATATCTAACCTTTCATCTACCCAATCATAAATTTTATTTAGCATCTACTTTGCACCCCCTTTTGGCTTCGCTTTGCCTAAATACAGCGTTCCATCTTTTACTTTGGACTCGTATACATCAAGCGGAGCAAGGGGCGGCGTGCCTTTAATGTTCATCCCGTCTTTTGTGTAACGGCCCCCGTGACATGGACAAAAGAATTGATTCGGATGTGCTTTGTCCGAATTCCAGTTAACTGTACATCCTAAATGTTTACATACTGGAGAGAACGCAACAATGTCTCCGCTTTCATCTTTATGAACCCAAGCTGATTTTGGCTCTTCGGACTTGTACCAACCATCAACCTGCTTCACCTTAAAGTCGAAACGTTTCGGCTCTGTTGTAATATCCTTTACTTGTGCAACAGCAACCATATCCGTTCCCGCTTCTTTTCTTAACACCGGATCAAGCGCAAATCGCGTCATCGGCATTAAAATACCCGCTGCCATAAAGCCTCCTACCCCTGTAAGGGTGTAATTTAAAAACTGTCTTCTTGATACACGATGTTCTTTCTCGCTCACGAAAATTTCCCCCCTCTATCAGAAATTGTCCCCTCGTGATAAATTATATAAAAAATAAAAACTAGGACACTATCATGATATAATACGCTTAGGTACAGGTCAATATCATACTACTCATAATAATAAGAACTTTCTGTTTATTATTACTTTCCCCATTTTTCTTCTAACATCACCATTATATTTTTTATATGTGCATGAATAACTTCTCTTTTTGCTTGATCACTGAATTGTTCTAACGCTAATGAAGGAAACCAAAATAAATCTCCTTGTAACTCTTGCATATCTTCTTTCCATGAAAAATCACTTGTAACATAAGCAATATGCTTAAAACCTTGCTTTTGCAAATGATTTGTCCATTCTTGCAAACGACCTTTTTCATTTTTTTGACTTTCTACTAAATACGTAAATGCAGGTAGTAAAAGTACTCTTCCTTTATACTCTCTTTCCAACTCCATACTCAACAATTCGATAAATTCACCTTGTTCTACTACCATTTTCATTTCTTTTGCTGCCGAAATTGATAAAAGTGGTATAACACCAGTATCTACATAATCTCTAGCTTGCTCAAACTGCTCCACATCTTTTACACTCCATTTCAAATGTCTTCCCTCCCTTCATTTTCAAATGACAGAACTTTCACTTTATATATATTAAACCATACTAAAAGAGGTAAAAAAAGAAAAACTACCTATATTAAGGTAGTTTTTCTTAAAAAAGTCTGAAATTTGTAAAATTTTATGAATCCAAATGAATTCTATAACATCTTTAACTCAGCTGTTAACTTATGAAACGCTTCCTTATCTTGCTTATCCAGCGCTTCATCAATTTGTTTCAAAAGACGTTCTCTTCTAAAAGAAAATACACTTTCTTCTAAAAATCTTTCTGCAAGTAAACGATCTTTTTCATTTACTTCAATATGCTTTGGTAAATACGGGTTTTCTTCTAATACAGCTACATAATTGGCATTTTGAAACGATGATTTAAAATTGAGTTGAATATAAATATCTTCATCTCGATTTAAACGAATATCATGAAACGATTTTTCAGCATCTGTTGTCATAACATTTTGTTTAAAAAAGTGAAATGGTGTGTCTTTCACACAATTCGCGGACATCACTAAACCACGCGGACAATATTTTGCATGCTCTACGAAGTGGACTTTATGCATCAATTGGTCATGACTCATTAAATAATTCAAAATCCATACACATTCACGCTGTTTCAGTTGGTAATTATTCAAAAACCATTTTACAAAATCCTTCTTCTCGTTTACAGAAACAGGGGTATTCATAGCAATTAAGTCCCTCCTCTGTCTTTCTCTTTTCTTTTTAGATTCAAGAAGCGGTATTCAGTTTCCTTCCAACTTATGAAAAATCCTCTAAATTATATAACAATTCTTCAATATGAATTTGTGTCGGGTCTAGTTGTATTAACTGAGTAAATACTTCTTTCGCCTCTTTTCGCATACCTTCTTCCAATAAGAAATAACCGTACTCTTCCAAGAAGTCTGGATGATTCTTAAAAGAAGTATATGCACTTTCATAGTGTTTTAATGCATCCGAATACATTTCTAATTGTTTTTTTGCAAACGCAAGATCCCAAAGTAGTTGTGTATCTGGTTCTCCGCTATCAATCGCACGCTCTACAACTGCAATTAACTCTTCATATTTTTCTTGTTCTTTTAAGATATACGCATATTTTAATATCGCACCTAAATGTCCTGGATCTAACTCAAGCGCTTTTTGAAGCACTTCCTCTGCTTCCGCTATTTTTCCTAATTTCGCCGCAATGTTCGCTAATTCTACATAAAATGGTACAGAAAGCTCATCTACTTTAATTCCTTCTTGAAGTGTTTCATAGCTTTCTTGAAGCATTCCTTCTTTTTCATAGCTTTTCGCCAAATACATGTACAGCGATGCATACTCCGGATCTAATTCTTTTAGTTCTTGCCAAGCACCAATTGCTCTTTGGTATTCTTCACCTTGGTATAATGTGAAGGCATATCCAAATAATGAGTGGATATCTTTTTGTTCCTCTAAACCTGCTTCATAGTAAGAGATCGCTTCTTCCCAATTTCCAATCGCACTTAACGTTTCTGCGAGGCGAAGTGCAATGACAACACCACCCATGACTTTATGTTCTGCTAATAGCGACTCATAATGAGTGATTGCCTTTTGTTCTTCACCTTTACTACTATATAACTCTGCTAATCCAAACGTAATAACAGGTTCGTCAGGCATCATTTCTTTCGCCTTTAATAGTTTTTGTTCTGCTACATCATCGAAACCTTGCATTTGGAATAAATCTGCAACAAGTAATAACGATTGAACATATAAGTCATCATTTTCTGGAATATCATGAAGCACTTCAATCGCTTCATCTTCTTTGTCTAGATCAATATATAATTCTGCTAAAAATACAGTGAATTCACTTTCTTCCGGATACAATAAACGCAAGTCTTCTGTAATAGCTAACGCTTCATCCGCAAATCCAAGTGTATGATAATAGCGAGCGATATCATACTTCTCTTCATCATTCGCAATTTTTAATTGTTCTTTTAATAATTGTAATCCTTTTTCCGCTTCACCATTTTCAATATATGAAACAGCTTGTTCAAACTTTTGCATAAACGTCTCCTTTAATTCTAACAAATATTATTTTCTGTTCATTTACCCCGATTGGTGCGGGCTAATAATCAGTGAGGGGATGAGCATCCCCTCACTGATTAAAGTTTCACTTTATCATAAGCAACTAGGTGTACGAACGCAACCTTTAGAATGAGCATACTTCATCTTGTACTTTCACTGACAACGATTCAAATATGCCACCGATACCGCATTACTACTTTCTATTGTACCGTTTTCTTTCATTACCGTGCAAATAACTTCCCTTATTAATTATTAACACGCACGGATCAAGCTTTACAGGCCTTCATTTAAATAAAAAAGACTCCTATATTAGGAGCCTTCACAAACTCTTAAGAGTATGTTTCTTCTTTCTTTACTTGCTCGTTTACAAGCTCTTTCAATAATTCTATAATTTCATCATTTTCTTCTTTCAAACCGACAGTAATACGAATACCATCATGTATACCAAATGCAGCACCAGAACGAACAATATATCCTTTCTTCATTAATCGTTCGAAAGCCTCATTACCAGGAATACCGAGTTTTAAGAAAATGAAATTTGTTTGAGATGGATAATAGAATACGTTATATTCCTTACAAAATGCGTAATATTGATTTAATCCTTCTTCATTTTTTTTCACACATTCTTGTAAAAACACTTGATCTTCTAATGCAGCGAGTGCTACAGCCTGCGCTACAGTCGATGTATTAAATGGTAACCTTGCTACTTCTAGCTGCCCGATTAAATTCGCATTACCAACCGCATATCCGATACGGAAAGCAGCTAAACCATATGCTTTTGAAAACGTGCGTAAAACCATAAGATTTTCATACTGTTCAAGAAGTGGTAATGTTTGCGGATAGTCTTCTGCCCCCGCATATTCATAATATGCTTCGTCCATAATAACGAGCGCTGACTTAGGAACTGATTCTAAAAATGAAAGTAAATTTTGTTTCTCTACATATGTACCTGTCGGATTATTCGGGTTACAAATCCATACAATCTTCGTTTTATCATCTACTTGCTGTAACATTGCATCTAAATCATGAATGCCATCTTTAAGTGGTACTTCACGAACTTCTGCTCCTTCAATAACAGCATGGTGATGGTATTGCGAGAATGTTGGATTCGCCATTACAACATTTGTTCCTTCATGTAGTAATGCACGACTAATCATTTGAATGACTTCATCTAATCCACTACCAAATAACAGTTGTTCTGCTTTGACACCTAACTGCTCTGCTACTTTTGTCCGAAGTTCAAATGCATATCCATCTGGATAAAGAGCGTATTGACTCGCTAAAGAAGTTAATGCTTCTGTTACGCGTGCTGAGCAACCGAATGGATTTTCGTTCGACGCTAATTTCACAATTTTTGATAACCCATATTCCCTTTTTACTTCTTCAATATTTTTCCCAGGTACATATGCTCTCAAAGTTAACAATTGCTCTTTCACTCTCATTTTTCTTCCCCCAGTCGTTTTATTCAATTCAATTACAATAAGGTTGTAATTTCTCACTGCAATCGTTTATCTTAACCGTCACTATTACGAGGATACCTTTAAACAAGCACTTCTTAGCTCTTAAACCATATCCTTTTGAAATGCCTCTAACGCAATATGAACAGTCTCATCTGGAATAGATACGACATTCACTACCCCATATTCCTGCATTAACACCATATGAATTGCTCCAGCGTTCGCTTTCTTATCTTGTTTCATTAATTGAACGAGACGCTCTACATTCAAATCACTTGGCATTTTTGGATATCCGTACTTTAAGAACCACTGCTTCATCTCTTCATAAGAAAGATTAACCTTGTACACTTGCTCACTTAAAAACAAGGCAAATAACATTCCAACCGCTACTCCGTCACCGTGAGTAATATTTCCATATCCTAGTTCTTTTTCAAGAGCATGGCCTAACGTATGTCCAAAGTTCAAATGAGCACGTACGCCTTTTTCTGTTTCATCTTGTGATACAATATTTGCCTTTACAGGAATTGCCTTCGTTAATATATGGATTAGCTTCTCATCACGAAGATCCGCTAATGTTTGCACTTCTTCTTTTAACCAATGATACAGCTTTACATCACCAATAAGAGCATGTTTTATCACTTCTGCATAACCTGAACGCCACTCTTTTTCAGGAAGTGACTGTAAAAACGGCGTATGATATACAACTACTTCCGGTTGATGGAATGCACCGATCATATTTTTACCTAACGGATGATTGATCGCTACTTTCCCACCTACTGCGCTATCGTGAGCTAATAAAGTCGTTGGAACTTGAACGAAGCGAATTCCACGCATAAACGATGCAGCAACAAAACCAGCTAAATCTCCAATCATCCCGCCTCCAAGTGCAATAATTAAAGAATTTCTATCTAATTTATTTTCAAGAGCTGACGTATGAGCCGCATAGAAATTTTCAAAAGACTTCTCTTTTTCGCCACTCGGTACGACAAATGAAAATACTTTTTGCTTTATTTGCAATGCATCTACAACTGTCTGTAAATGTAAAGTTGCAACAACTTCATCTGAAATGATCATGATGTTTGATACAGATGGCTGCATGTTTTGAATGATTGTTGTCAAATGTGACAACGATTCTTTTCCTACATGTACATCATATTCTTTTGATTTCGTTTGAATATGTATGTTTCCCATTAAAATCCCCTCGCATATTCATTATGTTTCTCAATATTTTCACGAATAAGGTCCATACGATCTAATCCGAATTGTTCTATTAAAACTGTCGCTAATTCCCAAGCCACAACCGCTTCTGCAACGACACTAGCTGCTGGAACAGCACAACTATCTGAACGTTCAATACTTGCTGTAAAAGGCTCTTTCGTATCAATATCTATACTTTGAAGAGGTTTATATAGTGTAGGGATCGGTTTCATCACACCGCGCACAACAATTGGCATTCCAGTCGTCATACCGCCTTCTAATCCACCTGCATTATTTGTTCTTCGTGTATATCCATGTTCCTCATTCCACAGAATTTCATCATGAACTTCACTTCCCGGTCTATGCGCTGCTTCAAAACCAATTCCAATCTCGACGCCTTTAAAAGCATTAATGCTCATAATTGCAGCTGCTAATTTTGCATCCAGTTTTCGATCATAATGTACATAGCTACCGACTCCAATTGGCATTCCTTCCACAATCACTTCAACGATTCCACCTATTGAATCACCATTTGCTTTCGCATCATCAATTGCTTTCATCATTTGGTTACCTGCTTCTTCATCTAAGCAACGTACAGGTGATGCTTCTGTAATACTTTTTAATTCTTCAATTGAACTATACGTAATTTCCTGAGCCTGTACACCGCCAATTTCAATTACATGGCCCGCCACTGTAATACCAAGTTCTCCTAACACTTTTTTAGCAACCGCACCAGCAGCAACACGCACTGTCGTTTCGCGTGCTGAAGAACGCTCCAGTACATTTCTCATATCTCTATGACCATATTTAATCGCACCATTTAAATCAGCATGCCCAGGTCTTGGTTTTGTTACTTTCCTTTTCATTTCTTTTTCTTCTTGTTCCGTTAAAGGCTCTGCGCCCATAATTTTTGTCCAATGTGCAAAATCACGATTTTCAACAACAAGTGCAATTGGAGAACCTAATGTCTCTCCATGTCTAACACCACTTACAATTTGCACTTGATCTGTTTCAATTTGCATGCGTCTACCACGCCCATGCCCCTTTTGCCTTCTAGCTAACTCTTCATTTATATCATCCGCTACTAAAGGCAGTCCTGCCGGAACACCTTCTATAATCGTTGTAAGTTGTGGACCATGAGATTCACCAGCTGTAATATATCGCATACGTTATTCCTCTTTTCGCATATGTATTTATCCCGCTATATTAAGCAATGATATTATCTTTCCTTACTCTAAAAATATGAAAGAAATTATATATTTGATCAGCCATTCGCTTATTCTCCGATAGGCCTTTTACTTTACATATCAATATATCATAACAGCTCTAACTTCGTAACTAATTGCAACAAAAAAAGTGCAAGAAGAATACCCCTATTCTCCTTGCACTTTCTACTATTATCACAGTGATTAAAGCGTTTACAAATTATTTCAAAATAATTAGTAAATCCATTCATTCATTAATTTTGAGTAGTCAACTAATTCTTCTTCCTTAAAGAAAATAGCAATCTCGCGCTCTGCACTTTCTAACGAATCAGAACCATGGATAATGTTTTTCGCAACAGTTACACCGAAATCTCCACGAATTGTTCCAGGAGCTGCTTCATGTGGTCTTGTTTTACCCATCATGTTACGAGCTGTATCTACTACACCTTCACCTTGCCATACCATTGCGAATACAGGTCCAGATGTAATAAAGTCTACTAATTCACCAAAGAAAGGTTTCTCTGTGTGCTCAGCATAGTGTTGTCCAGCAATTTCCGGAGTGACTTGCATTAATTTTGCACCAACTAATTGAAAGCCTTTTTTCTCAAAACGAGCTACGATTTCCCCAATGAAGGCACGTTGTACACCGTCTGGTTTTACCATTAGAAATGTTTTTTCCATAAAAAATCTCTCCACTTCTGAATTATGTATGTAATTGTATATCCCCACACACATATTAACACCCTTATCACAATTGCGCAATAGTTTTGAAATAGAGAGATTATTTTATTTTTTAGAAAAAACACTAAAATTTTCGTTTCCCAATATACTTTGCTACATTTTGTAATGCATACCTCGCTTGTCCACGCGGAAGTGGTTTTATGATTTCTAATGCTTTATGTAAATAACGTTCACTAAACGCAAATGCTTGATCAATAGCGTCACTATTTTTTACAGCCTCAATAATTCCTTTCATTTCGTCCGCTGTTGTATTTTCATGTACAGATGTGATTTTCTTACGAAGCACGGGATCTTCCATAGCGTATAAGGCAGGAAGCGTAATATTCCCTTGTAACAAATCACCACCAGCAGGTTTTCCAAGCTTCTCTTCTGTGGAAACGAAGTCTAAAATATCATCAATAATTTGATACGACATTCCTACAAAATACCCATACCAAAATAGTCGATTTACCGTATCACGATTAGCGCCAGCAGCAATTGCTCCTAGTTGACAACTCGCAGCAATTAATAATGCTGTTTTTCGCTTTATTCTTCTTAAATACGTTCGTAAATTTTGGTCATAATTGTACTTATCTTTAATTTGTTCAATTTCACCTTTACACACTTCTAAAATGGTATGCGATAGCGCCTGATGCGCCTCTGGAATTTCGATATTTGTTATACATTCAAGAGACTTAGCGAACAAATAGTCCCCTGTATACATTGCAATACGATCTCCCCATTTCGCATTCACAGTTGCACTACCACGTCGTAAAAATGCAGCATCAATAACATCATCGTGAACAAGAGAAGCCATATGAATAAGTTCTAACGCAACAGCTACATGTTTAATTGCATCTAACTTATAATCTCCAAATTTTCCCGCAAGCAACACAAATACAGGACGAATTCGCTTCCCACCAGCTTCAATAAGTTGTAATGCCGCCTCTTCTACCAATGGCTGTTCAGAAGCAACTGTCTTTTTTAATTCTTTTTCTATCACATTAATATCCGATCGTAAAAAAGAGTACATAAGTTGTAACTTCATATTGTTCACCTTAACCTAAAACTTCTTTTTTCTTTTTTCTATTTTGATTCTGGTTTCATACCTAAATGCATCGCTGCTACCCCAAAAGTAAACGGCTTCACTTGTACACGTTCAAGTCCAGCTTCTTCAAACATATGAGCCAATTCTTTCATACCTGGGAATGTACTAGCAGATTCTTGCAGCCATGAATATTCTTTAAAACTTTTCGCAAATAACTTTCCAAATAACGGCATGATATATTTAAAGTATAAAATATATCCTTGTCGAAAACCAATCATTGTTGGTTGAGATGTTTCTAAACAAATTACTTTTCCACCTGGTTTTACTACACGCGTCATTTCTTTTAATACGTGCATATAATCCGGTACGTTACGTAAACCAAATCCAATCGTTACATAATCAAATGTGTTATCTTCAAATGGAAGTTCCATTGCATTCCCGTGTAAAAGTTCTACTTGTTTTAATTGTAACGCCTCCACCTTTTGCTTACCGACAGATAACATATTTTCACTGAAGTCTAAACCAACAACCTTGCCCTGTTCACCTACCGCTCCAGCTAGCGCAATTGTCCAGTCCGCTGTCCCGCAGCATACATCGAGAGCCTTGTTACCTGGTTTTACATCCATAATGCGCATCGTCTCTTTACGCCACGCTTTATGTCTTTGAAAACTAATGACAGAATTCATCACATCGTATTTATCAGAGATTTTCTCAAATACATCATGTACTCTTTCTTCTTTTGATTGTTGCATGCTCGTACCTTCTTCCAATGTAAAATTGCTTATGTCTTCGATCTATCTCTTAACACAGAGTTTATTTCACTTATATCTGTGTGGTTTTCCAAAAATTGATTTTCTTTCTTTCTGAGTTCCATCATCCATCCATTGATAACTGTTTCTGCATCCGCTTTATCGTTCAAAATCTCTTGAATAGCTTGAAAAACAGGTGAATGTTGTTTATCAGCGTATCGTTCACATTCTTTTTGAAGACGATTTTTTCCTAGTACATACGTTATAAACGGCTTCCAATGAGATAAATGAAAATGATCACATGTTTTTTGTAAGAGCGCAGACTCAATCGTTACTACACTTCCCATTATGTCATCCATCGTTTTATGTGCTTTTTGATATAACATTATTTTGTGCTCATTAATTTCTTTAATTCCTTCAGCAAGCGCACGAATTAAAACAATATCACGATTCATAGACAATAAGTAATAATATAACCCGCTATAGTAATCTCCAGCAAGCACTGTTAACTGGCGACGTTTATGCGATTCATTCGCTTCTTCCCCTGCTTTATTTGATACTCTTTCATGTGTATCAAGCGCAATTTGAACAAGCATAATCGTTACTACATAATGCTCAATTTGTTCTATATGTAATTTTGCACTTTTTAAAGCACCATATAACAATGCTATTTTCTCTTCATCAATATATGGTTCTTCAATATAGTTTATAAAATAAGGATGGCGTAATTTCTCCATCAATTTCTCTCTTATACCCGCATACCCTCCGTAGATGTCACACACAAAAATCACCCTTGTTTTCTAATTCATAAAACTTATTATAACACATTCATTCTATTTTCTATAACCAAAACTTGGCTACTCTTTCCAAACTTCCACCGAATGAAATAACATCTTTCATTCTTGTAAGTAGTCTTTCTATTCTCACTCTGTCTTCCTAAAACTATATCATTTATTAAAAAAAAAAAAAAAAAGAAAAGCAGTTTCCCACTTTTCTTTACTTCGTTTTAATAAAAGATAAAATTTCACTACGTGCCGCAGCATCATTTTCTAGCACACCACGTACCGCTGTTGTTACAGTTTTCGCGCCCGGCTTTTTCACACCACGCATCGTCATGCACATATGTTCCGCTTCTACTACTACCATTACACCATGCGGTTCTAGTACTTCCATAATAGAGTTCGCTACTGTTGATGTAATACGTTCTTGCAGTTGTGGACGACGTGCAATTGTATCTACAGTTCGAGCTAATTTACTTAACCCTGTCACTTTTCCGCCTTGTGGAATATATGCAACGTGAGCAACTCCATAGAATGGAACTAAATGATGCTCACACATCGAATAAAACGGTATATCTTTTACTAGTACAAGCTCCTCGTGATCTTCTCCGAACACTTTATGCAAATGTTCTTTCGGATCTTCATGCATACCCGCGAACACTTCTGCGTACATTTTTGCCACACGCTTTGGTGTATCAAGTACTCCCTCACGATTTGGGTCATCTCCGATTGCCTCTAAAATAAGGCGCACTGCATGTTCAATTTGTTCTAAATTAACTTTTGCCATCCGCTAGCCCTCCCGAAAACCTAAAAGTGATACGAACACATTCTAGCATATTTATGTTTTTAAAAGCAAAAAGAAGAGTTTCCAAAAAGGAAACTCTTCTTCCCTGTTAATATGTAAGGATTATTTAACCGCATCTTTTAACGCTTTACCAGGTTTGAATGCAGGTACTTTACTTGCAGCGATTTCAATCTCCTCACCTGTTTGTGGGTTACGACCTTTACGAGCCGCACGCTCACGAACTTCGAAGTTACCGAATCCGATCAGTTGTACTTTATCACCTTGTTTTAAAGCTTCTAAGATAGAATCAAAAACAGCGTCTACTGCTTTTGTTGCGTCCTTTTTAGAAAGGGAACTTGCTTCTGCAACAGCATTGATTAAATCTGTCTTGTTCATGCCATTCACCTCCTCCCAAAGATAAGACTGTATAATGATCATAAAATGAGTCTTACTTTCATTTGTAGGCAATTTTTACAAATTCTATACTACAAAGATGTAGATAAATCATTATCAACGCCTATATTATACGATTCTCCTTTATAATTCAATATTTTTAAGGAAATTGTTACTCTTAAAATGTGAAATTCTGATGAAACTTGACAATTTACAACAATATATTAGATAATGACTGTTTATTTTGCTATTCTATACGCGAAAATCAAAAAAAATCCCTCTACGATGAGAGGGATTTTTTCTTATAATATAATCGCAATTAATCCGCCAGATCCTTCATTAATAATTCTTTCTAGCGTTTCTTTTAATTTATATCTTGCATTTTCTGGCATTAAAGATAGTTTCGCTTGAATGCCTTCTCGAACAATAGAGCTAAGTGAACGTCCGAATATATCAGAATTCCAAATTGATAATGGGTCATCTTCAAAATCCTGCATTAAATAACGAACTAATTCTTCACTTTGCTTTTCAGTACCAATAATTGGCTCAAACGTTGACTCCACATCTACTTTAATCATATGAATAGACGGAGCTACAGCTTTTAGTTTCACACCAAACCTTGAACCGTGACGAATAATTTCTGGCTCATCTAAGCTCATGTCAGCTAACGCAGGTGCTGCTACACCATATCCTGTTTGCTTTACCATACGCAGGGCATCCGCCACTTGATCGTATTCTATTTTCGCATGAGATAAATCGAGCATAAGCTTTAATAAATGATCTTTCCCTCGAATTTCTACCCCTACTACTTCTTTTAAAATTTGATCATATAATTCATCTGGTGCATATAAATCAATTTCTGCTACGCCTTGCCCCATATCAATGCCAGCTAAGCTCGCTCGATCAATAAATTCATACTGACTAAACTGCCACACGACACGGTCCACATCACGAAGACGTTTTATATCCTTAACAGTCTCTTGAACAGCTTCTTGATAACTTTGGCGTAACCAATGCCCTTCATTTAACACCATTACCCAGCTCGGAAGGTTCACATTCACTTCTAATACTGGGAACTCAAATAACGCTTCTCGAAGCACATTGTACACATCTGTTTCTCTTAAACTTTCGACACTCATCGCAATGACTGGGATATCATATTCTTCAGATAAACTTTGACGCAATTGCTCTGTATCTGGATGATACGGCTGTACAGTGTTAATGATCATAATGAAAGGTTTTCCGACTTCTTTTAACTCATTTACTACGCGTTCTTCTGCCTCTATATAATCTCTTCTTGGAATTTCCCCAATCGTTCCATCTGTTGTAATTACAACACCAATTGTGGAATGTTCTTGAATTACTTTACGTGTTCCGATTTCTGCAGCTTCATGGAATGGAATAGGTTCTTCATACCAAGGAGTATTAATCATGCGAGGGCCATTCTCATCTTCATAGCCTTTTGCTCCTGGAACCGTATATCCAACGCAATCTACCAATCGAATATTCACTTCAAGACCTTCATCTACTTCGATAGAAACCGCTTGGTTTGGAACAAACTTCGGTTCCGTCGTCATGATTGTACGACCAGCAGCACTTTGAGGCAGTTCATCCTGCGCCCTTTGACGGTCAGACTCATTCTCAATATTAGGAATAACTACAAGTTCCATAAATTTTTTAATAAATGTTGATTTCCCTGTTCGAACAGCTCCTACAACTCCAAAATAAATATCACCGCCTGTGCGTTCCGCAATATCTTTAAAAATATCTACCTTTTCCAAGTGATTCCCTCCCTCAATATTTTTGGGAATAATTCCACATTTATAGTCAACTAATACCTTCTCTAACGTTGCCTATAATATCTGATATAATATAATGGTATTCTAGAAGTTCGGACAATATATCATATAATTTTGTCCAATTTCATATGACTATTAAAAAATACCTTTTGTTTGCATCGCAAGTTGTGTAACATAAAAAACCTTTCTTCTAGAACTTATTCACTAAAAGAAAGGTTCATGACTTATGATTTTAAAAAAATTGGTTCTCCATTCTTTACCGTATACGGTAAAGAATACGCAGGTACAAATGGAGAATCTTTCGAAAGTATATTCCGAATATCTTCCCCTTCCTTAAATTGCCCTTCATTTTTTTTCAACGCTTCATATAGATCGATTCGATAATCAACATAAATTTCTCCCTTTTCATTGATTACAAAAGGAAGCCCTTTACCAGAATACGGACTTGTCACTTGCGGCACATCTTTATATCCTAGTTTTTTGAAATCTAATTCATATACACCATCTGAAATTACCTTTTTAAAAGGCGGATATTGATGTTCATCCCGATACATCCTAAGCTTTAATGATAATTCCTGGATTTGTTCAGCCATCCTAACATCAATTAACTTTACTGTCGGGTTTGTTTCAACGTCTATTAATACGTATTGGTATACTCCTCCGCTTTCATACGCATTTCCTGGCGCTTCCTGTATGTAACGCGGAGCAATCTTTTGAAAATCGATTGGATACTTTTGATAAATAGGCGTACTCATATCCCGCGTCTTAATTGGCAATATCCCCTCATTTTGCTCCTTAAATGTCACTACAGCTTTTTGAACAACCTGTATCTGATCTTCATAAGGAACGGCATTTTGTTTCATATTTTCTTTCGGATACAGACATCCTGTTAAAAGGCTCATACAACAAAATATTAAAATAATATGGACTTTTTTCACTAGCAATCACCTTTTCATACTAATATAACTTGCTCCGTATGTAGCATTTTCGAGACCATTCCCTTTACTGCTGTACAGGTCCACTAAATACAACAAGAAAAATAACAATTCCTGACACAATCATAAGGGTGTACGCTACTAACGCTGTAATCCCTTTCAAAAATTTATTCTTTATTTTGTATCTACTTAGTAAAATAAAACTTACTGCAAAAAACATAAATCCAATTGCTCCTAAAGCAAACCACATTTTTATGAGCCCTTCTGACATATACACACCCCTTTTTATTAATCTATTTTTATACTATTTTAACAAATTAAAATCTTTAAACAAATACAAAAAGAACATTTTACTACAAATTACGAATATATAACTTTAATCAACAGGTTTTTTCGCATCTTCCACTAATCTAAATAAAAATAAAACCGAAGCGAGTGTATCTCTCGCTTCGGTTGACCAAATATGCCCAAAACAGCTCTATTCCCATACTTTCATGGCTATCATATGCAATCTACAAACTCTTTGTTTCTTATATCTTATTTTTTAAACATTTTGCTTAACGAACCAAAATCAGCGGGCATATTATTGTTAATAATTGCTTTTACAATTTGATCCTCTTGTTCTTTCGGCACTTCACGTCCTGCCATAAGAGCCACTTGATGAATCAATTGACGAAGCACAGTCTCATCACGTAAATTCGCATTCTGTACAGATGATGCTAATTTAAAAATATCTTCTTTATTCACTTTCGCTTCTTTTTCAATGTTATTAAAAATGTTATTATCCATTCTTTTCACCCTCTCCTCAAGTTACTCTTCATCCTATGCAAAATTAAAAAAATGGTGAAAAGACCCATAAAAATAAAAAGCGACAGAAGTACAAATGTACTTCTGTCGCTTTTCTTTAAAGTAAGTCAGGTATAGCTTCCACTTCATGTTTTCGAACACGTCCCATTAATGAGCCTACTGCATCTTTCACATTATTCCCATTGAATAGCACGTCATATAAAGCAGCTGTAATCGGCATTTCAACTTCCATTTTCTCTGCTAATTCGTGAGCAGCTTTCGTTGTTCTTACACCTTCTACAACCATACCCATGCTTTCTAACACCTCTTCTAAAGAGTGTCCTTTTCCAAGCATATTTCCAGCGCGCCAATTTCGGCTATGAACACTTGTACAAGTTACAATTAAGTCTCCCATACCAGTTAGACCAGCAAACGTTAATGGATTTCCGCCCATTTTTCTTCCTAAACGAGCAATCTCCGTTAAACCACGTGTCATTAATGCCGCTTTCGCATTATCACCTAATCCAAGTCCATCAGTTATCCCAGCAGCTAATGCGATAATATTTTTTAACGCACCACCAAGCTCAACTCCAACGATATCTGGATTTGTGTATACACGGAAGTAACTATTCATAAACAAATCTTGTACTTCCTCAGCCGCTTCCATACGCTTTGCTGCAGACGTAACAGTTGTCGCTTGACGTAAACCAACTTCTTCTGCATGACTCGGTCCAGATAGTACAACAACATCTTTAATCAAGTCCTCTGGAATTTCTTCCTCAATCACTTCCGAAATACGTTTTGATGTACCAGGTTCAATCCCTTTACTTGCATGAATCCAAGTAGTCGGACCTGCTACATATTTCTTCATATCTTGTAATACCTCTCTATACGCTTTCGTTGGTACTACAAGAAGTACTACATTTACATCTACTAATGCTTCTTCTAAAGAAGAGTAGGCTGCGATTGTGCTTGGCAATGTAATTCCTGGAAGATATCGACTATTCTCATGTTTTGTATTAATCTCTTCCATAAGTTCAGAACGATTTCCCCAAATACGTACATCATGTCCATTGTCAGCTAATACCATCGCTAACGCTGTTCCCCAGCTACCTGCTCCAACTACTGTGATTTTTGTCATAAAATCACATCCTCTCCATTAGTCTCTTGCTCTAGCGATAATGTGAATCGGCGTTCCTACAAAACCAAACGCTTCACGTAAACGATTCTTTAAGAAGCGCTCATATGAAAAGTGCATTAATTCTGTATCGTTTACAAATATAACAAATGTTGGTGGTTTTACCGCAACCTGTGTCGCATAGAAGATTTTCAGACGGCTACCATTATGAGTTGGTGTTGGATTCATCGCTACCGCATCCATAATTACATCATTTAATACGTTCGTTTGAATACGGATACTATGGCTTTCATTTACTTCATTAATAACTGGTAATAATGTTTGTGTACGTTTTTTCGTTTTCGCAGATAAGAATACAATCGGTGCGTACTCTAAAAATTGGAAATGAGCACGGATGTTTTCTTCAAATGCTTTCATTGTTTTTTCATCTTTTTTCACTGCATCCCATTTGTTTACGACGATAATAACAGCACGTCCTGAATCATGAGCATATCCAGCAATTTTTTTATCCTGTTCAATAATTCCTTCTTCTCCGTCTAAAACGACTAAAACAACGTCAGAACGTTCAATCGCTCTAAGCGCACGAAGTACACTATACTTTTCTGTGCTTTCGTATACTTTCCCTTTTTTACGCATACCAGCTGTATCGATGATTACATAATCTTGACCATCTTTACTATATGGTGTATCAACAGCATCACGTGTCGTTCCCGCTATATTACTTACAATTACACGTTCTTGACCAAGAAGTGCATTTACAAGTGATGATTTCCCTACATTTGGACGTCCAATTAAAGAGAAACGGATTGTTTCATCATCATACGCTTCTTCTTCAATCTTTGGAAAATGATTTGCAGCTTCATCTAACAAATCACCAAGTCCTAAACCGTGTGTACCTGAAATCGGGAATGGCTCGCCAAATCCTAATGCATAAAAATCATAAATATCACTACGCATTTCTGGATTATCAACCTTATTTACCGCAAGTACAATTGGTTTTTTAGAACGATATAAAATTTTAGCAACTTCTTCATCTGCTGCAGTTACACCATCGCGACCATTCGTCATAAAAATGATAACATCTGCTTCATCAATCGCTACTTCCGCTTGTTGACGAATTTGTGTCAAGAACGGCTCGTCTCCAATATCAATTCCACCTGTATCAATAATGTTAAATTCATGATTTAACCATTCTCCCGCACTATAAATACGGTCTCGCGTTATACCTGGTATATCTTCTACGATTGAAACTCTTTCTCCAACAATTCTATTGAAAATAGTAGATTTTCCTACGTTCGGGCGGCCTACTATTGCTATTACTGGTTTCGGCATATACTTTCATCCTTTCAACTTGCTTCTGTTTATTATGTAAAAAACCCTTCTTTGTGCAAGAAGGGATTTGCATTCCAGAATATTTCTCAGCGTATCAAAACACCTCACATTATACCACACGTTACTAATGTTTCACAATAATATATACATTCTCTTGTAAGCGATGTGCAATACCATCTAAAATTGCCTCTAAATTATTTGCAACAAATTCTAACTCATCTGTCGATTCACAAGTAAACAAAGGGGCACCACCAGCAAATTTCTCCGGCGTTGTTGTAATAACCGCGAGAATTACACTTTCTAACATCATCTTTTATCTCCCCTTCCTTTCGGGGCTTCCGATGACATATGAACAGCACTTTCTAACGTCGGCACATTCCCTATGACACCTATCGCTTTCTCTGCATCTTGATCTTGTGGCAAGACAAAAATCCCAACCCTACCATCTTCTAAATCACGCTTTGCTAGCGGCACAAGCGCTGGCGTACCAGAATCTCTATAAATCCCTAAAGCAACAGAAACATCATGTAAAATAGCTTGTCGTTGTCCTAAGTTTGAGATTGTCACCATCGCATCAATTGTTTTCGGCCTTAAAATAAAGCCCATTCCATATTTCATAATTTCCTCTTGCCTTGCTGGTAATCCAATATTCATAATGTAAATATTATCAATATACAGCCCCGCTCCTTCAAAACGAAGTGGAACATGCTCGATATCAACAAGATCATGTAACCTTCTGCCAGACATTAATTTTTTCGCGATAATAAATGCGATTATAGCCATAATTACTCCAGCAATCCATGAATGGAATCCTATATACGCAAACGTCGTTGCAAACGACGTTAACATCGCCAAATAGTTTCGACTTTCAAAAACTAATGCAATCCCTTCAATATATGTATTTCCACGCGGTACGAGCTCATATCCATCTAATTGTTGAAGGGTATTTCTTTCCATATTACGCACATCACGAAACTGTGTTGCTGCTAATGTAAGAAATGTAATAGCAGAAAAATCTTTTTTCAAAATTGACGGAATTGCAATCGCTCCTAAAGCCGCTGCAATTAACCCCATCGCAACGTGAATAATTTTCCCGTGGAGCCTCGTCGGATATTGACGCGTATCTGTCCGGAGCATTAGCACTCTCGTTACTGTCCCCGCTATTACTCCGCATAAAATGGCCGGTGTATATTCAGTCATGTATTACCCTCGCCTTTCTTTTACGTGATTTCCTCTTGAACTGTTCCATGTATACTGATGCTTTTGCAATCCAAAACAAAATTGCCATGAAAAATGTAGCAACGGCGACGATATCAAAAAACGCTAAACTTCCGTAATCATAAGGGAAATGTAGTTTTCGAAAAATAAGTGTCACTAACAATTCCCCCTGTAACATTCCTATATAAAGAGAACATAATCGTAATATGCGATCCTCATGCAATAAAACCGATGCATACACAAGAGCACCACTTACCAAAAACAACCTGTCCACCACAATCCAAATCGGATCATATACTTCTAACAAATGAAAACTTGTATATAACATTGCAATAATAAGTGCCGAAAGTAAGCTATATAATTTTTTCCAAATAGAATATAGTGCGATTCCTATAAAAGCAACAATACAAAGCAAAAGTGCATTTACTGATACCTTGAATGAAGCAATCGTTACATGTAACGGAGAGCAAATAATAAAAATCAATATACAAGCGCTTATCTTCCACCGCATAGAGTCCTTTTTCATAAAAAAAGTTACAATAATCCACCCTATCCAAGCTAAAAAATAAAAAGTACTCCCTTCCATCATTTCACCTCCTATGTTTTCCATTATGGGAACTTTTTATGAAAGTTAATCCACTTTCTTCGCGCATAGTTTTTTCATATAACAGCAACACTTTTAATAAGGAGGTGCTATTCATTATGGGTAAAGATCGTCAAGAACGAAAACTAAGAGAATCACGACGCGTTGAATCTGATCGTGACCAATCACTACAATATCCGGGTGCAACTGGACTGGATACACCAGAGCAAGCCCGAAAACAAAATCAGCACTAATGAACACAAAAAGACGGTTTCGATATTGTACGAAACCGTCTTTTACATAATTATTTTAATGATTTTTACTTATATCAAAATAACATTTAACATCCGAATTTTTCTATGGTTTAGTTTTATCTCTACCTATTTTTCCTTTGCGAAATTAAACTCTCCCCAATAATTCAGTAGCAAACTATCTACATTTTCCAGCCTCTTTTTCAGTCGCAACTTGCACAAGATAGTGTTTATATAGGAATAATTTTATTTTGATAGAATATTAATTCCATTCCTCACCTTATATTACTAAAACGAACAAAAACAAAAAAATCAACCAAACGGTTGATTTTTTTATCTTCTACTATAATGCGTCGTATCAATACCACGCTGCGTTAACCAATGATACGTTTCGCCCTTTACAACAAGAGGTACAGCCTGTAACTCTTCTATCGTCTTTGCACCAAGAGCTGTCATAATAAATTTCAAATCTGTATGTAAAAGATCAATTTCATCCACTAACTTCTCGATACCATCTTGCATTAAAATACGTAAAAAGTATCCAGCAAACGCAGTTGTATTCGCCCCTAATGCGATTGCTTTCGCTACGTCAAGCGCTGTTTGTATACCCCCAGATGCAATAAAAGAGAGGTTATTATTTGTAGAGGTTGCTTCAATAATCGAGGTTGCTGTTCGTATGCCCCAGTCATTAAAATAAGAAAGCATTCGCTGTCTTCTTTCATTTTCAACAGCAGCAAAATTTGTACCACCTTGTCCACCAATATCAATTGCCGTTACACCTATGCTCGCTAACTGTTGTACGGTTTCCTTACTCATCCCAAATCCAACTTCTTTCACAATGACAGGAACTTTACTATTTAATACAATTTTCTCAATACGCTGAAGTACACCAGTAAAGTCACGGTCTCCTTCTGGCATCGTTAACTCTTGTATGACATTTAAATGAATTTGCAATGCATTCGCTTCAATCATATCAACGGCACGCTCTGCTTGTTCGATAGTTGCCTCACTACCTAAATTAGCAAAGAAAACACCATTTGGGTTTACCTTTCTGATAATCGTATAAGAAGCAGCCTCACTTTCATCTTTTAACGCCGCCATTTGCGACCCTACAGCCATAGCAAGATTATGATGTTTCGCTACATATGCTAATTGCTCATTAATATGTAACGTTTTCTCTCCCCCACCACCAGTCATCGCATTGATAAAAATCGGCGAACTTAGTGAAAGTTCGCCGATTTTTGTTTCACATGTTATTGTGTCATAACTTGAATTTGGCAATCCTTGATGCACAAAATCAATATCATGAAATCCATGCGTACGAGACTGACCAGTAGAAAGAGCGTATTCAATATGATCTAATTTACGTTTTGCCCTTACCACTTGTACCCCTCTTTATTTCTTTAATTTTTTCAGTTGTTCACCAATAATATCACTTAATTGGAAAGTAGCAGAATCAGCATTTGGTTCATACTGACTGTAATCCTCAATTACATTATTTTCCTCAAGCGTTTCTTTTATACTTAAAGAAATACGTTTCTCTGCAACATGGACTTCAAGCACTTTCACTTTTACTTCTTGTCCCATTTCCAATACTTCATTCGGATTTTTCACGTGACGATTTGCAATTTGAGATACATGCACAAGACCTTCAACGCCAGGTAAAATTTCAACGAATGCACCGAATGTAACAAGACGTTTTACTACTCCCTCACGAATATCTCCAGCTTTTATTTCGCCAGCAACATTCTCCCAAGGTCCTGGCTGAGCTGCTTTAATTGATAAAGAAATACGTTGTGTATCAGCATCAACAGATAATACCTTTACCTTTACCTTTTGACCTTGCTCTAATACTTCAGAAGGTTGCTCTACACGTTCGTGTGAAATTTGTGAAATATGAACTAAACCGTCCACACCACCAACGTTAACGAAAGCACCAAAATCCGTTAATCGTTGCACTGTTCCTTCAACAACGTCTCCTTCTTTTAATGAAGAAATCGCTTCTTTTTTCTTAGAATCTAGTTCTAATTCTACTACTGCTTTATGCGAAAGGATTACACGATTTTTTTCGCGGTCTAATTCAACAATTTTCACGGCTAATGTTTTGCCTTTATAGTCAGTAAAATCTTCTACATAATGTACTTCTACAAGTGAAGCTGGGATAAAACCACGAACACCAAGGTCCACAACTAATCCACCATTCACGATATCTTTTACAGTAACATCAAACACATGACCAGAAGTAAATTTCTCTTGTAATTCTACCCATGCTTTTTCTGCATCAACAGCACGTTTAGATAAGACAAGATCATCTTCTTCTAATTTAATAATTTTCAATTCTAGTATTTGATCTAATTCTACAACATCGCTTGCTTTTTCAATATGAACGTTAGCTAATTCACTAATTGGAATTATGCCATCTGTTTTGTATCCAACATTTACAAGCACTTGTTTCTCTTCAACTTTCGTTACAGAACCTGTAACAACGTCACCAACTTGTAATTCTTTTGAATCCATAACTTCTTCATTCATTTTCTCTACCATGGAAATACCTCCCTACAGAATTGACAAAGCATTTTTTATGTATATACGAAATGAAAACATATGTTTTCATTTGCATGTTTAAGAATTTATCATCACATACTCAGTTTTCATACATTTCACTAGAAAATATATTAAACCTATATAAATAGTATACAGCAAAATCATCTTGAAGAAAGTATGTTTTGAAATATAATAGCGAATATATTCTGAAAGTTTTATCCTTCTTTTACTAACTTCTTACAAATCCGATCATTTGTCAAGGAAAGAGACTCACAATTCACGCATCCTTTACATTTCTATATAAACAAAAAAAGAAAGAGGTTATCCCCTTTCTTTATTTCGCAAACACTCCTGAAACAATACTCATAATTTTTTGGACAACTTCTTCAATTGATAAAGAAGTTGTATCTAATTCCAATGCATCATCAGCTTTCTTTAGAGGAGAAACCTCGCGTTCTGAATCTAATTTATCACGCTGAGCAATTTCTTTTTTTAACTGCTCTAAATTAGAATCGAAACCTTTATTTATATTTTCTAAATGTCTTCTTTCTGCTCTTTCTTCAACAGAAGCAAGCATAAAGATCTTCACTTCAGCATCTGGTAACACATGTGTACCAATATCACGGCCATCCATTACAACGCCGCCTTTTTCCGCTAACTCTTGTTGACGACGTACCATTTCTTCACGAACAAGGCGATGTTTCGCCACAATAGATACTCGATTCGTCACCTCAGGTGTACGAATTACTTCAGAAACATCTTGTCCATTTAAAAATACAAGTTGTGTATTTTCTCCTTGCTGAAACTCAATATTTACATTCTTTACAACTTCCATTAACTTCTCTTCATTTTCAATGTCCACTTTTTGTTCAAGGGCTGCATATGTAATCGTGCGGTACATTGCGCCTGTATCAATATAAACGTAAGAAAGTTTCTTTGCCACAACTTTTGCAACCGTACTTTTTCCAGCAGCTGCTGGACCATCTATAGCAATTGAAATTCGTTTATCCATTGTAACACCTCATTTTTTCACTTATAAAACAAAACGAAAAGCAGGTATTCTCCTGCTTCTTCTCATTTGCTTCACGTCATTAAATCCTCAATTATTGTAGCATAATCCTTCATAGAAGAAAATGAAAACTACCTATTCACCTGTAAGATTTCTGCTTTGTTTTTTACCATGACACCTTCATAATAAACAATTTTAGATAAATATTTCACTGATGACTTATGTATAAATAACAATTGCACAACAGAAAGACAAATGAATTGTATTACTAATATACGAATAAAAATTTTCTCCATCTTTTTCAATGTAATTGCTCCCTCCTATCCTACATTTACACATTTCGTTTCGTGATTTTATACATCGTATATATAGCAGCTAACTTTATTGTCATTTTCGATGCATACTTTTATACATTTCCATTGTCGAATTTACTCAAAACATGTTATGTTCTAAATGTATTTTTCAACTTGAAAGGGGTATAAGCATTGAAAAGAATCCTAGTTTTACACACAGGTGGAACAATTGCAATGGAGGAAGATAAAGAAACTGGGGTCGTACAGCCAGGTGAAAAAAATCCTCTTTTAAAATTTATTCCTGATTTAGAAGGCGATGTTGATTTAATCGTTGAAGACGTGTTCCATCTACCATCTCCTCATATGACACCGAGCGAAATGTTACAATTACAAGTCATCATTGATGAAAAAGTAAAACAAGACAACATTCATGGCGTAGTCATTACGCATGGTACGGATACATTAGAAGAAACAGCCTATTTCTTAGATTTAACAGTGCAAGCAACTATTCCAATCGTTGTAACAGGTGCAATGCGTTCTAGTAATGAATTAGGTGCTGATGGCCTATATAACTTCTTATCGGCTGTAAAAGTAGCTAGCTGTAGTGAAGCTGCTGAAAAAGGTGTTTTAGTCGTATTAAACGACGAAATCCATTGCGCTACAAATGTAACGAAAACACATACAAGTAACGTGGCAACATTCCAGAGTCCACAGTATGGACCAATTGGTATGGTAACAAAGCGCGGCGTTGTATTCCATCACGCTTTAGTACACCATGAAACATATTCAGTAAATAAGGTTTCTAAAAACGTAGTTGTTCTAAAAGCATACGCTGGTATGGACGATACATTGTTAGCAGCAATTGAAAACCTTCCAGTAGACGGGATTGTTATTGAAGCACTTGGACAAGGTAATTTACCTCCAAGAACACTTCCTAGTCTAGAACGATTAATCGACAAAGGAATCCCTATCGTATTAGTTTCTCGCTGTTTCAATGGCATCGTGCAAGATGTATATTCATATGAAGGTGGCGGCAAACAATTAAAAGATATGGGTATTGTATTCACATACGGTTTAAATGCTCAAAAAGCACGTATTAAATTATTAGTTGCATTAGAGAATACAAATTCTCATGAAACAATCCAAAATATGTTTATGCACAATTAAAAAGAAGCTGTCGAAGTTTATTTCGACAGCTTCTTTTTATATTTCCCTTGACGCAATGGTTTGCGCAATCGCATCCCCATGAAATCGACCGTTCTCAATAAATATTTCATTCGCATTATTCCCAGCAGCAATTACACCTGCAATGAAAATATTTTCAGCGTTCGTTTCCATTGTATCATCTGCATAAATCGGACGTCCTGTTTCTTCATCAATCCGAACACCCATCTTCGTTAAGAAACTATGATCAGGATGGTAACCAGTCATCGCAAATACAAAATCATTTTGGATTGTATATGCCTCATCATCGACTGTAAACGTTAATGTATGTTCAGTAATTTCTTTCACGTGAGCCCTAAAATGCATTTGAATTGTGCCGCTTCGTACTAACGCCTCAAACTCCGGCAAAATCCACGGCTTAATGCTTGGTGAATACTCACTTCCGCGATATAAAACCGTTACACGCGCACCGGTTTTAACAAGTTCTAACGCGGCATCTATACTCGAGTTTTTCCCACCTATAACTACTACATCTCGATCAAAATAAGGATGTCCCTCTTTAAAATAGTGAGCTACTTTCTTCAGTTCCTCGCCGGGAACATGCATATAATTTGGATTGTCATAATATCCAGTTGCTACAACAACATATTTCGCTATATATATTTCTGTACTTCCGTCACGCTTTGTTGTCTCAATATGAAAAACTTCTCCATCTTTTTGTACTTTCTCCACTCGCTCAAAAGCATTTACACGTACAGATTTACGCTTTACTACTTCACGATAATACGCAAGCGCTTGATTTCGAACTGGCTTACGATTTTCTGTAATAAAAGCTACATCACCAATTTCTAATTTTTCACTAGAAGAGAAAAATGTTTGATGAGTTGGATAATTATAAATCGCATTTACAATGTTTCCTTTTTCAATTACTAACGGATTTATCCCTACCTTTTGCAACGAAATTGCTGCTGCTAATCCGCACGGACCGCCTCCAATTATGATAGCTGTTTCTTTCTGCATACTCAGCTCACTCCTAGTCTTCTACCAATACGCTATTTATAAAAACAAGAAAAAACCTACTTACAGCAGTAGGCACCTATCTTTATTGTATTCATTTTTCATATATTTGTCATCTAAACGAAACGTACATCCGATAGACATCTGCTAAAAACTGCTGAAATTTAATACCTTGTTTCCCTAATACATTTTCAGGATCAATCTTTCTAGCTGGGTCAAGTGTTTTATGTGATACGATATCTTTCTTCGGATTCAAGCCGAAGTTTTGACATAAATACGCATGATACCACGTAAAACGGGTATATGCTTCCCAAAAGTTAACATCACCGCCATAACAAAGTTCCACTCCAATGGCAGCCTTATTAGCATCATAACCATATAAGTCATTATCTGTCGGCACACCATATCGAACGTGATAGGCAACTTCATTTATAGGAACAATTTCCAATATTGTTTTATCATCTATAAATGTATGTGCCGAAGCTTTCGGTTGTATTTCATTAAAATAATCCCGATTCCCTATCGCATTGCTACCAGGGTTCCCCGTATCATGACTTACAATAAACCTTACTTTAGAAAGAGGAATTCCCGGTCGTGAACTTCCATACCCAATATAGTTACGCTCTATAGGAAACATCGCCATTACTACCAACTCCCGCTTCAGAAGATTACCTTACTTCTTTATATATGTATTCGGTAGCAATGTCCTTATCGCATATTTCTTACGCGAAGAGAAAATCGAAAATATTTGATGTGAACACCATAAATAATAAAATACTTACAGCAACTCCATAAAAACCGTAAAACCAAACACAATCTTCTTTCGTATCTAAACCGAAAAATTTATTTACAGATTGTAATAATGTGCCGCGCTTACTTTGTTTGTTTCTTAATACTTCCACTCGTTCTACAACATCTGCTGGCATCATAAATCTTTGGTCTACTGTCATTTTCATCATTTATCTCTCCTTAAAATCATTTCCGTTTTGTTTATCTAAGGGAAGTATAGCACGTTTGTTCGTGTAGAACAAGCGTTCTTTTTTGTTTTTATTTTATTTTTCAACAATCCAAGTAAGAATTGAGATTACAAAAGCGATAATCGGCCCTACTACAACTGCACCAAATATTAAAAACAGTAGTCCTTCTCCGAACATCCGAACATTACTTGTTTTTCGGGCTTTCATCGTTCTTGAGAGTTCTCCCTCTAACCTCTTAACCTTTTCTTCTAATTGTTCTACTCGTTCCATCATTTCATTTTCCATATACAACACCTCACACTAATACTTCAACAAAAAAACGTGATTCCCTCGAAAGGAATCACGTTTTCTCACGATATAATATTATACCCAACCTCTGAAGCGACTTGCTTCAGCCATTTTACGAACACCGACCATATACGCAGCTAAGCGCATGTTCACTTTACGAACTTGTGCTGTTTCATAAATAGAATCAAATGATCTTACCATTACTTTTTCTAAACGTTGTTCTACTTCTTCTTCAGTCCAGTAGTAACCTTGGTTATTTTGTACCCACTCAAAGTAAGATACTGTTACACCGCCAGCACTTGCTAATACGTCTGGAACAAGTAAAATTCCGCGATCTGTTAAAATTTTAGTTGCTTCTAATGTTGTTGGACCATTTGCAGCTTCAACAACGATTTTTGCTTTAATATTATTAGCATTTTCTTCTGTAATTTGGTTCTCAATTGCAGCTGGAACTAAAATGTCGCAATCAAGTTCTAACAATTCTTTGTTTGAAATTGTATTATTAAATAGTTTTGTTACTGTACCGAAGCTATCACGACGGTCTAATAAATAATCAATATCTAATCCGTTTGGATCATGCAATGCACCGTAAGCATCCGAGATTGCAATAACTTTCGCGCCTGCATCATGCATAAATTTAGCTAAGAAGCTACCAGCATTACCGAATCCTTGAACAACAACGCGTGCACCTTTAATATCAATGTCGCGTTTTTTTGCAGCTTCGCGAATACAAATTGTTACACCTTTCGCCGTTGCTGTTTCACGTCCATGTGATCCACCTAATACAAGTGGCTTACCTGTAATAAATCCTGGTGAATTAAATTCATCAATACGGCTATATTCATCCATCATCCATGCCATGATTTGAGAGTTTGTGAATACATCTGGAGCTGGAATATCTTTCGTCGGTCCTACGATTTGGCTAATTGCTCGTACATAACCACGGCTTAATCTTTCTAACTCACGGAATGACATTTCACGTGGGTCACAGATAATTCCACCTTTACCTCCACCGTATGGTAAATCAACAATACCACATTTTAAGCTCATCCAGATTGAAAGTGCTTTCACTTCATTTTCTGTTACATTCGGATGGAAGCGAATTCCACCTTTCGTTGGACCAACAGCATCATTATGTTGTGCACGATATCCTGTAAATATTTTAACAGTCCCGTCATCCATACGAACTGGTATTTTCACTGTCATCATACGAATTGGTTCTTTTAATAATTCATATACTTCGTTTGGATAACCCAATTTTTCTAATGCTTCACTAATAACAATTTGTGTCGAATTCAATAGTTCAAAATGTTGTTCCCTTTGTTGTTGTGTTTTTGTTTGAGTTCCCTTTTCGGCTACCATAGTAAGTAAACCCCCTGTAATTTCACTTGTTTAGTAAACCTTCATTGCCTAGTATACACCGTTAAATTTGGAATGCAATAGAAAACGCTAACAAATATATACAAACTATTTCCTGTTGCAAGCGTTTTCACTATCATTATAGTCCTTTTATTGCTTTTAGAAAAGTAAAATACTTAAATATTTAAATATTTTTTATTTTACTTATATATAACAACTTAAGAAGATATTTTTAAGTATAGTAAAGAGCGCCCAAATATTTATGATTCCCGCTATACCATTAATCGTTTTGACATTTTCAGACCAACATTTTAGGTTTCTCCAAATAAAAAACAAAACCTTAGCTTTGTTATATTAGCTAAGGTTTTGTTTTTTCACAAAGTAATTGTGTATTTGTTCAATCGCTTGAGAAGCCATTAATTCTTTACCATACTCCATTAGACGATAAATAGTTGCTGTAGACGGATTACCATATTCCGCTAAAATAGCTATAAAATCTGCCTTCAGTAATTGAACTTGCTCCTCTTCTTCCACCCAAAGATAGAAACGCCCATCCCACGTATATAGTTTTCCGCCAGTTACATCAAGGTTATATAAACGATTCGACAGGTTAATTACGTCATCTAGTGTAGCAAACTCATACAGTATATGCTCGCTTTCATCTAGAGTCACTTGCATTTCAATAAACTCGTCACGGAACTCATCATCTGTATCCACATCTTGATGTTCTTTCGTTACAATTACGACCATTCCTTGCGCTTGTAGAGAAAATACTTCAACTGCAATCGGGCCATCCGCTTCAAACCCTAGTTCCTTATTTGCTTCTTGCATCATATCACGAAATAATTGCTGTACTTTCGGTGCATTTCTCCACAAATCTTCTTTCGTTAATCCTCGTTCAGATAAATCATCAAATGTTAAGAAAATTTTTATCTTATTGTAATTTAATCGTTCCAGCCTCATCTCATACCCTCCCTACGTAACCAATGAATATAATTTTTATTATATGAAATAGAAAATAGATGGTTCTTTTCGAACAACTATTCTAACATTTTTAACCAATCATCCCATTCTTCTTTCGTATCACCAATTAGGCATGTTTGAATGTTCAACTGATCTCGAGCACCTATTTCTCCTATAAACCCAACAGAAAGTTTCTCACTTTTTTCTTGCAACAAATTCATGTCTTTCATCGCGTTCTTAAGTTCTCGTTCCTCATCAAAAGAGACTACTACATATGTAGGTTGTATTTTCTCAACAGCTAACAAAATACCATCTTCCGCTAAGCTTGACCTAATATATATCACCTCATATCCTTTTAAGCGTAAATACGTTGAGAAAACAAACCCTTTCAACATATTATTTTCTAACACAACAACTTTGTGTATAGAAGAAAATGATGATGCATTATGATACACCATTCCTAGACGAGTTTGTAAAAATGATACGACATATTGGAATTGCACCATTGTAACTTCATTATTATTTTTTAACGTTAACAATTTATTTGACACTTGAAGAACAATACTTGCTATGACTTTTTCTGTTGCATAAATACTGAAAGCCTCGTTTAACAATGCAGAAGTTGTAATTTCATCAAATTTTAACAAAGCTTGCAGTAAATCGTCCACTAAAACAACTTCTCTATCGTAATGTATTTCTTTTTGAACATTACTCTGCGAACGATTCCCTTCTAATAATTGAACTGCTTGTCCAATCATCATGCCGGAAGAAACCTTGTCCATTAACCATTTCAAAATTTGAATATGCTCTTCTGTATATAATCGATGCCCCGCATGATTCCGCATTGGGGCAATAATTTGATATCGTCTTTCCCATGCACGAAGCGTACTCGGCTGAATTCCAATTATATTGGAAACAGCTTTTATGTTATATTTCCCGTTTAGAGTTGGCATCATTTCCCTCCGCATAACGTAATAATATGTGTTTGAGCAGGTGCTCGGAAGCGAAGTGGAATCAACGTTGTTCCATACCCATTACTAACAAAAAGAGTCATATTTGAATGCTTATATACGCCACCTTTTAAATATTTTTTAGATGGGAATAATCGAATCTGTCCTCCATGTGTATGTCCACTTAACACAAGTGAAATTTGTTCTTTTCCAGACATTTTATTTATTATATCAGGGTTATGGCTAATTAATATGCGAAAACCATCTTCTTTGCAATCAGCCAAAGCTAAATCTAAACGATCACGCTTCAAACCAACATCATCTACACCGAGCAAACAAATTTTTTCTCCTAGTTCAGACTCAAATACAACTCTTGTATTGTCTAAAACTTTCACATTATTTTCTAATAACAAAGCATCTAATTCATGATATTCAATCTCATAATCATTATTTCCCCACACAAAATATACAGGAGCTATCGCTCTTAACTTTTGTATATTTGCAGAAATTTTCGATAAAGGGACGCCTCTTTCCGCTAAATCACCGCCAATAATTACAAGGTCTACTTTTCCTTTTACTTGTTCAATTAACGAACTTGAAATGACCCTTCTATGAATATCAGAAATAAAAAACACCTTTACTTTTTGAAAACTTTTCGGAAATTCTTTAAAAAGTAAAGTATGTTCTAACACAGTATTACGCATCGCTTCTGTATACATTACAAGAAGAAATATAATACCAATACATATGAGAGCACTTAATAAGATAATCCATATCATATATTTTCACTCCCTTCCGCATAAAGATAATCCTCAGCTTTTATAGTAGGTATGTTACTAGCTATCCTGCTTTGCGGACTTATCTTTTATCGGAATTTTTATTTCTTGACCTACATTCACTTCATCTTCTTGTAAATCATTATACTTTTTAATCACTTCAATCCCAGTTTCATCTGAAAAATATTGCTTCGCTATACTTTCTAAAGTTTCTCCTTCTTTTACCGTATGCGTTACTACTTTCTCAGATGTTGCCTCAGACTCAGATTTAGCTGAATCAAAGAAAATGACCTCAAACGCACTTTTCCCAGCGTTATTACCATCACTTTTCACCTGAATATATTTATCTGTATACCATAAGATACTAATTGGTAGTAATATGAATAGAAATGTTAAAACTCGGACGAAAATATGATTCATTTTAAACTTTTCTTTTTTCTCTTTATTTCTATGAATTTCACTACGCGGCGGTAAACTTTCTTTTTCTTCCACTCGCTCAACTTCTAATTCCTCTTCGAAATCAGGAATTCGTTTTCTCATGTTGTTCACCACCACCTTACATTTATTTTCTTAATTGGAGTCCCATTATAAAATCAACAAGAAAGTGTGCAAAGATTGTTATAAACAAATTTCCTGTCCATTCAAACACATAACCAAAGACAAAACTAATGAAACAGACGAAACAAAACAAAAATGGCTTTGTTATATACCGAATATGTAACACTGCAAATACTAAACTCGCTATTACAATTCCAAAGTGCGTCTGCACTACACCTCTAAATAAAAATTCTTCTGCAAAGCCGATAATGAACGTAATAACGAGTAGGTGCATAACTGACATTCCTTGAAACATCTTATCGTTAATACCACCATCATCAAACCAAGACTCTGGAAATACTCGCATTGCAACATAATCTAATAACACAATACCAATCGCCAACAAGCCACCTATTATAAGTATAGACACCGGTTCCCACTTCCACAGACTATACACCGATTTTATATCTCGGAATAATACATATGCTAGTAAACAACCGATACCGATAATAATGAACTGTGTGATATACAGATTCAGCCTTATTTCTTTCGGACTCATATCTTCAATATTATGCCTTTGAATGTTCATCATTCCCCCATCTTTTCTAGACCGAAAAGCTTTTGTAACTCTGTTTCCCAATTATAGTCGAAATCCGATTGTTCCGCTTGTCTTTTTTTATAATCTGTTTTTGTAATACCACAATAGTCACAGCAATTTTTCAACTCGTTCTCTTTTCTATAACCGAACTGTTGTAACAAATATTCACGCCTACATTCTTTCACTTGTATCCACGACTTCATGTTTTCTAGCTCACTATATTTATTACGTAGCCTTATTTCTACTTCAGCTATTAATCTGTTCATAATTTCATCTGACAAGCTCTCTAATTTTAATTTTCGCTGTTGTATGATTCCAAGCTGTTCAAGGTGATAGCGGATGAAACGCCAATATTGTTCATTAAATCTTGCTGCATTATAACAAATTTCTTCTACCTCTTCTATTGGTAATTCTTTCGTTTGAAACATTCTTTCTTGTAGTAAAGAGAATAAAAATTGTATTTGCGACTGACTTGGCAATTCATCTTCAATTATCGAAATTGGTAAATCGTGATCTAACGGACTACATAGTAAGATAGCTATACTCGGTTCACCATCTCTTCCAGCTCTTCCGATTTCTTGTAAATAGGAAGCTATATTAGTCGGATAATGAAAATGAATAATATAGCTCGTATTCGACTTATTTACTCCCATACCAAAAGCACTTGTACATATTACAAGCTGCAACTGGTCATTCATAAACTGCTGTTGAATTAACATACGCTCTTCATGTTCCATACCACCATGATAAAAAGCGACACCAGTCACGCCTTTTCCTCTTAAATACTCCGTTAAACGTTCTGTCCACGCTCTGCTTGAACAATATACAATCCCTGGCCCTTGTAAATACATCACCTGGTTCAAAAGCGCTTCTTTCTTCTCTTCTATCGTCTCCACAAATTGTACTTCCATCGCAATATTTGGACGATCAATAGAGTATACATGCTGCGTCACTTTCTTCAAATCTAAACTCTCTGCTATATCTCGGAGTACATCTTTTGTCGCTGTTGCCGTTAATGCTAGCACCGTAGGAGACCCGATATTTTCAATGACTACATTTAGTTTTTTATAGTCTGGCCTAAAATCATAACCCCATTGTGAAATACAATGAGCCTCATCCACAACAAATAATGAAATATGAACTTTCTTCAATTCTCTTATTAACACTTCCGACTGCAACATCTCTGGTGAAACAAAAATAAATTTATATGAAGCTAATTTTTTCATCGCTTCTCTTTTTTCATGTAATGTCCGAAAACTATTAAATGCTATTACTCGGTTTTTCACAACATACTTTAATTGTGTAACTTGATCTTCCATCAAAGATAATAATGGTGATACAACAAGCACGGTTCCTTCTTGCATTAGCCCTGGAAGTTGATAGCACATAGACTTCCCTCTTCCAGTCGGGAGCATTGCTATAACATCTTTTCCTTCTAATAAATCTGTAATGACCCCTTTTTGCCCTGTACGAAATTCAGAATATCCAAACCATCTATATAAATATTCCTCAAGCTTCATTTATACCCTCCATCCGCGCCAATACAAGACGAACTTCAAAATAAGAAATACCCTCTCCAACCGCTTGTTTCAACTCACGCAACTTACGTGTTTGTAATGCCTCAATTACTTTTGTTACTTTATCTATTTTGTCTTTTTCCATAAACATCTCGATTGAAAACTCTTTTTCCCGCAAAGCAATTTCAACAAAATGATCTTCTATCGTTGCAACCTTTAAATTTCTAATTGTCGCTATTTCATCTAAAGAGCGTCCTTGTCTCCAAAAATTATATGTTTTTTTCGTTGATAAACTAAATAAATCAGCTCTCTCATTTGGATAAGAGATAATCTCAGCTAATAGCGGAAATTCATTTTCTTTATCGTGAACTTCTTGTATAAAGAAGTGAATTGTACCCCAAAATAAAAAATACACCCGGAATATATCTTGTTTCGTAATTTCCGCTAATTGCTGCAATGTACAACCGATACGTTCATATCCTGTTAATCTATATGTTACAATCGTCGCTTCTACCACATCACCTTTTCCTAAAAGATTATGTATTTCTTTCCATAATCTTTTAGCCAATTCACTTCGCCTATATGGTATACCTGTTAAAAAACGTTTTACCCACATCATTATTTCTGTATCTTGTTGAATGGGAATAAACTTCGTATTATTCTGTTGTAAATTAGATATAGTTTGAATAATTAATGATAATCGTTTCCAAAATGTTTCACCTAATTCACCATAGTGTAAACCATGTAAATGCGCAGGAAAAGCATACACTTCCTCCCATGTATGTAACTGCATTTTACCTTTAGATGTTAACAAATATGTATTTTCATGTATTTCTCGAATCAAATCTGCTTGCAACAACTTTGCAACTTCACGATCATAGTCTGTTCTATTTAACGATTTATATATTCCAAACAAAAATGAAATTCGGAACATATTTCCATCTTGTAACGTTTGCGAAGATCGTTTTCCTTTTAATAAATAATAAATAGAAGAAACGGTCCTTTCACCATTCAATTGTTTTAAACAATACAATAAAGTATATTGTAGTTGCATTACCGCTTCCACCTTTCAATCTAGCTTAATTACTTTTTAGTATGATTGCACTTACTCATTAAATTTATCATATCGGCACTATGTACTTGTATATAGTATATTGTACCAAACGAAATAACATTTACGTATTTTGAAAATCTTATGACATAATGCAAAAATTAGTTGACACTCTAATTGATAAGGATTATCATTATAATTTTATGTTGAAAAGTTTTAAAAACCGTTTTACAATAAGGTTATAATTTTTATGGCGAGCTTTTCACATACATATTATCAGGAGGGAAAAAAGATGGCAAAATATACAATCGTTGATAAAGATACTTGTATCGCATGTGGTGCTTGCGGCGCTGCTGCACCAGACATTTATGATTATGATGATGAAGGTATTGCATTTGTAACGTTAGACGATAACCAAGGTATCGTTGAAATTCCAGATGTATTAATTGAAGATATGATGGATGCATTCGAAGGTTGTCCAACTGACTCAATTAAAGTTGCTGATGAATCATTTGATGGCGACTCTTTAAAATTCGAATAGTCTTTTATTAACTTCAAAAAATATCCCTCATTCATATGAGGGATATTTTTTGTTTTCTATTTTCATTCTACTTAATAAAAAACCACTAGTAGTTCCATACTACTAATGGTTTTATTTTATATTTTATGCATTTTTCATTTTTGCAAACACCCATACTTTCAGGCGTGAGAATAACGCTACAAATACAATTGTCACAACAATTCCTTTAATCAAATTAAATGGTAAGATTGCCGTTACAACCGTTGTTCTTATAGCCTCGCTAGACATAGCTGGTGAATTTAAAAACCAAGTGTAAGCTGGGAATATAATGATGTAATTTAATACACTCATAATGAGCGCCATTGTAATTGTCCCTAGCATTAATCCTGTCGTTAAACTCTTAACAGTACGATACTTTCTAAATAAGAAAGCTGCCGGTCCAATAAATAAACATCCTGCAATAAAGTTAGCAATTTCTCCAACTGGCACTCCCGTTAAACTCCCTTGAATCCCGTAATGTAAAATATTCTTTATCGCCTCTACAATTATCCCTGCAACTGGCCCGAAAATAATTGCCGCAATTAGAGCTGGTACATCACTAAAATCAATTTTTAAAAATGGCGGAAGCCCTGGAAACGGGAAATCCAACATCATCAGTAAATATGCAATACTACTTAGCATCGCTACACTCACCATCTGCACTACACTGTTTTTTTGTTTCATCTTTCTCTCTCCTTTTCCATCGATCATCTCATGGAAAGTGGAAAGGTTCTGCTATGCCTACTTTTTCATAGAACGAAAAAACCCTTTGTGTTTTACACAAAGGGAGAATTTAAGGCACATCAAACAGACGTTCAAATCCATATCTTTTTTGAACGCTTGAACCTCCATCTTCTCCCATCCAGACTATACTGTCGGCTTTGGAATCACACCAAATCCTGCCTTAACGGCTCGCGGGCTTAGAACAAAATCACATATAGTTCATCACCGCCGGTCGGGATTTTCACCCTGCCCCGAAGATAGACCGATATTCTATTTTCCACTTTATTATACAACAACATAATCGTATTGTGAACAAAAAAAGTGTAACTTATTAAAAATAAGTTATTAATTTTATATAATTAAAACCAATTACTATATTTTACAATACACCCCAGATTTTTTAGTATTCGGCATTTCCCCTATGAATCCCCTAGTCATATATAATGAAAAGTGATAAGATGTTGAATTGTTAAGATAAGAACATTTTCTGGATTATGGAGGAAATGTCATGAAAAAAGAAAAGAGACACTCTATTCGAGAAGCAATGAAAAAAAACTTAAGAAAAGAATACTTTTACTTAAAAAAAGAATTACTTTTCTACTGTCCAATTGATTTAGGCACATTCTCAAGCGAGACATACTATGCTGCTTTCGATGAAGATGGCATCAGTATTTATCAGTATGATAAAAAAACAGAGAGTAAATTAAAACTGTGTGAGCGTCACCCATGGAAGAGTTGGAATAAAGTGAAGGTGGATCATTATTTGACAACTTCTCAATTTATTTTTCAAGGTGAGCGAAACTGGATATTATCCCTTTTCCAAAAAGGAAAAGAAGCTCAAAAAATAATTGAAGAGCACACATCTTTACAAACTGAAGTTGTTTCCCGTTCTTTCTTAAAAAAACTTCCAGGGTTCCGTTCTAATGCACCGTTGAATAAATACATCGGCAGCATTTGCTACACTGCACTTATTGCATTTTTATTAAAATGGATGATTCCATTTCAAGCACCACAAATCGCCCTGTACTCCATTTCAATCGGTTGTATGCTTCTTGGTTTACTTTGTTTGACAATCGGTTTAATTGAACCGACTATTGTACTATTTCGAACGAACGAAAAAACAAGAACGAAAGTATTTTACTTATATAGCTACTTAGCTATTTCTGGATTTATATGTGTCTTTATTTTTTGGTAAAAAAAAGAGCTAGTTTAACTAGCTCTTTTTTTACTTTACGTATAATTGTTGATTTGGATAAATCCGATCTTGCTGCAGTCCATTTTTATCTTTAACTTCCTTAACTGACATACTAAATTTCCGTGCAATACTAACTAAAGTGTCCCCTTTTTGGACGACATATAAGGATGAGGACACAACTTCATTTCTCTGTTCATTTAGAACAAGCAATGGATTCATCGCATTCTTTTTCGCCATCGTCCATCTTCCTTGATGAACTTCTAAATGTAAGTGTGCACCTCTCGATTCTCCTGTATTTCCTACTTCTCCAATTATTTCTCCTTTTGAAATATAATCCCCTTGAACTACATATCTCTTATTTAAATGCGCATACACAGCCTCATATTCTCCATGTTTAATAAATACAACGTTTCCATAACTACTTGAATAATAAGACTTTGTTACCTTACCTTCTTGAATAGCTGCCACAGGCGTGCCAATCGGTGCTGCTATATCTATACCGTAGTGTTTTCCATGCCTTGTCCCAAAATAATCACTTATCTGCCCTTCAACAGGCCATGTCCATTGATTTCCCTCTGCGTACACATGTAATTGAGATAAAAACAATACCGTCAATAACATGATGCTACATTTTAACACTTTCATATACATCCTCCGTTTTCTAATTAACACCATACCTTCTCTATTTTGGTATATTACAGAAAAAAGTATACAAAAAAAGAAAGTGAATCACTCCACTTCCTTCTCTTTTTTATCACGAAAAACGATTGCACTGCGATTATACTCCACATCTTTTACTTGTAATCGAGCGTTTATTACTCTAGCTACCGCAAACAAATAATCAGATAATCTATTTACATACTTTAGAACAACTTCATTTATTTTCCCTTCTTTTTGCAAGGACACTACACATCGTTCTGCTCGCCTTACAACTGTACGTGCAATATGAATAGCAGCTGCCGCCTCGCTTCCACCTGGTAAAATAAAACGCTCTAACGGCGGTGCTTCTTCTATATACGAATCAATCCTTCTTTCTAAGCTTTCAACCATTTCAACCGTTACTTTATAAGGAATTTTCCCCTCTACTATCGCCAAGTCTCCCCCGCAATCAAATAGTTCATGTTGAATATTTTCAAGTTCATTGTAAATATCTCCAAAAGATCCGCCTTGTAGCTTAGTCATTGCATATCCAATATGAGAATTCGCCTCATCTATCGTGCCATATGCTTCAACTCGGATATTATCTTTATCCACTCTGCCGCCTATTACACTTGTTGTCCCTTTATCTCCTGTTTTCGTATATAATTTCATCGCTTCACGACACCCCTCTTGCTATTCTTCATTCGACTAAGATAGAAAAAAAGTTCTACTATTATTTATTTAATTGATTTTACAAAAAAATAAAAAACAGTAGAACTTTATTCATTATCAACTTTAAAAACGCATATCTAAATTATACGATTCGGTAAATATACAGAGAATGTAGTTCCCTCTCCAACAACACTTGAAACAGCAATTTTACCATCATGGCCTTGCACAATATTTTTTGCAATCGCAAGCCCGAGCCCCGTTCCACCTTTTTTCCCACGTGTTCTTGCTTTATCAGCTTTGTAGAAACGATCAAATAAAAATGGAATATCTTCTTCTGGAATACCAGCGCCCGAATCTTGTACTTCAAAAGTAAGACCATTATTTTTCGTATTAATTACAAGCGTTACATGTCCGCCTGCATTCGTATGACGAATTGCGTTATCAATTAAATTCGTCAATACTTGTTCCATACGATCTGCATCAAACGGGTATTGTTCAATTGGATTCTGGAAATCAACCGTTAATGCGACTTCTTTATCCTTTGCAATTCCTTGGAATTTACGACCTATTTTTTCAACGAAAGGATGAATATCAACTTCACCTATATGTAACTCTACATTACCACTTTCCATACGCGCTAAATCTAATAGTTCATTTACAAGTTTACCTAAACGAACGGATTCATCATAAATAATTTGAACAAACTCATTAATTTCTTCTTTCGTTTGCACAATATCATCTAAAATCGCTTCACTATACCCTTGAAGCATTACCATCGGTGTACGAAGTTCATGTGATACGTTCGCAATAAAGTCTTGACGCATCTTCTCAAGACGGCGTTCTTCCGTCATATCACGTAATACAGCTACAGCGCCACGAATTTTCGTTTGGTTGTAAAGCGGCGTCATAAGAACTACATAATTCCCTTTTTGTAAATTAATTTCAACCACTTGTTGTTGTTCACTTTCTACAACGAGATGGAATAGTTCAACAAGTTCAGAAGGTAGTTTTTTACTGAGCTCTACTTCCTTTTCCTCTTGCCAAACTTGTAAGAAATGTTCAGCCGGCGGATTAATTACAACGACTTCACCTTCTTGATTTAACGTAATAACCCCATCTGCCATACTACTTAAAATACTAGCTAACTGTTCTTTTTCTTGCTGCAGGGCATTCATATTAAACTTCAACTGTTTCCCCATTTGATTTAAGGCCGTTGCAAGCTCACCAATCTCATCCTGAGATACCATAGGTGCTTTCGCATCAAACTTCCCACGCGCGACCTCAAAAGCAACCTCACGCATTTTACGGAGTGGTGCTGTAATTCGAGTAGATAAGAAGAATGCAAAGAACGTTGTTAATATAATCGCAATCCCTGCTGATAAGAATATAAAATCAGTCGTTCTCTCCATACCTTGTATTGGTACTTGTAAAGATTCGTATACGAACACTGCACTTTGATTTTTTGAATGCACTGGTTTTCCGACAATCATAATATCATTTTCAGTGTTTTTATTCTTTCTACTATTAGAGGCTTTTCTAATGTTATTCTTAATTTCTTTTTTGTCTGTAAAAACAGCCGCTAATTCTTTGTCTTCTTTCAAATCATCCATTGTAAGAGTGACTAATCCTTCTTGTTTCGGCGAAGAAGATATTTCTTTACCATCTTCTACAATAATGATCCTTGAAAGTGGATCAGAGAATTTGTACGCGATATTCTCAATCGTTTTTACATCGGCACCTTCTTCAATTAACTCTGAAACACTTGTTGCAACTTTTTGAAGCCTAGCTTCACTCATATCAACATAATATGTTCTAAAAAACTGTGAAAGTAAAATCGCAACAAATCCGAGCACAAACGAAACGAGAAGTAATATAGTCATCCATAACTTCCCTACTACACTTCTCCAAAGCATCAGTCGTTCACAACCTCAAATTTGTAACCTACGCCCCAAACGGTAACAATCATCTTCGCAGCATCTGGTGATTTTTTGCTTAACTTCTCACGTAAACGCTTTACATGCGTATCAACTGTACGTAAATCTCCGAAGAATTCATATTGCCATACTTCTTTTAACAATTGCTCACGATCAAATACCTTATCAGGCGCTTTCGCTAAGAATAATAGTAATTCGTACTCTTTCGGTGTTAAGTTTACTTCATTACCATCTGCTGTAACACGGTGTGCATCATTATCAATTGTTAAATGAGGGAACACAGTAACATCTTTTGTCGTTGTATCTTGTGTAAAGAACGTTGTTGGTACAGAACGGCGTAAGACCGCTTTCACACGAAGCACTACTTCACGTGGGCTAAATGGTTTCACAATATAATCATCAGTTCCTACCTCAAACCCTTGTACTCGGTTTACTTCTTCACCTTTTGCCGTCAACATAATAATTGGCGTCGCTTTCTTCTCACGAACCCCTTTACACACTTCAATACCATCTTTACCTGGCATCATAAGATCTAATAGGATTAAATCGTAATCATTTTGTAACGCCATTTCTAAAGCTGTATCGCCATTGTCCGCTTCTTCAATTGTATATTGTTCTCTTTCTAAATACATTTTCAACAAACGACGAATACGATCCTCATCGTCTACAATTAAAATTCTTGATTCATTTTCCATTTCTACCCGTTGCGTACTTTTACCACAACGGTTTACACCTACCCTTCTACACTAGTATGTTGCACTATTCTCGTTTATTTAAGCAATCTTCTAAATGTTTCACTTCCCATATTATGCTTCACAAGAATAATAAAGTTTGTTCAATTTTTTTCCAAAACTATGTATTTTTTTTGAACAGGATATAATGTCCTCGACATCATTTTACAAAATCAACCGCTACTTTGTCATGTTTTTCTCAAAAAAGAAGAAAAATTGACAAAAATAAAATAGGAAAGTGACATTCACTCTCCTATTTTATTTCTCTATGCGTATGAATGTAAACCCGCGATAATTAAGTTTACTACAATAAAGTTAAACATAATGATTGCAAAACCAATTACCGCTAACCACGCTGACTTCTCTCCGTGCCACCCTTTTGATAAGCGTAAATGTAATACCGCCGCATAAAAAAGCCAAGTAATAAGCGCCCAAACCTCTTTTGGATCCCAACCCCAAAAACGTGTCCACGCTATTTGAGCCCAAATCATGGCAAAAATTAATGCACCTAATGTGAAAACCGGGAATCCAATTGCAATAGAACGATATCCGATTTCATCCAGTAAATCACTATTTGTATTCTTTACTAACGGCTGAAGTGCTGCCGATACTCGTTTGCGTAAAACAAGTCTTAATACAATATAAAGTAATGTCCCAACTAACACTGACCAAATAACAGTATTTAATTTTTTCGCATTTACAATCGCTGGAACTTCAACTGTCGGTTCTAATTTATTTTCTGTCAATAACTTTCCTTCGTGCGGTCCTACTAAAGCTGGAAGATTGTACTTCATTTCCACTTGTTGTTCATTTTTATCAATCCATTGAAACTTTGCTTCATATTTCATACTAGAAAATAACGTTGTCACTCCAATAAAACCAACTGTACAAACAAGTGTGAACACTACCGTTTCTAACCAAAATGTACGTTTGGTTCTCGTTGATTGGTCTACATTTTTCAATAAATACATAACGCCCGTAATAAAACTAATTGCTAAAATTGCTTGTCCTGCTGCTGCAGTCGTCACGTGAATATGCAACCAATTACTTTTTAAAGAAGGAATAAGCGGAGATATTTCCCTCGGAAACATACTTGCATAGGCAATTAATAAAAGTGCAACTGGTAATGCAAAAAGTCCGATTATACTTACGCGATACATAAAATACATGACAATAAATGCTCCGACAAGCATCATGCCGAAAAATGTACCGAATTCAAAAAAGTTACTAACTGGTGCATGTCCTGATGCAATCCATCTTGTAACAAAATATACTGTTTGTGCAATAAACCCTAAAATTGTAATCGTTATTCCTATATTTGCCCATTTATGACCTTTTTCTTTAATTGCTCCCCCGAAAAATAGAGTTGCAATTAAATATAAAATAAATGCGGTAAAGAGAAAGTTACTACTTATTTGCACCATATCGTTTCCCCACCTTAACTAATTTTTTTATCCACTACTTTATCGCTTGGCTGCGGAATTGCCGTACCTTCTAGTACTCTTTCAATATCTTTCTTTAAACCGAACCAATTTTTATTCGTGTGTCCTGCAATCCACCATTCATCATTAACGCGTTGTATCCAAATACGGCGATGATTCCAATACATCCCTTGAATGACACCCACCATAAATATAAATCCTCCAATACCGAGAATCCAAAGCGTTAAATCTTTCCTTACAGTAAGTGCCGTTGCATTTTGCATTTCCACACCTGCAAACGACATTTTATATTTATTATTTCCATCAGGTTCTATATTTTGCTGAATACCAACAAAACTCACTTCACCATCTGGTGTTTCAGGCGTAAACATTTTAAACACAAATGCAGGGTTGTTTGGTAATTTCGTTTTCGTATTTGGTCTTCCACTCTCATCAAAATAAAAATCTGGAAAATAGCTTAATAGTTCTAAAGAATAACCATTTCCTAAATCAAATTTTTCTGTAGGATTCGTTAAATCTACTTTAATCGGTCCCCACTTTTGATTATTTTCTTTGTTTTGCAAATGGAATGACATGCTTTTAAATTCACTTTCTTTGTAATCCACTTGATATATAGCAAATTGATCAAATTTCAGCGGTTCATTCACTCGAATTTGCGCTTCTTTTACTTTTTCTAATTTCGGTTTTTGTCCTGCTATATTTTCGCCGACCGCTTTATATAATACAGCATTCGTTTGGAAGTTTTTCGCAATCATTTTATCGCCTACACGATCAATCGCTTCATCAAAAACTTCCTTGTCCTTACTTTTATCATAAACTTCCTTAATAAATTTCTCGTTTTTTAAATAGTATTGACCATCCGTTCCTGGTATTTCTTTCGTTTCACCGTCACGTAACCAAAGGGCTTCGTCTACGTACATACTCGGTAAAAAACGGAGCATTGCACCGAATAAAAAGATAATGAGACCGATATGATTCACATATGGACCCCAGCGTGAAAACCGTCCCTTTTCCGCCAAAATATTTCCGTCTTCCACTTTCACGTTATAGTTTCTTTTCTTTAAATTCTTTTGCACTCTTTCAAGATCACCATCTTGCGGTGTACCAGTACCGTATAATCTTTGTCTCTTTAAAAAGCTAGGGTGTCTTTTCACCCCTTGCTTCTTTAAAGCTTTATAAAGTGGAATGACACGGTCTAAGCTACATATCACAAGTGAAATACCAATTGAAGCAATTAAAATCATATACCACCATGAACCGTATAAATTATTAAATCCTAATTGATAGTATAGTTGCCCTAAAAATCCGTATTCTTGCTTATAATATTCAGCTGGTGCAATTCCTGGAGTTATGTACATTTCTTGCGGAAAAATAGTTCCTATTGCTGATGCAGCTAAAGTGATTACAATGAGCCATACACCCACTTTTACAGAAGAGAAAAAGCTCCAAATTTTATCGACTATCGTTTTTGTTTGTGTGAGAGATCTCCGAGCACTCCCCTCATAACGCATATCCAATAGTTTTATATTTTCATTGCTTTCAAATGGTTTCCCACATGCTTCACAAAAAACAGTTCCTATCGGATTCACATGTCCACATTCACACTTAATTTCTTTCAACACTCTCACCGCCCCTATATCTATATGTACTATTGTATATTCTACCCTCAAGTTACCGCAATACTCAGAATTTTTAAATCAAAGACGCTATAGGTAAGCGCCTCGTATGTAAAGGCTTTCTTTATTACGGAGTAATTTTCTTTAAATACTCTTCCAATTGTTCTATCGTTTGTTCACCTTTAATCTCTTGAATCACCTTACCATCCTTATCAATCAAGAAGCTTGTTGGTAACGGTATTACTCCATACGTTTTTATAATTTCTCCACCTTTATCAATTGCGACTGGGAACTTAAGATCGTATTGTTTCACAAAATTCTTAACAGCAATATCCGTTTCATCTGCATCTAACGCAATAATTTCAACGCCTTTTTCTTTATACTTTGGATATAATTCGTTCATATAAGGCATTTCTTTTTCACACGGTTTACACCAAGTGCCCCAAAAGTTTAAAAATACACCTTTTCCCTTTAAATCTTTTAATTCAATTTTCTTTCCTTCTAAATCTGTTACAACAAAATTAGGTGCTTCTTTTCCGATTTGCATTTTCTCTTCTTTAGTGAAATATCCTTGATAAAGTGTAAATCCTACAGCACCGCATAAAATGAGTAGAATAATAACACGAAATAATAAGCGATTTTTTTTCATATTGTCTCCCCTCTCTTCGACGAGTGATAAATATATGTATTTTTTAATAAATCACCAGCGGAGCATTCCACTGGTGAAAGTTTCACACTATCGGTTAGCGCGGCTTTGTAGAAGCCAATGCACGTAATTGTTTCACCTCATGTGGTGACAATTCTCTCGCATCACCAGGTCGCAAGCTACCCACTTCTAAAAAGGCGTAACGTTCACGCTTTAGTTTCACTACTTTACAATCTAACGCTTCAAACATGCGGCGTACTTGACGATTACGTCCTTCATGAATCGTTAATTGTACAATCGCAGTTTCTTTACGCTTGTCCCAAGAAATAATTTTCACTTGTGCTGGTGCTGTTTTCCCATCTTCTAATGCAACACCTCGTTCTAACATGCGAATTTTCTCACCTGTTAATGGCCCTTTAATTTTTGCAACATACGTTTTTTCAACTTTATATCTCGGATGCATTAATACATTTGCAAATTCCCCATCATTTGTCATCAATAATACGCCAGACGTATCATAATCTAAGCGTCCGATTGGGAATAAACGTTGTCTAATTTCAGGGAAAAAGTCTGTTACAACACTTCTTCCTTTATCATCTGATACACTTGAAATTACGCCAGTTGGTTTATATAGTAAAAAATAAACAGGTTCTTCTTTTTCAAGAGGGATGTTATTTACTTCTACTTTATCTTGAGGAGTTACTTTTGTTCCTAACTCCTTCACTATTTTTCCATTCACTTTTACTTTTCCTTGCTGAATTAATTCCTCAGCCTTTCTTCTCGATGCAATACCTGCTTGCGCAATCACTTTTTGTAATCGTTCCATTTCTTTTTTTCACCTCGAATTTATCTTACCTTACATTAGAAAGACTTGGCAACCGCATACGCTTGACGGCTATTCGCTTCATCTTACTTAAACAACATAGCGATGATAATAAACATATAAAGGGCAAATCATGTTTTTACCTTTTATTATTGTCCATATTCTTCATATTGCTCACAATAAAAGTTCATCATTTTGTCAAAAATACCGCATAAAAAAACCACTATTAAGCAACACCTTAATAGTGGTCGTATACGTATTATAAGCGAAATAGCATAAAAAATGAATAGCCGCCTTACTTAAACATTAAAGAAACAAACACAATTGAACAAATAATCCCGATTAAATCGGCAAAAAGTCCTACTTTTAATGCATCTCCCATCTTTCTAATTCCAACAGCTCCGAAGTATACTGTTAAAATATAAAAAGTCGTATCTGTACTCCCTTGCATCGTAGAAGCCAATCTTCCAATAAACGAGTCTGGCCCATATGTGGCAATTAAATCGGTCGTAATACTTAAACCAGCAGAGCCTGAAATAGGGCGTATAAGTGCTAGTGGAACAATTTCTGCTGGGACATGAATTAAATCTAACATCGGCTTCATTACTGATATCATTGCATCTAACGCTCCAGACGCCCGAAAAATCGAAATAGATACAAGCATTCCAACCATAAACGGTAAAATAGAGATCGCAATTTGAATCCCTTCTTTTCCCCCCTCAACGAACGATTCATACGTCGGCACTTTCTTTATCGTGCCATATAAAAGGATAAAACCGATTACACAAGGGATTACCCATAATGATATCGTATTTACAATGCTCATTTTTTCCGCCCCTTCCTACTCCTTCTTCGGTAAAAATAGCGGTCAATCCAAATCGCTCCGATCATAGAGAGTACTTGTGCAATGAATGTTACCCCAACAATTTCAGTAGGATTCGCTGATTCATACGTCATTCGAATCGAAATGACAGTAGTAGGAATTAAAGTAATCGCTGATGTATTTAATGCGAGAAACGTCACCATAGAACGGCTCGCCGAATCCTTCCCTCCATTTAACTCTTTCAATTGTTCCATCGCTTTAATACCAAGTGGGGTTGCTGCATTACCTAACCCAAAAAAGTTCGCCATCATATTCGATAAAATAAATCCCATTGACGGATGGTCTTTCGGGATTTCTGGAAACAACCTTTTTACTATCGGCATAAAAAGTGACACTAACTTTTTTAACAACCCTGCTTCCTCTGCAATTTTCATTAAACCGAGCCAAAATACTAATACACTAATAAGTCCTATACAAATTGTTACTGCATCTTTTGCTCCGTCAAATACGGCTTTATTTATTGCTTCCATCGTTCCATTTATCATGGCATATACAATCCCTATGACTGCCATCGCTACCCATACGAGATTAACCATCGCTCCCAACACCTATCATATGAGAAAAAATTTCTTTCACATTATTCCAATACATTCCCGTTGTAGCTACTAACTTTCGTTTACTATAAAATAAATTCCGTTCTCCAACTTTCTCATTGCCAACATAAATTTCCGTCTTCCCAACCTTTACTCCATCTTTAAGTTTTGCACTTTTATCAAGTTCAACTTTTAATACGACATTCTTTCTTTCCTGCTCAGTTAATGGCACCGCAAAACTATTTTTTGTATATACATGATTGGCATATTTCTTTTCAGTTATTTCAGCAAGAGCTCCTTGTCCTACAACGTTCGTTTGCTTGAAACGTTCAAAACCTTTATCAAATAAATTCATATGATCATCCCAATCACTAGAAGCGCTCAAAGTTACGACAATTAGATCTAGTCCATCTTTTGATGCTGTTGTAACAAGTGTCCGTCCTGCTTTCTTCGTAAAACCTGTTTTTCCTCCTGTCGCAAATTCATAATAAGATGTCACGAGTTTATGTTTGTTTTTCCACGGATAATCCCACGAATCTGATTTATACGTTTTTGTCCCAAAAATCTTCTTAAAGGTTTCGTTCCCCATTGCATACTTTGTTAAAAGTGCCATATCATAGGCTGATGAATAATGGGATCCATCTCCATCCAAACCATGTGGGTTTGAAAAGTGAGTATCTTTCATTCCAATTTGTTTCGCCTTTTCATTCATTAAATATACGAACCCTTCTATACTTCCTCCTACATTTTCAGCAATTACTTGTGCTGCATCATTACCAGATCTAAGCATGAGTCCGTATACTAAATCCTCTAACTTCACTTTCTGTCCAGGCTTTAAATAAATTGCTGATCCTTCTACTCTCACCGCTTCATTACTAACCGATACCATTTCTTTCATTTTTCCTGATTCAGCAGCTAACAAGGCTGTCATAATTTTTGTTATACTAGCAATTTTTTGTGGCTCATGTTCTGCTTTTCCGTATAATACACGACCGGACTGTTGCTCCATTAATACAGCATTTCGAGCACTGACATTACTGTTCATCTTTGCATATGTAGGAATTGGTATAACGCTTGCGCACATAATAAGAAGCGTGATTATTACACAAATTCGTCTCATATTTCCCCCCACGTCCTTTTGGCACTTTTTGTACAAGTGTATGCTTGGCCTTTTAAAATATGAACGAAATCTCTTTCTCCTTCTAATAAAAAAGACGCAGAGAACCTGCGTCTAATACGGTGTCCATTCAATTTGTTTCGCACTTTCAAATCTTTTTTCTACATCAGGCCAATTTACAACATTCCACCAGTTTTTAATATATTCATCTTTTCGATTTTGGTATTGTAAATAATACGCATGTTCCCACACGTCTAGCACGAGGAGCGGTATCGTATCCCATTGTGTAAATAATTGATGAAGTGTACTCTGCAAAATTTCTAATCTTCCAGATCGTGGTACCCAAACGAGAAGCGCCCAGCCTGATCCTTCCACTTTAGAAGCTGCTTCTGTGAAATGTTTTTGAAAACGTAAAAAACTCCCAAAATCTTGTTCAATCTGTTGTGAAAGAGCCCCTCTTGGACTTCCGCCACCCTCTTTTTTCATGTTATTCCAAAATATCGTGTGTAAGTAATGACCTGATCCATGAAAAGCCGCTTCTCTTTCCCAATGCTTAATTAAATCAAATTGATTTGTTTTTCTCGCTTCTTCCATCATTTTCTCTGCCTTATTTAACCCTTCCACGTAACTGCGATGATGTTTATCATGGTGTAACATCATAATTTCTCTAGAAATATACGGTTCTAACGCATTATACGGATAAGGTAATGGTGGAAGTGTATGCCCTCCAATTGGAACAGCTCGTTCACTATCCCCTCTTTCATATAGTTCATATTCCTCTTCTCCTTGCACGAATACTTCCTGCAAATGATGCTGAATATGTTCTACATCATCACTTATTTCATACATAAACTCTGCATCTGTATCATACTCATGCTCTTTCATACGATCTAATAACGTTTGAATTTTATAAGCAAGCATATGGACATCATACACTTCCATTGCACGGCTATCTAATACGTGAAGAACACTTTCACACCAGCTTTCTACTTCATGAAAGTAATCTGTAAATACACCTTGCTGACTCATGTTACACCTCCTTAATGCTATCCCCATAAATATATTCAAAGGAAATCCCTTATATAACTGTACAAAAGGAAAAGAAGCTAAGTCCCCTTAGCTTCTTTTTCGCAATTAATATTTGTGTAACATCTTTGTTTGGTAATCCGTCTCATAATATTCTAGTTCTTCACGCATCAATTGAAATTTTCCTTCTAAACTCTTCATCACTTGCTCTATAGATGCTGGTGGCGTTTGTTGAAAAACGATGGAGTTCTTCCCAGTATAGGCAGACCGACTATTTTCATACCAATGATCACTCTTTGGTGAGAAAAACTCTGCAATTACTTGATGATAAATTTTATATAAAATTTTCTCAGCTGCTGTTTTTCGAAATGGCTGGCTATTTAACAAAACAAAACATGCATCATGTCCTTCTTCACAAAAAACGAGAAGACGTCTTATTGATGCTAATAACCCTTTATAATATTGCTCGTTCCCTGCTGGTTTTTCTTCTAATAAAGAAGGCAACGTATGATAATTTACATAATTGGTTATTAAAGTAATAACATCTTCTAAAAACATAGAAACTTGTTCTGTTTGATTTTCAACCATTAGATTAGACATTTTTTCCCTCTCCTTTGCCATTTCACGCTATTTCTACTCTTTTATTTTTATGTAATTCAGCTAATATTTCTTGTACTTTCACCACTGTTTCCTCATCAAAATATTGTTGGAATGCTTCTATATTATTTAAATATAAACGTTTTTGCATGCGATGCTCATTCTCTTTCAGTAAACAACATATCGCTACAATATCCCGTAAATATATGTCTTGTTCTTCTACTTTACATACTGGATTTCCTTCAAAAGGAGTAATTTCTTGTAAAACTTCTTCAAAATATCGAACGTATAAAACGGAAAAAGTTCTCTCTTTATTATTTAATATATATGTCACTTCAGATTTATTAAAGAAATCTTCTGATGTATTAGGTTTCGCTTTCTCTAACTCATATCCCGCATAACCTATAATAATCATCTACTTCCCCTCTCTTCCTTCTTTCAATTCATTTTAACTTAATTTTCTGACAAACGAAATACTCTTTTAAATATGACCCATATAAAAAATAGCTTCTCTATACAGGAATTTACCTTTTTATTTTTCTTGAAGTTTGTCATAATAATATTATTGTCTCAGTTTTCTTATACAAGGAGAGTTGTATTTATGTCGTTTTCATGGAAACGTTTCTTACAAATCGGGAAAATTATCTTCCCATTTGTTGTATTAACAATTGTATTCTTTCAAGCAAAAAAAGAATTAGCAGGCATTTCTTTTTTAGAAGCAATCAATACAATTAAAAACATTCCAACCGGAGGAGTCTTTTTAGCAATTACACTTGGTGCATTTGCCGTATCAACAATGTTCTTTTATGACTATGTTATGCTTCGTTATTTAAAAGCTGATATACCAGTCCAAAAGATTTTTCGTATCTCATGGATTGCTAATACTTTAAATGGATTTATTGGGTTTGGTGGTCTCGTTGGAGCTGGTGTACGCACAATGCTTTATCGTCCATACATAAAAGAAAATGGCAAACTTATTAAAAGTATCGCCTGGATGACAACTGCTTTTATTAACGGACTCGCAATTCTTTCTTTCCTCGGTCTTATTGGAATATTAGACACAAGTTTTATTTTGCATGAAAAACCGTGGCTATGGCCTGTTCTTATTTTCTTCGCCCTTTTCGTCCCTATATACATTGGCTTTTCTAAACTAAAAAATAGAAAACCAAAGCAAACCGAAGGGCAAGAAGAAGGGGAAGAAGAAAAAAATCCAACTGTTTTATACTCATTAGTTTCATTAGTTGAGTGGGTATCTGCCGGTATTGTTATGTACGTCATACTAATATTATTTGGTATCGATATCGAATTTCAAAAGTTTTTAGGTGTGTATGTAATTGCTGCTTTAGCTGGTGTTGTTAGTCTCGTTCCTGGTGGACTTGGTTCATTTGATCTTGTCTTTTTAACTGGGCTCGGACAATACGGCATTGATACAGGCGTATTACTACCTGCTATGTTATTATATCGCCTCGTCTATTATATTTTACCTTTCTGCCTTGGTCTTATTTTTGCAGCTTTTGAAATGACAGGCGTGGCCATTAAAAAGTTTGAAGATAAACCTTTTATTGCGCCTGCATTAGAAACAACTGGTGTTATATGGACTTTGCAGCGTGATTTTCTAGGAAAACTAGGTTCATGGGCCTCTGCTGCTTTAACAGTATTTGCTGGATTAATGGTTATTTTATCGACCATTCTACCGACAAGTATAAACAGAGCACATGCCTTACATATTCTAGCTCCAAAACATCTTATTCAATTTTCTTTTAGCTTATCACTAACATTTGGTATTCTCCTCCTGATCCTTTCGCGAGGGATATATTATGGAACAAAGCGTTCTTACTATATGACGATTATTTCTTTAATCGGAGCAGCCATCTTTAATACGCTAAAAGGGATTGATATTGAAGAGACGTTTATTTTATTAATCGTACTCGCTGTATTATATATGCTTCGTAAAAGATTTGTACGCGAGAAAATGGAAGTCTCACTTTCTGATATGGTAAAAGTTTTTATATTCTTACTCATAACTTTATATTTATATAAAAACTTAGGTATTTTATTTGCAGGTGCAAAAGAAGCTTTTAAACCTGATTTTGTCGTTCGTAATATTACGCAAGTGAAACGAAGTGCATTAGCAGCTGCCTTTTTCGTTCCTACATTTTTACTGATTGGCTCACTCATTGCCAATCGTTATCGAAATGAATTTCCCGGGCAACCAGCTAATGATAAAAGGTTGCAAAACTTTTTAGATGAACATGATGGTAATGTACTTAGTCATTTAGGATTTTTAGGAGATAAACAATTTTTCTTCAGTAGTGATGGGAAAGCGCTCCTTCTCTTCTCTATAACTGGAAAACGTCTCGTTGTGCTAGGTGATCCAATTGGTGATCCTTCCTCCTACCGTACTGTGTTACAAGAGTTTTTAGCTGAGGCTGATCGATTTGGATACATTTGTGTATTCTACCAAATAGAAAGTAAATGGATGAGTTTATATCATGATTTTGGTTACAACTTCTTTAAACTTGGTGAAGAAGCTGTCGTTGATTTGAACACATTTACAATAACAGGAAAAAAACGAGCCGGTATGCGAGCGACTTTCAACCGTTTCGAACGAGAAGGCTATACATTCTCTATTCATCAGCCACCATTCTCAAACGAATTATTTGAAGAGTTAAGAAAAGTTTCAGATGCGTGGCTCGGCGGAAAAAAAGAGAAAGGTTTTTCACTCGGATACTTTGATCGTGAATATATTAGCCGAGCACCTATCGCTACATTATGTGATGCTGATGGAAAAATCATTGCATTTACAACCTTTATGCCCGTATATCAAGACGGATCATTGTCTGTTGATTTAATGCGCTATTATCCAGATGCACCTAGCGGCATTATGGATGCAATTTTCATCCACCTATTCCAGTGGGCAAAAGAAAATGAATACCACTCCTTTAATATTGGTATGGCACCACTTTCAAATGTAGGTTTATCGACACAATCTTTTTGGTCCGAACGAGTTGCTGCTGCCATCTTTAATAATGTTCGTTATACGTATAGCTTCAGCGGGCTACGTCATTTTAAAGAAAAATATAAACCAGCATGGAGCGGTAAATATTTAGCATTTAGAAAGAATCATTCTTTACCAATTACAATGCTCTCTGTAACAAAATTAATAGGAAAAAGAAAAAACAGCTAAACATTTAGCTGTTTTTTCTTTTTTGAACTTGTACAATAAATTCTTTTTCATATTTCTTACCATTTATATAGAAATCTCCCCATATTTTATACGTTCCTTCTATAGGAAATGTAATACGGTATTGTAATTGCTCATCTGTATCAACAGGTATTGCGTATAAAAAGTTTTCTCTCGTTTCGTCCACGATATAGAGCGCTTCCACTTCTCCTCTCTCTGAATGTAATTTCAATTTCTCACCCTTTTTCGCTTGGAATTGAAATGTTAACGTCGCTGGTTCATTCGGATGCAATGCACCAAATAATAGAGAAACTTCATACTCCCCTATTTTTTTTGTAAGCACACTATCGATTGAAAATTTTACTTTTTTCTTATTTTTCTCCTCTATTTCTCTCCCAAAATCTTTCTTCGCAAATGATTTCACAGACTTGTTTTTGTCTTCATATAAAAATATTGTATATCTTTCATCTTTCGCTATGTTGGAAGATACCTTATATGATCCATTCCCTGCAAATGTAGGTTTCATTTGTTGTACATGTTTTAATTGTCCGTCTACAATAACTGCCCGAATTTGATCATTCACACCACGAACTTCGTTATTTTTATTATTTAGTAATTGAAACAAAATATTTACTTTCTCATTTCCTTTTCCATTTGACACATCCCATTTTACTTCCTGAACATCACCTACAGTCTCTGTAGTTTCCTGATACTTTTTTATGTAAAATCCTCCTACTACAATAAATAGTAAAGCAACAAGTCCAATGACAAGATTTTTCAAAATATCACCTACCATTTTTATTGTCTCTGTTTATACAAAACTTCTTACATATATATTCTAGATTATGATTTATGAAATCCTCCTGCTTTGCACATATTACAAATAATTAAAAGATTTTAATTGAAAGGATTGATAGTGTATAATGCAAATGATATTGATTTCTATCAATACATTATAAGGAGGACTTTTCATGAGTGTACATATTGAAGCAAAACAAGGCGAAATTGCTGAATCTATTCTATTACCTGGTGATCCATTACGTGCAAAATATATCGCTGAAACATTTCTAGAGGACGTTACTTGCTATAATAACGTGCGTGGTATGTTAGGTTTCACTGGAACTTATAAAGGAAAACGCGTATCTGTTCAAGGTACAGGTATGGGTGTACCTTCTATTTCTATTTATGTAAACGAATTAATCCAAAGCTACGGAGTTAAAAATTTAATTCGCGTTGGAACTTGCGGTGCGATTCAAAAAGACGTAAAAGTACGTGACGTTATTATTGCAATGACAGCTTGTACGGATTCTAATATGAACCGTTTAACATTCCCAGGTTTTGATTTTGCACCAGCTGCAAGCTTTGACCTTTTAAAGAAAGCTTACGATGCTGGAACTGAAAAAGGCTTACACGTTCGTGTTGGTAATGTTTTAACAGCAGATGTATTTTACCGCGAAAGCATGGACATGGTTAAAAAACTTGGAGATTATGGTGTACTAGCAGTAGAAATGGAAACAACTGCTCTTTATACATTAGCAGCGAAATACGGTGTAAATGCGTTATCTGTATTAACAGTAAGCGATCACATTTTCACTGGTGAAGAAACAACATCTGAAGAGCGTCAAACTACATTTAACGAAATGATTGAAATCGCTTTAGATGCAGCAATTCAACAATAATACATTAAAGAACTCGTCATACGTCTGTCGAGTTCTTTTTATGTGACTTTTTATTAAAAACTACTTTCAGAAGAGACAGATTTTCTCCTCTACTTTTTTGTAACGTTTGTTATAATTAAGAAATCATTTACAGTATTTCTCACAAGAGGTGACGCAGTGAAAAACAGAAGTATCGTCTTTAAACTATTTTTATTAACATCAACATTATTTACAATCATATTCCTCCTTTTTTTCTTAGGACAATCTCTATTTTTAGAGAAATTTTACATTAATAAAAAAGTAAAAACAGTTCAAACTGCTTTTGAGAAGTTCGTAAATACTTACGAAGAAAGTGGTAAAACTTATGAGGAAATTCGAAAATTAAAACAAGAATTTCATGACAAAACAAATGCTGAAATGCAGTTTTTAAATACGAACGGCATTATTAAAAGTGACAATAATTTCTACATTGATGTAATTAATCCTAAAAATAATAAAGCATATTCCATTCCACTCAATAATGTTTTAACGCCAGAAGAATATAATAAATTCGAAAACTTAGGATTGAAAAAAGATGGGATGATAAACGTCGTCGGTTTTGTACAAGATTCCACCATAACACCACTAGAATTGACAACAAACTATAATCGATGGCAAAACGAAAATGTCAACTCAGATTTTCAATCCATTAATGGAAACCCTGCTAAAAATAGACTTACAAGCCGATCCAAAACTGTGACTCAAATTGAGTTTACTGGTATCGTATCTAAGTTACAGCTTCCATCCAAAGCAGATGTTCGTCTTGCAAATGATTTTGAAACATTACAAGCCGTTCAATATTTTGCAGAGATTATTAGAAATGGCACTGCTAACTCACACCAATTAAACACTTATATAATAGATGGTGGAGAGAATATAAAAAATAGTATCTTTGTAAAACCTATTGTGGAAAATGGAAAAATTACAGAATACGCTTTTGCGATAGCATCTTTACAACCTGTTAATGAAGCGATGCTCGTTTTAAAGGATTATTATGTCTATGCCTTAATCATCGTATTTCTCGTAATTATTTTATTATCCTTCTACTACTCAAAAATCATTGTGAAACCATTAATTAAAATGAATCGCGTTACAAAAAAAATGGCCAATTTTGATTTTAGTGAAAAATTACCTGTGACAGCAGACGATGAAATTGGCGGGCTTTCCGGTAGTATTAATACGTTATCTGTAAACTTAAAAGACCGAATCGATCGATTAAATGTTGCCAATACAAAATTACAACAAGATATTGAACGTGAACGTCAATTAGAGAAAACGCGAAAAGAATTCATTTCTGGTGTATCACACGAATTAAAAACTCCACTTAGTGTAATTAGAAGTTTCGCAGAAGGAATTAAAGATGGCGTTAGTAAAGATACGACGTATTACACAGATGTTATTTTAGAAGAAACAGAAAACATGAACAGACTTATTGTTGAAATGTTAGAATTAGCAAAACTAGAATCTGGTACGTACAAACTAGATATGACGACATTCTCAATCGGTGAATTAATTCAACAAGTCTATACAAAGTTATTATTTAGCATGGAGGAAAAGCATTTACAAGTGAACGTAGATGTAGACTCTTCTATATTCGTTAACGCGAATCGTAGTCGTATTGAGCAAGTCGTTGTGAACTTACTTAGCAATGCAATTCGCTATACGCCAGATGGAGAAAAAATACACGTCTCCGTTATAGAACTGGAAGATATAGTAAAATTCGAAATCGAAAACACAGGAAACCCTATCCCTGAAGAAAGTCTTGAAAAAATTTGGGATCGTTTCTACCGTTTAGATGCATCTCGTAGCCGTCATACTGGAGGTACCGGTCTCGGGTTATCAATTGTAAAAAACATTTTAGACCTCCACCATGCCGAGTACGGTGTATATAACACGACTAATAGTGTTGTATTCTACTTTAATTTACAAAAAGTAAAAGAAGTCAAATAATTTGTCTTAATTTCACTAGGAGTTCACATGAAATTCACACTCTCCCTTTATAGTAGGAAACAAGTTAATCCTTTCCTTTACACACATAAATGAGGAGAGTGCGTGAAATGAAACAAGCAGGACAACCTATTCAAAATGAAAAACAATTAGAAACTATCAAAAATATACTTTTACAATCTTCGAAACGTGATGGCTTATTATTCGTATTAGCTGTAAATTCTGGCTTAAAAGTAAGTGAAATCTTACAATTAAAAGTTAGTGATGTAATCGATGAAAATGAAAATGTTCGCCATTCCATTTTATTTTACAATGAAAAAGTAAAGAAACATAAATGGTTTGCTGTAAATGAAGACTTGCAGCACGCGATCGAAGACTACATGAAAGAACGTAAAACTTGGAAACGTAATGAACCATTATTAAAGTCTCAAAAAGGAACGAAATCTATTACGAGACAACATGCATGGTACATTTTAAACAAAGCTGCAAAAGAAGTTGGATTAGAAGGGATTAGCTCACATACACTTCGAAAAACTTGGGGATATTGTGCATACAAATCAGGTGTTGATATCGCATTTTTACAACACTTCTTTGATCATAGTACTCCATCAAAAACTTTAAAGTATATCGGTATTGCTTAATAACTCTTATACATAAAAAAGGTTACCATTTATAAATGGTAACCTTTTTTATGTTTCACATTCTCTTTTCTTGTCTCTCCTATATTGTAGTGGTACTCTAATAGTAAGGGGGAGAAATTATGAACACATTAACAATTGAATTACCGAAAGATACGGCTGAAAAACTTGATTTATTAAAACAAGCTTATGAAAAGAAAACAGGCGCTTCCATTTCTGAAAGTACTCTTGTTCAAACACTTATCTCAAAAGAGTTTATCCAAGCGATAACTCCTTTTGATTTACAACAATTCGTCACTGGAAAAGAACAGCATTAATTGCTGTTCTTTTTTTTGATACTTTATTAGGAGTTTACTAGCATTCTCCCCTGAAAAACTTCTTTGCTTCAGCCAAACCTTTTATCAGGAATCTTCCTACCCGTTAATGTCTCATAAAAAGTTTTTTATTTATTTTTCGGAAAACTATTGACAATGATAATGATAACCATTATCATTTATTACGAAGCCAACAATTGATGAATCAACCAAACGCTCAGTAACATTGTTACCCCTCTTTTTCATATAGAAAGGCACTGTACATTCCCCCTGTTTGTACAGTGCCTTTCTTGTTTATTATCATTCAAACAAATTTAATTGCTCAGGCTTCGGCTCACCATATGTAATGTTCATCATTTTCATAAGCTGTTTCGCATTATCCGCTGCATCTCCGCCCGAATTATTGTTAAATAGTACATATATGTCCTTTGTCTTCTTTTTTAATTGCTCTAGTCTTTCTACCCATTCTTCTAATTCTTTATTGTTGTAGCGATATAAGCAACGAACCGCTCTCCAATTTTCCCCTTTATCAAGCCACCCATGAACATTCCTACCATGAAAACGTATTAACACCATCTCTGCATTCGTTACTTCTAATACGAGAGGTACCGAACCTATCCCGGCCTGCGGCTCATCACAAATGGTATGAATCCATTTCTCATGTTCTAGAAACTGTATCGTCTTATCTTTCATTTCGGGATAAAACCATGTTTGATTTCGAAATTCTATGGCACACGGTAAACCTTCCATTTTTTCTTTCGTATATCGAAGAAAATTCACATTTTTCTTTTTACAATCAAACCATGGTGGATATTGAAATAAAATCATTTTTAATTTATCAGCTTCTATTAAAGGCAGAATAGATTGTTTGTACACATCAAACATCTCATCAAACGTAGAAAAAGGGATTTCACCTTTCATATGTCCTGTCATTCCTTGATATGCTTTTACTATAAAAGCAAAATCTTTCGGTGTTTCCATTGCCCATTTTGTATAGTTTCGTGCAGGTTGCATCGCATAAAATGAACTATCCACTTCCACTATAGGAAAATACTCACTATATGTTCGTAATTTATTTCTATTTTCATAGGGATCTATATATAAAGAATCATGATCTCCCCACCCTGTCACTCCAATGAAAAGCAAATATATCCCTCCCTTTTTAACTTCACCTTCTATTCATTCTACTCACTTCCCGAACACTTCAGCTAATCAATTTTATTAAGTAGCCCCTTCTTTAAGAGTATCCGTATAAAAATATGATATACTAGATGGAAGAATTTTTAAATTGAGGGGTTATTCATTTATGCTTCCAAACGATGATATTGTATCTCATGAAAAACGAATAGAAGAATTAGAAAATAAAGTACGTTTTTATGAAGAACTTGTGAATCAATTACCACATCATTTCACATACAAAAATCCACATATTGGTTTACAAATAAAGAAAACGAGAACGACTCATTCCATTCAAAACATAAAAAAAGAGAATAAAGAGGCTGATTTTCAACTTACTTGCGATTCATTATTTTTATTTGAGCAACTTGAAACATACTTCATTCATATTTTTGATGCTTTTTCACATCATGTAACCTTTGTTGATGCTAAAGGAAATATCACTTTATGTAACCAAGCTGCAGCAGATGATTTTGGTGTAGTACGAAATGATATAATCGGAAAGCCAATTCAACAATTACTACAATTGCCAGAAGAAAAAATTAAAGCTCTTGAAACATTAAGAACTGGAACAGAAATATATAATGAAGAAGTTTTAGACAAAAACTATGGCATTTTAAATAACCGAATTATTCGTGATTATAACGGAGAGATTTTTAGAGTTATTAGTGTCTTTCATTATTTAAACACAGAACGTGATGCAGAGAAATTTTCTTTAGCAGGGCGAATTGCAGCTGGGATTGCACATGAAGTACGTAATCCTCTTACAACCGTACGAGGTTATTTACAATTTTTACAAGAAACTGTTTCTCCATCTAATAAAGAATTATTTGAAAACTTACTTATTCCTGAATTAGACCGCGCAAATAGTATTATTACAAAATTTTTAGCTATTTCAAAAACACGCGAATTTACAAGAGAACCGTTTCCTATTAATACATTTTTACGTGAGTATATTCAACAGTTACTAGCTAGTGAAGTCTTTTTACATAATATTTCAATTGATTATAATTTTTCTACCGAATTAGATGATGTATTAGTCCATATTGATCGTCATGAACTTGTACAAGTTTTTTTAAACCTATTTCAGAATGCTGTCGATGCTCAAGGTGAAAAAAAACTTTCTATCCAAATTACTAGTTATCGTCTAGATAATTTTGTTCGTATTACTTTCACTGATAATGGAATTGGTATTCCAACAGCCATTCAAGAGTATATCTTTGATCCATTCTTCTCAACAAAAGATTCGGGCACAGGACTGGGCTTGTCAGTAACGAAGAAAATTATTCAAAATCATAACGGTACATTAAAAATGACCAGTAATCAAGATGGTACAACTTTCACTATTTCAATTCCAATTTTACCTAAAACAACCCTTGAAAGATTAAATGACTACAAATGAGGTACTCCTCCACAAACTGCATGCCAATTGTTAAATACCTACAACAATTAGCATGCAGTTTTTTATGCTGAATTTTTCGTCTTTACATTATATAAACCTTCTCTTTATCTTACTTATTTTTGCTAGGAGGGCCAATTTCTTATTTTTTTAGAAATGGTAGTTTGTCCATCACGAATTTAGTATAAATTTCATTTTAATATATAGTAACGACTATTGATTCTATGAAAGAAAGGAATGAAAAGATGAACAATAAAAATAAAGGAAAAGTATTTTATGGTAATGATTGTTGCGAAGTCAGAGCTTGTAGTTATATTAACATCTCTAAGTCCGAACTTACAGAATTCGTTAGACTTCTTCAAGCTCTTGGCCAAGCTATTCAAGCTGTCTTTCAAAACCCTTCTCAAAATAATATCGATAACTTGATTGCTGCCCTAAATAACCTACAAAAATTCCTCAATTGCTTAGATTTATCTCCAGCACAAAAACAAATTGGAAATTCTATTATCGCTAATCTATTAACTATTTTAAAAACAAAACCTTTCTCATGCGGAGCATTGTACGTTGAGCTACAAAGCTTGCTTAATTATTTATTGTATATCGCTAAGTTATTTAAAGTAGATTGCTGCACTATCGACAAACTAGTTAAACTCATAACAGAGATCCAAACTATCCTAGTTCAATACGGGTCAGGTTGCCTTGGAGGAGGAGCAACAGGGGCTACTGGGGCTACTGGACCTCAAGGTGCTACTGGACCTCAAGGACCGGCTGGTGCTCAAGGTGCTACTGGACCTCAAGGACCAGCTGGCGCAACAGGTGCTACTGGCGCTCAAGGACCTCAAGGTGCTCAGGGACCAGCGGGTGCTCAAGGCGCTACTGGACCTCAGGGTGCTCAAGGTATTCAAGGTCCAGCGGGTGCTCAAGGTGCTACTGGTGCCCAAGGACCGGCTGGCGCTCAAGGTGCTACTGGCGCTCAAGGACCGGCTGGCGCTCAAGGTGCTACTGGTGCCCAAGGACCAGCTGGCGCTCAAGGACCGGCTGGTGCTCAAGGTGCTACTGGCGCTCAAGGACCGGCTGGCGCTCAAGGTGCTACTGGCGCTCAAGGACCGGCTGGCGCTCAAGGTGCTACTGGCGCTCAAGGACCAGCTGGCGCTCAAGGACCGGCTGGCGCTCAAGGTGCTACTGGCGCTCAAGGACCGGCTGGCGCTCAAGGTGCTACTGGCGCTCAAGGACCGGCTGGTGCTCAAGGTGCTACTGGCGCTCAAGGACCAGCTGGCGCTCAAGGACCGGCTGGTGCTCAAGGTGCTACTGGCGCTCAAGGACCAGCTGGCGCAACAGGTGCTACTGGGGCTCAAGGACCGGCTGGCGCTCAAGGTGCTACTGGCGCTCAAGGACCAGCTGGTGCTCAAGGTGCTACTGGCGCTCAAGGACCAGCTGGTGCTCAAGGTGCTACTGGCGCTCAAGGACCAGCTGGCGCAACAGGTGCTACTGGGGCTCAAGGACCGGTTGGCGCTCAAGGACCAGCTGGCGCAACAGGTGCTACTGGGGCTCAAGGACCGGTTGGCGCTCAAGGACCAGCTGGCGCAACAGGTGCTACTGGCGCAACAGGAGCAGCGGGTACTCCAATTCCTGTAACTATCGCAGCTATCGGAAACTCAAATCCACAAACTATATCCCCTGGAACAAACATCCAATTCAATCAAGTTTTTGAATTAACTAATATCTCTTTCAACGATACTTCAGATACTTTAACAATTTTAGAAACAGGCGTATATGATATTAGTTTCTCAGCGTCTACAACTTTCCCAGGATCTTCACCATTCGGATTCGGTATTTCATTCAATGGCCAACCACCTAATCGTAACTTCTCAACTAACGTTATCGGTAGTGCTGTTTCTTTCTCTACAATCGTTACTTTACAAGCTGGTACAACGATTGCTGTACAGCCTACAGCAAACACTATTTCTATTCCTAACACAGGCGATACAACTGCAACACTATCCGTATTCCGAATTTACTAATTTTCAATCAATAAGTATATTTATAATAATATGTATCGTTTAACCGTGCATTAAATCTCTCTTTATATAGAAAGGAGCACTTATTTGGGAGGATAAGTGCTCCTTCTTTACGTTTCTTTACCTCAAATTTACTCTGTCTTAATCCTCATTTTGTATGATAAATAGTGAAGTCAAAGATATGAAAGAGGGATGAAAATGAGAGTTATGTCACTAATACGCATTTGGGTTGCTCTTATGGTATGCATTATTTTATGTGTAGGATTTTTTTTAACTCTAAAATATTCCACTATATCAAAAGCAGAGAGAAAAACTGTTCCATACAAACTTTTGTATACAAAACAAAGCAACATCCCTTATTCCAATGCCTCAAATAATGAAAAAAAAGTTATAAAAGGAATGCTTATTACGAAAGCTGCTAGTTCCGAAGCGTTACTTCAAATTGCTGAAACGATTAAAGTTCAGTATACAAATAAAGAAATTGATGAAATCATGCTTTCTATCCATAATGAAAATAATGGTGTTTACGAAGAAGAATTACCTTACGAGCCTATTAGTAAAGGAAAAATAATCATCACATACGATTCTCAATCCTTTGGCAGTACAAATGTTACACTTAACGAGTAATACTATTTATCCCAATTGATATGGGCTAACAACTCGTAAGGATAGATACAGCTCTTCCCACCGATTAAAAGTTCACTTAATTTCTCATACGAAAAAGAGGCGAATTTCGTTATTCGCCTCTTTCTTTTACCAAAGTGAAGGAATCCATTCTTTTACTTTGTCGAGCCACTCTTGTTGCTCTTTTTTTCTTTGCTGTTCCTCTTCTTTCCTTTTCTTCTCTTCTTCTTTTCTTCGTTTTTCCTCTTCTATTGTATTCAATTGTTTTTTATAATCAGCCTCAGATATGAGCGATAACTGGAATGCTTTTTGAGCTGGATTGGCATTCGCTTTTTTCATAATATCCCGGAACATTGTCGTCGTAATTTGACTCCCCCCTGGAACATAATGATCGCTATCTGTTTTATCAAATCCTACCCAAATCGCACCTACTAAATCTGGTGTGTATCCAACAAACCATGAATCCTTTGCACCAGTGCTTGGTCCATTTACAATTTGAGTAGTTCCTGTCTTCCCGGCCGTATCAACATTATTAACTTTCGCCTTTTCGCCCGTTCCCTTTTCGACAACACCTTTTAATAAATATGTCATCTTTTGAGCAATTTTCTCGCTCGTCACTCGTGTCTCTTTCTTATACCACTGTCCAATTGTTTCACCTTCAGCATTTTGTATCTCTCTAATCGCATGAGCTTCCACTTGGACACCGTCATTTGCAAATGTACTGTATGCTTGAGCCATTACAAATGGAGAGGTCCCAACATGCATCCCACCTAAAGCAATTGGATACGTACGATCTTCTGGCACTAATGGAATACCAAATCGCTCTAAAGATTTCAACCCTTTATCCAATCCAATTTGTTCCAATAGCCAAACAGCCGAAACATTGTACGACTTTGCCACGGCTTCATACATTGTCACATCACCGTGAAAAGTGTGATCACTATTTTGCGGTTTATATTCTTTAATATTAAATGGTTCATCTTTTAATATATCGTATACTTCATACCCTTGCTCTAACGCTGGTACATATACAGCCAGAGGCTTTAACGTTGAGCCAGGTTGTCTTTTTAATTGGGTTGCATGGTTAAACTGTAAAAACTGATACGGTCCTCTACCTCCAACTAAAGCTGGTACACCACCTGTTTTTGGATTTATAAGAACTACACCCGTTTGCATAAGCTGGTCTGAGCCATTATCTTTGAAATAACTCTCATTATTCACAACGTCTTCTACAGCCTGTTGTTTTTTCGGATCAAGCTCTGTGTAAATACGATAACCACCTGCTAAAATTTCATTTTGTGTTAATTCGTACTTGTCCATAGCTTCCCTAACAATATAATCTACATATTGAGAGTATTTCCCCTTGTATTTATCATCCACACCACGTTTTAACACAAGACCGCTCTCTTTTTCTTTATTATACTGCTCGTCAGAAATATATCCTTGCTCTTTCATTAAACTTAATACAACATTACGTCGTTCGATTGACTTATTAAAGTTTTTATATGGTGAATATGCAGACGGTGCTTTAATCAAGCCAGCAATCGTTGCAGCCTCTGAAACCGTTAAATCTTTTACATCTTTATCAAAATAAGATTTAGCTGCCCTTTTTATACCCCAAGCACCTTCGCCAAAATAAATTTGGTTCATATACATTTCAATAATTTCATCTTTTGTATACGTACGCTCTATTTTTTTTGTTAAAAAATATTCCTTTATTTTTCGAGAGTATGTGCGGTCTTGTGTCAGAAATACATTTTTCGCAAGTTGTTGTGTAATTGTACTTCCCCCTGCTACAACTTCTCCTGCTGTAATATTTTTAAAAACTGCACTTATAATTCCACTATAGTAAATACCGTGATGGTTAAAAAACTCCTTATCTTCTACTGCAACAATTGCCTGAACCATAATATCAGGAATATTTCCCCTTTTAATACCTTCTGTTTTAGAAGAAGCTAATTTAGTCGCAACTTCATTATTTGCATCATAAATTAAGGTCGGTTGCGGAACAGCTTGTTTTAATTCAGATATGTCTTGAATGGAAATTATTATATTTATAGCAACAAATAGAGTAGCGAGTAAACTCCCTAATACAATTAATGAATTACGAAGTTTCTTCCTCTTGTTGAACCACTCCTGCATTTTTTTTAAGTGAGTGTTCTTCAATTTCATTCGTTCACTTCCTTCGTTTGTTTACACTCTTCTTTTCAAAAGGAAGAATATACCTCCTTTTAAATTTATTATAATAACGTAGTCGTTCCTATAGTGTAAAGCTTTTCTTTCACATTCATACTTTTTGCAAGAAAAGGACATTCTACAAGTAAGATATTCACTATTGATTATTAATATTATTAATACAACAATGAGAGTTATGTTAAGTTTTTGTAAACTTTTCGATAAAATGTTTTAAAAAACGACAGTTTTTTGTTAGAATTGATTAGCCAATATATTTTACATATATTACTTTTGTGGGGGTAACTAATAATGGTATTTAAATCAAAAAAAGATAAATTTTCTGAAATGTTAATGAATGTTTCAGAAAATTTAAAAGAAGGCGCGCAGTTTTTCGTGGAGTATAAAATTAAAAATGCTAGCGATTTAAAAGAGTTTTCTATGCGCATGAAAGAGTATGAGTCAAAAGGTGACTCATTTATTCACGAAATCATTATGGAGCTAAACAAAGCGTTTATTACTCCAATTGAACGTGAGGACATCCTACAACTTGCAATGAGTATGGATGATGTATTAGACGGATTAGATCATAGTGCTGGTCTATTCGAAATGTATTCTATTACAGAAGCTGATGAATACATGATTAAATTCGTTGAAGCAATTAATCAATGTGCGATTGAGATTGCAAATTCTGTTGAACTACTGTCTAAAAAGAAGTTAGTCGACATTCGTACGAACGCGATTAAGATTAAAGATTACGAATCACAATGTGATGATATTCGCCGTCATGCAATTAAGCACTTATTCTCTCGTGAGAAAGATCCGATTAAGATTATTCAATACAAAGAGATTTACGAGGAGCTTGAAGAAGTAGCGGATAGCTGCCAAAGCGTTGCAAACGTATTAGAAACAATTATTATGAAGAACGCGTAAGGAGTTTGATCATGGATACACTCTTGATACTGACCGTTTTAGTAGTCATTTGCGCTTTAGCTTTTGACTTTATCAATGGATTTCACGATACAGCAAACGCTATTGCAACGGCTGTTTCAACGAAAGCTCTAAAGCCTAGACATGCAATTATTATGGCAGCTATTATGAACTTTTTAGGTGCGATGACATTTACAGGTGTAGCAAAAACGATTACAAAAGATATCGTTGATCCATTTGCCTTGCAAAATGGTTCTCTTGTAATTTTAGCTGCTTTGCTTGCGGCAATAGCTTGGAATTTAATTACTTGGTACTACGGTATTCCAAGTAGTTCTTCGCATGCAATTATCGGCTCAATCGCAGGTGCAGCTATCGCTGCTGCCGGTATTAGCTCGTTAAATCTTAAAGGGTTCATAAAAATTCTTGAAGCTTTAATCATTTCACCGATTATCGCTTTTGTTATTGGTTATATCGTATACAGTATTTTTAAAGTGGTCTTTAAAAACTTTAATTTAACGAAAACGAACAAAAACTTCCGTTTATTCCAGATTTTCACTGCAGCATTACAAGCTTATACACATGGTACGAATGATGCACAAAAAGCAATGGGGATCATTACGATGGCTCTTATGGCCAATAACTATCATACTTCTGACGACATCCCGTTCTGGGTACAATTATGTTGTGCAATCGCAATGGGTCTTGGTACTTCTGTTGGCGGATGGAAAATTATTAAAACTGTCGGTGGACAAATTATGAAAATTCGTCCTGTAAATGGTGTAGCTGCTGATTTATCATCATCACTTGTTATTTTCGGCGCAACATTCATTCACTTACCGGTTAGTACAACGCACGTTATCTCTTCTTCTATTTTAGGGGTTGGTGCTTCACATCGTGTGAAAGGTGTAAAATGGGGAACTGCAAAACGCATGTTAATTACATGGGTTATTACACTTCCTATTTCAGCTTCGTTAGCTGCATTATTTTACGCTTTATTACACTTAATCTTTTAATTAAAAGTCGTCTTCCTTATTTTTCTAGGAAGACGACTTTTTTGTGAACAAACCTTTTTCTTATTAAAAAGCGTGTATAATAATTGGTGGATAAGTTATATAGAGGAGTTGGAAATTTTGGAATACATCATGTTACTTTTCATCGGGTTAATCGCCGGGACAGTCGGGAGTCTAGTCGGGCTTGGTGGCGGAATTATTATTGTTCCGTTATTAATCGGATTACACAGTCTATCACCACAACTTGCAGTAGGAACTTCAATGGTAACAGTCGTTTTTACAGGACTCTCTTCCACCCTTACTTATATGAAGCATAAACGAGTAGATTACAAAAGTGGACTTATTTTATTTATCGGGAGTGGCCCTGGTGGTATCATCGGCTCGTGGGCAAACAAATTTTTAAACCAAGATACATTTTCTTTATATTTTGGGATTTTCCTTATTTTTGTCTCCATCCTTCTTATGTTACGAGACAAATTAAACCCCCTTTCTTTATCAAATATGACGGTAATTAAGCGTACTTTTACAGATAACGAAGGAAACACTGTACACTATCAATTTCCACCGCTTCTCGCTATCTTTATCGCCTTTATAGTTGGTTTTATATCTGGATTATTTGGAATTGGCGGCGGTGCCTTACTTGTTCCAGCAATGATGCTACTTTTTGCATTCCCAGCACATATTGCTGTAGCAACTTCGATGTTTATCGTATTTTTATCAGCAATTGTAAGTTCTGCAACTCACATCTCCCTTGGAAATGTCAGCTGGGTTTACGCATTAATTCTTATTCCTGGTGCATGGATTGGCGGAAAAATCGGGGCTTATATTAATACAAAATTAAGTGGTAATGCCGTAATTAATTTATTACGTATCACATTAATTATTCTCGGAACTAGATTAATCATTACTTCTTTTTTATAACGCGTTCTTTTTAGAATGCGTTTTTCTTATACACATGAATATAAAAATCCTCCTAAGAGAACAAATAAAATTAAACAAACACATAATAACATATAATTGGAAATATGTACTTTCTTCAAGTTGACCACTCCTATAACTGCGACTGTTATCTTTATGATAGCGAAAAAATAATTCACTTGCAGTTACAAAGTGCTAACAATGCAAAATCATTTATTACAAATTTTATCCTTATATTTCATTTCTTTGTATATTCTATCGTTTTAATAAAAAAAGATGTCATATTGACATCTTTTTTAGTGAAGAAGTGACCATCCCATAAAATCCTCATGTACTTGGCACGCCCTCTTATCGTTTCGATCATATAATTCAGCATAACTATCTGTTTCTTCATCATAAGCCATCGTATAAATAATTTGGCCGTCTACTTCAACGGATAACACGACTCCACCTTTCATCTCTTCTACATGAATGATAGCATTCGCCGGAATTCTCATATCCGTCATTTTTATCGCATCTAACAATATACTAAACCCCCTACAGCGTATTCATTGCTAGTACTATTACACACTAAATAGTATACTACTGTAATAGCATATATTTCGTCAATGAAATTGCTGTTTAAAAGCATATTGTCTTTATACATATACGCTAAAATAGAAGAAATATAAATGTTTAAATGGGGGGCTAACATTGATTCTACACAAAGGAGATGTACTATTCCGTCAAGGCGAGGACGGTCCTTTATATTTTATAAAAACAGGTTTATTAAAAGTAGTACGGATAGAAGAAGATGGAACACCATTTCTATTCAACATTATCGTTCCAGGTGAAACGATACCTCACCATTCTTTAATTTCACCGAAGGAATATCACGGTACAGCAATCGCTTTAATGAAAACAGAAGTTGAACCTATAATTAGTAATGAATGGTACGATCAACTTCAGGCAAATCCTGCATCATATGCAAATATTGCTATGCAACTACAATCAAAATTAAGACTGATGCAACAGCGTATCGATCAATTGACAACCGTCTCTCCGAAAGAACGTCTACATCGTTTACAAGAATGGTTCACACTATATTTAGGTGACATTCCTATATATGAAATATTAACACAAACTGAAATCGGTCAACTCATAGGTATACGCCGTGAAACGGTAAATCGGCTGTTACGGGAACAAATAAAAAACGAGGTAAAATAATACCTCGTTTTTACTTATTTCAAACTTCATCTATTGTAAGCTTGCTGCTGGACCGAAAAATTCATAATGAATATGCTCTTGTTCCACACCTAAATTAGTTAATGCAGCATTTATATGCTTCATAAATGGTACGGGACCACAGAAATAAAATTCTGCTTCCGTTGTCGGAATAATAGTTTGTAACCATTCAGCTTCAATGAAACCTTCTTTATCAAAGTTCTTCATTTCCAAATCTTTTTCAGTTGGTGCAGAATAGCAAGTGTATGCTTTAACTTGTTCGTATTCATTATCTACTGCCTCAACGTGTTCTTTCATTGCATGTGTATTACTATTTATCGCTGCATGAACAAAACATACATTACGTTTTGAGTTTTGTTCAATTAACGTATTTAGCATACTCATCATTGGTGTAATACCTACTCCACCACTAATTAGCACAACTGGTAATGTTGAATCCATATTTAATACGAAATCTCCTGCTGGTGCACTTACTGGTAACATATCCCCTTCTTCTACATGACCATGTAAGTAGTTAGATACTTTACCGTCCGGTGTATCTACACCTTTTTCTTTCTTTACACTAATACGATAATATTCTTTTCCAGGAGCATCTGATAAACTATATTGACGATTATGTGTATACGTTTCACCTTCTATATTTATTTGAATCGTTACATATTGTCCTGGGATGAATGAAGAAACTTGCCCACCATCTTCAGGTTTTAAATAAAATGATGTAATAACGTCGCTTTCCTTCACTTTTTTAACAACCACAAATTTACGGAAATCTTTCCATCCACCTTCTTTATGTGCCGCTTCTTCATACATCTCTGCTTCAATGCTAATGAATGCATCAGCAATGACACCATAAGCTTCTCCCCATGCATTTAAAACTTCATCAGGTGCACCTGCGACCTCTTTAATTGCACGTAGTAAACATGTACCTACAATCGGGTAATGCTCTGCTTTAATACCTAAACTTCTATGCTTATGACCAATTTGTTTTACAACTGGAATAATAGCTTCTAAATTATCAATATACGCTGCAGCTGCATAAACAGCATTCGCTAGCGCTTGTTGTTGTCTTCCCTTTTTCTGATTTGTATGGTTGAAAATATTCAATAACTCCGGATGTTCCGAAAATAAAATTTGATAAAATCTCGTTGTAATTTCAACACCTTTTTCTTGTAATAATGGTATTGTTGACTTTACGATTTCAATTGTTTTTGCACTTAACATTGTATCCCACTCCTCTATTTCCTTAACTGTTTTTAGTTTAACTGAATTGTATAGTACATATTGTGATTTTAATCACTATTAACACGGTGTTTTTGTGAATAATATATGAACATTGCACTTACAAAAGAAAATAAGCCAACTAGAATTCTAGCTAGCTTATTATTTGGACTGTATAGCTTGTTCAATTACCCTTATATCTTTTCCATCTCCAAACTCTGTATACCCCCAGATGTTCGTTTCACCTCTATATTTATTTACAATAATATCTAAGTCATGGTATACACGATGTGCATAAACTACATACTCAATATTTTGAAGTTCCACACCTTTTTTTACAATTTCATAGCTTCTATTTACATCACGTTTTATTTTTTCATTCTTTATTTCTGTATGTATATTTTTTAAAGACGATTCTTGTTGTTGAAACCATTGTTTAAATTGGTTCCAGTCCCCTTCTGTATAATTCTCTGCTTTACCGTAATTTAAGGAATTATTATAACTTTCATGCGTCATACGAATAAAATCTAGCACTTTTGTCTCTTCTTGCACATCTTCTATTTGAGCTATTGTACTTACCTCAGCAGGCTTATTCGCATAATGTAATAGCAATTTCATAAGACTATAGCTCGCAATGATCATTACGCTAATAATCCCGAATACAATTAACAATTTCTTCATATACAGAACTCCTTCTCTACTAAAGATATTACAATGTAAGACTATACTTGTAACATTCTCTCGTAGAAATATAATTCCTGTATAAATTCTTCCTATCATTTCGACAATATTTTTCTATACATTTCTCGTTGGTAAATGTTCTTGTAAAACAATGTACCCTTCATAAGCTGTGTAACCGAGTATAGCCATTAATCCGATATAACAAGCAAAGACTGTCCATTTTGTTTTCATATCAACTTTATAATAGTTTTCCTGTTGTCTCTTTTCTGTCTCCCATTCCTGTAATTTTCTTTCTGACATTTCAAATGCTTCTCTTATATGAATTGTATGCGTTTCTTTTTCATCTTCATATGGAACGTAATCAAGCGGCTCAAACTTTGGTAAAAGATGCTCTAACACTTCAATCTTTTGAAGTTCTCCTACTTTTAATTCTTTCTCTCTTTCTTTTTGCCTTAATATATTCATTTCATGTTGCATCATATATATATTTCGATGCACCGCACCTGTTTCTTTTAACTCCTCTTCAAGTCTTGCAACATATTCTTTCATTCCATCAATTCTATATCCTAATTCCTTAATTGGCTCATCTCTCTTTATTACTCTATATAATTCCATACAGCCGATAATAAAAATAAATCCTCCCAAAATACTTTTAAAGTAAATGGCATAACCGAGCAATACAATAAGACCCGCTCCCCAAATCTTTGTACTTACAACTGAGATAATTCGTCCACCATCTAATGGAGAAACCGGAATCAAGTTAAAGAAGTTAATCATACTTCCAAGTAAAATAATTAATGCCCAAAATGGCTCTTTCGTTATTATATAAAGTGGAATCGCAGGTAAAAATGACAACAATCCGAAAAGAGGTCCCATATAGGCGATGTAAGCTTCATCTTTTGCATTTTTCGGCATCTCTTTCATCCCAATAAGAGCACCCATAAATGGAATAAATATTGCTGGCGATGTTGGTATACCTTTTCTTTTCGCAGCCCATAAATGGCCCATTTCATGAATAAACAACAAATAAATGAGCGCTACCCCAAATTTCCAACCATATATAACCGCGTATGCACCAAGTGATAGAAACATACTAAATACCGTTGAAAACTTTGCTAGTTTAAAAATTGCAAATACCCACTTTAACTTAGAAAGTAAAAATAGCCCTATTGCAACAATAATTCCCCATAATCCTTTTTTATTATTTTTCATATTCCTCTCCTTTATCTCTCATTAATGAATCATATTTATTCATCAAAACTATTCTTTTCTCTATTATGACATATTTTTTTCTATCGTTAGAAATAATGTTTATTTAATCCATTTTTAGCCAAAAATATAAATATAAGGAGGTGTTTGCAAATGAATTTACAATCTCTCATAATAGGCGCTCTATCGTTTTTAGCTTCAACTCTTATTTTTTATACCGTTAGTTACGTATTATTATTAGATTTGTTGCCCAATCACGTATTTATTGCCCTTGTCATCCTTTCCGCTCTTATGATTTCTTTTCTTATTACACGAAAATCAATGAATGAGCCATCTGCAAAAGCAAAATAATAGAGAGGGGGTGTTTTCCCCTCTCTATTATCATTTCCTAGGAAAGGTCATATAGACTTTACATTCATCTCGATCCGTAAGAGCTAATTAAAGTTTCATTTTATCTTTGTAAATCCATTTTTTCACCATACTCTTTAACAATTTGAATGATATTTTGAAAAACACCTATTTTTTCTTTTTTGCTATTTAATATTTTCAAATCATAATTTTCATAATATGTTTCTAATGACTTTAATTGTGATTCTGAAGCATCTTTTACCGGAACAGTAGCATGCAATTCATATTGTTTATACCCTTCCTTTACCTTTTCACCTGAAATTTTTTCACTCTCTTTTGCTCCAATTAATTTTTGAACTTTTTCTGGGAAAATGACTTGTAAATAATACTCTTGTTCCTTCTCTAACTTGTTGTATAGTGAATGTGAAATCGTATACCGCACCGTATAATTCACTTTTTGATCGCCTGCTTTAATATGAAACGCAGTAATCTGCAAATCTTTTTTTGTTACTTCCGTTAAAGGACCTACCTGCATCTCATCTTCTTTTTGTTCTGAAACATTTGGAAATATAGCCAAAAGCTTTTCTGTATCTTTTTTATTCAGCATATACATAGCTTTCTTATATTGTATCCATCCTCGTCTGTCTTCTCCTCTTAGCCATGCATAATATGTTTCTTTTTTTCCACCCCTATTAATTTTCATTTCATATTCCGGTTCACCAAAACTACCTGTTACTTCTTGTTTTTCCGCTTTATCTATAATGTCTATTACTAACTTAGCTTCTGATTCCTGTAACTTTTTCTCTTTATGTTTTTTTTGTATAACGGTTACCCCTATCGTTTCTTTCACTTCATTCACCGTCTCTTCCACTTTTTTTGTTTCTTTTTTTTGCTCTATTTGACCACAAGATGCTAGTAACGTAGCAAATAACAACAATACATATTTCCTTTTCAACTTAATCCTCCTTTTACAATAAGAAATTCTTATACTCTTCATATAAAAAACAAAAACGTGAAACACTATAAAATACGCTATACTAAGTATTGAAAGGAGGTCTTCTTCATGTCCATTAATTTTCACGATGCAAATAATAAATACACATACGCACAGCGAAACGCCCATATTTCTTGGGGAGAAATGATAAAAAGTATTACAAATATACAAAACAAACAAATAATTGATATCGGCTGTGGTGGCGGGATTTATACGAAAGAACTTGCTCTTATGGGGGCCAAAAATGTCATTGGACTTGATTTTTCAAAAGAAATATTACAAGCTGCAAAAGAAAATTGTAGCGGCTTTCCAAATATTTCATTCATTCACGGTGATGCACATAACGTCCCATATCCTAATAATACATTTGACATTGTTATTTCGCGCGCAGTGATTCATCATTTACAAGACATTCCTGCATTTCTACGTGAAGCTTCTCGTATATTAAAGAAAAACGGTGTACTTATTGTACAAGACCGAACTATTGAAGATTGTACAATTCCTGGAAGCCCCGAACACATTCGTGGATATTTTTTCTCTACCTTTCCAAAACTCATTGAAATAGAATCAAAAAGGCGGCCAAAAACCACCACGATACAGCAAGAATTACAAAAATATTTTCTTCACGTGTTCCCCTCTCAAACACAATGGGAAGTACGAAAAATACATGATTCTGTAGAAGCATTGCTACAAGATTTATCACCTCGAACAGGTCGATCCATTCTATATGAATTAACAGATCATGAACTTTCTCAACTTCTACAACAGGTCCAGACCGCATTACAAAGCATCTCTCCTATTATCGAAAGAGATCGGTGGACAATTTGGAGCGCCATGAAATTGTAAGGAAGGAAGCCTCACAACATAATGTGAGGCTTCCTTCTTTCATAATCTAATTTTGCAACACTCTTGATATCCTCCACTTCTGGCCTGTGCACTTCCACACTTCGGACATACTAAATATCTAGACTGATTTGTCAACAAACTACCTTTTTGAAAGAGTAAAACTTCTGCTTGTTTAAACGAACGCGAATAATATAACCACATAAAACCAATTATAGCAATAATGCCAAATAATACTCCCATCGCAAGCATTCCAGTCACCTCTTTTGGTTTGTTCTTTCCAGCAAGTGGATTGTTATATTATTCTCTGTAAATTCAAACAATACCTTCTTTACTCCTATAAATATCAACTTTCTCTATAAGTTTTACAATTCTCTACAAATTTTTACTCCCGTTTTACAATTCACCATTCCCTTTACAACAACGAATATCACATTCGATATTTCCATATATAAATATATCTTTCAAAAAAATGTTGACTTTCAAAAAAAAACATGTGACAATACTGTCAGAATACTTGAATAAAAATTCATTGACGAGAACGAGTACGTTATAGGACTGTCCTCCAGAGAGTTGGCGATTTGCTGAAAGCCAACGTTCAGTGCGTAACCGAAAATCATCTCCGAGAAGTAGAACCGAATGTTACAGTAAGTTCTTACCGGCTGTCCCCCGTTACAAGGAACACGTATCATGTTGTACGTTGTAAAGCCGTATACATATAGACTCATTTCTACATGTATAAATTAGGGTGGTATCGCGGGTAAATATAACTCGTCCCTTTCTTTAGGGACGAGTTTTTTGTGTTCTTACAAATGAATTTAAAAAAGGAGGAAAAACAATGAACACTGTATCAAAAAAACATATTTTTTTCACGGGTCTTATGCTATTTTCTTTATTTTTTGGGGCAGGTAATTTAATTTTCCCTCCCATGCTTGGACAAAATGCAGGTGAAAACTTTTGGCCGGCAATGATTGGATTTTTACTAACAGGAGTCGGTTTACCATTATTAACTGTTATTGCAATTTCTTTATCAGGAAACGGCATGCAACAACTCGCAAGTCATGTTCACCCATTATTCGGAATTTTCTTTACTGTAGTTGTATATATCGCAATCGGTCCTTCTATGGGAATTCCACGCGTTGCAAATGTCGCTTATGAAATGGGTGTTAGTTCTTTCTTACCAGAAACAATTCGTTCTAGTAACCTAGCACTATTTTTATACACAGTCGTCTTCTTCGCTATCGTATTTTGGCTTAGTTTAAATCCATCTAAACTTGTCGATCGCATCGGAAATATTTTAACACCTATTTTATTACTCTCTATTCTCTTACTATTTATTAAAAGTGTATTTACACCACTCGGGCAATCAGGACCAGCAATGCAAGAGTATCAAACTTCTCCAATCTTCAAAGGCTTTATGGAAGGATACTTAACGATGGATACCATTTCTGCGCTTGCATTTGGAATTATCGTTGTAAATGCCATTCGCTCTAAAGGTGTGAAGGATCGTAAATCCATTGCCATCGCAACAGCGAAAGCAGGACTTATTGCCGCTACTGGTCTCGTACTTGTATATGGTGCACTTGGCTGGCTCGGTGCAACTAGCGTCTCGCTCGGATATGCACAAAATGGTGGACAATTACTTACTGTTATCGTACAGCAATTATTCGGTCCATACGGTTTACTTCTATTATCTCTAATCGTTACACTCGCTTGTCTAACAACTTGTGTTGGACTTGTATCTGCGTGTAGTCAATATTTCTCAACATTATTGACTAAATTTTCATACAAAATGTTCGCGAGTATCATTTGTGCATTAGGATTATTAGTTGCCAACTTAGGTTTAACGAAAATTATTGCCATCTCTGTTCCAATTCTACTTGTTGTATATCCAGTTGCAATTGTACTCGTCCTACTATCGTTACTTCATAAATATTTCGGTGGATATCGTTCTGTTTATGTAGGTGCTTTAATTGGAGCAGCAATCGTAAGCGTATTTGACGGATTAAAACAAGGTGGCATTTCAGTTTCATTTATCACACCATATTTTGAATTTATCCCTTTATATAATGAAGGAATTGGCTGGCTAATACCAGCATTAGCCGGGGCTATTATCGGCCTTACAATCGCTAAGTTAAGCGGTGCGAAAAAAGTTCCCTTAATAACCGATTCCCGCGAAGTAAAAGCATCCTAAAAAACTCCCGAAAGGGAGTTTTTTACTTTTGATAAACAGTATGATTAAAACTGCTTATTTTATATGCTTTCGTATAATATTCGATATTTGTATCCACTGTTTCTACTTTGACAACATCGTAGCAATCTTCTTGCTTTACTAAAAATAAATAGTACTCTTCTGTCGCCTCAACAATTGCAATTTTATCTGTTTCAACATTATATTGTTCACAAAGCGCTTGTAATGCGTTCACATAATCCCCTAATTTTTTAGACTTATCCATGCCAAATATCGTTTGAACTAACATACACTCTCTCCCCTTTGTATGTATTGTTAACAACTCAATGATAACGCTTACATTTATTAACGTCAATAAAAAGATTTGGCGTAAACTAATAATCAGCGGAGATCCCCCCCACTGATTAAAGTTTCACTTTATCATTTCGTCAATTGATGTCTAAACGCATAAATAACTGCCTGTGTTCGGTCACTTACATTTAGCTTATTTAAAATATTACTCACATGTGTCTTTACTGTTTTGAGGGCAATAAACAATTCATCTGCAATCTCTTGATTACTTTTCCCCTCTGCAATTAATAACAAAATTTCAGACTCTCTTTCTGTTAACTCCTCATGCAAAGGTTGTTCTTTCTTCTGACGCATACGAGACATCATTTTACCAGTAACTTTTGGCTCTAATACCGTTTCTCCATCATAAGTAGCTCGTACAGCGTCTGCTATATCACTCGCTCTTGATGTTTTTAATAAATAACTTGTCGCTCCAGCCTCAATAACAGGGTACAATTTCTCATCATCTAAAAAGCTCGTTACAACTACAATTTTCGCTTCTGGCCATTCCTGAATAATAGTACGTGTTGCTTCAACCCCATCCATCTCATCCATGACAAGGTCCATCAAAATAATATCTGGTCTTAATTGCAGTGCTAACTCTGAACCTTTTCTTCCATTTTCAGCTTCTCCAACTACTTCGATATCTGGCTGCGTTGATAAATATGCTGATACACCCATTCGAACCATTTCATGATCATCGACAAGTAACACTTTTATCATGATTCTCCCCCTCTCTCAATCATAATCGGTACTTTTACTTCTATTTGCGTCCCTTTAGCGGGGAAACTAAGTACTTTTAATGTCCCACCAATTTCATGAACACGCTCTTGCATTGATCTTAAACCATATGAACCAGCCTTATTCACTCCGACTTCAAATCCAACGCCATCATCAATAATTTTTAGAATTGCATATTGATCAATTTTCCGAAGACGTACTTCCGTTTTCTTCGCTTTCGCATGTCGTAAAGTATTGGATAAAGCTTCTTGCACAATACGAAATAAATGATCTTCTACACCTTTTTTCAATTCTATTGGCTCGATTAGCCATTCAATTTTCATATGTTGCTTTCGCGATAATTCCGTCAATAATTCCTCTATGCCTTGTGTCAGTTTCTTACCTTCTAATTGTACAGGACGTAAATGAAGAAGCAATGCTCTCATTTCTGATTGCGCATTTACAACCATATTTTCAACGAGCTGCAACTGCTTGTTTGTCGTTTCTGGAATTTCAGCTACTTGTTCATTAATAGCCGACATCATCATCGACATTGCAAAAAGCTGCTGACTTACAGAATCATGCAGCTCCCTCGCCAATCGATGCCTTTCTTGGGATATCGCTTCTTGTCTCATCTCTTCATTCCAATGAGCTCGTTCATTCGTTACTTTTTGAAAGAGTCCAGCTTGCTCCTCTAATCGACGAGCAAGACCGATTACTTTTCGTTCTACTTCATGAAATTCATCATCTGCAGTAAACGAAACATCGCTCGGAAAATTCCCTCGCTCCACTTCAAATAGAAAAGTATTTAATCCTTGTATACGCTGCTCTATATAGTAACCGATTGCATACCCTACAATTCCCCCGATAAGTAAACTTGTAGTCATAATAAACAAGCCAATTGGAACAGAAGCGATGGATTCCTTCCATAATAAATCATACACTTGTTGCTCGCTTTTCCATACATATACAATTGTACAAATGAGTGCGATACTAACAGAAGACAACATAGAATAACGAATATACATCCACGAAATATTTTTTTGTTTCTTCATTATACTTTCCTCACTTCCGTATCGCCTACGATAAGCGAAGAAATAATTTTAATACGACGAGGAGCTTCTTTATACTGCTCTGTTCTAAATGTAACATTACGATTAAATCCTGTCTCTTCATGTCCTGGCAGGAGCACACGTCCGACAATAACAGAATGATTTAAAGACAGCTCAATATCATATGGCACGTATAAACGAATATTACCAACGATACCTCGGATAACAATTACCGTTTCTCCTTCTGGAATCATAGCAGTTGTTAAATCTATTTCCACATCACAAGCACCATATTGAACATTAATATCCTCAAGTTCATAAATATGATCCATCATTCGCACATTACCTACAAACATGTTTTTTAAATATGGTTCTGTACGATAAATTTGCTTCTCTTCATCTATATATCCTTTTTCTTTAATTTCAACCTTCATTGCTTTTTTCTGATGTCCTTGTTGAATCAATTGATAACCAATTAAAGCTAAACAAGCAAAGACGACAAGAACAAATGCTGCTGATGAAAATAAGAAGAATAAAAATACGATACCACCAACAAATAAAAAGACATTTCCCCTTACATAACGATTCTTCTTACGATAATGCCTTCCAAACATAAGCATAATAAATGCAAAAATGAGACCACCTGGTTCAAAATGTCCAAGTATCATATCAAGAAAAAGACCGAATCCAAATATGATGAGGAGCATCCCCATTAATTGTGTTTTTGAAAATTGTTTCTTCATTTCAGCTCCCCCCTTCTTGTTACATATACATAGAAGAAAAGGCATTGCTTTCCAACACCTTTTCTCCTATCACTATATCATAAGCCTGTTTTATAATATACTACTATTATTTTGTTAACTCTTTCGTTAACGATACATCATTCTTCTCTTTCATTTCACGCTCAAGCTTTGCAATCTTCATATCAAATGTGTCACGTTCATGCTCCTCATTTATACGAGATTCTAAGTCGCGAATATGATCTTCAATTTCTTCAAAGCGTAAGAACGGATTATTTTCATCCATTTTATGCATCGCTGTATTCATACGACGATTTGCATGCGCCATATTTTCACGTGCCATTAATTCCATACGCTTTGCGTTCATTTCTTTTAATTTATTTTTCATTTCTGAAAGACGACGCTCTAACTCATCAATTTGCTCTACAACACCTGCATACATTTCTTCTAATCGAGTTACTTGCCCTTCATAATACGCTACTTCTTCTAACGCACGCTCATGTAGCTGTAATTCGCCTGCTTCTTGAGCGACGATCGCTTGCTTTGATCTTTTATTAACGAAATAACGTGCTTGCTCAAGCTCACGAGCGAAATTAGATTTTAATGTTTTGTGGCGCTCAATTAACTTCTCAATTTTTGTTATTTCACGCTCACTATCGCGTAAATATTGGTTTAACATCGCGATTGGATTTTTTCTTTCTTTCTCATCTAACACATTATGAAAATCTGCTAAAATTGCATCGCGTACACGTCCGAATAAAGATTGTTTCATTATAATCTTCCTCTCTTCTACTTTATAAATTTGATTTAGTTTTTTATTAGTTTTTCATTAACTTGTTCCACTCATCTTCAAAGTTGCTATATGGTTTAGAACTTTCTGGTGCAGAATCAACAACTACATTTTTTTCTTTTTTCCACTCACGGTATCCGTAGTATAAAACTACTAATGCTGCGATACCAATTAATGCTGGGGAATGAGAAAGGGCGATGGACAAGCCGATCAAACCAACAATACCCCAAGCTAACTTTCCAAAAAATGATTGTGCTCGCACAAATGATTTATAGCTCCAGTACACAACTCCTGCTCCAATTGCGAATCCTATAATACCAGCAAGACTACCAAGAGCAATTAAAGCTAAAATACCAGCCGCGATAAACGCTAGAAATTGTTTCATCTTGTGCTTGCCTCCCTTCGATTTGATACTCTTATCTTAACTATTTTTTCACTTTTCCATAACGAGCTTAAGAACCGTTTTCGACTCAGACTTAAGACTGAGTTGCATTCAGCCTTTTGTAAAAATATGCGGTAGGATAGGATGATTCACTCTTTTATCGCACATAAAAAGCCGTACAGAGAACATTCTCTGTACGGCTTTCATTACTATTCATAAACTTCATTTTAAATTATGCTGTTTTGTGATACTCTTTCTTTCCCGCTACTTTAGAAAACCTCGGGAAACCAATTAATATAGAAATAATTCCACATACTCCAACTAAAATCGGATAAAACGCATATGGTAACAATTCAATCGGAGATAACGCCGCAAATCCTGCTGCCGTTAACATTTGCGCACCATACGGAATTAACCCTTGCACACAACATGAGAAAAGATCTAATACACTCGCTGATTTACGAGGATCAATTTCATATTGATCTGCAATATTTTTCGCAAGTGGACCTGTAAAAATAATAGAAATCGTATTATTCGCTGTACACATATTCGTCATGCTCACTAAGCCAGCGATACCGAACTCTGCTCCTTTTTTCGAACGAATGTTACGAGTTAAAATATTCATTAAATATTGAATACCACCATTATATTGAATCAGTTCGACCATACCACCAATTAAAATAGCAAGTAATACTAACTCCATCATACCGCCCATTCCAGTCGTTACACTTTTAAAGAAACTCTCTAACGTGTAACTCCCATCTAAAAGACCTATAACGCCGGATAGTACAGTTCCACCAGTTAACACAATAAGTACATTCCAACCAAGCAATGCTGTAATAAGTACTCCTGCATACGGTAAAATCTTTATCCAGTCAAAGCTATGCGCTTTAATCTGCGTGTCACTTCCTAAAGTAACGATTACTAATAGTACAATTGTAATAATAGCTGCTGGTAATACAATTAAAAAGTTCGTTTTAAACTTATCTTTCATTTCTGTTCCTTGTGAACGTACAGCTGCGATTGTTGTATCTGAAATAAATGATAAATTATCCCCAAACATCGCCCCACCAACAACAGTAGCCATCGTAAGTGCAATAGAGATATCAGTTTGCCCACTAATACCTACAGCTATTGGTGCTAATGCAGCAATTGTTCCCATTGAAGTTCCCATCGCTAATGAAATAAATGCCCCTATAACAAAAATTCCAGCTACGATAAATCCTTGCGGTAAAATGGATAACGCTAAATTAACTGTAGAATCAACGCCGCCCATCCCTTTTGCTGTTTCAGAAAATGCTCCTGCAAGTACAAAAATCAGAACCATAATCATAATATCCGGGTTCCCTGCACCTTTAGCAAATCGTTCTACTTTTACATTAAAACTTTCTTTACGATTCATTGCTAAAGCGACTCCTACAGCAATTGAAATTGCTACAAGTATCGGCAATTTATAGAAATCACCTGTAATAATTCCAGAACCAATAAATAGCGCCAAAAATATCCCAAGTGGTAATAAAGCCAAACCATTTCCTCTCGTTTCTTTCAAAGTACCATCTCTCCCTAGTTTCAACCTTTTTCTAATGAATAACAAAAGACCTCTTCCAATGAGAAGAGGTCTTATACATCTATAAGGAACGCTCTTCTCATCTTTCAAGCACATGCTTGCTGGATTTGGCACAGCACTCTGAAATCGAGTCCGCTGCCGAGGCATCGTAGGGCCAGTCCCTCCGCCTCTCTTTATAAGAAGGTTTCATATTTATTTTTTAATAATAATTTCTTCCCTAACTTTACTCGCTTACAAAACAAAAGTCAATTATTTTTTGTATAGATTTTTTTGGTAATTATACAAAAATTTGAATACAACAATCATTTTAACTTTTTGATTTCTTCTTCCAATATTGAAATCCAATAAAATTCACTATTTTTTATTGCATCTATTATCCATTTCGTAGTGTACCAAGCTAACTCGTACTCTTCTTTTGTAACATCGCCACTTTTATAGGCGTCCTCTAGCTCATCTTCATCTAGTACATACATCTTACCGTTCGGTAATAACACTACATCTAAATATAAATCATCAAAATACGGTAAACCACGGTCATCAATTTTATATTCTTTCGCCACATCGATATAATATTGCACTAATTTTTTCTGATCATCTAACATAGCTGTAATCGCAAAGTTTTTCCCGTCTATAAAATATTGAATCCACGTATATTGATTCCCTGCGATACAAAGTTTTTTACCATCATATTCTTTACAACTAGGTTCTCTTACCTTTTTTATGTCTAATATTCCTAGCATTCCTTCTTCTACTTGCTTAACCGTATAATCCTTCTCTATTAGTCGCTTCCACGAAGAACCGTCACCATATTTACGTTTCATTACGTCCGCTTCCCTTCTATATAGAAAAGCCCCCACATATTATGTGAGAGCTTGTTCAAATTATAATTAAGCTGCTTGCTTATTAGAAATTTCTTTCAAATAAGCTTGTCCTTTTTCAGCGTCATACTGACCTTCCCACTTAGACATAACTACAGCTGCTAAAGAGTTACCTACAACGTTAACTGCTGTACGAGCCATATCTAAAATACGGTCAATACCAGCGATGAATGCTAAACCTTCAGGTGGAATACCTACTGTACCAAGTGTCGCTAATAATACAACGAATGATACGCCTGGTACACCTGCGATACCTTTTGATGTAACCATTAATACAAGTAATAATGTAATTTGTTGTGTAATAGATAAATCAATACCGTACATTTGTGCTAGGAAAATAGCCGCAATTGCTTGATATAAAGTTGATCCATCTAAGTTAAATGAATAACCTGTCGGAATAACGAAAGACGTAATTGCTTTCGGACAACCGAATTTCTCCATTTTCTCCATGATTTTCGGTAAAACTGTTTCTGAACTCGCTGTAGAATATGCTAAGATCAGCTCGTCTTTTAAAATCCTAAAGAATTGGAAAATGTTAATTCCAAATATTTTCGCTGTAAGTCCTAAGACAACTACGACGAAGAAGATCATTGCTCCATATACGACAATTAGTAATTTCCCTAATGGAATTAATGAAGCTAGACCGAATGTAGAAACTGTAACACCAATTAGTGCAAACACACCAAATGGTGCAAATTTCATAACTTGGTTTGTTACATAAAACATTGCATCAGCTACACCTTGGAAAAATTGAAGAACCGGTCTTCCTCTTTCACCAATTGCTGCTACACCTAAACCAAATAATACAGAGAAGAAGATAATCGCAAGCATATCTCCGTCAGCTAATGACTTCATAATGTTCGTTGGAACAATATTTACAAATGTATCTGCAAATGAATGACTTTGCACTTGCTCTGTCGTATGTGTATATTTCGAAATATCTGTCTTCGTTAACTGATCCATATTTACGCCTTTTCCTGGTTGGAAAATATTCGCAATTAATAGACCGACAATAATTGCAATTGTTGTAATAATTTCAAAATAAAGAATTGTTTTCCCGCCTAGTCGGCCCAGTTTTTTTACATCACCAACACCAGCAACCCCAACAACAATACTTGCTACAACAATTGGTACAACGATCATTTTAATTAATCGGATGAAAATATCACCAATTGGTTGTAAATATTTCACAACCGCTGGATTATCAAAGAAAATCGCTCCAACTGCAATACCAAGCGCAAGTCCTATTAATATTTGCCATGCAAGTCCTATTCTTTTCATATTTGTTGTAACCCCCTCTTCGATGTGTCACTCTATCTCTCATTCTATCTCTATAAAACTTGAAATTAAGAGTATTACATATTATTCGACAATTCACTACATTTTGTCCCTGTTAAAAATCATAAATCAAAATTTTAAATCTGACAACAAAATAAGTTTGCCCGAACACAAATAATTTTCTTGACAAAAACAAAGCCCATGTCAGAAAACCTCACATGAGAACGATTCCTTATCAGTGTTTTATTGGATTCCTATCTAATATTTCACTATATAAAACAAATGCATTATTCCCTTTATTTTACATAAAAACCCAAAAAAATACATCCTTCTTACACGAACAAAAAGTGCATCTACCATGACAATTACCGTTAAAAAATGATAAATTCCGACAAAACTTAGCAACTTTATAAAATTTTCTTTACATTATGGTTACAACGATAGACACTCTTCTTCTTATGATATATAACATTCATAGGGAAAGGAGCCAGACAACCATGAAAAAGAAATTTGCAGCGTTTAGTGTTTTAGCAGCAGGAACACTTTTTGTTTCTCCGTTACTTTCACCCGTATACGCTGAAACGAATCAAGATAAATTATCTAATATTCAATCTGAATTAGAAGGAAAACAAAATGACTTACAAAATAAATCAGCTGAGAAAGAACAAATAGAAAAAGAAATTCAAGAATTACAAAAGAAAATTGATGACTTAACTACTTCTATTAATAAAAACGAAGCTGAATTAAACGATACAAAAAAAGAAATTAGTAAAACACAACAAATAATTACTGAAAAAAAGAAACATATAGAGCAATTACAAACAAACATAGATACGCGTCAGGAAGTTATTAAACAACGTTTACAATCTATGCAAGAAAAACCTCGTACAAACATCATTACAGAGGTATTAACAAATTCTACAAACATTGCTGATCTTGTTGATAATATGTACTCTGTAAGTTTAATTTTAAACAATGATACAGATATTGTTAAAAAGCAAACAACTGACCAAAATGCTGTGACGAAAGAAAAAGAGACTGTTGAGAAAAAAGAGCAACAACTGAAAGAATCCGAGCAAAAATTAGAACAAAAACAGCAAGAATTACAAAATAACCAACAACAGCAGCAAACATTTATTAGCGATCTACATACGAAAGTAGCAAAAGTAGATTCAGAGATTGAAGGATTAGAAGAATCTAAAGGCATTTTAGAAAATCAGCGTCAAGCTGTTCAAAAAGCAATTGAAGAAGAAAAACGTGCCGAAGAGGCTCGTAAAGCTGAAGAAGCTCGCAAGGCGGAAGAAGCTCGTAAACAAGCTACTACATCTGCTCAAGCAGCTCAAGCAGCTCAAGCAGCTCCAACACCACACGATACAAATATTGGTGGGTTTATTAAGCCAGCAGCTGGATCAAAAACTTCTGGGTTTGGCGTGCGCTCTATAGATAACCATAAAGGAATCGATATCGCAGCCTCAGGAACCGTTCCAATTATTGCCGCTGCTGATGGTGTTGTTATTCGCTCAGAATTATCATCTAGTTACGGAAACGTTGTATACTTATCTCACCGTATAAACGGAAAAACATATACGACAGTATATGCTCATATGAGTAGCCGTTCTGTATCAAATGGACAAACTGTAAAACAAGGCACTCAACTTGGATTCATGGGAAATACTGGACAATCATACGGGCAGCATTTACACTTCGAACTTCACCTTGGAGAATGGAATGTCGGCAAGACAAACGCAGTGGATCCATCTCCTTATATCGGATTATAAAAAAACTCGGTGCATACCGAGTTTTTTTATTTCCACTTCACACACTATAGGCATTCCACATAGACTACAACTAAATGCCTATATTTTACGAGGTGAATCATATGAATACACAATTACAACAGAAAATAGAAGAAGCTAGAGAAACTTACATTGGCCGGTTATTTACATTTGGCGGCTCAGCATTATTTTTAATCGGATCATTCATTGCAGTCGTCACAGCCTATAAAGCGTATAATCGTTTAGTGAATATACCTACAACATAATAAAAAGACGGAGAAATCTCCGTCTTTTTATTATGCAAACATTTTAAATACGCCTATCGCATTTAAAAATACAATAATTACCGTTACTGGAATAACATAACGAAGCAAGAAGAACCAAATATTAAATAATGTTTTCCCTTTCGTTTCCGTAACTTCTAATTCTTTCATTAACATTTCTTTACTCATTTTATTTGGTACGAATAGCGAAATGGCTAGTACTCCGAGCGGCAGTAATACATTACTTACCGAAAAATCGACGAAATCAAAAAATGTCTTACCAAATATTTTCACATCACTCATAATTCCAAACGATAATGCTGACGGGATTCCAACTGCAAAAATAAGAATACCAATTAATAATGATGCTGACGGACGCTTTTTCTCATTATCTTTCGCAACAGATGCTACTACAATTTCAAGCATGGAAATCGCAGATGTTAAAGTTGCAAAGAAAAATAAAACTAAAAACATAATGAAGAAAAATTGTCCAAATGGTATTTTCGCAAATACTGCTGGAAGGACGATAAACAGTAGTCCTGGTCCTTCAGTCGGCTTAACGCCTAATGCGAAAATCGCCGGGAAAATTGCTAATCCTGCAAGTACTGTAATAAAAACAGTTAAACTTACAATAGATGTTGCTGATTTAGCTAAATGTTCTTCTTTCTTCAAGTACGAACTATACGTGACCATTACTGAGGCACCTACTGTTAGTGAGAAGAACGATTGTCCCATCGCGTATAAAATCGTATCTGCTGTCAGCTTTGAAAAATCTGGTTTTAAGAAGAACTCTACCCCAGCAAAAGCACCATCTAGTGTTAACGCACGAATAATGATTGCAATAAACAAAATAAATAATAGCGGCATCATATACTTACTTGCCTTTTCTATTCCCTTCTCTACACCTTTACTTACTACAAAAATAGTACAAAGCATAAAGATAAATTGCGCTCCAATCGCACTTACTGGATTTGAAATCGTTTCACCAAATAATTTTCCATAATCAACAACACCATTCCAGAAGCTACCTGTAACACTATAGTATAAGTACAGTAAAATCCATCCACCTACAACACTATAAAAAGAGAGTACACTAAAACAAGTAACAACTCCCATGCGACCAATCCAAGGATATAACTTGCTATTTGGCACCAATACTTTATACGCTGTAACTGCCTCTTTTTGAGTACTACGTCCAATAACAAATTCAGCTAAAAGAAGCGGCATACCTATAAATACAGTTAATAGTAAAAATACAAGGAAGAATGCGCCTCCCCCACCATTACCTGCAACATACGGAAATTTCCATATGGCACCAAGACCTACTGCGGCTCCGGCTGCTGCGAGTACAAAGCCTATTTTCGACGTCCATTGCTGTGTTTCTTTCATCATAAATTCTCCTTTTCTGAATATTTAAACTTTTGTTAATTATACACTTTCATTTCATACTCGCACACCTCCTTTAGAAAATAAAAAAGTCCCCTACACGCAAATATGCATGTAGAGGACGATATATGTAATGTAAATACCGTGGTACCACCTCAATTGGATTGATAAATCCCACTTGTTCAAGTACAGGAAAATTCCGATACTCTATCCTTTTAACGGCGGAACCCGGGTTGCCTACTACAATGTTCAACATACCTCTCGCAAGCCCATTCTGTATATTTTATCGTACCGGGCTCACACCTTCCCCCAGCTCTCTGAACGTATCAAATATACATACTCTTCTTGCTCATCGATTTCATTTATTGAAGTTACTTGTGATTATAAATTATATTTTTATAGTTGTAAAGTACAATTTACTCATTATCCTATATGAACTCTTCTCTCTAATTCTTGTAAAAACAATTCTCTTTTTTGTTCATTTTGAACATATATCGACTTTAATACTTCTTGCAACAATATATTTCTCTCTCTTTTCTCTAATTGTAATTCTTTCACTTTTATTCTAACTTCGTATAAAAAATCAAGATACGATCCATACGCCTCATCATATTTATTTGCGATATCATCACGAATTTTTTTTGCAAGTTTCGGACTCGCTCCTCCGGTAGAAACAGCTACATTCAATAATCCACGATGAATCGCCGCCGGAAAATGAACATTGCCACTTTCCGGGTTCGTAATAACATTTACTAATTGATTTTCTGCGCTATCTTCAGCAATTTGTTCATTTAATAAGGCATCACTACTCGCTGCAACAACTAAAAAAGCACCTTGAATATCACTTTTTTCATACTCCCTTTGATACCAACGAATTTGCTTTTCTTCCACTAGTTTCACTAAATTCGCATCCAATTCAGGACTTATCACAACTATATCCGCACCTTGTTTTAGTAAAGGAATAATTTTGAATCCCGCGACTTTTCCTCCACCAATGACAACAACACGTTTCTTCTCAACTCGCACTGTAAGTGGATACATATTGATCTCCCTTCAATAATTTCTTCGTTTTCTGAATTAACATATATTGAAATGCTTCATTCTTTCCTAAATACGGACTTATTTTTATCTCATCCAACTCATATTGGCGCACTTCTTTTTCAATATGTTTCATAAGTAAACCTGTAAATAATAAGTAAGGCAGTACAACGATATTCTTTTCTTTTCGTTCAACAACTTCCTTTAACTTCTCCTCAAATTTCGGCTCGGCAGCCGCTAAATAACAAACCTCTACTTTTTTAATTTTCTCTTCATGTTGAAATAAAGAAGCAATCCAGTTTATATCTCTTAATACTTCAGGATCACTACTCCCTCTTGCTACGAGAAGTAGCGTCACTTCATTCTTATCTTCCTGTTCAATGCCACTTCCACTATACACCGATTTCACAAGTGTTTCTGATACACCAAACGGGTTACCGTAGGTCACTTTAACATTCGAAAATTGATTATTTAACTTTTCCAATTCAAACGGTATATCTTTTTTCACATGACCTGCCGCTAATAAAAAAACTGGAATAACAATAATCTCTGTAGCACCACGCTTCACACATGTACGGAACCCTTCATTAATCGTTGGGCTCGCTAACTCTAAAAAACAAACTTCTTGAATACTTGCCTCTACACGGTTCATGCATGACGTAATAAATGCAACCGCTTCTTCTTTAGCTGCTTTCAAACGACTTCCATGGCATATATATAAGACGGCTTTCATTTTATAACACTCCACTTACTTGATAGGTACTTTCTGTCTGTTTCTCAAACCAATGGATTTTTTCTCGAAAACGGACCACTTCTCCAATTACAATCATGCTCGGATTTTGAATTTGTTCTTTTTTTGCAACATCCACAATTGTTCCTAACGTCCCTACAACTGTGCGCTGCATTGATGTCGTTCCCCGTTCAATAATAGCAGCAGGTGTACTTTTGTCTTTTCCATGCTTCATCAGTTGTTCACATATGTAGGGTAAATTGCTAACCCCCATATATACAGCTAAAGTCTCTACACCTTTCGCTAAATTTTCCCACTTCACTTCTTCTTCAGCACCTTCTTTCCTATGCCCTGTCACAATAGCAAAACTTGCACTTGCATCACGATGTGTCACTGGAATGCCAGCATAAGCAGGAGCAGCTATCCCAGCTGAAATACCAGGAACGATTTCAAATGGTACACCTTGCTTTGCTAACGCTTCAGCTTCTTCTCCTCCTCTACCAAATACAAATGGATCGCCGCCCTTAAGCCTCGTTACAACTTTTCCTTTTTTCGCATATTTAATAAGAAACGTGTTAATCGTCTCTTGCTTCATCGTGTGATAATTTGGTAGTTTTCCGCAATAAATTAAATCCGCTTCAGGCTTTGCATGGGAAAGTAACTCTTTATTCACGAGACGGTCGTATAAAATAACATCTGCCTTCTCAATACATTTCAACCCTTTCACAGTAATTAAATCTGGATCACCAGGACCTGCACCAACGATATAAACCTTCCCCATCATCTCTCCTCATTTCTACTATTAAAGTGAAACTTCCATCCTTATATACGAATGGAAGTTTTCATTATTTCGTATTACCTTTTTCCTACTCATGAATAACAAATGCTGCACCTTTTCGAATCTTCTTTTTTTCAAATAGAGAAATCTCCTTTACTTCTGGTAACGGTAAAAAATGCTTTTCAAGCTCTATCTCCGCGAGCTTAAATGCCTGTTCTTCACTTTGAGCAACAACAACAATCGGAACAATACTATTTACTAACACAGCTTCAAATCGATATAAATCCATATTGTCCCTCCTAAGACGCTATTACTTCTTCTAGCACGTTATTTAACGCTATTTGTAATGTCTCTACACCAACACGGCCGACAAAATCATAAAACGTTTCAACTGGTAATTTATTCTCTTTGAAATAGCTTATAAATGATGCAAGTACATCAGGTAGATCCTCACCATCTATTTTCCCTTTTAACTTTTGGTTATAAGCACCGCCATCTAACAGCGTTCCACCTACGTATATTTCAAATGCTTCAACAATTCCTTTTTCCTTCGTTTTCATTTTCACCCCTTGCAATCCAATGTCAGCAATTTGACGTTGCCCACATGAATTCGGGCATCCTACCATATGAATACGAACTGGAACATCGAGCGCAATTTGTGTATCTAAGTACTCTGCGATTTTGCGTAATCTTTCTTTCGTTTCTACTAAAGCAAGATTGCAATACTCAATACCGGTACAGGAAACCGCATGACCAATAAATGATTTAGGACTTGCTGATATGGCTTTAAATAACGGCTCATTTAGTAAACCTGTTACATTTTCTGGCGGAACATTCGGAATAATGAAATTTTGCGAATTACATGTACGAATCTGTCCATTTCCATACTGCTTAGCAATTCTTGCAATCTCAAACATTTCTTCTGCATGTAGACGTCCTACCGGCACATTAAAACCTACATATTTTAGTCCATCTTGTTTTTGATCTTGAACACCATAAAAGTATCCCGCATTCCATCCTTTGAGAGCACTTTCTCCTTTACTTTGCAATGGTCCTATATACTCTATTAGTTTCTCTTTAAATTTCTCTGCTCCCCAGTCTGCAACTAGAAATTTCAAACGGGCTAAATGACGTTTTTCACGGTATCCAAAATCACGGAATATCGTAGCAATCGCAATTGCTACCGCCTTCACTTCTTCTGGTAAAACGAATACATCTAATTCATCAGCTAAATATGGACGGGCTGATAATCCACCGCCTACTTTTATATGAAAACCAACTTTTTTCTCACCATCTATCTCTTTCGTTGCAGGTGTAAATGCAACACAGTTAATCTCTGCGTTTGCTGAATTATAAATGTTAGAACTAATAGACATTTTAAATTTACGCGGTAAGTTAGAAAACTCTTCATTATGTTGGAAATAATCATATACCTCTTTCACAATACCCGTTGTATCAAACAGTTCATTTGCATCAATACCAGCAAGTGGATTCCCTGTAATATTACGCGTTATATCACCACACGCCCCCGCTGAAGATAACCCAACTCTTGCTAATCTTTTGAAAATATCTGGAATTTGATGAATTTCTAACCAATGAAACTGAATCGCCTGTCTTGTCGTAATATCTATTACGTCACGCCCATAATCCTCAGCGATAGAAGCAAGCACTTCTGCCTGTGCATTCGTAATAATCCCTGAAGGTATATTTACACGCATCATAAAATATCCAGCTTCTTTCGGTCTTTGTAAATATAACCCTGCCCATTTGAATGCGTCCCACTCTTCTTTCGGAATAGATTCGAAGCCATTTTCTGCATAGTAAGGAATATCATTAAAGATTTCCAGTCCATCTTTTTTCAATTTATTTTTCTCAGTCTGATTTAATTTTTCATTGTTAGCCCATACTTTTTCATAACTCATTTTTTATCCCCCTATATAAAACTACGCTCTTGTAAGTACTTCACGATTTGTTCTGCACATTCTTCAATAGAATACTTGTGCGTTTCTACAATTAACTCTACTTTCTCTGGCTCCTCATACGGTGAATCAACACCAGTAAACTCTTTAATATCACCCTGTCTTGCCTTTTTGTATAATCCTTTTGGATCACGTTTTTCACACTCTTCAATTGGACATTTTACAAACACTTCTATAAACTCATCTGCTGCTAATAGATCTCTAACTTGTTTTCGGTCTACTCGAAACGGTGAAATAAACGCTGTAAGAACAACAGTACCTTGATCTACAAATAGCTTCGCCACTTCACCAATCCGTCTTATATTTTCCATACGATCACTTTCAGAAAAACCTAAGTCTTTATTTAAACCGTGGCGTACATTATCTCCATCTAATACATAGTTTCCAATATTCTTTTCAAATAGTTTACGAGCAACCGCGTTCGCCACCGTAGATTTACCTGAAGCTGATAGACCAGTAAACCAAACTACAAAACTATGATGCCCATTTCTTACTCTTCTCTCATCTTTTGAAACAGATGCTGTATGCCAAGTAATATTCGTATCCATGTCATTCTCTCCCTATTCTGTTACTACTTCTTTTTTCAAACCTTTAATTAGCACTTCCACTACTTCTTTACGACTAAATGTACTCGGCGGAACCTCACCGTTTCTTAATAGTTCTCTTACTTTCGTACCTGATAAAATGACATGATCCTCTTTTCCGTGTGGGCATGTTTTCGTCGAAGCCATCGCTTCACACTTCGTGCAGTAAAAACTATGTTCAAAAAATAATGGTGTAATCCCTAATTCTTCCACTGTAAAGTTTGTAAAAATTTCTTGTGCTTCATAAGTCCCGTAATAATCTCCTACTCCTGCATGATCACGCCCTACGATAAAGTGGGTGCATCCAAAATTCTTTCTGACTATTGCATGGAATATCGCTTCCCTCGGTCCTGCGTAACGCATTGCTGCAGGAAATACACCTAAAAAGACACGATCTTTCGGATAATAGTTTTGAAGTAATACTTCATAGCTTTCCATCCTTACATCAGCAGGAATATCGTCCGACTTCGTTTCCCCAACGAGTGGATTTAAAAAGAGACCATCTACAATTTCAAGGGCAGATTTTTGAATGTATTCATGGGCACGATGTACCGGATTTCTCGTTTGAAATCCAACCACTGTTTTCCAACCACGTTTTTTAAATGCTTCTCTCGTTTCAATTGGATCTAAATGATAAGAAGGAAACGGATTATTTTCAAAGCGTTTTGTAAGAATAATAGCTCCCCCGACATAAACGTTCGGTCGTTCATATAATTTTTTCACTCCTGGATGAACCTCATCCGTCGTTTTATACACAAGTAACGCTTCTTTTTCCTTGTCAGGCACAAAAATATCTTCTATTTGAATGACACCATATACATTTTCAGCATTAACAAGTTTTACTTCCTCTCCAGCTTTTAAACTCTCTGCTACTTCTTCTGTTACTGGTAATGTAATCGGTATACTCCATATGCTCCCGTTTGCTAAGCGAAGCGTTTCTACGACCGAATCATAATCTTTCTTTCCTAAAAAACCAGTAAGTGGGCTATATCCCCCTGTCGCTAATAGCTCTAAATCACTTAACGCAATGTTGTCTAGTTCAATTTCTTTTTCGATTTGTGATACGTCGTAAGTCTCGTCTATACGATTTATTAATTCGTTTCTTGTACTCATTTTCTATTTCCTCTCTTAGCTTTATTTTCAAATTCATCTTATTGGTAATGAAGACCACATTCTGTTTTCACTTTCCCAGACCACCTACCATCTCTCGAATCGCCACCCTCACCTACAGGTAACGTACACTTCTCACACCCAATACTTGGATATCCAACATCATGCAGCGGGTTATACGGTAAGCTATGTTTGTATACATATCGCCACACTTCTTTCCACGTCCAATGAATGAGTGGACAAACTTTAATAGATTGAAAGCGATGATCTTGATTTATAAACTTTGTATGCTTACGTGTTTCTGATTGTTCCCTCCTTAAGCCCGATATCCACGCTTTTTCCGCTGCCAATGATTTTTCTAACGGTAAAATTTTTCTAATTTTACAACAAAGATTCGGATTACTTTCCCATAATTTCTCACCATGCAACTTCGCTTGTTCATCAAGCGTAAGTTCCGGCTGTTTTTCTATAATATTTAATGAAGGAAATCGTTTACGCACTTTTTGAATTAATTCATACGTTTCTTGAAAATGAACATTCGTATCTAAAAATACAACTTTAGCAGATGGATTTACTTGGTTTATAAGATGCAGCAATACCATCCCTTCCACTCCGAAGCTACATGCGTATACAATTTCATTTTTATATTCTTTATAAGCCCAACTTAATACAGATAGCGCGCCTTTCGTTTCATCTTCTTCTGAAAATGAAACATTATTTTCTTCCCACGTTTCATACGTCAACATGTTCTTTCCCCCTGTAAAAGCAAAAAGACGGTTTTAACCTAATATAATAGGTTAAAACCGCCTCTAGTTTTTCTAGTCAGCGCTTTTTACTTTAAACGTACCTTTTCACTTTTCTCTAATTGAATGACTTTCCCATCTTGCACAACAATTGTAATTGAACCATATTTCATATCAGCAAGCATCGCTTGAATTTTCTCAGATACTTCCTCAAAATGTTCCCGTACGCTCACGCGAACAGCCCCCCTTTTTATTCATAAAAAAAATCTTTCCCATTTCGAAAAGACTGTTCGGTAATATATTTTACCTTATCTTTCAAAATGGATTCCATTTTGCTGGATTTAGCACCTTGCTTTCTATAAGCAGGTTGCCGAGCTTCTTCGGGCCAGTTCCCTCCGCTTCTCTTGATAAGCTTTGTATTTGTATTTTATCACAATTCTGATTTTTTTCAATCCTAGTTTTCCGATATATTTTAATTATTTTATTTTATAAAAAAGGAATTGCCCATCCGAACAACTCCTTTTTCCCATTCACACAAGTTCTTTAATACGTATGCGATCGTTCCCAATAATATTTTCATATGTTTCACGCTCTACAACAATTTGTGATGTGCCGCCTTTCGCGAAGACGACAGCTGGTCTACGAATCCGATTATAATTATTCGCCATCGAGTATCCATATGCCCCTGTACAAGAAATTGCTAATAAATCGGCTGAAGCAACTTTCGGTAGAGTGATATCCCAAATTAACATATCTCCACTCTCACAGCACTTCCCAGCAATCGAGACAAGTTCCTCATTCTCATCATTCCCTCGATTCGCTAACATCGCTTCATAACGAGCGTTATATAAAGCAGGTCTTAAATTATCAGTCATCCCACCATCCACTGATACATATTTCCGAATACCAGGAATGTCTTTCACAGATCCGACTGTATAAATTGTCGTTCCAGCATCCCCTACAATACTACGGCCTGGTTCAACCCATATTTCTGGCAGGGGATAATTACATACTGTAAATTGTTCCCTCACAGCACTTGTTACAGCTCGCACATATGTCTCAAGAGTTAATGGTGTATCTGACTCTGTGTAGCGTATTCCGAATCCTCCGCCTACATTTAGCACTTTTACTACATAGTTTGTTCGCTCTCTCACTTCTTCTAAAAATTGACGAAGAACTTCAATCGCTCGCACAAAGCCGGCCGTTTCAAATATTTGTGATCCGATATGTGAATGAATTCCTAACACATTATAATTTGATTTTTGTAAAGCAATCTCAATTACTTGCATCGCTTGACCATTTGACACGCCAAATCCAAATTTCGAATCATCTTGGCCTGTTGTAATATATTCATGTGTGTGCGCCTCTACTCCGGGCGTTACACGAATTAATATGTTCACAAATTTCCCATGTTGCACTGCTAAATCATGCAAAATTTCTAATTCTAAGAAATTATCTACGACAAAACAACCAATATTCGCCTGAAGAGCCATCACAATTTCTTCTTCTGTTTTATTATTGCCGTGAAAATGAATGCGTGATGCCGGAAATCCTGCTTGCAGCGCAGTATATAATTCTCCTCCAGAAACAACATCTAATGACATATTCTCTTCACGAGCCACTCGGCACATCTCCATGCACAAGAACGCCTTGCTTGCATATGCTACTTGATAAGAGAAACCACTTTCTTTAAACGCACGATGAAACGCGCGGCACTTTCCTCGAATAGACTCTTCATCGTATACATAAAGTGGTGTTCCGTATTGTTTTGCTAGCTGCGTCGTATCGCACCCTCCAATTTCTAAGTGTCCTTGCCCATTGATTCGGCTTGTGCCGTGTAAATACATTTGAATTCCTCCCTTATTTCCTCTAAAACTCATAACCCCAATCTTCTATTCATTGCAGCACGCTTTTAGATAGACAAAAAACGCGCGGAACAATGTTCACACGCGTTTCTTATTAGGAAAAATATATATTGAAAAAATAAACGAGTTGTTATCTCCTCAAAATAAGAAACCGCATCAACATCTCCAAATAGCTCTCCATAAAAGAAATATTATGACAGTACTACATTTATTCAATGTAGTCCCAATATATGAATAAGATGGTTATTCTTATATTTCGGCAATAGTCCCTTTCAACCTATGATCACAGATTCCATTAAATCTCCCATAGCTTACTCTTTCCTATCGCGGCCTCTACCTTTGAGAGTAGATGAGGTAAGTCTATTTAATTTTCAAACATCTAATTGTTGCTATTAACAATACCAAAGGACCATTTTATTTGTCAAACAATTTTTTATATTGTTTTTTTACAGTTTAATTTCGTATCATTTGGTAAGCGCTTTACTGAAATCTTTGACACTTCCCATTCGCCTTCTTCATTATTAAATGTAATCGTTACCTTCTCAAATGGTGGAGCAATTTTCCCAGCAACTCGTTCATACTTCGTTACTTCAATACTTGCTTGAAATAAATATGTACCGCTATACACTTTTTTTAAACTAATAATTTTAGGACATTGATAAGGCTTCAAGCTCCCATATTGTTTTTCAATTGCTTTATTTATTTTCGGAAATAAAACAGAATAAAGGGCATCTTCCATAAGAGGTGCATCATATTGGGCTACCGACACACTCGGTGAAGCAAAAAGTATAACACTACTGCATACTATAAAATATAATAATTTTCGCATTATAACCTCCGTATTATTACACGATTCTTTCTGCGCACGATAATTATCATACATAGAAACTCCGTTTTATTGTCTCCCACTGCCCTTTTTCTACTCAATTATTATAAAAAAGTCCACAACTCTCTTTTATTTTCGTATAATGATACTCATAGTATAATAAACATAATAACAAAGGACTGTTCGTATATATAAAATGAGGCGCTAATCAAACCGGCTCACAAGAACTGTCATGCTTTTTAGGAGAGGAGTATATTATGCTACAACGCCTGTTTCCAAAACTGCGATTTGCACTCGTTGCAGTCGTTTTATTATGGATAAAAACATATATTGTGTACAAGCTAGCATTTGATATTAAAATTGATAACTTCTTTGAAGAATTTATGCTTTTTATTAATCCACTAGCTGCGTTACTTTTATTTTTCGGTTTTGCTTTACTTGCATCTAAACACCGAAACCGCATTATAGTTGGAATCAGTTTTATACTGTCCTTTATTTTATTTGGAAATGCAATGTTTTATGGGTTTTATAACGATTTCGTTACGTTCCCAGTTTTATTTCAAACAAATAATATGGCTGATTTAGGGACAAGTATAAAAGAACTCTTTACGTACAAAACATTACTTTTATTTGCAGATGCAATTATTTTAATGTTTCTTTCACGTAAATTCCCAGCATTTTGCGACAAGACGCCACTTTCTCGCTCTGAGAAGCGAACTTTCTTTAGCGGTGTAACAGCTCTATTAGCATTACAAATTGTCGTTTCAGTTATTTATAAGCCACAAATGTTCTCACGCTCATTTGATCGTCAAACTGTCGTGAAAAATTTAGGTTTATACACATATCATCTATTTGATATTACACTTCAATCTAAATCTTCGGCTGAACGTGTATTTGCAAGTGGTGACGGATTCTCTGAAATTAAAAACTATACAGACTCAAAAGATAAGCAAGTTGATAAAAACTTATTTGGAGCTGCAAAAGGTAAAAATGTAATTTTGATTTCAATGGAATCTACACAAAGTTTTGTTATTAATAAAAAAATAAATGGAAAAGAAATTACTCCATTTTTAAATGAATTTATTAAAGATAGTTTTTATTTCGATAACTTCTATCATCAAACGGGACAAGGTAAAACTTCTGATGCTGAATTTATCGTTGAAAATTCGCTTTATCCGTTAGACCGCGGTTCTGTATTCTTTACTCACGCAACAAATGAATATACAGCTACACCAGAACAATTAAAAAAATACGGATATTCTTCTGCTGTCTTCCATTCAAACGATAAAACGTTTTGGAATCGTGATGTAATGTATCCTGCACTTGGATATGATCGTTACTTTAATTTAAATGATTACGTAGGCACAGAACAAATGTCTGTCGGTTGGGGATTAAAAGATAAAGGGTTCTTTGAACAATCGATTCCAAAGCTAAAATCTTTACCACAACCGTTCTATACAAAATTTATTACTTTAACAAATCATTTTCCATTTCTTCTAAATCCAGAAGATCAATATGTTGATGAGTTTAATTCGGAAAGTGGTGTTGTAAACCGCTACTTCCCAACCGTTCGTTACACGGATGAAGCTCTTAAACTATTTATTAAACAATTAAAAGAGGAAGGACTGTATGATAATTCCGTTATTGTCATTTATGGAGATCATTACGGTATTTCTGAAAACCATAATGCAGCTATGGCTCAGTTCCTTGGTAAAGACGCTATTACACCGTTTGATTCTATGCAATTACAACGCGTCCCTCTCATTATTCATGTACCTGGTCAAGAAGGAAAAGTCATTTCTAAAGTATCTGGTCAAATTGATATTAAACCAACGCTACTTCATTTACTTGGTATTAAAACAAATCAATCAGTTGAATTTGGAACTGACCTATTTATTAAAGAAGAAGATCCACTTATGGTAATGCGTGATGGTAGCTTCGTTTCGGAAAACTATGTTTATACAAAAAACATGTGCTATAAACGAAATACAGGTGAAGAAGCGGACATTTCATTATGTCAACCAAATATTGAAAAAGCAAAAACTGAATTGAAACTCTCCGACAAACTCATTTATGGAGACTTATTACGTTTCGACCCTAACAATCATTATAAAACCGGAACAATGACAACGAAATTTGAATAGCGCCAGAAGCAACTTTTATAAAAGTTGCTTCTTTTTTCACTTATTTTTCAAATCATTCCGCTATGAAATCTTTCACAAATTGGGAATTTTTTTCGTATGAGGAAGAAATTTATGGTATGATAAAATAAGTAAAATTTCATAAACTAATTAAGAATTTATTACAGAAAGCAAGGGATCAGATTTTGTATAGAGCAGCTATTCCAAACTTATTTACGCTCGGAAATTTATATAGTGGATTCTTGTCAATCGGCTATGCATCTTTAGGATATTATAAATCAGCTGCTATTTTAGTACTTATCGGGATGATGTTAGATAGTCTTGATGGACGTGTTGCTCGTTTATTACGTGTTGATTCACAAATGGGAAAAGAGCTTGACTCGCTGGCGGATGTCGTAACATTTGGTGCAGCACCTGCTGTTCTTATGTATTACACATCTTTCTCCAATTACGGAATCATCGGACTATACATAGCGGGATTATTCCCTCTTTTCGGAGCATACCGTTTAGCACGATTTAATGTAACACCATCTTCTACTTCAATGAAATATTTCACTGGCGTACCGATTACAGCAGCGGGAGGGCTTGTTGCTTTCTTAACATTATTTTCACATACCATTCCAAAAATCGTTCTTATTACAGTATTTGTAACGTTCGCATTTTTAATGGTGAGCCGCATTCGTATCCCAAGTTTAAAAGATGTACCAATTCCACGATATAGTATCATTATTACACTATTTTTAGTTGGAATCATTATAACAATGTACCAAACAGGGTTCGGTAATTTTTCTGTTTTCTTATTCATTGCTATTCCACTATATATTTTGTATATGCTATCTCAATTTCTTAGACAAAGACCATCTAAAAGAACAAATAAAGAAAAATAAGAAACCTTCCGGAATCGGAAGGTTTCTTTTTATTTTGTAACTACTACTTTTTGATTTACAGGTGTTACAGGCTCTTCCCCTTTTAATACGGCTAAAATATTTCTTACTGCCATTTCAGCCATCGCATCACGAGTTTCGAACGTTGCATTTCCTACGTGAGGAGCAAGTACTACATTCTTTAATCCTTTTAGCTCTTCTGTAATTTTCGGTTCAAATTCAAATACGTCAAGAGCTGCTCCTTCAATTTCATTCGTTTTTAATGCATGAGCAAGTGCCGCTTCATTCATAATTGGTCCACGTGAAGCATTTACAATATACGCTGTTTTCTTCATCATTTTAAACTGTTCATCATCAATCATATGATGCAATTTCGGATTATAAGCACAATTAATTGTAATAAAGTCTGCTATTTGTAATAATTCTTCCAATGTTACATATGTTGCTTCCAGTTCACTTTCAGCTTCAGGCTTTCGATTTGGACCTGTATATAAAACATTCATTCCAAACGCTTTCGCACGCTTTGCAACTGCCTTTCCGATTTCTCCAAGCCCAATAATTCCAATTGTTTTACCATGTACTTCACGGCCTAAGAAAAATAATGGCGCCCATCCATTAAATCCAGTTGTACGACATAATGTATCGCCTTCAGGAATTCTACGTGCAGCTGCTAAAAGAAGTGCAAATGTTAATTCTGCTGTCGCTTCAGTTGATACTTTCGGTGTGTTCGTTACCGCAATCCCTTTTTCTCCGGCATACGAGTAATCAATATTATCGTAACCAGCACCGTAGTTTGCAATAATCTTCAAATTAGGTGCCGCATCAATAACTTCTTTTGTCACCTTTGTAGAAAGTAGACTTAACAATGCATCTTTATCTTTTACACGATCTGTTAATTCATCTAAAGAAATTAACGCATCTTTATCGTACATTTCTACATCATGATCCTTTAATAGTTCTAATCCGATTGCTGGAATTTTCCCTGCTACTAATATTTTTGCCACTACTAACACCTCTTCTATAAAAAATAAGATATCTCTTATCTTTCATTGTAAGAAATCCACCTATAAAAACCAAGGAATTTGATTATAGTTTTGAAAATCGACACTTTTCCACAAAAAAAGAGGAGATGCAAGTCTCCCCTCTTCTTATGCCTTTTCTTGCGATTGTTTTCCAAGCTTCACATCGATCGTTCCTTCTGCAACTGTATCACTAATTTGTTCCTCAATAACGGATTGAGATGTAGCATTCGTTTCAGAAGTATACGCTTGTTCCTGTGCACCTTGTACATTTTGTTTATTTTGTTGTTTCGTCATTTCTTTACCCTCCTTTTTATTCTTTCTTATTTTGAACAAAAAGGTGAATTTTCATCAAAAAATCGTGATCATTTTGAAATTGTTACTTCTTCTTCCAGTAATCGCATCGTTCTGACTCGTTTCGTAAATGTAGCTAAATGCGAAATATCATGATTGCGTAACGTCTTTATATTCTCTTCCACATATTTTCCTAAATCATGCGGATAATGAGCATCTGAGGAAAGTGTAATCGGGATCCCATGCTTAGCTAATACTTGTAAATATAGTGGACTCGGGCACATCTCGCGCACAGGGTAGCGATAGTACAACCCCGCATTTATTTCCGTTGCCGTATTAGTTTCTACTAACGCACGCGCAATTTCCGTATAATAAGAAAGTTGTTCATTCTCATCTAGCCGGTAGTTAAATACTTTTATGTTATCAAGATGGGCTATTATATCAAATAACTTAGAACGAACTGCACGATCCACCGTTTTGAAAAACGTATCATATAAAACATATAAGTCATGTTCCTTAAAATATTCTTTCGTATCTGGATTATCAAATCCCCAGCCATTTAAAAAATGAACAGAACCTATTACATAATCAAAATCCCCTAATGCGAGTAAAGATTGTAATTCTTGTTCACCACCAATAAAATAATCCGCTTCAATTCCAAGTTTAAGCGTAACACCTCTTTTACTCCATCGTTCTTTCGCCTCTTCAATTGCCTTTGTAAAATCATGTAGTGACGCTACCCTTACTTGGTCTAACCATTCCTTCTGTAAATGACCAAGCCTCGAATTACTAATATCGACATATCTTTCATAGTATTCTTTCGCTTCATAAAAACGGTATAAATGATCGACAATCCCGACTTCTTTTATACCTTTTCGCAAAGCTTCTTCTAAATATAAATCAATCCATTTCACCGTAAATGGCCCTTCTTTCACACGTCTTTGCAGGCGTTCTTGTGTTTTCACAAGCCATTCCATAGAATGTTTTTCTTCTTTAAGTGGTTCATAATGTTGCAGTGCTTCATTTATTTTAGCTAGCCATCCTATTGAATATGGCCCTTCTTCTAAATGAATGTGATAATCCACCTTCATCTACATTTCCCCCTTATAATGTATCTATTTCTCTCCTGTCTCCTACTCTCGAATGCTTCCCATTTCTTTCTTTCACTTCCTCCATAATATCTTCTAATGGTATATTTTTTTCGGCTAATAAAACGAAGCAGTGATACATTACATCAACCATTTCTTTCACTAACTCTTCTTTATCATTATTTTTAGATGCGATAATTACTTCGGAACATTCCTCACCAATTTTCTTTAAAATTTTATCTTCCCCTTTTGAAAACAAGTAATTTGTATATGATTCAGGAAGCGGACTTCTCTTTCGTTCTTCAATTGTTTCAAATAGTAATGTAAAGGCGTTTTTCATATGTATCCCCCTATATAATTTTGTAATGAAAACATGTCTTTTCTCCCGTATGACATGCAGGTCCTACTTGCTTTACGACAACAACAATTGAATCTTGATCACAATCTAAATAAAGAGATTGCACATATTGGATATTCCCTGATGTTTCCCCTTTATTCCATAACGACCTTCTTGACCGAGAATAAAACCAAGTTCTTTTCGTTTCTAACGTTTTTTCATATGCTTCTTCATTCATATAAGCTAGCATTAAAACTTCTTTTGTACCTTCTTCAATTACAACTGTTGGTAGTAATCCTTTTGAAAAGTTAGGTTTCATAACCGCACCTCGACGTTTGCATTTCTTAATTTTCTCTTTACATCCTGCATTGTCGCCTCACCATAATGAAAGATTGATGCCGCTAACGCTGCATCAACTGTTGTCTTTTGAAAAACTTCTATAATGTGATCAACATGACCGCACCCGCCTGACGCGATGACTGGTACGGAAACGCTTTTTGAAATTTTTTCTGTTAAGCGAAGGTCATATCCATTTTTCGTTCCATCTGCATCCATACTCGTTAATAAAATTTCCCCTGCGCCTAGCTCGGTAACGCGCTTTGCCCACCAGATGGCATCCATTCCTGTATCAACTCTTCCGCCGTTCACATATACATTCCACTTACCTTCTGTTACTTTTCTAGCATCAATTGCGACGACAATACATTGTGAGCCAAAGTGTTCTGCTCCTTCTTCAATTAATTTTGGATTTCGCACTGCTGCTGAGTTAATTGAAATTTTATCTGCTCCCGCTCTTAGTAAATTGTACATATCTTTAACACTTGAAATTCCCCCGCCAACTGTAAGAGGAATAAATACTTTTGAAGCTGTTTTTTCTACAACATCTAGAATTGTTTTTCGTCCTTCATGCGTTGCCGTAATATCTAAAAATACAATTTCATCTGCTCCCGCCTCATTATATAAAGCGGCTATTTCAACAGGATCACCAACGTCTTGTAATCCTATAAAATTTACACCCTTTACGACTCGGCCCTCTTTCACATCTAGACATGGAATAATGCGTTTCGCTAACATAACTTTGTTACCTCTAACACTTCTTCTAAATCAATCGTTTTCTCATAAAGAGCCTTACCAATTATGACGCCGTATATATTCATATCATTTAATTTTTTCACATCTTGAATAGATGCCACTCCTCCAGAAGCAATAAGACGAATAGCAACGCTTTTTTGTAGTAACTCCAATTGCTCTAAATTCGGCCCTGCAAGCGTCCCGTCTTTCGAAATGTCTGTAAACACAATCGTTTGAACACCTACATTCTCCATTTGCTTTGCTAAATAAATGTAAGAAATTTCAGACACATCAAGCCAGCCTCTCGTTGCTACGAAACCATTTTTCGCATCAATTCCAACAATGATTTTCTCTTTATATAGAAGAACTGCTTCTTCTAAAAATTCCTTATCATAAAGAGCAGCTGTTCCTAAAATCACTTTATCTACACCTACTGACAATAACTTCTCTACCGCTACAAGTGATCGAATTCCCCCTCCAACTTGCACAGGAATACGTACTGCCTTGCAAATCCTTTCAATAACGAGCAAATTTACTGACTCGCCAGCAATTGCGCCATCTAAATCAACAATGTGCAACTTTTTCGCTCCCAATTTTTCGAATATAATCGCTTGCGCAACCGGATCTTCATTCATTACTGTTTCTTTACTAAACTCTCCTTGATAAAGTCTAACGCATCGCCCCTCTTTTAAATCGATAGCTGGGAAGATTTCCATGCCTCTACCACCCCTTTGAAATTTTTCAACATTTGCATTCCAATGTCACCGCTTTTTTCAGGATGAAACTGTGCGCCGTATATATTTCCTTTTGCTACAAAACCAGGTACTTTCACTCCATATTCACTTATTCCATACACAATTTCATTTGGACAATCTGCATAATAAGAGTGAACATAATATACGAAAGAACCGTCCTCTACTCCATTCCAAAGTGCTATTTCTCCCTCTTTCTTTAACTCATTCCATCCCATATGTGGAATTTTATAAGGAACCTTTAACTTTCGAATAACACCTGGCAATAAACTTAATCCGTTACAGTCTTGTAGTTCCTCACTTTTTTCAAATAAAAGCTGCATCCCTAGGCAAATGCCCAGAAGCGGTTTTCCTGAACGCCCGACTTCTTTTAACACGCGCACTAAATTTTTTTCTTCCAATACATCCATCGCTTTCGGAAATGCACCTACTCCTGGTAAGATCACTCCATCACTTCTAAAAATCTTTTCTTTATCACCCGTTACGATGTACTCTGCTCCAATATATTGTAATGCTTGTTCCACACTGCGAATATTTCCCATTCCATAATCTATAATAGCAATCAATTACAACATCCCTTTCGTTGAATTTACACCAGTAATGCTGGCATTTCTTTCGACTGCTTCTCTAAGCGCTCTACCAAACGCTTTAAATAACGCTTCAACTTTGTGATGTGTATTGCTTCCGTATAAAATGCGAGCGTGTAATGTAATATTGGCAGCATGAGCAACTGCTCTAAAAAATTCTTCTGTTAGTTCTGTATCAAAATCCCCTAGCTTCGGATTCGTTAATTCTCCTTGAAATACAATATATGAGCGCCCGCTAATATCAATTGCGACAAAACCTAAAGATTCATCCATCGGTACATATGCGGAGCCATAACGGTTAATCCCCTCTTTATTTTGCAATGCTTCTTTCAAACAATTTCCGAGTACAATTCCAACATCTTCAACTGTATGATGCGCATCAACGAATACATCGCCTTCCGCCTCCACTTGTAAACCGAATCTTCCATGCCTTGCAAATAAAGTTAGCATATGATCAAAAAATCCAATTCCCGTTTGTACAGAAACGTTTTTGCCTTCATCAAGCTGCAAACTTAATTTGATTTTTGTTTCTGTCGTCTCACGTATTTGACTGCACTCACGCATTATTCTTCCTCCTCAAATCTTATTTGAATTGCTCTCGCATGCGCATGTAATCCTTCTTTATTGGCAAGTTCTACAATATGATGTTGTACATCTCTTAACGCTTCCTCCGTATAAGACAGAAAGCTTGATTTTTTCACGAAATCATCGACTGATAACGGTGAGAAAAATCTTGCTGTTCCACTTGTCGGTAACACATGATTCGGTCCTGCTAAATAATCACCGAGCGGTTCCGGTGCATATGGTCCAAGAAAGATAGATCCCGCATGTTTCACATAAGCTAGAGCATTCATCGGTTCTTTTATATGTAACTCTAAATGTTCTGGAGCAATTTCATTGGATAATTGTAGCGCCTCATTTAAAGAAGGAATGATAAAAATGGCTCCATTTCTATTTATCGATTCACGTGCAATTTCGCTTCTTGGTAATGTTTCTAACTGTCTTTCTATCTCTTTTTCTACCTCTTTTGCTAACTCTATATTCGTTGTAATACAAATTGCTGTTGCTCTCACGTCATGTTCTGCTTGTGATAATAAATCAGCAGCAATGTATTTTGCATTGCCAGTTTCATCAGCGATAACTACAATTTCTGACGGTCCAGCAATCATATCAATATTTACTATCCCGTATACTTCTCGTTTTGCCAGAGCGACGTACAAATTTCCCGGTCCAACTATTTTATCCACTTTCGGAATCGATTCCGTCCCGTATGCTAAAGCAGCAATTGCTTGCGCGCCACCTATCGTATAAATTTCATCTACTCCTGCAAGGCTTGCAGCAACTAAAATATGTGGATCAATTCCTCCTTCCCTCGGCGGTGTTACCATTACAATTTTTTTCACACCAGCGAGTTTTGCTGGCAATACATTCATTAATACTGACGAAGGATACGAAGCAGTTCCGCCTGGCACATATACGCCTACATTCTCTAACGGCCGAATGATTTGTCCTCTAATGATGCCATTACTCTCGCAATCGAATATGGATTGCCTTTTTTGTTTTTCGTGATATGAAATAATGTTTTTCTTCGCCTCTTGTAACGCTTCTAAAAATGAATTCTCTACAAACATACCCGCTCGTTTTATTTCTTCTTCACTTACGCGAAATTCTTTAACTTTTACACCATCAAACTTTTTTGTATAAAAAGATAGGGCCTCATCCCTACTCTCCCTTACATTTCGAACAATTTCATTTACATTTCTTTGAACAGTTTCTTCTATTACATTAGCGTTTTCTCGTAGCAATTTTATTTTTGATAACGCCTTTTGAAAATCTTCATAAACGATTTCCATTACAAGTCCCCCTATTTTCCTGACAAAATTTCTTGCTCCATCATATTTACAATACTGAATATTTCGTCTTTTTTAGTTTTTAATGCAGCCTTATTTACAATCATTCGAGCAGATATAGAACACATTTCCTCAAATACAATGAGCCCATTTTCTTGTAATGTTTTTCCTGTTTCCACAATATCAACAATTGCATCTGCCAATCCAAGAATAGGAGCGATTTCTACAGAACCTTCTATTTTAATAATTTCTACATCTTCCCCTTTATCATGAAAATAGTTAGAAGTAATATGTGGATATTTCGTCGCAATGCGTTTCTTTCGGTAGCTCTTCGGATTATACGTAGGAATAGAAGCAACACAAAACTTACACACGCCCACTCCTAAATCTAACATTTCATAAATATCTTTCTCGTTTTCCATTAAAATATCTTTTCCAACGACCCCAATATCAGCTACTCCATGTTCTACATAAGTAGCAACATCTACTGCTTTCACTAAAATAAATGAGATATCTGTATTTTTACTTTGAAAGACAAGCTTTCGTCCTTTATTTTTGAGCTCCGAACAATCAATTCCAATCTGCTCAAAGAGCGGAATCACATGTTTTTCTAATCTTCCCTTCGTTAACGCAATTTGAATGTTACGCATGAAGTTTCTCCTTCTTTCTGGACTACCCATTTCTCTTTCCATACATATTCCACTAATGATTCGTTCTTCGCCTCAACGACCGTTACTATTTGATTTTTTCTTGCAAATTGAAAGGTGTCGTTTACATTAGAGTATAAGGATAGCTCTACTTTTTTCCCGTCCTTTTGAAGTAAATTTCGTAATCTTTCCGCTTCTGCTAATCTATTTAACTCATAATGAATAATAATATCTATTTCCTTTCGTTCATATGGTTCTTGTTGCTCTTGCAGCGCCTTCACAATTTGATTGACTTGCACCGCGAGTCCAACAGCCGGCAGCATCTCTCCAAAATTTCCAATTAACTCATCATATCTTCCGCCACTAACAATTTCTTCTCCTATTTCATATATATACCCTTTGAAAATAACTCCCGTATAGTAATCTAAATGTTGGATCATACCTAAATCAATTGATATGTAAGATCCATAGCCTAGTTTTTCAATTGCTTCATATATTTCTTTCACTCTTGCAATCGCCATTTTCATTTCATTACTTGAGGCGAGTTTTTCTGCTTCCTCAATCACTTCTAAGTTTCCAAATAGCCTTGGTAACTTCTCAAGTAATCTTACTGTTTCATCACATCGATCTAATTTCTTTTCTCTAATAAAATTTGATAGAGCCGCATAATTTTTACTTTCAATGTATGTCCTAAGTACTCTCTCTTCTTCCTCATGAATGGAGAGTTTTTTTACAATACATTTATATAATTGCACTTGCCCAATCTCTATTGTAAAAGATTGTACCTTCACCTTTTGAAGTGATTGAATGACGCTTATGACGCATTCAATTTCAGCTCTTACGTTATCAATACCTATAATTTCAATACCACTTTGTACAATTTCATTATATTTTCCAGTAAGGGACTCATTCGCCCGAAATACATTCCCGCCATACGTCAGTTTAAGCGGCGTATCCCACCTCTGCGTTCCCATCACTCTCGCTAAAGGAATTGTCATATCTGGACGCAATACGATAATCCGTCCCTTTTCATCAAAAAATTTATACATCTTTTCTTCATCTATCGGTCTATTTTGAAAGGCAAAAACATCATAAAATTCAATTGTAGGTGTCCTTATTTCCTCATAACCTCGCCCTAAAAAAGTACGTCTTAATTTTTGCTCCACTTCCTCAATTAACGTACATTCTTCGAATAAATAGTCTCTCGTTCCATTTGGGTTTGCACGTTTCCATTTTGTCATCTAAATTCTCACACCTTTCCCTTTCTAATGTATGCTCATTTCATTCACCTAAACCGAAAATAAAAAGAGCCTTGTAGACAAAATACCTACAAGGCTCTTTAGTAGAGTGTAGGTACAACGGGAATAACCCTTGTACCCACACGTTTTCACGCTAGGTTCAAGGGCTTTATGTATGATGATGTAGTTGTGTAAGCACTTTAATAGATTGCATGATATTCATAATACTTACTCCCTTTCTCCTCTGATTTTTACATAGTATATAATACTTAATTCTGAATGTAAATACTTTTTGAACATTCCGTTATTTCTTAATGTAAAGCTACTTTCCTTTCATACTCTACAATTTCTTGTTCATATTGCATCGTAATACTAATTTCGTCTAGACCATTTAATAATTTCTCTTTCCACATTTTCTCGATTGTAAAATGAAACCTGTGCGTACTTGTTTTAATTACCTCATTCTCTAAATCTACTTCTATTTGTTCTCTCGCATCCGTTATGGCAAGTTGTTCTCGCATTTCTTTATCCATTACAATTGGTAACATACCATTTTTCATACAATTCATATAAAAAATATCTGCAAACCCGCCGGCGATAATAACGCGAAAACCATAATCAGCAAGCGCCCACGGAGCATGTTCTCTTGAAGAACCACAACCAAAATTATCACCTGTAATTAATATACTTGCTCCTTTTCTATTTTGTGCATTAAGCGGAAAATTAGGGTTTTCATGGCGGTTATTATCATAACGCCATTCATCGAATAAATATTTTCCAAATCCCGTCCTTTCAATTCTCTTTAAATATTGCTTCGGAATAATTTGATCTGTATCAATGTTATCATTCATCAGTACTGCAGCAGTACCTTTATGAATACGAAATGGCTCCATCATAACTCTCCTTTCTAGTATCAACAAAATGACCGTATAACGCAGCTGCTGCCGCCATTGCCGGGCTAACTAAATGTGTTCGTGCCCCTTTTCCTTGTCTTCCTTCAAAATTACGATTTGAAGTCGAAGCACAATGTTCTCCTGCAGGTACTTGATCTGGATTCATTCCAAGACACATTGAACATCCAGGTTCTCTCCATTCAAATCCAGCTTCTTCAAATATGTGATGTAGCCCTTTTTGCATCGCAGCTTCTCTTACTCTTTTCGATCCAGGCACAACGAGCGCTCGCACACCTGCTTTTACCTTTCTCCCTTTCACAACAGATGCAGCAATTTCTAAATCAGAAAGCCTGGAATTTGTACAGGATCCAATGAAAACATGCTGAACAGGAATGTCATACGTGCTTTGTCCAGGGCTTAATCCCATATAAGAAAATGCTCTTTCGTCATTTGTATCCTGCTTTTCTGGCAATTTTTCATCAATACGAACACCCATACTCGGGTTTGTTCCCCATGTAACGTACGGTGCTAAATCCGTCACATCTATCGAAATATGCAAATCATAAATTGCATCTGAATCTGTATAAAGTTCAGACCATTTCTTCTCGAATGTTTCAAATTCTTTCGGTGCATATTTACGTCCTTTTACATAAGCAAATGTTTTTTCATCTGGTGCTATAATACCAGCCTTTGCTCCTCCTTCAATTGCCATATTACAAAGCGTCATTCTCTCTTCCATCTCCATAGCCTCAATCGTATCTCCGTAAAATTCCATTACATATCCAGTTCCAACTGCTACACCGTACTTTGAAAGGAAATGCAAAATAATATCTTTTGCGTAAACACCTTTCTGTAATTTTCCTTTTAACTCAATACCCATCGCTTTCGGCTTTCGTTGCCATAACGTTTGCGTTGCCAATACATGCTCCACTTCACTCGTACCAATGCCAAATGCTAGTGCGCCAAACGCACCATGCGTTGCTGTATGACTATCACCACAAACAATTGTTTTTCCTGGTTGTGTAAGTCCAAGTTCTGGTCCGATAACATGAACAATCCCTTGCTCTTCATCCCCGATATCTGCTAACGGCACCTGAAATTGTTTACAATTTTCCCGGAGTGTATCTAGTTGCTGCTTCGCAATGCGATCGGTAATATTCCAAACATCTTTCGTTGGAATATTATGATCCATCGTTGCGAATGTTAAATCCGATCTGCGAACCGTTCGATTTGTAAGCCGCAAGCCTTCAAAGGCTTGCGGTGACGTTACTTCATGAACAAGATGAAGATCGATATATAATAAATCTAATCCATTTTCGTTTGTCGTAACTACGTGTCTTTCCCAAAGTTTATCTAGCAGCCTTTTTCCCATTATCTCCCTCTCCCTACTAACGCTTGCTCTTCCATCTCTTGTATAACTGCCTTCGTAAATGAAGTTGTCGTCTCATCTCCTCCGATATCTGCTGTACATTTTCCTAATTTAAGAACTGCAGATATCGCAGATTCAATTGCATTCCCTTCTCTCGTTAATTCAAATGATTGCCCAAGCATCATTGCAACAGAGCGCATCATTGCAATTGGATTCGCCTTATTTTTCCCCGCAATATCCGGTGCTGATCCGTGAATAGGCTCGTATAATGAAGGCCCCTTTTCCGCGTGACTTGCTGATGGAAGCATTCCTAATGATCCCGCTAATACTGAAGCCTCGTCACTCAAAATATCCCCAAATAAATTTTCCGTTACAATTACATCAAACCGTCCTGGATTCCGTATTAACTCCATCGCAGCTGCATCTACTAAAATATGTTCTAGTTCAACGTCTGGATAACGAAGTGCTACTTCTTCCGTAACAGTTCTCCATAGTTTACTAGATTCTAAAACATTCGCCTTATCAATAGATGTTACTTTTTTCTTCCGCTTACTCGCTAATTGAAAGGCATAAGAAACGATTCGTTCAATTTCATGACGATGATACGTAAGTGTATCTGTTGCTACTTCGTCCGTTCGTTCTTTCGGATAAGAAAAATAAATTCCGCCTGTTAATTCACGAACGACAACGAAATCAATTTCATCAGCGTTTTTTAATGGCGATAAATGTGCCGTTGCGCTTTCTACCGTTACAGGGCGAACGTTCGCAAATACTCCAAGTCCTTTTCTTAGAGCTAATAATCCTTTCTCCGGTCTTTCTTTCGCGCTATCCCACCTTGGTCCACCAACCGCTCCAAGTAAAACCGCATCACTTGCTAAACAAGCGGCAAGCGTTCGTTGTGGTAATGGTTGCCCATTTAAATCGATAGCACTCCCGCCAAAGTACTCATCTTGTAAGTGAAAATGATGTCCATATAACCTTTCTACCATATGCAATACTTCTTTCGCACTTTCCATAATTTCTGGGCCAACACCATCACCAGCTAAACAAACGATACGTTTTTCCAATTTCAACACTCCTTTTAATTGAATTTTCAGAACTTTAATTTGATAGGTAAGGAAACTTCTCCCTCACCCATCAAACACTTATTTCACAAGCGCTATCAGAGATTTTAATTTCCCTGCTGCATGGACATATGCTCTTGCCGACGCTTCCAATACATCTTGCGCAACACCAAAACCTGATACTTGATGCGTTCCTTCTTTTAATTCAACATGAACATGAGCCAGTGCGTCTTGACCTTGTGTAATAGATTGTATGCGATAATCCGCCAATTCACATTCTAATCCTAAAATTCTTTGGATTGCATTATAGATCGCCTCAATACTACCAGAACCAGTGGCTGCATCTTCGTATGCATTTCCTTCTTCGTCTTTTAGTACAACTGTCGCGCATTGTGTACTATTTGATACGAAATGAACTTGTAGTTGCGTAATGTTATATTGCTGAGCTGCAAATGCTGCTTCACCAAGCATAAGCGCACGTAAATCTTCCTCAGTAATTTCCTTCTTACGATCAGCTAATTTTTTGAACGCTTCAAACACCGCATCTCGTTCTTCCTTTGTAAATTCATAGCCAAGCTCTTTCATTTTTTCTGTAAACGCGTGACGTCCAGAATGTTTTCCAAGTACGAATAGATTTTGAGATTCGCCTATTAGCGCTGGTTCAATAATTTCATATGTTGTCACTTCTTTTAAAACACCATCTTGATGAATTCCGGATTCATGAGCAAATGCATTCGCTCCAACGATCGCTTTATTTTTCGGTACAACCATACCTGTTAATCTACTTACTAATGTACTCGTCGCTTTAATTTCTTTTAGCGTCATAGAAGACTCCGCCTTATAGAAATCTTTTCTAATATGAAGAGCAACTGCGACCTCTTCTAGCGCCGCATTACCTGCTCTTTCTCCAATTCCATTAATTGTTCCTTCTACTTGCAACGCTCCGCCTTCAACCGCAGCTAATGAATTTGCTACTGCCATCCCAAGATCATCGTGACAATGACAAGAGAAAATTGCTTTTTCATATGAAGGAACGGATTCTTGTAAGTATTTAAAAAGAGAATAATATTCTTCTGGATTCGTATATCCAACTGTATCTGGAATATTAATTACATTCGCTCCTGCACGAATCGCAACTTCAACTGCTTCAGCTAAAAAATCTCTTGCTGTTCTTGTCGCATCTTCTGCAGAAAATTGTACTGTCGGAAATAATGATTTCCCGAGTGTAACCGAGCGGTGAATACTATCTAATACATCTTCTTTTGACATACAAAGTTTATATTTCATATGAATATCACTTGTGGCTAAAAATACGTGTAAACGAGGAGATACAGCACCTTTCACCGCTTCATATGCTCTTCGAATATCACTTTCTTTCGCTCTAGCTAAACTCATAACTGTAGCATTTTGAATGGTATTTGCGATGCGTTTTACCGATTGAAAATCCCCTGCGGAAGCTGCTGCAAAACCAGCTTCCATGACATTAATACCTAGTCTCTCTAATTGCCTTGCAATTTGCAATTTCTCTTGTTCATTTAAATTTACTCCTGGTGATTGTTCGCCATCACGTAGCGTCGTATCCATGAACAAAATCTGCTTCATATTATTTGACCCCTGCCTTTACTCGCGGCTGTACAAACGGCATCATTTCACGTAATTTACGTCCAACTACTTCAATTTCGTGTTCATTCTCTTTCTCATTTGTCGCATGGAAATTTGGTTTTCCTGCTTTATGCTCTGCAATCCAGCCTCTTGCAAATGTACCATCTTGAATTTCTGCTAGCACTGCACCCATCGCTTTCTTCGTATCTTCCGTTACAACGCGTGGTCCTGATACGAAGTCGCCCCACTGCGCTGTATCTGAAACTGAATATCTCATATTTTCAAGTCCGCCTTCATACATAAGGTCAACGATTAGTTTTAGTTCATGTAAACATTCAAAATATGCAAGTTCCGGTTGATAACCAGCATCAACTAACGTTTCAAATCCAGCTTTTACTAGCGCAGTTACTCCGCCGCAAAGCACAGCTTGCTCTCCAAATAAATCTGTTTCTGTTTCTTCTTTAAATGTCGTTTCTAATACACCAGCTCTCGTCGCTCCAATCCCATCAGCATAAGAAAGTGCCTTTTCAGTCGCAACTCCTGTTGCATCTTGGTATACTGCAAATAATGCAGGAACAGCTCCGCCTTCAGCAAATGTACGGCGCACAAGATGACCTGGCCCTTTTGGCGCTACTAGAAATACATCTACATTAGCTGGTGGTTTCACTTGATCAAAGTGAACATTAAATCCGTGTGCAAAAACGAGAGAATTTCCTGCCTTTAAATTTGGCGCAATTTCCGCTTCATATACTTCTGACTGGAGTTCATCTGGTAGTAGAATCATTACTACATCAGCTTTTTCCGCTGCTTCTGCTACTGTATATACAGAAAATCCATCTTCTTTCGCTTTATCCCAAGACTTCCCTTTTCTTAAACCTACTACTACATCAAATCCGTTATCACGTAAGTTTTGCGCATGCGCATGACCTTGCGAACCATATCCAATGATTGCTACTTTCTTTTCTTTTAATACATTTACCGTTACATCTTTCTCATAATAAACTTTTGTCATTTTCATTTCCCCCTATATTTAAATGATTATTGAATTAACATAACTTGCTTATCTTGTTTTTTCATACTACGCGTAAATGCTGTTACACCTGTTCTAGCAATTTCTTTCAAACCATACGGACGAAGTAATTCAATTAATGCTTCTACTTTCTCTTGCGTACCAGTTACTTGCACAACTATGGAATCCTTCCCAACATCTATTACAGCGGCTCGAAACGGTTCAATTAAACTATATAATTCTGCTCTTGCTACTGATGTTGCTACTTTAATAAGTGCAAGTTCTCTTGCGATCATCGCTTCTTCTGTAATATCTGATACTTTCAGAACATCAATTTGCTTATGAAGTTGTTTAATTAACTGCTCCACTTGCTGTTCATTTTCAACGTGTACAACAATCGTCATCCGCGATATGTCCGATGATTCCGTATGACCTACTGAAATACTTTCAATATTAAAATGTCTTCGTGTCATAACACCCGTAATTCGGTTTAACACACCACTTTGATTTCGAACTGTCGCTGTAACAATTCTCTTCACCTTTTTTCCACTCCCTCCATTTGGTGAACACCTTTCCCTGGCGCAACCATCGGCATTACCTTTTCTGATTGAAGTACACGGCAATCAATTACGACCGGTTCTTTTAATTCAATCGCCTGCTGTATTTGCTTCTTTGCAAGAAGTGGATCCTCTATGCGAACTCCTTTTATGCCATACGCATTCGCAAGAGCGACGAAATCTGGTTGACACGACAATAAAGAGTGTGAGTATCTTTGATTATAAAATTCATCTTGCCATTGTCTTACCATTCCTAAAGCTTCATTATTTAAGATAAATACTTTAACAGGCAACGAATGTTCTTTTAACACACTTAATTCTTGCAAGGTCATTTGAAATCCGGCGTCACCGACAATTGCAATAACTAGTTCCTCAGGCTTTGCAATTTGCGCACCAATTGCTGCTGGAAACCCAAATCCCATCGTTCCTAATCCTCCTGAAGTTACCCATTTATTTGGATTTTTGAGCGGATAATATTGTGCCGCCCACATTTGATGTTGCCCAACATCTGTTGTTACAATCGCTTCTCCTTTCGTAATTTCATATAACATATCAATTGCGTATTGAGGCTTAATACTTTCCGAATTTCGTTTGTAAGAAAATGGATACTTTTCTTTTCTACTCTTTAGTAAAGAGATCCATTCATGATGATTTTCTTTCTTTCCTTCTGGTTGAAGTAATACTTCCAAAGCTCGCTTAGCACTTGCAACAATAGGAATTTCAGTCGGCACATTTTTTCCGATTTCGGCTGGATCAATATCGATATGCGCAACAGTCGCCTTTTTAGCAAAATAAGCTAAATTCCCAGTAAGACGATCGTCGAATCTTGCACCTATATTAATAAGTAAGTCGCATTCATATAACGCCATATTGGCTGTGTAAGAACCGTGCATTCCTCCCATCCCTAGAAAAAGTTCATCATCTGGCGGAAACCCACCAAGACCAAGTAATGTATGCACAACAGGAATTTCATATTTACGAGCAAAACTTGTTAACTCTTTCGAAGCCTTCGCATGCAATACACCTGCTCCAGCTAAAATTAACGGCTTGTTTGCAGCCCTAATTGCTTGTAATAATTTGTTTATTTGGAGTAAATTTGGTTCATAATTAGGGTTGTATCCTGGTAAATCCATTTGTACGTCATTACAGCGTTCTCCTTGCTCTACTACCATATCTTTCGGAAGGTCAATAACGACTGGGCCTGGTCTTCCTGTTCTAGCAATATGAAATGCTTCTTTAATAATTCGAGGTAAATCTGAAGCCTTTCGCACTTGATAGTTATGTTTTGTCACTGGCATCGTAAGCCCCATAATATCCGCTTCTTGGAAAGCATCACTTCCAATTAACGTCGTTGCTACTTGCCCTGTAAATACAACAAGTGGTAATGAATCAATCATCGCATCTGCTAGACCGGTAATAACATTTGTAGCACCTGGCCCACTCGTTGCAATGACAACCCCTGGATTGCCAGTAATTCTGGCATACCCTTCCGCGGCGTGAATAGCTCCTTGCTCATGCCTTGTTAAAATATGCGGAATTTCACAGTCATAGAGTGCATCATAAAGAGGTAAAACAGCACCACCAGGATAACCGAAAATCACTTCTACTCCTTCCTTTTCTAACGCTTCTAACAATAGCTGTGCACCCGTTGCCAGTTTCTCTTCCGTTTTTGAAGACATTGTTCTTATAAGCCCCCTTTTTGAAAATTTTTATCAATAAAAAAAATCCTACGTCCACACTCCAGCTATGTGCTGAAGGGACGAAAGATTTCGCGGTACCACCCTTCTTCGCAAGAATACTCTTGCCTCAGTGACTCATAAATGAGTCTAGCTAATAACGGAGCTACCGTCTAAGCCTAGACAAATGCTTCAGCTTAGCACTCAAGGGCGATGTTCGTCGACGTGAACCATCGGTTTTCAGCAACCACCGACTCTCTGTGAGGCTTCACAATCAACTACTCCTCCCTCTCAACGCTTTCTTATTGTTATAAAGAGTTGTTATCCAACTTTATTTTCTTCGTAAATCTTCTCTCCATCTTCTACAACTAACTTTCGGAATTCTTCTAATAAACGATTCGTATGTGGACCTGTTTGCCCTAAACCAATCGTTCTACCATCTACTGTCGTAACAGCAATTACTTCAGCAGCCGTTCCTGTTAAAAATACTTCATCAGCTACATATACATCATGCCTTGTAAATAACTCTTCTCTAACGTCATATCCAAGTTTTTCACCGATTTCTAATATAGCGTTTCGTGTAATGCCTTCTAACGCTCCAGCAGAACTTGGTGGTGTAATTAATTTATTTCCTTTTACAATAAACACGTTATCTCCTGAGCCTTCAGCTACGTATCCTTGATCATTTAACATAAGTGCTTCTTGTACTCCAGCTAATTTCGCTTCAATACGAACTAAAATATTGTTTAAGTAATTTAAAGATTTTACTTGAGGCGACAAAACATCTGGACGGTTTCGGCGCGTTGCAACTGTTACAACCGGAATCCCCTTTTCATAATATTCTTGCGGGAATAAAGATAGTTGTTCTGCAATTACTACTACATTCGGTTTCTTACAAGAATCAGGATCTAATCCAAGATTTCCTGCTCCTCTCGATACAACAAGGCGAATGTATCCATTAGATAATTTATTTTGTCGAATCGTCTCAACAACAATATTCGTTACTTCATCTAAAGAATATGGAATTTCTAACATAATGGATTTTGCTGATTCATATAACCGGACAAGATGCTCTCTCAAACGGAAAACATTACCGCTATATACTCTAATTCCTTCAAATACTCCATCGCCATATAAATAACCATGATCATATACTGAAACTTTTGCCTCGTCTTTTGGAACAAATTCTCCATTTAAGAAAATCCATTGCTCGTTCACTGGAAAGCGCCTCCTATGTTCTATGAATTTTTTATTGTTTCCTAGTTTACTCTCCTTTCTAAATAAATCAAGTTAATTTTTAGAAAATTTATAATTTTTAATCGTACGTACATCTTTGATTATATTGATTTAACAGCATTGTTAACGTTTACAAAAAATAAAAAATTTTTTTCGTCAATTTCTACTAAAAAAATTATTTGTTTAAAAGAAGGATTTTCATCAATTGATACGAATCTATTGTATTCAATAAACGGACGTCCGTTTTTATAAATTCGGGAATATATAACGACTTTTGCTGAAAAAGGGGGGAAATAATAAGAATAACGCTGTCTAAAAATAACATTCATATTTTTCGTTTCGTAATCATAATCCTATTTTTAAAAAACAATTTGTCAAAATGAAGGAGGAAATCAATATGGCGTGTGTACAAATTAAAGGAACGAGACAAGAGGTAGTAGAAATGCTTCAACTATTTGATCTAATGGATACGAAAGGTTTTTGTAAATTCGATAATTATGTAGAGGTAGAACCAAATAATAAAGAACATAATAATTTTATTGCTTCAATTGACATTCATTCAAATACTTCTTCTGCCCAAGATACTTTAAACGATCAATTCGTAAGTCAAATGCTTACTGGTGTATATAACGACTAAACAAAGATTTACTTCCTACCGTCTTTTCATAAATATATGCAGTGGACTTGAGCATACTAGCAACTAGATGGTAGGAGGTGAGAATTATGGCTAGAATTGGCGTTGAAAACTCATTAACAGATGTTCAACAAGCTCTTCAGCAACAGGGACATGAAGTTGTTACCTTGGGCTCCGAACATGATGCACAAGGGTGCGATTGTTGTGTTGTAACTGGGCAAGATTCTAATATGATGGGTATTGCAGATGCATCAATTAAGGGATCGGTAATTGCAGCTCATGGTCTAACAACAGATGAAATTTGTCAGCAAGTAGAGAGCCGCACTTAAATGTATTATACAAAAAGAAAGAGGGCTCCTTTTGAAAAGGAGTCCTCTTTTTTATATTCACCTAACGGGAAAGTAACATATACTGGATGAAAGCCCTACCTCTCTCTCATCATTACGGTTCCACTGACCGCTCCTTGATTCACTAGTATACATATAAAGCCTACAATAATAATTTATAGGGTTTGTTCACAAAAGTTGTTGGTAAGACTACCCGATCTTTCGCAAACTTTTCGTATTATATTTATAAGATTTATTTACTTTACACTAGCTGTAACCGAGACACGAATTAAAATTTTAACACTAATACAATAACTTGTCAACGTTTTTTGTAAATTAAAAACAGACAGTAACGGTTTGTCTGTTTTAGAATGGAGCTTTTTCTTTTATTACATATACAACAAAACCGCTTACTAACATACATAAGCCAACTACTAAGTTTTTGATATTAATCATAAATTCCTCTCCCTTATTCCACACATCATATATATTTACAGTTCAATTATTCCGATCATCTTAAAGCGCACTTTTTCTAATATATCATAATTCCTAAAAAATGCAAGTTCACTTTTGGCGACCATTTACAAATTTATCTACAGTGCTTGGTACCGTATTTAAAGCCTTTTCAATTAAATGTGTACTACTATTGAGGTGTAATACTTGCACACCGTTCGAACCGACTACTAAAAAAGCAACTGGGCTAATAGAAACCCCAGCCCCGCTTCCGCCTCCAAATGGATGGCTTTGCTTCTTCTCTTTATGCTGCCCTTGTCCGTTATTATGCTTTTCGGAAATAAAATCACCTTTAAAGTCACTTCCGCCGGCACCAAAACCAAAAGCCACTTGAGATACTGTTAATACTACATTTCCATCAGCTGTTGAAACTGGACTTCCGACAATCGTATTTACATCTACCATCTCTTTTAAATTTGTCATTGCTGTTTTCATTAAATCTTCAATTGGATGTTCCATTATGTATTGCACCCTTTCCTCATTATTCTTTTTTATACTTTCCAAAATAGAGGAAGTCATACTAACTTTTCCTATTTCAAAAAAACAATTTTACTCTTCTAAGTGGAATTACGCCTTGTACTCGTTCGGATAAAGTGAAACTTTAATCAGCAGGGCTTTGTTCATCCCCCACTGATTATTAGCCATCAGCAATCAGATGTTTACGGGCTACAATAGCGGGATAAAAAAGAAAAAGAGATGCATACTACTATTGAACCTTGTTATGAAAGGAGTCATGACTTTGACTGAGAAATTTGATGAGTATAAAAAAAGAGATAGAATAGATAGTGATTATAGTGACTATAAAGAAGAATATGCAGCTGAGGTTGCACCACAGCACATTGATTATGATTACGATGAGAAAGATAATAAAGATGATGTAAGATCGTCCGCCGCTGGATCAACTGCTGGCTTTATCGCTCTTGCCTTATCTATCTTATCACTCTTTACCTTCCCAACATTATTTGGTCTTGTTTCTGTATTACTAGGAATTTACGCTTATAATCGCGGAGCTACTGTAACTGGTGGTATCGCTGCGATTGTCGGCGGAATTGCAGCACTCATTGCAATTTTATTCCGAGTAGCACTTGTCGGATTATTGTTCTCCCTTTTTTAAAAAGAAAAAGGTATCTCGCTTATGCGGGATACCTTATCCTGTAAATACATCTTCCCATGGATATTTAATTTTTTGTTTTGCTGGTCGCGCTAAAGAAAAAACAAGTGTTAACGGTCCAATTAATCCACAAAACATAACAAACATAATAATACATTTTCCAAACGCTGATAACTTTGCAGTAATCCCCATCGTTAACCCTACTGTTCCAAACGCTGAAATTGTTTCAAATAGTAACTGAATAAAACTAAAGTTTTCTGTAAGCATTAATACAAATACTGCTGCAAAAATGAGTATTTGACTGGCAACAGCAATGGCTAACGCTCTCGTTACTGTTGACATTTTTATCGTGCGCTGAAATAAAACGATTTCCTCTTTTTTTCTAAAGAAAGAAAGGACGGATGTAACTAAAATAACAAACGTTGTTAATTTAATCCCTCCACCTGTCGATACACTTCCTGCACCAATAAACATTAAAACCATCGTAAGTAATATAGATGATTCTTCCATCCCCCCGTAGTCAACTGTATTAAATCCAGCAGTGCGAGGAGTAATACCTTGGAAAAAAGAAGCCCATAACTTTTCATTTAAAGGTAAATTCCCCAACGTCTTCACATTATTATATTCCAATACAAAAATCACAATCATCGCTATCACATTTAGCGCTACTGTTCCAACAATCATGATTTTGGAATGAAGCGATAATTTTCGAAAACTCCGGCTATACCATATATCAATTAATACAGTAAAACCGAGACCACCTATTACGATTAAAGAGCAGATCCCAATATTAATAATTGGATCTCCTACATACCTCGTTAAATTATCTGGCCATAGAGCAAATCCGGCATTATTATATGATGCGATCACGTGAAAAATACTATAGTATACACCTTTTCCAAAGCCAAACTCTGGAATAAAGCGAAATGATAAAAAGATAACTCCAATCAATTCAATACAAATTGAAAATATAAAGACACGTTTTACTAATTTTACAAGACCACCTATATTTGTCTGATTAAATGCCTCTCCGATTAATAATCGATGGCGTAACCCGATTTTTTTACCTAATACCCAAACAATTAAAATGGCAATTGTCATAAGACCTAAACCACCTGTTTGAATTAAAAACATAATAACAATCTCGCCAAACATCGTAAACGTACTTGCAGTATCTACTACTCCTAATCCGGTTACAGTTGCTGCTGACGTTGCCGTAAAGAAAGCATCTACCCAACTAATATGTACTTTCGTTGCGAATGGTAACTTTAATAACAAACCGCCAACCAGAATTAAGCAGAAAAAACCTAGTGCTAATATTTGTGGTGGATTTAATCGTATAAAACGATTATACAGCCCTTGTCTTTTTGTTACTTCCATGTTCACTAACTCCCTTTTCCCCTCATAACTAAAGGCTTATAAGAAACCTTACATAGCGGGATAAACCTTATATTCTTATAATATAGTTGAGCATAATCCTTTTTTTTAAAGATTTCAACTTTTATTTATACTCGAACTCCACTTCATTTTATGACAAGAAACTTTCTATTATATTTATTCGTACTCTACAACTCTCGTAACAATCATTTTATATGTATCATTTCTCAAATTCTCATACCTTTCACTCTATGTTCACATGGGGGTCACATCCAACTTTTATAGTATATATATCGAAGTTGTTCCTCCCTAATTTATAAGACATTCCCCAGTGTCTTGAACAACTTCCATCCCTAATTAAATTGACATAAATTGTCCCCTTCCTTAGGCCATCATTTGTGATGGTCTTATTTTTTGTTTACTCTACCTCTTATTTAAAACTCCCTCTCTCTTTCACTCTATGTTCACATGGGGGTCACATCCAACTTTTATAGTATATGTATCGAAGTTGTTCCTCCCTAATTTATAAGACATTCCCCAGTGTCTTGAACAGCTTCCATCCCTAATTAAATTGACATAAATTGTCCCCTTCCTTAGGCCATCATTTGTGATGGTCTTATTTTTTTATTTACTCTATCTTCTATTTAAAACTCCCTCTCTCTTTCACTCTATGTTCACATGGGGGTCACATCCAACTTTTATAGTATACGTATCGAAGCTGTTCCTCCCTAATTTATAAGACATTCCCCAGTGTCTTTGAATAGCTTCCATCCCTAATTAAATTGACATAAATTGTCCCCTTCCCTAGACCATCCTATGTGATGGTCTACTTTGTGTTCTAACTAAATTCCCCAAATTTTTTGCTTACTTTAGCAAAAGCAATCTATATTTAAATACATATTTTCATACAAAATATTCAGAAAATACTGTCAAAACAGGCGGTTTTTCTGTACAATTAATGTAGAAAGTAATTTCACAAAAATAAAGGGGGGGTTTTATTGAAACAAACAAAAGCAATCTTAATCGCATTATTTCTCGGTTTAGTCGTCGGACTCACTTTAAATTTAGCTGCACCATCCATTTTTGAACCATTAAATCAATATGTGTTCAATCCACTTGGTCAATTATTTATTCGCCTCATTAAAATGCTAGTTGTTCCTGTTGTATTCATTTCTATCGTGCTTGGATCTGCTGGGCTTGGAGACCCGAAACAACTTGGAAGAATCGGCTTAAAATCAATTTCATTCTTTCTTGTAACTACAGCCGTTGCCATCTCTATTGCAGTTACATTTGCACTGATTATACAACCAGGATCTGGCGGTAACTTTAAAACCGAAGGGCTTAAATATGAAGGGGCAAAAACCGAAACATCTTTCGTCGATACATTGCTAAATATCGTACCAGATAACCCAGCAAAAGCGATGGCTGATGGAAACATGTTACAAATTATTGCCTTTGCCGTATTAATCGGACTCGGTATAGCTATTTTAGGAAAACGAGTTCAAGGTATCCATTCATTACTTGAACAGGGCAACGAATTAATGATGTATCTTGTTAATCTCGTTATGAAATTAGCTCCAATCGGAACATTTGGATTGCTCGCTTCATCCGTTGGTAAAATGGGTCTTGCAGGCGTCGCTGCGATGTTCAAGTATATGATTGTCGTTATGCTAGTACTTATTATTCACGGCGTCTTCGTCTATGGCGGATTATTAAAGGTATTAGCAAAAGAAAGTATTGTCCGTTTCTTTAAACATTTCGGACCGGTAATGGCAATTGGGTTTAGTACATCTAGCTCTAATGCATCTCTTCCGTTTGCAATGAAAACAGCACAAGAAAAACTTGGCGTTCCAAAAGCGATAAGTTCTTTTGTACAACCACTAGGTGCAACAATTAATATGGATGGTACTGCCATTATGCAAGGTGTAGCAACTGTGTTTATCGCTCAAGTATACGGAGTTGAGCTTACTATGTCCCAATTAGCTGTCGTCGTATTAACTGCTGTACTAGCTAGTATCGGTACTGCTGGTGTACCAGGTGTTGGACTTGTAATGCTTACGATGGTTTTAAATCAAGTAAATCTACCCGTAGAAGGTATTGCCTTAATTATCGGTATTGATCGCATTTTAGATATGTCAAGAACAGCTGTAAATATTTCCGGTGATGCAATTTGCGCAATGATCGTCGCAAAATCAGAAGAAAAATATAATACGGATCAATCCGCAGCATCTTAAATCAAAAAAGGAGTGAATTATTTCACTCCTTTTTTGATTTACTTCCTTTTTTCGAACGATATTCTTTTCCTTTATTATCATTACCAGTCTCAAATTCAGTACTAAACTCTTGCTGAAATTGCCCTGATTTCGGTGAGCCTTGATTTCCGCTCCCTTTACTACCATTTCGATTTGTCATATGTCTGCCCCCTTCCTTACTAGTAGTATGTTACATATTTTCTTTTTTATAATCTTTTACATACGAAAGAAGACCTTCCTCACATAGGGAAGGTCTTCTCCTTTATTACGTAAGCGTTTTCTTACTTGTAATGAATTAAATAAGTTTTTTAGAAATTGATATCATTATATTCATTTCTTCTTCTGAAAGCGCGGAGAATCTTTCTTGTAAATATTTCTTTTTCTCCCCTTCCATTTTCGCAACTAAATCTTTTCCTTGTTCTGTAATCTCCAAATATACAACTCTGCGATCTGACGTAGAACGTGAACGAGTTACAAAACCTTTATTAATTAATTTTTCTGTAACAGCTGTAATATGACTATTCGACACATTTAACTCATTGGCTACACGTGATACCATTTCTTTATTCGTACGATTCAATATTCTAAGGACAATGAACTCATTCCACGGTATGTAACCACCAAATATCTTTCCAATATCATTACGCAACGTGCGGAACATAGCAAAAACATTTGTCGATAGTTCTTCCATTAATTGCTCTCGATTTTGAGACAACTTTGACAGCCCCTTTTATTTCATTTAGTTAAATAAAAACCTTATTAATAATTTTACATGAAATCTTACTTTTTGTCACCTTATTTTCCCATAATTCGTAGTTTTTAAATAGATATTTCATGATACAATAAAGTTGATTTTCCAGAAAAAGGGGATGAAATAGTGAGTGAAGAAGACAAATTTTCTAATCTCAATCTAAAAGATAAGACTTTGATTATTGGTTTTGTTATTCTGTTTCTCATTATAACTTTTGCATTTATATTCTTTGTATATGTAGGAATCTTTCATATTACAGGTATAGAGTATAGATCACGCACTGCTTTACTTCTATTTTTTCTATTAATCACTTTCTTAGACGGTATTACATTCTTTATCTTCGGCTTCCTCAAGGCGTTGCTATATCCAATGACAAAAAACATGCCAAATTGGCTGGCTATTACTCTTTTTGCAATCATTGAAATTACGCTAGATTGGTTCGTCATTCATACTGCCGATGATTGGATAGAGAGCGTACAACTGTCCAATCTTACTGAATTATGTGTCGTACTATTCTTTTTCCTATTAAATCAATTATTAAGTGACAAGAAAGAGTAAGAATACAAGCTTTTCTATATAAAAATTGGTACAATGAAAACAAATCATACTAAAGAGGTGTTACTTATGAACTTACAACAATGGGCTGATAAAGGTATGTCCTTTGATACATATGTGAATGAAATGAAAGTCAATCAATACGAGCTACTACACATTTACAATAACTTTTTAATTCCAAATGAATTACTTCCTGTATTAGAAGAACGCCAAAATGATGGCTGGCGTGTTATCGTATTAACAGCTGATTGGTGTGGTGACGCTCTTTTATGCGTACCTGTTATGAAACGAATTTCTGAAGTTGCAAATATTGATATGAAATTATTAATTCGCGATGAAAACTTAGAATTAATGGATCAATATTTAACAAATGGAACAGCACGTGCCATTCCAATTTTTATTTTCATTGATAAAGATGGAAATGAACAAGCCGTTTGGGGACCACGCGCTCCAAAAGTACAAGAATTAGTAACTTCAATGCGCGCTACATTGCCTGAAAAAGAAGATCCAACATTCGAAGAGAAACAAAAAGAAATGTACGCTAATTTCCGTGCCACATTAGCGGATGATACTACTCTTTGGGAACATGTAATGGAAAGCATGATGGAAAAAGTAGTAAAATAAAAAAACTGCCGAACTCGGCAGTTTTTTTATTACATAATGAAGAAGAAATAGAATACCGCAGCTAAAATGAAACGGTAGTAAGCGAACGGTGTTAGTTTTACACGAGCTAATAATTTTAAGAATGAAACAATTGCAAGCATCGCAACAACGAATGCTGTAATGAATCCTGTTGCAAATAATGGGATATCAGCCGTACTTAATATATCCCAGCTTTTAATTAAATCTAAACCACTTGCAGCTACCATCATTGGTACTGCTAAAATGAATGTATATTCAGCCGCCGCTGTATGTGACACGCGAGCTAATAAACCACCACTTATTGTAGATCCAGAACGAGAAAATCCTGGCCAAAGCGCTAAACATTGGAACATTCCAATTGTAAATGCTTGCTTATATGTGATTTCATCTAATGTTCTTGCTGTACTTGGTTTCGAAAACTTTTCAGCAACAATCATTAAAATACCACCAGCCACTAAACTGATGACAACTGGGCCTGGCCCAAATAAAACTTCTTTAATCGCGCTATGGAACAATACGCCAAGTACGCCGGCAGGAATCATCCCGATAATAATATGTAATAAATTTAACGATGGTCCTTCTGTTACTTTCCCTATACCTACTAAAGACCATAGACGCTTCCAAAATATAACAACAACTGCTAAAATCGATCCCAATTGAATAACAACTTCGAAAACTTTCGCTCTCTCATCGTCAAATCCAAGTAAATGACCTGTTAAAATCATATGTCCTGTTGATGAAACTGGTAAAAACTCTGTTAAACCTTCAACAGCACCCATGATTATTCCAATTAACCAATCAGCCACGAGTAGTGCCTCCTTAATAACGAATATGTAATTTTTCACACCTTATCATAATACCTTATCCCCTTTTAAAGTGCATCTTTTTTTTATTGATTGTACATGTTGTATGCGCGTATTTCTTTTCTATTTTTTGATTAAATTGTATGATAGTAAGAGTTTGTTTTTTTAGCGGAAAGGGGATTTTATGAAGGAAACTAATTCATTCTCACAAAAATTAAAGCAATTTGTATTACTATTTTTCCCGATTTTCGTAACGCAAATGTCATTATTTGCAATGAGTTTTTTCGATACGACAATGTCAGGGCACGCAAGTCCTATTGATTTAGCTGGTGTTGCTATCGGAACAAGTATATGGCTTCCCGTTAGTACCGGATTAACAGGAATTTTAATGGCTACTACTCCAATTGTTGCGCAGCTCGTTGGATCAAAGAAAAAAGAAGATGTTCCCCAAGTTGTCATACAAGCAGTATATTTAGCAATTTGTGCTAGTTTCGTGGTCATCCTTATCGGTTTCTTCGCTGTTTCACCTATTTTAAACGGCATGCGCCTGGAAGAACCTGTGGAACGTATTGCGGCACAATTTTTAAGTATTATTGCAATTGGAATTATCCCTTTATTTACTTACACTGTTTTGCGCGGGTTTATTGATGCATTAGGAAAAACTCGCACAACGATGATTATTACATTACTATCATTACCAATTAACGTAGTATTGAATTATGTATTAATTTTCGGTCATTTCGGTTTTCCAAAACTCGGTGGTGTTGGAGCGGCAATTGCTTCTGCAGCAACCTATTGGTGCATTTTAATTATTACCGTTATTATTATTCGTACGAAAGAGCCTTTCGCATCTTTCAATATATTTAAACAATTATATCGTCCTTCTCTTTCAAGTTGGACTGAATTCTTAAAACTTGGCGTCCCTATCGGATTTGCTATCTTTTTTGAAACGAGTATTTTTGCTGCAGTGACACTTATGATGAGTAATTTTAGTACGACAACAATCGCTGCTCATCAAGCAGCTATGAACTTCGCTTCCTTGTTATATATGACTCCTTTAAGTTTAGCAATGGCAATGACCATCGCTGTTGGATTTGAAGTTGGAGCAAAGCGATACAATAACGCAAAACAATATGGATTTATCGGGATTGGCTTAGCACTTGCATTCGCCCTATTATATTCAATTCTTCTCTACTTCTTTGATGATGCAATTGCTTCAATTTATACGACAGATATACAAGTTCATCATTTAGCAAAAGAATTTCTTATATTTGCGATTTTATTTCAAATTTCAGATGCAATTGCAACTCCCGTACAAGGGGCACTGCGTGGTTATAAAGATGTCAATGTCGCCTTAATTATGACGCTAATTGCTTATTGGGTAATCGGTCTTCCTCTTGGCTACATATTAGCAACTTATACGGAATGGGCAGCGAAAGGTTATTGGATCGGTCTTATTATCGGTCTAGCATTTGGAGCTAGCTTCCTACTTATCCGTCTCTTTCAAGTCCAGAGAAAATATACAACGCAAAACAGCCGCTAATGATATAGCGGCTGTTTTCTTCATGCATATTTTTTCTTTGAACGTATAACATAATGAAAAAGAAAGGTGGATACATATGGACGAAAAAGAAAAAAAGCAAGCATTCAATGAAGAATTCGCCCCTGAAATTTCACCTGGATATCGGCAAGATGTACATAAGCCACCTAAATATAAAAACACCTCGTTTTTAATGGGCATTACCATTTTTGCTGCGGTGTTACTCGTACTCATCATTTTCGTTTATTTTTAAGGAAAGGTGACATATTATATGAAGAAAAAAGATTCCAATCGTTCAAAAAGAACTGTGAAAACAGAAAAAGGGTATGCAGGTGATTCTGTTCTTACTCAGAAACAAGTCGAGCAAGGAAATTTATATATTGCTCAAAAAGAACTTGGTCAACAAAATGAAAACCTTTAGAATCCCTCAAAGAACTGGGGGATTTTTTTATCCGCTATTTGTAGCACTCATTCATGTTTCACTTTATTGTACATACTGTTTTTGTTCTAACACCTTAAATAAATTATTAACCTTTACAATTTTTATTTCATAATTCAATTTCATTTCGCTTCTCTTACCATTTTCAGTACCCGCAACGTACGCTGCAGTTTGATAACGAAAACTCTCATCTGTCTCTTCACGTATGTCCCTCGTCTGTAAATTTATACTCTAAATCCCGAAAGCGATTTGGATAATAATTTCTCATTAATTGTTCACACTCTCTATTTACAAATAGTTCTTCACCTTTTCGTTTCACATCTTCTTTATTATTAAACTCAAACACTGATAATTGCTCTGTCACAAAATGTTCTCCTACCTTTTTCATTTCATTATGAGTTAAAGTTTCTATACTTTTATTCTTTAATTCCTTATTTAACCCGTACTGATCAATCAGTTTAAAGGTAGCAAAAACCTCCTCTTTATATGACCAAAACAAGCCAAAAGCGATACATAGAGCAATGATGAATAGTCTTTTCTTCGTAATACTCCCGCCCTTCTTCATAATGATAGTTATATTTTAACATATAGAAAGAAAATTCTGATATCATAAAGTGGAATAACTTAACTTAGAAATGAGGAACAATTATGGACTCTTACAAACAGTATATAAAAGAAGCTTTGCCTAATCTTTCTATACATTCATATAAACAAAATGAAGAAGGCTGGGATAATGTAGCGGTTATAGTAAATGAGGAGCTACTGTTTCGCTTCCCTCGAAAACAGGAATATGCAACGCGAATTCCGTTAGAAAAAGAACTATGCACACTCCTCTCTTGTTCACTACATGAAATTGAGGTTCCACAGTATCACCTATTATATAGAAATGATGCTGATGCGGTTCCACTTTGTAGTTACTATACACTCATTCATGGTGAACCATTAAAAACAGACATAGTAATCAAGCTTGAGGATAAAGAACTGAAAACTATTATTACACAATTAGCCACCTTCCTTGCAACCTTACATAGTATTCCTTTAAAACAAGGTACAACGTTAGGATTCCCTGTTGAAAAAACACTCACCTACTGGAAAGAGCTACAAACAAAATTAACTCAATATCTTACTAACAGTCTTACTTCATACCAGAAATCAGCGTTAAATTGTTTATTTGAAAATTTCTTTACATGTATCGATACATCCACTTTTCAAAAAACAATTATTCACGCTGACTTTACACATCATCACATTTTATTTGATCACCAAAATAAAACCATTTCAGGTATTATCGATTTTGGTGATGCTCAAATTGGAGATCCTGCCTTTGATTTTGCTGGGCTATATTATGATTTCGGACATGAATTTACTACATCAGTATATGAACAATACAGTACGCTTATTTCACACTATGATCCATTACTCATTCATCGCATCACGACCTTTTATCAATACAGTCCTTTATTACATAATATGATTTATAACTTAGAAACAAAGAATGAACTTAAATTCCTAGCAGGTACAGAAAAACTGAAAGTAATACTACAGGGCCGAGATTAAATTCTCTCCCGATATTCTCTCTCTTCATACATCATTAACTTTTTATCCATTTCAACAATAATTTGATACAGTTGAAACGCTTGTAAAATTTGCAGTTGAATTCCAAAAGGAGCATTCTGTTCTTTTAACCATTGAAATACTTTCGTTTCATCTTTCATTGATTATTCCTCCCTTTATTAAAATCTGCTACAAATATACGTTAAATGATGAAAAGCTTTTCATGTCAATAACAAAAAAGGATGCAAAATTGCATCCTTTAATGTACGATATTTTTCTTCTGCTTCGCTTCTTTCTTTACTTCTTCCCTTTGGCATTCACTACGAAACGCACAACTCATACACTCAGAACGAAAATGACGCTCTGTATAATGCTCAGGTTGTTGCAACATTTCTTTCATTCTAGATAAATCAGCCATGCCAGTTATAATATCTTCCTGTTTCGGAATGTACTCATACTTAGTTCCTTCTATTAAATTAATAACTTCAATTTTTCCTGGAAGAATACCGAAAGCTTTATAACTGAATACTGTCATTAACTTTTGACAAAGAGCAAGCATTTCCTCATCCGCATCGACAACATACTTTTTAATTACAAACGACTCAGTACGCCACTCACCAACTTCTAATGTCAATGACATGTGGACACCTAACTCTTCCATATATGTTTGAAATTTTTCATATAAAAATAACGGTGGTGTCTGACTATCATCTCTTTCAACAAACTGTAATAAGTGATCCGTTAACTTCGCTAACACAATATAATACTCCGTCTTTGAAGCGAACATATTAATCCTTACTCTTTTCCAATACTTTTCTATTAATATTAAAAGTACGATTTTCGTTTGTTGGCCCGCAGGTAGTGTGTAATATTCATTAATAATTCGATTCACAATCATTTGTGCGATTTGTTGCCATTCAAATGAAGAAGGTTCTCTTCTTTTTATATGACGGAAATAAAATTTATGCGGACAACGCATAAAATCATACAAATGATAATCTGTCATCGTTTTGATTGCGATTTTCTCGTGCACTTGCTCTCCATCTCCCTTCTGCCATTAAGAAAGGTGTTTTACAAATTCAGCTCCAAACTGTAAACATTTTTCTACATCTCCATCTTCTGGCGTTAATTCTACTTTTAGTCCTTCTAACACAACTGCAGCTCCGCGCTCTTGTAGCTTTTCTATTAAAATGTCAACCGCCACGCCGTATTTCGGATAAGCCGAATCACATGATCCGAAGACTGCTGCTTTTTTCCCATTTAAATCAATAGAATCCATTGCGTCATAAAAATCTAAGAAATCATCAGGAAGGTCACCATCTCCCCAAGTGTAAGCACCTAAAATAATTCCATCATACTGTTCTAGTATAGAAGCCTCTGGTGAATCCATAATATCGATCACTTCAATTTCATTTTCTGTTTCACGAATTGCACCCGCAATATGATCAGCCATTTCCTCTGTATTTCCACTCATACTTGCAAATATCATTACTAACTTACTCAACTGAATCTCTCCTTTTACCTTGTATCTCTTTTTCTGTTGGAAGCGGACTCTTCTCATCTACATATTCAGAACGAATTACATTTCGTTGCCATTCCATATGCTGATCAACATCTTTATTTTTATCTTTTAATCCCCTCCGCAGAAGGTGAAATTTTTTTCTCATTAACATGTCGCATCCATCCTATTGATAATAATTATCAATTTCAACTACCCTTAGATTAATTGACAGTGATTATCAATGTCAATAACTATTTTTAAAAAAATGATTAAAATGTACAAGCTTGTCCGTTAGCTATTCATATACTATAAATGAGCATAGTTCTTTCTCAGCCCTCTCTGACGGAAAGAAATAAAAGCAACTGCGATAGAGCGCAGTTGCCTTTTTTTATACTTTTTTACGATTTTAGCAATCTTATCGCTGTCTCTAGAAATAATCCCACTCCATAAATTAAAGCTGCTTCATCTACATCAAATTTTGGATGATGATGTGGATAACAAGTATCTATCTTTTCATTCCCCGTCCCCAATTTAATGAAGCAACCCGGTGCTTTTCTTAAATATGCTGAAAAATCTTCTCCTCCCATAGAAGGTTCAAGCTTCACAACACGCTCATTCCCAAACAAATGTAGTGCACTTTCTTCTACTACTTTCGTAATATATTCATCATTAATAACCGGATCATATCCATATCGATACGTATATGTATACTTCCCTCCATGTGCTTTTGTAATTCCTTTCACGATTTGCTCAATTTTCTCTTCTGCTTCTATTCTTAACGCTTGATTAAAAGAACGCACAGTTCCCATTAAAGTTGCTGTATTAGGAATAATATTATCAGCCATTCCCCCATGAAACTGCGTAACTGAAACAACTCTTTGCATGAAAGCACTTGTATTTCTTGATACGATATGTTGTAAATTTGTAATAATCTGTGCTCCGATAGCAATAGGATCTATCGTTTCTTCTGGCCTCGCCGCATGCCCTCCTTTCCCTTGAATTTCAACTGTAAATACGTCCGGTGCTGCCATCATCGGTCCATACGTAATTCCGATTTTCCCGCTCTCAAGTCCAGACATAACATGTAAACCTATTACATAATCAACACCATCCATCACGCCTGCCTCAACCATTTCTTGTCCCCCGCCAGGATACACCTCTTCTGCGTGCTGAAAGAAGAGACGAATCTCACCTACGAAATCTTCCTTTATATTTGATAGCACCTCTGCTGTACTTAACAAAATAGCTGCGTGAGCATCATGCCCACATGCATGCATCATTCCTTTATTCACAGACGTATAAGATTTCCTTGTCTCCTCTTGAATTGGTAAAGCATCTATATCAGCTCGAATCGCAACTATTTTCCCTTGTCCCGTCCCTCTTTTAATTGCTAGTACACTATACTTCGTCGGTCTCGTTACTTCAAAAGAAGAAAATGAGCATAATGTATCATATATAAATTGTGAAGTTTCTTTTTCATGAAATGATAATTCCGGATATTTATGAAAATGCTGTCTCCATTTAATAATGTTTTCTTCTGAAATAAGATCCTTCCACACCCTCTTCATCAGAAATTCCTCCTCTTATGAAACTTTAACAATTCATACATTAACTATGAAAAACTCAAACGAATATTACATTTCTATACATTCTCCCAGACCACTTTTATACATTCACACAATCCACTTCCTATTTACATGTCAAACCCATTACAAATTCATGCTGAATGTAATATAATTGCTAAGTTAGGGATTTTCTTTTTTAGTATTTAGTGCTAATATCAGAAAAGAGCCTTTTGACTTATTTTTACCTAAAATGTGGAATTTTGTTTTTTTCACAATAATGTAGGACATGATACCTACAAAGAGCTATCATTTCATTAAGAGAGGGAAAGACATGGAAAGATTAAAAGAGATATGGTCTCGACCACTCACACAATGGGTTGCAAAGACGGTTTATTACCTTGCAATTTTATTTGCATTACTTTGGTTGTATGGATTCCATGATACAAACACAAGTACATTTATTTACAACGAATTTTAGGGTGGGAACGTTATGAAGTTATTAGAACAAATTGAAAAGTGGGCTATTGAAACGCCTGATCAAACTGCTTTTGTTTGGCGAGATGCGAAAATTACGTACAAACAATTAAAGGAAGATTCTGATGCGTTAGCACATTGGATTTCTTCTGAGTATCCAGATGATCGTTCACCAATTATGGTGTATGGCCATATGCAACCTGAAATGATTATTAACTTTTTAGGATGTGTAAAAGCTGGACACGCTTATATTCCTGTAGATTTATCTATCCCAGCTGATCGTGTACAACGTATCGCTGAAAATTCTGGTGCGAAACTACTTTTATCAGGAACTGAAGTAACTGTAACTGATTTACCAGTTCGCATTGTAAGTGAAGACAACTTAAAAGATATTTTCTTTACTCATAAAGGGAACACTCCAAATCCTGAACATGCGGTAAAAGGTGATGAGAACTTCTACATTATTTACACATCAGGAAGCACAGGTAATCCGAAAGGGGTTCAGATTACTTATAACTGCCTTGTAAGCTTTACAAAATGGGCTGTAGAAGATTTCAACTTACAAACAGGACAAGTATTCTTAAACCAAGCACCTTTCTCATTCGATTTATCTGTCATGGATATTTACCCATCCTTAGTAACAGGTGGTACACTTTGGGCAATCGATAAAGATATGATTGCACGTCCAAAAGACTTGTTTGCTTCTTTAGAGCAATCGGATATACAAGTATGGACTTCAACACCATCTTTCGCAGAAATGTGTTTAATGGAAGCATCTTTCTCTGAGAGTATGCTTCCAAACATGAAAACATTCTTATTCTGCGGTGAAGTGTTACCAAACGAAGTGGCTAGAAAATTAATTGAGCGTTTCCCGAAAGCGACAATTATGAATACGTACGGTCCAACAGAAGCTACTGTCGCTGTAACAGGTATTCACGTTACAGAAGAAGTGCTTGATCAATACAAATCACTTCCAGTTGGCTACTGTAAATCAGACTGCCGCCTTCTTATTATGAAAGAAGATGGCACGATTGCACCTGATGGTGAAAAAGGTGAAATCGTAATTGTCGGTCCAAGCGTAAGCGTTGGATATTTAGGAAGCCCTGAATTAACAGAAAAAGCATTTACTATGATTGACGGTGAGCGCGCCTATAAAACAGGCGATGCTGGCTATGTTGAAAATGGTCTTCTATTCTATAATGGTCGTCTTGATTTCCAAATTAAGCTGCATGGTTATCGAATGGAATTAGAAGAAATTGAGCATCACCTTCGTGCGTGTTCTTACGTAGAAGGAGCAGTTATCGTTCCAATTAAAAAAGGTGAGAAATACGATTATTTATTAGCGGTTGTTGTTCCTGGAGAACATTCATTTGAAAAAGAATTCAAATTAACATCTGCAATTAAAAAAGAACTCAATGAGCGATTACCAAACTACATGATTCCACGTAAATTCATGTATCAATCTTCTATTCCAATGACACCAAATGGAAAGGTAGATCGCAAAAAATTATTGAGTGAGGTTACAGCATGACCGCATATGGATCATTTTATTTTTTCGCTATAGTGGGCATTTTATTAATACCTACTATCATAGCTGGATTAAAAGGTAAAATGTTGCGTAAATATAATGCCGTTTTAACATTAGTCATGATTGCTATTATCTTCTCGGATAAACCGAAGCAAGCGATTATGTTAGCCGTATTTATTATTTGGCAATATGCCCTGATTAAAGGCTATTTAATTTTAAGAAAACAAAATAATAGTACATTCATGTTTTGTATAGCTGTTATTTTATCGATTTTGCCACTTATTTTGGCAAAAGTCGCACCATTTGTACCTGAATTGCATTTTATTGTTTTCGCAGGTATGTCTTACGTAACATTTAGAGCTGTACAAATGGTCTTTGAAGTTCGTGATAATTTAATTAAAGAACTTTCCTTCTTTAATTTCTGGGAGTTTGTTTTATTCTTCCCTGCGATTTCAAGTGGACCTATCGATCGTTACCGTAGATTCCAAAAAGATATCCAAAAGCCACCTAGTGCTGAGGAATATCAAAAATTACTATATACAGGGCTTAACCGTATTTTCCAAGGTTTTCTGTATAAGTTTATAATCGCGCACTTGATAACAACATACCTTGTTAAGGCAGTATTCGCCAATCAAGATACACTTTTATCTAATGTGATTTTTATGTACGCTACTAGCATGCAATTATTCTTTGACTTTGCAGGTTATAGTGCGTTCGTAATTGGTATCAGTTACATGATGGGAATTAAAACACCAGAAAACTTTAATAAGCCATTCCTTAGTCGTAACATTAAAGACTTCTGGAACCGCTGGCACATGAGTTTATCATTCTGGTTCCGTGATTTTATTTACATGCGTTTCGTCTTTTTTGCAACGAAGAAAAAGTTAATCAAGAACCGTTACACAATTTCGTATATCGGTGCCTTTTTAAACTTCTTCATTATGGGAATTTGGCACATCCAAGGAAGCGCCATTGCGCAGTATGTTATTTATGGTCTCTATCATGCCGCACTGTTTATTTTATTCGATATTTTCGAACGAAAAAACAAGAAGCATAAGTTTTGGCCAAACAATAAATTTACACACGTCCTTGCGATTGTAATTACGTTCCACGTTGTATGTTTCGGTTTCCTAATTTTCTCTGGACACCTTAACAGATACTTTTAATGCACCCTTCTTATACTAATAAGAAGTTGCACATATAATATATTTCGGATATAAAGGAGATTTTAAAAATGGCAGAATTCAAAGAGCAAGTATTAGATATTTTAGAAGAAGTATGTGAAAACGATATTGTGAAAGAAAACTTAGATGTTCAATTATTTGAAGAAGGTATTCTTGATTCTTTCGCTGTAGTATCTTTATTAGTTGAATTCCAAGAGCGTTTAGATATTGAAGTTTCTATTTCTGATTTTGACCGTGACGAGTGGGCTACACCAAACATGGTTATTAAGAAGTTGGAAGAAATCCGATGAACAAAGCAAAATTTGGTCCGATGCTTTTAGCATTGGCCCTTTTTGCTGTATTCTTACTTATTCCAACGCGCTTTCTACTTCCACTTTTAAGTGATGAAAAAGTAGAACAAGCTGCCACTTCTTTAAAAGAAGAAAAGATTCAAAGTATGATTTTACAGCAAAAGATGTTAGCAGACCCGAAATACCTTCCGATGTACGGTTCATCGGAATTCGCACGTATGGATGCTTTCCATCCATCAAATTATTTCAAAGTAAAACCTGAAGGGTTCACACCATTCCTTCTTGGACGCGGAGGAACACAAGACCTTGTACATGTGTTAAATTTTGCATCTACAATGGATCAATTGAAAGATAAGAAAATGGTATTCGTTCTTTCTCCTCAATGGTTTGTACCACAAGGTATTGATGAAACACACTTTGCACCTAACTTTTCAAAACAACAAGGCTATCACTTACTTTTCAATGATGACCTAAAGCCTGAAATGAAAAAGCAAATTGCAAAACGTTTATTAAACTTTGAGATCGTTAAGAAAGAAACTTTATTAAAAATTTCGCTTGAAGGTATCGTTTATGATGATACAAAGCATAAAGTAAAAGCACTTGCTGCTAAACCTTTCGCTTATATTTATCGTAACATTTTAGATCGTAAAGATTTATTTACAGCAATGTTTGATATTAAACCGCATAAAGAAAAACTTGACCCTTCATTAAAACAAATGAATTGGGAAGAAGCTCGTAAACATGCAGATCAAACTGGTGCAGTAGAATCAGGTTCTAACGAATACGGTATCGAAGATGATTACTTCAACAGTAAGATTAAGAAGAAGTTAAAGCAACGTGAAGGCTACTTAAAAAATGATGCTTATGATCAATCGCCAGAATATGAAGATTTACAAATTGTACTTGATTTATTAAAACAATCTGGTGCAAAACCACTCTTCATTTCTGTTCCTGTAAAAGGTCCTTGGTACGATTACGCTGGCTTCCCGAAAGAACGTCGCGAATTGTACTACAAAAAAGTTCATGAGCAAATTGAGAAAGCTGGCTATCCAATTGCCGACTTCTCAAATCATGAGTATGATAAATACTTCTTAAAAGATCATATGCACTTAGGTTGGAAAGGCTGGGTTTATATCGATGAAGCCATCCAACAATTTTATAAAGCAAACTAATGAAAAGACCGCTTGAATTATTCAAGTGGTCTTTTTCTATATATATTTTGCAATTGTTCGATTACGTTACCTGCTTCTTTCATCACTCGCTCCACTACATGCTGAGCTGATTCTATTCGTGCTAATGATGACGCTTGCCCTGCCCAAAGCGACATGTATTCTCCTTTATTATGTTTTGCTGCTTCTTGGCGTATTTTAGAAGTTAATACATTTTGCACTGGATACATCGGAAGCCCTTTTTCTTTCCCTTCATATCTCTCTATAAATTCATTACGAATACCCCGTGCATATTTCCCGGAAAACGCACGGGTCACAGTTGTACTCGTATCTCTACTATGTAAAACTGCTTTTTTATACACATCATGCGTAATACTTTCATCACTCGTTAAAAAGGCTGATCCCATTTGAACAGCTTCTGCCCCCAGTGTAAATGCCGCAACAAGCCCTTGCCCGTTCATTACACCCCCTGCTGCAACAATTGGTATATGCGGGACTGCTGCTACTAACTGCGGAATTAATGCGAACGTCCCAATCATAGCGTCCTGTTCTTTCCCAATAAATGTTCCTCTATGCCCTCCTGCCTCGCTACCTTGACCGACAATAATGTCTACTCCTAATTCAGCAAGCACCCTCGCCTCTCTCACATGAGTAGCTGTTCCGATGACTTTTATTCCTCTTCTTTTTAAGTCATCTATTTCTTCTTTTTCTAACGTTTGAAATGCAAAGCTAACGACTGGCACGTTTTCTTCTACTAACACTTGTAATTGTTCTTTATAGCTTCTCGGAAGCTTTATCGTCTCTTCTTCCTCTATACCGAATTCTTTATTTACTCCGCTAAGTAATCCCTTTGCCAAGGTTACCTTCTCTTCTTCTATCTGTATCTCTTTCGTTAACAGTAAATTAACACTGAAAGGCTTATCCGTTCGTTCTCTTATTTTATAAATTGCGTCACGAATTTGTTCAGGGCTCATATAGCCTGCTCCAAGCGTTCCTAATCCTCCGCTATTACTTACAGCTGCAACAAGCTCAGGCGTCGTAATCGCACCTGCCATACCTGCTTGAATGATTGGATACTTAATTTGTAATAGATCTATTACGCGACTTGTAAACATCATTTCTCCTCCTATTCCCCTTATATCTTCTTTATTTGACAAACTTTCCCCTTCTTTTACAAGGGTTGAACTTCCTATGAAGCGAATATATTGAAAGGGAAGGAGGCTGAAAATGATGATTTATCCAGATGCGTTACAACAAGGTGATACAGTAATGGTTATTGCACCGTCCGGTCCACCAACAATTGAAAGTGTATTAAAAGGTGTAAATGTATTACAAGAGATGGGTTTATCTGTAGTAATCGGGAAGAGTGTTTATGAGAAATATGGATATTTAGCTGGAAGTGATCAAGTTCGCCTTGATGATATACATGAAGCATTTTCCAATCATGAAGTAAAAGCCATTTTCTGTGCACGGGGTGGTTACGGAAGTGCTCGTCTCCTCCCTCACATTCAATATGAAATCATTAGGCAAAATCCAAAAATCTTTTGGGGATATAGCGATATTACAGCTTTACATACGGCCTTTTCACGTTATGCAAAGCTCATTACTTTTCATGGCCCAATGGTTGAAGAATTAGGAAAAGGTGTAGATTCTCTCTCTTTATCTTCTTTCAATCAACTATTCCATCCGTATTCCACCATCTTATCTGCTTCAGAATGTATCGTACCTACCTCTTCTTGTACAGTTACAGGCACATTAGCGGGAGGAAATTTAGCTGTGTTAACGAGTATAATTGGCTCACCTTATGAGATAAATACGGCGAATAAACTTTTGTTGCTTGAAGACATTGGGGAAGAACCGTATCGCATTGACCGTATGTTAAATCAGCTACTTTTATCTGGAAAGTTTAATGAATGCAGCGGTGTTATTTTTACAAGTTGTCATGACTGCACTCCTTCTAAACCATCTCAATCATTACAAACAATATTATATGAATATTTCGCACCATATCATATACCTGTTCTATTCGGTTTACCGATTGGACATATAAGTCCAAACATCGGGATTCCTCTTGGAGCTACAGCGACAATAAATACAAATAATAAAACACTCTCTATTTCTTCTGGCGTAGCCAATCCGTATTCAAATTAAAAAGGAAAAGCGATTCCGCTTTTCCTTTTATTTATAATAATTAAAAATTCGTCCAGATGCGATATCTGCAACTTCTTCTGGAATAAATGTTTTACTTATATCAGTACCAACATTTAATACTGCTGTAGCATCTTTCTCAATGCTACCAAATAATTCTTTTCCACGTATCGTAATAAGGGGCGTTCCTTCTGGCAACACGTCTTTTACAAATTCCATTTGTGTAAAGAACGGAACGATCCATCTACCCTCTCCTTGGAAATGACGCAAACGAAGTATTCCTTCTGTTGCCCCGTCCTCTGCTTCTAGTGAACCAGCAACATAAAACTCAGTAGATAAGAGCAATTCATAAAATTCCTTTTGCTTCTGTTTATCGTCCCCTGCTACAACAAGTACTTCTTCTATTCTCTTTACCGGAATTTGCTCCATATGATGCCACCCCTATTTCAAAATGATTGTACTTAGATTATACGAAATATTCTTATTTTTTTCTACATAATTCGCAATTATTTTCTTAAAATAATTTTAATACTTCTTTTGTCGTTACAATCGTAGCAAACTCTTCATGTAAATTTACAAGTGTCATATTGTGAATATCCTCTGCATTATACTCTTTACCATCTAGACCTTTACGGTTAAAAGTAGCCGTTGCATCACTCACTAAATACGTTGTAAATCCTAAATTTCCTGCCATTCGTGTCGTAGTCTCCACACAATGATTTGTCGTTAATCCTACAACCACTACTGCATTACATTTGTTCTCTCTTAATTGCTCTTCTAAATTTGTCCCAATGAACGCGCTGTTAACAGATTTCTGAATAATCACTTCGCCTGGTAATGGCTTCAGCTCTTCTTTAAAGTTCACCGTTTCCGCTCCTTCATAAAACATCGATTGAGCATTTTCTTTATTTACATGTTGAATATGAAAAACTGGTCGTTTCCTTTTTCTCCATTCTGCTAATAACATTCTCATGTTTTCTTCAGCAAAAAGATTATTTCTCTCGCCCCAGTATGGTAACTGAAACGCCTTTTGTACATCAATTATAATAAGTGCTATTTTATTCATCATCATTTTCTCCTTCATTCGGCTGTAATTGAAACAGAAAACCAAGTTGTTGTGACGCAGTAATAAAACAAATATAAGCGCAAAGCTCTACAATTTCTTTTTCCGTCCAATATTGTTTCAATGCATGAAACATATTATCATCTATTGCCTTTTTATCATGAACAAATGTATGTGCAAAAGTAACTGCTACACTCATTTCTTCTACCTTTTGCATATCATCAGGTCTTCCCTTTGCCATACAGTACGGACATTCATTCCCGTACGCTAATGTTCTTCTTACTTGCTCCTTCAACTCTGCTGAAAGAGTTCCTTTACTATACAGCGTATTCTCTACCATACTCCATGCATGTAATAGATCCGGATTATGCCCTAATAACTTTTGAAATTTTGTATCTCCTATATTTGATAATGAAATTCTCTCCATCATTTCCCCTCCTATTTCCTTCTGTTTTATTGTAAAATAAATAAAGTTCACTTCACATTTCATATGAATCTTAATTTATATTTTTCCTTTACAAAAATTATTATTTTACTGGAGGTATATTTACAAATGCAACTAGACCGTGTCGATCGAAAGATTTTAAATGAATTATATAATGATAGTCGCCTTTCCATGCGTGAATTGGCGAAACGAGTAAATTTATCTGCTCCGTCTACTGCAGAACGTGTTCGCAAACTTGAAAGTGAAGGCGTTATTCAAAAGTACACAATCGATATCGATTATAAAAAAGCAGGACTTGTTTTAGATTGTATTTTAGAAATCACTTTAAAAAATGGTGATACAACACGTATGCAACAGTTTATTCAGTCTTATCCATCTGCAAGTTTTTGTTACCGAGTAACAGGGAGCTTATGCTACATTGTAAAAATTTCTGTTCCTTCACTCGTTGAACTTGAAGAATTTATCAATGATGTTTCTTCATATGCAACGACTGTTTCTCATATCGTATTATCAGAAGTATCTCTTACTCCTGATATTGAACATATCTTCCCAGAAGTTTAATTTATTTTTATTCATAAAATATATAAAAACCCCTTACAATAAGAATAAAAATAATATATTATGTATTAAAATACATAAAGTTCGAGAAAGGGGCTTTACATTGAAAATCTGGTTTTATGAAAAAACGGCACAATTAGATGACTTGCTTGGCATTTGGGACAATGTTCCGACTATCCCTCGAATTGGTGAAAAAGTGGAGATTTTAAAAACAGTCCGTATCGTTACAGATATTAAATATGTAAAGAACGGTAATAATTTTCGTGTAGAAATTATTACAAATTAAAAAGTAGCTCCTAAGGAGCTACTTTTTAATTATCTATCGTGCGCTTTCTTTATAACGATTTTATCGTCTTCTACAGCTACTGTTACATAATCATTTTCTTCTAATCGAAGCTTATTTACTGCTTCATCTGGTAGCTCTACAGCCATCAGTCTATCTGTTACAATCACTTGACTATACACTTCATTTTCTTGTAACAAACTTACTATTTTTTCCTCATTTATAAAGCGCATCGGCGGCACACCAACTTCTTTTACTGTACGCCATTGCTTCCAAACATACGGAGTTAACCACAGTAAACCAACAACTGTAAGACCGATACCGATCCATAAATTACTTTGCGCTTGTAATTCAGGAATTGAAATTGCACCACTCTCTTCTCCACCGACAAATTGCATACTTGTTGCAATCAAATTATTTAGAGCGTGTACAGCGATATTCGTCCATATATTTTTCGTCTTTATGTATAAAAGACACATCACAACACCAAACATAAATGCACCAATAACATCAAAATGTCCTAAACCAAAAATAAGTGAAGATATGATTACAGCTTTTTTAATTCCCCATTTATAAGCCATTCGCTGTAAAAAGAAGCCCCTAAAAATAACCTCTTCCATAATAGGTGCTAACACACACGCTGAAATGAAAGTAAATATCGTCATATATATGTTACTCGTATTAATAACGTTTCCGTCTTCTAACATAGTAACTAAGAAATTCGGTAACGTATGTGCTAATATGTAAAATTGAATATGAGATATACCAACTGAAAAAATCATTCCCATTATCGTTGCTAATACAATTAACCCCCACGGTAAACGTCCTGGCTTATCAAAAAAACTGTTAAATACAACATTATTTTTATTTGTTTTTACGTATAACCAAAATAACGGAAATACAAAAAATACAGTTATTTGTGAAATAACTTCCATCGTACTCTCAGAAACATTCGATAGACCTAATGGGATCATCGTAAGGAACAACCCTATAATCATCCATCCAAAAAAGCTACGGAGTCTTATACGTGAAAATGCATAGTGCATATAGAACACCCCCAAAGATAATATAAATAAATGGTCAGATAACTAAATTATAATTCGAATATAGTTGAAATTCTTCCTATTTTTCTCAAATACTTTCAAACAACATATCTTTTAAAATACCATATCACTGTTCTTCAAGTTGCCATTTAGGAGGAGGTTATGTAATAAAAATCCCCGTTTTTACAAGCGGGGATTTCTTTTATTATAATACGTCACGTTTTTGGAATAATACACTTGATGCTACAAGTAATACAATAAAGTATGCAGCTACAAGTAATAATGAAGTTGTAAATGTAAACTCTGTAAATGTTGGTTCCATTCCACCACTTACTAGTTTATTGCTATCGTAAACACTTAAATTCAAATGGAAAAACACTACAAATTTCGCTACACCTTTTGCAAACATCATCAGTACCATATTAATTGGTCCTTGTAAAAAGAAGAGGAACATCGTAATTATTAATGGTAATACAGATTTTCTAAATACATTTGCTAAGAAAAATGCAAGCGTCGCAAAGAAGAACGGCGAAAGTACTTGATATAAAGTAGATTTCATTACGATTCCTACCGTTAATTCTGTTTTACTACCATCCATTACAATTCCGCCAACAATCATTGCAATTAACGTGCTAGCAAATATGATAAATACTATAGTAAGTAACACTGTAATATATTTAGAGAATAAAACTGTCACTCGTTTTCTTGGACGGATTAATAACTGCTTAATTGTACCTTTTTGGAACTCATCAGTAATCATACGAGAAGCAATCGTAATGCCAAAAATTGTTGCAAACAAAGTAATTAAACCAATCTCTGAACTTGCAAAATCTAAATATGATCCTTTAAATTCAGTTCCGTCCCCCCATTTCAGCATTGCTAAAACTCCCAAAATCTCCAATACTGCAATAACACCAATTAAAATATACATACCTTTTTTCGCATGCAACTTTAAAAATTCATTTTGAATTAATTTAAACATTACGCTTTCACTCCCCCTGTAATCGCTAAGAACTCATCCTCTAACGTTTTATTTTGAACGGTAACCCCGTATACAAGCACATCGTCACTCACAAGTTTCTTTACAAGTTGTGGAATTTCTTCTTTCGTTACAGATACTACAATGACATTTCCTTGCGCCTTACCTTCAATGATTTCATTTGCTTTCTGTACTTGATCTACTTCAAACGCTACAACTACTGTCTCATCATGTTTTGCTTGTTCATGTAAGTTGTACTCTTGTACAAACTCACCTTGTTTAATAATAACAACACGATCACACATGAGTTCAATTTCACTTAATAAGTGACTTGATACGATTACAGCAATATTCTCCTCTTTCGCTAAACGTTGTAAATAATCACGAATTTGGCGAATACCAGCTGGATCTAATCCATTTGTCGGCTCATCTAAAATTAAGATTTTTGGCTGATGCAGTAATGCCTGTGCAATTCCTAAACGTTGTTTCATGCCAAGTGAATATGTTTTCACTTTTTTATGAATCGCATGCTCCAATTCAACAAGCTTTACAATTTCAGCAATGCGCTCTTTACTAATCGGTGTAATTGCCATGTTCGCAAAATGCTTTAAGTTTTGCATTCCTGTCATATAATCATATAGTTCAGGATTTTCTACAATCGCTCCAATTTGCTCTAGCGCCTTTTCACGCTCCGTGCGAATACTATGACCACAAATTGTAATATCTCCCTCTGTCATTGATATAAGACCTGTCATCATACGAATTGTCGTCGTTTTACCACTACCATTCGGTCCAAGAAACCCGTACACTTCCCCTTCACGAACTTCAAATGATAAACCGCGGATAATTTCCGTTCCACCAATCTTTTTTCGAACATTCTCTAACTTTACTACTACATTTCCCAATGTTGATTCCTCCTTTAGACTTCTAGTTTCTTATCGATTATGCGACCTGTTATATAAACAAATAAAACAAATATACCGATTGAAAAAGCAATACTATATAAATTCATAAGCTTTTCCGGATAAAGAAACACATTTGCTTCTGATGATTCATCTATATACACTAACTTTTTTATAAAAGCAGGTGTAGGTGCAAGTCCACCTAGCATTTCATATATCATATTGATTACTTTCGTTACTAGTAAAAATAAGAAGAAAATAATTACATACTCCATTTTTTTCTTTTTCAAAGAAAATACTTTAACGCCAGCTACTGTAAAAAGTAAAACTAACAATACACTTGATAAATTAAATACATATAACACACTGCTAAATAATTGTTTTACTATATCTAACGTAAGTGTACTTTCGGTAAATAACAATCCATAGAGTTCTGTACCTTTTATTACTTTCATCGAAATGCTATAGAAAAACATAGTACCTATTACTTCAAAACACATTAAGCTAATTGCCGCATATGACAATATTGCTAAAACAATTTTTTTACCAGATATCGGTGTTAATCGAAATAATGTACTTTCGGTCATTTTCCCAAACGCAGACATCGCCTGCAGAAATACTAATACCGCAAAAATTATATAAACTAAGAATACTAAGGCAACTATAATCATTTGCCTTACTTCTCCTGATTCTTGTTTAATATAATTCCCCATACTTACAAAAGCGACAGCTGCAATAAATATGAATGACAATAACGAAATGAAAATTTGTTTTTTATTCGCATTGTACATATATATTAAACTGGCCTTCATCTACTAAACACCTCCTTAAACAAATCCGTAACAGCTTTTCCTCTTTGGAAACGTAATTCCTCTACATTTTCATGCAATACACTCTCACCATCTTTTAAAAAGATTACTTCGTCAAAAATATTTTCCACTTCTCCAATTAAATGTGTTGCAATTAAAATAGTACAGTCTTCGCGATAAAACTGTAAAATAAGTTCCAGTACATGCTCCCTAGAAACGAGATCAATCCCGCCCAATGGTTCATCTAGTACGTATAACCTCGCTTTCCTAGAAAATGTTAAAATAATTTGTAGCTTTTCAACCATACCTTTTGATAAAGCTGTAATTTTTTCTTCTAACGGTATTTTAAATTCCGCAATCGTATCTACCGCTTTTTGAATGTCGAAGTCTTTATAAAAATCTCGATAGAAGAATAAAGAATCTTTTACCGTCATCCAATTATCAAATACTGGTTTATCTGACATAAAAGAAACAATTTCTTTCGTTTCTAATCCTACCTTTTTACCAGCAATTGTAATACTGCCTTCGGAAGGATGCTGCAGACCGGCAATCATTTTCAATAACGTCGTTTTCCCGCTCCCGTTATCTCCAACGAGTCCTATAATTTTCCCTTCCGTAATCTCTATGTTTAATTCACGGATCACTGCTTTCAATCCGTATCTCTTCCATAAGTTTTCTATTTTTAATAACTCTGTCATTCGCTCTCCTCCCTCTTCTCGTGTAATGAAGAACGAAGGATTGTAAGAATTTCTTCTTCTGAAAAACCTAAATTGTCCATTCCATCTATAAAAGAATGAAGTAATTCTTTCGCCATCTCTTTTCGCAGCTCCATAATTTTCTCCCCTTCATTCGTTACATATCGACCCATTCCTCTACGTGTGACAACAACCCCATCCCGTTCTAGCTCTTGAAATGTACGCTGAATCGTATTTGGATTTACTTGTAATTCACTCGCTAATTCACGTACAGAGGGAATTTTATCACCAGGCAATAAATGTCCTGTTACGATTTCTTTTTTTATGTATTCCATTACCTGAATGTAAATTGGTGTATTTGGAGAAAACTCTATTTTCATTTCTTCCCTCCTTTTGTATCGGTGTACTAGTTAAATAATACACTGATACAAATAGTTTGTAAATACCCATTTAATTACAAAAAAGTTCTATCCATTTGCTGGATAGAACTTTTTAAACAGAACTCGTTATACAAAAATAATAGTGTTATGTAAACAAATCCATAAAGAAAAGCTGTCTTATCAATGAATAAGACAGCTTTTCTTTATGAGTATATATTAAAAATCAAACACGAAGTCATCATCAGCTAACTTTTCAACGTTCGTTGCTTTTACGTAACCATTCCCTTTTACAGAGAAGAAATCATGGTTTTTCGTATCTGTACGTAAACCATTTAAAACGATTGGGTTAATTTCTTCTTCTTCAAACTTCGGCTCAAGTCCTAAGTTCATAAGTCCTTTATTCGCATTGTAACGAACGAAACGATTTACATCCTCTACAAGACCGATAGAAGTGTAAATTTCTTCTGTGTATGCCATTTCAATTTCATATAGTTCCATTAATAACTCTTGTGTTTCTTTTTGCACTTCTTGTTGATCTTCTGCAGAAAGTTCTGCGAAGAGTTGTTGTGCTAAAATACCGACGAATACGCCGTGAATTGACTCATCACGAATTATTAGGTTAATAATCTCACCACTTGCTGTCAATTTACCTTGACCTGCTAAGTAAAGTGGGTAGAAGAATCCACTATAGAATAAGTAACTTTCTAAGAATACACTTGCTACCATCGCCATGTATAACTCTTTTTTCGTTACTTCAGGCTTTAATAAACGACGATAGTAACTAGTAACAATACCAGCTTTTTTCTCAAGTAATGGATGATTGTCTACCCATTCAAAAATATCATCAATTTCTTCTTCAGTAGCTAACGTTGTGAAAATATGACTGTAACTCTTCGCATGTACTTCTTCCATAGCTCCCATGAAAGCTAATACACTTTTCGCTTGTAAATTTTCAAGATGAACAAGTACAAGTGGCATCCCTTCGCCACCTTGTTTCGTATCTAAAAGTGTTAAACCACCTAATACACGCTTATAAGCAACCTGCTCTTCTTTTGATAATTGTGCCCAAGTATTTTTGTCAGAAGATACTGCGATTTCTTCTTCTGTCCAAAACTGAGCGATGTTTTGCTTCCAAAACATTAAACTAAAATCATCTTCTTTTTTGTTCCAGTTTACCGCACGCATTCAATCGCCCCTTCTCTAAATAAACATGAAAAATTGATAACTAAGCATGAGCAGGGTTCAGAAAACCCTGCTCATGATGTCTCACTTTTTATATTAAACGGTACAAGCTACGCACTCTTCCACGCTTAACTTACGTGTTCTCGTATAATAAAGACTCTTCAAGCCTTTTTTATGTGCATAGATGTAGTAACGTGCTAACTCACGTGTTGAAATATCACTATTAACGTAAAGAATTGTACTAATTCCTTGGTCAATATGTTCTTGGATTTCTGCGATTAAATCAATTAATTTAAACTGATTCATATCGTAAGAAGATTTATAGTACCAGAACGTATCTTTTGATAAATACGGCATTGGATAATATGTTGTCGCATTCGCATATGTTCTTGATTCGATTTGACTTACGATCGGCATTACGCTTGAAGTTGCATTTTGAACGTAACTGATAGATTGTGTTGGAGCGATAGCAAGACGGTATGAATTATATAATCCATTCTTCTTCACTTGCTCTTTTAAACTTGTCCAATCTTCTTTTGTTGGAATATGAATTCCTTCAAATAGTTGCTGAACTTTTTCAGTTACTGGGCTGTAATCTGTCGTTTCGTACTTTTCAAAGTATGTGCCATTCGCATAATCAGACTTATCGAAGTCTTTAAATGTTTCGCCTTTTTCTTTAGCGATCTCCATACTTTTTTCAATAGAGTAGTAATTTAACATCATAAAGAATGTACGAGCGAACTCTTTCGCTTCTGCACTTTCATATGCGATTTTGTTTTTTGATAAATATCCGTGTAAGTTCATTGCGCCAAGTCCAACTGAATGAAGCTCATCATTTGCTTTTTTCACAGTTGGTGCATTCGGAATGATCGTCATATCAGACACAGCTGTTAAAGCTTCCATTCCCGCATGAACAGCTTCACGAATTTCTTTATTTTCCATTACATTCACGATATTTAACGATCCTAAATTACAGTTAATATCACGACGGATAATATCATCTGTACCGTAATCATTTATTTCAGAAGTTTCTTGAAGCTGGAAGATTTCTGTCTCGAATGTTCAACCGAGTCCGCTACTCCTCAGTCCGTTGCTCATGCAACTGCTGTATGTCACCATACAGGACAGACTATATCATCACCTACAGCATTACCTGATTAGGTGCTCCGCTTTTCGAACGCCAATCGCTTGCGCTCTACTCCCATAAGGGATAGTCGTTAGGCTTTTACTTATCTTACATACTTCAGAATGTATCTTATTACTTTATGTTGTCCCATAACTCTGCTATACAAAATAATAAGATACATTCTGAACTTTTATATTTTCATTCTAAGATAAGATTTAGCACGGTAGGTTACCTCAAATTTGAGGCTTTCCCCGTTTAACGGAGTTTTCGACTAGCATTTCTACTAGAAGGTGCTACATATTTAACACAAGTTCGACATCTTCACAGTTCCAATATCCTTCAGTGGATGTTGGTTATTTGCATTTGATTTAAACATTAAGTATGGGTAACCAGACTCAAGCTGAATCATAGCAATTTTAATAAGCATATCACGTGCACTAATATCTAGCGGCTTCTTCTTCACTTTCGGATTGCTCATTAATTCATCGTACATTTCATCAATGTCTATATCATCTAAATGCTTTCCGTATTCTTTATACACCGTATAAGGCGCGAAAACATGGAAAGGTTCGTTTTTCTCAGCAAGCTCAAAGAACTTACTTGGAACGATAATTCCGATTGATAGAGACTGAATACGGCTCTTCTCATCGGCATTTATTTTTTTTGTATCAAGGAATTCAATAATATCCCAATGGAAAATGTTTAAGTATACTGCACCGGCACCTTTTCGTTGCCCAAGTTGATTTGCATATGAAAACGAATCTTCAAGTAATTTCATAACAGGTACTACACCACTTGCAGCGTTATCGATACCTTTAATTTGCTCACCGCGTGCACGTAGCTTAGACAAGTTTAAAGCTACTCCACCGCCGATTTTTGATAATTGCATTGCAGTATTAATGTTAAAGCCGATTGAATTTAAGCTATCATCCATCTCTAACAAGAAACAAGACACCATTTCTCCTCTTCTGCTTCGTCCCGCATTTAAAAAGGTTGGTGTCGCTGGTTGGTAGTTTTGTTTTACAATCATGCTTGCGAAGTGTTTTGCCTTCGCAACATCACCGCGTCCTAAGTATAATGAAACAATTGCTACACGATCTTCATAGCTTTCTAAGTATTGTTTTTGATCATTTGTTTTTAACGCATAATCTTTGTAGAACTTAGATGCTGCCATATAAGATTGGAACTCGAAGTTTTCACCATAAGCGATGTTATATACCTCTTCTACTTCCTCCAAGCTATACTCGTCCAGAACGTTGTAATAGTAATCATATTCTTTCATATACTCCATTCGCTCTGCCACGCTATTAAAATGAACGGTATTTTCTCTAGCTTCTTCCATAAAGACTTCTAATGCCTCTTTATCTTTATGAAGCTGATAAAAACCGTCCTGCATTTGCGTGATTTCATTATTCAGTTCAATGTGTCGCAATCTCCCGCACCCTTTCCTTAAAATATTCTACATCATTATTTGTTCCTGATAACTCAAATTTTGATACAATAGGCACTTCATATTTAGCAGAAATTTTGTCAGCACTTGCACCGAACATGTCTCCCCAGTTACGATTGCCGCTTGCAGATACGCCTTTTAATTTTTCATTATTGCGCTCTAAAAATTCTAAAACACGTTCTGGTACATTGCCAAAACCTGTTGTATACGTAATTAAAACAAAGTCTTCATCTATTACTAGATCTTCACCAATTTGAACGGCCGGCATATTTAATTTGTGAATGAAACGTTTCACGTTTCCTGTCATAGAATCATATGCAACTATCATTTCCGACCCTCCCTCTCCAATCTATACTCTCTGTATGTTGTTTCTTGATTTCTCTATATATTGTATTACGTTTCAAAATAAGACACAAGATATATGTATAAATTCTTTCTTTTTTTAAATTTTACTTTTCGACAAGACAGTCGATTTTTTTCAATACAATGACTATGAAACAACATTCTAAAACTCATGTCAATAAAGTGCTTTTCAAAAAAGTTGTCAACGAATTTAACCTTATTTTTAAAAAAGTTACCAATATATTTTGTCATAAAACGGCAAATGCTGGAGGAATATATTTCTCCAGCATCACGCAAAAAAGAACAGACATGAAACGATAATCTGTTCTAAAAAACGATTACATTTATCAGTTTTACTTTATTAAATATTATACATATACTTTCGGTTCGCGTTACATACTAAAAGATAACTATTATAGAAAAAGATTATTATTATGGAAATTCAACTTATTTATGAAAAGATTATTCTGAGTGCTCAATGCGCAAAATATCTTTTACAAATATATGATGTGGATTTTCATCTTTATCAATCATTGTACATACAGGAGCTTCTTCATCAAAGTACACAATCATTCCTTCTACATACTGAAATGTATGTTGAACTTGTACGGTTACTTTAATTTCTATAGCCTCTTCATATGCTCTTTTTATTTTCTGAAGCATTTTTGCCGAACACTTTCGTTTCTCTGGATACATGACCATCCCCATAAACCTATTGCCAGCTCTATCTTTCCACATATAATCCCAATGCGGTAATATGCCTTGTTTAAAATCGCCCATAATTCTCCTCCCTATATTCTTCTAGTTACGAACGTGGCGTTTCTGAATATGTATAAATTACTTGTCCGCCGCGCTGTGCGTTCCCAATAATATGTTTAAAATCTTCTCGACTTACTACAACTTCTCTGAACGTATAAAATACATCTTTCGTAACAACATACTCCTTTATTTCACCATTTTTCAGCTGATCCAAAATTGCATTTGCTAATTCTTTATCCATGTATTTCACCTCTATGCAATATTTTATTTTATCGTATATTCTATAGGTCAACAACTGTAAAATTATCCAGGTGCTATACCTTCATTTCATTTTCATTATTTTTCAAAAAAGATCTCTTTAGTATATGTCCACTAAATATCATATACTAACATAGCTACTTCTCTATATCAATCATTTCAGCATTCAATTATGCAAAGTTCCATACCACTATGCTACAATATATAAATAGAATTAGGAGGGATACTATGATTCGGAAAGCAAAAAAGACAGATGCGAAGGCAATTGCACCTTTATTATATAACGCTCTGCACGAAATTGCTGAAAAAATCACAGGCAGCACAGTTGAGACAGAAGTATTACTAGGACTTGAAACATGGTTCTCAAAAGAGAGAAATCGACTGAGCTATGAAAACTGTTTTGTATATGTACAAGACGGGGTTGCAGTTGGGGTTATTGTCGCTTATCACGGTAGTGAAGCAACAAGTCTTGATGCACCAATTGTACATTACTTAAGAGAATTACATAAAGATGAATCAATTACATTAGAAAAAGAAGCTGAACTTGATGAATATTACATTGATACATTATCAGTTTCAAGTGCATATGGCGGAAAAGGAATCGGTTCTCAATTAATTGAAGCTGCTGAAATCCATGCAACTGAAAAGGAGCATGAAAAAATCGCATTACTTGTTAATTTAGAAAACAAACGTGCCTATTCACTATATGAAAAACTAGGTTATAAAAAAGATCAAATCGTTATGCTTGTAGGCGAACCTTATGCACACCTCGTAAAAACATTAAACATCAAAATTTCTATATCTTAAAAAGAAAGCACACGATTTATATATAAATCGTGTGCTTTTATGTTAATTTTGTATTTAATATATTTCCATCCATCGCTTCGTGGAATGTATAGGTTGTACATCCCCATGGCTTCCTATGTAAAATAGGAGAACCAGACCATCCCATCGCTCTCAGCTCCGCACCAACCATTGCATTAATGTAATTATGACCTACAAGAGCAATACTTCCATGTACGAGAGCATAACGGTGTAATAAGTAAGCCGCTTGCCTTGCCCTCTCTCTTACTTCCTTATAAGACTCAACACCTTTATGGTAACCAAGTATCCATAATGTTCGCCCGATAAACATCCATACGTTAGGTTTACATTTCAACCATGTTGGAGCATAAAAATTCGTCGGAATTTCAGCTTCCCTAAAAAGAGAATTTTGCATAAAAGATAAAGAATTCATTAATTCAGCTGCTGACTGTATAGCACACCTTTGATCACTCGTTACAATCAACTTTGCTGCTTCAACCGCTTCCATTGTTTCCATTGGTATAGGTGCTTTTTCTGTTATAGTATGTAAGTCATATCCTTTCATCCATTCGTGAAAGGATGTAACCGTCATTGGTTCTATAGTACGATCTAAGCGGCCATGACGAATAAAAGAAATCTTCATTCTTTCCACTCTCCATTCATCACTTACGAACTCTATTATGTACTATTTTTAAATATCATACCACGCAAAAAAAGAAAGTTATACACCTTTACATATCCCAACCACTCTCATGTGTGACCCCAGCATGTATACCATCCATCCCATCAAAATATGTAGTCGTTTCATGATGACGAATCTTTTTTAAATTTATATAAGAAAATACAAATAAAGTTAATGCTATAACACTCCCCACAAATTCAAACATCATTTTACCGCCTCTAATTTCTCCCACTTTAGTAGGTTATTGTATTTTTTCATTATACCCCTATATAAAGATGCACGCATTTAAACCGTTCTTTTTTTCTAATAACTTGGAGTTCTTGCATATTTTCTTACAAAATGTGAATATTTTTCGAATTTTTACTTTGGAAACATTTACAAACTAGACAATATGGTTCAAAATAAGAGGAAATAAAAAAAAACCAAAATTATTCTTTTTTTGGAAAACTGTAACAAGGAGAGTTGCTTATGCAGATCGCAGAAACTGGAGATATCATTGAATTTAAAGGTGGAATGCAAGGCCGTGTTCAAAAAGTAAATCAAAACTCCGTTATTGTAGATATAACAATTATGGAAAATTTTAGAGAACTAGATATGGAACCTCTTACAGTTGTAAGTCATAAAAACTATACTGTCATTAATCAAAATGCATAATATAATAGAAAGAAAGGATCTGTATGTTATACAGATCCTTTCTTTCTATTATATATTAACGATTATCAATTGTTTCTGGATATAGATCATGGTTCATCATACGGTAGTCTGCCATTTGTTCATACTTCGTGCCTGGGCGACCGTAGTTGCAGTAAGGATCAATTGAAATCCCTCCACGTGGTGTGAATTTCCCCCATACCTCAATGTAACGCGGATCCATTAATTTAATTAAATCATTCATAATAACGTTCATGCAATCTTCGTGGAAGTCACCATGATTGCGGAAACTAAATAAATATAGCTTTAAAGATTTACTCTCTACCATTCTTTGTTCTGGAATGTAGCTAATATAAATTGTTGCAAAATCTGGTTGACCTGTTTTCGGACATAAGCTTGTAAATTCAGGGCAATTAAATTTTACAAAATAATCACGGTTTGGATGATTGTTATCAAATACCTCTAAAATTTCTGGGCTATATTCAAATAAATATTTTGTATTTTGATTTCCTAATAAAGTTACATCTTTTAAATCTTCATCTAATCTTCCTGCCATTTTAAACATCCCTTCTCATTATACTCCGCGTTTATTTCCCCATACTAACGCATGAAGCTGTGGCAATACTTTTGCATTATTCATTTCTTTACAGTTAACCGCTTTTTCAATAAGCCACTCGTATTTATCTAATAATTTTTTAATCAACATCGTATCATCCACAGTTTTTGTATCATCATTCCCTACTTGTAAGAAGAATGGAACATCTGGATAACGTTCGTGCATCTTAACTGCATACTCAAAGTCATAATCGTCAAATACTACTACCTTTAAACTAATATCTTTTCCTGCTAGTTTCTGAATAACAGCATCTAACTTCTGAAAATCAGTATTCATCGTCGAACTTGGTGGTTTTGGAGAAATCGTTATCTCATCAATTTGAAGTAACCAATCTTGCCATTTACTCCCTTGCGTTTCGATTGCCGTCCGCATTCCATTCTCTTTTAATATAGAAAGAAGAAACTCAATATTTTTCAACAATGCTGGATTTCCACCTGAAATCGTAACATGAGAAAAATTTTCGCCACCAATTTCTACAAGCTCGTTCCAAACGTCCTCTGCTGTCATCTGTCTAATTTGTTCCTTAGCCGATCCATCCCACGTAAAAGCAGAATCACACCATGCGCAACTATAATCACAGCCAGCTGTACGGATAAACATCGTCTTTTGTCCCACAACCATTCCTTCACCTTGAATGGTCGGACCAAATATTTCTAAGACAGGGATTTTACTCATCGAGCATCCACTCCCGTCTTACTTCCGCATAACTAGTTGGCGTCTCAAAAAGACGAACAAATTCAACACGAGCTCCTTTATATTCGTTCGCACGATTATCTTTTAGTAATGCTTCTGCCATCTTTTCATAAATCCAAACGACCATGTTTTCAGCAGTCGTATTCATTGCTGGTAACGTTTCGTTTAAATAACGATGGTCTAAATAAATTTCTATTTCATTCTTCCAAATTTCTTTTATATCTCCAAAGTCAATCGCAAGACCTATTTCATTTACATATCCACTAATCCCAAATACAACTTTATATGTGTGACCATGTAAGTTTTTACATTTCCCCTCATAACAGTGTAAATGGTGTGCTGCATCAAATGTAAATTCCTTGCTGACCATTACTCTTTTATTATGATATTTGAGCTGTTTACGCTGAATATCCTTGTCCATTTTTTGCAAATTTTCTACGATGCGAAATCCAAAGAAATTATCCATTAGTTATTTGCTCCTTCGCGTTCTTGTAGGTACGTATCTAATCCTGCTTTACGAAGCTGACATGCTGGACATTCACCGCAACCATCACCAATGATTCCGTTATAACATGTTAATGTTTTTTCTCGAACAAACTCGAATGCTCCAAGTTCATCTGATAATTTCCATGTTTCCGCTTTATCAATCCACATAAGTGGTGTATGAATTACGAACGGATAATCCATGGATAAATTTAAAGTAACGTTTAACGATTTCACAAACACGTCACGGCAATCTGGATAACCACTGAAATCAGTTTCACATACACCCGTTACAATATGACGTGCTCCAACTTGTTTTGCTAATACAGCAGCAAATGATAGGAATAGTAAATTTCGTCCATCTACAAACGTCGATGGCAATTCACCTTCTTCATGTGTAATCTCCATATCCGTTCTCGTTAACGCATTTGGAGCAAGTTGATTTAATAGACTCATATCTAGCACCGTATGTTTAATTCCTAGCTCTTTCGCAATTTCCGCTGCACAATCAATTTCTAGTTTATGACGTTGATTGTAATTAAACGTTACAGCTTCTACTTCTGCAAACTGCTCTATTGCCCAAAATAAGCATGTCGTACTATCTTGTCCTCCACTAAAAACAACAACTGCCTTTTCTTTTTTCATTTCACTCATTCTCCTTCTCTACTACGAATAAGAAGAAAGAACGTTCTTGAACTGTCACAATAAAAAAACAAAACAATACCTAAAGATATTGTTGTTTCCATAGTTTTTTATAGAGGGAGTTCGCGAACCTCTCCCGTGCAATGCACGGAATTCCTTCTTTCATTGACAAAGCTTATTGTAACATATTGTATACTACCAGAAAAAATTTCTGATTTTTCCGCTATTTTTCATTTCATTTCTTTCATTTTATAGTATGATGAATTTAATGTGAGAAGAGAGGAGGCACCCCACTGAAACCCTTTATTATTTATCTCTTTCTAAATATATTATTCATCCTTGTTACAATGCTCGTATACCATTTATTTTGGAATCAAAAAGGGAAACGTTCTCCTAAATTAAATTCAGCTATATTTATTGCATTATGTTGCCTCGCTACCATACTATGTATTACTTTCGGAGCAAAAACAAATTATGGATTTCAATTTGATATGCGCCATATCGTATTAATTGTCGGTACATTAACAGGGGGCCCTATTGCTGGTGCTTCCATCTTAACTGTATTAAACATATACCGCTTCTTATTAGGGGGAATAGGTGTTTTTCCATCCCTTATCGCCTCGGTTCTACTGTTTATTGTTCTACTATTAACATACAAACTATTTAACCGAAGTTCTAATCGAATAAAAATAGCACTCGCTATCTTTTACAGTCTCATATTTGGCTTGGGCTGGGTACCTTCTTTCCTCTCAGAGGTTACAAATAGCGCCGATTACATACCCCATATTATCGTGTACGAAATATGTACAATAATTGGAACAATCCTTATTTTATATTTGCTACACATACTACAAATGCAAGTTCGTCTTCAAAACGAACTTATGAATGCCGAAAAATTCCATTTAATTGGAGAAATGGCAGCGTCCATCTCTCATGAGATTCGCAATCCATTAACTTCAACAAAAGGATTTTTACAACTCTTGCAGTCAAATACATGCACTGAGCAAGAGCGAAAATTATATATCGACATAGCCATCAACGGAATCGAACAAGCAAATCATGTTCTTACAGATTATTTAACCTTTGCAAAACCAAGTATTGAAAAAGAACAAAGATTACAGTTAGAAGAAGAACTACTACATGCATTATCGTTAATTACACCACTTGCTAATTTAGCAAATGTGCGTACACATTATATAAAGCAAAGCTCTTCTTTTTTTATCGCGGGAGAAAAACAAAAACTAAATCAATGCTTGTTAAATATTTTAAAAAACTGCATTGAGGCCATGCCAAAAGGCGGTGATCTTTATTTCACATTAGTTCCTGATCATAAGCATATTCAGTTGTATATAAAAGATACAGGAATCGGTATGGATACTGAACAAGTGAAACGTCTTGGCTCTCCTTTCTACTCAACGAAAGAAAAAGGAACTGGACTTGGAATGATGGTCGTGTTCAGTGTTGTTCAAGCTATGAACGGAAAAATCGATATTATAAGCGAAAAAGGTACAGGTACAACCTTCTTATTAACTTTTCCACTCATACAAAAAACGTGATGAAATAATCATCACGTTTTTTCTGTTCCTTCAACTAATTCAGCAAAGGCTTTCACTTTACCATGTGGTTTTTGATTTTCTTTACGTGCTTTCCACGCGCGCTCTTCTTCTTTCTTTTTCTTGGACATACTTTTCAACTCCTTCTGTTCTTTCTCCATGTAGTATTCCAAAATAAGAAAGAAAACTATGCACGTATCAAAAAAGAAGTGGTCTCCCACTTCCTTCTGATTATCGTTGCAAAATTGCGTGTTTCGCCTCTTTTAACTGCGTAAGATGTCTTTGTTCATGCAAATCAAGAAATTGAACCCACTGATACAAATTCAACTCATTAAAAATAGGATGCTTTAATCCATTTTCAAATAAATCTTTTTCATCTACCACACTATGAAGCGCGTGTAATAGTTCTTGTCGTGAATGTTCTAGTAATTGAATTCCTTGCTGTTTTTTCATTAACGTTTCTGTTGGTTCCATTTGCTGAGGAGCTTCTCGTTTATGTGTGCGATCAAGCGTAAGTTGGAGGTCTTTAAATGGAGTCGTGTTTCTTTCATTTTTTTGTAAAGCATATACAAGGGCAGATGTAACTGATTGTTCAACTAAATGCAAGTGATGCAAAATTTGAATAATACTCCATTTATCACGGCGTGGCTTTACATTCACTTCTGTATCATTTAACATTTCAATTTCTGATAATAGCGTGCTTCGAGTAGACTGTAATGAGTTCACCAAACTTTCTAAACTCACATCCATATTAGATTGAAGCATACTTCTTTCCCCCCTTTTTGTTGGTGAAAAGAGGTGCTCCTTATTAGAAACACCTCTTTAGTATTCTGAATTTTCTTTTCTTTTATTATCTCATCATTTTCTCTTTATGTCGATGTTAAACATGTGAAAAAAAGCGCATGTTTTTTACAATTTTGTGTCGTCAATCGCACGTAGCCATGCTTCAATTTCTGTAATGACACTTTTCACACAGCCTTCAGCAAATGGTGATGTTAAATTTGCAACTTCTACTAATTCCAAAAATGATTTACTTCCACCTTGTTGACACAGATTCACATAATCTTCCCATGCCTCTTGTCTATTATCTCTTGCACGTTTCCAAAATTGCAGTGCGCAAATTTGTGCTAATGTGTAGTCGATATAGTAGAACGGCGAGCTATAAATATGTCCTTGACGTTGCCAGAATCCACCGCGCTCTAAATAATCATTATCTTCATAATCACGATGCGGCAAATACTTTTTCTCTATATTACGCCATGCTGTCTTTCGCTCTTCTGGTGATGCTTCTGGATTTTCATATACATAATGTTGGTATTCATCAACAGATACACCATACGGTAAAAACAGAAGTGCTGAACTTAAGTGAGAGAAATAATATTTATCTGCATCTTCTTCAAAGAATGACTTCATCCATGGCCATGTAAAGAATTCCATACTCATAGAATGAATTTCACATGCTTCATACGTTGGCCAATTGTATTCTGGAATTTCAAACTTACGACTTTCATATACTTGGAAAGCATGACCAGCTTCATGTGTTAATACATCAATGTCGCCAGATGTTCCGTTGAAGTTTGAGAAAATAAATGGCGCTTTATAATTCTCAATATATGTACAATATCCGCCACCAGCTTTTCCTTTTTTCGCAACTAAATCTAATAAATCATTATCTAGCATGAAATTGAAAAATTCATCCGTTTCAGCCGATAACTCTTTATACATCGTTTTCCCATGATTAACAATCCAATCCGCATCTCCTTTTGGAGTTGGATTACCAGTAGCAAACTCAAAGTTTTCGTCGTAATATGCTAACTTCTCTACACCGATACGTGCTTGTTGTCGCTTTCTTAATTCCGTTGTAACGGGAACGATATAATCAAGTACTTGCTGACGATAATTCGCCACCATTTCCGCATTATAATCTGTACGGTACATTCTTGCATATCCAAGTTCAACAAAGTTTTTGAAACCTAAAGATTTGGCGATTTTCGTTCTCACTTTAACAAGCTCATCATAAATACGATCTAACTCTTCCTCATTCTCAGCTAAAAATCCGTAATATGCCTCACTTGCTACTTTACGTTCATTTCTTTCTTTCCCTTGCATAAATGGAATCAGTTGCGATAACGTTCTTTCTTCTCCTGCAAAGTCAATTTTTGCAGATGCTAATAACTGCGTATATTGTGAAGACAATTTATTCTCTAATTGTAAATCTTTCACAACTTCATCAGAGTATGTTTTCAAATCACACTCCGCTAAAGCAAATAATTGCTTTCCATAATACGCTTCTAATTCTTCACGGAATGGAGAATGAATTAACGCATTATAATACTTTGTACCATATCCTTGTACAACTGGAGAGAATTCATCAAAGAAATCTTGCTCTTCCTTATAAAAAGCATCTGTCGTATCAACAGAATGACGAATGTAACAAAGATTCCCCATTGTACCGAAGTCGTTGCGAATTTCGTTAATTGAATTGATGACTTGTTTTTGTTCTTCTACAGTTTTTACATTATCAAACTTCTCTAAAGCAACAGTAAACTTTTCTTTTAATTCTTCAATATTTGGCCGTTTATATTCATAGTCTTTAAATGACATGAACTAGCCTCCTCTCCATTATGTGCATCCTTACTATAATTCAATGCTTACTTACAAATCTCCTCTTATTCTTCAACAAAATACGGCAGATGCTGTCATAATTACATGTAAACAAAAGAGCCTTGGATTTCTTTATCCAAAGCTCTTTTGGAACATACTATTATTTTTCATATTTTCCAATCTTTTTTAATAGAGCAAGTAATTCATCCTTTTCCTCTTTCGTTAACATTTCAAAAGACTGATGTATAACTTGCTCATGCCCTGGAAAAATAGAAGCAATAAAGCTCTCTCCAGATTCAGTTAGTTGTGCATAAATAACACGTCTGTCATTCGGGCACGGAATTCTCTTTACTAGCCCCTTTTTCTCTAGCTTATCTACAACATATGTAATGCTGCCACTAGCTATTAAAATACGCTCACCAATTTGCTGAAGTGGTTGACCGCCTTTATGATATAACAGTTCTAATACAGCAAATTCAGTTGGATTTAGCCCGTTACTTTGTATAGATTTATTTGTAGTATCCATAACAGAACGATGTACACGAGATAATGCAATAAATACTTTTAAAGATTGAGAAATATCTTCTCGTTCATTATTTGATGTCATACAACTTTCAACCCTTCACTTAAATTCTCAGTAATAAAAAGAAAAAACAACTTAGTACTTCATGTAAATTCCGAATGAGTATTTACTCATTCATTTCCTCTCCCCAAATATATTATGAATGATTCTTGAATAAAAACATGACAATTTTAACATAGTTTATATATAATGATAATAAAAAAGAAGGAGTACCAAATTTGAAAGTCAAATTCCACAGCATAGTTTTATATATAGTGCTTGTTATCCTACCAACGATAGGAATTGGTGCTACATTTTATTCATATCATTCGTATAAAATGAAGCAGGAAAACAAACTATCTGCTCACACGGTTCTCTTTTTATATAGAGACTATTTAGATCATCACCTTGGTGAAGCAATTTCCGCATTAGAAATGCTCTCAAAGGTCGTAGGAACCGAGACTGGAAATATAAATGGAGTTAAACAAATTGTACATGATACAGATGGAAACGATACACGTTTTTCTGGTTTATATTACGCTACATCAGAAGGCATCATTACAATCGCATCCGAAGGCGACCGACCGCCTGTTGATGTCTCAGATCGCAAATATATTCAAGACGTATTGCAAACGAAGAAAACAACTGTATCATCAGCCATTACAGATCGTGTTCTTGGACATCAAGCTATTATGATTGCTTCTCCCATTTTCAATAAACAGAAGGAAATCTCAGGCTTATTGTTAGCAAGTTTACGCTTTGACTACATTTCAGCATCTTTAAATGCCATTAAGCCACAATATCATTTTGAAGTAACTGATAAACATGATGTAGTTTTTCTCACCGATGATAATAACGAAACAAGTGATGCGCATTCTAATATGCTTACTACCCCACTCCAAAGATTAAATTGGAAGGTCTCTGTTTCTCCATTACCTATCCATCAAAAAACTTTATATCAGTGGGTTGCAATAGAGTGTATAGCTACTTTATTTTTAATGTCTATTTTATTTTTACTTGCTCAATATATGTTGTTAAAACGTCAATCAAAACTGGAAAGACAACAAAATGAACTACAAAAAATTGAATTGGTTGGAACTTTTGCAGCTAGTACAGCCCACGAAATCCGTAATCCTCTTACCGGAATTAAAGGGCTCGTCGCTCTATTAAAAGAGAAATATAAAGATGAACAAGATCAGTTTTATTTTTCCGTCATCGAACAAGAGATAGAACGGATTAATGAAATTGTAAGCGAATTTCTTATTCTTGGAAAGCCAACTGCTATCATTGAACAAACATATGATGTGAGAACCATTCTAAATGAGGTAGCATTAATTATTCAATCTGAGGCGAATCTACATAACATTGTATTCCATTTACATTTGCCAGACCATCCTGTTCATATCCGTTGCTCAAAAGACCATATGAAACAAGTGGTTTTAAACATTACAAAAAATGCAATTGAAGCCATGAATTCTGGTGACACACTGACCATTTCCGTAACAAACAATGAAACACACGCACAATTGAAAATCACAGATACTGGAAAGGGAATTCCGAAACATATTCAAAAACACCTCTTTCATCCGTTCTTTACTAATAAAGATACTGGAACCGGTCTTGGACTTGTCATATGTAAACGAATTGTAGAGATGTACAATGGGCATATTTTTATTGATAGTATAGAAAATGAAGGAACGACAGTTCATATCGAAATTCCGTTACACCTAGTATAATTATCCTTATCCCAAAAGGGTAATTATACTTATTTCATAAAACCAGCCACAAGCATTCGCCAAAAATTACTTGATTTCCCTTCATACCCAATTTGAAAAATAGGTACCTTTATAATTGATAACCATTTTGGTGTTTGTTTTTCTTTATAACACTGGTACTGTAAAATAAGCTTGTCCAATTCTTGACTCACTTGAATTGTCTCCATACTATTTAACCCACTTGTTAAACCTAATTGAATCATTTCTTCACGTTTCATATGAATATCACGTGAAAGCTTTTCTAATGTGTACTTCCTTTTTACAGTAAACATCCATATCCCCCTTATTATACTTCCGTGCTCTCGACTTTACTTCTCCATCGGCCTTTTAACTACTTAATCATATTTGAATTTGAAGAATCAGAAATTTTAACATTTTCTCCCTGTAATTTACAAATCTTTACCCTCACTTTGAGAATTATTACAAATTATTCTATCTTTGTAAATACATTCGCAATAATAGACATTTTTTTCATCTTCTTTTTTTACAAATACCAATTAAATAGCGGATTCTCTATTTTCCATATACTTTTCTTCGACATTTTTTGTTTAATTTATATAAAAACGCAAAACATAATGATGATTGATAAAGTGAAATTTAATCATTGGGGATTTTGTCCATTCCTCACTGCTCGCAAATAGCGGGATAAAATAGAAAGGAAATATTTATATGCGCAAATATACGATTGCATTACTTATATTTACTATGTTTTTACCATCCTTCTTGTTTCCTGTTCAAGCAAAGGCCCATACAAACAAAGTCGCTATTGTCATTGATGACTTCGGCAATAATATGAAGGGGACTGATAAAATGTTATCACTTCCTATTCCACTGACTGTTGCCGTTATGCCTTTTCTCCCTTCCACAAAGGAAGATGCGATAGCCGCTCATAAGAAAGGGCACGAAGTTATTATACATATGCCAATGGAACCTATTAAAGGTAAAAAAGAATGGCTTGGACCAAAAGCAATTACAACTGATTTAAGCGACGAAGAAATAAATAACCGACTCGAACAAGCGATTCAAGAAGTACCGCATGCAATTGGCATGAACAATCATATGGGATCAAAAGTGACCGCGGACGAAAGAATTGTACGACTTATACTTGCAGCTTGTAAAAAACACGGTTTATTTTATTTAGATAGCAAAACAAATCCTAAGAGTGTTGTCCCAAAAATCGGGAAAGAATTAGGAGTGCCTATTATTGAAAATCAATTATTTTTTGATGATGTGTATACAGCGGCACATATTTCAAAACAAGCCCAATTACTTATTAAAAAACTTCAAGAAAAACCGATTATGGTAGCTATTGGACACGTTGGACCTCCAGGTGAAATTACATCACGTGTTATAGAAACTTCTATTCCTAACATTCGCGCGCATGCAGATTTTATTTTTTTATCTGATTTAGCACTATCTCCACCTCCTGTTTCAAAATAAGATTCATTACTCACACTAAAAAGGTACCAATCTGCATATAGCAAATTGGTACCTTTCCTTTTCACCTTAAATATAATCTACATGACTCACCCTGAATCCTTTTTTCTCTATTTTTTCGATTAATTGCTTTAATCTTTTTTCATTTAACTCATCTGCTATATTTACGATAACGCGGCGAATATATTGATCACCGTTATCTAGTGTAAATAATCCACCGATATTAAATGCTTTCAACAATGTCCCAAGTTCTTTAATCGTTCCCTTACAATCTTGTGTTGCAATTGTTAATATATAACCACCCGTCCGCATACCGAATGAATCTTCAATAACATCAAATATATTGGAATGCGTTAAGATACCGACAAATTCATTATAGTCATTTAGCACAGCTAAAAATGGAAGTCGACGAATAACATAAAATGCTCTAAAAAAAGAATCCTTTTCAAAAATAAATGCGGAGGAATCCCCCAGCATATGTTCCGCACTTAATTTCTCTAATCCGCTATTACACTTCTTTTCTAAAAGATCTACTTTATAAATAATCCCTATGAATTTCTTTTCATCTTCTGCTAATACAGGGATTGCTCGAAATCCCGTTTCATTCATAATGTGCAAAGCCTCTTCACCTGAATCGTTCATTTTGCAAAATGTTACTTGCTGTTTTGGCAGAAAATGATATTTAACTCGCAAAATATGTTCCTCCTTACATGTCAACATGTAATCTATATATAATAAGGAGACCTATATTTTATGAGTGAAATTATTTTTAAAACGCTTTCATTTTTTATTGACTTGTAACGACATCACAAACATTTTATATAACAGAGCTCTTTGCACCTTTTATCATTAACAACTTTACATGATAATTCATTAAATATTCTATACCCTCTAGCCATTTTTTCGCTTCTTCTGGAGTTTTCCCCCACACAATCATGCCATAATTATGAACAAGAACTACTCCTCCACCTTCAATAAAATTCGGTACATTATTTTCTAATAAATCAGCAAATTTCTTCTCATCTTCTACAATGGGAATTGTCATTTCTGTTATACCTTCTTTTCCAAAAACACGTTCCACACTACGTTTATCGAATGTTACTTCCCCTTCTTCTCCATATAACTCTGATATTAAATGACTATCTACAGTCTGCACTTGTAAAATACATTCTGCACTACTTTTTTTATAAATATCCGCATGCATAAACGATTCTGCAGCTGGTTTTTCTTCATTTTCAAATACTGGCTCACACATACAATTAACAACAATAAAGTCTTCTTCTGAAAATAACCCTTTATCTCTTCCCTCAACGTTTATTAAAAAAGTTAATGGCTCTTTTGACGTACAGAGTGATAAACTAATTTTTGTACCATAAAACCAATCACGAAGTGCCAATTCAGATTTCACATCTTTTAATTCATTCCATTTTTTTAGAAAAAATAACATTTCGTCACCCCCGGCATAATATTTATATAATGTTCGAATCCTTTCTATGTAAAAGGAGTATTTTTTGATTATTCTAAAAATTTAATTGAATTATCACATGATAACGCCTTTTTGTCAATATAGTTTCATAGCTCTTCTTTAAAATGGGCCATCCATATATCTATACTTCTGTCTATTCCCTATTTCATTTTGTACATAAAAATGCGTTATTCTTTTTAAATCAAAGAATAACGTATTTTCTCATCTTTTATTTCTTTATTGCATTATATAAAAACTGTGCATATTGTTCACGTGTTACGAAATCATCACCTAAAAAGTTTCCTTTTCCATCACCTTTTGATATATTATTATCCGCTAAAGCTTTCACATAGCCTTCTGCCCAATGATCTTTTGGTACATCTTTAAACTCTATTACTTCTTCAGCTACTTTTTCATTTACAACCTTTTGAATCACAGAACCAGTGAAGAAAATACCTGTATCATTAAATGGATCTTTCACTCCAAATTCATATACTTTCTCACCTGGTGTACTCCATTTCACTACACCATTACTATGCGTACCACCATCACTCTTCAGACGGATTTTTGTAGATACCTCACCGTCTTTTTCGTATATAGGTACTTTTACTTCTTTATTTACTTCTGTATCCTCTAAAAAGACTTTTTGGTTTTGAACATTAATATAAGCTTTCTTACTTAGTTCTATCACTGGTCTAACATCACGGATTTCATTTGCAACAAAACTTAAATATACTAACTTATTCAACCTACTAACTGGCGATAAGTCTGAAATATAATTTGCTTCTAAATCAAGTTTTTGTAAGTTTACTAGATTTGATAATGGAGTAATATCCTTTAACTCATTATTAGGTAAATCTACTTCTGTAAGCTGAGTCATTTTAGCAAGTGGTGTCACATCTTCAATTTGATTTTTCCCGATAAATAATTTATTTAATTGCTTCATTTGATCAATACCCGATAAATCTTTAACTTTATTACGCGTTAATACTAAGTCTTTTAAAGGTAATGAATATAACGGTTTAATATCTTCAATTTGATTACCTGCTGAAGTTAAGTATGTTACATTTTTTAACGCGCTTAATGGAGCAACATTCGTAATTTTATTATTTGCTAAATTCAAGTAATCTAGTTGTTCCATTTTCGCTAATGCTGTTACGTCTTCTATTTGGTTGCCTGATAGATATAAACTTTTTACATTTTTCATTTCAATGAGTGGTGCAACGTTTGTAATTTTATTATTACTCAAATCAAGCGATGCTAAATTATCCATCTTAACAAGTAGTGTTACATCTGAAAATTCATTACCACGTAAAACTAAATGATTTAATTGCTTTAAATGCGCAAAGAACAACGGATCTGTTATCTTCGCATTCGCAACTGTTAAAGATTTTAAATTTGGCATATATTTTAATCTCAGTATCGTATGTACGTTCACTAGCTGTTGCCACCGACTGGTTTGCTTCAGCTTTTAGTGCTGCTAATGTTGGAGTAGAGTATATAGCAAATGGAATTGCTAATGTTGTGGCTACTACTAGCGCCTTAATATAACTTTTTTCAAAATAATATCCTCTATCATACATAATTTTTACAATTGATAAATGTTATCAATTGTAAAAATAAATGATAATATTACATTAGGTTTATATTTCCAAAGATAAAATATAAAAAAACCCTTTAATCAAAGGGCCTTTTTACCTAGCGTATGAAGAATTTCACTTTTTTCTTTTTCATTAATAAAACCAATTTTTTGCAAAATATTTGCATACAATACAAGTTTATTATATATCCGTTCTGACATGCTTCTCCCTTCTTTCCTTCGACCAACTTTTTTTGTATTGGTAAATTATATGAAAGAGATGAGAAAATGTGTCCACTTTTTGCATACATACAAATCTTTTATCCCGCTATTTGCGGACAGTAAAACTCCCACCTCCAAAACAGGTGGGAGTTCAATTTATTTAGCAAATTGTCCATTGAATATTATGCTTTTTGACTTCCTCTTCAAAACTATAGGGCATTTTCTTATCACAAATTACATGTTGAATACGTGAAAATGCTGCTATTCGGTAATTTCCTTTTACCCCTACTTTTGTATGATCACATAAAATATATGTTTTCTCCGCTAATTTCAGCATCGTTTCTGACAGTTTCGCCTTTTCTAATTCAAAACTAGAAACCCCAAAACCAGGTAACAATCCATCAATCGAAACGAATGCTTTATGAAAATGAAATTGCTGGATTACTTGCTGCGAAATAGACCCTGACACACGTGAATGCTTTGGAGAGACTTTTCCACCAATAAATAAAACTTCACCGTGAAACATCTTTTTATTAATAGAAGAAATTAATTGTGTAGCTACTGGAAATGAACTTGTTACAATCGTTAAATTTTTACGATGAACAAGATATGGCACCATTTGAAGTGGTGTACTTCCATCATCAATCGCAATCACATCTCCATCTTCCACAAACGTTGCTGCTTTATACCCAATTCTCTTCTTCTCTTCTATATGCAGCATCTCTCGTTCTAACATTGGTGCCTCTATTCCAGCTCCCGGAAGTTGGACGGCTCCGCCATACACTTTCTTCAACTTCTTTTCACGATCCAATTCTTCTAAATAACGACGAATCGTCTCTGTTGATACAGCAAACTCTCTCGCTAACTCTGAAACTTTTACTTTCCCTTTAAACTCTACCTTCTCAAGAATGGTTCGCTTTCTTTCTTCACCTACTACAGACATAGATTCACCCCATTGATTTCTACCTCATACACTGCCTTACTTATACAAAGTTATAACTTTCTTTTTCAGTGAAAACTTCTTCATGAATATGAATACCACGCTTTTTTAGTTCATCAAAAATAATTTGTGGATTTACAAAAGCTTCCTCCGGTGTCACAACACCAACTTTGTTTACACTCCCTTTTGCGATTAACTCTGTAGCAATCCCAAATGGAATACCGACGTTTCTCGTATAAGCTCTTAATTTTTCCCATCCTACAACAGAACCATCAGATAACGGGTGTGTATGATATAATACGTGCCTTTGTTTCTCATTATTTTTCATACCTATTACTTCTACATGAAGCGCATAACCGTAAATTTCTGTTTCTTGCCCTTCTTTCGATTGCAATAAATACTTCGAAATACAATCCATAATGCCAATTTCTTTCCCATTTATGTCAACTCGATCATTACGCAATATACCATAATCATATAAAGCACGTACGAGCTGCATATTTTGCTTTGGCCAAGTTCCTCTCGTCTCTATCAGTTTGACCCCTTTATTTTCTAGTGCTTTTGCTAACGTAATCGTTTCAGAATGCGGTATTATATACTGCGTTTCCTTACCATAAGGCGCCGGTAAATCAATTTCTCTCGGACGCGCAAACGGCGGTACTTGCTTAAACTCACCATCTTCATATACTGTACGCGATGGTAAATGTGGATCATATTCATATGTCGTTGTTTCTGTAATTGATGCAGAAAAAGCAATTGGACGGTACGAGCCATGACTTACACGTACTGACTCTACAGTATCTAGCTGATTTGCTGCATGCATTGCCATCATTTGCGTTACACCTGGCGTCATACCAAAACCAGGTAAACACGTTTTTTCATTTTGAGCAAATATAGAATGAAATTCATTTTCTTCACCAAATCCATTCAAATTCACACCGTGACAACCTGCTTCTGCAATACATCGAGTAGACAATCCATTTAACTTAATTGTCGTACCGTCCATTACAATGTCATAACCTTTCATTTTTGCAACCGTATCCTCGTGATTCGTTACATCTACTTTCACAAAATCAACACGAGGATCGTTGAGCCATTCTACTACTTTCAGGCCCTCTTCTTCATTAAAATCAGCTACTGTAATCGCCTCAAAAGATGAAAATTGCACTAAATCTAAAATTGCTTCACGACAAATTTTACCTGCTCCACCTAAGCAAAATACTTTCAACCTATAACAACTCCTTTAGCGATACTATCAACTAAGCGATTGATATCTGCCTCATGTACATCACCGATATTTCCAATGCGGAATGTATCTACTTTTGAAATTTTACCTGGATAAATAACAAACCCATCACACTTTAATTCATTATATAACTGCCCAAAATCGAACCCCTCTTCTGGATAAATGAAGGATGTAATAATAGGCGATTGATATTTTTCATCTACTAGTGGCTTAAATCCGATTTCTCTCATTCTATTCACTAATATTTTTTGATTGTTATAATATCGATTGTAACGTGCTTCTACTCCGCCCTCTTTTTCTAATTCAAGTAGTGCTTGATAAAAAGCGTGTACAACATGTGTAGGTGACGTAAAACGCCATTTCCCATTTTGATGTTCCATCGTTTCCCACTGATCAAATAAGTCTAATGATAATGAACGTGCCTGCCCTTTACATTTCACCAATTCATCGCGCTTCGCAATAACAAAGCCAAATCCAGGAACCCCTTGAATACATTTATTCGCACTACTAATTAGAAAGTCAATTTGCAACTCAGCGATATCTATTTCAATACCACCAAAACTACTCATTGCATCAACCAGTGTTACTTTTCCGTATTGCTTCCCTAATTTACATACATCTACAATTGGATTGATAATACCTGTTGTTGTTTCACAATGAACAACTGCAATATGTGTAATCTCTTTATCTCGTTGCAATATCTTTTCTACTGCTGCAATATTAGTGGGCTCCCACTCTTCTGTTTGACTGACCACCACATCTATATGTAACATCTCTGCCATTTGTACAATTCGCTTACCATACGCACCATTTGTACATACGAGCAGCTTTCCATTTTTAGGAACGACAGATCCAATCACTGCTTCAACTGAAAACGTACCGCTTCCTTGCATGAGAACAGTTGTATATGTCTCTTTTTCCTTCGTTGCTAACGATACAAGCTTAGCTCTTACCTCTTGTACCATTTTGTTATATTCAGCATCCCACGTACACCAATCGTATAACATAACTTCTTTTACTGTTTTGGTTGTTGTTAATGGTCCAGGCGTTAATAATAAATAGTGATTTTCAGTCATGATCCTATTCCCCTTTTATGAAATAATAAGTTCTTGTTTCTCGATATGTTCCATTACGTTTTCGAGTTCCTGCATCGTTTCTATCGTAAAGTGCGCCCCATTTTCAACGAAACGATTGCGAACTACTTCTATTTTTTCACGAAGTTCTACCGGATCCATATTCTCCACTTCCTCTTCAGTTAAGCCGAGTTCGCTACTGCCGAGAATTACACCCACTGTCCACATACCAGCATTTCTTCCCTCTTTCATATCTGATACTGTGTCTCCAACTTTTATCATATGATTCATTGGATATACACCAAGCTCCATCGCATTTTTATAGCACATCCACGGATACGGACGACCTGCTGGAACATCATCTGGTGTTACAAGAAAATCAGGTTTATACCCTTGTAGTGCTGCTTCTTTTGCTACAATATCCATCATTTCTCTCGTATAACCAGTCGTTGAACCAATTTTAATTCCTCTTTCACGTAAAGAAGCAATCACTTCTTTTACTCCATTAATCGGCGACGCATAGCGCGGTAAAATAGCGAAGAGAATCTTTTCGAATTCTTCATACATCTCCTGAATGTCTGCTTCTGTTGGTAATTGTCCGAAAATACGATTCCACTCACTCGCAATACGAGGCATCTCTGTTAATGCCCTAACATGATCAATTTTCAATAATCCCATTGGCTTACGGGCTTCTTCTGCAGTAATTGCCACACCACGTTTATGGAAAATCTCCATAAATACTTCCAGTGGTGCAAAACATCCGTAATCAACTGTTGTACCTGCCCAATCAAAAATAACTGCTTCTACTTTCATCCAATCCATCACCCTTCTTATTTATCCCGCGTTAACGGGCAGTAAGATTTCCCCCTCAAAATTCGGCTGGAGCAAAAAAGTTAAGTGGGAGATCAACTGCCCGTAAACGCCCGATTGGTTCAACTAATAATCAGTGGGGGAGGAACACCCCCCCCACTGATTAAAGTTTCACTTTATCTTTTTTGCCATTGTGACGTTCGGTTACGAAGTGCTTTCGTTCCCCATTCATATACAACTCTCACTACAATATTTGTAACAACAATAAGTACACTCATTGCAGCTGCTGGTGCTACATTTCCTGCATCGTCCATATTTACAATTGATACGGCAGCTAGTTTAAAATCAGCTGCATACAGGAATACAACTGCTGAGACAGTTACCATTGAATTTACGAAGTAGTACATTACCATTTCTAAAATGGCTGGTAAACACATCGGTACCGTAACTCGAAAAAATGTTTTATAAAACGGTATCCCCATCGACTGTGAAACAAGTTCAAACTCTCGATCTAATTTCTTTAAAGCTGTCGTTGCCGTAACAAATGTTACAGAATAAAAATGAATGATATTGACTAGTACTAGCACAGCAATTGTTCCGTATAGAGAATGGAACGGATTCGTTACGGAAAGTCCAAAGATTTGTATTGTTGGTTGACTAAAGAAGAAGACGTAGCCTAACCCAAGTACTAAACCTGGTATCGCTAAAGGGACGATAGAGAAAAAGTAACCTGCTTTTCGGAAAAATTGTAGCTGATCTATTTTCTCAATCGCATAAGCGAACATAAATGTTAAAACCGCTCCAATAACCGCAGTAATTGCTGAAACAATTACGCTATTTTTAAATGCTTCAAGTCCATCTCCTGTTAAACTGGAAAAATTAAAATGCTCAAATGTAAAGCTCATATTATATGGCCATACTTTCACACTTGCAGCAATACCAACTGCCACAAATAATAGAATGATCATAAGCGTTACTACGCTACAATATACGAACGAAATAACATCTCGTTTCTTATTATTTATTATTCTGTAAGGTACTGATTTGGAAGATAAGAGATTCGCCTGCTTTCTTTGCGTAATGCGATCAACTGCAAAGGCAAATATAGCTGGGATTAATAAAATCATTCCGACAGTTGCACCCATCGGCATATTTTGCTGCCCAATTACTTGCTTATATACGTCAGTAGCAAGTACATTATATTGCCCACCAACAATTTTTGGTGCCCCAAAATCAGTGAAACTAAGTGTAAACACAACGAACATCGCACTAATTAATCCGTACTTTACACTAGGTAAAGTAACAGTGAAAAATTGCTTTGTTTTACTCGCTCCTAACATATTAGAAGCTTCATATAAACGATAATCAGAGCCTTGAAAAGCAATTAATAATATAAGAAATGCTTGCGGAAATGTATACATGACTTCAGCCATTACAATTCCTACTGGTCCATATAAAGGGATTTGTATCCCTTCAAACAAACCAAACATTCCTTTCGTTACTAACCCTTGATTACCAAATAAATATGTAAGTGCGATACCATGCATCATCGTTGGTGCGAATAATGGTAACAACGCAATATATTGAAATACACGCTTTCCAAACACATTCGTACGAGCGATCGTATAGGCGTAAGCGAAAGCAAGTGTCACTGCAATAATTGTTGTCGCACCCGAAATCCATATCGTATTTTGTAATGATTGAACTAGCGTTGGTGTTGTGAAATATTTACTGAAATTCGCAACACCAATGAAAGCTCCATCTTTATCATAAAAAGCTTGTGAAAACAATTGTAATAGAGGTAATACAAGCATGATCAAAAACGCGAGAAGCATACCAATAATTAATAGTCTTTGTATCCACTCTTCTTTACCGATACGTCTCTTAATCTTTTTTTTCGTACTTTCTACCTTAAAATCTTCTAACATCTCCATCTATACAATGACCTTCTTTCCATATGACAACATATGATTTTCTGAGAAAGAGATTTGAATCGGCTTTCCTTTTCTAATTGCGGTTGCTTCTACTTCTGATGCCAATATATCCACTACAATTTTCTCGTTATAAAGATGTGTTTTTTCTTCTACGACCCGCACTTCCGTCCGATATACAGATCCGCGAAATTCCATGCTTTCCACAACCGTTTTAATACCATCCTTTTGTACAACTGTTACATGCTCAGGACGAATTGCATGTTCTTCATCGTTTTTCGAAAAGAAATTAATAGAACCAATAAAATCTGCCACAAATGGATTGGCTGGTCTTTGATAAATCTCCTCTGGTGTGCCAATCTGCATAATTTCCGCATGATTCATTACAACAATTTTATCGGCCATCGTTAATGCCTCTTCTTGATCATGCGTAACCATAATAGTTGTTACTCCTACTTTTTCTTGCAAATCACGCATTTCTCTACGTAACTTTTCACGCACTTTTGCATCTAAAGCAGATAATGGCTCATCGAGTAACAAAATATCCGGAGACAGAGCGAGCGCACGTGCAAGTGCTACTCGCTGCTGTTGTCCACCAGACATTTGAGCAGGATATTTATCTTTTACATTCAGCAAATCTACAAGTTCTAACGCCTCTAGCGCTTTCTCTTTTACTTCTGCTTTTCCATATTTTTTTGTCTTTAAGCCATATTCAATGTTTTCAAGTGCTGTTAAATTCGGAAATAATGCATACGATTGAAACACCATTCCGAAATTCCTCTTTCCAGGAGGTAATGCTGTAATATCTTTTCCATCCACAGCGATACTACCTGTTGTTGCCTCTTCTAGCCCTGCTAAAATTCGAAGCAATGTTGTTTTCCCACAACCACTTGGGCCTAATAAACATACAAACTCATTTTTTTTCACAGTAAAAGAAATATCTTTTAACGCTGTAAATGCATCAAACTGTTTTTGAATGTGTTGAATTGATAAATATTCGCTCATTTTTTCTCTCTCCCACTCACTTACTTTTTCGGTTCTGCTTTTTGGCCAAACTCTTTTTCCCATTTTTCTAAAATTTTGTCACGATTTTCTGCTGCCCATTTAAAGTCATTCTTTTTGTATAACTTTTCTGTCACATCTTTAGGGAATCCATCTGGAAGTTTATAATCATTTTTAATTGTCGCGAATCCATTTTTCTCGAAGTATAACTTCATTACATCATCAGTAATTGCCCAATCTAAAAATGCTTGCGCTAATTTTTCATTTTTTGCATTATCTTTTTTAATAAGTGCGTTCGCTTCTACTTCCCAACCTAATCCTTCTTTCGGCAATACAACTTCAACTGGTGCACCTTTTTGTTTCTCTTTCAAAGCACTATAAACCATTGATACGCCAACTGGATATTCACCTGCGCCTGCTAATTTCGCTGGTTTTGAACCTGAATGAGTATAAGTTGCCATATTATCATGAAGTTTCTTCATGTAATCCCAGCCTTTATCTTCACCCATAATTTGTAACCATGCAGAAACTGTTAAAAATCCTGTCCCAGAAGAAGCTGGATGTGGCATAACAAGCGTTCCTTTATATTCTGGTTTCGTTAAATCTTCGTATGATTCTGGCATCGGTAAATTTTTCTTCTTTAATTCTTCTTTATTTATAGCAATCCCCGTCATAAATGCCGTATTACCTACCCATTTTTCTGGTTGCTTATCATCTTTAAATTGCGGAAGAACACGATCCGCTCCTTTTGGAGAGTATCCTTTTAACATATCTTTTTTATCTAAAGCTAATAGACTAGACGCTGCTGTTCCCCATACAACATCTGCTTGTGTATTTTTTCCTTCAGCTAGCAATTTCGCTGTAATAACTCCAGTTGAATCACGAACAATGTTCAGTTTCACATCTGGATATTTCTTTTTAAAAGAATCAAGATAAATTGGTACAAGTTCTTCTTCAATCGCTGTGTAAACAGTTAATGATCCAGATAATTTATCATCCTTTACTTTTGCCCCAGCACTTTCTTCTTTCTTTGCACCACACCCCATTAATAACGAAAATACCATTCCAGTTGCTACAGCTTTAAAGATTGTTTTTTTCACTGTCTCTCTCTCCTTTTATAAATCTTATGTACAACTCTAATATAAACAACTAGTGTAAAAGCAGTATTAAACCAACATTAATCTTTTGTTTGTTGTTTGTTTTTGTGTAATACGTTGCTACTTCTATGTTTTTTCGCATTTTTCTGCTAATAATGAACACTAAATTTACAAATAATTAAAAAAACCTTTATAATCCCACAAAAAAATGAGGCGTTTGTAAAAAACGCCTCATTTTTGTTTACCTTTTTTTGAATTACGATTTGCATACTTCGCGCTATTTTCTCCTTCATACTCTAATGCAAATTCTGCATCTGGTAAGCTTTCTTTCGGAGTTTTATTATTGTTGATTGCCGCATTTTGTTTTACTTTTCTTTTTACCAATACATTCACCTGCTCTCAAGAATTCACTTTCTACTCTAGTTTGAAACAACATTAAATAATTATTACTGGCAAGTGTTAACAAGTACATAAAGCCGCTAGATGGAAATACTACCTATGAAAAAAACATTAGAAAAGGGGCGATTATTTTGAAGAAGAAAGATAAAATCCAGTCACCAATTTTAGATGAAACGCTCCCGCATCAAATGAATTTCCCATCTTTTAAAGGAACAGGAAAGAAGATGCAACAACCTTTCATAAATCAATATGACGTCGTAATCGGAGACAGTAAATATGATTCCGAGAATAGTCCACTTCACAATTGGACTGATGAAGTAGACCCTGCCATTATGGCTGGAGAAGAATGGATTCATCCTACAAATGATATTGGGTGGATTTCAGAAGAAAATCAAGAGTTGCTAAAAAAAGAAGTGGATAATAAGAATGAGGCTTTTATGCATCCGCAATTTGGCATTAACGACTAAAAAACCATTCTACCTCACATAGGTAGAATGGTTTCATACTATCCAATAATAATTCTCTCTTTCGGGTATTTATAGCGAGGTGGCTGTTCTCTTCCCCCACTAGCCAGTATAAATGTTAAAATACCGACACGCCCAATAAACATAAGTACAATGAGTACAAGTTTACCAACAGTTGTTAAATCTGGCGTAATACCTGTCGATAGCCCTGTCGTTCCGAAAGCAGAACACACTTCAACAATTAAACTCATAAGCGGTACATTTTCCGTAATAGATAAAATAAAGAGTGCTGTGGCACATAATAAAATCCCCATCGTCATAACGACAGATGCTTTTAGCACGTCTTCTTCATGTAACTGGCGTTTGAAGACTCTAACCGTTCTTCCGCCTCTTGCAAAAGTGTATAACGATAATATACTAACAGCAAATGTTGTTGTACGTATTCCGCCCCCAACCGAACTTGGAGATGCCCCTATAAACATTAATATACTCATAAATAAAAGCGTCGGTTGTGACAATTCACGTATATCCATTGTAGCAAGTCCACCGCTTCGCGTCGTCACAGATTGGAATAATGTATAGAAAACTGTTTCATGCCATGACTTTCCTGCTAAAAATTGATTTCGTTCTAGTAAAAAAATCATAATGGTTCCAACGATAACGAGGGCAAAAAATGTTGTTGTCGTCAATTTTGTAAATAACGAAAAGCGGAATAGTTGCTGTCGCCTTTTACTAAAGAATTGCTTTATTTCCATTAACACCGGGAAGCCAATCGCTCCTAAAATAATAAGTAACATATGAATCATTTGCACAATATAATCTTTTTTGTACGGAATTAATGATTGTCCAGTTAAATCAAATCCGCCGTTCGTAGTTGCACTAACAGCGGCAAAGAAACCGTGAAAATAAGCTTCTTGCCAAGTTGGAAAATAAAGTAGAAATCTTGTACCTAATAGTATCGCTCCGATAAGTTCTATCGAAATAATTACAATTAAAATAGAACGCATCAGTTCTACAAGGCCTGATAAATTCCCTTGATTATGGTCTGCCATAATGAGTCTTCTTCTCTGCAAACCGATCTTTTTCCCCGTTATAATCCAAACAAATGTACCAAGTGCCATAATTCCTAAGCCACCTAATTGTAAAATAAGGGCTAACATAATAATTCCTGCCGTAGTAAATGTATCTGAAATCGTAACAACAGACAGTCCCGTAACACTTACCGCACTAACAGATGTAAAGAGGGCATCGATAAATGTCCATTTCACACCAGACTTCGTAACAAACGGGAAACTAAGCAATATCACCGATACAACTACTGCTAATAAATAAAACAAAACAATGAGTTGTACAGGACGTAATTTTTGTAAAAACTTTTTTATATCTCTCATTCCATCACTTCGCTACCTTTTTTTCTATCGATTAAATAAAGAAAAATCTTCACTTTCTTTATTTGTAAATAACTGCTCAAATAATTTGGCAAATACCATTCCATACACAGTTCCATTACCTCCATACGGCAATGCGTAAAATAAATTATGTATCTCTTTGTCTTCTTTTAAAATAGGGAGACCATCATGACTACCGCCAAATGCTGCCGCCCAATAGTACTCTGCCTGTATATTCTTATACTGCGGGAACATCTCTTTTACAATGTTAATAAGGATATCACGCTTATGCAATAATTTCGTATCACCAATTGTTTGAATTTGCATCGCTTCATCTAATCCGCCTACAATAATACGATTTTGATACGTTCGAAAATATAAGTAAGGCCGTGCTGTTTCCCAAATTAATGATTGTTCATGCCAGCCTTCAAATGAATCTACCTTATTTGTCACCACTGCATATGATGTTTCCACCGTTGTATTTTTTTCTTTCTTTCCGAAAAGTGCTTCATAACCTGTCGCCATAATAATATTCTTTGCTACAATTTGATTTCCTGTTTTCGTGTAACAAATTAAATCATTTTGGCGTTTTTTTATATGTATGGCCTCTGTATGCTCAAGTATAGTAGCTCCCATTTGATTTGCTTTATGCAAAAGGCTATGCGCTAATAAATACGGATTCACTTCGGCATCACCATGCGTATATAACGCTGCTTGTTTTATAAATGAATACTTCTTCTTCATATGTGAATCGGTAAAATATTCAACCGGGAATCCATAATGGCGTAACGTATTATATTCTTCTTGTAAAAACGATACATCCTCATTTCTACTTGCATAATACAAACTACTTCGCGGAATAAACTGGGGATCAATATCGAGAGTCGGTACAACTTGCTCCATTGTTCGTAGCGCTTCGTAACAAAGCTTATATGCTCGTACCCCCTTTTTTTCACCAAATGTATGGATAAGTGAGGTTAGCGATTTATCATGAAGAAATTGTAGTAAACCTGTATTAGCAGCTGTGCTACCACATGCGATTGCTCGTTTTTCAATGAGCGTAATACGCATTCCAATTTTTGCTAACGAATATGCTATATGAGCACCTGCTTCTCCGCTTCCGACTACAAGCACATCACATATCATATCATTTTCTAATGATGGATAACAAGGTATAGAAACTCCTGTATTCCAAAACAACTTACCAGTCATAAGTTTCATAATTATACTCCTAAAATATAAATTTCTCCTTTCTATCTTTTGTTATTTCCCATAAAAAAATCCAACTAACATACGCTAGTTGGATTTTTTATTTTTAATTAGAACGCTCCTCCAGCCAATTTCCAACCGTCGGATATGTTTGTTTTACCGCTGTTCCACCGTAAACGATCGACATATGTCCCGTTGGTAAACAAACATATTGTTTATCTGTGCTAGAAATATGGTCTAGCAAAGCTTCTACTTGGCATGGCAGGGCGATATGATCACGTTTCGCAGAAATATTTAAGACATTCGCCTTAATATTTGCAAGGTCTACCTTTTGTCCACGAATAACGAGTTCACCTTTCACTAATTTATTATTTTGATAAAAATCACGAATCCATTGTCTATACGATTCACCTGGGAATGGAATACCGTCACCAACCCACTTTTGAACTAATTTCCAGCTTTCGACGAAGCGCTCATTTTCTGAACGATCAAGTAAAGCGACATATGGACCTACAAAGTTTGTAATTGGTTTTAACATCTTATTTCCGAAATCAATCATTTCTGGCGGAATATTTCCGAATGTATCAACCGCTTTATCTAAATTGAAGTATTTCTCATCTAATAAAGGACCGTATAATCCTGTTTCAGAGAAATCAAAAGGACTTGTCATAAAGATTAAGTTGCGAATTGGCATGTGTGGATGAAGTGCTGCATAAATAGAAGTTAGCGTTCCACCCATGCAATAACCAAGTAAAGAAATCTCGTCCGATTTCGCAGTTCTCATTACTTTCTTCACTGCTTTTGCAATATAATCAAACACGAAATCATCAAATTTCAAATGACTATCTTCTAAACCAAATGTGCCCCAATCAAGCATATACACATCAAAACCACGATCTACTAAATATTCCACTAAACTATTTCCTGGAGTTAAATCCATAATATACGGTTTATTAATAAGCGCGTATATTAATAAGATTGGAACTCTCTGTGTTTTTTCTTGTTTTGGAATGTAACGATACAGCTTCGTTTTATTCTTCGTCCAAATAACTTCTTTTGGTGTTAAACCAACTTGTGGTTCTGGTTCGCGTAATAAAACTTCGCTCGCTCTTTTCACACGGCGATATGCTTTACGATATTCTTCTGGGTACAACTCCAATTGCTTTTCCCATTCCGTTACGAATGTAGTCATTTTTCTATCTCCTTTTCGGTCGATTTATTTCTAAAAAAAGAAGTGCATTCCTGCTATGGATATGCACTTTTTTCTCAATTCATTACATGTATAATCCACCGTTAATGTTTAATTGCTGACCTGTGATATATGCACCGTCACGGCATAGGTATACTACACCTTTTGCAATTTCATCAGCTTGACCAAAACGTTTTTTCGGGATTTTCGCAACGATTTTTTGACGTACTTCTTCTGGTACTTCTGCTACCATTTCAGTATCAATAAATCCTGGGCAAATTGCATTTACAGTTACATTTGTTTTTGCAAGCTCTAATGCTAATGATTTTGTAAATCCTAACATACCTGCTTTTGCTGCAGAGTAGTTTGTTTGTCCAAATCCACCAGCTTGGCCAATAATAGAAGAAATACTAATGATTCTTCCTTCTTCTGCTTCCGATATGTATGGAAGTACCGCGCTTGTTGTATTAAATACACTGCTCAAGTTCACGTCAATTACGCGCTCCCAATCTTCACGATTTAATTTTTTGAATGTACGATCTCTTGTAATACCAGCATTATTAACAAGAATATCAACTTTACCAAAATGATTCACAGCTTCTTCTACAAGTCTGTTTGCATCTTCTACTTTCGAAACATCCGCTTGAACTGCATAAACGTCATGTCCTTCTTTTCCTAATTCATTTACTAAGTTTTCAGCTGCTTCTTTACTGCTGTTATAGTTAATAACTACTTTTGCTCCCTCTTGTGCTAATGCTACTGTAATTGCTTTTCCAATTCCTTTTGCCCCACCTGTTACGATTGCTACTTTGCCATTTAATTGAACCATTTCTTTTCCCCCTTAAATGAATTTGTGAACGATTGTTATGAATCATTTTGGTACTCATATGAATAGAGTCCATATATTAATTATGTTTCGTTGTTTATACATGAAAAAGAGATTCTCCCTTTCCCTTTTACACGTTATAAACAAACGCTATTATCATTTTTTATTTTCCGGCTTATTCGCAGGTTTTACTTCTTCTTTTGCAGGTACTTGTAGTTTCGCTAGTACTGCATTTTGCTTTTCTAGTAACTCTAAAATTTGATCAACTTTCGTTTCTAGCGTGCGAATATCTTGTTTTACTTTCGTAACATCACGCTTTAATGTAGGAGCTTGTCCTAATGAATCCACTTTCTCTTCTAGAATTTCCTCAATGTTATCAACTTTATTTTCTAAATTGATAACAAGCGTAGCTACTCTAGCGATATCCTCTCTCGTCGGCACATTCACCTGTTCTAAATAATTTTTTGTCGTATCATTTAATGCTTTTTGATAAAACAAATTCAAATCTAGAACGCTGCCCATCCAAGCAGAATATTCTTCTGTTTTAATTGTTTCATTGAGCGCTTTTCCCCAAAATGTTTCGGTTTGTTCATAAGCATTTTTCCATGCTTGCAATGGATCGAATTTTTGATCAATCACTTCGACTACACTCCCTTTTTCGTTTTTGAAACAATTCAACCTATTCACTATTTTCTAATATTCTGAATAAAACTTCAAGTCTATATTTTATTTTTCTTTATTTTCCAATAAATGTGTTGACATTAAAAACAGATAGGTGTAAATTGCACTTATAAGCAAAAAAATTCCATCTAACTGATTCATGAGGTGATGCACAATCATGCTACATAATGAACCAGAACACCCAGAAAGTTTGGAAAAAAACCAAGCGAAACAACCAAACTCCATGCCCAAAAACTTCTTAGTTCCTTTCTTACTTCTCTGTCTAAAAGACTGGAGTCTTCATGGTTACAAACTCATTCAAATGCTAATGGACATCGGCTTTTCTTCTGTTGACCAAGGTAATGTGTATAGAACATTGCGCAAGTTAGAAAAAGAAAATCTCATTTCTTCCACTTGGGATACAAGTGAAGGCGGGCCAGCGAAACGAATTTATTCTTTAACAGAATATGGAGAGCAATATTTAACAACATGTGCAACTTCTTTTGAACATTATCAAAATATGTTGCGGACGTTTTTTACGTTATACACCAATGCATTCTTTCCATTTTCTACTTCTCCAGAAAAGGATGAAAAGGATTCTTCATCTTCACCTGGTGGTACAGCAGAGTAATCTGCGTTCACAATATGCAAAAAAACATTTGGAGGTCAAACAATGGAAACTAAGCCATACGAATTAGTCGATGCATTTTGGAAAAACTGGTCTCAATCTCTTTCCCTCTTCTCTTCAGCTGGGAAACAATTAGAGCAACTTACTTTAGAAACTTTAAAACAACAACAAGACGCTTTGCATAAATTAACATCAGGAGTAGATGAACTAGAAAAAGAACTACAACAATTCACTGCTCAGTTCAATAACCAATATACAGATTACGTGAAGCAATTAACTGGAAACTCCTTAAATGATCAAATTAACGAGTGGCAAGGGAAATGGAATGAACTTTCTAATCAAATGCACCAACTGACTGTTTCTCCTACGAAAACATCTTTGTCTATTCTTACTCAAACTAGCGGTCAATTTGAAGAAACAACAAAACAATTTATTGAACAACAACAATTACAACGTGAAGAGGTTCAAAAACAGTTAGAAGTTTTTTTGGGAGAGTTCAAGTCCAAACAACTAGAACTCGCAAAGCAGTTCGAGGAAAACTCAAAAAATTTATTTACTTCCATCAAGTAAGAAAAATGTGGGAGCTAACTGCAGCACAAACAAAACTCTTTCTTCCTCCTACTACATCAAGATGGCTAGCATTTTTCGATATGGAAAAGAAGGAGGCCAAAATGAATCCATTTCAAGAAGCACAAACTGTTCCGGAGCTTCGTTATGATGAGATTCAAGTCGGTGATCAAGCATCCCTTACAAAAACTATTACGGATGAGGACGTTATTAATTTTGCAAAATTAACTGGAGATGTGAATCCTATTCATATTTTAGATTCTTTTGCAAAAACGACAATGTTTAAAGAACGTATTGCTCATGGCATGCTCGTTTCCAGTTTCATTTCGACGATTCTTGGAACGAAACTCCCTGGCAAAAACACGATTTATTTATCTCAAAACGTTTCATTCCGTGCTCCTGTCAAAATCGGTGATACACTTCGCGTTGTGGCAGAAGTCATTAAAAAACGAGACGATAAAAAAATCATTACGTTGCAAACAAACATATATAATCAATCCGGTGATATTGTCGTGGAAGGTACAGCGACAATACTGAAAAAAGAGTAGCAAATTTGCTACTCTTTTTTCTATCCAATAACTTCTAATCACACCGATTACTTCCGCGTATGAGTACGTCGTTTCCACATAAAATAACGTTACCAGTTTAGATAAGTATTTAGCTGAATTGGACTACTCATAAGGATGTGTATCAACATGGTAAAAACAAACAAATTACTAGTTCCAGGTGCAGAACAAGCGCTTGAACAATTTAAATATGAAATCGCACAAGAATTCGGTGTTAGCTTAGGTTCTAATACAGCATCTCGTTCTAACGGTTCAGTTGGCGGTGAAGTAACGAAACGACTAGTCGCTTTAGCTCAACAACAATTACGTGGATAATACAATAACCTATGGCTTAGAGGCAGATATTCTCTGCCTCTTTCTATTTTTAACATACATAATCGTGCTTTTTCACATACTAGTAAGAGCAAACTGAAAGGAACGATATGTGACATGAAACGGATTAATATTAGCATGAGTCCTCCCCGTGTTCTTACTTTGTCTTTTATTATGTTATCAGTTATCGGTACATGCTTATTAAAACTACCAATTGCTACAACAACTTCTATTTCATGGATCGACGCTTTATTTACAACAGTTTCTGCTTGTACTGTTACTGGGCTTGGTGTTGTAGACACCGGAAAAGTATTTACTTTGTTTGGACAGTGTGTCATTTTAACGCTTATACAAGTAGGGGGACTTGGCATTATGAGCTTTGCCGTTTTAATTGCGATTATGCTCGGCAGAAAAATTGGTCTTCAAAACCGAATTTTACTGCAACAAGCGTTAAACCAAACGAACATTGGTGGTGTCATTCGTCTTGCCAAAGCATTATTTTTATTCTCTTTTACAGTCGAATGTATCGCTACTTTGATTCTTTCTTTTGAATGGGTACCAAAATACGGGATTGCTAAAGGGATCTATTATAGCTTTTTTCATTCGATCTCTGCTTTTAACAATGCTGGTTTTTCTGTGTGGAGCGATAATTTAATGTCCCATTCTCATAGCATTCTTGTCAATCTCGTTATTTCCTCCCTCATTATTTTAGGTGGAATTGGTTTTACAGTAATCGTAGATATAAAAAGAAAGAAAAATTTTAAAAACCTTACATTACACTCAAAACTTATGCTCTCTTCTACTCTAATCGTCAATATTATTGCGACTGTTTTTATTTTTATATTCGAGTTCCACAATTCCCTTTCTATGAGAGGATTTACCCCATTTGAAGAAGGAATGGCCGCTTATTTCCAGGCGGTTTCAACTCGTACTGCCGGGTTTAATACAGTTGATATTTCTGCATTATCAAAGCCTTCCCTACTATTAATGATGCTCCTTATGTTTATTGGCGCTGGTAGTGCTTCAACCGGCGGTGGAATTAAGTTAACAACATTTTTAATCATGTTTTTTGGGGTATTTAAATTTTTACAAGAACAAGATGATATTGTCGTTTTTAAAAAATCTATTAAAGATACTCTCATTGTCAAAGCATTGACCATCACTATTATTTCCATTTCATTTATCTTTTTTGCTATTTTAATTTTAAGTATTACTGAGCGAGTTCCTCTATTGATAAGTGCTTTCGAAGTATTTTCAGCATTTGGGACTGTCGGTCTCAGTATGAATTTCACACCACACTTAACTATGATCGGAAAAGCTATTATCATCTTTATGATGTTTTTTGGGAAAATGGGACCTTTAACATTGGCTTTTTCATTTGCACGTAAAAAGAACCGAAAAATAAAATATCCGAATGAAGATATTTTAACAGGTTGACAACCGTATACATTATCCATATAATGAGAGTACAATAGCATATCTCCAAAGGGGAGTAGCGTCCAAGAATATTTCTTGGAAACAAAGTCGTCATTACGTAGAACTTAGTTCTTCCGGCTTTGTTGGCATTTTCATTACATATGTCTAGCAAGACCTTTGCCTATTAACGGCAGAGGTCTTTTTTGTATTAATTTCCAAATTCTTCCAAAGTTAATAGGCAGGAGTATGGGGAAACTAAATAGTGGGGAAATTCTTCACTTATTTAGTACTTATAGAAATGAGAGGAGAATGTACATGGATGTATCATTATTATTGGAGTATGGTTGGGTATTACTCATCCTAATTGCACTAGAGGGGATTTTAGCGGCTGATAACGCTCTCGTTCTTGCAATTATGGTAAAACATTTACCAGAAGAAAAACGAAAGAAAGCATTATTTTACGGATTAGCGGGGGCATTTGTTTTCCGATTCGGATCGTTATTTATGATCTCGTTCTTAGTCGACGTATGGCAAGTGCAAGCAATCGGTGCCATTTACCTTATGTTTATAGCTGGTAATCACTTATTTAAAACGTATGTTAAAAAGAATACGGATGAAGAAACAGAAGAAAAAGAAGCAAAGAAAAAACAAGAGAACTTTTGGTGGACTGTATTTAAAGTTGAGGTTGCTGATATCGCCTTCGCAGTTGATTCAATTTTAGCTGCAGTTGCGTTAGCAATGACTTTACCAAAAACAGGATTAGGTACAATTGGTAGTCTTGATACTGGGCAATTCGTTGTTATCTTTGTAGGTGGACTTATCGGGTTAATCATCATGAGATTTGCAGCAACTGCTTTCGTACAAATCTTAAAACGTAAACCAGGACTTGAAACTGCAGCATTCTTAATTGTAGGTTGGGTTGGTGTGAAACTAGCAGTTTATACATTAGCACACCCTGCATTAAATGTAATTCCGCATTCATTCCCAGAATCTACACTATGGAAGCTTACATTCTGGATTATATTAGTCGGAATCGCAGTTGGCGGTTGGTTCTTCTCGAAAGAAGTAGAAGTAAAAGTAGAAAAGAATTTAGACGAAAAAGCGCTGTAATTACAGCGCTTTTTCTTTTTCCCTTCCCCTCTCAATGTCCAGAAAAAATTCTATTATACTACCATTTGTAAGCGTTTTCTTAATATATGTATGTCCTTTTTGTGAAACATTGCACAAACTTATTGAAACTAAGAACAATTCCATGTACTTTATTCATATAAGGAGTATTTATAGATGATGTACTAAAGGAGCGTATTACTCATGCTAGAGCAAGGAATAGATTATGTTGTCAAACTGGCTAAGAGCAAAAAACAAATGCTAGATACAAACCCGATGCAATATTTCATTCGTGCCGCACTTGCGGGTATTTATATCGGTTTTATTATTGTACTATGTTTTAAATTAGGTAACTTTTTTCACATTGCAGATTCACCGGCAACTTATTTAGCTGCTTCTATGTTTTTCGGAATTGCCCTCGTACTTATTATATATGGCGGTGCTGAATTGTTTACTGGAAACACAATGTACTTTACTGTAGCAACTTTAAGAAAAGAAACAACGATTTCTGATACACTTCGTAACTGGGTCGCTTGTTATGCAGGGAATTTAGCTGGCGCTTTATTCTTTGCCTTACTATTTTATGCAACTGGAATTTTCGAAGCAATTGATCACGGCCATTTCATGAATAAAGTAGTAGAAGGAAAAATGAATACACCTACAATGCAATTATTCTTTAAAGCAATTTTATGTAACTGGCTTGTATGTCTTGCGTGTTTCTTACCTTCTCAAGTTAAAGGTGATACAGCAAAAATTATGATGATGATGCTACTCGTTTTCACATTCTTCTTATCTGGTTACGAGCATAGCATTGCAAACTTATCACTGTTTGCTCTATCTTTAGTTTCACCGCATCCGGAGACAATTTCTTTTGCAGGTGCTATTCATAACTTAATTCCAGTTACAATCGGTAACATTATTGGCGGGTCCGTCTTTGTCGGCATGGTATACCATTACTTAACAAAGAAAGTACCTGACGTGAAACAAGAAGAAACTGAATTAGTAGCGGCTCAACAAGAAGAAATCATTCCGTTACAAGCACATATGAAACATTAAAAACTCCAAAGTAAAACTTTGGAGTTTTTAGCTCCCCACATATTTAACAACAAGGTGCCGATTAATTTCGCCTTCTTCCTTTCCCTTATTAATTCTCTGTTTCATCTTGTGCATACCGATGACATCATTCGTATGAAGGTGAATTTCATTTACATATAAACCCTCTTTACAAAAAGCCTCTACAAAATCTAATCCATTTCTTTTCCCCCATCCCATATTAAAATCAAGGGAAAGAATATTCACATCATAATCCCGAACCATTTGCAAGGCACATTCTACTGTAGTGGCGGGCACATACCCGTACGGACAACTTCTTTGATCATCCATATATACATTCATGTTCTATCCTCTCTCTATTTTGTATACGTGAACAACATATAACATATTGCCCCAAGGCTAATAAAAGGACCGAACGGAATTTGGCTCCTCATTTTCATACGTTTTAATACTATACCAACTCCAAAGAAACAAAGACTAAAGCAAGATGCTAAAAATAAGATCATAAAAATCCCTTTCAGTCCCACTATAAATCCAAGTAACGAAAGTAATTTTATATCTCCTCCACCAAGCCCTTCTGGATATATCTTTTGCATGCAATATAACAAAATGAATATAACGCCACTACCAACTATACTATCTGTCCAAGTCACTAACGGCACAAAAACACATTCTAAAATGAGTAAACAGGCAAACCAAGCTAAAATACGATTGGGGATTAACATATATATGTAATCTGTAACTGAAATAATAAGAAGGAGAGAAAAAAGCGATAAAATGATGATAAGCTCCCGTTCCACCCCAATCATATATACAGTAAGAAGAAACATCATTCCTGTTACAAGTTCAAATACTACGTACAAAATTGAAATTTTCCTCTTACAATTCGTACAACGTCCTCTTTGTATACAAAAAGAAATGATTGGAATCAATTCTTTTGGCTTTAGCACATACTTACAATAATGACAATGTGAACGCGGGATAATGATAGACTCACCAAGTGGTACTCTCATCGCAATTAACATAAAAAAAGAACCAAACACCATCCCCACTAACAATGCATATAAATAAGTGAACATCCCTTCCTCTCCTTTCCAGAAGAACATAGCAAAAAAAGGAGAGAAATTCTACTCCATATTATTTCTATTCTATTAAAAAAGCAGGCCATTTTCTGGCCTGCTTTCCCCTCTTTTATACGATGAAATATACTGCTTTTAATGGTCCGTGTACTCCGACAACAAGATTCATTTCAATATCTGCCGAGTTACTAGGTCCTGTAATAAAGTTAATACAAGATGCTACTGCCTCGCCATTTTCTACACGTGTGTTCATATCCTGAACTGCTTGTGTAATACGAGGCACAAGTGTTTCACGTGGAATAATAGCAAAGTATACAGTCGGTAAAAAGTGTAAAGAACGACCTTGGCCTTTATGACTTTGTACAACAATCGTACCAGATTCAGCTAAAGTATAATCACTAAATGCGATTCCAATATTCGCTCTTTCTGCGATACGCATATTCTCTTCTTTTTTCTCAGGATCCCATACATTCACTTCAACATTTTGCTTTGGAAGCTCTTCTTTAAATAAAGAAGTCAATCCATAAGAATCAAAACGTTCGTCTGCCGATAACATAATAGGTCCCCCGCCGTTTTCCACGATTACTTTTTGAATATCTTCACGTAAACGGTCGTTTGTCGTTTCCACTACAGTTGTATGAATGTTTGTACATTGATTTTTAAATACTTCTAACAATTCTTCTTTTGAATAATCTTTTAGCGTTTCTACATTCACATTACTTTTCCATGCTGGACGCTTTACGCCTTCCGTTTTCCGCTCACGTCCAAGTTCTTTTGCAATATTATCTAGAAAGGACTCACGGTTTTGAATTAATCCTGTCATTATTTGTCCCCGCCTTTCTTATGATCTTTATACCAATCACGGAATCGTTCTTTACTTGGAGCCGGGAATTCACGAATATCTGTCCAGTTTTTAAGTGGCCCAACACCTTTTGATACACGGTTGCCCGATGTAAATGGACTCATTGCTGCTGGCGCCATTTTTGATCCCATTTTATATAAAGCTGCTGAAGATGCACCCATACTAAACATTTTCATTGCTAATTTTTCTGCAAGTGGTGCACGTCCTTCTTGCTCAACAATTACTTGACGATGTTTTAATAATAAATCATGCAATGGTATTTTTACTGGACAAGCTTCTGTACACGCTCCGCATAAACTAGAGGCATATGGAAGCTCTTTGTAATCATCGTATCCACCTAAAAGTGGTGTTAATACCGCACCGATTGGTCCTGAGTATATAGAACCATACGAATGTCCACCAACGTGACGATATACAGGACATACGTTAACACAAGCAGCACAACGAATACATTGCAATACTGAACGGAATTCAGACCCAAGAATTTGAGAGCGGCCATTATCAACAACAACTAAGTGGAATTCTTCTGGTCCATCTACTTCCTCTTCTTGGATTGGTCCCGCTACAGTTACATAACTTGTTAATTTTTGCCCTACTGCACTACGACATAGTAAACCAACTAAAACATCTAATTCTTCCATTGTCGGAACCATACGTTCCATACCCATTACTGCAATTTGAGTTTTCGGAATCGACATAACAAGATCGGCATTACCTTCATTCGTTACTAAACAAAGAGAGCCAGTATTTGCAACTGCAAAGTTACAACCTGTCACACCAATTTCTGCATCCATAAATTTCTCACGAAGTTGTTTACGAACAAACTTTGTCATTTCATATGGATCATCAGAATTTTCATAGCCAAGCTTCTCTTTAAATACATCACGAATTTGCGTTCTGTTTTTATGAAGTGCGGGCGCAATAATATGTGAAGGTGGATCGTTATCTACTTGCAAGATATACTCTCCTAAGTCACTTTCTAACACTTCACAACCAATCTCTTCAAGGGCATGATTCATACTAATTTCTTCAGTTACCATTGATTTTGATTTTACAACTTTCTTCGCTTGTTTCTTTTTTGCAACGTCTTGAATATACTTTGCTGCTTCCTCTTTCGTTTTCGCAAAGTACACATGTCCGCCTCTTTTTGATACATTTTCACTTAACTGCATTAAGTAATAATCAAGATTTTCTAACGTATGTTGGCGAATTTGTTCACCTAGTTCACGCCACTCTTCCCAGTTTCCTAATTCTTCCGCTGCTTTTAAGCGATTCGTATATAAGCGCGTTTGCGCAGAAGATACTGCTCCGCGCATAAAAGAATCTTGAATTCCATCGCCAACGCGATCATTAAATTTTTTCTCACTGATTTTCATAGACATAGCTTATGTTCCCCCTTCATGAGCGACTATTTAGTACCTCAGCAATATGCATTACTTTTATTTCTTTTCCTAAACGCTCAATACGTCCGCCAATGTTTAACAAACACCCACAATCTGCACCGATTAAATAATCAGCACCTGTTTCCATTGCACTATCTACCTTCTCATCTACCATTTGCTCAGAAATTGGAGTCATCTTCACTGAAAACGTTCCCCCAAACCCACAACAATTTTGTTCGTTTGGCAGTTCTCTCACAGTTAATCCTTTTACGTTTGATAATAAAATTCCTGGTGCCTCTTTTACTCCAAGCAGGCGTGTCATATGACAAGATTTATGAATAGTAGCTATCCCTGGTAAGCTTGCACCAACATCTGTCACTTTTAAAACATCTACAATAAATTGTGTAAATTCATATGTTTTATCAGCAACCTTTTGTGCACGTTTAGCCCACTTCGGATCATCTTTAAAAACATGCGGATACTCATGAAACATTGTCGCACAAGAACCAGATGGTGTAACGATATATTCTGCATCTTCGAAAGTTTCAATCATATGTTTCATCGCTTCCTTTGCTGCTTCTACATGGCCGCTATTATAAGCAGGCTGACCACAACAAACTTGTGCTTCTGGAAATTCAATTTCACAACCTAAACGCTCCAACACTTCAACTGTTGCTTTGCCGACGTTTGTTTCAAACATATCGACTAAACAAGTAACAAATAAAGTAACTTTCATAATTATTACTCCCCCTTTTTACAACTCCACCAACAAACATATGGTCATCAGATGACTAAGGAAAGAAGAAGTAGGCTCAATCATGGCCTATCCTCTCCCTCTTATAAAGAAAACGCTCACTTAATCTTTCTCTATTTTATCAAAAAATTTGATTTTTAAAAGATTAAATTACGAATTTATATCGTTTTTACCTGTGACAATATGTTCTACATTTGTTAAATGATCTAGCATTGCTTGCTGCGCTAATTCTACATCTTGCTTTAACACTGCATCATATATAACTTGATGCTCTTCTATAAGTCGTTCTGATGTTGTTTGTTCACCATATAAAATAATGCGTCTTGATTCACCAATCGTTTCAGCAATCATCTCTGAAACGTGATTCATGAGTTCAAGCAAAATGTTGTTATGCGAAGACTCCGCAATTCCCATATGGAACTGAAAATCTGCTTTTTCGCCAGCCTTTTCATCTCCAATGCTCTTTACCATTTCATCTAACCAATGCTTCATATTTTGCAAATTATCTTCCGTACGTTTTGCCGCAGCTGCTCGAACTGCCCCCACTTCAAGCACCTTTCGTACTTCTAATAAGTTTAAAATATCTTCTTTCTTCATTAATAATTTATTGTTTAATGATTTTGTTAATGAAGAAGAATCGAAATTCTTCACATATGTACCTTCTCCTTGTTTCATCTCAATTAAGCCCATTGCTCTTAGCGCACTTAGCGCTTCACGAACAGCAGATCTACCCACTTGAAACTGCTCAGCTAATTGATGTACAGGAAGTAGTTTGTCACCAGGTTTTAACGTACCATTTTTAATCATTGTTAAAATAGCTTCAGATACTTCTTCGTAAATCTTTTTCGGTTTAATAGATTTGTACTCCAGTTAAATCACCTCAGTATCTTCCAAACAACAATTGAAACGATTTATAAGAACTTTGCATCATAACTATTTTAGAACGAATTGGTAAGAAGTACAAATGTTTTGTTCATAAAATCGTCAAATTTTTAATATTTATTTGATATTAATTTATATTTATTCCTCTATTCATTGCACTCATGAAGAAAAGCATGTCCTTCACGTTAGAACATGCTTTCTTCAACTTGTATTTTCAATTTAATACTAACCGTCGTTCCATGCCCTTTTTCACTTTCAATTCGCCACTGTCCATCATGTATATGAACAATTTGTCTGACAATGGCAAGGCCTAAACCTGTTCCACCATGTTGACGACTTCTCGCTTTATCAACGCGGTAAAAACGTTCACCAAGATTTTCTAAATGCTCTGTTTCAATACCGATTCCTGTATCTTTTATGTTTAATTCACAGTAATCATCTATCTGCCTGAGTGTTATCACAATATCCCCATTTTGATTTGTATACCGTATCGCATTATCTAACACGTTATGAAGCACTTGTTGCATACGATCCTCATCAATCATTACAATGATTTCTGGATTTAAATTTGTTGAAATACGAATTTTCTTTTCTATAAACTTAATCTCATACGTATCTAACACATCTTCAATCAGTTGTGAAAAAACGATAGGTTGTTTCTTTAACGGAAAATGTTCACCTTCTAATTGTGCTAAATCTAATAAATCATGAACGAGACGCTGCATACGACCCGCTTCTTTATGAATGAGCTGTGTTACTTTTTCCTGCTGTGGTCCCTTCGCTACACCATCTAAAATAGCTTCACTATATCCTTTTATATAACTAAGTGGTGTTCTTAGTTCATGCGAAACGTTAGCTAAAAATTCCTTACGCTTTACGTCTTCTGTCTCTAAAGAATTTGCCATTTTATTAAATGCTTTTCCTAATCGTCCAATTTCATCTTCGGAAGAAATTGTAATCCGTTCTGAGAAATCTCCCGTAGCCAAATGATTGGCAACTCGTTCCATTTGCGAAAGCGGTCTCGTAATAGCAATAATAATCTTTCTACCAATCCATATTGTCAGTAAAGTCATAGCAAGTGCTAATGGCGCTAAAATAAGGCCCATATCATATATTAAGTCTTTTATACTTTTTAAAGGAATATAAGAATATACAATGCCAACTAACTTTTTATTTTCTAAAACAGGGATGACAACCCCCATAATATTTCGGTCAAAATGTTCCTCATACCCTATTTTTGTCACAGTTTTTCCATCTAATAATGCTTGCCTGTCCCCTTCACTTATAAGAGAATGATGATGCACATCAAAAGGTAAACACGCGCTTAAATCACGCGGATTAGATACGAAAAGAACATCTGAACTAGATATTTGATCAAATGCTCTTACTTTCTCTTCAAAAGTTGCTATTCCTTCACGCTTATCATATTGCGCAGCAAGACGTTTCCCTTCCATTACTAATGAATCTTTTAAATTATCAACGTATAGTTTTTCATACGAGTATAAAGATACAAAATAAAGAAAGGAAACTGTTACACATACTGCACATACTACTGTAAGCCAAAGCTTCTGTACCATCGTAAACATACGTTACACCTCAAATTTATAGCCTACACCCCAAACCGTTTGAATGTAGTTTCCACTTTCTCCAAGCTTCAAACGCATCGTTTTCACGTGCGTATCCACTGTTCTTGTACTTCCGGCATAATCATATCCCCATACCTTTTCCAGCAATTGTTCCCGGCTAAATACTTGTCCCGTATGTTGGCAAAGAAAATAGAGTAAATCAAACTCTTTTACTGTAAGAGAAATCGACTCACCATCAGCCTCAATCTTCCTACTTTTTTCATTAATAAGTATCGGTCCAAACTGAATCTCTTCTTGTTGCTCTTGCTTTGTATAACGTCTTAGCACAGCTTCCATACGAGCAATTAGTTCTCCAGGACTAAAAGGCTTTACAATATAATCATCTGCTCCCATACGCAAGCCATTCACCCTATTCCACTCTTCACCTTTTGCTGTTAAAAATATAATTGGTACATCCGACGTTTTTCTAATTTCTTTACAAACTGAAAGTCCATCCATCTCTGGCATCATAATATCTAATACAACGAAATCATAATGATCAGTCTCTAATTTTTTTAGAGCCTCTTTTCCATTTTCAGCTTCTCCCCACTCGTATCCGAAATTATCTAAGTACATTCCAACAAGCTGCCTCATATCACTTTCATCATCTACAACTAGCACCCTATATTTATTCATTGTCCTTCCCTTCCCTCTCTATGAGTTGAAACGGCCCTTTTCCGACTTTAATTGTTTGTTTTATTTTCAAGCTCTTCATATCCATGACACACACTTCATCACTATCATAGCTTGCTACGTATCCTTCTGCTCCGCTCTTCAAAAATGCAAATGGATTCGATCCTACTTCTACAGAAGCCACCTCTTTATACGTGCTAACATCAAACTTTCTAAGCGTATTCGAACCGTGACTTAATGCATATACATTCTTATTATCCTTCGTTATATTCACAGGCATAAACGGAGCATGTAAAGAACGTACCATTTCTCCGCTCTGCAATGAATACACTAATACTTTTTCATTGACTTGATTTCCATCACCATGTCCGCCAATCCATATTTCTTTCCCATCCGGGCTAATTGTCGCTCCCGTTGATGCTGGGGGAATCATAAAGGATTGTATCACTTCTTTTTTCTTTGTATCAATGGTCGTTAGCTTCGTATCATAAAAGTTTAATACAGATAACTGGTTATCGTGCTCTACCATCGTAATTGGTCCTTTTCCTGTTGATACACTCCCTGTCTCTTTCCCTTTTATCGTAAAGAACCTTACCTTTTGGGCAGTTTGATCGGCAGCAAATAATTGTTTTTTATCCTCGGATACAATCACATTTACAATGCCTTTTCCCGTTTTATATTTGTCCACTTGCCTTCCTTCTGCTAGTGAATATACATACATGTACTCTAACTGCTTGCCATATACAAGTATGTCCTCACCGTTTGGAAGTAGTGCAACTCCTGCCATTGGCTCATTAAGTTCCCATGTCGTAATTAACTTTTTAGTTTTTTCATCAACAAAACTAATACTACCTTCTTTTATATTCGTTGTTATAATAACACTTTTATCTTTAGCAATCGGTGTATATGAACTTCCTTGACACCCTACTAATAGAAATAAAAAACAGAGAAGAAAAACATACTTTCTCAAAAGATTCCCTCCATCTTCGGATGATTTCGTTATAATTGTAAAATAACAAATAAATGTGTGGAAAGTGTGAAATTTTCCTTTCTTACTTTATTTACATATATAATGTACAACAAATAGAATTTGAGGTGTGCAAATTATGCTTTTTCCTGATTTAGCGAATAAAATTGTACGAGAAGTACGCAGATTAATTAAAGAAAATATCATTATCATTAATATACAAGGCGTTATTATCGCAAGTACAGATGTAGAAAGAATCGGCCAATTTCATGAAGGTGCACTCCGATGCGCGAAACAAAAGAAAACTGTCATTATTACAAAAGAAGATGAACGACGTTTGCAAGGCGTAAAGGCGGGTATGAACCTCCCCTTACTATTTCATGACGAAGTAATTGGTGTCATTGGAATTACAGGCGAACCTGAAAACATTTCACAATACGGAGAAATATTACGTAAAATGACCGAACTACTCATTCACGAAAACTACTTTTTAGAACAACTGGAACTTGAACACCGTTCTTATGAAGCATTTGTCTTTGATTGGCTTCAAAATACAGACTGGTCTCCAAGCTTTCTCGATCGCGCAAAAACACTTGGTATTGATTTATATAAGAAGAAACAACTTATTTTGTTCTCTATCGATCAAAATGACACGATGCTTCAGCGTAAGATTTGGCAACACGTACGCAATCTATTAACAAAGGAGCATCTATTTGTTCGTTGGGGAAATGATCGATTCATTTTATTTACAGCCACAAACTCCAAAGAGCAAACGTATCAATTTTTAAAAAGATTAAAACAAGACTGTGAAACTTTGTTTTCTATTCCTTTATATATTGGGATTGGACAATCCGTTACACCAAGCAATATGAACTTATCGTACGAACAAGCATTACAAGCTCTTTCCGTATCACTTGAAACGAAAAAAATTGTATTTAATGAAGATTTACGTTTAGAAATGTGCTTACAAGATATTTCTGCTGAAACGCGGGAACAGTTTCTAAGGCGTACTATCGAAAACTTACTATCATCTCCTGAGCTTATGCACACTTTACGCTTATTTATTGATTATAACCAATCCTATAAACAAACAGCTGAACAATTACATATACACATTAACACATTGCATTACAGACTTAAAAAGATTGAGGAGCATACAGGACTTGACCCGAAACAATTCAAAGACTTAAACATTTTATACTTCTCGCTCCTCTTATTAGATAATCAGACAAAAAAGAATGATAAAAAAGATTAATCTTTAGATGATTATACATAGAAAGAATCCCCCAACTTTTTTATCATTATAATGAAAGCACTGTTACAACGTTTTTTATGATGACTAAATACGTTAACAGTTTGAGGGGGATTTCCAATGTTAGAAAAGCAAATTATTCATTCATTCGTATCCATTGTTGGCGAAGATAATGTAGATACATCCAATATGGGGCGTTTAACGTATAGTTATGATGCCACTCCAAACTTCCAAGCAATGCCTGATGCAGTCATTGCTCCTCGTAATACAAATGAAGTAGCTGAAGTGTTAAAAATATGTAACACTCACAAAATTCCTGTATATGTTCGTGGTTCTGGAACAAACCTTTGCGCGGGGACATGTCCACTTGAAGGCGGTATCGTCCTTATCTTCCGCCATATGAATAACATTTTAGAAATTGATGAAGAGAATTTAACAATTACTGTACAAGCTGGTGTAATTACACTTGATATTATTAAAGCGGTAGAAGAAAAAGGTTTATTTTATCCACCAGATCCAAGCTCGATGAAAATTTCTACAATCGGCGGTAACATTAATGAAAACTCAGGTGGATTACGCGGATTAAAATATGGCGTAACACGTGATTATGTGATGGGTCTTGAACTTGTCTTACCAAATGGCGATATTATTCGTACTGGCGGTAAATTAGCAAAAGATGTAGCCGGTTACGATTTAACTCGTTTATTTATCGGTTCTGAAGGAACACTTGGCGTCGTAACAGAAGCAATATTAAAACTTGTTCCTATGCCTGAAACGAAGAAAACGATGCTTGCACTATATGAAGATATTAATGAAGCTGCACGTGCTGTTTCTTCTATTATTGCAAATAAAATCATTCCAGCGACACTTGAGTTTTTAGACCAGCCGACAATTGAAGTAGTAGAAGAGTTTGCACAAATCGGTTTACCAACTGATGTAAAAGCAATTTTATTAATTGAACAAGACGGTCCACCTGAAGTTGTCAATCGAGATATTGAAAAAATGGCTAACGTTTGCCGCTCTATGAATGCAGTCGATGTTCGCATTGCAAAAGATGAAGCGGAAGCAGATGCGCTTCGGACAGCTCGCCGTAGTGCACTATCAGCACTTGCAAGATTAAAACCTACTACAATATTAGAAGATGCAACGGTACCACGCTCACAAATAGCTCCGATGGTTGAAGCTATTAATGCCATTGCAAAAAAATATAATATTCCTATTTGTACATTTGGGCATGCTGGCGATGGCAACCTACACCCAACTTGTATGACAGATGCTCGTAATGAAGAAGAAATGCACCGAGCTGAACAAGCTTTTGCTGAAATATTTGCGAAAGCAATTGAACTTGGTGGCACAATTACTGGTGAACATGGTGTTGGTGCGATGAAAGCTCCTTATTTAGAAATGAAATTAGGTAAAGAAGGTATTGCTGCCATGCAAGGAATTAAACAAGCCTTCGATCCAAATAACATTATGAACCCTGGCAAGATGTTCGCGAAAGACACTCGCAAAAGAGTGGTGGTTGAGCGATGACAACATTAAATAAAGAAAACATTCAAAAAGAATTTAAAGAAAGATTAAGTGAAGATGAACTACTAAACTGTATGCGATGCGGTTTCTGTTTACCTACTTGTCCTACTTACATTCAATCTGGATATAAAGAATCACATTCACCACGAGGACGTATTGCATTAATGAAAGCGGTCGTTGACGGTTTAATTGAACCAGATGAAGATGTTGAAAATACATTGAATGTTTGCCTTGGCTGCCGTGCCTGTGAACCTGTTTGTCCATCAGGTGTAAATTACGGACATTTATTAGAAGAAGCTCGTGATATTATAAATCAAAACAAAAAGTTCTCGGTGCCAGTGAGAGCCGTTCGTAAAGTCGTTTTTGAAGGGCTCTTCCCGCATCAAAATCGAATGAGAACATTAACAGGGTTAATCGGATTTTACCAACGTTCTGGTTTACAAACACTAACACATAAAATGGGTATTATGAAGTTATTCCCTGAAACACTTGCAACAATGGATCTCGTTTTACCAAAAGTCCCTAAAATGAAAGCAATGAAAGATCGTCCTGCATTTTTACCTGCTGAAAGTACAAAAAAGAAACAAGTTGCATTCTTCACAGGCTGTTTAATGGATACGATGTTTTTAGAAACAAATAACGCAACGATGAAACTTCTTCAGTTAGCTGGTTGTGATATCGTTATTCCGAAAACACAAAGTTGCTGCGGTGCATTACATGGGCATGCTGGTGAAAAGAGCGGAGCGAAAGAATTAGCGAAACGAAATATAAAAGCATTCGAAGATTTAAATATCGACTATATTATTACGAATGCAGGTGGTTGCGGAGCTTATCTCGTAGACTACGATTATCTTTTAAAAGATGATCCACAGTGGGCTGAACGCGCAAAGCAGTTTGTTTCTAAAATTAAAGATATTACTGCTATTCTAGTAGAACTAGATTTCCATAAACGAAATGACTTACGACTTCCATCGCAAATTATTACGTATCAAGACTCTTGTCATTTACGCAATGTTATGCGAACATCTTCAGAACCTCGTATGTTACTAGAAGCAATTCAAGGCGCAACATATCGTGAAATGAAAGATGCGGATCGCTGCTGTGGTTCTGCTGGTATTTACAATATTGTTCATTCAGAACTCTCCATGGAATTTCTAGATTATAAAATGGACTGTGTACATGAAACAGAAGCAGCAACTATTGTTACTGCAAATCCAGGTTGTCTACTACAAATGAAATTAGGCATTGAACGAGAAGGACTTTCTCATAAAATGAGAGGAATTCACATTGTAGATTTATTATTAGAAGCAATTGAAACCAACTCGTAATAACTCGTAACATACGTAATAATAGGAAAACGGCTATCTCCTTCGTCTATGTAAAGAGATAGCCGCTTTTTTGTCCGCTACAATATTAAAAGTATGTTACTTTATTATAAAAAAGAACAACAGATACATTACAGTTTTGTAAAAATCAATCCAGTATATTCCTAAAAAAAACTCTCAAACCATTGATACAATAGGATTCTTCATTTTCCGTTTAGGTAAATTCATCCAAAATACCCCTCTTAAAACCAAGTATAAAAATGCTGAAAATTCCTTTTATACTCTATGTTTCTCTTATTTTTCCTCTTTTCCCCTCTTAGGATAAATTAGGTAATTTTTAAGTCTATGAATTTTTTTCCATCTTTTTTCTCACAAAATCTATGCTACGATGAATTTGTCAGTCAGACAGGCTGTCAAAAACAAATCGTGTGAAAACAAATTAAAACTTTATATAGGGGGACACACATCATGAAAAAGCGTGTTTTATTATCTGTAGCTGCTGCAACGGCTCTTACTTTAGGAGTATCTTCTCTAGATGCACAAGCTGCAACAGTACAACCATCTAACGTAAAGGTTCAAAATATTCAGCATTCAAAAGTGATGATGAAGCAAATGAACCAACAAGAATTACAAGCATTCTTACAATCTATGGGCGTGGAATCATTAGCACAATGGCAACAAGGAAACTTCCAACCAAATTGCATTATTCCTGGTCAACAACCAACTGAAAATGTTGTAACTGAGCAACCAACAGCTAAGCCAGAAACTCAAAAGCCTGCTGAGCAAAAACCAGTTGAACAAAAGCCTGCTGAAGAAGTTCAAAAACCAGAAGCTCAAAAACCTGCTGAAAACAACAATACTCAAAAACCAGCTGAACAAAAACCTGCTGAGCAAAAGCCTGCTGAAGAAGCAAAATCTTTAAGCGAATTCGAACAACGTGTTGTTGAATTAACAAACGCTGAACGTGCAAAACAAGGCTTACCAGCACTAAAAATTGATACTGAATTAAGCAAAGTAGCACGTGTTAAATCTGAAGATATGCAGAAGAATAACTACTTTGATCATAACAGCCCTACATACGGGTCTCCGTTTGACATGATGAAGAAATTTGGTATTTCTTATACATCTGCAGGTGAAAACATCGCTCAAGGCCAACGTACACCTGAAGAGGTAGTACAAGCTTGGATGAACAGTGCTGGACACCGTGCAAACATCTTAAATAACGGCTTCACTCACATCGGTGTTGGCTATGTAGAAAGCGGCAACTACTGGACACAACAATTTATTACGAAGTAAATAGATTAAAAGAGTCTTCTCATAATGAGAAGACTCTTTTTTATGTTTCATAACTTTCTATTATGTATGAGTATAAAATGTAAAACATGAACAAAATAGAACCACTACTTATTACACTAAGTAATACATAAAACCCCCACTTCAAGTTCAAAAATAATGAAAATAATATACTACATGCCATCATTTGAAAAATCCGCCTACTCACTAAACGGATCTTTTGTAATTTGATTGGGTCTTTTTCCGTACTCTGAACTTGTTTAAACAACTTACTAAGCATAAAAAGAAACATACTAATCCCAATTGTTAGTCCTGTTTGAAAGGATATCATACTTCCAAAATTAATAAAGAGAATGAGCATATGGATAAACAACATAAATAAAGTAATCGTCTTTAGAAATCCACTTATAATGACATGCTCGCCTTCATTAAACTTATATATATTATGTGAAATAATATACATCAATCCATGTAAAAAAATAAGAAAAAAAGGAATAAATGCTATAACAACTTGTTTACTCATAAAATCGTTCGGCCCACCATTTTCATCCCAATGTACAGCCATCTCATTTGGTAAATATGGATAGAGGCATAGAGTAACTAAAAGACAAACGAAAAATATTCCTAGTATGTATTTATATTTGACCAAGCAATTCTCACCTCTCTTTTCTCTTAACGGCTTCGCTTCTTTTAGAGAAATTCCTGCAAGAATCTACTTTTCTCAAATTTAAACTTACACTTTACGCATTCATTCTTTGAAATTCTTTCATTGTATCATTTAATTTTGCGGGGAATGGTACATCCACTTCGATCTCTTCTTTCGTAATTGGATGTAAGAAGTTTATCTTCATCGCATGTAATGCTTGCCTGGACATATATTGCGTTTGTCCACCATATAATACATCCCCAACTAATGGATTACCATGATAGCTCATATGAACACGAATTTGATGGGTTCTACCTGTTTCTAATTGTAACGTTACGAACGTAACATTTTGGTTTTTAAAATACTTCTCTACTTTATAAAATGTGATAGCTTGATCTCCCTTTGGAGAAACACGTCGTCTCGTCGCATGATGGCGATCTCTTCCAATAGCTGCGTCAATTGTTCCTTGCTTACCTTTTACTTTCCCTTCCACAAGCGCCGCATATGTTCTTTTAATTTTTCGTTCCATTAATAAACGATCCATAATTGCACCAGCAATTCTATGCTTAGCAAACACGACACCACCTGTCGTATCTTTATCTAACCGATGAATATGACGAACCTTCGTCTCTAAACCTTGCATTTGAAAATGAAAAGCAACAAGGTTTGCAAGTGTTCCCATCCCACCTTTTTCCGCAGGATGCGTATCCATCTTCTCAGGCTTATTTACGATGAGTACGTGATCGTCTTCATATACTACATCTAATTCACCATATTCAGGCTCTACATCGTATTCTTCTTCGATAAACATATGCACTTGTAACTTATCGCCTTCTTTTAAAAGCTCATTCCATCTTCTCTGTTCTCCGTTAACGGTAATACCTTTTTCCATACGAAGCTGATGTAACAACTTTTTCGGTATTTCCCATTCTATTTTTAATAACGAATCAATACTTATGCCATTCCATTTCGCTGGAACAGTAATTTCGCACCATTCGCCCTTCTTCTTCGTTTCCATACTGTATCACCTTATTTCTATTGATTCTCTCATTGTAACGGAAAACACAATTTGATGCACCGTCAAAAATAGAGGCCAGTCTTATAGTAGACTGGCCCCCTCACGCTCTACGCCGTTTCATTTCCTGCAATACTTCTTCCGCTTTTTGCTCATACGATAAATCTTTAAAGAAGTCCGCCAATCTTTTATAATCATTATACGTATCTAATAAGTCATCAATTTTTTCTACTTTCATCACTTGTTGTTTTTGCTTCATTTTTACTGGATAACGATAGCCCGATACTTCTTGTATTTTGTAATACTCATCCTCTACTTGAATGACCTTTACAAGTTCCTCCTCTTCCGCATCCATCGTATACCCATCAAAATCTCTAAGCAATTCATAAATGATATGAGTCCATTCATCTTTTGGATAAAATCCTTTTTCTAACCGATAACCGACAATGCGATACATATGCCCATCGTTTTCTGCAAACTGTACTGTATCATTTAGCTTAAACTTAAAATAACGAAACATTGCCTTCACCTACTTATATGTAATGTTCTTATCACATACTATTTGCAAAATGTAGGTCTTGCTATTCATAAAAAAATACTCATCTATAAGATGAGTATTTTTTACGATGATTTTTCTCTTTTCTTTCGAAATGGTAACCACCAGTTCCAATCTCCAAACAGTTTCATTAAACTTGGTACAAGCATAAGACGAATAATTGTTGCATCAAGGAATATTGCTAATGCAACACCAAGCCCCATTTGCCGTACTGGTAAAATATCAGTAAAGGCGAACGCACCTGTTACAACAATCATAATTAACGCAGCTGATGTAATGATCCTACTTGTTGACACAAGTCCTTCTAACGTTGCTTGATCATTATCTCCTGTTTCTTCATATAACTCATGAATACGTGAAATAAGAAAAACTTCATAATCCATACTAAGCCCAAATACGAGACCGAAAATAAAGATTGGTAAGACAAATAGAACAGGACTCGCTTCTAAACCAAAATGCCCACCTTCAAATAACCAAACAACAATTCCAATTGTTGCGCTTAAACTAAGTATATTCATAATAATCGCCTTAATTGGAATGAGTATAGATCGGAATGCAAATAATAATATAACAAAGGTCGATCCAAATATAACAGACATACCAATTGCAACTTTATCTTTAATTTCATCTTCTAACTCTTGTTGGAACGTTGTCATCCCGCCTAAATAATACGTAACATCTGTTTCTTTATACTTTTGTTTAAAATCACGAACCCACTGTTTAGCAGTTTCAGTACGTGGTTTTGTTTTCAAAAAGATTTCTATCGTCGTCTTATTTCCTTTCGTATACGCTTCAAATATAGGAGCTAGTTTCGCCGCTTCTGGCGACTCTAACATTCCAGCAACTTGATCTGCTTTCATACGAGTTAACCCGTCGTATAAGCTTCTAACTTCATATACTTTCTTATCATCTTTTAACTTTTGAACGACTTCTTCTATCTTTTGTAAACTTTCTTTTTCTTTCATATCTTTTTTCGTCTCTACCACTAACGTAACATCAGCGTGTTTTTTTGCAGTTTTATTAAATGCCTCTTCGTACTTCTCATATGCAATTCTTGTATCACTTTGTTTAGGTAGAGCTTCTACGTCAGGGAACTGCAAATTAGCTGTACGTAACGGTAATAAGCAGATAACAATAAATGTTGTAACAACAATAATCATTGCGATTGGATGTTTCATTACAAATTGTGCAAATTTACGCCACGCCTTTGCCGGCGTATGTGCTACTTGATTCTTTTTTAATATTCGTTTCCCAATTAATGATAATAGCGCTGGAAGAAGCGTGAGTGAGAATAAAATACTCATAATCACAACAATCATTCCGCTAATTGCGACAGACTGAATATAATCGATTTTAAAGAAAAACAAGCCAGATAATCCAACAAATACACATAATCCTGAAAATACGATAGCGCGCCCTGCTGTTTGATATGTAATTGCTATCGCTTCTTTTACCGTTCGCTTTGCAACTTCCTCTCGAAAGCGATTTACAAATAATAGTGCAAAATCAATAGATAGCGCAAGTCCAATCATCGGTGCAACATTTAACACAAAGATAGATAGTTCCTTATCGCTACCTATAAAGTATAATATGCCCATCGTACTAATAACACTAAGTGCCCCATTTACAATTGGTAAAATAGATGCCAAAAGACTACCAAATGAAAATAGTAATACGAGAAATGCAATTGGTAACCCAATCATCTCTGCTACTTTTAAATCATTTTGCGTTCTTTCATTAATCTCTTGATTAATTTTTGGAAACCCTGTAGGCGTTACTTTTAATGCGGCATTACTTTCCTTTTCGATTTTATCAGCAAATTGCAATGTCTTTTCCATTCGTTCTTTATTTGTTTTCCCGGAAAATAAAATTGTCGCATAGCCGATATCATCTTGTAACATTTCTTTATTTTGCACTGGGTGATGGAAAGATTCATATGTCTCTTTCTCTTGTACATTCTTTACAATTCCCTCTACTTGCTTTTGAAATTCCTCATGTGAAACACCCTTATTTTTTTCAAAAACGAGTAGAAGTGTGTCTTGAGACCTCTTAAAATCTTTATCTAAAATTTCTTTCGTTTTTTGATAGTCCCCTTCCGTTTGGAAACCATCACCGCCTAATACTCCCGGCAGCTTTGGGGCGAAAATACCGAGTGCGATCGCAACCAATAGTAATGCTACAATTACTGTATAACGAAACTGATACAAAAAAGCTCCTAATTTCCCCCACTTATCTACTTTATGTACATTTGTTTTCACACATTTTCACCTACTTTAAATAATTCAATTGTCATTTATACTGTATCACATCTTCGTACAAACAAAAAACGTCTGGAAACACTATAATGATAGTTTTTCCAGACGTTTTTTATCCCGCTTTATTAAGTCCCAATCTCTTGGTAAGTAAACGATGGCAGTAAATCGCCATAATTAACAAAATACCACCTACGCAATAACCAGCTAAAATATCAGTTGGATAATGTACATTTAAAATAACTCTACTTAATCCAATCGATACAATTACAATTCCCATCAAAATCGTTATAACATATTTCCCCGTTACACTCTTCAAATTTGCCCCAATGATATAAGCAAGAAATCCGAATGTCATAATAGATAACATTGCATGTCCACTAGGGAAGCTATACCCAAGCGCATCCAACGCTTCATTTAACGATGGGCGCTCCCTTTTCACAATTTCTTTTATCCCTTTATTAACAAGATGTGTTATTAAAATGCCCATTGGATACACGATCATCGCAGCATAATAACGTTTTCTCCAAAAAACAAGTAAACTTATAGCCAGCGTAGTTACGATCCCGATAGCAGAACCTAATTTTGTATAGTGTGAAAAAAATGTAAGCGAACCTTCTGTTTGTAATCCTTTTACTAATGCTCGGACATATGTATCCATCACTGTAACGCCACCCGCATGTACGCGCCAAGCAACAATGCCAAATACAGCAAGTAATAAAACGATACATACTACCTCATATTGATGTAACTTCTTGTTCAAACGATTTCCTCCTACTATGAAAAAATGCGATTTCTACTTTAGAAACCGCATTTCCTTACTTATTTACCTTTTGTTTTTAACTCTGTCCAGTAACGATCATAGTCTTTTAGCTTATCGTCTACATCAACAAGCCATTCTGTACGATCTAATTCTTCTTTCGTTAAGAAGATCATATGATTATCACGATATTCTTTACTATGAAGAGGATGAGCTTTTTCATTAGGATTACTGTATCCAATTGACTCGTAGTTTTTCACACTTACTTTTTCATCTAATAAGTAGTTCATAAACTTCTCTGCAAGCTCTTTGTTTTTTGCACCTTTTGGAATTGCTAACGTATCAGCCCAAATTGTGCCGCCTTCCTTTGGTACAACGTACTCTACATCTTTATTATCTTTTGCGATAAATGCTGCATCTCCAGACCAAACTGTTCCGATCCAAGCATCTTCTGTAATGAATTTTTGTTTAATATTATCTGTATCAAATGCTAATAAGTTTGGAAGCAGCTTCTTTAAATCATCTGCTGCTGTCTTTAACTGTGTATCGTCTTTCGTGCTGTTTGAGAATCCATGCTTCTTAAGACCCATACCTAACACTTCACGAGAATCATTTAATAAAGTTACATGCCCTTTATATTTCTCATTCCATAGGTCAGCCCAGCTTGTAGGAGCTTCTTTTACATACTTTTTATTGTATGCAATACCTGTTACGCCCCAAGTATATACTAAAGAATATTTATTCTCTGGATCAAACGCCGGTGTTTTGAAGTTAGAAACCATATTTTCGATATTCGGGATATTCTTTTTGTCTAACGGCGCTAATAAATCCATTTTCGCCATTGTTTTAACCATGTAATCAGACGGCTGAATTAAATCATACTTCGCGCCACCTGCTTGTAATTTCGCAAGCATTTCTTCATTACTTGCATACTTATCATAGTTAATTTTCACGTTATATTTCTTTTCAAAATCTCTTAGCACTTGCTCATCAAAATTGTCAGCCCAGCTATAAATGTTTAACTCTTCTTTCTTTTCACCACAACCAGCAAGTACACCAGCAACAAGGCTAAAGCTAATTGCTGCGCCGGCTAATCTTTTCATTAATTTCATCGGTTTATTACCTCCTCGTACTTTCTATATCGTTCGTATTATAAAGGAAGGTGTCCTCCGGAGTTTTCTTCACCATCTGCACCTTTGTTACGGAAGATTTCAGATAGAACCATTAATCCTACGATAGCCACAATTAAAATTGTAGAAAGTGCATTAATTTCTGGTGATACTCCGCGCTTAACCATACTGTAAATGTATAATGGCAATGTTGTTGATCCTGGTCCTGATACGAAGAAACTAATTACAAAATCATCAATTGATAATGTGAATGTTAATAATGCGGCTGAAATAACCCCTGGTGCAATTGCTGGGAACGTTACATAACGAAACGTTTGCCACGGCGTTGCTCCTAAATCATTCGCAGCCTCTTCTAAATCACGTCCCATACCAGAAAGACGCGCTGCTAAAATAACGACAACAAATGAAATACTAAATGTAATGTGCGCAATAATAATTGTTATTTTGCCAAGTTCCATACCTAATTGACTAAATAAGATAAGTAAAGATAATCCCATTAAAATATCAGGAATTAAAATTGGTAAATACACAAGACCGTTAATAGCCCCTTCATAGCGATATTTATAACGATGTAATGCAATCGCGAAAATCACACCAAGAACTGTCGTTACAACCGTCGTTACGATCGCAATCGTCATACTATTTACAAACGCATCAATAACATCTTGCTTTTGAAATAAATCTGTATACCAATGGAATGTAAAACCTTCCCATTCCGCATTAATGCGAGAATCATTGAAGGAATATACCATTAAAACCATCATTGGAAAATACAAGAACAATAAAATTAACCAAGAATAAGAAACTAAAAACTTCTTCATCTTTGCCTATTCCCCTCCGTTCCCATCATATTTATATACTTTCGTTGCACGATAATATAAGTAAATTAACAGAACAGAGAATAGAACAACAATCATAGATAACGCAGATCCAAACGGCCAGTCACGCGCTCCTAAGAATTGATTTTGAATTACGTTTCCGATTAACGCTACTTTCGATCCACCCATAACGTCTGATACAACAAACATTCCGATAGAAGAAACAAACACTAAAATAGAACCAGTAGCAATCCCTGACATCGTCATTGGTACTGTTACATTCCAAAATGCCTTTGCTGGTGTTGCTCCTAAATCATAAGCTGCTTCTAGCTTACGCTTATCAAGCTGCTCAATCGCTGCATACACCGGTAAAATCATAAATGGTAATAAAGAATAGACCATTCCGAGTATTACAGAAGGTGTGTTATATAGTAAATTTAAAGGTTCACTTATAATACCTAGTTTCAATAGCAATGTGTTTACAAGACCTTGTGAACGTAAAATAACAATCCATGCGTATGAACGAACAAGGAAGTTAATCCAAAACGGGATCGTTGCCAATAATAAAAGAATTGAACGGTATTTGCGATCAACAATTGTAATTGTATAAGCAAATGGATAACCAATTACTAAACAGATTACTGTTGTAATAACTGCAATCTTAACAGTTTCCCATAACGTTCCCATGTATAGTGGATCGAACACACGAGCTATATTCTCTAACGTAAATTGCATTTCCACTGTCCCATATGCCCCGCGCTGCATAAAGGCAAATGCCAATACAAACAGAAGGGGAATTAGGAAGAAGATTAACAGCCACGCGACTGTCGGTAGTGCGAGTAATTTCCCTTTTTTCAATTTAAGGTCACCTCGTCCTCTTGCTCCCAGCCTACGTATACATTATCTCCAATGCTCCACTGCGCTGCTTCTTCAGCAGTTTGATATGCCATTAGTAATTCTGATGTTTTCTCGTCACGTACATACAGCTTTTCCATATTTCCAACAAACTCAACGTCTTCAATATGTCCAAGATGGTATTCTTTTAAAATCGGCTCTTCAACCGAACGTACTTTTACGTTTTCAGGGCGAATTGCTACATAGCCTTCCCCGTTTTTCACAATATTATTTTCACCGATAAATGTCGCAACGAACATTGTTTTCGGCTTATTGTAAATTTCTTTCGGCGTTCCAATTTGTTCAATATGTCCTTTATTCATAACGACAATACGATCACTCATGCTCATCGCTTCTTCTTGATCGTGCGTTACGTATATGAATGTAATTCCTAAATTACGTTGTAAGTTTTTCAATTCACGTTGCAAATCTTTTCTTAACTTAAAGTCTAACGCCCCAAGTGGCTCATCTAGTAATAATACACGCGGGTTATTTACAATCGCTCTCGCAATTGCTACACGCTGCTGCTGTCCACCAGAAAGCTTTGCAGGTTTACGATTACGGAACTCAAGTAACTGCGTTAAACGCATTGCCTCTTCAGCACGCTCTTTCTGCTCTGCTGCCGGTACTTTCTGCATTTTCATACCGAAACAAATATTTTTCTCCACATTCATATGTGGGAATAGCGCATAATGTTGGAACACTAAGTTCATATGACGCTTATATGGTGGCAAATCGTTAATCTTTTCATCATCTAATAAAAGATTCCCTTTAGTTGGCGTTTCAAAGCCTGCGATCATGCGAAGTAACGTTGTTTTCCCGCAACCACTCGGCCCTAAAATCGTTAAAAATTCCCCTTCTTTAATGTCTAAAGAAAGAGGTGGGATAATCACTTGATTTCCAAAATGTTTTTCTACTGCTTCAACTTTAATAATCTTTTTCATTTTCCCGTCCTATCTACCTTAAATTTTAATTTTTATATTCATGAATAAATATTTATGTTCTATAGACTATTTTTTGTTTCGATCCAAACAAAAATGGTTGTTTAGCGTTCTCTTCTATTCTTTATGTAGTATGTTTGATTCATTTTTGCATGATACACATGTCGAACAGAAAAACCCCTTCCATTACGAAGGGGCTATTATCATACGGCTACGCCTACTGATAAACACCATCATCATTTTAACAACTTTCGTATGAATTTTAAAGCACTTTTTGTAGAAGAGTAACGAATTTTCATATCGAATGCCGTAGATTGGGCTAAAATGCTTTTATAATGTGAAAAAGTCCGAAAACTTTCTTCCCCATGATAACTACCTAATCCACTACTTCCAACACCACCAAAAGGTAAATATGGCGTTGCAAGATGATAGACAACATCATTAATACAGCCTCCGCCATATGAAATATTACTTGTCACTTTCTTTTGTACTTCTTTATCTTCAGAAAATACATATAACGCTAACGGCTTCGGATGTTGCTGGATTGTTCCAATTATCTCTTCTATGTTGTCGTATTCTACAATTGGTAAGATCGGACCAAAAATTTCATCTTCCATAACAGTACTTTGCCATGTAACATTTGTTAACACTGTTGGTTCTATATGTAAAGTTTCTTTTTTATAGTTCCCACCGATTACCGTTTTACCATCTTTCAAAAATGAACATAAACGTTCAAAATGACGTTCAGTCACAATTCGTACATAATTGTCATTGTTTAGTGGATCTTTTCCATACTGCTCCGCAATTTCGTGTCGTAATGCCTCGATTAACTGTTCTTTCACCGAAGCATGCACATACATATAATCAGGCGCTACACACGTTTGCCCTGCATTTAAAAACTTACCCCAAACAATTCGTCTTGCTGTTACATCTATTTTTGCATCTTTATGTACAATGCATGGGCTTTTTCCCCCAAGTTCTAACGTGAGTGGCGTCAACCGTTTCGCTGCTGCTTCCATCACAACTTTTCCAACACCGACACTACCTGTAAAGAAAATATAATCAAACGGTTCCTTTAACAATTCCGTACTCTTTTCTACACCGCCTTCTACTACCGCTACAAGCTCTTCTTGGAATAATTGCTCTAACATCCTCGTAAGTACTTTGGAAACGTTTGGCGTTAACTCTGAAGGCTTTAAAACAATTGTATTTCCAGCCGCCAACGCTCCTACAAGAGGTGCAATTGCTAATTGAAACGGATAGTTCCACGGTGCAATAATAAGTGTCACACCGTACGGTTCAGGAACTACTTTCCCCTTTGATCCAAAATGAGTGAGTGCTGTTCGAACCCGCTTCGGTTTACTCCACGATGAAATATGCTTCAATTGAAAGGAAATTTCTTTTAATACATATCCAACTTCCGTTGTAAACGACTCATGAACTGACTTATTTAAATCTAATTTCAATGCCTGAAATATTTCTTCTTCAAAACTCTGAATGCCTTCATAAAGCTTCTTCAAATTATTCTTTCTCACTTCTACACTTCTCGTATGGCCATTATAAAAATATGCTTTTTGTTTATTTACAATAGAAGAAACACTCATTCATTCACCTTCTCCCACTATTTTTATCCAATTCTTTCATTATTTATATAGACTTCATATATAATAAATTTCTATTCGTAAAGTTACATTATATATAATTTCTTCTTGCATATAAAATTCATTGCTCACAAAAAAACTACCGAAAGAAAATCTTTCGGTAGTTTTACTGTATTAACGATATAAACGAACAGCACCAGCAGAATTATCATCAGCTTGTCCTACTACTTCAAACTTCAGGCCAAGATTCGGTAAAATACGTCCTGCATCTGGAATCTGTTTATTAATATACGTTTTCGAATCATCAAACTTCGGTACACCTGCTAAGCCATTATACGTATACGTTCCGCGCGTTGGAGATACAACTTTCCAAGCTGGCGTTTTATCAAATGAGAACGCCGCATCAGCGATTTGGAATCGTGTACTACTTGCTACTGTTGGTTTACCATTTAAAGTTCCAACAATTGCTTCTGGATGAGAATCAACTACGCCAAGGAAACCATGTCCTGGATGTAAACCAACCCAGTTATCTGTATAAGCTGAGTCTGCATACCATACAACCATACCTGTGTTGTATTCTGGACCGCGAGCATATTTCAATGCGTTATCCGAACCAGCATAGTTTCTCCACTCTACATAATAGTTATGTTTTTTCTTCTCTGTTCCATTAGATACAGCGAATCCATCTAATTTGAACTGCGGTGTACCTTCTGCATCATCAGAGAATACTACTTTACCATCTACATTTAGTGATGCATTATCAAGTAGGAAACCGTTTAATGCTAAACCACCATCTGTAATGTACTCAAATGTTAATTTTACTTTCTTACCTTTGAATTGGCTTAAATCGTATGATTTGTCAATCCATTTTCCATTTGTTGAATGTGCATTTCCACTATTTGCTTTCTCACCAAGTTTTTCGATTAATGTTTGCTGACCATCTTCTGTTACAGCATGTACTTCAAGGAAATCATACTCTGCTTCAATTTCATACAATGACTTGAAATCAAATTTCGCAGTCGTTGCATTTGTTAAATCGAACAGTGGCGTCTCCATTTTTGTGTGAAGATTGTCACCTTTTGTGCTGTAGTAATACTGCTTACCAAATGCTGGAGCAATTGTTTTTATATCTTTATCTGGCAAGTTAACACGAATCATACCTGGGCGGTTAGATTTCGTAACACTTTGGTCTAAATATGTTGCTAGACCGATACCTTTATTTAATTTCTCGTAATCTACTTCTACGATATTTGCCCAGTTACCACCGATTGTTTTTTGGAAAAACTCTTTATTTTGTGGTGAGAAACTCGTTGGCGTTGTTCCTGCAATGTTACCAGCCCAGCTTCCGCCACTCATAACAGACCAAGCTTGAATTGGTTCACCGTCACCAGTATAGTCTGTATCATACTCATCTGGAAGACCTAAATCATGACCATATTCATGTGCGAATACACCAACTGCGCCATCTTCTGGTTCAATTGTGTAGTCGAATGCTGCGATCTTTCCGCCCCAATATGGAACTTTCGCTTGTGTACCTTCAATTGGGAATGGTTTTGGTCCAACAGTCCAGCGATGTGACCAAATTGCATCGTCACCTAATTTACCGCCACCTGCTTCTTGTCCAACACCCGCATGGATAATCATTAAGTGATCAATTAAACCATCCGGTTGTTTTTGATTTCCATCGCCATTTACATCATATTGATCGAATTGGTCAAACTCTGATAAATCAATACCGCTATCTACAGCTGCTTTTAATGCATCTTTTACTAAATCACGTGGTCCTTTTGGCCCTTTATTATCATGACCTGTCGCACCATCTGCACCGTAATCAGCAGCTTTACCAGGAACTGTTAACCATTTTGTAACTGTTCCGTCTACTGTATAACTACCGCCAGATTGCTCTTCGTAATATTGTTTAAACGTTTCGATTTTGCTGCCATCCTCTAATGCGAATGGCTCATTACCGAATAACATTTTTTCATAATGTTCTTTGTTAAAATCGTCAGTATACATATAACCAGGTTCTTTATCAATATTGTTATGTTTAAAGTCAGCGTACTCTACAAGTAAAACGAGTACTTTATCTTTACGAACTTCACCGTTATATTCTTTTCCCTTTGCTGGAGAAGTTGGTACTTTACCATTTAGACCACCCTTAACTGGGCCTGTTGCTGCAGGTGTTCCTGTTGCTGGTTTGTCTAACTTTTCTTTCGTATCAGCTTTCGCATCTTTCACTTTCTTTAAAAAGTCAGATGCTTCTTTCGTAAGTGGGTCCCCATTTGATACTTCTTTCCCAGGATTTTCACCCTTTTTGTTCTCTACGTATTTTTCGACGGCTTTCTTTGTTTCTGTCTCTGAAGCCTTCGAATCAATTACCCCACGGTTTTTTAGCGCATTCGCTAAACGTTCTTCTGGAATTAAATGATCATCGACTGGACTCGTAGCTGTCTTATTCACAGGTGTTTCAGCATATGCAGACTGGCCACCCGCTCCGAATGAAAGACCTAACACAGCTGTCAAAGCGATTGATGACAAAACTTTGAACGGTTTCTTGTTCATCCCTTATTTCCTCCCCTAATAAAAAATATGTATTACAAATTGAATTTTATTAAAAATTCAATATTTTTTCAATATTTAGTTATATTATGTAATTTTTTTAACATATTTGTAAAAATTCCATAGTTAGCATACGAATATATCACAATTCAACAATGTTTTCTGAAAATATTGAAAATATTTGTCAGAAACTTTATAATCGCCATAGAGGGAATTTAATGGGGATTTTATCTTTGTTTTATCTACAAAATATTTGATAATTCACTATATAAAACACAAAATACGATTGCTTATCATATATTCTGTAGCAGCAGTTATGACCGATAATTAGGGAGGAATTACATTTGTACAAAGATAAGACTGACGCACTGGACCAAGAATGGATTGATTTAATACTTGAAGCTCTAGACGCTGGTATCGCCCTGCAAGATATCGAACATTTTTTCCAACGTATGAAGCCATCCAGTCAGGCTCAATAGGCTTGTTCTTTTTAACGAAGTTTATGTTATAATAATGACATCATAAGACGACTACATATTGATAGAAAGGTGCGCAAATATGATTGGAGAACGTATAAAACGCCTTCGCTTACAAAAAGGTATTTCATTAACTGAACTTGCCGAAAAAGCTGGTGTTGCTAAATCTTACATTAGTTCTATAGAACGAAATTTACAAAAAAACCCTTCCATTCAGTTTCTTGAAAAAATTGCAGCAGTTCTACAAATTCCAGTTGATACTTTACTTCATGATGAAACAACAAAGGAAACTAATCTAGACTCCGAATGGACACAGCTTGTTAAAGATGCAATGAACTCTGGTGTCTCCAAAGAACAATTTCGTGAATTTCTTGAATTTACAAAATGGAAGCAAAATCAAAAATAATAATAGAAAGAAGTGCTAACAACCAGCACTTCTTTTTCTTTATAAAAAAAGCGGGGGATACCCGCTTTTTTATTATTTTTCTTCGCCAGCTTCTTGGTTAGCATTGAATGTCCATTCTAAATTCAATGAATCACCTTGGAAGATATTTTGTTCTTTCCCATTATCTACAAATTCAAATTGTACCCACAGATAATCCTCTGTGCCTGCTTCTAATCCACCCTTTTCTCCCCACTCAGGAGCAAAGATGTCTTTAGCTAAAAGATCTGGATCAGCATTTTGTAAATCAGCTAAAGTTGTTTCATATACAGGCTCACTTTGTTTATCCCAGTTCCAAAGGAATTTCACTTTAACGTGCTTACCAAAGTCTTCACCAGCATTATCGCCTTTTGCATCTTTCACAGTATACTTTGTCGCTAGTTTAACGTCTTTAATTGTTAATGAACCGCTATTCTTTAATAAGAACTCTTTCTTAATAGAATCCCCTGGTTTTAAATCTTTAATATCTACAAGCGTTTTAGGGTCTAATGTAAGATCTAACGTCCCAGCTGCAAATGTATTGTTCGATACTTCTTTATCGCTAAAGTAAGCGAATGTTCCTCCACCAATTAAAGATAACCCCAATGCTGCTGATGCAACTCCCATACCTAATTTCTTTTTCAGACTCACAATCAATTCCCCCTAGCTGTTTTTTATATTTTTGTCTCTTATTTTTCAATAAGAGATATAAAGAAAACTATATTAGCTTAGCTAATGTTCGTTCTCTTTTAAAAACCTTAAGTTCATTATAACGAACATCACTCTATAAATACAACAAATATTTATTAGTATTTTCAATTATTTTTATTTCTCAATATTATTTCGTTTTTTCTGAATTCTTATGTTTATATTTTAAGAAATACAATAAGTGCGGGGGCAAATACTCCCTCACACTCATATACATCATTTTTATACCGGTCGTCAGTTTATTCTGATGATTTCTCATTATGATCCGTGGTAGTAGCCTTTTCATGAGTTCCTTGCTCAAGTTTTTTAGCTGTCTCTACTTGTTTCTGCTCTTCTACCTTCTTCTGTTCTTCTACTTTCTTCTGTTCTTCTACTTTCTTCTGCTCTTCTACTTTCTTCTGCTCTTCTACCTTCTTCTGTTCTTCTACTTTCTTCTGCTCTTCTACTTTCTTCTGCTCTTCTACTTTCTTCTGTTCTTCTACTTTCTTCTGTTCTTCTATTTCATTCTGTTTCTTTACTGTTTCATCTTTTAATAGTTTTTGTAAAGTCTGAATTTGTTCATCAATAGCTTGCAAACTAACTTCTTTCACGATATAATCTCGCTTCTCTTTTATACTGAGAAAACCTTCATTCACATATACGGCCACTTGTTGAATCGATTCACTTTTATTCACTTTTAATTCTTCTTGTATTTGATTATAAGGAGTTTCTATTGCAGTATATACATTTTGCAGCGCTTCCTCCTCAGAAGCAATTTTCTCACGTCCTTGTTGCCACACTACAATTGCCTGTTCAATTTCTTCTCTAGAAGTTACTGCCAACTTCCCCTTCATTTCTCCATACTGATGCTCAATAAACTGTTTATGTTTCTCAGCTTCCTCTTTTAACGTATCAACTGTCTTTGGAAATATAATCGCTGTAGAAAGAGCGGCTTCCACTTTCGTTTCATGAATAAATGCAGCTTCTGTATACGTCATTATTTGAGAGCCTAAATAAAACGTAATGGAGCACATACAAGGCAATATAAGCATCTTTTTTAATTTGCGAGGTGTTTTCAGCATCTTAATCTCTCCCATCGAACAAGATGTTCTCTATATAGAACGTTACTTTTATTATAATAAAGAACGATACAAAATGATAGCTATATACTAGAAAAATAGAAAAAGGGCTATCCATTTGATAGCCCTTTTTCATATTATTTTGTTTCACCTTCTGTTTGTTGTGCATCAAACGTCCAAGTTAATTGTAACTTATCACCCTGGAATTCATTTTGATCTTTTTTATTATCAACGAACTCAAATTTCACCTTGAATTTATCAGATTTACCTGCAGAAATACCTTTTTCATCCCAGAACCAAGCAGCTAAATCATTATCTACTGCTGTAAGTGTATCACCCTTCAATTTATCTAATGTAGTTTGTTTCACAATCGTCTCATGCTTATCTACATTTTTTAAGAATGTTACTTTAATATGTTTACCAAAATCATCTTTATTATCTTTCTTCGCATCTTCTACACTATAGTCTGTTTTTAATAGAACTTTTTTAATATCTAATGTACCTTTATTTTCTAATTTAAATTCTTTTTCAACTGTATCACCAGGTTTTAAATTCGATACATTAACAACTGTTGATGGATTTAATGCTAAATCCAGTGTACCAGCCGCAAATGTATTGTTTGACACTTCTTTATCACTGAAAAATGCAAATGTTCCTCCGCCAACTAATGCTGCCCCTAACACTGCTGATGCGATACCCATACCTAATTTTTTCTTTAAAGTCATGTCCATATCCCCTTAATCTATATATTTGTTAACTTCCTAAACGGAAAGTATAACCAAACAAACTAGACGGATTGTTCTACTTTTTTCTCTTTCTTTTCCCCTTCAATGCTGCGAATCGCACCAAAAATAGAAATCGCGGAATAGCCCAGTAAAAAGACCCCTGGAATAATAAGAAGCAATGCAGCTCCAGCCTTTGAACTAGCATAATTTAATGCATATCCTGCATAAGGAACTGTAATATCCGCATATTTCCCAATGACATTCTCCGCACGTACTGGTTCTAAATCAGGGCCGTTGTTGTTATCCCCTTTTGTTTCATACGTTACTTTTCCATTTGTATCTTTCACACCGATAATACGGTGAGTGATAATTTTTTCATCTTTCTCTTTAAAGGTAATAACATCACCTTTTTGATATTTCGAACCATCTTTCGTCGGTTCTATCGCAATGATTGATCCTGTTAAAAATGTCGGTTCCATCGATCCTGATAGCACTGATTTAAATTGATATCCCAGCACTGTTGGATCTCCGCCACTCGCTTTTGACGAAATAACTATAAAAGCTAGAAAAACCATTAATGCAAATAAAACAAACGAGATAACGTTGCTAATCACTTTCCAAATTAATTTCATCGTCTCTCTCCCTCTCCGTTGTTTTATATTATTTGGAGTATATAATACTAAATCAGTTCTTTAACAAGAACACAACTAAATAATATAACGAACAACTCGTAAATGCAATAAGAAAATTTACAATTATTAGTTATTTTACATATACAAAAAAGACTGTGACAAAGTCTCTTCACAGTCTTTTTACTAGTAATTTATTTTTCTTCTGATTTCATTTCTGTTGTATTTCGGCGTAGCACTACAAATAAAATGGCTCCAAATAGTACAGCGGCACCTATCCCAATGCTTATTATTTTCACATTTGATTCATTTACTTCAGGCGTAGCCGTATCTTTTTTAGGCATCGCAAAAGTAACATCTTCTTTTGAAAGAACATTTATCGTCGCAATTGTTTGATTATTTTTCGTGATGTCAACTGCACCAACTACCTCACCACGATGAATTCCTTTATGATACAAAGAATCTTTATCTAATGAAGCCGCACGGAAAATCGTCCTCACATTTTTACCTTCATCTTTCTTAAGCATAAGCTCTGCACTTTTTTCAAGCTCGCTATCAATATCTTTATTTAAATACGTTGCCTTTTGATGCCAGCTATGTTTATCTAATACAGTTTGCTTCACAAATTGACCGAAAGAATAATCCGCCATCTGCTTCAAATCTTCATAAATTTCAGGTCTTTGGGAAGCCATTACTACATTTATAATGCGATTGCCATCCTTCTCATTTAATAGAACGAGTGTATTACGCGCTTCATTTGTAAAACCCGTCTTCCCGCCAATGCTATATGGATTTTCAAAATAAGTAGACTTATTAAAAATAGAAACCGTCTGGCTAGATGTCGTAACCGTCGTCCTTTTCGTATTCATCGCTTGTAAAATCTCAGGATACTTTTGTACACCTCTCGTAATCATAGCCATATCATACGGCGTCGTATAATGGTTTGGATCATGCAATCCATTTGGCGTTACAAAGTGACTATCTGTAGCCCCTAATTGCTTTGCTTTCTCATTCATCATATGAGCGAACTTCTCAACATTTCCGCCAATACGCTCCGCAATCGCATACGACACATCATTTGCACTCAGCACCATTAAAATCATAAGCGCAGTATTTCTATTAATCGTCTCACCAGGTTGAAATTCAATTTGATAATTACTCTTCTCTTGATCTAATGCTAATTGTGAAAACGTAAATTGATCCTCTGGCTTCGTATGCTCCATAAGTAAAATCGCTGTTAACACTTTCGTCATACTAGCCGGAAATGCACGATGATGTGCGTTTTTGTTATACAAAACATCTCCAGTTTTTGCATCAATCGTAGTTGCAAACTGACTAAAAACATTTGGTCCTTCCGCAGGTGGTGGTGCCACTTGTTCTGGATTCACTCCAACATTCGTCTCCGCACGTAACGTCATAGGTGTCAAAAAAAATAAACAAATAACGGTAATAAAAGCCAAAACTTTCTTAAAATTTACCATATGACTCTCCCTTTTCACTATACTCTCACAGTTTAAAAACTGAATCTACCAATCCATATGTAATTTGTATTAAATTGGAAGAATATTCACTGTTTTTTACTATATCATATTTTTACGATGAAGAACATAAATATACAATAAAAAATAAGAAGGAGTTATTCTTTCTTATCCTTCTCATCAATCAACGAATCTATTAAATTTTGACTAGCTTCCTCGGGTGTAATCTCATCTGTCATCCCCATAAACGACCAACCTTTAGAATCGACCCACTCAACAAACTCTTGTAAAAACTCATCATGTGTAACATCCACATCAAGAATCGAGCCATTAATCGAAATCGTTCTATTTTTAGATACACGCATCTTGAACGTTTTTCTTACCATTACAATAATTCTCCCTCTACTACTGAATATTTATAAAGTGAAACTTTAATCAGCCTTCACCAATCGGGCTTTTACGAGCAGCCTGCCACCACCTAACTTCTTTGCTTTCGCTAAATTTTGAGGTGGGGATCTTACCGTCCGCAAATAGCGGGGTAAAATAATCTTGTATCTCTGTTATACATGATTTTAAGTAAATTGTAAAAAGGATATATTGGCCAATTTGCATATTGAAACTGAAAACCTATCAACATGCAAAAATATCAAACGGTATATAAATGATCATAAATGACTAAATAAATCCACATAAAAAACAAAACAACTTACATTTTATCACACCAAATACAAATGAATTTCGTACAATATAATGGAATATACTAGAAAAAACCTTAATATGAGGAGGAACTCTATGGCGCGTTGTACGTATTGTAAAACGAAGTGGACAATAAAAGATGTATGGTCAATACTCGTGACATTTGAAAAAGATTGTCCGTATTGTTTCAGAAGACAATATCTATCAAAGAAAACATTGAACGCTATGCCAGAACTTATAAGCTTACCTTTACATTTCTTATTCCCTTTTCTAGTTGATTTGAGTGATGAGGGGCCTTTGGATTGGTATCGGAAGTCATAACACCTCAGTATCTTCTATTTATTACATATAAAAACATACATACTAATACACCTCTAAAATAAAAACTATTTTCTATTACACTACCTCTTTAAAAACTTACTACACAAAAATATTGTAAATTTTCAGTTAATTATGTATAATTGCTTTAACATAATGATTAAAATTACAAATACATAATCATTTTTGAAGATCCCGTAGCTCAGCAGGGAGAGCGCCACCTTGACAGGGTGGAGGTCGTGAGTTCGAGCCTCTCCGGGGTCATAAAAAAAAGAAACCATATCAACCTTCTACGTGATATGGTTTCTCTTTTTTATGTAAGTCAATCACTTCCCACCAAACATCTTCTCCAAAGACTTCACATTAGCAAACAATACTTCTTTCAAGTTATCATCTGCAACGATTTTATAGTCGCCATCTTTGTTTTTCTTTAAGTTCAATGTAACTTCGCGAGTTGCCATGATTGCATCTTTATCTGATAAGTGTTTGACGATTGCTGATGTCATCGTTTTTTCGATTGCTTTTTCAGACTGTTCTTTGTCTTCGCTAAATGCGCTAGCAAAGGCCATTGGCATAACTTCTCCCATTGCTTTTGTTACAGCAACAGATAGATCAGCAGATGTAATTTCCACTTTCACTTCTGCTTTGTCATCTTTTTTCGATACTTCTTCTAGTTTTTCAAATTTAAAGTTTTTTGTAATTGCACTTAGCATTGCTTTTGCCTCAGCATCATCTGTTTTTTCATTTAGTTTGTTAAATTCCTTGTCACTCTCAACAAATGTACGAGCCTTTTCTATATCACCTTTTTGTATCGCTGTTAAAAATTCTTCTGTAGTATCTTTCGGATTTGCACACCCTGCTAAAACGCCTACTGTTAATCCTACTACCATCATTAACAGTAATAGTTTCTTTATCTTTTGCATGATCATTCTCCTCTTATCTTTTCTAGTAAGTCATCACTATATAATAGTATAAAACTGACATTACAAACATTTTTTAGTATAGCATTTATATGATTCCTTTTCTATTCATTCCCAAAAGATAAAGAGCCTTGCAGCTTTCCTACAAGGCTCTTTTCTATCAATCCGTATCCGTGGCACAGATGAACCACATTTTCTGCTTCTTACTATCTAACACCATCCAAGTAGCATCCCACGCAACATCATAAAACCAATCTGTCCAAGGGCTATAGCTTTCAAAAACTTTAATATCTTCGTATCGATCTTGGAACATATATTGACATAGATTAACTGCTAATTGTTTTGCGATAACTGGTCGTTCCTTAAATGTTTCATATGCTCCGCCCGACAAAATTTGAGCGGCAATGCTACCATCAAGCATGACTGCCCATTGCTCTTTAAAACGAAACTTATATTTTTCTGACGTATGTATTTTTAACTCTTCTAAGCTATTGATTATATCTAAAGAGTTACAGATTCTTCTAAAGAAGTGCTCGTGTCCATCTTTCCAATATGGTATTTCTTTGAAAAAATTTTCGTTATGTACTTTAAAACAGCTTATAACCGCTCCGCCATTTACGTTTTGTTCCTTGAATGTATGTATGAGTTTCTCAATAGATGAGTCATTCGTTTCTATTTTTTCAAACGTTCCTGTTTTCCATCTCATAACGCCCACTACTCTCTATTAAAAATTTGTTTCTTCATTATAAATAGCAAAATAAAAACCAGCAACTTTAAGATTGCTGGCTTATCTCTTATTCATATTCGAAAAAACAATAACAATTGCTCCAATTATATAATGCCCCGCTACCATCCACATACTCCAATCAAAGATCATAAGCGATAACCAAAGCGATAGATTAATAGCAGCAAATAATACATATAAAATGAAGTCTCTCTTTTGTAGTGCTTCTCTATTCCTCAAAATATAAATAGCGCCGATTGGTGGAAGGATGAAGCAAAGGAAAAAAACAAACATTTTTTCTTAACGACCATGGATATGAAGTTACTGTCTGCATATGAGTCTCCTTTTCACTTTATAGTACATGTAACATCGGTCTTGCTATTCTATATTCGTCACTATAAGGCTCCTTTATGATTAAAGGTAGGTGAGGATCTCCCTCTTCTTCTATCATTATGAATACTTCTGTTTTTTCTTGTACTATGTTGGATTCACTGTTTTTAGTAGGTTTTTTACTTGCTTCAATTTTCTTCGTTACTTCTCCAAGCCTTTGTCCAACTTTTTCAGCTTCGGCAGGTTCATTCGTAACGTAGTATTCTTGATCCTCCCATACTAACATAGGTAGCACTTGTTCTCGTTTGTTACATATTATATAAGTAATACTAGCTATAAGTAGTAGGCATGTTAATAAAAAGAAGATAGTTTTTTTATTCATATACTATGCTCCCTATCTATCATTTTATTAAATTATATAATATCCATTATATGTAGTAAATGGATTTCATAGGATTTTTTGGATTTTGTATCAAAAAGAAAAACCTTACTACAGTAAGGTTCCATTTTCATATTCTATAGTGATTGATTTATTAAAACGATCATTACGATAATCGCTATAAACATAACGACTAAACAGCCGATCATTTTATAAAAGCCTCTTTTCGTTAACGTCCCACCTTGAACGTCTTTACGAATAAATAAGAATACGGCTAAAAATAATACAAGTCCAATGCCAAAAGCATACATCATTTGCATATGTTAATCTTCCTTTCTCTCTTCCATCTTAATATCTTTTCGATAAAACAACAAATGAGATAAAAACTGTACTCATCGTAAGTGCCATAAGTATGTTTAATAGTTCAACCGCAGATAGTGTAATTACGTGTAGATTTAAACCGAAAGAGAAAAGAAGGTAATATGCCGTTAGCGCAAAAAAGCTGAAGAACATTCCTTTATAACGAATGAGTTTCATTCGCTCATCTTTTTCTTTAAATTGCGGATGTAAGTAACTTAAGCAGAAACACATAATCATCATCGCAAGTACTGTATACGTTGGAGCCGGTGGTGCGGAATGCGTCATTATGCCCGCTAATATCATGGTTCCACTCATAATAAAGAAAATAATTCCCATAATTAAAAAGTACTTTTGTGAATAATTCATCCCTATTCCCCCTCTTCTTTTCCTTCATAAATAAATACATGTTCTATCGTTGTCTGAAATGTTTTCGCTATTTCAAATGCTAATAGAAGAAACTTTTTCATTTTCAGCACGTCTATTTTGAAATGAAACATGGAACACTGTAATGAACCGTTACTATATTTCCTCCTCTCTAATTTTAAAATTTAATATCTCCCTATTTGTTTTATCCTTTTAAAATATTTCATTTATCTCTTTATTCCACAAAATGCGTTATTGGTTTTACGTTGTTTTTCGTCATATTTATAGAAACTAACTGTTTATGAAGCATTTTTTATGTTTAGCAACTTTTTTTGTAGAAATCCTTCGCTTTCCTTTCAATATTTAACACTATCTAAACAAAGTTTACGATAAATTCATAATTTTTTATTTTTTATACTATATTCCGTTATATTGTTGTATAATATCAATGAAAGCGCTTATTATTTCAATATACATAATTCGAACTCATTTTTATCGAAACATTCTAATTATTATACTTATATTTACATGCAACAATTTTAGTTATCCGTGTAGATATACCAAATATATCCACCCTATTTTTCTGTAAAATTACTTTATAACATGAAAGATTAACTTGGGTGATAAGTTATTGTGAATGTTTTTTTACAAAACAGATAAGTAATAGTGTTTGGTATTATGTAAATTATTGTAATAACATAAGAGTAAAGAAAACATTTACATTGATTATTGGTTCATCAATTATTGAAAAGAGCAAAATGCACCTTTTGTTTGGAAAAAGGATTATATGCATTGGGAGGTTTAAACAAATGACGAGGAAGAATACAACGACAAACCCTTGGGCCAAGTTCCATGGTCCGAACCTTGGTTATGTTATTGAGCAGTATGATCTTTACGTAACTGGAGCAGGTTCTGTTGATCCGGAATTACAAGAGCTTTTTGAAATTTTTGGAGCTCCTTCGTTTCAAGATGATGTCGTAACAGGGGACAACACAGCAACACATTTTTCTCCTCAAAACACAGGGAACATTGAAAAAATTCTTAAAGTCGTTCAGCTTGTTGAACAAATTCGTTCATTCGGGCATACGTTGGCTCACATCAATCCGATGGAAGATGCTGCTAATGGACAATCTCTTCTTGAGAAAGCAATGAACGAACTGAGCGATGCTGACTTGAAAGCGATTCCAGCGAAAACAGTATGGCAAGATGCACCAGAAGGTATTCACACTGCACTTGATGTAATTCATAGATTAAAAGACGTTTATACAAAATCTTTAGCTTATGAATTTTCTCATATACAAGATAGTGAAGAACGCGCGTGGTTGCATCAAATGGTGGAATCAAATTCATTGCGTCAACCACTATCAAATAAAAAACGAACTGCTCTTTTAAAACGTTTAACAGCTGTTGAAGGTTTCGAGCAATTCTTGCATAAAACATTCGTTGGGCAAAAGCGTTTCTCTATCGAGGGCGTTGATATGCTTGTACCTGTTCTAGATGAAATTGTTCTCGAAGGTGCAAAGGGCGGCGTAGAAGATGTCATGATTGGTATGGCTCACCGCGGTCGTCTAAGCGTACTTGCACACGTATTAGAAAAACCATATAGTCACATGTTTGCTGAGTTCAAACATGCAAAAATAGAAGGCGCAGTGGCAAATTCTGGATGGACTGGCGACGTGAAATACCATTTAGGTAGAGAACAAGTCGTTAGTAACGAAGAAGTTAGCACTCGCGTTACATTAGCAAATAACCCAAGTCACCTTGAGTTCGTTAACCCTGTTGTAGAAGGTTTTGCACGTGCGGCTCAAGAGAATCGTAAAAAATCTGGTCTTCCAGAACAAGATACTTCAAAATCATTCGTAATTTTAGTTCATGGTGATGCTGCATTCCCTGGTCAAGGTATTGTATCTGAAACGTTGAACTTAAGCAGATTGAACGCGTACCAAACAGGCGGAACAATTCATGTTATCGCAAACAATGCAGTTGGCTTTACGACTGATAGCTATGATTCTCGTTCTACGAAATATTCAAGTGACCTTGCAAAAGGTTTCGATATTCCGATTGTTCACGTGAACGCTGATGATCCAGAAGCTTGTCTTGCTGCTGCTAACCTTGCGATTCAATATCGTACATTGTTCAAAAAAGACTTCTTAATCGATTTAATTGGTTACCGCCGCTACGGACATAACGAAATGGATGACCCAGCAGTTACGCAACCACAAGTGTACAAAAAGATTAAAAATCACCCGACTGTAAGAGCGATTTATGCAGATCAATTACAAGCTGCTGGTGTTCTAAATGCAGATGAGGTTGAAACAATGACTCAGTTTATACAAGAGCAATTAAAATCTGACTATGCACAAGTACCGCCAGCTGATACGAGCGCTGCAACAATTGACGTTAAAGTGCCAGATGTTGTTGCAAAAGGCATTCAGCCAATTGATACTGGTGTTGAGATTGACTCACTTCGTGCAATTAATGAAGGTCTACTATCTTGGCCAGAAGGCTTTAACGTATATCCGAAAGTAAAGAAAATTCTTGAACGCCGTAAAGACGCTCTTGAAGAGAACGGTAAAATTGAATGGGCACTTGCTGAGTCATTAGCATTCGCTTCTATTTTACAAGAAGGTACGCCAATTCGTTTAACTGGTCAAGATTCACAGCGTGGTACATTCGCGCACCGTCATATCGTATTACACGATACTGATACAAATGAAACATATTCGCCATTACATCGCTTGCCAAACATTAATGCATCCTTCTCTGTTCATAACAGTCCGTTATCAGAAGCTGCTGTTGTTGGTTATGAGTATGGCTATAACGTATTCGCTCCAGAAACTCTTGTTATGTGGGAAGCGCAATATGGTGACTTCTCAAATACTGCGCAAGCATTATTTGATCAATATGTTTCAGCAGGAAGAGCAAAATGGGGTCAAAAATCTGGTTTAGTTCTTCTATTACCGCACGGTTATGAAGGTCAAGGACCAGAGCATTCTAGTGCACGTCCAGAGCGATTCTTACAGTTAGCCGCTGAGAATAACTGGACAGTTGCAAACTTAACGAGCGCGGCACAATACTTCCATATTTTACGTCGTCAAGCATCTATCTTAGGAACAGAAGCTGTTCGACCATTAGTATTGATGACGCCAAAGAGTTTATTACGTCACCCACTTACGCTTTCAACTGCTAGTCAGTTAAGCGAAGGACGTTTCCAACCTGCTCTAGAACAAGAAAACCTTGGCATGAAACCAACTAAAGTAAAACGTCTTGTTTTAAGCACAGGTAAAATGGCGATTGACTTAGCAGCAGAAATTGAGTCTGGTAAACATGAGTATAACTTAGATGAAGTTCATGTCGTTCGTATTGAACAGCTGTACCCATTCCCTGCTGAGAAAGTTCAATCTATTATTAAACGCTTTAAAAACTTAGAAGAAATTATTTGGGTTCAAGAAGAACCTCGTAATATGGGCGCATGGCATTACATGGCTCCAATTCTGTTCGAACTTGCTGGAGATAAAGTGAAAACAGGTTACATTGGACGCCCAGATCGCTCTAGCCCATCTGGTGGCGATCCATTCGCTCACAAAGCTGAGCAAGAACTAATTGTTGCACACGCTTTAGATGTGAAGTATAACTTCCGTCAAGATAAACAAGAAATTGAAGTTTTCAGCAACTGAAAGTAACAATGAAGGTTTCTAGCTTGTTCCCCGGGCAGATCTTCTGCCCAGGGGCAGGCTAACAAATGGAGATTACCGAAGACAAAAGAAGAAAAAACACACCGTTAGGCAAATAAGGGGAGGACATTTAAAATGATCGAAATTAAAGTACCTGAGCTTGCAGAATCTATTACTGAAGGAACTATCTCACAATGGCTTATCAACGTAGGCGACAAAGTTGAGAAAGGTGGCAGCGTTGTTGAGCTTGAAACTGATAAAGTCAATGTAGAAATCATTGCAGAAGATTCAGGTATTGTATCGAAGTTACTAGGCGAACCTGGGGATACAGTTGAAGTTGGTGCAACTATCGCAATTTTAGATGCAAACGGAGCACCAGTTGCAGTAAGTACACCTGCACCGGCTGCTGAACAGCCAAAACAAGAAACAACTGAAGCACCGAAAGCTGCGGCACCAAATGCTGAGCAAACTACAACTTTACAAGGTTTACCGAATACGAACCGTCCTATCGCATCACCAGCTGCTAGAAAAATGGCTCGTGAATTAGGTATCGACTTAAACGACGTACGTAGCACAGATCCACTTGGACGTGTGAGACCACACGATGTACAAGCTCATGCTGCCGCACCAAAAGAAGCACCAGCTGCTCCAAAAAGTCCAGCTCCTGCTCCAGTTGCAAAAACGGAATTCGAAAAACCAGTTGAGCGCGTGAAAATGTCCCGCCGCCGTCAAACAATTGCAAAACGCCTTGTAGAAGTTCAACAAACATCTGCAATGTTAACAACATTTAACGAAGTTGATATGACTGCAATCATGGAATTACGTAAAGAGCGTAAAGATGCTTTCGAGAAAAAACATGATGTACGTCTTGGCTTCATGTCATTCTTCACAAAAGCAGTTGTTGCAGCATTAAAACAATTCCCATTATTAAATGCTGAAATTCAAGGCGATGAGCTTATCATTAAAAAATTCTATGATATCGGTATTGCAGTAGCAGCTCCAGATGGATTAGTTGTTCCAGTTGTACGCGATGCTAACCAATTAAACTTCGCTGAAATCGAAAGTGAAATTCGTAATTTAGGTATGAAAGCACGTGACAACAAACTTTCATTAAAAGAGTTACAAGGTGGTACATTCACAATTACAAACGGTGGTGTATTCGGTTCTCTAATGTCAACACCAATCCTAAACAGCCCACAAGTAGGTATTTTAGGAATGCACAAAATCCAAGTACGTCCAGTTGCAATTGATGCAGAACGTATGGAAAACCGTCCAATGATGTACATCGCTTTATCTTACGATCACCGTATTGTTGATGGTAAAGAAGCAGTTAGCTTCCTTGTTGCTGTTAAAGATATGCTTGAAGATCCAAAATCATTATTATTAGAAGGTTGATAGATTAATAATCTATTACAGGCTGTAGAATGAATTATTCTACAGCCTTTTTTTATTGCGTTCATATGGGACAAATTTCATAACATAAGCTAATAATGTATGCCTAAAACGTAAGGAGGATTAAAATGAATAACCTTCCAATTGATGCAAAACTTAAAGCAAATAAGGATACTTTTTTCCTCCCCGACTCAAACGGGGGTGTCTATTTTCGAAATAATGCCAGTTCATTTCGTATGGACGGTGATGGAATTTACAACTGGATTGAAAAATTAATGCCAATGTTTAACGGGAATTATTCTTTAGCAGAAATAACCGATGGTCTCCCTCTCCCCTATCAAAATCGTGTATTTGAAATTGGAGAGATTTTATATGAAAATGGTTTCGTTCGGGATGTAAGTCAAGATGCACCTCATGAATTAAATAGCGCATTACTTGATAGATACGCTTCACAAATTGAATTTTTAGAAGCTGATTCTCATTCAGGCGCTCTAAAATTCGAAACGTATCGCGCGGCAAACGTCCTTATAATTGGTTCTGGAGATATGCTTACTTCCTTAGTTTCTTCTTTATTAGAATCAGGATTACCTACCTTTCATTACCTTGTTACAGATTATGAGGAAACAAATTACGATCGCATTCATGAGCTAGTAGAACTTGCACATGAAGTTGATGATCATGTCCTTGTTCAGGAAATAGATACGACAATTGATCGTCCCCTGCATGAAGTGTTCGAGCCTTTCGACTGGATTTTGTATGTTTCTCAAAATGGAGATATTGAAGGCCTAAGAGCAGTTCACACGATTTGTAGAGAAGTAGGAAAGAACTTCATACCTGCCGTCTGTTTATCAGCACTTGGTATAGCCGGCCCTATCGTAACAGCTAATCGTGAAGAATGTTGGGAATCCGCATGGCATCGGCTACATGAAACGACTTTACAAAATGAACATTCATCAGCATCATTTTCACCACTTCCATCTGCAATGTTAGCAAATATAATCGTATTTGAATTACTTAAGCATGTCGCTGATGATTCCTACCGAGAAAAAGAACCACAATTCTTTTTATTAAATTACGAAACACTCGAAGGAGCATGGCATCCTTTTATAAAACATCCTCTCGCAACTGATGAAAGTTTTACAATTGATACGATAGAAAATCTTTCTGAACAACTTGAGCAGCGGTCCAACCAACATACCTCAACTGATTTATTCCGCTTTTTCGACTCATTAACTTCTAAAGAAGCTGGTTTATTCCATGTATGGGATGAACAAGATTCATATCAATTACCGTTATCACAATGCCATATTCAAGTAGCTACTCCACTATCAGATGGTCCTGCTTCCCTCCTGCCTCTTATGACTTGTGGTGGTTTAACTCATAATGAAGCGCGCCGAGAAGCTGGTTTAGCAGGAATTGAAACATATGTAGCGGAAATTATGCACCGCCTTATTCCTGAACATAATGATATCGGTATTGGCGCTGGAGAAACGATGACAGAAGGTGTATACCGGGCGCTACAACAACATTTAAATAATAAATTGTATGAGCGGCAGTCACATATGCTAGAAGAAATTACGACGATTGATTTAACTGCAATTCATGATAAACATTGTAGATTTTATTACGATGCTCTCTCTACAATTCATGAAACACCTAAAATAGCAGTAAGTGAAGAGATTCTCAGCTTTCCTGTCGTTTGGGTCGGTATAAATGATCGCTGGTACGGTGCATCTAATATTAATATGACGTTAGCCTTACGAAACGCACTACAACTATCACTACTTCATATTCAAAATGAAGAGACTCCTTACAGAGCTAATATCTTGCCTGAATCCTCTATTATTTTATATGACACGGATTCTTTTAGAGTGGAAATACAAGCGGAAGAAGAAGTTCCAGGTGTGCAATCTGTGCAGCTTGCCTTGCAACATTTAGAAGAACATAATTTTTATCCATTCGTGTTTGATTTAGCCATTGAATCATTTTTGAAAGAAAACTTAGATGGTGTGTACGGTGTATTAATTGCAAAGGAGGACAGTCTATGACTCAAAATATATTGCTTATAGGAGATGGCTTACTTGCAAACTATGTACATGATCAACTATGCAAACAATATTCTATCATTCGCCAACATAACCTTACAGAAGAACTCCCTGAAAATATTCATCTCGCTCTCGTATTACATGATGGCTCTCCTTCTACTATTCATCATGATGCCGAGCTAATGTTTCGATCGAATCATATTCCATGGCTACGTGCATTCACTTCATTTGGTGAAGGTATTATCGGTCCTTACATTCATCCTCTTGCAACTGGCTGTTCCAACTGCTCTGATGGACGCCGATTTATCGCTGGATTTGATCAACAAGAAATGTGGGCACTACAGCGGAAATATGCGTTAAAAGCAGATAATGTAACAAGGCGTGATGTACGTGCCACCCAAAATGGTATGTTACAAATGTGCCATCTTATTCGTGCAGAAACAGAGAAAATATTAACTCATAACCATTCTTCTTTAGAAAATGAACTCATTTTACTAAACTTACAAACACTGCAATGTACGCGGCATTCTTTTCTTCCCGATCCGCTCTGCCCTGTATGTAGCAATTTGCCTGATGATACGGCAGATGCAGCAACGATTTCGTTACAACCGAGCTTAAAAACAAGCGAAGCAACATATCGCTGTCGTTCCATTCATGAACTAAACACATTTTTAACGAGAGATTATTTCGATTATCGCGTCGGTATGTTGAACGGAAAAATGCAGCATTCTTTATTACCATTTGCTGACGTTATTATAAACATGCCATTAATGTTTGGAAACGAAGGTGTTGCAGGCCGAACTCATTCATTTGCAATGAGTGAAGCGACTGCTATTTTAGAAGGTTTAGAACGATATTGTGGTATGTCACCTCGAGGAAAAAAGACAAATGTACACGGCAGTTTTCGTGAGTTAGAGGATCATGCACTTAATCCCCTCTTGCTCGGTGTACATACAAATGAACATTATAATCGGAATAGTTTTCCGTTTAAACCGTTTGATCCTGACTATGAACAAAACTGGGTATGGGGCTACTCTTTATTACAAAACCGGCCAATTTTAGTTCCTGAATCAATTGCTTATTATAGCCTCGGTCATCGAGATGCTTTCGTGTATGAAACATCAAATGGATGTGCAATTGGTGGTAGTTTAGAAGAAGCAATTTTTCATGGCATTTTAGAAATTGTAGAGCGTGACGCCTTTTTACTCACTTGGTATGCCGAATTACCTCTCCCTCGCCTTGATCTTAGTTCAGCAAATGATACGGAATTACAATTAATGATTCAGCGGCTATACACGATTACTGGGTATGAATTACATGCTTTTAACGCAACGATGGAACACGGTATCCCAAGCTTATGGGTAATTGCGAAAAATACGCGTGAAAATGGAATGAACGTTGTTTGTGCGGGAGGCTCTCATTTAGACCCTGTCCGCGCTTTAAAGAGTGCCATTCATGAAATAGCAGGCATGTTACTAATAGCAGACGATGAACTCGAACAAAAAAGAGAGCATTACGAAAACTGCTTACAAGACCCTTATCTCGTAAATAAAATGGAAGACCATAGTATGCTGTACGGATTAAAAGAAGCAGAAGAACGTCTTCACTTTCTTTTACGTGACGATGCACCGATGCAATCATTCCAAGAAATGAATGCATTACAATCAGTTGATCTAGATTTAACATCCGATCTTCATCAACTTTTAAACCGTCTGCAGCAATCTGGACTTGACGTAATCGTTGTAAATCAAACAGTACCTCTTATAGAAAAAAACGAATTACATTGTGTAAAAGTCATTATTCCAGGCATGCTACCGATGACGTTCGGCCACCATCTCACTCGGGTTACAGGACTGGATAGAGTATATACTGTGCCGATGACACTTGGATATACAAACGAACCTTTAACGAATGAACGATTAAATCCACATCCGCATCCGTTTCCATAGTAAAGGAGGGGATTCTATGCAGCTGGATACTTTTTTACATCATCTTCATTTTTCTATAGACGAAATTATGCCAAACCATGAAGTGGACTGGGAAGATGCACCGCTCCCTTATAAATTATATCGAAATGTCCCTATCATTCCACTCTCTTTAGAAATCCCATTATCTTTACCTAACTCTTCTACTACACCTACTTTAAAAGAGATTGGTCATTACCTTTGGTCCTCATTTGGTTTAACACAGTTATGTCAGCTAAATAGCGAGAAAATTTTATTCCGAAGATCTATCCCTTCAGGCGGCGCTTTATATCCAAATGAATTGTATATATATTTAAAGATTGATGATTATCCAGACGGTATTTACCATTACGACGCTGCGCACCACCGACTTATTTTACTTCGCGAAGGAAATTTCGATTCTTACATTACAGAAGCACTTGGCAACCGTTGTAACATACAGTCTTGTTTTGGCGCTGCATTCGTATCCACTATGTTTTGGAAAAACTACTTTAAATACAATAATTTTTCGTATCGACTTCAAGGATTAGATAGTGGTGTTCTCATCGGACAATTACTTGCATGTGCCAAACAATTCGGTTACAAAAATGGCGTATACTTTCAGTTTCTAGACCGGGCAATCAATCATTTACTCGGACTGTCAGAAGGCGAAGAAAGTGTGTATGCTGTCGTTCCTTTAAGTACAGAACCGCAAACGAATTGGTTTCACAATGATTACCGTGAAAATAAAACAGTTACTTCTCATGAGTTGTTACAGCAAATTCCGCCGTTAGCACACGAACATTTCGTTCGCTCAAAACATGTAAATGAATATCCAATGATAACAAAAATAAATGAAGCTTCTATGATTGAATCGACAGCACACTTCCAAACACTACATCATGAAGAGCACTATCAACATCATGCGCACGCTGTACAGTTGCCGCAAGTAGAACGGTTATCGTATGATTTCTTACAACTTTGTAAAGAACGGTATTCCCCTGATGCTGACTTCACTTTAACGAAATGGGATGCAGCAGGGCTCGCTACTTTACTACAAGAAGCGAGCCTCGCCTTCCCTTATTACAACGACCTTGATGGTCAGTATGTAAATGAAAATGCGCGCGTCTCCTTATATGGATGTTTTTATAACGTAAAAGATATAGAAAACGGCGCTTATTCTTATAACAGCAAAAATCATTCCATACAGCCACTTCGATATGGAGACCTTCGTTATCCCCTTCAATCCAGTATGACGATGGATAACGTAAATCTTTTTCAAGTACCGCTTTGCCTACATGTAGTCGGAAAGAAAGATTACTATACACGTGCATTAGGCTATAGAGGATACCGTATTCACCAAATGGAAGCTGGCATACTCGTTCATAACCTCGTTTTCGCCGCAACCGCGATGAGGATGGGCGGGCATCCATTACTAAGTTTTGATACAAATTCATGTGATCAGTTATACGGGATAGATACTGGAACTGAAACGTCTCTTATTCAAATTCCTGTTGGGGCGTATCGAGCACGGAATTGGTTAAAAGGGGATTTGCTTAATTAGAAGCACGCCGGTGGACGGCGTGCTTTTTTACTAGATTAATTTAAAAATACTCTTAATTTGTCTCGCGAATAACCAATTTTTCGTACCGTAGTTATCATTTAAACTATCTAAATTGATAGATTGTCCGTTAGCAAACTTTAATTCTAACGTTGTATTTTTGTCATTTGTTTTTAAGTTGCTATGTGTAATTGCTTCATACTTTAATTTTTCGATTTCAACATATTCATCTTTTTCTTGTCCAATCACGACATGATCTTGGAAGAAGAACAATACTTCTACTTTCTTACCGAAACAAAATACATTTTTCGTATAAATTAATGTCGCATTATCAAGTCCGACGCATACTTCTTTCATTTCTTCAACAACGTTTCCAAAGTCTTCTTCCTGTCTTGCGTTTGATTCAGCAATCCATTCTTCGATTGTTTTCATGTTAATTGCCATACTGTGCCCCCTGGTTCGTTCATTGCTTTATTAAAAAATAAATACTATATGAAAATATAAGCGATAAGTACTATGTTTTCAAGGGCGAACGGTATATTCGAAATAAAGTGAAACTTTAATTAGTAGAGGTTTTCTTCATCCCCCACTGATTATCAGCCCTCACTAATCGGGCTCTTACTGCCCGCAAATAGCGGGATAAAGTTAAATTTCAAATTAATCTATTAGAGGCACCGATTTCATTATATTTTAAAAGTTTGAACGAGACATTCTTCATCATCGATTAACTTTGTTTTTTCATCAAATTCGATGTTTAGCTCCCTATATACTTTCTTCCAAAAAGAAACAGCTGGTACATTTTTCACAAGTTCGATAACGAAATATTGTCCTCGTTTCTCTTTTAGTACATTCTCAATAACTTGTTTACCGATTCCTTTTCCCTTGTACTGATTCAATATGAAAATGTCATTAATACAAAAGTCATTTTCTTTTTTCAAAAATGGACGTTCCAGTAGTAATAAAAATCCTACAATATCATTATTACTTTTAATAAAATACGGAGTGATTCCGTCATTTTCCCAAAACATGTACAAATCTTTGTATTCAAAAAATCCATTTGCCCCAATCTTTATATTAGGAGTGAATGTAGAGAGGTCATGAAGATATAGTGCATATAAATTACGTAATATTTCTTTTTCTGATTCTTGAACTGTTTGAAGTGTTACAAACATTTTTAATGATCCCCTTCCCTATATATAACTATTTCCAATTCGCTTCTTTCGCCAAAAATAATGATTCCCCTTTAACGAAAAAAATAGCACTTAAAAAGTGCTATTCTGCTCTCCTTGCCGCTTGCTGAATTGGATCCCAAACGCTGTTATATGGTGGTGCGTAACTTAAGTCGACATCTTCTAAATCGTGAATGCTCATTTTATTGAAAAGTGCCATTGCGATCACATCAATTCGTTTATCTACACCTTCTTCTCCAATTACTTGTCCACCTAATAATTGTTTCGTGTCAGAACGATATAATAATTTCAAGTAAAGTGGTTTCGCATTAGGATAATAGCCCGCCATATTTGTGGAGTCTACTTTGACTGTTTTATACGGAATATGTAGCCCTTTTGCTTCTTTTTCATTTAAACCTGTTCTTGCGAGCGTCAAATCCATAAATTTAATAATGCCTGTACCTAACGTTCCTTTAAAAGCTCTTCGTTTATCAAGCATATTCAGTCCTGCAAGTCGGCCTTGTTTATTAGCAGTCGTTCCGAGCGGGATATGATCATGAATTTCCTTTATAACGTGGTAATGTGTTGCGCAATCACCAGCTGCATATACGTCCTGCACATTCGTTTGCATGTATGCATTTACTTCAATTGCCCCTTTATGATTTGTACGTATATTTGTTCCTTCAAGAAAATCAGTATTTGGCTTTACTCCAACCGATACTAAAACAAGATCTGCTTTATACGTACCTTTATCCGTTTCAATTTGTTCCACTCTTTCATTTCCTTTAAATGTTTTCACATTTTCATTCGTTAAAATTTCAATATTGTGTTTATCTGCTTCTTTATGTATATATTCAGCCATATCTGCATCATAAATCGTACCGATATGATCATTTCGCTCAATCATTCTTACTTTCTTACCAAGTTCGACGAATGTTTCTGCCATCTCCAGTCCAATCGCACCACCGCCAATAATGGTTACATCTTCAACTTTATTCGTTTCTAGCGTTTTTAATATACGCTCAGCATCTGGAATTGTTTTTAAAAGATGAACGCCTTGCAAATCTCGGCCTTCCCACTCTGGCATAACAGGACGTACGCCAGTTGCAATTAATAAACGATCGTACGGAAATTCAAAAATATCTTTCGTCTTCGTATGCTCTGCGTACACCACTTTCTTTTCCGTATCTACTTTCGTTACTTCATGTCGTACTTTCGCATCAATTCCATATTTATCACGAAACGTCTTCACATTTCGCGCAATTAATTTTTCCGTTGAAGCGATAGCACCACTAATGACATATGGTAACCCACACTGCGCGTACGAATAAATTTCACCTTTTTCTAACGTTACAACAGTTGCATTTTCATCACTTCTAACAATTTGCATAGCTGCACTCATACCAGCTGCATCTCCGCCAATAATGACATAGTTCACTTTACCACTCCTTCTTTTCTACATACTCTTTACGATTTCCATATTTTTCAGAAATAACACCTACTTCCATTGTAAAGAAAGATAATTTCATCTTCAAATTTGGTGCACAAAACTATGCCTGAATAGGTAGCCGTCGTGTCTTATAAATAATATGTTTAATATGCTATAACAGTAACTATCGAAAGTAGGTGAAACATATATGTGTGCCGGCCTTCTCGCTCAAACTCCAGAGGAACCGCAAGAACCGAAACCCGCCGTGTCACTTGACCAAGAATTTTCCATTAACGCAACATTATACAGCGCTCGCGCTTGGTTATCTAATGATGAAACCTTCGCACAAACGATTTGGAAAGGCTCTCACTTCGCTTCAGCATCACACGCTGGCAAGTCTATCTTACCAATCGGTACTGTAAAAATTTTAAACTTATCTGATGATACAATAACAGTTACTGCATCATCAGAATCAGATGATGCTCTCAAAATAGTGGTACCGCCTCATTCTGAAGGTGTGTTAACATCTAGTGCATTATCTGATGTGCAAGCAAGTACATCAGGAGGAGCAAGTAAAGTCACATTCCTCTTTCATATCTTTTTTTCAAGGGATCCTGGTTCAGCTAAAAAAACATAGAAAAGGTACAGTTGTGCACTGTACCTTTTTCACGTGTTCTATTCTCTTGATTTGATTAGTTCAACATTATAAGATTCAATCTTCAAACTGAGTCCCACACTTTGTACATACATACATACATTCATTCATTCAACCACCTTTTCTTTAGAGGCCAGTTAATCCCTGTGTAAAGGCTCGAATTATCGTGCTAATGTAAGACCACAGTACAATGAATGTTGCAATTCCGATTAAAACATTTGCGATAAGAAGTGTGTAAATAGGATCTAATCCGCCGTTATCTAATTTTACTATAGCTACAATTATACTAATTCCCATATATGTTGTAGCCAACCCTAATAAGATTGGTAAGAAGATTAATAAAAAACTAAAAAGAAAAGAAAGAACTAATATAGCAATAGCTGGCGTCGCTATCGTTCCCCATATACCGAATACTTCAAGAAACGAAAAAGGTGATTTCATCATCTTACCACTTACAAAAATAATAAATCCGACAAATAAAGTTAAAATTAGTAAAAATAAAAAGACCTTTATAGACTCGCCAAAGAAAGAAGGCGTAGATACATCCGGTGCAAATGTTCTTTTAACATTCGCCGCTACGCTCATGATTCTATAAAAAATACACGCTCCTAAAAAACAAATAAGTACAAGGCTTGTAATTCCATTTCGCACTTCGATATTGCCGCTTTTTATACTGGCAGACGGTGATTTAAAAGCATTTTTAAAGAACTGAAAATAGCCACTCGCAAACCGCTTCGCCTGCTCTACCGTTTCATTGGGGCGAGTTTCCTTTGCCTTTGCTACGTGTGCTTGTTCTGGCCCTTCTTCTTGGCCACTACTTGCCACTACTTCCTCCGTCAACGAATGTCCACAATTCCCGCAAAACTTTGCCTCTGCTGCATTTTCCGTCTGACACGCAGGACATTTCATTCTCTTATCCCTCCTTGAGCAGATACCATATAGGGTGTTACAAATTCAATATATGACTTTGTACATAAAACATGACTACAAGAAAAAGATTTTGAAACCCTTCTTTCAAATGAAAATATATGTGCTAGCAATCTTGAGAAATAATGCTATTATGAAACAGAGCAAATAACATTTTTAACAGATTGGATGACAGGCAATGGAATTGGTAAACTCAATTTTTCAAATACTCCTTACAAGCGTAATCCAATTATTTTCCTTAATTGGCGTTATCATTGTAATTGGATTTCTATTAGGCTATTTAGAATCTCTCACACGAATGTATTGGTCGAGAGCTTTCGGAAGAAAAGGATTCCTTTTAACGGCTTGGATCGGTGTTCCTATTCATGAACTTGGACATGCCATTATGTGTGTACTATTTCGTCATAAAATTGTAGCAACGCAGTTTTTCCCAACAGATACAAGTCAAGGTGCTTTAGGCTACGTACAACATCAATACAATCAAAAAAGTGTATATCAACGAATTGGGAACTTCTTCATTGGAATCGGTCCTATTATTTCCGGTATTACTGCGTTAATCCTTTTAATGCGCTATTTCGTACCAAATTCATATTTCTTATTTAATACAACTCTCGAAAAAACAATCGCTTCTACTTCTATTAATATAGAAATGGTTCAAAACATGCTTTTATCGACTTTTGTATTATTGAAAAGCTTATTTACAATAAGTAATTTATTAAATCCTTCTTTTTGGTTATTTTTATTTATCGCCATTTGTATTTCTGCACATATCGCTTTAAGTAAACCAGATATTAAAGGATCAATAGACGGTGTTATCGTCATGTTTATCGTATTATTTTTATTCAACATAATAGCAGGACTATTTCAGTACGACAGTAACCAGCTCCTTGGAAAAGTGATGAAGTATAATATGTACCTCATTGCGTTTTCTAGTGTGGCTCTGCTGTTCTCTTGTATTTCTACACTTGTTAGTTTGGGATTTTATAAAATAAAAGGAGGGCGTTCTTTTTGAACACCCTCTTTTCCTCAATTATTTCTCTTATAATCACACTGCTCAACCGGCACACGAGCATGTCCTTCTTCATCTGTACACCATGACTGCGACTGAAAGGCAAGAAAGATCCCGGTCCATTCTTCTTCCTTTTCAAAGTGAATGAGTATTCCCCCGTCTTGCCATATACCATTATCACCTTTCCATTTCTCTACATTCCCTTGATTCATGTGAATATCATGTATACCGTTTCCTGGTTTGAAATGAAAATAGGAATCTGGTGTATTTTCTTCTGGTCCCCATCTTTCACCGAACGCATAAATAGTTGCCTTTTCTTCTATCGCTCGTTTTATATAACGTTCTATTTTTTCGTTTAAATCATTATCTGTTCCTGCTTTTTCGGGAGGTAAAGGAATCATTTGTTTTGGGTCAAATAGATTTCCTCTTACATAATCTAAAGCCACTTTCGGCTCATTATTTTTTACTTCCGTAAAACCAAATGGTAATGTCGATAAAATATGAATCGCCTCTGACCTAATATTGTTACTCGCAAAATATAAAACTTCTGACGGATAACTTTGCGATTTTACGTTAATTGCAATACGATAATCTACTCCTGTCTCTCCCTGTAAATGAACTTGATAATGAGGTGTTTTCCCTTTTCCAATCTTTGATTGTATAACTGTACCTTTTAACACACCGTAGTTTTTTAGGGGCATACATTTCATCTCCTATTCATTTAGTAGAAGCTTTACATAATAAAAACATTATCCAATCATAAAAAAAATCCTCCTATGTTAGGAGGATTTTTAATTTCTCAACATATACCAAACACTAACCTCTACCACTACAAGCAACACCGCACCAAAAATCATTAACGTCGTCTTCTTTAATAGTTCATTTTCACGATACGGTATATTACATAAATAAGCACCTAACGTAATCCTTGACGGGCAAGCGATTGTCGCTACTGACGATGCTGTGTTTTGAAGTGTTGTAACGTATTGCCACGGAAGTGCTACGTTTTGCGCAGTTTGCATTTGTAGTTTGATGAACATCGCATTTGATCCTGCATTACTACCTGTTAAAAAGCCACCGATTCCACCGATAAACGGAGCAACGAAAACGAAAAATGGACCGAATGTTTCACCAGCTGTTTTTGCCAGTAATGAATGCATGCCAGATGCACCCATTAGTTCTGAAATGGCGATAAACATTGTCGTCGTAATCGCAAAAGGAATCCATTGTTTTATCGTTTGCGAGATTGATTGTTTAATAATATGAGATGGAATACGGAAGAAGATAATAGTAAATAAGCATGTCATACCGAGCCAAAATCCTGGTGAATATAGTAGCTCTAGCTTGTAAGAGTATGATTTCAAATCAAGAACGGCATATGATCTGAATACATCATGTAATGCTGGTACGAGGCGAGAAAGTAAAATACAAACTGTTAGGAATATATAAGGGCTAATAATTTTTATAATAGATACTTCTCTCTCCGTTGTAGCAGCATGTTCTGTTATTAGGTTTTGTTCGTTTTTTCCTTTTAATTTAACGATAAGAAAGCCAAATGTAATTGTAACGATAGAACTTAATATACCTGCAAGTTCAACACTTACGTATGCGTTAGAAAGATAGATTCCGAGAGAAAATAATAAAAAGAAACCGAATCCTTCCTTCCACTTTTCAATCACCGCCTGCCAGCCACCTACAATGTGTAAGGAAAGAATGACAAAATAAGCAAACATCGGAATGCTTAGTAGTGCTGTATTTGTGCCAAGTGTTGTAAGGGGCATGTTTATAAGCTGCGAACCGATAATTGTACCAGTTGCCATTGCCCCCCATGAACTAGCTAGTAAACCAATAAATGAAAGTAGTACAGCTTGAAACGGTTTATAGCCTAATGATAGAAAGATCGGTGCTGCAACCATGAAGCCAATTCCGAATCCACTTACTGATTCGATTAGCGGACAAATACCAAAACACATAAGGAGCATTTGTAATAAACGATCGTGCGTCACTTCTTCTAGAAAACGTGCTACTTGATCGATGTACCCCATTTTATTCATGAGGTGAAATAAAAAAATACCGAAAAACAACACGTACCCGACAATAAAACAAATTAACCAACCTTTAATCGTTGCGTGCACAGTTTCACTTATCCCTAGTTGAAACGTTGGCGAGAGTAAAACGATTCCAACAGACACAACGTAAGCAATTAAAGAGGATCGTAATGACGTTTGTTTAAATAAAAATAAACAAATGAAAATCATCATAATTGGGATAAGTGCCAACAATATGGCCATGTTATCATCTCTTTTCATTAAAAATACAATTTTTAACTATTATATAACAGATGCCATAATTTTCAATTGTTTTTACTACAGATTCAAAAAAGGAGCCATTTAGCTCCTTTTTTGAATCACTCCCATTTTCTTTTATCCTGAAAAACGCTCTGCTGTCCAACTATTTTGTCTAATACAACAAACACAATATAAGCACATATTACTTGCAATACAACATTTCCAAATTTCATTAATTCAAATGAATGGATCCAGCGAAATAATTCGTTTAATAATACAATCGAAACGATACTAAATAGTTCTATACTAATCGAAAATATACATATTTCTAAAATAGATTGCTCTTGAATGCGATTTAAGTTGGAAAAGATGAATACATATCCTAAAAATAGAGCCATTACCTCTATTTTCGTCATGCTAATGAGCCAAGCGTATAATGGTACAGTTAGAAGAAGATATAGTAGTTTACGTCTTAGCATGCTTTCTCACCCTCTAAGTTATATGTATTTTCTGTATATTTTAACATTTATTACGTAAAACAAAAAGAAGAGACTTATGCCTCTTCTTTTTGTTTTGTTGCCTGTATTAATTCACATATTTCTTCTCGCTTTTCATTTTCTAACAGCTCGATGACTTTACTTCCAACGACTACTCCATCACATATTGTAATCATTTCTTCTACATGTTCCTTCGTTGAAATACCGAACCCTGCCACTACCGGTAAATGTGTATGTGATTTTACTTTTTCTAAGTAACTATGAATCTCACCTTTAAAGTTTTGACGTACTCCTGTTACGCCCGCTACTGTAACAGCGTAAACGAACCCTTCCGATTCACTCGTAATTTTTTCAATTCGCTCAATTGGGCTCGTTACTGTAACGAGTGGAATTAGCGCAATGTTTGCCTCTCGAAGTAACGGGGCAATAATATTTTGTTCTTCATACGGTAAATCCGGAACGATCATACCGTCTACACCTGCTTCTATACAGTTTTCGATGAATCGTTCTTTTCCGAATGCGAGTACTGGATTTAAATATGTCATGAGTACAAACGGAATTTGTACTTTTTTCCTTACCTCTATTAATGCTTGAAAAATGCCTTTTACTGTTACACCGCTATCTAGCGCTCGTTTCCCTGCTCTTTGAATCGTTGGACCGTCTGCGACTGGATCTGAAAACGGAATACCGATTTCAACGATACTTGCTCCTGCTTCGTCTAGAAAACAAATTCTTTCTTTTAATTTTTCAAGGCCACCATCTCCGCCCATTACGTACGGAATAAATGCTTTCTTACCATTTTCAAACGCTGCTTTAATTTTTTCTACTCCCATTTTTTACACCTCTTCCATATAACTTTTTATACTCTCTACATCTTTATCCCCGCGGCCAGATAAACAAATGACAAGCCCTTCGTCTTTCTTCATTTGCGGCGCTAATTTTAATGCGTATGCGACAGCATGTGAGCTTTCTAACGCCGGAATAATCCCTTCTTTTTTCGTTAATAATTGAAATGCTTCTAACGCTTCTGCGTCTGTTATCGAATGATAAGAAACGCGGCCAATATCTTTTAGCAAGCTATGTTCTGGCCCAACACCTGGATAATCGAGTCCCGCTGAAATAGAATGCGCTTCTTGAATTTGTCCTTCTTCATTTTGCAGAAGGTACATCATCGATCCGTGTAAAACACCAACGCTTCCTTTCGTTAAAGTCGCTGCGTGCTTTTCTGTGTGAACGCCTTTTCCAGCTGCTTCTACGCCGTAAAGAGCGACTTCTTCATCGTGTACGAACGGATAAAACATGCCCATCGCATTACTACCACCACCAATACATGCAACGACTGCCTCTGGTAATTTCCCTTCTAACGCTTCATATTGTTTTTTCGTTTCTTTCCCAATTACACTTTGGAAATCACGAACAATTTGCGGGAATGGATGTGGTCCAAGAACGGATCCCATAATGTAGTGTGTATCGTGTACATGTGAAACCCAGTAGCGAAGCGCCTCGTTTACCGCATCTTTTAATGTGCCGCTACCTGCCGCTACGCTTTCTACTTTCGCTCCGAGTAATTCCATTCGGAACACATTTAATTTTTGACGTCTCACATCTTCTTCTCCCATAAAGATGACGCATTCTAATCCGAGTAGGGCACATACAGTAGCTGTTGCAACTCCGTGTTGTCCTGCTCCTGTTTCAGCGACAACTTTTTTCTTGCCCATTCGTACTGCAAGAAGTGCCTGACCGATTGTATTGTTAATTTTATGAGCTCCTGTATGGTTCAAATCTTCACGTTTTAAATAAATCTTTGCACCGCCGCAATACTTCGTCATATTTTCAGCGAAATAAAGCGGTGTTTCTCTTCCGATGTACGTTTTTAAATAATGATTTAATTCCTTTTGAAACCCTTCATCTTGCATTGCTTCTTTATATGCTTCTTCTAGTTCTAATACAGATTGCATTAACGTTTCTGGAACGTATCGTCCTCCGTATATACCGTAATGACCTTTTTCATCTGGATATGCGTAATTCATTTGGAACACTCCTTCGCTTTTATAATAAATTGTTTTATTTTCTCTACATCTTTCTTTCCTTCTGTCTCCACTCCGCTACTTACATCGACCATGTATGGCTGAATCGTTCGAATCGCTTCTTCTATATTAAGAGCGTTTAACCCACCAGCTAATATCGTTTTCTCTCGCGACTCTTTTGGCATATGTGCGAGTAACTCCCATGAAAATGTCTTTCCATTTCCCCCCTGAAACTTTTCTTTCGGACTATCAAACAATATATAATCCGTTTCATATGTTTGAGCATTTTTCATATCACTCTCTGAAGTTACCCCAATTGATTTTATAGACGGAATATTCAATCTTCTAATTTGATGATTGTCTTCATCCCCATGTAGTTGCACATGTGTTAACCCGCAATCATCTGCAATTTTCTCGATCACTTCTACTGATTCATTTACGAAAACACCAACCTTTAACACGTTTGTTGGAAGCTCCTGAATGATTTCTTTCGCTAGCCTTGGAGTAATTTTTCGCTTACTTTCTGCAAAAACAAATCCGAGTGCATCAGCTCCGTATTCGCAAGCACGTTTTGCCGTTTCAACATCAGTGATACCGCAAATTTTCACTTTCATATGTTCACCTTACAATCTTCAAAAAAGGTATGAATAGAAGATGATGTCATAAGTGCTTCTCCAACTAATACACCTTTCGCTCCAGCTTTTTTAACACGGATAATATCTTCCTTTAAATGAATCCCACTTTCACTAACCCAAAGTAATTTCTCCTCGTTTAATCGTTTTCCAAGCTTTTCTGTTTGGCTTAAATCGACTTCGAATGTTTTTAAATTACGGTTGTTAATACCGATAACGTGCGGATTTAATTGAATTGCAATTTCTAATTCCTGCTCATCATGAACTTCAACAATTGCTTCTAATCCTTTTTCTAGTACGTAGCTGTACAGCTCTTTTAATTTTTCTTTCGTTAACGCCGCTACAATTAATAAAATAATATCTGCTCCAGCTTCATACGCCCTATCAATTTGAATCGTATCAATTATGAAATCTTTACATAAAAGCGGAATGTTACTTTCTGCTCTTGCCGTTTGTAAATCGTGAAACGACCCTTTAAAAAATTGACCATCTGTTAAAACAGATACTGCTCCTGCGCCGCATTCTTCATATGTTTTCACTTGTTTTCGTACATCAACGTGTAAATTAATATCTCCTTTTGATGGTGATGCTCGCTTTACTTCTGCAATGACAGTAAACTGCTGTAACGCTTCTACAAGTGAATGTGTCTTTCTAATTTCTTTTAATGGTGTATACGTTTCATATAATGCCGCAACTTCCTTTTTCTTTTGGTCTACAATTTTGTCTAAAATCGTCCCCACTTTAATTCACCCTTTCTAATTTTTCATTGCTTGCTGCAATTAATAAGTTTAGTTTGGCTAATGCTTTTCCAGAGTCAATGCTATGTGCCGCTAGTGTAATTCCTTCTTCGATCGTTTCTGCTTTTCCATTTGCGAAAAGGGCTAGACCTGCATTGAATAAAACTGTATCGCGGTAAACATTCTTTTCTCCGCTTAATACTCCGAGCGTAATCTTTGCATTTTCTTTCGAATCCCCGCCTCTAATCTCTTCGTTTTTCACTATTGAGAAACCATATTTCTTAGGTTCAATACTCGTTTCTACTATTTCATTATCTTTCAAAATGACAACATAATTCTCTCCTTGTAATGATGCTTCATCTAAAAATCCACTTCCGTTTACGACAAGCGCTTGTTTTCTGCCTAGTTTCTGTAATACTTGCGCAACTGGTAGTAACATATCTCGTTTATAAATGCCGACAAATTGTGTTTCTAAATTTACCGGATTTGTTAAAGGACCAATTAAGTTAAAAATCGTCGGCACATTCAATTCTTTTCTTATTTTCATAATGCGTCTTAATGCTGGATGCATCGCTGGTGCAAATAAAAATGCGATGCCGACATGCTCTAATAAATAATCAATTTCGTTTGGCGTACTGCTAATATTTACACCGAGTTCTTCTAATAAATCTGCACTTCCTGTTTTACTAGAAACAGCTCGATTACCATGTTTTGCAACCTTTACGCCAGCTCCTGCCAGTACAAATGCCGATGTTGTACTAATATTAAACGTTTGGGCACCGTCACCACCCGTCCCACAATTGTCCATCGCTCCTTGTATATGGTTCGAAAACGGTAATGCCTTTTCACGAAGAGCTCGAACAAGGCCGTATATTTCTTCTGCTGTTTCACCTTTCGCTTTCAGTAATACTAAGAAAGCTGCAATTTCACTCTCCAATATGTTTTCATTTAATAAAAGAAGCCCTGCTCTATACATCTCCTCTTCTGTTAAATGTTGTCCCTCCACTAATTTACGAAGATAGTTATTCATACTCTTTCCTCCTCCTTCACTTCTGTTAAAAAGGCACGTATTAACTTTCCACCTTCTTCTGTCGCGATTGATTCCGGATGAAACTGTAATCCGAATAGCGGATAATAATTGTGACGAACTGCCATAATTTCTCCATCGTCCATCGCTGTCGCTAGTATGTCAAAACACTCTGGCAAGCTCGTTTGCGCTGCAACAAGGGAATGGTAGCGCATCGCCGTTAATGGCTGTGTTACATATGAAAAGATTGAAGTTCCATTATGTTTTACACGTGATGTTTTACCGTGTTTAATGCGTCCTGCTCTTACAATGTCTCCTCCAAATGCTGATATAATTGCTTGATGACCAAGGCAAATACCTAATATGGGAACGTTCTTATAAAAATGACGAATCACTTCGATACAAATGCCAGCATCCTCTGGTTTTCCTGGTCCTGGTGATAGCACAATTCCTGTTGGATTCATCCCTTCTAACTGTTCTATCGTTATTTGATCATTTCTAACGACTACAATATCTTCTTCGTATTCACCTAACAGTTGATACAAGTTATATGTGAATGAATCGTAATTATCAATTAGTACAATCATTTCATTACCTCCAATAGTGCTCTCGCTTTATTTAACGTTTCTTCATATTCAGCTACTGGGTCTGAATCATAAACAATTCCCGCTCCTGCCTGAACGTATGCTTTTTCATCCTTTACAACCATCGTTCGAATGGCGAGCGCCATATCAAGGTTCCCTGAAAAACTAACGTATCCAACTGCACCTGCGTATACATTTCTTTTTTCATTCTCTAGCTCATTTATAATTTCCATCGCTCTAATTTTCGGAGCTCCCGACACTGTTCCTGCTGGTAGGCAATACGCTAATGCATCAAATCCACCCATTAGTTTTCGCAATGTTCCGTAAACTTCAGATACAATGTGCATAACGTGAGAGTATTTTTCTACTTTCATATATTTATCTATCGTCACGGATCCAATTTCACTTACTCTGCCAATATCATTCCGACCAAGATCTACAAGCATCATATGCTCCGCTCGTTCTTTCTCATTTTCTAACAGTTCTTTTTCAATTTCCGCATCTTGCTCCTTCGTTTTCCCTCTCGGCCTCGTACCCGCAATTGGATTCGTCATCACCTTATCTTCTCTAACTGATAACAAACTTTCTGGCGAAGAACCGAGTACAACATAATCTTGAAAATCGATATAGAACATATATGGTGATGGATTGGTAATTCGAAGCTTTCGGTATAACGCGAATGGATCACCGATACATTCGCTTTGCAAACGCTGAGATAATACGACTTGGAATATGTCCCCGGCCCGAATGTATTCTTTCGCCGTTTCTACCATCGTGCAAAATTCTTTTTCTGTTATAGAAGAAGTGAATGATAATGTTGATCTTATTTCAGTTACTTCTGCTTCTTCTCCTTGTAACACTTCCTCTTTGTATACTTGCAATCTTTCATATACTTCTTCATAAGAAGCTGAATCATCTTCCCTGCATACATATACAAATGATAATTTTTGGCGTAAGTGGTCATACACGATAAACTCACGGTACAGTAAAAGGTGTACTTCCGGAATATTCAATGGATCGTGTAAATCTTCTCCAATGTTTTCATATTGCCGAATGACGTCATAACCAATATAACCAACTGCTCCTCCGCAAAACGGGAATGGACTGTCTACTTGAGCTGACGCGATTTCTTCTTCTAACACTTGTAGTACGTTACCTTGCAACTTTTCTGCCCTGCCGTAAATCGTTCGTTCTACTTCCGTACCAACACTTTTCACTTCACCATATGGATTACATCCTAAGTAAGAATAGCGTCCTTTATCTTGATGAAGCTGCGAACTTTCTAATAAAAACTTTTTCTTTCCTTTCATACGTCTATATAAAGAAATTGGCGTAATGCTATCTCCTTCTTCTTCAGCGATTACTAAAAATGCTCTTCCCTGTTCTTTTTTCTTCATAAATTCCTCTTTTGTCATCATGCCTTTCACCTCAATCTGAAAAATAAAAAAGTCCCCTACATATCGAAAATATGTAGAGGACGATAAATTTACCGTGGTACCACCTCATGTTGGACGCAAAAGCATCCCGCTTTGTTCAGGTACAAAATATATACCTTATCCTTGTAACGGCGGAACCCGGGTTGCCTACTGAAAATAATTGTTCAGCATACCTCTCGTAAGCCCATTCCGTATATAGCACCGCACCGGGCTCCCACCTATCCCCGGCTCTCTGTAACGTCTCCAATATACGTACTCTTCTTACTTCAACGATTTCATTTATTTAATTTTTTGTACACAAAAAGGGAGTACTCATCCTATAGAAAGGACGGGTACTCCCGTGGTGCCACCTTAATTCGTTACGAATGTAACGCACTTTACCGTATCAAAAACAATACGTGTCTCTTGTATCGATGAGATCATGTCGCCAAAGCCTACTTCTTTCGTTTCGGTTTGGAAGCTCCGAAGCCCATTCCACATCAATCCCATACTGATTCGCACCAACCATCAGCTCTCTGACATGTTCATCATGTGTACTCTTCTTCATCAACGCTTGCATTTTTTTAAGTTGCACTCATTATAGACCTGATTTTTTTCACAAGTCAATACTTTTCAAAAAAAAATATTTTTCTTTCCTTTCAATATTATATTGACAAAACAACCTCTTTTTATGTAAATATAATAAATACTCTATCAAAAATAAGGTTTTTTGTATGAATATTATATATTAAAAAAATAAAATGATGTCAAAAAACGCTTACATTTCTGAAAATTCGTATTTCTGTATGGATTTTTCAGAATAATCATGATAGATTATAAATATGCATAACGCATCAAAAGACATGACAAAAGGAAGGGGAACTACATGAGTACGCAGATGTTAACTTTAACTTCTATCTCTATTTACATGCTCGGGATGTTAGTAATTGGCTATTTCGCCTATAAACGAACGTCCAACTTAACAGATTATATGCTTGGCGGGCGTACACTAGGCCCCGCAGTAACAGCATTAAGTGCTGGAGCAGCTGATATGAGTGGTTGGCTTTTAATGGGCTTACCCGGTGCAATGTTTAGCGTTGGATTAAGTAGTAGTTGGATTGCGATCGGCCTAACATTAGGCGCATACGCAAACTGGATCTATGTCGCTCCTCGCTTACGTACCTACTCTGAAATTGCAAACAACTCTATTACTATCCCAGAATTTTTGGAACACCGTTTCCACGACAAATCCCATATGCTACGCCTAGTATCTGGACTTGTTATTATGATATTTTTCACGTTTTATGTAGCTTCAGGATTTGTCTCTGGCGCTGTATTATTTGAAAATTCATTTGGACTCAATTACCATGTTGGTCTTCTTATCGTTGGTGGAGTTGTCGTAGCTTACACATTATTTGGTGGATTTTTAGCTGTAAGTTGGACAGACTTCGTGCAAGGAATCATTATGGTAGTCGCTCTTATTCTTGTTCCAGTCGTAACAATTATGCACGTAAATGGACTTGGTCCAGCATTTGAAACAATTAAATCTATCGATCCGGCATTATTAGATATTTTTAAAGGTACTTCTGTATTAGGAATTATTTCATTATTCGCATGGGGCCTTGGTTATGCTGGACAACCACATATTATCGTACGCTTTATGGCGATTTCTTCTGTAAAAGAAATTAAAAGCGCACGACGTATTGGTATGAGCTGGATGATTTTCTCTGTTGTCGGAGCTATGTTTACTGGCCTTATCGGTATTGCATACTATTCAAAAGCAGGTTTAAAACTTTCTGATCCAGAAACGATTTTCGTTGAACTTGGCACTATTTTATTCCATCCACTTATTACTGGATTTTTATTAGCAGCTATTTTAGCAGCGGTTATGAGTACAATTTCATCTCAGTTACTCGTTACTTCTAGTGCTATAACAGAAGATTTATATCGTACATTCTTTAAACGTTCTGCTTCTGATAAAGAACTTGTATTTGTCGGCCGTATGGCTGTACTTGTTATTGCATTAGTTGGGTGCGCATTAGCGTTTAAACAAAATGATACGATTTTAGCTCTTGTTGGATACGCTTGGGCTGGATTTGGTTCTTCATTCGGACCTGCTATTTTATTAAGCTTATATTGGAAACGTATGACGAAGTGGGGCGCACTTGCTGGCATGATTTCTGGTGCCGCTACTGTTATTATATGGACTCAGTTTAAATTCTTAAAAGAATTCTTATATGAAATGATTCCTGGTTTCACTATTAGTTTACTAGTAATCGTAATTGTTAGTTTACTAACACAAGCTTCAAAAGAAATTGAAGAGCAATTTGAGGATTTCGAAAAACAACATAGTCATAATCTATAAAAGAAAGCTCTGCTGTTATCATATCAGCAGAGCTTTCTTTTTATGAAAGTTCGACAATCTTCTACTCGAATTTAACAATTTCTTTATGTTTCGTTAAATTAAACATAACACTACTCCTTTATAGTAGTACTATCAGCACTTATACAGAAAGGGGACTCCAACATGTTAGCAGCTTTCCAGCAACAACAAACACGAAAATTTTCACCTATTACAAATACTTCTGCGTCTTGTTTGAACGTACAACCTAATCCACCTAAAATTTCAATCGCTCCTTCTGTTATTTCAGTCATTGGTGTTCATATGGAAAAAAATAAGTTGAAAGTAAGAACTGGACAAAGCACTGATTTATCAGCTTCCGTTTTGCCAGTGCAAGCAACGAATAAAGAACTTATTTGGACAAATATGAATGCTGATGTTATCACAATGTATCCAAAAGGTGATACGGTAACGATTACTGGAAAAAGTGCCGGAAGAGCAGTCGTAATTGTCACAACTACTGAAGGAAAGTTCCGTGACCTTTGTATTATTCATGTACAACCTTATATGACAAATCCAAAGTAAAAGAGTGGCTTTCTAGCCACTCTTTTACTTAATTTCAATGTGTGAATTTTTACTTGTAACAAGATTGATGAATTGGTCTTTATCTTTAGGAGAAATAATCTCTGTTTTATGTGCGCCGTAAACAATTTCAAGTCGATCAAATGACAATGCATGAGCAGCTATTGGATTTTTCGTATTTGAAATTTGTTTTATATCTCGTATAAATATGCTTTTTTTAACGAGACCTGATCTAATTGTAATTGTTTCTTCTCCGACGATGTATTTTGTCGAAAACCAACTCCACATAAATAATATTGCTAACGGAATTGTAAAAAATAAAAGAAAATACTCTTTTCCTGCAAATAGAGGAGCAAAACACGCCCCAATGATAACGAAAAAAATCGGATATAACCATATATCTTTTTTTGATGGAAATTCCATTAAACTTCCCTTCCTCCCCTATATTTCTGTAAAACAAAAAGAGAAGTATCACAACTTCTCTTTTCTCCTCTAACATTATAATTCCTGTGTATACGCCGGCTCATTTACTACATTTTTTGCTGTTCGTTTTTGTTGCTGTAGTAAGAAAACAGATACACCAAACAATACGAGCATGCTACCGATAATTTGCATGGCATTTAGTCTTTCACCGAGTAAGAAGAACGCTAATATAGATGCTCCAACTGGTTCACCTAAAATACTCATTGAAATTGTTGTTGCATTTACGTAGTTTAATAACCAATTATTAATGACGTGTGACACTGTCGGCACAACCGCAAGTAAAAGAAAAACGGTCCAATCCCACTTCGTATAACCTGTAAAAGGCACTTGCAATACTATATTATAAATCCCCATAAAAATACCTGCGAATGCAAAAACTGTAAAGCTATAAATCCAATGTGATACTTTCTTTACTGTTGTTTGCCCGATAAATAAATAACCGACAACCGCTATTACACTTAAAAAGGATAATATATCTCCATAAATTGCTTGTTCACTTAATCCTAAATCTCCCCACCCAATACACATTACGCCTAGTATCGCTATTCCCATTGTCGCAATGGCTGAGTATGTTGTTCTTTCTTTAAATAAGAAAAAACCTCCAACTAAAGATACGATTGGTTGAAGTGCTAAAATAATCGTCGAACTAGCAACTGTCGTATGCTTTAAAGATTCAAACCACAAAAGAAAATGAAGCGCTAAAAAGAAACCAGATCCAATTAAAAATCCCCAATCTTTTATTTGAATCTTACTAAACTCTTCCCTTTTTTTCCAAACGATAGGCAGCATAATAAGTACGATAATCCATAATCGATACATACTTAATATGGAAGATGGTGCTGAGGACATCTTTACAAAAACTGCTGCGAATGAAATGGCTATAATGGAAATTGCTAATGGTAGTGCGATTGATCTTTCTTGTTTCAAATTCCGTCTCCCCTCTCACCTGTCAAAAATCCCACTTCATTATATCCGTTTTCTTTCACAACTTAAATACTAATTTTTTAGATTCTTCGTACCATTATGGTAAAATAGAAACGAAAGCACTTATTAGTGAATATTTCTTACTTTTTCACTACAAGCGTCGCTCTTACAATCATTACAGTAAATTTTTATTTAGGGGGATCTACATGAATCAAACAATAGGGAGAATTGAAGAAATTTCATTTTATAGCGCATCACTTCAAGAAGATGTTATACTTCTCGTTTACTTACCGGTAAATTACACACCACTGCACAAACATACAGTTGTAATTGCACAAGATGGTAGAGATTATTTTCAGCTTGGTAAAGCTCACCGTGTAATTGAGCGCCTTCGTGAAACTGAAGAAATTGACCGTACAATTATTGTCGGTATTCCATATAAAAATGTACACGATCGTAAAGAAAAATATTTTCCAAACGAAGTGAAAAACGCTGCGTATATTCGTTTCCTTGCTCATGAACTTGCACCATATATCGATGAAAATTATCCAACTTACCAAATGGGAAAAGGTCGTGTGTTAATTGGTGATTCTCTTGGCGGGACAGTTTCCTTCATGACTGCACTTATGTATCCGCATACATTCGGTAAAGTCGTTATGCAATCACCATTTGTGGATGAAACAGTGATGAGCTTAGCAAAAGACTTCAAAAATCCGGAGGCGCTAGACCTTTATCACGTCATTGGGACAGAAGAAACAGCCGTAAAACGCACTGATGGACAAGTTTCTGATTTCGTACAACCGAACCGTGAGCTCAATACGCTTCTGACAGATAGAAATTTCATCACGCATTACGAGGAGTTTGAAGGTAACCACACGTGGAAATATTGGCAAACTGATTTACCGAAAGCTTTCTCTCATATTCTATCAATGAAATAATAGAGAGCGGTATTCAGAATAATTTGATATAATAGATTAAGAGATTTATTTTCTCAAAATCTAACTAGACTTACAAAGGGAGGAATTGGAACATGAAATTAGGCATTGTAATTTTTCCATCTAAAATGATTCAAGATAAAGCGAACGGATTGCGTAAACGTTATGATCCGCACTACGCATTAGTTCCGCCACATATTACATTGAAAACACCCTTTGAGACGCAAGATGAACAATTAGAATCGATTGTAAAAGAATTACATACAATCGCAAGTAAAACGAACCCTTTCACCCTTCATGTCGGAAAAGTTGGTTCATTCGCACCTGTTAATAATGTTCTTTATTTTAAAGTAGAAAAAACACCTGAACTTACTTTCTTAAATGAGGAAATGCATAGCGAATTCTTTATACAAGAACGCGAGTACGCTTTCGTACCTCATTTAACAATCGGACAAGGCTTATCCGATGCAGAGCATGCTGATGTATTAGGTCGATTACGTATGAAAGATTTCTATTATGAACAACCAATTGATCGCTTCCATCTTCTATATCAATTAGAAAACGGAACGTGGACTGTATACGAAACATTCCACCTTGGAAAGGGGAACAACTAATTTGCACGCACAGATCGTACAAACGGACGAACAACTAAGAGATGCATTCTCTGTACGTAAACAAGTATTTGTAAATGAACAAAAAGTTTCTGCTGACGAAGAGTATGATGAGTTTGAAGAAACTTCAACACACGTTGTTATATATGATAATGATGTTCCAGTTGGTGCTGGTCGTTTTCGCATACTGGATGGAATAGGAAAAATGGAACGCATTTGCGTACTAGCTTCCCATCGTAAAAAAGGCATTGGAAAAATTGTTATGGATGCACTTGAAGCGTATGCGAATGAAAACTCGCTATCAAAATTAAAGCTACATGCCCAAACACATGCTGAAGATTTCTATAAGAAACTTGGATATGTAACGCATTCTGATGTATTCATGGAAGCAAATATTCCTCACATCGTTATGATAAAAGAATTGTAATTTGAAAACAGGAGGTATCCCCTCCTGTTTTTTACATTGCTATTTTCTTTTTCTTCCGCTAAAGTTAAATGTTGATGCTATAGTTTTGAAGGTGAATATATGACACAAGAAAAATTTTCACAAAAATCATTAACGCACGCTGATATTCCGCGTGCAACATACCATATTCCGAAAACATCTACCCATTTAATTATGGAAGAAGATGCAGATGCGGCGTATTTTCGCGCTCTCGAACAACAAAATGTTTTTTTAAATGAAAAACAATTAGAGGCTGTGCGAACGACAGAAGGCCCTGTCCTTACATTGGCTGGTGCCGGAAGCGGGAAAACATCTGTTTTAACAACCCGCGTAGGTTATTTAGTAAATGTAAAACAAGTTCATCCACGAAATATTTTATTGCTTACATTTACACAAAAAGCAGCTGAAGAAATCCGAAACCGTGTAGCAAATTTACCAGGTATGAATCGTGCTGCAAGTAGCTACGTTGTTGCTGGTACATTCCACTCTGTCTTTTTAAAATTGCTTCGTAGTCAAGGATATAATCAGCAAATTTTAGCAAATGAAAAACATAAACAAATTATGATAAAGAAAATCTTGAAAGAATTGCGTCTAAAAGACGATTATGATGCTGAAACAATGCTCGCTATGATTTCACTTGAGAAAAACAAATTGAATCGTCCGAAAGATGTAACAGCAAAAACACCCGTTGAACAAGAATTTAAAGAAGTATACGAGCGTTTTGAAGAAGTGAAACAACGATATAATTATATTGATTTCGATGACATCTTATTAGAAACATATTATATGTTAGAAAATAACGCTCCTTTGCTTACCCAATTACAACAACGTTTCCACTATATTGAAGTAGATGAGTTCCAAGATACATCGTATGCACAATATGAAATTGTAAAATTGTTAGCCACGCCAAGAAATAATTTATTTATCGCGGGTGATGACGACCAGGCGATATATGGCTGGCGAGGAGCAAGTCACCAAATTATTTTATCTTTTCCAAAAGAATTTGATAACACTACGATTATCGCACTGAATACAAATTATCGATCCAATCCTTTTATCGTCGGACTTGGAAATGAAGTTATCAAACTAAATCAAGAACGTTTTGATAAAGAGCTATATTCTGTGCGTGAAGAAGGTGTACAACCTTTTTACGCAAGACCTGCTACGACTCTTGATGAAGCAAATCAAATTTTGCAGCTCATTCAAGAAAAAGTAGATAGCGGCGAACGCAACTATAAAGATTTTTGTTTACTGTATCGCACACATTCTGTAAGCCGTTCGTTACTTGATCAGCTTACAATTCACAAAATCCCATTTATTAAGCACGGGGCGAGTCAATCATTTTATGAACATTCTTTAATTAAGCCTGTATTAGATCATCTAAGACTGGTGATTGAACCGTTTCGACTAGAATCACTTTCAAATATATTGCCAACTATGTATATCGGGCGTGATGATTGTATTTCATTTATTGAACGTGAACAATGGAAATATGGTGAGGGGCGGTTCCCTTCTCTTCTTCATTTCTTATTATTAAATCCGAGCTTAAAACCTTTTCAAGTAAAAAAGGTAAATGAGCGTATCGATTTTATTAAATTTATAAAAGAATTAGAACCGAAAAAAGCATTAAAAGAAATTATTCATGGTAAAGGAAAGTATTTAGAGTACTTACAAAGTAACGATCGTTCTTCCTTTACGATGCATAAAGATATACAAGAAGAAATGTTAGAAGAATTAATGGAGTCAGCAACTCGTTTCACCGATATTCCAGCTTATTTACAATTTATTGATGAAGCAATTCAAGGTCAAAAAGAAATGGAAGCATTAAAAACAATGCCGGAAAAAAATGCTGTTTCGCTTATGTCTATTCATAACGCAAAAGGCCTTGAATTTCCATGCGTCTTTTTACTTGGAGCGAGCGATGGTATTCTTCCCCATACTTCTTCTTTAAAAGATGCAAATGATCGTGTTACAGAGACTTCTGAAGCTTTAGAAGAAGAACGTCGACTACTTTATGTCGCAATTACACGTGCGAAAGAAGAACTTTACATTTCCTCTCCGCAATTTTTTAGAGGAAAAAAATTAGATATATCTCGTTTTTTATATACTGCGCGAAAAGATTTACCTGAAAAGACATCCACTAAATAAGGATGTCTTTTTTTATATTGCATTATGTACATCCCTACTATATAAATTCCCTGCTTTTATCGTAAGAATTAACGTAATATCAACCATATCTCATTCATATTGTAATAGTGTATGTCAGAACTCACGATAAGGAGTGAACATAATGAGCTGCAATTGTAACGAAGACCATCATCACCATGATTGTGATTTCAACTGTGTATCGAATGTCGTTCGTTTTATACATGAATTACAAGAATGCGCAACTACAACATGTGGATCCGGTTGCGAAGTTCCATTTTTAGGTGCACATAACAATGCATCAGTAGCGAATACACGTCCTTTTATTTTATACACAAAGACTGGAGAACCTTTTGAAGCATTTGCACCATCTTCAAGCCTTACTAGTTGCCGATCTCCCATTTTCCGCGTAGAAAGTATAGATGATGATGACTGTGCTGTACTCCGTGTATTAACTGTAGTTTTAGGTGATGGTACCGCTGTACCACCTGGTGACGACCCAATCTGTACGTTTTTAGCTGTACCAAATGCAAGACTAATATCAACCTCCACTTGTATTACTGTTGATTTAAGTTGCTTCTGCGCTATTCAATGCTTACGCGATGTTTCTATATAAAACTAAATACTGATTTAAGCATGGATTGGGTGGCAGAATTATCTGCCACCCAATCCATGCTTAAAGAGTATTATTATGTAAATTTCTTAAAATTGGGAACTTGTCTAGAACATAGAACCTGTCCCTTTCATTAACTGAAAGTAGAAACAGATAAAGGAGTGAAAAACATGTTCTCTTCTGATTGCGAATTTACTAAAATCGATTGCGAGGCGAAACCAGCTAGTACACTACCTGCCTTTGGTTTTGCTTTCAATGCTTCTGCACCTCAGTTCGCTTCACTATTTACACCACTACTATTACCTAGCGTAAGTCCAAACCCAAATATTACTGTTCCTGTAATCAACGATACAGTAAGTGTCGGAGATGGTATTCGAATTTTACGAGCTGGTATTTATCAAATTAGTTATACATTAACAATTAGTCTTGATAACGTACCTACTGCACCAGAAGCTGGTCGTTTCTTCTTATCATTAAACACGCCAGCTAACATTATTCCTGGATCAGGTACAGCAGTTCGTTCTAACGTTATTGGTACTGGTGAAGTAGACGTATCCAGTGGTGTTATTCTTATTAACTTAAATCCTGGTGACTTAATTCAAATTGTACCAGTTGAGTTAATTGGAACTGTAGACATCCGTGCAGCAGCATTAACAGTTGCTCAAATTAGCTAGTAAAAAGCGGTATTTCTAATACAGAAATACCGCTTTTTATATGTATAATAAAAAACACTCACAGTAGCATGAGTGTTTCATTCTTCATAGTGTTTTATTTTGTTCTTCTTTTTCCCACAATTACATCCCTTTTTCTTCACAAATCCTTGTTGTTGTAATTGTTCTTGATATGCCTGTTGTTGTGCATGGTGCTGTTGCTGTATTTGATACCATTGCTGCAGGTCATATGAATTTTGCCTTGGACTATTACTCACAGCAAACATCTCCTCTACTGTCAATTCTGTCTATTCACTATATGAACAACTCTTTATTTCCGTTCCCTCATTCTTTTAAACTCCGCTTTTTCTCGTACTATGAAAATATATTATTCTCCCATAAAATATCCTGTAATCGTTTCAATGATTGCCGCTGCTCCTGCAATAGCTAATAATGCAAGTAAAGGCTCTGCAACGATAGGAATCCAATTATATAAAACTAATAAAAAAGCACTAACCCATACACCTGTACACCAATAACAGCTTAATAATTCGCCAACCCACTTTCTTAATCCTTTACCTTTTACTTTTGTAAAAGTTGATATACTTCCATCTGGCTCTGTAATCTCTAACTCATCAATAAACGGTCTTCGCAAAAAGGCTGTAATTTTATCATAAACAATTAAACGAGTGAGCCTAAAGGCAGCTAACGCAAAAATAAAAAATAAAAGCCAGCTTGTAAACAGCATGATTCCACCTTCCCTTATCTTCTTTCGCCTATTTAAAAAAAAAGGTCTTGAGATTGTGACCAAATCTCCTCGACTCCAATATCTTATTAATGTAAATACAAACAAGAAGATAAGGAGTGACATTAATGAGTTGTAACGAAAATAAACACCATGGCTCTTCTCATTGTGTAGTTGACGTTGTAAAATTCATCAATGAATTACAAGATTGTTCTACAACAACGTGTGGATCTGGTTGTGAAATCCCATTTTTAGGTGCACACAATACTGCGTCAGTAGCAAATACACGCCCTTTTATTTTATACACAAAAACTGGAGAACCTTTTGAAGCATTCGCACCATCTGCAAGCCTTACTAGCTGCCGATCTCCAATTTTCCGTGTGGAAAGTGTAGATGATGATAGCTGTGCTGTACTACGTGTATTAACTGTAGTTTTAGGTGACAGTTCTCCGGTACCACCTGGTGACGATCCAATTTGTACGTTTTTAGCTGTACCAAATGCAAGATTAATATCGACAACTACTTGCATTACTGTTGATTTAAGTTGTTTCTGTGCGATTCAATGCTTACGCGACGTTTCTATCGTTAAGTAAACTAAAAAACTATTGGGGTGGTAGAAGCTTTCTACCACCTTTACATATTTAAAAGCCGGCCATACTAATCGATTGGATATCATCTATAGACAACTTAATATCTCTCATACTATTTTGCGGCATAATAGATACAATGCCATTACGATACGATATGATCGATCCCACATAAGAAACTGTAGCTGTTTTTATTCTGCACCTTACTTTTGGAATGTAATGAGGGCGGTTTAATAAAAAATGAATTTTTTCTTCATTATTCATATCCTTAAATGATTTATTATACGGGACAGTTCTTACTGGCCCTTGCTGTTCTTGTTCTTCTTGTTCTGCGTGTTCTTCTTTTTCCTCTTCTTCTATTTTTTCTTCCACTTGCTGCTCTTCTTGTTGTTCTTGTTCTATTACCTCTTCCACAGCACTGCTTACAATATTTTCATTTCTATTACTTTTCTCTTTTTGATCTTCATTTTCAAAGTTTGTCAGGATAATCCTTTTTATTTTTGGTGCAGTAAGTTCTAAACTTACTTGCGTGATATATAACAACGGTTTTCCAACTGTTGAACTTTTATTTTTATTCTTCACACTCGTCCCTCCCACTTCCATACGTAGCTGAATAAATCGTGTACTATTATAGTTATATTCATCACGTGGTAAGAACTTTCGTTAAAAATCGTTCTTTCTAAGAACAAATAAAAAGGACAATCTCAGCATTTAGAGATTGTCCTTTAAAAATTAATATTATATTTATCCTAGAATATGATACCCTGAATCAACATGAATGTTTTCTCCTGTTACGCCGCGTGCTAAATCACTGAATAAGAATACTGCTGTATCCCCAACTTCTTCTGGAGTTGTTGTACGACGAAGTGGTGCGCGCTCCTCAATTTCTCTTAAAATTGAGTTAAAGTCGCCTACGCCTTTTGCAGATAACGTACGAATTGGTCCTGCAGAAATAGCGTTAACGCGAATGCCGTGTTGGCCTAAATCGTTAGCTAAATATTTTACGCTCGCTTCTAATGAAGCTTTCGCAACACCCATAACGTTATAGTTTTTCACAACGCGCTCGCCGCCAAGGTATGTTAACGTTAAAATATTTCCGCCTTCTGTCATTACTTTCTTCGCTTCTCTTGCTACAGCTGTTAAAGAGAATGCACTAATATTTTGTGCAAGTAAAAATCCATCGCGAGAAGTATCTACAAATTCACCTTTTAAATCATCACGATTTGCAAAAGCAATACAGTGTGCAACACCGTGAATTGTACCAACCTCTTGCTTGATTGTTTCAAAGCAAGCTGTAAGTTCTTCATCATTTGTTACATCACAAGGTAATACAAGTGATTCTTGTCCTTCTAATGTGTCCGCTAATTCACGAACGTTTCTTTCTAAACGTTCTCCTGCATATGTGAATATTAATTTTGCACCTGCATTATGCAAAGAGCGAGCAATTCCCCACGCAATACTTCTTTGGTTCGCAACGCCCATAACAACAAATGTTTTCCCTTGTAATAGTTCCATGATATATCCTCCCAGAATTGCTTATACTTGTTATTAGTACCTGATACTATAATTATAGTACCATAAAACCTCTTAAAGGCAAACAAAAAAGTCATTAACTTAAATTTTGTTAATGACTTTTTGTTTCTATAAAAAACCGCTCTAATCCTTCTTCCCAAGAAGGCATTTGTGAAAAACCATTTAATCGTAGCATGTTATGTTGGAAAACAGAATATTTCGGTCTAGCTGCCGCCGATCCAAATTCTTCGGTTGAAACAGGTAATACATTCACTTTCATATTTGCATCCGAGAATATTTTTTTGGCAAATTCAAACCAAGAACATGAGCCTCTATTTGATACATGATACGTACCGTATAAAGAAGTGTGAATGAGCTTATTAATCATCACATTTAAATCCGCCACATAAGTAGGAGAACCAATTTGATCCGCTACAACAGATAATTCTGCTCTTTCTTTTCCTAACCGCATCATCGTTTTCACAAAATTGTTTCCATACTTACCATATAACCACGATGTTCGAACGATAAAATATTTATTATGTAACTCTTTGACAAACTGCTCTCCCGCATACTTAGAAGCCCCGTATACATTTATTGGTGATGGATTATGAAACTCATGATAGCCATCTGGTCTGTCACCTTGAAATACATAATCGGTACTAATATAAACTAATTTCGCCCCTACTACTTGTGAAGCAACCGCTACATTTCGAGCTCCTATTGCATTTATTACATAAGCAAGGTCTTGTTCTTTCTCAGCATGATCAACCTTCGTATACGCTGCACAATGAATAATTATATGTGGCCTTATTTCTTGTACCACTTGCTGCATTCGGGATATATTTGTTATATCTAGTAACTTTTTATCAAATGGATATATGTCATATTCTTCAGCATTTAACTCTTCTTGTAGTTGCTTTCCCAATTGACCATTTGCTCCCGTTATGATAATCCGCTCTTTCATTTATATGCCCCTTATTTTTCTTTTAGTGGTTTCCACCATTCTATATGATGTTCATACCATTCCACCGTTTCTTTTAGCCCCTGTTCAAACGTATACTGCGGTTCCCACCCGAGCTCATTCTTCATCTTTTGTGCATCAATCGCATAACGACGATCATGCCCTAAACGGTCTGTAACATACGCAATATCTTCTTTCGTTTTTCCTAAGAGAGAGATAATTTGTTCCACAACATCTACATTGGTTTTTTCATTATTTCCACCTATATTATATACTTCTCCTATACGTCCCTTATGCAGAACAACGTCAATCGCACTACAATGATCCGTTACATGTAACCAATCTCTTACATTTAATCCATCGCCATATAACGGTAGTTTTTTTCCTTCCAGCGCATTCGTAACCATTAACGGAATTAACTTTTCAGGATATTGATACGGCCCATAGTTATTGGAGCAACGCGTTACTATAACTGGTAATTGATATGTTTTATAATAAGATAAAGCTATCATGTCGGCGCTCGCCTTGCTTGAAGAGTATGGACTATTTGGAGCTAACGGGGTTTCCTCGGTAAATCGCCCTGTTTTCCCTAAAGAGCCGTACACCTCATCTGTTGATACTTGCACGAGTTTAATATGTGGATATTTTTTTACTAATTCTAATAATGTGACTGTCCCAATTACATTTGTATCATAAAAAGGGATCGGATTTTCAATACTACGGTCCACATGTGATTCAGCTGCGAAATTTACAATCACATGGACGTCTCGCTCTTTTATGACATGCTCTAGCAGCTCTCCATTTTGAATTTCCCCTTTTACAAAAGAGTAATTAGGATACCCTTGAAGAGACTTCACATTATTTAAATTCCCGCTATATGTTAATGCGTCGTAATTAATAATTTTATATGTTTCATAGCTTTGTAACATGTAATGAACAAAGTTACTTCCAATAAATCCAGCCCCACCTGTTACTAATATATTCATAAACAACTCTCCTACTCAAAAGCTATCTTCACATTCCTGAAGCAACGGTAATATTCGATCTTTGTCAGACAAAATAGGATTTGTTACCGGCCATGGAATTGCTAATTCTTTATCTTCCCAAAGTACCCCTGAGTCATGATCAGCACTATAATACTCATCTACTTTATACATAACAATAGTATGCGGCACAAGTGTACAAAAGCCATGTGCAAATCCTTTTGGCACTAACAATTGCCGATGATTATCCGCGCTTAAAATATATCCTCTCCACTGTTTAAACGTTGGTGAATCTTTTCGCAAATCAACGATAACGTCATAGATTGCTCCTTGCATAGCTTGAATAAGTTTCGTTTGTGCTTTCGGATTTTTTTGAAAGTGTAATCCCCGAATCGTTCCCGCTTCTGCTGAATAAGAAACATTATCCTGCACAAACGAATACGTAACCCCTAATGTTTCTAGCACCTTCTTATTATAACTTTCAGTAAAAAAGCCACGCTCATCTCCAAATAACCTCGGTTCTAACAATTTTGCGTCGGTAAAGTTTGTTTCTACAACTTTCATATTCTCACCTATTCTCCGTTAAACTGTTTACCAAAGTTTATATCCCGCGCTAACGTATTCGCCTTTTGAAGAGAAATATGAGTTCCCGCATCAGTCCACCAACCGCTCATTTCATTATAAGTAAGTACCCCTCGTTTTAAATACCAATTATTAATATCAGTAATCTCAAGTTCCCCCCTTGCAGAAGGTTTTAATTCTTTTATATAAGAAAAAACTTTCGAATCATACAAATAAATTCCTGTAACTGCATAGGAACTTTTCGGCTCTTTCGGTTTTTCTTCAATTTCAATTATTTTTCGGTTTTGAATGTTTGCTACACCAAATCTCTCCGGATCATCTACAGATTGCAGCAGTACTTTCGCACCTTCTTTTTGATTTGCAAACTCTTCAACATACGGACCAATGTCATCAGAAAAGATATTATCCCCTAATATAACTACCATGCGATCATTCCCAACGAAATTCTCACAAAGCCCTAATGCTTGTGCAATTCCGCCAGCCTTATCTTGCACACGATACGTAAAGGACACGCCAAACTCTTGACCGCTCCCTAAAAAACTAACAACATCCCCCATATGCTCTTTACCTGTAATAATCATAATATCTGTAATCTCGCATTGTTTTAGTTTATATACCGCATGATAAATCATTGGGTAACGTCCAACAGGAAGCAAATGTTTATTCGTTACTTTCGTTATTGGATATAATCTCGATCCAGTTCCACCTGCTAAAATAATTCCTTTCATCCTGCATCTCTCCCTTATGATGGAGATAGTATATCTTTGTAATGTTCTACAAACACTTTCCGATACTTCTCATATGTATCCGCATCAAACTCATCCCCGTTGTAATGAATACACCATAAATTTGCTTGATTAGGGATACCAATTAAATAACCCGCTTTTTGAAACTCTAAAGACTGCGACACATCATAAAAGTGGAATCCTTGAAACAAGTCTTCTCGCCATGGAATATCATATTGTGTAGCCATTAATAATCCATCAATTGCCTGAACTGACATAAATGATTGATTCCCATAAAACAGCTGATCCAAATTTAATAGTTGATAATTCTGTCTTCTGTACTCAATCACTTTCCCTACTAAATTTTTCCCTTCCCACCATATCCCGTTACTCGGTAAAAACTGCGCACCAGCTACGCCAATTAAACCAAGTTTTTCGTTATCTTTAAAAAGTGAAATGAGTGTATAAAACATCTCTCGATTAATAAGATAAGTATCTTGATGTATATAAACCTTATACTTCGCGGGATATGCAAGTGCTCGGTTATATGCACTTGCCATACTTTTCGCATCCCGTATCGGAAAAATTTGTACGACATAACCAGGGGGAACAAAAAGGTTTCGTATTTGTCTCTCGCATTGTTCAAATAGCTCTTCATTATTTATACAAACAACGACTAATATTGTATGATCTTTCATTTTGTAGCCCCTCTATTCGTCTTGATTTACATCTGACATATAGTGCTCCACAAATATCTTTCTATACTTTTCATAGTTCGTCATATTCACATCAATATGATAATGAATGCACCACGCATCACGCTGTACAGGAACCCCCACTGTATAGCCAGCTTTTCTAAATTCAAATGATTGAGACACATCATAAAAGTCAAACCCATCAAACAAGTCTTCCCGCCACGGAATATCGTATTGCGTTGCCATCAATAAACCGTCAATACATTCAACGGGCATAAATGTTTTTGACTCATGGTACGGTTTTTCTTGACTGGCCATATAAAATAAATCATTCATATAACCAATTACTTTTCCAACAACTCCTCTGCCTACATTCCATGTTCCATTTGGAGGAACATATTGGGCTCCAACCATACCAATCATTCCAAGATGTTCATGTTCCTGAAACAATTGAATTAATCCGTATAAAAATCCCATATTTACAATGAAAACATCTTGATGTATATACACTTTATATTTCGCTGGATGCGAAACCGCTTTATTATATCCGCTCGTCATACTTTTTGCATTCCGAATCGGCATAAACTGTATCGTATATCCTGGAGGAACTGGCAATTGTAATATATGTCGCGCACATTGTGCATACATTTGCCGATCATTTATACACGTAACAAATAATATTGTTTTATCTGCAGCACTCATAATTGTGATTTTTCTGCTTCAATAATATATTGAAATACAACCGTCTCAGCCATGAAGCCACTTCCAAGACGATATTTTTTACAAATTCCATATAATTCCTCAATAAGCGGTTCATACATTTTATGATCAACATATACACGATCTACTTTACTAATTGAATAGCCTGCTTTTAAAAACATTCGTAGCATTTCATTAAATGTAAAGAAACGAATATGTGTTTTATCTAATAAACCATATTCTGTATACGTCCAATTTCCAGCAAGTAAGGGAGCTAATACTGAAATGTGTGAAACGTTCGGGATACTAGCCAAAATCACACCATTTTGCTTTATATATGGTTTTACTTTTTCTATTACAGCCCACGGATCAAATAAATGCTCTAATACGTCACCAAATATAATGCAATCAAATTGCTCCTCCTCATACGGCATATCCATTGTTTCTATATCTCCTAAAACAACATGATCTAGTTTTTCTTTTGCTTGTTCTGCCGCCTCTGGGAATGCCTCTATTCCTGATACACGTGTGCCATTTTCTTTTATGGCAGCTCCCAGTGCACCACTCGAGCAACCGATATCAAGAACTTCTTTCCATTCCTTTTTTATATGCTTTAATAAATTCGGATTCACTGCATTATAATAATGCCCGGACTTTTCTTCGTATAAAGAATTTTTTGGGGAATTCATTTTACACACTCCTTATGCAAATTGAATTTGAAATATAAATCTCATCTAAAGTCTATAGATGTAACCAGTACTGGTTACATTGCCGATACTTTACTATATAGCCAATCTATTAGAGTTAGAATCGTAATAAAAACGCAACCTATAACGATTTATATTGTTCATCAAAAACACTCCGAAAATATTTGCGATTGTATTCAATTGCAGCATTATTCGGAACATAAGAAGCTGCTAATTCATTGTAATAATAAGCTTTATCTTGCTCGCCTAACTTGCTATAACAAATACACATTTGTAAATAGGGAATCCATGTGTAGCTAGCTGGACTGTGAAAAGGACTCTCTGTTGCCATTGTCACTTCTGTTGCAAGTTTAAACCAAAAAATTGCTTCATTGTATTTTTGTTGATCCATATATATATATCCTATTCTTGTACAATTCTCTCCTCTAGGGACATCATACCGAAATGACTTTACACAAGATTCAACTGCCTTCTCCCACATTCCAAGCTTTGCATAGCAATCTCCTAATTTACCACATGCATAAATTTTCTCTTCATACCAACCTTCGTCTTGATTAAGAAATGTTTCATATAGCAGAACTGCATCATCATATTTTTGATTATCCATAGATTCATTCGCGTAATAAAACAAATCTCTCGGACTCAATTCCTCTCCAGCTGCTACAGCATCTTGAAAAATTTTCAAATTACGATTCGTTACTTTCTTTTCTTTCTTATGTGTAATCGCCACATTACTATTAAAAATCTCACCAAAAATAGCTAAATACTCATGCACCTTTCCAAACCATTCAAATTGTTTTTCACGCTTTACAAGCCGATATCTTTTTGTACAGTATAAAGGTTTCCCATTAGAATCCATTACAAGATGATAAGGCATTGAAACAGCATCAACATTAGGATCTAACTCTCTTTTTAATAACTTCAATGCCTCTTGAGCGTCTTCTAATAACACATCATCAGCATCTAGCCATAATATATATTCTTGCGTTGCTTTCGAAAAAGAAAAATTTCTAGCTGCCGAAAAATCATTAATCCATGGAAAGTCATATATGTTAGAGGTATATTGAGCTACAATTTCTTTCGTTCGATCAATGGAACCTGTATCAACTATAATAATTTCATCCACAATTTTTTCCACTGCGTCTAAACATCGACCTATTGTATTTTCCTCATCTCGAACAATCATACATAAACTAATTGTAATTCCTTGCTTGTTCAACATAATCACCCTCTTCCAAATCAATCATATGTTATACATACAATAAACTTTCCATTTTTTTAACTTGCACAAGCTGTTTAAGATTTCTTTTCAATAATTCAAATGTCCGTGTCATTTTCTTCCGGTTTTGCATCTACTATATAATGAACGCTTTATGGAGGTGAATTTATGTCAAATAATAATTATTCAGATGGATTAAATCCCGATGAATCTTTATCAGCTAGTGCATTTGACCCTAATCTTGTAGGACCAACATTACCACCAATACCACCGTTTACCCTTCCTACCGGGCCGACTGGACCGACTGGACCAACTGGGCCGACTGGGCCAACTGTACCAACTGGACCTTCTGGACCAACTGGACCGACTGGGCCGACTGGACCGACTGGACCGACTGGACCAACTGGGCCGACTGGGCCAACTGTACCAACTGGACCTTCTGGACCGACTGGACCGACTGGACCAACTGGGCTAACTGGTGCTACTGGACCAACTGGTGCTACTGGCGCTACCGGTGCTACTGGACCAACTGGTGCTACTGGCGCTACCGGTGCTACTGGACCAACTGGTGCTACTGGCGCTACCGGTGCTACTGGACCGACTGGGCCAACTGGACCTTCTGGCTTAGGACTTCCAGCAGGATTGTATGCCTTTAACTCAGCTACAGTTTCTTTGGCTCTTGGGATTAATGATCCAGTACCATTTAATACCGTTGGATCTCAGTTTGGTACGGCAATTTCTCAAATGGATGCCGATACTTTCGTAATTAGTGAAACTGGCTTCTATAAAATTACTGTTATTGCTTATACAGCGGCAGTAAGTTTATTAGGAAGTCTTGGAATTCAAGTTAATGGAGTTAATGTACCAGGTGCGGGCACAAGCTTGATTTCACTTGGAGCTCCTATCGTTATCCAAGCCATTACACAAATTACTACAACACCATCACTCGTTGAAGCAATTGTTACAGGAATTGGATTATCACTAGCTCTTGGTACAAGTGCATCAATTATTATTGAAAAAATCGCTTAATTTTGTACGTAGCAGTAAAACTGATATCAGTTTTACTGCTTTTTCATTATTAAATTCAATCATTAAATCTTTCTTTTCTACATAGTCATAATGTTGTATGACATTCCGCAGGAGGCACTTATATGGAAAATAAATCAGCTGTCCAGCTTTATCTCGAGTTATTAAAGAAAACAATTTTATTTGAAATATGGTTAGAATACGAACCATACTTACCTGCTTCGTTACATATATCTAAAGAGCTATCATATGAACCAGTTACAGTTCCACTTCCTTTATTTCTTAAGCAATACGTAGAAAATCACAATTTAAAAATCGTTGATCCTAACGTTTCAAAAAATGCGCGTCAAGGTGGCAAGGATTGGCCAAGAGCAGCACACAGTATGGTTGGTCGAAAACGTATGAATCAATTACATGAGGCTATGGAAACTGTTGTAAGGGAAAATATAGAAGGTGATTTTATTGAAACTGGTGTATGGCGCGGAGGATCATGCATTTTTATGAATGGTTTTTTACAAGCAAACAACATTACGGATCGTACTGTGTGGGTTGCCGATTCGTTTGAAGGTCTGCCAGCACCTAATTTAGAACAATATCCGAAAGATTACGGTGATTATTTGCACACATTCGATTACTTACGAGTTTCTTTAGAAACAGTGCAAGAAAACTTTAGAAAATACGATTTATTAAATGATCAGGTGAAATTTTTAAAGGGTTGGTTTAAAGATACCTTGCCTTCAGCACCGGTAGAAAAAATTGCAATTGCTCGCCTTGATGGTGATATGTATGAATCAACGATGGATAGTCTTGTAAACTTATACGATAAAGTTTCAACAGGCGGCTATATTATTATTGATGATTACGGATTGGTAACATGCGCAGAGGCTGTAACAGATTTCAGAAATGAAAGAAACTTACAAGCTCCTATTACTAAGATTGATGATTTCGGTATTTATTGGCGAAAAGAATAGAATATAATTTTATTTTTTGAGGGGTTCTATTACACTACTTATTCATAAGAACTAATTGTGTAAAGTTCCCCTCACTATAAATGATTAACTTATATATACAATAGAAATCCCCTACTTTACTACAAGGACGGAGTGAATGTATGAACGAAAACGAGAAAAAAATCACATTAATTCCACCCCCAGAACTTGTTCAATATGTAGGTGGTGATTTTGAAGAAGTTGGAAAAGAATTTATGCAGTATTTTATTGAAATTGGCAATTTAAAATCAAATGAAACAGTGTTAGATGTAGGCTGTGGCATTGGCCGAATGGCGGTTCCATTAATGAATTATTTAAGCGATGAAGGTACTTATTATGGATTTGACTTATTCAATGCGGGAATTACATGGTGCAAAAATAACATTTCTACACGCCATAACAATTTCCATTTTGAACATGTCGATATATATAATCAATTCTACAATCCCGATGGAAAAGAAGATGCTTCCCAATACAAGTTTCCATATGAAGATGAATCATTCGATTTTATTTTTTTAACGTCTGTATTTACCCATCTCCTTCCGAAAGAATTAGAACATTACGTATGCGAGATTGCACGAGTTCTGAAAGAAGATGGGAGATGTTTTATTACTTTCTTTTTAATTAACCCTGAATCATCCTATTACTTAAATGCAGGACTAAGTACGTTAGGTTTTTATCATCAAATTGACAATTGTTATGTTCTAAATAAAGATATCCCTAATTTCGCAGTTTCCTATCCTGAGGAAGATATTCGTGCCCTATTAAATAAACATGGGCTAGAAATACAGTCCCCCCCTCATTATGGTTCATGGTGTAGCAGAACTGAACATACAAGTTATCAAGATATTATTCTTACACAAAAAATTTCTGAAAGGTAGTTATATATGAATACTATGAAAAATCTACCTCTCGTTTCCATCCTTATTCCCACCTATAACCGACCACATTATTTTAAAATTGCTCTAGAAAGTGTATTAGCACAAACGTATTCAAATATTGAAATTATTGTAGGAGACGATAGTACAACTAATGAAACAGAAAAATTAATATACAGACATTATTTACATAAACATAAACATATAACGTACATTCGAAATGCCTCTACTTTAGGACAATTTCATAACGCCCTTACGCTCTTAAAACAGTCAAAAGGAGAGTACATAAATTTCTTAATGGACGATGATATATTTTATAATAATAAAATCGAAAAAATGATGTTTTATTTCCAACAAGATTTAAATAAAGACATTGCACTTATCACCTCCTATCGCACTTGGATTGATGATAATGGAGATATAATTGAACAACATCCCTCCATGAAAAAATTATATGATGAAGATACTCTACTAAATGGGAAAGATTTTGGAAACCGTATGCTTATGTCAGGACAAAATATTATCGGTGAGCCTACAATCGTACTCTTTAGAAAAAGCCTATTAACGGAACCTTTCGGCACTTTACATGGCAGAAAATATGGTTGTAGTGTTGATATGGCCTCTTGGCTAAGTTTACTTTCAAAAGGTGATGCGATGTATATAACTGAGCCCTTAAGTTCATTCCGTCTTCATACTGGACAGCAAGTACGTCACAAATTCCTTGAGGGCTGTGAAGATTTTTCTCAGCTCGTTTTAGCTTCGAAAAAGTATGGTTTCTTACAAGACACTAAATATTATAAAAAAGGTTTGATAAGAGCTTACGGATGGTATAAAAATGCGGTCAAATTTTACGATCTATTTCCAAACCTCATTCCAGATAAAAATACACATGCACGACTTTCTTATTGTTTAAATATCATTACAAAAGAGCTCCGTGCAATATAGTCCATCACAAGGGAGGAGCTATTCCTTCCTCGTGATGTATGACTTCCCACAAATAGTGGAATAAATGTATGCATAGTCTGCTTGTATATTATTTTTATCATGACATGATCCATATACTTACTAGGCGATAGAAAGGAATACATACATTGAAAGATCCAAATTCTCAATATCAAATAGACTACGTATTACTATTCATCTTATTTGCCATTGGGACTGTTAGTTGCTTTGCAATTGCAAGTGCACAAGCCTCTTTACCACCATTTTTGCAAAGCGTAAATTTTGTATTAAAGCAAATCCAATGGTACTTCATTGGATTTATAGCCATTGGTATGATTATGATTATTGATTTCGATCGTTATCAAAAAATTGCTTGGTATTTATATAGCTTTGCATTGGTACTACTTATTGGACTAGAACTTCAAGTACCAGGTGCCGTTACAATTAAAGGTGCTACCGCTTGGTACAGGCTTCCCGGCATCGGAAATTTCCAGCCGTCTGAAATCATGAAATTGTTTTTAATTATCGTCACTGGACGAATTATAGCAAATCACAATGAGAAATATTTTTTCCGGACAATACACGGCGATTTTTTATTACTCGGAAAAATATGTGCAACAAGTTTTCCACCCCTACTACTTATTGCAAAGGAACCTGATTTAGGAAACACAATGGTAATTTCAGCTATGCTCGCAGCAATGATACTAGTTTCTGGTATACGTTGGCGTTTTATTTTCGGATTAGTTTCCGGTATTTTTGCAGCTGGCGTTACATTAACGTATATTTTTTTTACTCACACAAAATTCTTTAAAGCACACATTTTACAAGAATATCAACTAAATCGCTTCTACGGCTGGTTAGCGCCATACAAATATGATGCACAAGGCTATCAATTAAGACAAGCTTTCTTAGCTACTGGATCAGGGGAAATGCAAGGAAAAGGTTGGGAAAATGGGCAAGTATACTTTCCAGAACCACATACAGATTTTATTTTCACCAATGTCGCTGAGCAATTCGGCTTTTTAGGCGCAAGTGTCATTATTTCACTTTTTTTCCTACTTATTTTCCGCATGATTCATATCGCCTTAGAAAGTAATGATCCTTTCGGTAGTTACATCTGTGCTGGTACAATCGGAATGTTTACTTTTCAAGTATTTCAAAATATCGGGATGACCATCGGATTACTACCTATTACAGGAATTACATTACCCCTTATGAGCTACGGAGGAAGTTCCTTACTCACATACATGATAGCGATTGGATTCGTTTTAAACGTTCGCTCAAGAACGAAAATCTTTATGTTTAAATGACGAGCAAAAACAGTATATTTTTATCTCTATCCTTTTTTAGATATACTAATGAAAAATATGGTGGAGGTTTAAATATGAAATTTGACATTATAGGGGATATTCATGGATGCTTTCAAGAGTTTCAAGATTTAACGACGAAACTCGGATACAACTGGAATAGTGACCTGCCGTTTCACCCTGACCAACGTAAGCTTGCATTTGTTGGTGATATTACAGATCGCGGCCCTCATTCATTACGTATGATTGAAATTGTATGGGAACTTGTCATAAATAAAAAAGTAGCTTATTACGCTCCGGGAAATCACTGTAATAAACTATACCGTTTTTTCCTTGGGCGTAATGTGACAATCGCTCATGGACTCGAAACAACTGTTGCCGAATATGAAGCACTGCCTTCTCATAAACAAAACATTATAAAAGAAAAATTTATCACCCTTTACGAGCACTCTCCTTTTTATCACGTACTCGACGAGAAAAGGTTAATTGTATGTCACGCTGGAATTCGGCAAGATTACATAGGAAGACAAGATAAAAAAGTACAAACCTTTGTATTATATGGCGATATTACAGGAGAAAAACATGCTGACGGCTCTCCTGTCCGTCGCGACTGGGCACAAGAATATAAAGGAAAAGCTTGGATTGTATATGGACATACACCCATTAAAGAACCTCGCTTCGTAAATCATACAGTCAATATTGACACTGGCGCTGTATTTGGTGGCAAACTAACCGGACTACGTTATCCTGAGATGGAGACCGTTTCCGTCCCTTCCTCCCTGTCTTTTGTCCCTGAGAAATTTCGCCCAATTTCATAACGACCCTTATTTAGATATCATTCACAAATTACGAGGATTACCGTATCATTTAGGCGGCTCTCCTATAAAAACTAGGTAAAGTAATTAAAAAAAGATGCAATAAAGTGCATCTTTTTTTAATTACACGGCATATACTGTCGCAGGAGGTGACAGTATGAAGAAAAAATCTTCTAAACAAAAAAGAAAATGCCCGCCTTTTTATCTGCCCATGTACGGAATTAACAACTGGTGCAGCATTCGAGCTGCAGCTTTAGAAGAACCGGACGGACAAGGGGCTTCCCCCAAAAACAAAGCTAAACCAAAATATGTCTCTTTAGAAAATGCTGTAATGAGCCGCATAATCGATAATAGAAAAACAAAGATGCAGCAAAAAAATAAACCTCACTCTACTCACACTGAACAGGTTGTGCCTTCTGAGCAAACAGAGAAAAATACAGAAGAAGACATCCCTGTAGCAATAAATAAAAAAGCAGAATCAGAAATTCCAGCTGCTATTATAAATCAAGTGAAAAAAATAAGAGAAGCATTAGCACCATCCAATGATATACAAACAGAAAAAACGATTATAATTCAAACTCCTACACCTGAAAATACAAAAGTAAAAAAAGGGGGACGATATGCACATGCAGAGGGGCTTCACTCTAATGCAGAGGGTACAGCTTCACATGCAGAAGGACTTCTTACACACGCAAAAGCTTCTTTCTCTCATGCGGAAGGATCAAAAACGAAAGCAACTGGACATAGTTCCCATAGTGAAGGAAGTGAAACGACAGCAGGTGGCTCTTATTCTCATGCGGAAGGTAAACATACAATCGCTTTAGGCGAAGCAGCACATGCAGAAGGAACCGCGACTATCGCTAACGGATTCTCTTCTCATGCGGAAGGTAATCATACATCAACAGCTCATTTTGCAGGTAGCCATATTATGGGGCGCTTCGGCACAGCAGAAGAATCTTATTCTTGGTTTATTGCAAACGGCACAAATGAAACCGATCATAATATCGGTGCAAAGTGGCTTGCTCATAATGGGGAAATGTATATTGATGGCGCTTCTTACAATGCAAGTGGAACTGATTTTGCACAAATGTTTGAAACAACAGACAATAATTTTATTGATGTAGGTTATTTCGTTACATTTAGTAGCGAAGAAAAAATTCGGATCGCTACTTCAAACGATTCATTCATTTTAGGAATATCTAGTGCAACCCCCGCCCTTATAGGAAATAGCGGTGCTTTAAGTTGGCAAAAACGCTATAAAACAGATAACTTTGGAAAACGCCAATATGTACGTACGGAATCGCAAGACATACAACCTCTTTTAAATACAGAATGGGATCCAACTTGCAAATATATAGCAAGAAAAGATCGTACCGAGTGGCTTCCTGTCGGATTAATTGGACAAATGTTAGTACGCGATGACGGCACTTGCGAAACGCATGGATATTGTCGTCCAAATAACGATGGCATTGCTACAAAATCCGAAAGTGGCTTTTTCGTTATAAAGCGCACGGGTGAAAATCAAATTTTAATATTATTCCGCTAAGAAAAAAGGGAACAAAATTCTTCGTTACATAAGAATTTTGTTCCCTTTTTAAGTATGCCTTAATACCTCTTCCATATCGCTTGGAATCGTTGTAGTGAAAGACATTTCCTTCTCTAAAATAGGATGATAAAACGTCAAAGATGTACTATGAAGTGCTTGACGTTTTATCACATCTCTTCTTCCTCCATATAAATCATCACCAAGTAACGGGTGGCCTATATGAGCCATATGTACACGAATTTGATGCGTTCTTCCGGTCTCAAGCTCAAGTGATACATGCGTCTTATGATTGGCGCTATCCATCACTCTAAAATGAGTAACTGCTCTTTGCCCATTTTCACAAACGGTTCGCTCAATAATGCTATCCGATTTTCGTCCAATCGGTGCATCAATCGTTCCTTCTCGTTCTATCATCTCACCGTGAACAATTGCTTCATATGTTCTTTTCACAGCTTTTTGTTGATGCTGTTTCGATAAAAGATGATGCACGAAACGATTTTTTGCAATAAGCATAAGCCCTGAAGTATCACGATCTAATCTTGTTACGATATGCACCGTACTTGCAAGATGCTGCTTATCATAATGAGATAAGAGCGCATTCGCAACACTACCTGCCGGATGTTCTCTAGACGGAATCGTTGACATGTTCGCCTCTTTGTTTATGACAAGAACCGCATCATCTTCATATACAATACATAAAGGGATATCTTCTTTAATCATCCCTTCACTTCTTTCTTCCACTGGAAAAAAGACACGTAATTCTTCACCAGCTTGCAACTGATGACGAACACTGGCATGTTGATTATTTACTTCAATAGCTCCGCCGCGAAATTTTATATCCGTTAAGGCGGCTTTAGAAATCCCTTTTGTTTTTAAAAATTCTCTAACTAAAGTTCCCTCTTCAGCCGATTCTATATCCCATTTCAATGTAAATCTGTTCAAATATATAAACCCTTTCTATTTATCTGCAACAAACGAGTCACGAACTCGTTTCCAGAACGGGAACGGACGGAAACGAACAAATCGTACTTTCTCATTTGCAACGCGATACTGGATTGATTTCACATCTTGATGAACCATCGTTAAATGGTCCACCGTAATTTGTAAGTTCATTCCTGCAGCCGGCTTCAACACACATGTATGATGCTTCGGCAATACGAGTGGCGAGCCTACAGTACGAAACACACGGTTATTAATAGATGCCATTTCTGCAATTTGAATCGCTTCAATAGAAGGGTGAATAATAGCTCCGCCAAGCGCCTTATTATACGCCGTACTTCCCGAAGGAGTAGAAATACAAAGGCCATCCCCGCGGAACGTTTCAAAGTACTCTCCGCGTATTTCCACTTCTGTTACTAATGTACCTTCCGCACTTTTAACAGTTGCTTCATTCATCGCCAAATACTGTGACTCTTTACTCCCATTCACATAGCGAATAATCACTTCTAAAAGCGGATATTCCACCACTTGGAATGGTGTTTTAGCAATTGCAATTACTAATTTCTCTACTTCTGTCGGTAACCAATCTGCATAGAAACCTAAATGCCCTGTATGTACACCAACAAATGCTGTTTCATCCAATCGATTATAATAACGATGAAATGCATATAAAAGCGTTCCATCTCCCCCAACAGAAATTACAATATCGGGTTCCTTTTCATCCATTATAAATCCAAAATCTAGCAAGTATTCTTTCATCGTGCTTGCCAGTGTATCTGATGATTGATCTCCCTTTGACATAATTGTAAATTTCATCGCCCAACACCCTTTAGTTTATGATTCGGAATCTTTCGTTTCTTGTTTTCTTGAAAAAGCTTTCTGCGCTTCTTGAATCTCAAGACGAATAGAAGACATTTCTTCATCTAATAAAAACGCCGCTTCCGCTGCGCGTTGCAAGCGTATTTTAATATCTTCAGGAAAACGTCCACTATATTTATAATTTAAAGAATGCTCAATTGTTGCCCAAAAATTCATTGCTAACGTGCGTATTTGGATTTCTACCAATACTTTTTTTTCTCCTTGAATCGTTTGAACGGGGTAACTAATGACAACGTGATAAGAGCGATAGCCGCTATCTTTCTTTTGCGTGACATAATCACGTTCTTCCACGATTTCAAAGTCATTTCGTTTTCGAAGATATTCTACAACAGGCTTAATCTCATCAACAAATTGACACATCATTCGAAGGCCCGCGATGTCTTGCATATCTTCTCTCAGCCGATCTAGCGGTACATTTCTCTTCTCCGCTTTATCAATAATACTAGCAACCGACTTTACCCTTCCTGTTACAAACTCAATTGGAGAATGCTCTGTTAACATTGCAAATTGAGTACGCATTCCTTTTAGTTTCACTTTCAGCTCTGCCACCGCTTGATGGTAAGGTGCTAAAAATTCTTCCCAATTTCGATTCATTTCAACCACCACCAAAATCAATCCATTTGCTTATAGAAATACTTTTTCTACAGCAGTTACTAGTTCTTCTCCGTAATTTGCATTACCTTCAATATTTTCAACTAAATATTCTACTTCTTCTTTTAAATTTTCTAATTCCATTTCAACGTCATTCACACGAACGAACATTACTATATCGTTATTCATCGCTTCATGCATTGCTTCCCAGCATGTGTGCGGAATACTTACATAAATGAAAGATGATTCGTTTTCTAAAATATATAAAAATGATAAATTGTCTGAGTCTACAAGTACGTGATTACGCGCACTTAACTCCTTTACCTCTATTTCATTATTTTCCGCACAAAAAATAAGCGCATTCTCTCTCTTTTCTACGCTCTTAACTTGAATTTTATTTTGCATGCTCTAACTCCTCCATCTCAACTTCCTGTCTTACTTAACAGTATTATTGTATCATAACATGGACGCAAACAAATAAAACATTGAACCAAATTTATGAAAAAGCGATAATGTGTAAAGAATTATTTTTTAAAAGGAGCGCGCATACAATGACACAAGAAATTGAAATTGAATTTAAAAATATTGTTACAGAAGAAGAATTCGATACATTATGTAAATCATTCTCTATTGAGGTATTTACGAAACAGGTGAATCACTACTTTGAAACACCGGGCTTCTCGTTAAAAGAAGCTGGCTCTGCACTTCGTATTCGTCATAAAGGAGAAACTTATACATTAACATTGAAACAACCTGCAGAAATCGGCTTGTTAGAAACGCATCAAGTCGTAACAGAAGACGAAGCAAGAATGATGATGGAAACAAACGTAATCATTCCAGGGGCTGTAATGGATCAACTACACAAATTACAAATTCCTGTTTCCACTTTAACTTATATGGGTAGTTTAACAACTGAAAGAGCCGAAACACTATTTGAAGGCGGAACGCTTGTCTTTGATCATAGTTTCTATTACAATCACGATGATTATGAAATTGAATTTGAAGTGCAAGATGAAGAAACAGGAAAAGCTGCATTTATTCATTTATTAAAACAGCACGACATACCAATCCGTCATACAAATAATAAAGTAAAACGCTTTTTCCTTGCCAAACAAAACAAAGCACGCTAAAGTGAAAATTCCACTAGTGAATACGTTCTACTAGTGGATATATCTCACTTTTTAAAAGGAAAAGATTCTTTTACATTTGAAAAATAAGCAAAGAACGTTATGAAGGCTGTTTATTTGCCCTCTAGAACATTCCATTGCTACAATAGATATACATTTCATGGAAAAAGGAGTTTATAAAGGATGAGCAAGCAACCGATGACACCATTTGAAGCAATTGGCGGTGAACAATGCATTGCAATATTAGTAGACACGTTTTATTCCTATGTCAGTAAACACCCTGACCTATCTCCCATCTTCCCGGATGATTTAACAGAAACCGCTAGGAAGCAGAAACAATTTTTAACGCAATATTTAGGTGGTCCTAATTTGTACACTGAAGAACATGGTCATCCTATGTTAAGAGCACGCCATCTTCCGTTTGAGATTACGCCAAAACGAGCAGAGGCTTGGCTATCATGTATGGAGCAAGCAATGGATGACACAGGAGTGCACGGTCATATAAGAGAGTTCGTTTTTGAACGTTTAGCGTTAACTGCTCAGCATATGGTTAATACTCCAAACGAAACAGGTGAAGTGTAATGGATAAGCAGGAAGCAACGCATATAAATATGCCATCTCCTTCCGCATGCGAGCATAAGTCTGTAGAAGCATATTTATTTATTGATCCACTTTGCAAAGATTGCTGGGAAATTGAGCCCTTTATTATTAAACTATGGCTTGAATACGGGAAATACTTCTCTATTCGTCATATCGTAACAGGAAAAGTGGATGGAACGAACGCTTCCTCACACAAATGGAATAAACCTGCTAATATTCGATTTGTGTGGGAAAAGACAACAAGTTTACAAGGTTTTTCATGTGATGGAAAGGTACATATGCAAGAAGCATCGTCAACACCATATTTAGTTTCGATGGCAATTAAGGCAGCGGAGTTACAGGGCCGAAAAGCAGGTTCGAAGTTTTTGCGAAAACTCCAAGAATACATTTTCCTTGAAAATGTATCAAACCCTGACTGCGAATTATTACTTGCATGTGCAAGAGATAGCGATATTGATGTAGAAGAATTTAAAAAAGACCTACATTCCGCTAGCGCAAAAAAAGCTTTCCAATGTGACTTAAAATTTACAAATGAGATGCATATTACAGAAATACCTTCTCTCGTATTCTTTCATGCGAATTCAGATGAAGAAGGTATTAAAATCGCTGGAACTTATTCCTACGACGTATACGTACAATTATTGAAAGAACTTGTAAAATGTGAAATCGAGCCAGAACCATTACCACCTTTAGAAGTGTTACTAGAAGCAACGCAATTTATATCTTCAAAAGAAGTAGCATTTATATATGACTGCTCGCAGCAAGAGATCGAGCGTGAACTGAAAAAATTACAACTGAAACGAAAAGTACAAATGATTGACGTAAAATGTGAACGTTATTGGAAATGGATAGCAAAAGAAAAAGACCTGGTGTAAAACACCAGGTCTTCTTCTTTACGGCTTATAAAAATATTAAAGGGGATGGGAGAAATTTTCACGTTCAAACAAAGGGGTATATGTTTGTATGTGAATTCGTTCACGCTTATTATATTACAAGATTCGACGTCAGATGACAACCCCTTTTGTCGAATTTCACACTTTTGTCACATTCTAAACGTTTTCATTTCTGAATAAGCTATAAAAAAGCTATTTTGGAGGTGTTCCGTATGAAAAAAACGTATATTTTACTTATCTTACTAGCTGTCATCGTTTCTTTTTTCTTGTACATCCTCTCTCTACTACAAGCTTTTCCTAAAATTATTGCCTTCCCTCTTTTATTTGGAGTCATTGTCATCGCTCTCTCTTATTTCAACCATAAAAAACGATTTAAAGGGTTTTAACTACAAAAATCACCTGTAAAACTGCCTTCTAATTTAGAAAAAAGAAAGAAATTCACCTTATTTTTTCGACAAGTATCGACAAAAATATTTAAAACAAAAAAAGACGAGGTAAATTCCTCGTCTTTACAATTACTTCTCTTCAAATAATAATGCTTCTAATTCATTTAATTTCTCTTCAAATACTTGCAATGCTTCTTTTACCGGTTCTGGAGATGCCATATCTACTCCAGCTTTTTTCAGCACTTCAATTGGATAATCTGAGCTTCCTGCTTTTAAGAACTCATTAATGTAACGTTCTACTGCTGGTTGCCCCTCTTCTAAAATTTGTTTAGATAAAGCCGTTGCTGCACTAAATCCTGTTGCGTATTGGTATACGTAATAGTTGTAGTAGAAGTGCGGAATACGAGACCACTCTAAACCAATTTCTTCATCGATTACTAAAGCATCACCGAAATATTTCTTATTTAAATCATAGTAGATCTCCGTTAACATGTCTGGCGTAACCGCATGTCCTTCTTGTACTTTCTTATGAATAATATGCTCAAACTCTGCGAACATCGTTTGACGGAATACAGTACCACGGAATCCTTCTAAATAATGATTTAATAAGTATAGACGCTCTTTCTTATCTTCTGTCGTTTTTAATAAATAATCGTTTAGAAGTGCTTCATTACAAGTTGATGCTACTTCCGCAACGAAGATTGAATAATCACCGTATACGTGCGGCTGCGTCTTTCTTGTATAGTAACTATGCACGGAATGACCGAACTCATGAGCAAGTGTATATAAATTATTTACATTATCATGCCAGTTCATTAAAATATACGGATTTGTTCCATATGCACCAGATGAATATGCTCCGCTTCGCTTTCCTTTATTCTCATACACATCTACCCAGCGATTTTCATATGCTTCTTTTAAAATGTCAACATACTCATCACCAAGTACGTTTAAAGACTTTAATAACATGTCTTGTGCTTCTTCATACTTCACGTTCATTTTCACTTCTGGTACAAGTGGTGTATATAAATCATACATATGAAGCTCATCAAGTCCTAGTGCACGCTTACGAATATCAATGTAACGATGTAGCAAGTGTAAATTATCATTTACAGATTCAACAAGTTGATCATACACCGCTTCAGGAATATTATTATTACTTAATGCCGCTTGACGTGCAGAATCGTATTTACGAACACGCGCATTGAAATTATTACGTTTCACAGCTCCGCTTAACGTGCTTGCAAATGTGTTCTTATATTTCCCGTACGTTTCATATACAGCTTTGAATGCATCTTCGCGCACACGACGATCATCACTTTCTAAAAACTGAATGTAACGACCATGTGTAATTTCCACTTCTTCTCCATCCTCACCTTTAATAGATGGGAATTTCAAATCCGCATTATTCAACATACCAAATGTATTACTTGACGCACTCATTACTTCAGATGCTTCTGCTAATAGAGCCTCTTCCGCTTCAGATAATACGTGCGGGCGTTGACGCGTAATTTCTTCTAATGCATGTTCATATACACTTAAGTCTCTATTTTCTGTCAAGAATGTTTGCAGTGTATCTTCTGAAATCGATAAAATTTCAGGCACAATATATGCTGTGCTACTAGATACTTGTGAATATAAATTTGTTGCGCGGTCATTTAATGCTTGATACACAGAGTTTGTTGTATCTTGATCGTAACGCATATGTGCATATGTATATAGCTTACCTAATCGCATTGAAATTTCGTCTTCATATTGCAATGCTTCAAGTAAATTGTTCGCAGAGTCACCAAGTTTCCCTTTAAATTCAGTTAACTTCGGTAATAGCTCTTTAATGGCTTGGAATTCTTTTTCCCATTCTGCATCTGTTTGGAAAATATCTTCTAGTCGCCACGTACTTGATTCTTCAATCTCTTTGCGATCTGGTAACGTTTTTGCTGTGTTTTGTTCAGACATCCTTTAAGCCCTCCTTTAAATATCTCTACTTACATACAATTCGATTTTTCTTATGTAATTCCTTCACGATCAGTCTTTATTATATCCCCTTTTCCTTCTCTCATGTTGTACTTTGCCTCAAATAAAGATAAGGCATACGTTAAGTAAATTTCATCATATTTTATAACTTCCTCCTCTGTTTTTAACATAACTACTTCTCTTTTTTTCCGGTACTTATAAGTCCCTACTTTCTGCAATACACCTGCATAACATAAAAATGTCATATATTCAGCAACTGCTACTTTCCATATATGCCGTGAAAAGTACGGGAGCATGCGCCTTTTCGTATACGTTTTCACATAACTACATACATATTGAAGGGAAATACATTCCCCTACCGTAAGCTCACCTATACATTTTATATATAGAAAAGCTTGCCATGTAAATGGATTTGTTTGAAAAGCAAATGAGGACGGGAGTGGCACACCAATTTCAGAAGGAAAATTTGCTGGGGTACATTTACATTGATATAAAAGGCGTAATAGTGACTTATGATTGTAATTCCAAATCGGCAGAGCATTTTGCCGAAAATAGCTCTTTCGCTTTTTCCATTCCTCACCTAATGTTTCTTTTCGGAAAGAGACGGGAGAAAAGAGCATTTCAAAAGTAGTCGTTTCAGTTGGTAAATAGATAATATGTGAGAAAGAGACGCTTGTAGAAAATGAAGTGAGAAACGCGCATTTCATAAATGATTTTTGTTTCGAACAGAAGAAAATAAGAAATGGCTGAGGATAAGATTGTAAGGAGAAAGCCATAAGTGAGGAGAATTTCATCCAATATGCTGATTGCCTTTTCAATTGATTTCCACCAATGATCCAAATAACCTGTATACCAGCTCGCCAATACGAATAGGTTCGTTTGTACAGCTGCTCTATAGAGAGATTGGCGCATTGGTATTCAATCGCAATTGTTCTCCCTGCTCTCTCTATGAAAATATCTGGTCGTTGCTGAATTTCTGGAAGATAGTGCTCTATATACACAGGAAAGTTTTGACGTTTGAACCACCTATATAACAATTCTTTACCGTGCATATGATACATAGATTCTGCTTCATAAAAGGCAAGACACGCGTCCATTTTCTTATGAGCAAAATGCCAACTTTTTTGTTTCCCTAATTTCATTTGCACTTCCTTCCCGCAAGCTATGCAAAAGAAGCTTTCCTTTTTACGCATACGATGTAAAAGCTCTTCATCATGATGATAGAGTAGATGGATTTTTTCTCCGTTTTCTCTTTTGGCGATAAACATCGGAATCACACCCTTTCAGCTCCTTATATTCTACAATTTATTACAAATTCCTTTTAAAAAAGAGATGTCCCAATTTCGGACATCTCTTTTTATAATAAAGGTGATAATAATCGATACGTCGATTCAACAATTCGTCTATGAAGACGCCTTTTATGAAAACGATCGACATGAATTTCACTTGATTCTTCTATATCCTCTTTATAATCTTGAACAAGTTTTCGAATGCTGTCTGTATCATATAAAAAGGCATTTACTTCAAAGTTCAAATGAAAACTTCTCATATCCATATTAGCAGTCCCAATTGAAGCTAAATCAGAATCGACAATGACAACTTTACTATGAAGAAAGCCTTTTTCGTATTCATATATCTTTACCCCTGCATCTAAAAGCTCTGGGAAGTACGATCTCGATGCGTAAAAGACGGTGCGCTTATCAGGCTTACTCGGCATTAACAAACGGACATCAATACCTGCAAGTGCAGCTACCTTTAATGCGGATAAAATATCATCATCTGGAATGAAATACGGCGTCGCAATCCAAATTGATTTCCGTGCAGATGAAATCATGGCAAAGTATAAATGTTTAATTGTTTCCCATTTATTATCTGGTCCACCTGCAACGAGCTGTACGCCTCCCCAATGATCACCCTCAACTGCTTTCGCTTGTAAATATTCAGGGGCCAGCACAGCCTCACCAGTCATATAAAACCAATCTTGAAGGAAAATAAGTTGCAAGCTTTGAACAGCTTCACCACGCAAATATAAATGCGTGTCTCGCCAAAAACCGAAATATTTATCCTTCCCTAAATATTCATCACCAATATTTAATCCACCGACAAATCCTTCATTTCCATCAATAATAACGATTTTCCGGTGGTTTCGATAATTAATCTTATCGTTTAAAATCGGAAAGCGCACAGGGAAAAACGGAATCATTTCTACTCCTGCATCATTCAATTCTTCAATATATGAATTCGATAATCTAAAACTTCCAACCGCATCATATAAAAAACGAACGACAACACCTTCTTTTGATTTCTGTATTAAAATATCTTTAATTTCTGTTCCAAGTTTATCATCACGCACAATGTAATATTCCATATGAATGTGGTGTTTCGCTCGTTTTAATCCATCTAAAATGGCCTGAAACGTTTCATCTCCATTTGTTAATGTTCTCGTTTCAGTTTGAAATGAAATATTTAAAGCGCCTAAGCGGTCCGCTAAACGAAATAACAGCTCTTGGTGCTTATGATTGCGCAAAATCCGTTCTTCGTAATCTTCATGCCCTTTATATTGTAAAAATGCTTGTTCATCGAGCAACGCCTTCTTTTGGAACATTCTCTTCCTCCGAAAGTTCTGTCCAAATAATAAATAAGCGAAGAATCCAAATACCGGAAAAATACCTAACACAATGAGCCATGTAAGTGTTTTAGACGGATGACGGTTCTCTAAGAAAATAACGCAGCCAATTAAAAATGCAGATACCGTAAATAAAATACTAATAATACCTAAAATCGAAACATCTTTTATACCAATTACATCCGAATAAAATGCTACATCAATAAACATACGTAACGAAACAAATAACGCGAACAATAGTAAAACAAAGAAAATCAACTTTAACGTATTTTTCATCTCTTACCTCCTTACTAAGAAAGCTTTCCTATTCTTCATATAAAAAGCCGATTTCATACTACAGAAATCGGCCTACGTTTTAGCAGGAAAATTATTGCGAATTGTTTCAAGCGCATGCTCTTTCACAATTTGTTTCCCATACTCACTTACACGATGAATTGTTAAAGTTGATTCTTCTCCGTATTCTAAAACAATACTTAAAATACGATCAATTTCTTCTTCATCATGTAGCACTTCATCGAATTCCACATATACATAATAGCGGTTCTCAAATGAATACAGCTCATCTTTTATATCTTCAAAGATAAGACGGTGGCTTAATGAAATGACATCTTCAAAATCATTAAATTTAATTAAAAATCCAAACGTACCATCTTCGTTAAAGTTTGTTCCTGCTTGTTCCTCTACCTCTTCCACTAATTCTTGCTGGAATAATGATTCAATGCCTTCATCTAGAGGAATGTCTATAATTTTATCTACACCTATTGGTAGTTCTAGCTTTTGTCCATCCTTTGAAAGCTCTGCTTTCGTTACAAGTACTTCAATCCCTTTATCAACTGCTTGCACTTGAATCCATAATGGTCCATCAATAAAGAAATCATCATGATCACGAGCTTCGTCCATCATCTCCCAAAAGAGCTCTTCACTTCGTTCGCGGTCATACCAAATTTCTTCACGATTAAACCCTCTATCCTCTATATCAATGTACGTAATAAAAAATTTCATCGTATGGTCATTAATTCTTTCAATATCCAAAATACAACTCTCCCTTCCTGCTTAGAATTGTTATGAAGGGATTCCCCACTCATATGACAAATCAATAGATTCTTGTACTCTCATTTTATGATAAGATTCTCCAGAATGGAAATAAAATCGATTTATTTTACAAAAATAGTTATATGCCTATCTTTATTCGACCATCTACACAAATATATCATTATAGCGATTTCTCACTCATGAAAAATTTGGACATACATTTCCACCCTCCCCCGTACACTGTAATAAAGTGAAACTTTTATTAGAGAAGGTGATTTAGTCTCTCTCTTCACCACATACATACAGTTCGCTTATTAAAACATCATAAATGGAGGCAGACGAATGGACTTAGAGTTTTTAACATCTGTACTAATGATTGTCGGTATCGATGTTGTATTAGGTGGTGACAACGCAATCGTCATCGCACTAGCTAGTCGAAATTTACCTGAATCGAAACGAAATAAAGCCATTTTGATTGGTACTCTTTTAGCAATCGTACTAAGAATTATCCTTACTATACTAGCTGTCTATTTACTCGACATTCCATTTCTACAACTTATCGGGGGCGTTTTACTTACATTAATTGCAGTAAATTTACTAACTGATAATAGCAACGATCTTTCTGCTATTCAGGGGAAAACAACTTTATTTCAAGCTGTGCGTACAATTGTATTCGCAGATCTCGTTATGGGGTTTGACAACGTTATTGCCATTGCAGGTGCAGCTCACGGAAGATTTTTACTCGTAATAATCGGCTTACTCATTTCTATCCCGATTATTATTTGGGGCAGCAAACTTATTTTAATACTTATGGAACGCTTTCCATTCCTCATTTATTGCGGAGCAGCGATTCTCGCCTATACAGCAGGAAAAATGGTTACACATGAAGACAGACTTGCAACGTTCTTTCATAATAATCCAAATTTCACCACAAGCATGCCTTTCTTATTCATTTTCACTGTTCTATGCATCGGTATTATCGTGCAACAAGTTCGATTACGAAATGTGAAACATTAAAAAAAACCTTCTACTATATAATAGGTAGAAGGTTTTCATATTATTATAATTAATTTACAAGACGCTGTGCTTCACGTAATTGAAACGTTCTTACTGTACGTGGTAAGAAACGGCGGATTTCGTCTTCATTGTAACCTACTTGAAGGCGCTTCTCATCAATCATAATTGGACGACGTAAAATCCCTGGATAGTCACGAATCATCTTATATAAATCTTGAAGTGGTAAAGACTCTAAGTTTACATTTAATTCTTGGAAAACTTTCGAACGAGTAGAAATAATCTCATCCGTTCCGCTTTCTGTCATACGTAAAATCTCTTTAATTTCCTCAATCGTTAATGGATCTGAGAAAATATTACGTTCTGTATAAGGAATATGATTTTCCTCTAGCCATAATTTCGCCTTTCTACAAGACGTACAGCTTGGAGAACTATATAATGTTACCATACAAAGCTCACTCTCCTTAAAGAGTACAAATTCTGTACTAATTACAGTTTAAATTTCTAAATTCAGCAATTTTTTACGATACCTTGTCTTATAACAAAGTGCAAAAAATCTCATTTCATGTAAGCAACAACTTTGAGCAAACAACAATTACTTTTAATAAGTAACTTCTATAATCATTATACAATAGATTTTGCAAGAAATATACAGTAAATTTCCTTCTAATTGAGAAAACCCTTCCGTGTATTCAACTGCTATGTAACATGATCACACTCACTTCAGCTGTAATTTAACAATAACCTTCAACCCTCTTAATACTGGCTTGTCATAGATTTTTCATGTGATATACAGTTATTTCCCCATAATCTTCTCTATGAAAAAGAGAACGTTTTCTTACCTTTTCTTCATAAATCAATTAAGAAATGTAAGACTATACAAGTGAGAATTAAACGGAACACTTGTTCTTATTCTAACAAACATCCTCATCCATGTCTATACGATTTCTAAAATAAATCAATTATTTTTTCTGACATTTCTTTCTTTTTTATCTTTTATCTCATACAATAAACATACAGACAGGCAAAGGGGGAATTTGCAAATGATTGCTTTTTTTATTGATTTTGTCACTGTTGCTGCCCTCATCATCGGAATCACAGCATTGATTGGTGTCATTACAAATAGCATTGGTGAAAAACTCTTTGGCGGAAAAGAAAAGATGAAGTTTGTTAATAAAAGTTTGGATGTACAATCCGGCTGGAACCAAGTTGGCGGGAAAGGCATTTATAAGAAACGTACGTATTAAAAAAAAGCAGGCGGTTAGCCTGCTTTTTTCTTATTTCTCTACTGACGCCCATTTAAAGCTTAAATCACCGCCATATTTATGGTTGTACATATTTTTAATTGATTCTCTTTGTATATATGCTCTACCACGTTGATATACTGGAACAATCGCAGCGTCATCAAGTAACATTTTCTCTGCTTCTAGTAAGTTTTTCCAACGGGCATTTACATCGCTTCCATCTTTCTTCGCTTTCATGATAATTTCATCATATTTCGGATTAGAGTATTTCATTTTATTTTGCGATCCGTCCGTCACAAACATATCAAGGTATGTAACTGGATCTGGGAAGTCTGCACTCCATCCAGAGAATGACATGACAAAATCGCCTGCATCTTCTAGTTTTAGTTTTTGCGCGAATGGTTGTTGTTTAATTTTCACTGTTAAACCTGGTAAATTCTTTTCTAACTCACCTTTTAAATATTCACCTGTTTTCTTCGATAATTCAACATCTTCATTTAATAGCTCTAATTCAATTTCATTTTTACCAAGCTCTTTTTTACCAGCTTCCCAATATTTCTTCGCTTCTTTCACGTTTGGTTTTACAATATCTCCATTTACAGCACGGAAGTCTTTTTTATCCGGCCCTTTAATGAAATTATCAGGAATTAATCCTGTCGCTGGCTTAGAACCGTTATTTAATAATGTATCAACGAACGGTTTACGTTCAAAAGCAAGTGAAATTGCTTTACGAATATTTTTATTTGCTAACGCTGGATCTTTTTGATTTAAACGAAGGAAGAATACAGATGTATCTTCTACTGTTTGGAAATCTGGTTTTCCTTTATATTTATCGATGAACTCCGCTAATAACGTCGCTCGATCGACTGCGTTTGTTTCATATAAATTAATTGGTGTAGACGTATCTTTAACAATATTAAAGTTTACTTCCTCAATCTTCACTTCTTTATTGTCCCAATATGACGCGCTCTTTGTCATTTTAAAGCTACGTTCATGTTGCCAATCACTTAATGTAAATGGTCCGTTATAAAGTGTTGTATTCGCTTCCAAACCAAACTTCGTACCTTGTTCTTTTACAAACTTTTCATTCACAGGATAGAAGATTGGATATACCATTAAATCTACAAGGTATGGAATTGAATTGTCTAATTCCACTTCTAATGTATGATCATCAATCGCTTTTACGCCTAATTGATCTGGGCTCATCTCTTTTTTATTAATTTTCTCTGCATTTTTTATATCATACATAATGTACGCTGATTTCGCAGCTGTATTTGGGTTAATTGCTCTTTGCCATGCGTATACGAAATCTTTCGCCGTCACAGGCTCACCATTTGACCATTTTGCGTCTTCACGTAATGTAAATGTATATTTTTTACCGTCTTCTGACTTTTTAAATTCCTTCGCTACACCAGGAACTAGCTTATCATCTTTTCCTAAACTGTATAAGCCTTCCATCGTATTAGTCATTACTCTTGAAGAAACCGCATCAGCTGATAACGCTGGATCCATCGTTGGAATTTCTTGCGTTTCAATTAGATTAATAACTTGCTTCGCACCGCTTTTCCCGCTATCCCCTTTTGCGTTCGCTTGCGGTTCATCTTTTTGGTAGCTACATGCCCCTAACATCATGCTCATCGCTACTGTTGATACTACAAAAACTGGCATCTTTTTTTTCATACTTCCACCCTCCACAAAAATGTTAGCCCTTTCATTTTCAAACAAAAAGAAATATATATATGTTCTAACAATTCATATTATACACACAAATATATTTTTTGTATATTTATATTTCTATTTTATTAAAATTTTCTGTTAAAAAATAAACCTTTGTAAACGTTTCATATTGCTGATTATCCTTACTAAAGTGTTGAAAATGAATGTTTTTATATTTTTCTAAATTATCAGAGAAAAATAATTTTTATATCTCATAATACTTTGTGCATAATTATCCTTCTCTTTTTATCATAAAATAGCGCTCCCTTCATAATAAAGATATGTAGGTTAAAATGAGTGCAAAGGATAAGAAAGTATGTTACGATACACCTTGCTAAAAATAGATATCGGTAAAGAGGGGACGGACATGGCAGCAATTCAGGCAAAAAACGGGCCGACAGAGAAATTAAGTTTATTCTTATTAACATGGCCTATTTTTCTAGAAGTTTTTCTATTTATGTTAATGGGGATCGCTGATACTTTCATGTTAAGTGCATTATCAGACGATGCTGTATCTGGGGTTGGTGCAGCGAATCAATATCTCCATATCGCTATTTTGGTACTAGAAGTCATCGGGAACGGCGCAGCTATCGTCGTATCTCAATACCTCGGTTCCAAACGTTTTATGGAAGCATCTAAAATATCAGCTTTAGCCGTCACATTAAATTTAGTGGTCGGACTCATTATAAGCGCTGGCTTTCTTTTATTTTCAAAACATATGATGATGGCAATGAACTTACAAGGCGATGTACTCATGTATGCGCAAAACTATTTATCCATCGTCGGAGGCGCTATTTTCCTTCAAGCTATTATTAATTCATTAGCCGCAATTATCCGCGTACACGGCTTCACAAAGCAAGCGATGTTTATTTCACTTGGAATGAATATTATTCATATCGCTGGAAACTACGTACTCATTTTCGGGAAATTTGGTTTCCCAGAACTCGGTGTACAAGGGGCTGCCATTTCTTCTGCTGTCAGCCGACTTATCGCACTTATCGTTTTCTTCTGGTTACTGTACCGCGTTATGGAATACCGTGTGAAATTACAATATTACTTCACCTTATCAAAGGAATACATCGGAAAAATTTTAAAAATCGGGATTCCATCTGCATTTGAGCAGGTTATGTATCAAGCTTGCCAAATTGTCTTCTTATACTATGCAACATACTTAGGAACGGAATCATTAGCGGCTAGACAATACGCTACGAACATTTCTATGTTCACTTATTTATTCGCGATTGCGATCGGTATGGGAACAGCCATTATTATCGGACGCCTCGTTGGCGGTGGTGAAAAAGATGAAGCGTATGAACGCGTATGGAAAAGTGTAAAATGGGCAATTGGCGTCACTTTATGTATGGTCGCTCTCGTCGTTACATTCCGTACACAATTAATGGGACTATTTACAGATAATCCGCACATTATTACGCTAGGTGCGTCAGTTCTTTTACTAAGTGTGCTACTTGAAACGGGACGTACGATGAATATCGTCATTATCAATTCACTTCGCGCAGCTGGTGATGCAAAGTACCCAGTTTTGATCGGAGCATTCTCTATGGTGTTAATGAGTTTACCACTCGGTTACTTTTTCGCCTTCCATTTAGATATGGGGCTCGTTGGTATTTGGTTAGCGATTGCTATTGATGAATGGACACGTGCCATTATTATGTTCTTCCGCTGGAAAAGTAGGGCGTGGGAACGTTATGCACTCGTTAAACCTGAAGAACAAGAGGAAATTGTTTCTGTTCAAGCACAGTAACACTCGTTTAATTAAGGTGTAGTCATTCGTAAAGGAAACTTATATCTGCGATTCTTTAAATATATCGACTTACCGAGAAATGTTGACAAATCTATTATATAGTAGAAAAAAGCCAATCTTCTTAACGGAAGATTGGCTTTTTTATTATTGATAAATCTCTTTATATTTCTTATACTCTGCTTCAGAACATAATACGAAATGTCCTGGGCGAATTTCACGCATTGTTGGTGCTTCACTAGCATAATCATGCTGAGATGGATCGTATACGATACGTTTACGATTGCGCTCATAATCTGGATCTGGAAGCGGAATTGCTGATAATAGTGATTTCGTATATGGATGAATTGGATTCGCATATAACTCTTCACTTGTTGTTAGCTCAACGATTTGACCACGGTACATTACGCCGATGCGATCACTAATGTATTTTACCATTGATAAATCATGGGCAATGAATAAGTATGTTAAACCTTTTTCCTTTTGTAACTTTTTCAGTAAGTTTACAACTTGCGCCTGGATTGATACGTCAAGTGCTGAGATTGGCTCATCGGCAATGATAAATTCAGGCTCTACAGCAAGTGCGCGAGCGATACCGATACGTTGACGTTGTCCACCTGAGAATTCATGCGGGAAACGGTTTGCGTGCTCTTTATTTAAACCAACTGTAATTAATAATTCATGAACACGGTCCATACGCTCTTTTTTGCCTTTTGCTAGTCCATGAATATCAATACCTTCTGCAATAATATCCCCTACTGTCATACGAGGGTTTAATGATGCATATGGATCTTGGAAAATCATTTGCATTTTACGGTTGAATTTCTTCAGCTCTGCACGTGATTTTTTACCATGTACATTTTCACCATCGAACAACACTTCACCAGCAGTTGCATCATATAAACGAATAATCGTTCTTCCAGTTGTCGATTTACCACAACCTGATTCTCCTACAAGACCAAATGTTTCTCCGCGGTAAATATCAAATGAAATATCATTAACCGCTTTGACAACACCACCACTCACGTCGAAGTGCTGTTTTACATTTTTTACTTCAATTAATTTCTCACGTTGTTTAGTCATGTTGTTCACCTGCTTTCATTTGAAGAATGCGTTTTTCAACGACTGCCGGTGGTTTTACTTCTGGAGCTTGCTCGTGAAGTAACCAAGTTGCCGCATAGTGTGTATCACTTACTTTAAATAAAGGTGGGTCCATTTCAAAATCAATTTTCAATGCCTGTGGATTACGTGGTGCAAAAGCATCTCCCTTTGGCGGCTTTAATAAATCTGGAGGCGTTCCAGGGATTGCGTATAACTCTTCTTCTGAACCATCTAAACTTGGCATAGATGCGATTAAGCCCCAAGTGTATGGATGTTTTGGATTGTAGAAAATTTCATCAACCGTTCCAATTTCAACAACTTTACCTGCGTACATAACTGCTACGCGGTCCGCAACGTTTGCCACTACACCTAAGTCATGTGTAATGAAAATGATTGCCGCTTCTGTTTTTTGCTGAATGTCCTTCATAAGCTCTAAAATTTGCGCCTGAATTGTAACGTCTAGGGCTGTTGTCGGCTCATCGGCAATTAATAATTTCGGGTTACAAGCTAACGCCATCGCAATAACTACACGCTGTCTCATACCACCTGAGAATTGGTGAGGATATTGTTTTAAACGCGCTTCTGGATTCGGAATACCTACAAGGTCGATTAATTCTAACGCAACTTTACGTGCGTCTGCTTTACTCATCCCTTGGTGTTTAATAAGACCTTCCATAATTTGATTCCCAATTGTCATCGTTGGATTTAATGATGTCATTGGATCTTGGAAAATCATCGCGATATCTTTCCCGCGCACTTGCTGCATTTCTTTTTCTGTCAGTTTCGTTAAGTCACGACCTTCAAATACGATTTCACCGTTTTTAATACGCCCTGGAGGATTCGGAATTAATCCCATTAACGCTTTAGAAGTAACTGATTTACCAGAACCAGATTCTCCTACAATCGCTAATGTTTCTCCTTTTTTTAAATCAAAAGTAACACCGCGTACAGCTTGTACTTCACCTGCATGTGTATCAAAGGAGACTTGCAAATCTTTTACCTCTAGCAATGTTTTCATTTTTACTTCTCCCCTCTTTTACTTACGCATTTTTGGATCTAACGCGTCGCGTAATCCGTCTGCCATTAAGTTGAATGCTAAGATTAACATACTGATGACAACCGCTGGGATGAACATCATATGTGGATACGTTTGAATTGATTTATAACCGTCATTTACAAGAGAACCAAGTGATGCGAATGGTGGCTGAATACCTAAACCGATGAAGCTTAAGAATGCCTCACCAAACACTGCTGTTGGAATTGTAAACATTGTCATTACGATAATTGGTCCCATTACGTTCGGGATTAAGTGTTTTACAATTAATTGTGTATTTGTTGCACCTAATGTACGAGATGCTAATACATATTCTTGATTTTTTAATTTCAGGATTTGTCCACGAACGATACGTGACATCCCTATCCAACCTGTAATCGCCATTGCTAGTGTAATTGACCATATACCAGATCCCATAATGATTACCATTAAAATAACGATGATTAAGTATGGAATACCGTTAATAATCTCCATAACACGTTGCATAATATTATCTACTCTACCGCCATAGAACGCTGAAATACCTCCATAAGCAACCCCAATTACTAAGTCAATCGCCGCTGCTAAAAGAGCGATATATAATGATACACGCGTCCCTTCCCATGTTCTTGTCCATAAATCGCGGCCAAGATCATCTGTACCAAACCAGAAATACTCTTTAATATCACGTTTTTCATATTGGTCAACACCATATTGATCCGTACCGTCAAATGGTAGCCAATGAACATTTTCAATAACAGGAATTTTCGGTGGTAATTTCGCACGACCTAAGTCTTGCTCTTTATAAGAATGCTTACTTACCATCGGTCCTAAGATTGCTAGTAATATAATAAGCGCTAATAAAACGAAACCGAACATTGCTCCTTTATGTTGGAACAAACGTCTTCTTACATCTTGCCAAAACGTTAAGCTTGGACGGGCAATGACTTCATTATCAACATTATTTTGATTGGCTTGTTGAAATAAATCTGGAGATAATTTTTGTACATCTTTCATCATTTTTTCCCTCCCGCTAAACGAATACGAGGATCAATAATTCCGTATAAAATATCGACAATGAAAATAACTAAGATGAAAATCGCACTATAGAAAATTGTAGTTCCCATAATAACTGTATAGTCATTCACTGTAATAGATTTAACGAACTGTTCCCCTAGTCCTGGTACAGCATAAATTTGCTCAATAACTAATGTCCCTGTAATTAAACCTGCAACCATTGGTCCTAAAATTGTTACTACTGGAATTAACGCGTTACGAAGTGCGTGTTTAATAATGATAACGCCTTGACTAATTCCTTTCGCTTTCGCTGTTAAAATGTAATCAGCTTGCATAACTTCAATTAACTCTGCACGAGCAAAACGTGCGATTGTTGCGATAACTGCCATCGATAAAGCGATTGTAGGCATTACGGTAAACTCTGGTCCTTTCCAGAATGCTACTGGGAACCACCCAAGTTTTACCCCTACGAAATATTGTAGTAATGCGGCGAATACGAACGATGGTACCGACATCCCGAGTACGGAAATAATTGTCGCCCCATAATCGACCCACGTATTGTTACGAAGTGCCGCAACGATTCCTAAAATTAAACCGATAAATGTTCCTAATATAATCGCTTGTAAACCAAGTTGTGCTGATGGTCCAATGCGATCCACAATCATATCTGTTACTGGACGGTTATCATATTGGAATGATACCCCTAAATCACCTTTTGCTAAGTTACCTAAGTAACGTGCATATTGAACTGGTACTGGATCATTTAAGCCATATTTTTCAAGAATGATTTCTTTTTGTGCCGGTGATAGTTTCTCCTGGTTTTTAAGCGGAGAACCCGGAAGTAATTTCATCAAAAAGAAAGTCAGTGTAGTAATTAAAAATAATGTCAAAGCCATGTACACGAAACGTTTTAATACATAACGTCCCATAGTCAAGCACCTCCCCGTTTTTCTCAAAAGCAATAAGATAGTTTAAAATATTCTTACTTTTATTTTTTTAAAATAAGAGCACATGCCCATCATAGGCATATACCCTTATTCATGATGGAAACCATTTTTAGTTTTTTAGTTCAACCCACTTATAGCTAAATTCTCCGCCATATTTATGTTCTAATAGGCCAGTAATTGAGCCACGTTGTAAATAAGCTTTTCCGGGTTGATATACTGGAGCAATCGCTGCATCTTCAAGCAGTTGTTTTTCTGCTTGTAATAATGCATCCCAGCGAGCTTGTACATCAACTTCTGTTTTCGCTTTTTTAATTAAATCATCATACGCTGCATTTGCGTAATTTACTTTGTTTTGCGCATTACCTGTCGTATACATTTCAAGGAATGACATTGGATCCATATAATCTGGACTCCATCCCGCGTATGACATTGCGTAATCTCCACTTGCTTCAAGTTTTAATTTTTGTGCAAATGGCTGCATTTTTGTTGAAACTGTTAAACCTGGTAAGTTCTTTTCAAATTGGCCTTTTAAATACTCTCCGATTTTTTTAGCATCATCAGTATCAAAGTTTAATAGCTCTAACTCTACTTTGTCTACACCAAGTTCTTTTTTACCAGCTTCCCAGTATTTTTGCGCTTCTTTAATATCCTCTTTTATAAGCTTTCCGTTTTCTTCACGGAAGTCTTTTCCATTCGGACCTTTTGCTAAGCCTTTCGGAACAAAACCATATATCCCCTCTGAACCATCGTTTAAAATAACTTTCCCGATATTTTCACGCTCAAAGGACATTGCAATTGCTTTTCGGATATTTTTATTTGCTAAAAATTTATTCTTTTCATTTAAGCGAATAAATTGTGTAGATGGTCTCTTAATCGTTTTAAAGTCAGCATCTGATTTGTATTTGTCTACAAACTCTGATGTTAAGACTACACGATCAATTGCTTTCGTTTCATATAAATTTATAGCAGTTGAACGATCCTTAACAATATTGAAGTTTATTTCCTCAAGTTTTACTTCTTTATTTTCCCAATACGTTGGATTTTTCTTAAGTTGGAAACTTTGTTCATGCTTCCATTCATTTAATACGAATGGACCATTATAAAGTGTCGTATTGGATTCTAATCCAAATTTTGCTCCTTGTTCTGTTACAAACTTCTCATTCAAAGGATACAATGTTGGATAGACTGTTAAACTTACAAAATAAGGAACAGGGTTATCTAATTCCACTTCAAGTGTATGATCATCAATTGCCTTTACACCAAGTTCTTCAACTGGTAATTCTTTTTTGTTAACTTTCTCCGCATTTTTAACATCAAATAGTATGTAAGCAAACTTGGCACCCGTGTTTGAATCTACAGCTCTTCGCCAAGAATAAACGAAGTCTTTCGCTGTTACAGGTTCACCATTAGACCATTTCGCATCTTCACGTAACTTAAATACATACTTTTTGCCATCTTCTGATTTCTCATAAGATTTAGCGACACCTGGAACAAGCTTATCGTCTTTCCCCAGACGATATAATCCTTCCATTGTGTTATTCATGATGTTAGAAGATGCTGCATCTGTTGATAACGTCGTATCCATAGTTGGGATTTCAGCTGTCTCGGTTAGATTTAACACTTGCTTGTTTGAGGATTTTTCTTTTGCGCCTGCTTTATTATCCTCTTTTTGGTAACTACAAGCTCCTAACATACTGACAGTCAACGTCGATGCAAGTAATAACGGTATCTTTTTCTTCATGTTGTGTTGCCTCCCCTAATTGCACTTCCTGTACCCTCACTTGTAAAAAAGTAGAATTGAAAGAATAATCTCCAAGTTTCTACAATTTTCATTATACATATAATATAACAATTGTGAATATAGTTTTTTGTTTTTTTGTTAAAATTTTTAATAAAATGTTTATTTTTTTATTTTTTTGTAAAGGGATACGTTAACATTGCTACCATCATCTTGAAATCAGACCTTTAATTGCGTATAATTTTCAAAAAATTAATTCTAGTACATATTATAGCTTTTATAGTATAATAATTCTAGTAATATTTTGACGGAGGGGAACATTTTGAATAAAGTTTTTTTTCATACTTGTATACTAATTTTCATAGCGATAATCGCTTCTAGTATTGGCGCATTCCTCGTTTCATCGCAATTTTTGTTGAATTTTGTCAATATATCGTTTTATGTCGCACTATTTTTTATTCTTATAGGCGGTTTTTTATTCATATTTCAAAATGGATTTTTTAACGTAACAATTTACGCCTTCCAAAGAGTATTTGGTACGAATAAAAAAATTGAGTCTTTAATTGAAGAAGTAGAGGAACCTGTCGATAAGAAAGAACGTATTTATAAAACATATTCATTCAAATGGACGTATCCAATTTGCATTACCGGTATCGTTCTTGGGTTGTTCTCGACCCTCATTAGTTTTACTATTTTGATGTAGTTTGCAAACACTATCCCATATGATATAATAATCAGCAAAACATTTTGTTATAAAACTTTAGTTCTTTCATATTAAAAGAGCTTAAGTAACAATAAATAAATTTACATGTATGCGATGATAAAGAAGAGTACATATTGAGGCAATTTCAGAGAGCTTGTGGCTGGTGTGAACAAGTAATTGCGCAGTATGGAATGGGCTTTTGAGCACCAAACCGAACCGAAAGTAGTAGGCTTTGGCGTTATATCCAAACGTTATTATGGATTAGAGAGATTTCACAGTAGTGAAATAATTAGGGTGGTACCGCGGTCCATTCGTCCCTATAGTTTTTGGGATGAATGGGCTTTTTTGTTTGCCTTCCCTTCCCCATCACGCATTCAAATTTAGGAGGAATTACTTATGTCAGTTATCTTTTCTGGTATTCAGCCGAGTGGAACGATTACACTTGGAAACTATTTAGGAGCTATGAAGCAATTTACAGAGCTTCAAAATGAACACGACTGTTATTTCTGTATTGTAAACCAACATGCGATTACAGTACCTCAAGATCCCGTACAACTTCGTAAAAACATTCGCAGTCTTGCTGCACTTTATGTAGCATGCGGCATCGATCCTGAAAAAGCTACTTTATTTGTACAATCAGAAGTACCAGCACACGCTCAACTAGGATGGATTATGCAATCAGTTGCTTACGTTGGAGAATTAGAGCGTATGACGCAATATAAAGATAAATCTTCTGGTAGAGATTCAGTTCCAGCTGGATTACTAACGTATCCACCATTAATGGCGGCTGATATTTTACTTTACAACACTGAAATCGTACCTGTTGGTGATGATCAAAAACAACATATGGAATTAACACGCGACCTAGCAGAGCGTTTCAACAAACGCTTCCGTGAAGTGTTCACTGTTCCTGAAATTCGTATCCCAAAAGTAGGAGCTCGCGTTATGTCATTAACAGAACCTACGAAAAAAATGAGTAAATCTGATCCGAATCCAAAAGCAATGATCAGTATGCTTGATGAACCAAAAACAATTGAAAAGAAAATTAAAAGTGCTGTAACTGATTCTGAAGGTATCGTGAAATTTGATAAAGAAAACAAACCTGGAATCTCTAACTTATTAACAATCTACTCTTCATTCTCTGGAAAAACAGTTGAAGAAATAGAAGCAATGTACGAAGGAAAAGGATACGGAGACTTCAAAGGCGACCTAGCAGCAGTAGTCGTAGAAGCAATTCGTCCAATCCAAGACAAATATAACGAACTAATCAACTCACCAGAACTAGACGAAATTCTAGACAAAGGTGCAGAAAAAGCAAACCGCGTTGCATTCAAACAACTACGCAAAGTAGAAAACGCAATGGGACTAAGTAGAAAACGTAGGTAACATATAAAGCGGAGGCAGCTCGTTCAGCTCTGACTGGCTAAGGTTCTTTCGCATAGAAGACGCTTTTCATCTTCTTATGCGGAAGGTTCTTAGACACGAAGAGCTTGCTGCCGGAGCTGGATTTCTATATAAAGCGGAAGCGGCTCGTTCAGAATGTGAGGGGGATGGAGCTCCTGACGTAGAGGCGGGTTTTGCCTCGCAGGAAGGCGCGAAGCCACCGAACATTCTTGCCGCTGGAGCTAAGTTACAACAAATTAAAAAAACCGCCAATTGGCGGTTTTTTAATTTACCTTTTGCTCGTTTTCCATTTCCCATAACTTTTCAAAAAATGGCTGTCCTTTTACGAGACGCTCGCATAATTGTTCGTGCTTCTCAGACCAGCCTGTTTTCGCCTCGTCATACAGTTTAGCCCAAATATCTTCAAATTCCATATGTTGAACCATTCCATATGCTGATGGATCCCACTCTGTGAACCAATAGCGAATTTCTGCTGTGTTTTTCGTTGTATGTAATTGATCTAACGCCATAAATAATAATTGTTTCAGCTGTCTTTCTTTACGAGTTAAGCCATTCATAATGAAAGGTGATGGTGATAAAATATGATGTTCTTTTTCCATTTCTTCTACTTGGAACTCATACTTTTCTGCTTGTACGTTTTCTACCATCTCATATACCATCTGCTCTTGGCGCGGTATAAGTCTACTCTTTCGAATTGGTACATTGTAACCAATTGTGTCAATCGCAATAATTCCTTTTCCATCTGTAACAACAAAGCAATACTCTTGCTGCAAACGTTCATGATTTTTACGAATATATGCCTTATGATGTACGTCTTCCAACAATTTTTGTGGAAGCTCTAACAATTCGTCCTCGATGTAATGATATAATGTGGCATCTACTTTTAATAATGGCACTTGATCTAATAGCTCAATCGTATCATCTTTCCGCCATTCGTAAAAATGACAAACGTTATACCCATTCTCTTCACCTTCAAACCAATTTACCCATACATCATGTAGATATAACATTCATTACCCCTCACTTCACTACTGTTTGTATCAATCATTATGTTCAATTTTTCTTAACTTTATTCCACCTAAGGAAATATATTCTAATTATTATTTTTTCTTCTATTAATACTAAAAAAAACAGGAAATAGAGCTCCTGTTTTTTATATATGAAATGTATTTGCTTTATTCAATATTTCTTTTGCATCTATAGATAATAAAGAAAGTGTATCTTCTCCTTCCAATGTTACACAATCTTTGACAATATGAAATCCAAGCGCATAACCAAGCATCTTCGGATAAGAGTGAAATCCATTTAATAAGATGTCGTGCTCCCTTGTTCCTCGTTTTATACTTATTCTTTCATGTACAACATTTTTCCAATAATAAATAGCCTCTTCTTTTGAAAGATACGTCGTCCACGGTGCATTGTTTTTTTCTGAATATCTTTCCGTTACCGCTTGCTCAGCTAGCCCTTCCATAATCATCGTATCAAGTAATGTATATTCTGTTTCTTTCGTCTCAATTTGATGTAACCTGCATATGTGATGATATTCATGCGCCAATAACACCTTTAATTCTTCCACCGAATTCCGTCCACATACGAATAAGAAAATAACATGACGCATAGATAATCCAGCCCTACCGTTATACTCTTCTTGTACAGTTCGATTATATGAATCTGATAATAAAATAAAGACAGGGACATCCGGACCTTTTAACCAATTTTTTAGTTTCTCATACTCCGTACGTAACTCTTTCCAAACTTCCTTTTTCTCTAACTCTTTAACTTCTTGTTCTCCCCGTATAACTGGGCGGTACATACCTTTAGAAATTAAAAAGCGATACAATCTTTCTTTTGGCAGCGGGATATACTTCGTAAACTTTTCACACAGCTTTTCTGGACGTCCATAATATAGATGTAACCACTCAGCAGTTTCAACAATCCCCATCTTTATCCCTCCTTTTTCTTATGTATATGCAAAAGGAGAAAAAGGCGTAAAAATAAATAAGGAGTTTTTTCGCAATATAGTGCGAAAAAACTCCTTATCTCATCTATTATTTATACGATTTAAATACTAATACTGCGTTATGACCACCGAATCCTAGTGAGTTACTTAATACTGCATTTACTTCTTGTTGTCTCGCTTTATTCGGTACGTAATCTAAGTCACATTCTGGATCTGGTGTTTCATAGTTAATTGTTGGAGGGATTACTCCGTCTGTAATTGATTTAATTGAGAAGATCGCTTCAACAGCACCAGCTGCTCCTAATAAGTGACCTGTCATTGATTTCGTTGAGCTAATTGCTACTTTGTACGCATGCTCACCGAACGTTTCTTTAATTGCCATCGTTTCATACTTTTCATTCGCATCCGTACTTGTACCGTGCGCATTAATGTAATCAATATCTTCTGGCTGTAGACCTGCATCTGCTAAAGCTTGACGCATTGCACGCACGCCGCCTTCACCGCCAGGAGCCGGCATTGTAATATGGAATGCATCACCAGTTGCACCGTAACCAGCGATTTCCGCATAAATGTGAGCACCACGAGCTAATGCGTGCTCTAATTCTTCAAGAATTAAAATACCTGAACCTTCACCCATTACGAAACCGCTACGGTTTTTATCAAATGGACGGCAAGCTGTTGCTGGATCTTCATTAAATGTTAATGCTTTCGCTGAACTAAATCCTGCAAATGCCATACTTGTTAACGGCGCTTCTGCTCCGCCTGTTATCATTGCATCAGCATCACCGCGTTGAATTGCTTTAAATGCATCACCAATTGAGTTTGCACCAGATGCACAAGCCGTTACAGAACAAGTGTTAATTCCTTTTGCTCCTGTTGCGATCGATACTTGACCTGCTGCCATATCTGGAATCATCATTGGTACGAAGAATGGACTCACGCGGCGCGGACCTTTCTCAGTAAAAATCTTAAATTGTTCTTCGTATGTTTCCATACCGCCAATACCAGAACCAATCCATACCCCAATTCGAGGTCCGTTTTCTTCTGTAATTTCAAGCTTTGCATCTGCAACTGCCATTTTCGCTGCTGCTACTGCATATTGTGTAAAGCGATCCATACGGCGCGCTTCTTTTTTATCAATATATTTCTCGACTTCAAAGTCGTTAATTTCTGCTGCTACTTTTGCTGGAAACAGTTCCGGATCAATTCTTGTAAGTCGTCCGATTCCAGATACACCCTTTTTAATGTTTTCCCACGCTGTTTCAACATCTGTTCCGATCGGTGTAACAGCTCCTAGTCCTGTAATTACGACCCTCTTTTTCTCCATACAAAATACACTCCTTTTTTTCTCTCAGTCCTTATTTACCCCAACGAAGAGCAACTGCTCCCCATGTTAATCCGCCGCCGAAACCAACAAGTATAATTAAATCACCATCTTGAATACGTCCATTTTGCAATTCCTCTACCATTGCAATTGGAATTGAAGAAGCTGATGTATTACCAAACTTTTCAATTGTCATACTCATTTTTTCTTGTGGTAAATTTAATCTCTCTCTTGCAGATTCCATAATACGAATATTCGCTTGATGTGGTACTAAAAAATCCACATCCTCTTTCGTAAGTCCCGCTTTTTCTAACACGCGAAGACAGGAATCACCAAGTTGGCGAACAGCAAATTTAAAGACTTCTCTGCCGTTCATCATAACATACTCGTCTTGATAAAGATGCTTACCGCCGCTTCCGTCTGCTCCTAATTCGAAAGATAGAACGCCTCTTCCTTCTGAAACCGCCCCCATTACGATAGCACCGGCTCCGTCTCCAAATAGTACTGCTGTATTTCGATCATTCCAGTCTACAATTTTAGATAGTTTATCACTACCAACTACTAATACATTTTTATAAGTTCCCGTTTGAATAAATTGCTGCGCTGTAATCATTCCGTACATAAAACCAGCACACGCTGCACTTAAATCCATTGCGGCTGCGTGTTTTGCGCCAATGGCTTCTTGAATGACACAAGCTACTGCTGGGAATGCGCGATCTGGTGTTACTGTTGCCACTAAAATCAGGTCGATATCCTCTCCGCTAATCCCGGCATCTTCAAGTGCTTTTTTAGAAGCCTCTACCGCCATATATGAAGTATCTATTGTATCATCGGCAATGCGTCTTTCTGCAATTCCCGTTCTCGTACGAATCCATTCATCCGATGTATCTACGATTTTCTCTAAATCGTGATTTGTGACTACTTTTTCTGGCACATATCTTCCGATCCCTAAAATGCCCACGTTCACATCGCAGCCCTCCGTTTTATATCAATTATTATGACTTGGTACTAATTTTAAAACATAAATGTATTTTTGTCTAGAATATATTTCAGTTAAAACATAAATCCAGCATTATTCACTTTATTGTTTATTAAAAGAAACAGAAACATACCTTTCCTGTTTCTTTTGAAATATAAAAAGGCCCGAACCGCTTCTATCCACGGTTCGAGCCTCTCTTCCCTTCCAAAAAAGAAGGTTTTATTCTTTATCTGCTTTCCCAAGCTCATATGCTTCGTTCATAACTTTCATCAATAACTCTAATACTGGTTGTGCTTTCTCCATATCAAGCGCAATTCCATTCGAATCTAAGATGGCCTTTGCTTCTGGTAAATGCTTCATTGCGATTTGTAAAAATTGCATGCTTTTCTCATTCATATTATGTTCTTCCTCTCCATTAAAACTTTCACATACATAGTGTAACACGCTCGCTATCCTTCGTATAACTCTTTATATTTTTTCATATGTGCCAATTGTTTATTTAAACCGTATTCTAACGGGGTATTTCTTTTTATCGAAATAACCTCGACAGCATCATTTCGTTCTTCCTCATTCTTTTTATTCACTTTATCCGCTGCACGTAAAAGGTTCATACCTTTTTTCCATAATGACTTTTTACCACTAAGTAAATTGTATATGCCGAGATGCTCCGCGTTCATTCCATTGTCCCATAAGTATTCACATACATCTTCCACGTACAATAGATCACTTCCATTTTCCTCGCTCGCATAATGGCACTCTTTCTCATCCAGTTCTGATAAAATGAGCTGATGATACATCATAAAAGATGGTTGCCATGGCCCATATAATGTAGGAACTCGAAATACACTATATGGTGCCTCTCCTTTTTTCAATCCTTCTTCCACTTTCAAAAATAAACGTTTATTTTCAGATTCATCTGCGTTTCCTACTTCAATAGAAGAAATTAGATTTAACTTCACTTTCTGCTCTGCACACAGCCTTATAATCCGCTTTAAATACTGTAATATAACTCTTTCATTCCGAAAACCACTTTGTTGATTTGGCTCATACAAGCAAAAGTAAACAGTATCGAACTTCTCTCCTTCTACTGATCTCCATCCATCTTCATCTCTTATCGAATAATACGTAAATAACGCATTTCGTCCAATCAACAATAACTTCTCTTCATTAATTTTTTTCATATTCTCGAATTCATCAAAATCAAGACCGTACACTTCTACTTCTTCTGCAATCATTTTATTCACAAGGTGATAACCTACAAACGTAAGTGCACCTATAATTAGCACGCGCTCCATACCACCAACCCTTTCTCCTTGAAACAAATAGCTCCTCATTTATGTATATGGGAGCTTCACAATTCTTCTTCATATTTTTTAAAGAAATCAGTCGTTTGCCTAACCATTTTATATTTCACATCTTGCAGATGGAATAAGACAGAAGTATCGCATTGATTGAATTGCCTCATTTTCTCATATTTACGTAACAACTGTTTTCTTCCTCTTTTTTCTTGTGTTGATACGAAAACTTTAACAGGTACACAAGACGGAAGAAGCGTAAATGATTTCTTATTTATTTTGGATTCTAATTCTTCTTCTTTGGAATCATACGCCAAACTTAATTCCTTCACTAATCTTTTGTAAAAAAACTTATGCTCTTTTTCAAACTCCACATATTCTGGTAAATCTAAACACGGATTTAACATAATGACAGAGCGTATACATTCAGGGTATTTGTTCATCATTTCAAGTGCTACAAGTGCACCCATACCATCTGCCATAATGTGCATTTTCGCATTTAATGTCTCTTTTCTCAAAACAACGTCATATAAACGTTTTGCTAGACGAACAGATTGGTCGTTTCCCCAATGTCTTCCGTATAAATTAGAGGAAAAGACCGTGTAGCCTTCCTCAATAAGGCCATGTAAAAAATAAGATCTACCTGCATGCTGTGTCCATAAACTTGTACCATTCTCAATAAAGTAGTTATAATCACCGAGAAGCATAACAGAAAATCCATTTGGCTTCTCCGGTAAATAAATGACACATGGTTCTTTTTCTAAATAAAAAAAACGTTCCGTAATACTCATTTTTCCCCCGCCTTATTTTCTAAACGTATAAAAGTACTCTTCTATAATGTATGAGCGGAATGCAAATTTGCGTTGAAAAATCTACAAATATTTTTCTATATTCTTTTTTCAATTGTGTTACAATAAGGACAGATTGAACGAATAGAGGTGTAAAATATGCGTTTCATTTGGGCATTAATTTGGTCGTTCGCGCTTGTACATATGATGAGCTACGTAATCGGCTCTATGACTGGCGGTACATACGATTTTAACCAAGCGTCTATTTTCTCGGTTGTTCTTGCGGTGTTAGTACTAGCAATTTCAGCTACAATTCCAAACGAGCCAGTAGAACAACACTAAAAAAAGAGTCCGGATTTTATCCGAACTCTTTTTTTATTTTACTTTACATGAACGACTAATTCGTTATTTTCTACATCAACAACTACGTGACTGTTATCAGTAATTGTTCCTGCAATTAATTCTCTCGCTAATTTCGTCTCAACTTGACGCTGTACATATCGTTTTAATGGACGAGCTCCGTACATCGGATCAAAGCCAGCTTCTACAACAAATTCTCTCGCTGCGTCTGTTAATTCTACCGTAATATGACGGTCAGCTAAACGGCCTTGTAATTCTTTTACAATTTTATCAACAATACCTTTAATTTCATTCGTTGTAAGAGGCTTGAATAAAATAATTTCGTCAACGCGGTTTAAAAACTCTGGTCGGAAGTGTCCTCTTAATTGCCCCATTACAAGTTCTCTTGATTCCTCTTTAATTGAGCCATCTTCTTCTAATCCATCTAATAAATGAGCAGAGCCAATATTTGATGTCATAATAATAACTGTGTTTTTAAAGTCTACTGTACGTCCTTGCGAATCTGTAATGCGTCCATCATCTAACATTTGTAATAAAATGTTGAATACTTCTGGATGTGCTTTTTCGATTTCGTCTAACAAAATAACTGAATACGGTTTACGTCTTACCGCTTCTGTTAATTGACCACCCTCTTCATATCCAACATATCCAGGAGGCGCACCAATTAAGCGTGACACAGCATGTTTCTCCATATACTCAGACATGTCGATACGAATCATTTGCTCTTCACTATCGAATAAAGACTGCGCTAACGTTTTTGCAAGTTCAGTTTTACCAACACCTGTCGGTCCTAAGAAGATGAAGGAACCAATTGGACGATTCGGATCTTTAATACCAGCGCGTGCACGAAGAACTGCGTCTGATACTAAGCTTACCGCTTCCTCTTGTCCGATGACACGCTCTGATAAAATTTGCTCTAAGCGTAGTAATTTCTCGCGTTCACCTTCAACGAGTTTTGCGACAGGAATACCAGTCCAGCGTGAAACAATATCAGCAATCTCTTCTTCACTTACTTCCTCACGTAACAAACGATTTTCCTGTTTATTATGTGCGCCCATTTCTTCTGCTTCTTTTAACTCTTTTTCAATTGCAGGAATTTTCCCGTGACGAAGTTCCGCTGCTTTATTTAAATCATAATTACCTTCTGCTTCTTCTAATTCACGGCGCAGACGCTCTAAATGTTCACGTAAGTCACGCACTTTATGAATATCTTCTTTTTCTTTTTCCCATTTCGCTCTCATACCACTTGCAACTTCTTTTAAATCCGATAATTCACGTTGCAACGTTTTCAGGCGTTCTTGGCTACCAAAGTCCTTCTCTTTTCCAAGAGCCGCTTCTTCAATTTCCAGCTGCATAATGCGGCGCGTTACTTCATCTAATTCTGTTGGCATAGAATCAATCTCTGTTCGAATTGTTGCACACGCTTCGTCAACAAGATCGATCGCTTTATCTGGTAAGAAACGATCCGAAATATATCGATCTGATAAAACGGATGCTGCTACAATCGCGCGGTCATGAATATTTACACCATGATAAATTTCAAAACGCTCTTTTAAACCACGTAAAATGGAAATTGTATCTTCAACAGTTGGTTCTTCTGCTAATACTTGTTGGAAACGTCTTTCTAGCGCCGGATCTTTCTCAATATATTTACGATACTCATCTAACGTTGTTGCCCCGATACAATGCAGTTCACCACGCGCAAGCATCGGTTTTAACATATTTCCTGCGTCCATCGCACCTTCTGTCTTACCAGCGCCGACGATTGTGTGAAGTTCATCAATGAATAATAAAATGCGACCTTCACTCTTTTTAATTTCATTTAATACAGCTTGCAGACGCTCTTCAAACTCACCACGGAATTTCGCTCCAGCTACAAGCGCACTCATATCTAATGCGAAGATTGTTCTATCTTTTAATCCTTCTGGTACATCCTTCTTCACAATACGCTGTGCTAATCCTTCAACGATTGCTGTTTTACCAACACCGGGTTCACCAATTAAAACCGGGTTGTTTTTCGTTTTACGTGAAAGAATGCGGATTACACGTCGAATTTCACTATCGCGACCGATAACAGGATCAATTTTCCCTGCTCTCACTTCCGCCACTAAATCACGACCATATTTTTCTAACGCTTCATAAGTTGCTTCTGGATTTTGACTAGTCACTCTTTGATTCCCCCGAACTGTCATTAAAGACTGTAATAAGTTATCTTTCGTAATGTGAAATCTTGTAAGTAATTGATTTATATCGCCTTTTTCTTCTGAAAAAGCAAGCAATACATGTTCAACTGAAATGTAGTCATCTTGCAATTTCTCTGCTTCTTTTCCTGCTCTTACAAGTAGTTGTTGCAGAGCACCTGTTATATATAATTTTCCTACTTCTGCACCGCTTCCCGTTACAGAAGGTTTTTTCTTAATTAAACTTTCGGCGCCTTGCTTTAACGCTTCTATATCGACATTCATTTTTTGAAAAATACGCACTGCTAATCCATCTTGCTCTTCTAATAATGTAAACAAGAGATGAACAGTATCTACTTCTTGATGATGATGAGATACCGCTAAAGATTGGGCACTCATAATCGCCTCTTGTGTTTTTGTTGTCATTTGATTTAAGTCCATCTTTACAGCCCTCCAAATGTTTGACTTTCTTTGACCTTTGATTTGATTATACGCCAACTGACTTTTTTATACAATAATTTTGCTTATGTATTCTCAAACTTATTATTGGAAAAAGAAAAAGGGAACATTCATTATACAACTGAAAAAATATACGCAATGCGTAACGACAAAAAAGCCGCAATAATAATTGCGGCTCCTGTTACGGTTTTCTTTTATATGTCCACTGACGGTTATGATTCGCGTTATCTGGAAACTTTTCACCCGCAGTTAATTTCACCATTTGCGGATCTTTTACCATACTTCCTGTTTCACCAATTTCTACGTAAATACCATCGTTTGGCGCTTTTTGTCCAGAACGAAACCTGCGATTTTGTCCCATTTCCATTCTCCTTCCATGACGTCTTTGCCTCATTAGTATATCCATTTTAAAAGAAAGCTTTTCTGTCATGTTTAGGAAACAAGTACTACATTTCGTTCTTGTACATATACATGAATGACACAAGCTTAGGAAGGGATTTCTTTCCTATTTGTAGAAAAAAAGAAACCAACCTACTATAGGCCAGCTTCAAAGGAGAGTCAAACATATACGAGAAGATTACATGTTCATTATAAGCCTCATCATACGAGCAATGTAACCCTTTTCACAATTTGTACATAATGAAAGAAACATTGTTTGAACTTTCTAAAAAGATATTGACTTTTCTTAATTTCCAGTGAGAAATAGTAGACACCACAGCACTTTGCGACGTAAGATGGATATATAGTGAACTTTCCATCTTTGGTGTTCTCACCCAGTTTAACCTCTTATTTCTGCATATTAAAAACGGAAATACAGATAGAAACAAAAAAATTATTATAAGAGGTGAAATTATGAATAAACAGCATTTAATCGCATTAGACTTAGACGGCACTTTATTGACAGACAACAAAATAATTTCCACTCGCACAAAACATACAATTGCAAAAGCAAAGGAACAAGGACATATTGTCGTTATTTCAACAGGACGTCCATTCCGTGCTAGTTTTGATTACTATAAAGAACTCGGTCTTAATACACCAATCGTAAACTTTAACGGCGCTTACGTACATCATCCTCTTGATTCAAAATGGGGAACACATCACTCTCCTCTTGAGCTAGCAACAGCGCAAGAAATTGTCCGAGCTTGCTTTGATTTTGGCGTGAAAAATATATACGCTGAAGTAATGGACGATGTGTATGTTCGTGAAATTGATGAAGATAAAAAACATATTTTCGAATTCGGTTCTCCAAATATTTTTACAGGAGACTTATTAAATACTCTAAACGATCATCCAACCTGCTTATTAATTGACGCACATGACGAGCATTCCAGTGCAATTCGTCAACATTTAACTGATATGCATGCTGAAGTAATCGACCATAGAAAGTGGGGCGCACCTTGGCCGATTATTGAAATCGTAAAAAGCGGGTTAAATAAAGCTGTCGGATTACAAAAAATTTCTAGTCATTACAACATTCCACAAGAGCGAATTATCGCTTTCGGTGATGAAGATAACGACTTTGAAATGATTGAATTTGCTGGTCATGGCATCGCAATGGGTAATGCAATTCCTGAATTAAAATCACTCGCAAATCATACGACATTAACGAATGAAGAGGATGGTATTGCGCTATATTTAGAAGAGGTTCTTGGGTTGTAATCTAAAAATTCCCTGCTTATAGTTTTTCGCCAAACGCTCATACTATAATTAGACGCCGGATTATCGCGTCGATTGTTTTCAGCTAAATAAAGGGGGTTTTTCGAATGGGTAAAAAGAACAAATCAAAACGTTTTATCCAACAAGGAGCCGATGCTGTTATGAAGCATGATGCAAGATTCCCGTACCGTGGTACATTAGCTGAGGCAGAAAAGGCGAGAAGTAACTCTTCTTTTGGAGGGGTTTAAATGGGGAACTTACTATTCCAACAAGCTAGAGATGCCGTTGCAAATGCCGTCACTTGTTCAAGCGGTACTGAGCAACAAGATCTCGTATATAGAGCAAAAAACGCTTTGCACTCTGCTTATGCAAACTCTTCAACAGCTGAAAAAGTTCAGCTACGTGAAATGCAGGAGCAATTGCAAAATATTACGAATTTACATTAAAAAAGAGGACCAGCTTTGGTCCTCTTTAATCTTTTCGAAACAAGCCAAACACCCCAACCGTCTGTAATACGTTTGTAAATGCACCTGGGTCCACTTGCCTAATAACCCTTTCTAATTCATATAACTCATAACGCGTAATAACAATCATTAACATTTCCTTATTTTCATTTGTATAAGCGCCTGTTGCTGGTATAGTTGTAATCCCCCTCACTAAGCGAGACTGAATCGCCTTTCGTACATCTGCCCCATTCTTCGTAACGATTAGTGCTGTAATCTTCACATGACGCGTATGAATCGCATCGATAATTCGTGTTGACACATACAAAGTCACCAAAGTATATAATGCTTTTTCCCATCCATACACATAGCCAGCCGCAATAATGATCAGTGCATTAAAGAAGAAAAAATACGTACCGACAGGCTTATCTTTAATCTTTGATAAAATCATGGCGATAATATCTAAACCACCTGTAGAAGCCCCCCACTTCAACGCAATCCCTACCCCAATCGCTGAAATAATCCCACCAAAAATCGCATTTAATATAATATCGTTCGAAACCGCTCTAACCGGGATGATTTCTAGAAACAAAGTCATAAATATGACGCAAAGAAAACTAAAAAAAGTAAAGGCCTTTCCAACCTTTTTCCACGCTAAAATAACGACGGGAATATTAAACAAACTAAACAATACCCCCGTTGATATGTGAATAGATAAAAAGTCCCCTAATATTTGTGATAACAATTGAGACAATCCAGCAAAGCCACTCGCGTACACTTTCGCTGGCGTTAAAAATAAATTCATTCCAATCGCGTTTAACAAACCTGCGACAATTACAACGATTAACTTCTTTATAAGTTCGGTATAATTCAACTTGAAATCCATTTCTAATCCACCTTTATTATTCATGAATGCACTGCTATACATAGTCTTTACGAAAAAGGAAATGATAAACGTACAACGGTTAGAAATGGAGTTGATACATATGCCACATACGAGTGATAACGACAAAAAAGCACGCGATAATAATGCAAAGCGTACACAAAAAAATGAGCAAGAACAAAAAAATATTCAGCAAGGTAAGCGTGCCTATTCTAAAAAGACTGATCACCTTTGATCCCATCGTACATCAACAATATTGTTGATGTACTTTTTTACATTTTACAGGGAAAAAACATTAAAAATTCACTTCATGTTCACTTCTATATTCTACAATAGCGATAACATATTCGGATGAGGTGTTGGCATGAGAGGGAAACACATTTTTATTATTACTGCACTAATAAGTATATTAATGCTAGCTGCTTGTGGACAAAAAAACAGCTCAGCTACAGTCGCTACAGCAACAGACTCAACCATTACGAAGAGCGACTTCGAAAAACAGTTGAAAGATCGTTACGGAAAAGACATGCTATACGAAATGATGGCACAAGACGTTATCACGAAAAAATATAAAGTATCTGACGATGATGTAGATAAAGAAGTACAAAAAGCGAAAAATCAATATGGAGATCAATTCACAGCAGTACTCGAAAACAATCGTTTAAAAGATGAAGCTGATTTCAAAAATCAAATTAAGTTCAAACTTGCTATGAATGAAGCAATTAAGAAAAGTGTTACAGAAAAAGACGTGAAAGACCACTATAAACCAGAAATTAAAGCGAGTCATATTTTAGTAAGTGACGAAAATGAAGCGAAAGAAATAAAGAAAAAATTAGATGCTGGCGCTTCATTTGAAGAATTAGCAAAACAAGAATCGCAAGATCTACTATCAAAAGATAAAGGTGGAGACCTCGGATACTTCAATTCAGGCAGAATGGCGCCTGAATTTGAAACAGCTGCCTATAAACTAAAAGTCGGACAAATTAGCAATCCCGTTAAATCACCAAACGGTTATCATATTATTAAATTAACTGATAAAAAAGATTTACAACCTTACGATGAAGTGAAAGACTCCATCCGTAAAAACTTAGAAGCAGAACGTATTGCCGACCCTACATTCAGTCATAAGTTAATACAAAAGGAATTAAAAAAGGCAAATATTAAAATAAACGATAGTGAATTGGAAGATACGTTTACTCTTGCGCATGAGCAAGGGAATTAAAAAAGCACGATCTTATTTAATTAAATAAGATCGTGCTTTTTAATCTTTCATCAATATTTTCAACTTTGTCTTCACGCTTTTATAATGCCAATTGATGTGATCTAATTCTATCTCCACTTCAATTAGCCCATCTATTAAGTCTTCTTTAGATTGCTGAGAGTTTATAATATTTTCAAGTGATTTTTCAAAAATTTTACTACTCTCATATATATCATTTAAATCGACCGCTAATATTTCACGTTCTTTTTCAGGAGATAATACGGAAAGTCTTTTTATTAATTGTTCTAGTACATTATCTTGCATTATCATACCTCCCTTCTCCTCATGGATTGGTTCTATTACCGTCATAGAAGAATAAGTAATTTAAAATAAAAAAGTGTATCTCAAAATCAAACTATTTGTTTAGGTTTTGAAATACACCGAATAGACTTTACTTTTCTTTTTCAAAAATACTAGCTAATATTCCACTAATCATCAAAGAAATCATTAGTAATACATTCATTGTATTACTAATGAACGACCTATATGGAGTAAAGGTTGCTATGAATAGATATATTTGACTCACTACTAACACCGTGACCACTTTATATTGTTCTTTTTTAACATAATCGCTAATACAACTGCAATTAAGCCAACATTATATACACCAATAAATATCTGTGTTATCTCAATTTTACTAATCTATCTCTTCCTTTTTAAAAATCCAATTTTTTAGCGGACTTGAAATAGTCTTGAAATTTATCATCTATGTCCTCATCTTTACTTAAAAGAAGTGTTACATACGAATCCCAACAAACAATCTCAAGAACAGCATCAGGATACTGTATTACAGGATGCCCATTCCAAAAGCTCTTATTTCCATTTGCATAAGGCTCAACGGATAATTGATTAACATTAATATTTATTGATTTGTCAATCGCAGTAAAGACTCCCCAAATAAATTGTATTTCATAAACATCAATAAATTCAGTTAATTCTTCTCCTGTTATAAAAATTATATCCTGATTTACAATAGGATGAGATTCTATCTTTCTACTTTCAGAGTTAACTACATACTCTAAATCTGTTATTAACCAATTAAACTCTACTTGTCTACCTTGAAATGCTTCGAATATTACCTTTAAATCTGTATGATATTTCATTTCTTTTACATCTTCTAGAATAAAATTCAATTTTCTCCTCCTTAATAGTGTCTAGACATTCCTAGCACCACTATATAAATCGAGTTTAACTTTCCTACATCCAAATTTAGTGATTAATCAAGTTATTATAATTCACAAAAACGCTTAATTCCCCTTACATGATTTAACAGTTACTTCTTCTTAGGAGGCCTCTTTCCTTTATTCACTGCTTGAGGCTTTCCCCGTTCAACCTTAGTTTTTCCTTTCCATTTCCATATATGTCTATGGACGGGCCATGGATGCGTTTTGGGATTACCATGGTTACCATAATCTATGTCTTTTTTTCACTCGTCCTGTACCATCAAAATGACGAATAGTTTTGTCACCTTTTTTCGTAACTATAACCTTGGTCCCATTTTTAGGCCCATATTTAGTAGATGTTTTTGAGGATTTTTTGTTTCCAAACCTTTGTTTTATCTGTTTTCCAAGATACCAAGCGCCATAAGCTCCACCAACTGCTAATGTAGCTATCAATGCCGCTTGTCCAAAACCTGGAACAAGATATATCCCCGCCGCAATAGCCGCATGCCCATCAGGATCAACCTTCATTACCGGATTATTATCCCCATACGTATACCCATTCATTGTAACCGGGTCATCTTCATCACCCGGATCTGGATCCACCGATAAGAACACACCATGCTCCGGATTATAATAACGGGCAATCAAATAATACATGCCAATCTCTTTATCATACATGTATCCTGCATATCCGAATGGATTGTCCGCTGCGATTCCTTTTGCTTCACTCTTTAGGACGTTCCCCCATGCATCGTATTCATAGCTTGCGACTATTTGCCCATCTTTGTCGGTCATTGCATTACGTCACCGCGCGGGTTGTAGTGGTAGTATACCGTTTGTCCTTGCGATTCCATAGCTAAGCGCGTGCCACTTGTAGCATATACATATTGACGAAGTATAGTTCCATTTCCATATAATTCATATAATGTATTGATGGTGTCACTATTTCTTGTGCCTTGTATATATTTTTATAGAGATGAATTTTTTAGTCTATTCAACTTTTACGTAGAATATATCTTTCAGGGGGATCGCTCACCTGCTCAGCTTGAAAATATAATAATTTATTCGGTATGCATGAAATTAAGCAAGGTAAACCACGCCACATAACTTTTTCTATTGCACATTCTAATTTCATAAAACTCCCATCAATTTCACTAATAAGGGACATTACGTAACAAAAATCATTTGCTCCATATTTTTTTAATTGAGTTGATATTCCCTCAGCGTATACCATATTTTTTGGAATAGCTTCAAAATACATAGAATTTAAGATAGTATCATAATTATGCGCCAGACGGCCTAATGCCGTCATTCTTTTTTTGGGTGAAGTTAGTTCAAAAATAATTCTATCCTGGATTTTTTTAGGGAAAAGCTCCTAACTATTAGTTGTTCATATTCTTTACCCATGTATCTTTTATCCTCCTCTATTCTTAAAGAATGAAGATGTTATGTTAAATAAAAAAGTGTACCCCAAAATTAAACTAACTGTTTAAATTTTGAGATACACTGAGTCAACTTTACTTTTCTTTTTCAAAAAAGCCAGCTACGATAAAAAGCACACATAAAGAAAATACAACTAAACATTTAACCTTCCAACTAAAAAAATCAAAATAAGAAGTAAAAGCTATCAAAATCATATAAACTAATAATATTAACACTACACTCAATCTCTTATATTCTTTTGCCCTCCAAGTAATAATTACAGCATATATAATCCAGCCAAAAGCAAAAACACCATAAATAATTTCACTACTAGACATATACCGCTCCTATCTCTTACTTTTCTTAGAGTTTCTTTTAGGATTATAATTTTTATATGCTGTTTTATACCCTTTATAATATCCATCTAAAAATACTCCTGCATCTGGAAGAAATCCATATACCCCCAAAGCCTTACTCCCCCTCATAATTAGTGCTTTAGTCGCTGTTTTTTTCGCATTATTCACAACTACATGTTTTCCGACTCGATTGCCAACTTTTACGCTACCTGCTTTTTGTTTGGATTGTTTTATAGATCCAGACCAACCTGCATATCCAGCTATTCCAAAAGGCATAACCTTCCCCGCTATGTTACCAGCTCCAGAAAAATTGAAACCATAGCTCTCAACCCAACTTTTTATTCCCGCTCTTACTCCCCTATCATTGGCATAAGCCGTTCTCTTATCATAAACCCACAATTGTGTCGTTCCCCAAGGACGATATGCCCAATGCCCATCCGGATCCACCATCATTACCGGATTATTGTCCGCATACGTATATCCATTCATTGTAACCGGATCATCCTCATCACCCGGATCCGGATCCACCGATAAGAACACACCATGCTCTGGGTTATAGTATCTCGCGATCAGATAATACATCCCAATTTCTTTATCATACATGTATCCCGCATATCCAAATGGGTTGTCCGCTGCGATTCCTTTTGCTTCACTCTTTAAGACGTTCCCCCATGCATCGTATTCATAGCTTGCGACTATTTGTCCGTCCTTGTCGGTCATTGCTATTACGTCACCGCGCGGGTTGTAGTGGTAGTATACCGATTGATCTTGGATTTTCATTGCTAGGCGGACGCCGTCTTTGTTGTAAACGTATTGACGGAGGACTTTTCCGTTCCCGTCTGTTTCGTATAGCGGGTTAATGCTGTCACCATCGTAGAAGTAACGGGTTACTTGTCCGTTTACGTTCTTTTCAATACGACGGTTTTCGTTGTCGTATTTATATGTTGCGAACGGTTTGGCTTCCCCTTTTTTCGTTACAGCAACAAGTTGGTCTGCTTCGTTCCATGTGTATGTGTATTTCCCATCAGATGTACGGTTACCATTTGCGTCATACGTTAACGATTCGTTTCCGAATTTTAGAAGTTGATTTCCTTCGTTAAATGTTGCGATTACTGATTTCGTTTCTTTTCCATTTTCTGTTACTTTCACACTCGTACGATTGCCAAATCCATCATACGTGTAGTCTCTAACTGTTCCATTTGGTGTAGATTCTTTTAATAATTGATTAATTGGATCATATACATAATTTGTTTCCGTTATTTTCCCATCAGGACTTTCATGTTTAATCTTCGTACGGTTTCCTGTTTTGTCATACTCATATTTCTCTAATAGTAACATTTGCTTTGGTGTTGCAATAGCTAAATCTGATAGTTTCCCTGTTTGATCATAATTATACGTTGCACTAGCATCATTCGGTGCGATATACGTACGTACGTGGCCGTTCTCATCATAATGGAAATTATAATGTGCCCACATTTCATCCCAAACAGATGTGTTTTGATCTAAAGCATTATATTCATATTTTATTTTACTGTTATACCCACCGTGTGTAATTGACTGTTCTTTTAACTTTTCTGTTTTGCTATTTGCTTTATCATGATATGCCCAATCAATTTTCCCACCTCGGCTATCCGTTATACTCGTGATCCGATCTGCTGTATCATATGTTTTGCTTTTTTCAACCCCATTTACGTGATCTTTCACTTTCGTTTCTTGCCCATTAGCATCGCGTTCGAATGTAAAGGCATCTTTTCCATTTCGCTTTTCACCCATAATGCGATCCGCTGTATCATAACCCCATTCAATCAGTGAGCCATTTGGCATTTTCGTTTTTGTCTTATTTGCATTTGCATCATATTCATATTCAATGCGGCGATTTAACGCATCGATATACGTTGTAATTTTATTATCTACATCATACTCATATTTGTGTGTTTGTGTTTTCCCACCAAACATTATAGATTTTTCAGTTGTATTGCCATTATGATCATAATTATAACCAACAGAAGTTCCATTTTTTAATGTCACTTTTTTAAGTTGATTATCTTTATTGTAATCGAAAGATTTTGTATTCCCTCTCTCATCGGTTTCTGACTTTTTATTTCCGACTCCATCATAAGAAAAGGCTATTTTATTTCCTTCTTCATCATACGAAGCTGTTACATTTCCATCGTTGTCATATTCATTTTTGACAAGCACATTCCCTTCTAATAACCGAATATCATCAAACCATACTTTTCCTTTGTTTTCATTTCTAAATAACAAATAAGTATCGATATGTTTAATCAGCTTTGTCGCTGGAATGAATACCGCACTACGATTCCAATCATTCGTTCCATTCGGAAACATAGCTGTAAAATTGGCAGTACTACCATCTTGATACGTTACATCTGCTCGTACTGCATAATCTTTCGATAATTTTTCTCCTGCACTATTCTCTACTTTCTCGGATTTTGACATAGCAGTTAAAGTTAAGTTTTGTTCTTGTTTTTGATTTAGTACAACACGACTTTGGTAACTAATGTCCTTCTGATTATATTGTAAGTTTTCTAATACAATAGAAGAACCACCATGAAATCCTTCTGTTGCTATATCTTTTCGATTACAATTTTCCGGACAATTTCTAGTCCAATTCGGAACAGATCCAGTTTCCGAATACTCTTCAAAACTACTATTTACAATTGGATTAAAACTAGATGATACATCTCCTTTTTCAAGCTGCAACTTATCAAACCAAGCTGCTCCACTTACAGATTCTCTTTCATGTTCAATGACTAAATGTATTTTTGCTTTACTTGCCTTATCTGTCGTTTTAAACGTCAATTGACGATTCGACCATCCATTTTCTGATTTTAAATTATTTGAGCGATGGTCGAACCAATCCGTTCCACCAGTCGGATTTCCGTTTTCATCTAAGAACATGACATTAAAATAGGCATCTGCATTTTTCAGTGTAGTTTTCACCATACCCGTTAATGTATAGTTCGTATTAGGTTCTACTTCTACCTCCTGTGCTATTGCTGTATACCCCCAAGAACTAGCCCCAGTTATTTGCGCAGTTAGCTTCAATGAACCTGAGCCACCAAGCCCACCCGGTGCTCCTTCCACATCCTTTGTCATAGAGCCCTTACTATCTTTATTCACCATTGTCCAATTTTGTAATGTGTCCATTTCAAAGCTTGGATTTTTTAGAAGGTTTCCTCCTACACCAATATTTTTACTCGTTTGAATGACATTCCCAAATTTATCATACTGTTTTACTTCAGCTGTTTCGGAGACATGATTTGTTTCTGAAACAGCTGCATTTGCTTGTTGATACGCTATAGTAGTTTTCCGATCTTCTACATCTGTCGCTTTAATAACATCATTATTTTTATTATATTCAAACTTTTCAGTCCCTGTTGGATCTGTTACAGAAGTCACATTACCATTGTTATCATACGTGACTGTTTCCACTTGATTTTTAGGCGTTGTCGTTTTCTCCAAGTGATTCGCTTTATATTCATATGTTGTCGTTAACTTTAATTGCTCTGCATCTACAACTATTTTTGCTGGATTACCAGCTTGATTATAGCTATGCACCGTTTTACGAGCTTTAGCATCCGTCAACGTTACCTCTTTAGCTGCATCGTTATAAGATAATACCGATTCCTTTCCTAGCGGGTCTGTTACCTTTACTAATTTATTATTTTCATACGTATATGTCGTTTTATATGGTTTTGTTTCCGTATGTTTCGGATCAAACGTATAACGTAGTTTTCCATTCTCATAGCCATAACGATACTTCTTTCCTTCTGGTGTCGTAGATCCTACTAACTGATCATTTTCGTATTCGAACGTTACAGTTCTATTTTCTGGCCCTATAAATTGAGAAACGAATTTCCCTGTATACGTAATAGTAATAGTACGTCCTGATGCATCTGTAATCTTAATCGGCCTTTGATTTGTATCATATTCATACTTCACAACATTTCCAAAGCTATCTTTCTCTTGTTGTACTTTTCCTTGCTTTGAAAATGTTATAACAGATTGATCTTTATCTTTTAATTCAAATCCATCAGCTATTTTCTTTACTTCTAAATGAATACCATTAGGTGCTTGATATTGATTATCACCTGTTTTAGTAAATAGTAATGTGGATTTGTCTCTCGTTGTATATAAAATATTTCCAGAAGATTCTTCTTTAATCACTTCTTCTAATGAACTATGCCAGCCTTTTCCGAATAAACCAGTTCCGGTATCTTGACTATTATACGTTCGATCAATAGATACACTCGGGCCTTTTCCAGACAGATTAAAATCCGTCTCATCCATAACAAAGTTTCCATTAATAGCAGTAACCTTTCCGCCAATTACATTCACTGCCGCCCAATAATCTTTCGTGCCAAGCCAAGAAACTTCATTCGAAAAAGTTGGTGTAAACTCTTGTGAAATTTCACTTTCTGCATGACCCGCTTTACTATACGCTGTTACCCGGAACCAATAGTTTTTGGAACCACCATATATACCACCAGAATTGCGGTAGACTGGAGATGGATCTAGCGAAAGCTCATTTCCTTTTTGGTCATGATGAAATTGATATTTCCCACTAGAAATTTCCGCTTCTGTCGGCCAAATATTTTGTCCTTGCGTTGTCCAAGTTGTTGTATTACCAACATCAAACGCTTCATAGTCTTTCCCGTTATAAATCCATACTTTATAACCACTTGCCTCTGGTACAGGATCCCACTTTACTGATACATATCCTGTATTACTACCCGGCCCATTTGTATAAGCTGATCCAGATGGCCTCTTTACTTGCTCTAGCGGAACATAGGAAACTGTTTCATCAGACAGCGGACTATCACCGTATGGATATTCCGCTACAATTCGAATCCAGTACCCACGAGCTGAACTATAATCCCCATATGGGCTACCTGCCAAATAAGCATTTTTGTACATTGGGCCAGGGCTTACGGAAAAATCCGTCCCCTTTCCATCTTTATGAAACTCAAATTTCCCTGCATTTATTTCATCTTGTGTAGGGAAGATTTTCTTATCTTTCGTACTCCAACTTGTTACATTTCCGACAGGAATATATTCATAGTCATATCCATTAAAAATGGCAACTTTATATCCTTTTGCACCTTGAACTGCGTCCCATTGTATATTGAAATGCCCTGATTCACTTCCAGTTCCATTCGAATACGCTTGTACCCTCGGTTTATTCAATTTTTCATATGAATAATTAACCGCTAAATATGGCGCATTCGAACCATTTTGAGCTGCGACAAATTTCTTCCAATGCGTCTGTCCATTTCCGTTAGCATGTAATTTGAATCCATAATTCGGTCTCGTTCCATCTACCCACGCTTTTACTGTATTTGTTACATTAAATTGCGCCCACTTCCCCCGACCTACATTTGTTTGAGCAATATTATTTGATCCTGGCTTATTACTCCAATTAATATTAGAAACATTCCAATTTCCCGTTACTTCATCAAGCCATACACCATTTGGGCTATCCCCGTAATAATGCCATATAGCATACGTATGAAATGTTGCACTTTGAATTGTTGCGCCTTTTAAATTAGAAATATCAGGTTTAATAAAAGCATCATTTGTGCCTGTTCCTGCATTAAAATAACCGACTTTTAACGTATATGCCTTTTGTCCTTCATCCCATAAACTACCGCCTGAATAATTAATATTAGGATCAGCATTTGATGCATATGCATTTTCAAATCCCCTTACCGTAACCGAGGGATCTATAAAAACAGGATACTTACGTTCGGCTGATTCTAACCATTTTGGATCTGCAGTAACTGTTAAATTGTATTTCTTCCCCCCAGCAGGAGTTATCTCATATTTCACATCTTGAGATGTAACAGCTTCTCCGGATTCCTGATTAATATTTGAGTCAGCCATATAAGGCTTTGGTAGTACAAATACATTCTCCTTTTTTTCATTTTGAAAAATAATAGAACCATCTTCTTTTAAACTCGGCTGTAAATCTGTCTGTAATTCGAATGAAAAAATGTGATGCCCTGTATATTGATGAAGAACGAAGTCTTCCTTTACATTTTCATTAAATGTTGTACTTTTTAAATCAATACTTGGAAAAATCCCTTTATACCATACTGTATTCTCTTCATGCGACGCTGTAACAGCTGTCGGTTTTAATTCACCCTTCTCACCACGTGCGCCTGTCAATTCATACTGAATCGTATGTCCATCCACTTCGAATTGAACATACTTTCCATCCTTTACTACTTTCTCAAACTTCGGCTTTAATGCTGTATTTTCTGTTACGATTTTTTTATCTGGTGATTCTACTAAATTAGTAGAAACCTCTTCTAATTTCCCATTCTTTTCTGCATGAATTGGTTCCGTATATATTTTTTTAGTAAACGTACCATCTTGATTATCAAAAACCTTTTCTGTCTCCGTCCGTTCTTCTACAACTTCAGTCGGCTTAGCTTTTGCATTCGCATTTTTTTGTTTTATCTGATCTGGATGTGGAGCTGGTAATTCCTTCTCGTCTTTCTGTTCTACTTGTGGACTCGGTTCTGAATTTGGCGACGGTGTAAACGGCGGTACCGTTTCCGCCAGTCCATTCATCGGTATAGAAGTAACAATTAATGCAACTACCATAAGCTGTATGAAGTACCTATACCACTTTTTCTTAACTTGCTTCTTTTCCATACATTCACCCCTAATTCGCATCGGTTTTATTCTTACAATTAACAATTTAAAGAATTTTCCGAGGGGCTTCAACATAAAAACGACAATATTGTGACATTTTTTCTAAAAATGTATATTTTCCGACAATTTACCATTTTATATTCCTTTTTCCTTATAAATACAGTAAAATATTTGTAGATTAAACGTTTTATTACACCTTATTTACTTTTTATCTACTTTATAATAAAAAAGAACTATCTCTTCTCTTAAAAATTTAGAGAAAAAATAGTTCTTTTTTCATTCACTTTATTTCTTAAAGTAAGTCCAACCTTCTTCTTGGTAAACCTTTTCTTCTTTCATCAACTTACCAAGTGCGCGCTTAAATGCAGCTTTACTCATGTTAAAGCGTTCTTTAATATCTTCTGGATGGCTCTTATCCCAAAACGGCATTGCTCCGCCTCGTTCTTCCATATATGCATAAATTACAGTAGCATCATCTTCCATTCCTTCTTCTTTACGAGGAAGAAGTGAAATGTTAATTGTACCGTCATCTTTCACATCAATAATACGGCCCGTTACACGTTCACCGATGCGGACTTGTTCTTTTCTTTCAGTATGGTGTAAGAAAGCACGGAAATGCTCATCAGTTAGTATGAATGAACCAACTTGAAGTGAACGATACACACGTCCATTTACGTTTTTATTACGCATAGATGGCGTCGCATCTACGATAATTTCTTGCATATCACTGTCTCTTGCGGGAAGAGCGATAAGGCGATCACGATTCGTTAATTTTAACGTACAATATAATTCGTCTCCAACCTCTGGCCATACTGGCATATAAATCGGGAACTCATCAGCTGGGATTAGTATATCTTTTGATACACCAATATTAACAAACACACCTAAACTAGGAATAACTTCTACAACCTTTACCCAGTTCCAATCAAAAGTTGTAATAAGCGGCTCCTTCATTGTTGCTGAAATACGATTTTGGTGATCAAGGTATAAGAATACATCAATCGTATCGCCTTCTGCAATTTCTCCAACTAATTCGTTTTTATGTAAGAAGATTTCTTCTTCTTCATTCCCAACCATATAGCCGATTTCCGTTTCGCGTAAAACAGTTACCTTTTCAATCGATCCTAATTGTAAATACATATTTTTTAATTCCCTTCTATATATATAAAATTAACTTTTTTATATTTTTTATCATTCCAAACAAAAGTTAATTATAACACGATTTTTCCTTTATTTGTCCAACTGCCCAAAATTCAATATAATAAAATGAGGTTACATAAATATAAGTATGAAAACACTTAAGTCTAGGCTCGTTTTCAGCTATACTTTAGTATGTACAGTACATAAAAAGATTAGAAATTTATTTGGAGGTGCTAACTATGGCAAAAGATAGTTCTTTTGACATCGTTTCGAAAGTAGAATTACCTGAAGTAACAAACGCAATTAACATCGCATTAAAGGAAATCCAAAACCGATATGACTTTAAAGGAAGTAAAAGTGATATTAAATTAGAAAAAGAAGTACTTGTTTTAACTTCTGACGATGAGTTCAAATTAGACCAAGTAAAAGACGTTCTAATTTCTAAACTTGTAAAACGTAACGTTCCAATTAAAAACTTGGATTACGGAAAAGTTGAAGCTGCGACTGGTAACACTGTTCGCCAACGCGCAACACTTCAACAAGGTATCGATAAAGATAACGCGAAAAAAATTAACAACATCATTAAAGAAATGAAATTAAAAGTAAAAACACAAGTACAAGATGACCAAGTACGTGTTACAGCGAAAAGCCGTGATGACTTACAAGCAGTTATCGCAGCCGTTCGCAGCGCTGATTTACCGATTGACGTACAATTTATTAACTACCGCTAAAAAGAAAAACATCCTCTGTGCAGAGGGTGTTTTTCTTTTTAGCTTGTAGAGAAAATATTACAAAGTCTAAGCTTACGAGCAATCAGATTTTTAGAATGGGTATTTAATTATTATGCATAAACGAAGAAGGTCCTTTTAATAATCGGCGCAAAAACCTCTCTCCCCACTCAAATGTAACAAATTATGAGTATAAGAATATTTTCCACCCTTTCATGTAATGTAAAATTAGTAAGGAATTTATTTTATGAACAAATGTTAATTAAAAAAGAGTTAGAAGTGGTTATTTGAAGAAATTAATACTATGTTTTTTATTAACTACATTCTGTCTATATATTGCAGGGTGTTCTAATAATATAACTACACCCGGGGATACACCTAAAACTTCAACACCTGCGAAGTGTAAATACATCAACAAAGCTTGGTATAAGAAACCTATAAAATGTAATAATTGATGATATAAGTTATAAAAAAGACACCATAAGGTGCCTTTTTTATAGAAATTAATAAGATATTCATCAGAAATTATGAGTCATTTTTTATTTTGTTTTTCAAAATATTTTTCTTTAACTATTTTGATCAGATTTTCTTTTTCTGTTAGTTCAAAGATAAATAATGCTTTTTTCATGTTATCAGCTACATCTTCTTCATTATATTGTTTCAGCTTTAGTAAATTCCAAGCTTTCCCATAATATAATTCACCTAATAAATATAACGTGTTTAGATTAATAGCTAATTTGATACCCATATCATTGTATTTTATTGCCTCTTCATGTTGATTTGCATGACCTAAAATTTTGGCTAAATTAAAAATGATTTTTAATTTAATCTCTTTATCTCTAGGAAAATCTAACTTATTAAAATTAGTTAAACATCTTCTTAATATATTAATACTCTTTTCATACTCTTTATTTTCCCCATAAAATATAGCCATTGACTGCATAATATCTATTTCTCTTTCTGATAAAAAATCACCATTCGTTACAGTTAGTTTTAATGCACTATTTAAAAGATTTAAAGCAGTTTTTATTGATGTATTTACATGAAATATAGCAATTGCTTCATGCCATATTAGAAATTGTTTATCTTCTTTTAACTGGAAATTACTTTCGTTTTTCTCTTGTTTCACTATTTCGTAAAGTTCATTATATTGTTTTTGCTTTATACAGTCTCTCATTACATATTTTACATTTTCTACATACTTTAGTTTTTTGTTTTGAGTTAGTGCGAAAATATTATTTGGATCAATACCAAGTCTTTCAGATAACTGATATAACAATATACTAGATGGATAAATTATACCTTTTTCTATTTTGCTAATTTGACTTTGTGAACATATTCCATGACACAATTCAGATTGTGATATATTCTTTTTCATTCTAAGTTCTTTAATAGTAATACCCAAATCGTAAAATTCCATTTTTCCTCCTCAAATATAACCCTCAATGAGTATCAGAATATTTTTTCACCCTTTAATGTAATGTAAAATTAGTATAGTTGCAATTATTGTTTGTTCTAACGATCTGTTCACTTCTTTGCTCAGCTGCATTTCGAGGAGAGAGTCTTACTTCACAAAAAAACAGACTAGGGAGAAAGTTTTCTCCTTAGCCTGTCCCACCGAGATTTCGCATTTATTAAGAGCAACACCATATTGCTTTATCAAATGATTTTTTAGGTATGTATACTTTATCATTTTCGATTTTGTATTTTATATCGTTTCTCTTCAGAACTGCCGTATCAACAGAATGAATACTATCGCCCCACCGAACAAATTCCCCATCATCACGCTTTTCCCAAAAATAAAAACTTACGAATACGATAAAAACACATAAGCATAGAACGAACCACTTCTTTTTCCGCAAATACCTCACCACCTTAAACTGAAGAACTACTAAAAAAAACGCTACTCATTTCCGTCTCTTTTTAACCGCAATTAAAAAAGCAATAAACAATACGTTCACACCGACGATTAAAGAGATAAATAGCCAATTCACACCTGTTTCCCCGTTAACTTTATATACATTTGATTCTTCACGCTTTAAAACAAGATAAAACTTTCCGTTTTCTTCTCTTATAATTTCATCTTCTAACAATCCTCGTAACTCTTGTTTTTCGCCAATTGCACTTACAGGTAAAGCAACTTTTTGTGTTTCTTTCGTATTATTAATCGCTACTAATGTTACTTCATCTTTATACTTTCGTTTCAGTACACTCATTCCATCTTTATCGTATAAAAGCTCAAACGTTCCATGGCGTAAAGATGGTCTCGCTTGTCTAAGCTCACCGAGTTTCGTTATGTGCTGCACAAATTTTTCATCTGATTTGAAATCCATTAATCGTCTATTATCCGGGGTATCCCCTCCATCTAATGCAATTTCAGTCCCGTAATAAAAATTCGGAATACCTGGTGATGTTAATAAATAGGTAAGGGCTAGTTTCAAACGAGATGGTGGATAATTCATATTCTCTTTTGCAATACGGGCAAACCTTTTTGTATCTTGATTATCTAAAAATGTAAAGGATTCCCCTTCTTTTTTACTCACATCATATAAAGGTTTCACCGATACATCCACTTTAGAAAACGATTCTACTATTTTTTCGTTATATCCACTATCTTCCTTTGTCATAATACGAAAATCTTTCTTTATCACTTGCATATCTTTTTGCACGTCATCCCAGAAAGAACGCGACTTTTTTTCACCATGTATCACATAACTTCCATCTAAATCGACTTCTTTGATCCACCATTTCATCGCGTCGATAACTTGTTGTTCGTTTTCTCCAAGCGGAAATTGTAATATAACTTTCATCCCTTTTGCATGCGCTTCTTGTACAAGTTCTTTCACATCATTTTCTGTTCCGAAATGTTCATTTACCTTTTGAAAATTTTGCACATCTAACCCATCGTACTTTCTACTTTCAAAAAACGGTGAAAGCATAACAGTCGTAAAACCCATTTCTTTTATGTAATCCAGTCTTTTTATAATCCCTCTTATATCTCCACCCTGATATCCTTCTAAATTGCCAACTTCTAACTGTTTGTCATTTTTCGGTTCTCCATTATTGAAGCGATCAATCATAATGGAATATACGACTTCGTCTCGCCACTCTCTTTTTTCATCTGCAAACGTATGTATTGGCACAAACAAAACGACAGCTAAACAAAAACAAATAAATAGTTTCCTAGTCCGTATTTTCCTCACACGCATCCCCCATGTTTTTTAATTGTAAGAATATTATACCAATTTTCAGAACGAATCACATACGTTGATTTCATTCCCTCAAAATATTTCATGTTAGATTTTCTAACATGAAATATAAAGTTTTCTGAATTTTTAGTTGATTTTTCATTTCATTTCGAATATGATATGAAACATAACAAACCGATGTTATTTTTCCTAACATCATAGGAGGAGAGAGAATGAATACAGAAGATACGGTTTTTATGTTTGTAACGACAGTAATGGTCATGTTAATGACACCAGGATTGGCACTTTTTTATGGGGGCATGGTTCGCAGTAAAAACGTACTCAGTACGACAATGCATAGTTATAGTGCAATGGCTATCGTTTCGATTCAGTGGATTGTGATCGGCTATTCTTTATCATTCGGACCAGATTGGCACGGACTTATCGGTACACTCGATTGGTTCGGTTTAAACGGAGTTACCTACGCACCAAATCCAGACTACTCATCTACTATTCCTCACAATTTATTTATGATGTTCCAACTCATGTTCGCCATTTTAACTCCCGCTTTAATTTCAGGTGCATTCGCCGAAAGAATGCGATTTTCTGCTTTCCTTATTTTCATCCTTCTATGGACAACAATCGTTTACAATCCTGTCGCTCATTGGGTATGGGGCGTTGGCGGATGGCTAAGAGAACTCGGCGCATTAGACTTCGCTGGTGGTAACGTCGTTCATATTACATCTGGGGTCGCCGGCCTTGTATTAGCTATTTTCCTCGGAAAACGAAAAAACATAAACGGTACTTCTCCTCACCATTTACCATTTACAATGTTAGGCGCAGGCTTACTATGGTTCGGCTGGTTCGGTTTTAACGTCGGAAGTGCATTATCTTTAAACGACGTAGCTTTAACCGCATTTATTAATACAAATATAGCAGCAGCTGCATCCGCATTAACTTGGATGCTTTCAGAATGGTTCTTCCAATCAAAACCGACTGCGATGGGAGCTGCTTGCGGTGTAGTTTCCGGTTTAGTCGCTATTACACCAGCTTGCGGGTTCGTTACACCTTTCTCCGCTCTTCTTATCGGAGCAATTGGCGGCGTATTATGCTTCGGAGCAGTCTTTTTCTTAAAAACAAAATTCGGATACGACGATACACTCGATGCATTCGGATGCCACGGTATCGGCGGGACTTGGGGCGGTATTGCAACAGGACTCTTTGCAACTACTACTGTAAATGCTGATGGCGCTAACGGATTATTTTACGGAAACGCTGCTTTACTGTTTAAACAACTGGTAGCAATCGGCGCAACATATGCATTCACGATCATCATGACGTACGCCATTATTAAAGCGATTAACTTCTTCCTCCCTGTTCGGGTAGATGAACACGAAGAACATATGGGACTTGATATTTCGATGCACGGGGAGAAAGCTTATGAGTATACTGAGCGGGTGAACTAAAAAAGAGATGCAATCTATTGGTAATAGATTGCATCTCTTTTTATTGTAGTTATTGGCGTTGCATACCCCAGCTGGTATTACGGCGGATATATCAGCGATTATTCGGATATATCGACGATTTTTAAACTATATCGGCGATTATTTCAATATATCGACGTTTCGACACGATATATCGATTTACCAATAAATTTCGACATGACAAAACTGCAAAATACTCCGGCGTAACTTTACATACATACAAAAAAGACGACCGTTTAACAGTCGTCTTTTCCTACTTATTTCGGAGCATTTCCTACATATTGCGTAATATCAACATTTAAAGCTTGCGCTAAACGCATTCCGTAATCGTGATCTGCACGGAAGAAGTTACAAATAGCTAGTAATTTCGTGCGCTCATTTACGTCTTTTAAGTCATTTGTTAAGTTTGCAATTAAATTGTCTTGCTCTTCTTTAGAGAATGAACGGTAACGCTCACCTGCTTGTTTAAAATCATTTGGTTTGTCAATTTTTTCACGAGATACGTAGCCTTCTACTTTCATAGTTGAATCGCGGTAAGTTGGGTCTTCAACTGGATTTTCCGCATGACGGCTCGGTTCGTAGTTAATTGTAGATGGGTTTTGATTGATTTGCATCGCACCATCGCGTTGTTGGTTGTGAACAGCTGCGTACGGGCAGTTTACAGGAATTTGTAAGTAGTTTGCACCAAGACGGTAACGCTGTGTATCTGGATAAGAGAATAAACGACCTTGTAATAATTTATCTTCAGATGGTTCAATACCATTTACAGTTGCACTTGGAGAGAACGCCACTTGCTCTACTTCCGCAAAGAAATTTTTCGGATTACGATTTAACGTCATCGTCCCCACTTCAATTAATGGGAAGCGATCTTCCGGCCATACTTTCGTCGGATCTAATGGATCGAAATCTAAAGAATCCGTTTCATCTAGTTGCATCACTTGTACGTGTAAATCCCACTTCGGATAATTTCCTTTTTCGATTGCATCAAACAAGTCACGAGTTGCATGGTTGAAGTCTTTTCCTTGTACTTCTTGCACTTCTTTTGCACTTAAGTTACGTACACTTTGCTGTGGTTTCCAGTGATATTTAATGTAGACGATTTTACCTTCTGCATTAATCCATTTAAATGAGTGAACACCGAAACCTTCCATTTCACGATAACTTGCCGGTGTACCGTAATCAGAAAATACCCACGTCATCATATGTGTAGATTCCGGGCTTAACGTCATGAAATCCCAATAACGATCTGGCGTTTGAACATTTGTATCAGGTGCTGGTTTTAAAGAATGCACCATATCAGGGAATTTAATTGCATCACGAATGAAGAAGACGGGTAAATGGTTACCTACGATATCGTAATTTCCTTCTTCTGTATAAAATTTAACAGCGAACCCACGTGGGTCACGAGCTGTTTCCGGAGAACCTTGACCATGAATAACCGTTGAGAAACGAACAAATACAGGCGTTTCAGTTCCTTCATTTTGTAAAAATGCTGCCTTCGTATATTGCTTCATGCTGTTTTTCGTTACGAATACGCCGTGAGCACCTGCACCACGCGCATGCACAACACGCTCTGGAATACGTTCACGATCAAAGTGAGCTAGTTTTTCTACTAAATGATAGTCTTCTAATAATACCGGTCCACGGCGACCAGCTGTACGAGAATTTTGGTTATCTCCAACCGGAGCACCTTGGTTTGTTGTTAAGCGATTATTTGGATTCATCTAGGGGATCCTCCTCTTTCTTAGTAATCATTATTTGTTTAAAATTATTATAAACTAATTATTATTTAAAATTAGATTCTTGTCAACTATTTCCTTCATTTTTTTGGAAACAATTTCAGCTAAGCAATCAATAAATACAGATTGTGAATTTGGCATATTCGGTCTAAAGTATGCCACGTTTAATTCATCAGTTACAACTTTACATTCGTAATCATTGTCATATAAAACTTCTAAATGCTCTGCTACAAACCCAACCGGACAGTATACGAAAGATTCATAGCCATGCTTTTCAAATAAATCTCTCGTTAAATCTTGCACATCCGGACCAATCCATGGATCAGACGTATTTCCAGCACTTTGCCAACCCGTTGTATAGTTTTGAATATTGGCAGCCTCTGCAATTAAATCTGCTGTATGCTGCAATTGCTCCACATAAGGGTCTCCGGCTGCAATAATTTTCTCTGGTAAACTATGTGCTGAAAAAATCACGACAGCTTTCTCTTTATCTTCAATCTTTGTAAATGTTTCTTTTAGTTGCTCTGTCCAATACGAAATAAATTTCGGTTCATCGTACCATTGTTCAATCGGTTCAATAATAGGCCCACCAATTTCTTCCGAAAGACGAATAGCACGGTCATTATATGCTTTAATGCTAAATGTAGAATAATGCGGTGCTAATACGATACTAATCGCCTGCTCAATTCCATCTTTCTTCATCTCTTCTACTGCATCTTCTATAAATGGAGCTATATGTTTTAATCCTAAGTAACAAGTAAATTCATACTCTGTAAATATTTTATTCATTGAATCTGTTAATTTATGCGCTTGCTCTTTCGTAATTTTTGCAAGTGGTGAAATTCCGCCAATCGCTTTATAGCGTCTGATTAAGTCTTGGAGTGCTTCTTCTGAAGGTTTATGCCCGTGGCGAATATGTGTATAGTACGCTTCTACATCATCTAATGATTCTGGCGTTCCATACGCCATTACGAGTAAACCTATCTTTTTCTTTGTCATCTATATCACACCTCAATTTTATAAATGAGAATCTTTTTCAAGAACGTTTGTTTCCAATTATAACAACTAATAATAAGTACGTCAAAATAATTATTCTAAATAAGTATTATTTATAATATGATTTTAAATTTTATTTGACAATTTATTTAATAAAAAAGCGACTTACTTTTATGTAAGCCGCTTTTCTTCTATTCTTTAATATTTACCCCATACTCTTTAAACCAAACATGGATTTGCGCTAAATGAGCTAAAAGCTGCGGACCAGTCATTAATTGACCGAACCAAGGGGATTGAAATGCACTGCCGCCTGACTCAATTAATCCGCTAAGCTGTTCTTTATCAAATAGTTCGTGTAAAATTGAGCCTTTATCCGTTAATAAATCTTGTAGCCATACTGTTACTGCTTTTGTATAGTGCGGATTATGTGTTTTCGGATAGGGGCTCTTCTTTCTATATAAGATGTCATTTGGAAGTAATCCTTCTAACGCTTTACGCAATAGACCTTTTTCGCGGTTTTTATACATTTTCATTTCCCAAGGAATATTCCACGCATATTCGACAAGTCGGTGATCCGCAAATGGAACGCGTACTTCTAAGCTTGCGCCCATACTCATACGGTCTTTTCTGTCTAATAATGTTGTCATAAACCATACCATGTTTAAATAAAATAATTGTCTTCTTTTTGCTTCTAGCGGGCTTTCTCCCTCTAAAACAGGAACTTCTTGAATGGATTCTTCATAACGCTGCTGTACATATTGTTGTAAATTTAATTTATTTCTCCATTCTTTCTTTAGCAGTTGTTCACGTGCTTCTGTAGAGCGCATCCAAGGAAATGCACTCGATTGCAAATCATCTTCTCTATAAAACCACGGATAACCACCAAATATTTCGTCTGCACATTCCCCAGATAAACCGACGACAAAATCTTGTTTAATTTCACGGCAAAACCATAATAATGACGAATCGATATCTGCCATACCAGGCAAATCACGAACGATTACTGCTTCTGTTAAATACTGTGCTAATTGTTCATTTGAAATGACGCAGCGATGATGGATTGTTTGAAACGTCTCAGTCATCAAATGAATAAATGGTGCATCTGAATTCGGCTGGAACGCATTCGCTTTAAAGTATTTATCATTATCTTCGTAATCAACAGAATATGTGTGTAATTGCCCTTTTCCTGACCTTGCGTATTCTTTCGCAGCAATCGCTGTAATGGCGCTCGAATCTACACCACCTGATAGAAAAGTACATAGTGGTACATCAGAAACGAGCTGCCTTGTAATCGCATCTTGTAATAAAAAGCGTGTTTTCTCTACTGTTTCTTCAAAGGAGTCTTCATGTTTTTTGCTTTCTACATTCCAATATCTCCATATACATAAACCATTCTTTGAAAATGTCATCGCATGACCTGGACGTAATTCTTTTATACCAGCATAAATACCATGACCAGGTGTTCTAGACGGCCCAAGACCGAATATTTCGGATAACCCTTCTAACGTTACTTCCGCCTTCACATCTGGATGCGCTAATATCGCTTTTAACTCTGAACCAAATAGTAATCGCCCACTATCATATTTATAAAATAGCGGTTTTACACCTAGTCGATCTCGCGCAATAAATACTTGTTCTTTCTGTTCATCCCATACAGCAAACGCATATATACCGTTTAAATGATCGACACATTCTTCTTTCCATTCAATATACGACGCTAATAGCACCTCCGTATCAGAATGACCTTTGAACGTATATCCTCTTCTTAATAATTCCTTTCGAATATCTTCTGTATTATACAATTCACCGTTATAGCAAATTGCATAATTCGTTTCATCTTTTAAACAAGTCATCGGTTGTTTACCACCCTCAGGATCAACAACGATTAACCGTTTATGCCCAAATGCGACATTGCCTTTAATCCAAACTTTATTATCATCCGGGCCACGCTTTGCTAACGTCTCAGCCATCTTCGTAACGACGTCCCGTTCTCCTTCTAATGAGCGTTTATAATCCACCCATCCTGTAATCCCGCACATACGAATCATCCTTCCATCTTATTTCTTTTCCTAAACAAGCAGTAATCCACACCTTAGAGGTGCGGATCAAAAAAATGACAAACTTGACGATAATCTACTATCCACATACGGAATAGCAGTTTCACTCAGTAAAACGTGTTTTATTGTATGCCCACCTATGTCTAGGTGTGTCTAGTTATAAAGAATGCACGAACTGTCTATAACAGAAATAACTACTTTTTATAAAGGAGAAATCGTGTATGATACAACGTAACCATATTTTATATAACCAGCCTCGCGCTCATACAGTCGGTAATGTAGAATATATAAACAATGAATGGGTATTTTTTGATGATGAAAATGATGAAGCATTTTTATTAGAAGATATTGCCGAAGATGGCTTTGAGATTTTATATAACAACAACTGGCTACCAGCTCGTTTCTATGAACAAGACGTATTACAAATCGCCAACGAACAGCACCATTTACAAAACGGAGAAATGATACGAATTCGAAAAAAATTACTTCTTAGCTATACGGAATGGCTTGAGGAATTACCTGACTCTGTCTTTACATTATTAACCGAATCATTGCAATCCCTTCATTACTCTTTATATGATTGCATGTATTGTCATAATTATTTATCTTTCTTACCGAAAGAGGAAGCATGCGGAGGAGTAAATATTCTTTTGTTTGATAACGAAGATATGATTTGTACATTGCAGCACCATTTTGTTCGTCACGCTACGTCAAATAAAAACATGTTTCGTTTTACGAAAGTAAACGGAGAAGAGTTGCATATCGATGCAACATAAAGTAAAAAAAACCACCTTATCTCCCAAGTCTTTGAGATTATAAGGTGGTTTTATTTTTATTTGAATACGTACCAGCCAAGTGGTAATTTTAGTCCTAAGTATAATACTGCTACTAGCGCAACAATAAATAAGCCCCAAACCGCCCCTGTTGGTTTGTTTTTGCTCATTTTTACAAGAACCATTTCCATTCCACCGATAACTAAAATACCGGCTAACATTTTCATGCCGTACCACATGTGCATGCTACCTGTTGCTGTCTTCACAATACTCATGTACAACATGAATCCTGTCACAATAATGAAGATATACATTAGGCGAAGCCCCATATGTACACCTTTACCTTTTCTTCCTGCTGAATAAAGTGAATACGCAACGAAGAATAAAATTAAACCTAACGCCCATGCTGTAATATGCATATGTACCATCGTATCCCCTACCTCCTCTTTTCACACTTTTTCACTCTATATGATAACATGTTCATTTATTTTCAGGAAATGTTTCGCTTTTTTACATTTAAATGATATAATATTTAGAGTATTTACAAACTTCTTGTAATAACAAAAGGGGGAACAATCATGATTCAAACTAAGGATATTATCGAACTTACAGACACATACGGAGCAAATAACTATCACCCACTTCCGATCGTTATCTCTAAAGCAGAAGGCGTTTGGGTAGAAGATCCTGAAGGAAATCGCTATATGGACTTATTAAGTGCATATTCTGCAGTAAACCAAGGTCATCGTCACCCAAAAATTATTAACGCTTTAATTGACCAAGCTAATCGTGTTACGTTAACTTCTCGTGCTTTCCATAGCGATCAATTAGGTCCTTGGTACGAAAAAGTTGCGAAACTAACTAATAAAGAAATGGTACTTCCAATGAATACAGGTGCAGAAGCTGTTGAAACTGCAATTAAAACAGCTCGCCGCTGGGCTTATGATGTGAAGAAAGTAGAAGCAAACCGTGCTGAAATCATCGTTTGTGAAGATAACTTCCACGGCCGTACAATGGGTGCTGTTTCTATGTCTTCAAACGAAGAGTACAAGCGTGGATTCGGTCCAATGCTTCCTGGCATCGTTGTAATTCCTTACGGTGATTTAGAAGCGTTAAAAGCTGCTATTACACCAAACACAGCTGCATTCATTTTAGAGCCTATCCAAGGTGAGGCAGGAATTAACATCCCACCAGCTGGTTTCTTAAAAGAAGCTCTTGAAGTATGTAAAAAAGAAAACGTTTTATTTGTAGCAGATGAAATCCAAACAGGTTTAGGCCGTACTGGTAAAGTATTTGCTTGTGATTGGGACAATGTAACTCCTGACATGTACATACTTGGTAAAGCACTTGGCGGCGGCGTATTCCCAATCTCTTGCGTAGCAGCAAACCGTGACATTTTAGGCGTATTCGAGCCAGGTTCTCACGGTTCTACATTCGGTGGTAACCCACTTGCATGTGCTGTTTCTATCGCGGCTCTTGAAGTGTTAGAAGAAGAAAAATTAACAGAGCGTTCTCTTCAATTAGGCGAAAAATTAGTTGGGCAATTAAAAGAAATTGATAACCCAATGATTACTGACATTCGTGGTAAAGGCTTATTCATCGGTATCGAATTAAACGAGCCAGCTCGTCCTTACTGCGAACAATTAAAAGCAGCTGGTCTATTATGTAAAGAAACACACGAAAATGTAATTCGTATCGCACCACCGCTAGTAATCTCTGAAGAAGATTTAGAGTGGGCGTTCCAAAAAATTAAAGCGGTATTATCATAATAATAAAGAGGTTGTCCTACATGTTGGGACAACCTCTTTATTTTTTTAGTAGTTTACTGTAAAATCAGATTGAATATTCAGTTTATTTTACAGGGGGTAATTGTATGCTTTTGAAATACGGCAAACATATTAACTATTTAGCTACTATTCTCATTTCCATTACATTCATCGGATTCCTATTATCTATAACGTTACTCAGGTACTACTCAACACCTCATACATTCATGCTACTTAAAATCTCATTTTGGGCTGCTGTTTTCCTTACAGCTATCGGTTTTGGCCGCGAAAGAAGTTCTCTTGCCGTTATGCTAATCGGGATTTGTACGTTAATACTCATCGGATTATATATTTTTGCTATTTTAGATTTTTTCAATAACCCATGGCCATAAAAAAGAGCTATCTATTAATAAGATAGCCCTTTTCTTCATTTCACTACATTTCGCAAAGTACCAATTCCTTTTACTGTAATGACCACTTCATCACCCGCATGCAAAAACTTCGGTGGTGTGAAACCTTTTCCGACACCAGCCGGCGTTCCTGTTGCGATAATATCGCCTGGCTCTAACGTCATTCCTTTACTTATCGTTGAAATGATTTCTTCTATTGAAAAAATCATTTTATTTGTATTTGAAGTTTGTCTTACTTCCCCATTTACTATTGTTTCAATGTGTAACGCATTTGGCGTTTCAACCATTGATTTATGAATTAGATACGGTCCCATCGGACAAAATGTATCGAAACTTTTTCCAAGAAAAAATTGTTTATGTTTCCTTTGAATGTCGCGAGCAGTTATATCATTTATAATGGTGTAACCAAAAACATGCTCAAGCGCTTTTTCTTTTTTTATTTGTTTCCCTCGCTTACCAATGATGATAGCTAGTTCTCCTTCATAGTCTAGTTCATTCGTTGCGTGGGGATGACTATTAATTTTTTCATTCATTCCAATAACTGTCGTTGGCGCTTTCGTAAAGATCATTATATTTTCTGGAATTGACTCTACTCCGCCCATTTCTATCGCATGCTCACGATAGTTCTTTCCAACGCAAAGAATATTCTTCCTTGGCCTTGGAATTGGTGCTAATATTTTCACCTCAGTTAACGGATAATACGCCGCCCCTTCATTTTCCTTTGCCCAATTTACAATATCACATATTTTTTCAAAGCATTCGGTTCCTCTTTCAATACACTCTAACATTGTAATCGGAATCGTAACCTTTTCCCCTTTTTGTCTTTGCGCTTCTCTTACATGCAATACCTTTTCTTCCTCTTCATCCACAATACCTACAAATACCTTTTCATCTTTTTTCGCCGTTACCAAACGCAATATTTCCACTCTCCATCCTAAAACTCATGACCTTTAATTGTATTCGCATCCGTTAGAAAAAAACCTTCTCATGCACGCTAATTTTTACAATATTCTTCTCATATTCTATTCGTTACTCCTTTATATTTGGCATAAAATGTAGAAATTTTACTTTTTTTAGCGAAGGTGTTTCTTTTTTATTGGTTTTTTGTATAATATGTACTACATATATACTAAAAATTTCATTTAGAGATGGAGCCGATTTCAATGTTTGAGCAAGCGATTGAAAAAAAACGTGAAAAAATGATTTATTTTGCTGAACGCTACGGAATGACTTCTCAAAAAACAGTGGATTGTAGCCAAGAACTGGACAGGCTCTTAAATGTAATTTGGCATGTACATACGGATTTTCACCCTAATCAAACACTCAATACACACACGCAATAACGTGTGTGTTTCTTTTATAAAAAAAAACACATTTTATTGAAAACGCCCATACAATAGTAGAAAAGAAAATTTTAAAAACGAAAGGTGTTTTGTATGCCAGCTATGGTCGGACATATTCGTATCGTCAATATTGGATCAAGTGGTATTTTTCATATTGGAGATGTATTTGCGATTAGGCCTATTAGTTATTCACGCGCTTTTGCTGGGGCCGGCTCTTTTAATGTCGGAGATAACGTTTCTGTCTACAATTATCAAAGCGCAACGACTGTCAATGATTCAGATGTAATTGATCAAGCGATAATTGGCTCAACTTAGAGGAGGCGATTGCATTGAATTTTTATGTAAACCAAAGCATCATCATTAATAGCATTAGAATTGATAGCATTACAACCTCTTCTGTATTCCAAATTGGTACTGCAGGAAGTATTAAAGCTCTATCGAAATTCTCAAATAGCGGTGGATTTACAGAGCCTCTTCGCCCATTGCAGGCGAAAGGACAAATTATTTCTATCAAACCATCAACTAGTTCTTCTTAAGACATCCTTGTCATAAATATATAGCAGGAATATTTTTCCCCTCCCTACTGAAAAGGAGGTTTCACAAAATGAATCAAGATATATATACTTACTTACACCAACTTCAACAAGCTCTTCAAGCACAACAAGCAACCATCCTTAACCTAGAAGATCAAGTTCGCCAACTCCAAGAAGAGCTTAACGAATTAAAAAATCGCCCCTCCTCTTCTGTAGGAAAAGTGGAATACAAATTCGATCAATTAAAAGTAGAAAATTTAAATGGCACTTTAAATATCGGTTTAAATCCGTTTTCAGCAAAAGGACAGCAAATTGAAGATTTCCAAGTGGATACAGAAACATTAAAAGTAAATCCTGAAACAGATACAAACCCAGATTTTTACCAAGGCATCCTTCAAGAAATGCATCGTTACTTAGATGAAGAAGCCTATAATCGAATTCTCCATTTTGAACAAGAAGAGAGAACGCCGCTCGATGAAATGTATCGACAAATGATGGTTGATGACATAAAAAAACAGATGGAGCATAGACTTCCTTATTATTTATCACAAACGCAATCCTATGAAGGGATTTCAACAGATCCAGATTATTTACGGGATATCATTATTCAAGCAATGAAGCATGATATCGACAAAGCTTTCCTCTCTTTTATTCAACACATACCGGGCAATTTCCGAAAGGAGTAAGTATGTATGAATCTTAACGTTGTAAATCGCGAATTAAAAGTAGGCCAAATTAAAATGAACGGTGTATCGTCGTCCGCACTCTTTTTAATTGGGGATGCAAATTTCCTCATACTATCTTCTATTCTTGATACACCATTTGAAACTGTTACAGAGGGTCCATTTGTACCATTAGTCACAGATGTCCCTCCTACTCCAGGTTAAGGAGACTGAGAAACTATGTTACATCATGTGTCTGTTGTCCAAAATGTTTCTATTATTTCTTTAGGGATTAGTGCCGTATTTCAAGTTGGAGATGCCAATCAAATGGAATTAAAAAGTAGAGCTCTTGCCGTCCATAGGGAAATTCCTTGTTATATAAAAGACGAAGGCCGCTTAGACGCATTTGAAATCTTTACAGATGAACACATCACAATCCCAAAACGAACGACAGATGTAAAATTAAACATTGTGAATGAATGCCCTTTTATTGAAGTAAACAATGTTGAATTGCGAACACTTTTAAATTCTGGTTGCTTTCAAATTGGAAATGTTGATTATGTTTTTAATAACTCTCGTATTATGCAAATCCGCCAATATATTACGGATGAACCTTCCGCACAATAATTCATATAGTAATTAAAAAGCTTAGTAAAGTAGGTGGATAGTATGCCTTCTGTTGTTGGAAATCTCGTCGTTCAAAACAGTAATGGTTCGTTCAATTTAGGGGATTTTTATAACGTGTCTCCGAAAGAAAATACGAAAGCTTATAATGGTTCCGGAGCTTCCAATGTTGGATTTGTCGTGAATACGTTTAACGGTGTTAGCGCAACAAATACGTTTGATTCTGATGTGGCTGATCAAGATCAAATTGGAACAGCGTAAAAAAAAGTAGGAGAATATCTCCTACTTTTTTCTTTTACCTCATTCAATATTATCAAAAACTCCACTGTTTACTGTTTCATTTTATTTAAATGATAACCCCTTCTCCTCCAAAGCATTTCTAAGCTTCGGCAAGGATGCTGGACCCATACCATGTAGTTTTAAAATCTCTTTTTCACTATACTTTGAGAGTTCTTCTATCGTGTGAATTCCATGGTGCTCTAGCGCATTTCGTGCTGGTGATGAAAGAAGTGAAAGAAATCCTGTTTTTGGTTTCTTTTCTTTCTCACAGGTTGGGCAAGTTGGACAATCGCTACTTTTATAATATTCATGTCCCTGTTCACAAGTTCTTAACGTTTTTTCCATTGCCATTTTCAAGTCCCTCTATTCCTCAACTTTGACAACATGATTGCCATCAAAGAAATATAAGCATTTCTCTTTCACAGGATGTTGCAAGCTTTTTTCAAGCGCCTTTGCATATAACGAAAGCTGTACTTTATATCGATCTTCTAAAATTGGTTTCGCTTGATCGAATCCGCCTGGGAACTTCCCTTCAATCGTATCCGTTTTGAAGTCGATTAAAGTGATACCATCTTCCTCTTCAATCATGCAGTCGATAACCCCTTGGACAAGAATTGTTTCGTCACTCTTACCTTGCCAATCTTGATACGCCTCTTCTGCTGCAAGCATCATCGTAAATGGCACTTCACGCTCAACGCTTTTCGCCACTAATACCCTTTTACCTAAGTCACTGTCAAAGAATGAAATGACTTTTTCAATCGCTATTTCCTCTGCTTGCTCGAATGTTAATAGCTCTTTATTAACCATGCCACTAATTTGCTCCCGAATCACTTCTTCTGTAATCGGCTTCTTCAAATCAACATGCTGCATAACAGCGTGAACTGCCGTACCTCTTTCAGCATACGTTAATCCTTTTTTCTCCATAAAACGAGGACGTGTTTTAATTGGCGCACGTAGTTTTTTAATAAAGGCATTATCGCTACCTTCTTCTGATTGGTAGTTTCTTTTTATTTCTGTAACAGACTGTTTCGCACGGTGAGATGTTGCTTCCTCATATCCGTACTTCCACATTAATCTGTCGTACACTTCTTCTTTCCGTTCACTTTGCAAGGGAACAGCTTTTTTCTCACGAAGTGCTTCTAACAATTCTTGTTTCTCTTCTTGAACCGGTTCCGGTGCAAGTAACGTTTTGCCGTCAACAACTTCTACTTTCCAGCTCGTGTCATATCCATAGATTTCACCCGGAATGCTTCCTTGTCCTAATTCAAGAAGCATTTCACTATCACGATGTCTATATAATGAAGGTGCAATCCAGTCTAAATAACAAGACGCTCCGGCACGTATATGGTCTGGTAATAACCATTCACTATGCTCCCTTGCATCGAGCCATTTTTCCATTTCTTTATTGGCATCTTTAACCGTTCCAATTAAAATTAACTTCTCTTTCGCACGCGTTAACGCTACGTATAACACGCGCATTTCTTCCGCGATTAATTCCATTTTCATTTTACGCTTAATTGCTAGTTGCGATAATGTCGTATATTTAATTCGTTTACGAGGATCGATAAATTGTGAACCGAAACCGAAGTCTTTATGCAGTAAGAAACGTTTCATTAAATCTTGTGTATTAAAACGACGACCTAGTCCCGCTACAAATACGACTGGGAACTCAAGTCCTTTACTTTTATGAATCGTCATAATACGAACAACATCTTCTTGTTCACCTAAAGCTCTCGCAGTTCCCATATCATCACCGCGTTCTAAAATACGCTCAATAAAGCGTAAGAAGCGGAATAATCCTCTAAACGATGTTGCTTCATATTGTCTTGCACGGTCATAAAGTACACGCAGGTTTGCTTGCCTTTGCTTTCCGGCTGGTAAACCGCCAACAAAGTCATAATAACCTGTCTCACCGTACACTTTCCAAATTAAATCAGAAAGTGACTGTTGACGCGCGAATTCACGCCATCCTTGCAGTAAGTTATAGAACCACTCTAATTTATCATGTAGTTCTTGCTCTTCTTCAAGTGGTGCCCCTTTTAAAAATGTGCTCATTACTTCATAAAACGAACCTTTCTTCCCGTGAGCACGAAGCGTCGCAAGTTCCCCATCATTTAACCCAACGATTGGTGAACGAAGTACGGCGGCAAGCGGAATATCTTGCATCGGATTATCGATCACGCGGAAGACGTTCATCATAATATTTACTTCTGTCGCTTCAAAGTAACCAGTCGCAAGATCAGCGTATACTGGAATTCCTTGCAGCTTTAACTCTTCCATAATTTGCGGCGCCCATGGCATAGAGCGAAGTAAAATAACGAAGTCGCGGTATTGTACAGGGCGCATACTATCCATTTTACGATCATACACTTCATAGCCTGAATCAACCATCGCTTTAATACGCTGCGCCATAAGGCGAGCTTCAAGTTGCGCTTTTTCTACTTCCGCACCTTCTTCTCCGTCTTGCACTTCTTCTTCCGTTTGCTGAATACATAGTAGTTCAGCTGCTACATCTTCACCTTCTGGATAGCTAGCACCTAACTTTAATTCAGCGTCAGCATCATAGTCGATTTCTCCGACTTCTTCGCCCATAATTTGTTTGAAAATAAAGTTCGTACCTGCTAACACTTCATGACGGCTACGGAAGTTTTTCGCTAAATCGATTTTCATTCCGCCGTCTAATCCTTCTTGCGTAAAGCGTTTATACTTTCCTAGGAACAGGCCTGGTTCTGCTAGTCGGAAACGATAGATCGACTGCTTCACGTCACCTACCATGAACAAGTTCCCTTCACTCTCAGAATCTTTCGTTACGAATTTAATAATGGATTCCTGCACAAAGTTCGTATCTTGATATTCATCGACTAGTACTTCAGCAAATTTATTACGATATTGAAGCGCTACTGCTGATAGCTTCATTTCACCACTTTCACTTTGTTCACTTAAAATTTGTAAGCAGAAATGCTCTAAATCTGTGAAATCGACCATTCCTTTATCCCGCTTCATCGCTTGGAAACGCTCTGTAAATACTTTTACAAGCTGTACGAGTTTTTCTAATACAGGATGCATATCTTGAAAATCTCGTAAGAAACTTTCAGGTCTACGGCTAAATAACTCTTCTTGTAATTTCTTCACTTCATCTTTCGCTTTATTACGAAGAGAGTCTACTTGTTTTACAACATCCTCGTTGTAATCACTTTTCTTAATACGCTTTAACGTTTGCCACGATACATTTTGCATCGCTTCATACACACTTGTCCATGATTCACGAGCAGCTGATGATAACGTTCCAAGTAAAACTGCATCAGCTTGCAGTGTTTCAACGCGGGGCGTCGGACCGTCAGGAAGCATTGCAAGTTCAGTCGCTTTACGAATATGTGTCTCTGCTGTTTCAAGCTGGAATTTCACATCTTCTAATAAGTAAGAAGCGTACACTAGATCTTCAATTGTCTTTCCTTCCACGTCGTATGCTTCTACTAATTTATCGAGCCATTTTTCCGGATTTGGATGTGCTCTTGATTCTGTATGAAGCGCTAAAATCATACGCTGTAAGTCATCATCACTACGGTCACTCGTATAACGGTCAACGAGTTCAAAGAAAATACTATTATCTTCGATTCCATACTCTTCTTCTAATATGTCATCTAACACTTCTTCTTTTAATAATTCGTTTTCTGTTTGATTCGCAATACGGAAACGAGGATCAACATCAAGCATGTAATAATATCCTCTAATTACTTGTAAACAAAATGAATGGATCGTTGAAATAGAGGCTTTATTTAATAAGCTAAGCTGCTTTCTTACGTGCTGCGATCCTGGCTCATCAATTAATACCTTTTCTAACGCTTCCCCAATTCTGTTTTTCATCTCTTGCGCCGCTGCATTCGTAAATGTTACAACGAGCAGGCGGTCGACATCGACTGGGTTTTCTTCATTTATAATCTTTTTAATAATACGTTCAACTAATACTGCTGTTTTCCCTGATCCAGCTGCTGCCGCGACTAATATATCACGTCCGTTCGCTACAACCGCTTTCCACTGGTCATCCGTCCACTGACTACCTTCTGGTTTTTTAGGCCAATTTTCAATCATTCTCCGCCAACCTCCTCTCTAATTTTCTCCATCGCTTCGTTATCTTTCATATCTTTTAGCGTACGGAACTGGTTATCTTCGAGTGATTCATCGAACTGACAAACAGATTTGAAGTTACAGAACGTACACGCCGCTTTATTCCCCTTCTTATAAGGAGCAATATCAATAACGCCTTCTGTAATGTCTTTTCCGATATTTTCAAACGTATGGTGTACGTATTTTTGAAGTACGTTAAACTCTTGTTCACTTGCAATACTCGAACGCGCACTAAAACTGCCATCTTTTTTCAAACCAGCAGAAATAATATCAGAGCTGCCTGTTGAAAGTTTGTTATCCATTAAACGAACAACATCAGCATCTCCTAGTACAAGTCCTTTCATTTTAAATTTCTTTAAAATTTCTTTCTCAATTTCTGCTTCAGATGCGTCACCCTTCATCTCAACGATCGGGTTATGAATATGGAAGTACAGTACACCAGCCGGTGATGCAGTACCTCCCTTTTTCATCCACGTATGTGCATTCGAAGTAACAACATCTAAATACGTTAACATTTGAAGTGCTAATCCGTAATACACTTCCGTTAAGTCTAACGCTTTTGAACTTGATTTATAGTCAATAATACGTAGGAATGTACCGTTTTCGTCTTCTGCCTTATCAACACGGTCAATACGACCAACTACTTCCATCTTCACACCATTTGGTAATGAGAATTCCATCGGCGGAAGCGATCCTGTACCGCCCATACCGAATGGCACTTCTAAATCAACTGGTACGAAACCGCTTGACTTCGCATGTTCACGAAGAATGATCGATGTACGGAAAATGATTTGTTGTAGTTTTTGTTTTAAATAGAAATGACGATTTGAACTTAATAAAATTTGTCTTTGTAATAACGGTGCAATCTCTTCTATTACTACAGCCGAAAGATGCTCACACTCTTTTATTGATAAATCCGCCCAAGTACGGTTTTCACGTAATAGCCTGTCTGCAATTCTCTTCAGCGCTGCATGGAATAGTTCCCCGATATCTGGCGCATCCAATTTGAAAATGTCACGCTCTCTTAACGATAAACCGTGCTGCGCGAAATGAGCATATGCGCAACGGTTAAATAATTCCATACGAGATACGCTTCCTTTTATTTTATCTCCATATAAATCTCTACTTACAACTGTACTTAGCTTTTGCGCACGATTTCGGTAGAATAAACTTGATAATACGCGGCTACTTTTTTGTTTCCATTCATCTGAAGTTACGTAGAAGTTATATACATCCCACCAAAAATCTAAATTCCCTTCAAATCCATATCGCTTCCACGTTTGAAGTTGCTGCATAACATATGACAACGTTACTTCTGGCGTTGCTACGTATGAAATTTGTTCTAAACGTGATAAATCATTTACGTCATTTGTAATAAATGTATCTTTCACATCAGGGAACATTCTTTTTATTTTCTTAATAAAGCTAGACGCAAGTAACGTCTTCCCTTCCTCATCTGCAAGCGGGCATGAAATATATAATTTCTCAGTTGCTCTCGTTACCATTTGGTACATAACGAACTGTTCTTCTAATAAGGTTTGTCTCGTCGTTGGTGCTAATTCGATACCTGCAACGCTAAGAACTTCTCTTTCCTCATCAGAAAGCATCCCTTCATCCATCGGTGCTGCTGGAATTACACCTTCATTCACGCCAATGACAAATGTTGCTTTCACATTTGATAATCTAGAACGATCAATATTCGCAATTAACACTTGGTCTAATGACGGCGGAATGTTTGCGAATTGAAGCGCCTCAAGCCCTGTCGACATAACGTCTGTGAACATAGAAAGTGACATTTTCTCTTCGCCAAGCATTTCAACGAACGTATCAAGAAGACTCATTACTTCTTCCCATACTTGCTCATGATCTGTCGCAAATAAGAAATCTCCGCTCTCTTCTGCACGAACACGTAATGCTTCTAGTTTTTTCGGAACATCAAGCTCTTCTAAAAATAAGTAAACAGCTTCGCACATTTGCATAACTGTTCCCGCACGTTTCAGCCTTTTTTGCATACGAGTAACAGGCGTTCTTACAACGTCGCGCAGTCGATTTATTTTCTCTTCCATTTCACGTTCACTGTCTGTAATCATCCCGTCTGTATCGTCAAGAGAACGATAGCGGCGATACATCCATGGATCTTCAGAAGTCCATCTCTTCCCTTGTACACCGTACGCTAAACAGTAGTTTTCAAACTCATCCATCTCTTCGCGCATCGTTTCTTTTCTTACGTCTAATGGATATAAAAGCTCAGTTTTCACGCAGCGAAACACTGCATCATAACGCCAATTCCCACTAATAATCTCTAGTGCAGAACGAATACATTCTACTAGCGGATGATGTGACATCGGGCGTTTTTCATCGATGAAGTGCGGGATATTATAATCTGTAAATAACGTTCGCATCACATCGTAATAACTTTCCCCATTACGAAGAAGAACCGCAATATCTCGGTAACGATAGTCTTCGTCCGCCACAAGTCTACGAATTTCACGAGCAACACCTTCTACTTCAGCTCGTAAATTCGCGGCTGTACTAATCGTTACACTTGCTTCCCCGTGAAACTTTTCATTTGGTCGTGCTTCATAATGCGTTTCTAAATGCGCTAATGCTTGCGAATGAAAACGTGGTTGTTCCATAAGCGGAATCGTTTTTTCAATTTCTATCTTCTCTTCACGTGCTACTTGTATTATTTTTTCATACGTTAACGTCGTTTCATAAAATAAATCTAGTTCATTTACTGGCTGCGCTAACGTTTTTTCATCTATCGTTAACGTGATCGTAACTCTCGCTCCGCAAATCATAAGCTGTCTTACAATTTCTAGCTCTTGCGGTGAGAACGAATGAAATCCATCTATATAAATTTCAGCCCCATTTACATATTCAGATTGCGGAAGCTTTTCGACTAGCAATTGCAGGTAGTCTTCTGAATCTAAATATTTTCCAATTAAAGCACGTTCGAAATCATCATATAATAGTTGTAGATCATACACTTTATTCGCTAATAGCTTTTGTTCGGCACTGCTACTATGCGCATCTAATTGTTGCCACATTTCATATACGTTAGATGGCGTCACGTTGTAACGTTTAAACTCCGCAATCATACTACCAAGATGTTCAAAGAAACCGTTTTGCTCCGCTGCTTTTTGGAACACTGATAATCCATCTTTACGAGACTCTACAATTTTACGAAGTAGCATATGTACGCCTGCTTCATCAATGTGAAGACGACTCGCTCCGCCAACTTCTTGCAGCACCTTCCACGCTAACCGTGAAAAACTAAAAACTTGTGCCCGAATAGAACCTCTAACATCCTCACTATCAATTAACGCCTGCTGTGTTTGGAATGTCATCTGTTCTGGCACAAGATATAATATTGTTTCCCCTCTTGGGCGCTGCTTTAACTCTTCTTGCACTTCGTGTAAACAAAGTGTACTTTTTCCACTTCCCGCTCTACCAATCACAAATCGAAGTGACATGTAACCCCACCTTTCACTTACATAACGAACGTTAGTTTGCTACTATAATTGTATTATAGGACACGAAAAAAGACAAACGGAGTAGTTTGTCTTTTACTATACTTCTACCTATTATATCAACCTTTTGAAAAATTCGTTTGCACCTCTTGAATTGGCCAATATCGTAAATCAACTTTACCGACAACTGTATCAGCTTTTACAAATCCAAAGTGTCTACTATCCCAGCTTCCGAGTCGGTTATCGCCTACTACAAAAATATATCCAGGTGGTACCGACTTTTCTTTCGTTAACTCTTCTAGTTTAAAATCACCTGTTAGTTGTCGTCCATTTGTCTCTTTCTTATACGTCTCTAAATAAGGTTCATCCACGAATTGTCCGTTTATATACAGTTTATCATGCTTATATTCAATTTGATCCCCAGGTAGACCGATAATTCGTTTTACGTAGTCCTCTTTTTTATTCGCATGAAACACAACAACATCAAACCTGTTCAAGTCCCCTACTTGATAACTCACCTTATTTACAACGAGCATATTGCCATCTTGCAATGTCGGCATCATTGACTTCCCCTCTACAACGTACGTTGAAAAGAAAAACGTTCGAAAAAATACAGCTAATAATACACCAATTAAAATTGTTCGTATCCACTCTATGCCTTCTTTTTTCAAAGTTTTCTTCATCAGCTTCTCCCCTTATCCTTTAATAATGAAGCTTTCCTTTACAAAGAAGACTATTCTTAATGTAGTTCTAACTTTACTTCGATTTTCTTACCGACATACCATAAAATAAAAATACCAATTGCTACAATGACTGATTTCACCGGATTATGAATAAATGACATTAAATCATGACCGATATACGTTAAAATAAAAATCATCACAAGCTTTCCGAACGCGAGCGCAAGTCCAAACTGCTTTACACTAATGCGAGATAAACCAGCGACAACATTTATAAGCGCAGACGGTGTAAACGGAAAACAAAATATGACGAAAATTGGCGCAAACCCTTTCCTTTCAATCCACCCCATTGCCTTTCGTACTCTCTCATGCTTATTTACAAAAGAAAAGAAACGACTTCGGCCAAAATGGCGGATAATGAAAAAGACAAGTAAGGCGCCCATTACTGATCCAAGCCAAGAATAAAGAAAACCGAGCCAAAATCCAAATGCAACAGCATTCGCCAGTACAAATACGATGAGTGGCAATGCCGGAATCAACGCTTCTATCATCGGTAAACCAATACCAAGAAGTGGTCCGAACGCTTTATAGCTTTCAACAATATGATCCATATTTTCTGGTGAAAAATACTCTTTGATTGTCTGAAAATCCATTCTACACTTTACCCCTTTACTCTAAGTACTACCTCTACTGTATCATCGCTTATATGAAAGAGGAAATGGTAGATACGACATATGGAGATGTAATTATTAAGTTTCCATATCTTCCATTAGAATTCCTTCATTATTATGCTATGATAATCTATCAATATTCGACAATATTTAGAAAGAAATACTATATAGTGGCACTCAATATTTTTCAAAAACAACTTTGTTGCGCATAATGAGGTTTTTATATCAACAATACACCTACCTTTTAATTAATTAAAATAATATGAAAAACAAACCTTACACTTTAATTTTGTATTCTCTCCAATTATTAAAGAACTAGTAGTTTTATAATTTAGTAAGCAAAAATAATAAAAAGGACTACTTCAAAATTATAATTTTGAAGTAGTCCTTTTTGAATTTCAATTTAATTTTAATAAATAACGTTTAATTATTCTTTTTATCCTTAAGAAAAAGAATTACAGAAATAATTACTAGAACAATAACTATGGCATCTAAAACATATGATACCGTTGTACTTAAACTCATTAATTTCATATTTATAAGCCCTGCATACAAACCTACAAATATCATTAATAAATCGTATATCTTTTTTAATTTTAAATAACGAATTACAAAAAACACTGAAAAACTAAAGAAGAAAATCGTACTGATGATAGTCATATTTCACTCCTATATCATTATTCAAAACAAGCAGAATAAATACTTCCTAAAGCAAAGAAATCTAGCAACGCTTGTTTAGCTTCTGGTCCCGCTGCACTTGCTGCTTTTTTCATATTTAATACCCACTTTCTATTTTTTAATTCTATAATTTGAAATCGATATAATCTCTTTTAATATTATATTATAAAAAAATATATATTCTCCCGAAAAATATATGCGTCTTTCCGAAATGCTTTTTTCGGAAAGACACATATATTAAAAGACCCCATACTACATTTTAAACTACTTCTAAAATCCCTTTTTACACATCCTCTTCTCTAACACAATACACTTTCTCATAAGCTGGTCTTAACGTTGATTCATCTCTTTGATCTATCTCTTTAAAACAAGGGCTCCCTTGTTTTTTCCTACGATCTTCATATTCAGTACGCAATTTCGCTGTACGATTTTGTTGATTTTCAAAACTACTTTTTGATATTTCTAATTTCACAGCAAAGCCATTTATAAATCTAACAATAACATTTCCGTCCTTTGACTCTTTATTACTTTCAATATAAAAATGAGACAACCAAGCGCACTCTTTTCTAGAGTATGAATAAGTGGGGAAAAAATAAAGTTGATCTGTCGGACTAATCGCAATCGGTGCTTTATGTGTAATATGAGTTAACTCTTTCGTTCCTTCTTTTCTGCCTAAGAAACTAGAACCATGCTTGCGGCAACTTCTTTCTATAATATCTAGAGGCTTTTGAAATACGAAAAAGGAATCTTCCCTCTCAACAACTCGTGTAACAATTTTCTTTTCACTTAGAATAACAGGAAGTAAGGCCATTGTATTTTTATTTACCACATAGTTTTCAACATAACGTTCTACTTTACTTTCCATATTCTACTGTCTCCTTTTTTTCCATTTATATTAGCAGCTGCATATATAATTTTAGCATCTACGAAAAGGAATAGGTTTACAGATTCCGCTTTTTTACAATACTTTATCATTTATCAAACATCTTCCAAATTATAAAATAATGATATAGTGATTCCATAATTTAAAACCTATACAAATGCATATATACTACCTATAAATATTTACAACTGCTTCTTCATTTTTCATCATCACGACAATTAACTTTGCTATAATTAAAAGGAAAATCCAATAAATGGAGGTCCACTATGGAAGAAAAAGAAATGCAACCAACGATTCAAATGAAAAACAGTAGCATTGTGATCGTGAAAAACTCAGCTAGCATTATATTCGGCTTATTTTTCATTCTACTATTTTTTGCAAAGCCTTTTCGTAAATCGAAATGCCCTGAATGTAAGAAACGCGCGAAGAAAAAGGTTGAAAAAGAAGAGTAAAAGGCCTTCCATTTCGGAAAGCCTTTTATTCTTCTTCATCTTCAAAAAAAACGACTATTTTTTCTTCATCTAAAACGAGCGAATGAGATTTCTTCAATCGTATTGTGTAGGTCTACTTTATTCCCACTACGAACATCGAGTATTACTTCATTTGTATACTTTTCCATCGTATATTACAACAAAAAAAGGGATGGCAGCAGCCATCCCTTTTTTCCATAATAAACTATAAAATTATAGTTTGATTACGTTTTTAGCTTGAGGTCCACGGTTACCATCTTCGATTTCGAAGCTAACTTTTTGACCTTCTTCTAGAGATTTGAAACCTTCAGTTTCGATTGCAGAGAAATGTACGAATACATCGTTTTCGCCTGGAACTTCGATGAAACCGAATCCTTTTTCGTTGTTAAACCATTTTACTTGTCCTGTTACTGCCATAATTATTTCCTCCTAAAGAAAACACAATTTATTTTAGTCTTCCTGTATAAAAAAAGAATCCACACATTATCAAACACGAAACATAAACTAGTTCTCACATACTTTTTCTCGTTCGTTTTTCGGCACTTGATAATATATGGATTGCTTAATTTAACTATTCAACTGACTTCATCATAGCATACTTAAAATGAAATGTACAATCTTTTTTGAAAATAACTGACAAATTAAATTGATTGTACATTCGTAAATAATTGATTTTAGTATGTGCGGATTTCACTATGAAGTGAACACAAACATCATTTGAATACGATTACATCCCTTGTTCTGAAGTGTTACAATATAATCGTACAGTCGTTATATTGGAGGGGATTATATGTCAAACTACACCAACGAAGAAAAGCTTACAGGGGGAAATGTATCAAATGTGTATCGTTCTGAAAATACTGTTCGGCGAGAATTAAAGCCAGGTAGTGCAAAAATTCATACATTATTACAACACTTAGAAAACAAAGGGTTTCATCATGCTCCAAAGTTTTTAGATGTAGATGAAAAAGATAGAGAGATTTTATCCTTTATTGAAGGAGACGCTGGGAATTATCCGTTAAAAGAATATATGCGATCTAATGATGTTTTAAAGGAAATAGCAAAGATGCTCCGCCTTTATCATGATGCGGTAAGTGACTTTCCCTTATCAGATGAATGGCAACCGATGGATCTTACTCCAAATAACATTGAGGTTATTTGCCATAACGATTTTGCTATATATAACATTATTTTTCATGACGAGAAACCAGTAGGTATTATTGATTTCGATGTTGCTGCTCCTGGTCCGAGAATTTGGGATATCGCTTATACGCTTTATACTTGTGTACCTTTAAGTAGAGTGTATTATACAGAATCGGGTGAGGCAGTTCATTATGAATCGGCACAACATGCTAGCCGTATGAAAGAAAGAGTGAAATTGTTTGTCCAGTCCTACGGTAAAAGTATGGACGAAGATTACTTAGGAATAGTGTTACTACGATTAGAAGCATTATGTACATATATGAAAAGAAAAGCACAAGAAGGTGACTTGAATTTCCAAAGAATGATTGATGAAGGACATTTAGAGCATTATGAGAAAGATATGCAGTTTATTCGCGATCATAGAGCTGAGTGGATTTGATAATATCGTCTTTTTTGTCGGTAAGTCGATATATTTGAAAAACCGTTGATGTATTTCCATTTACTCTCGAATCGTTCCGAAAATAACAAGGGCACCCTTCAAAAAGGTGCCCCTTCCTTTTATTTCGTAAACTGTGCTTCTTCTGTAGATCCTTTTAGCGCTGTCGTTGATGAAGTACCGCCTGTAATAACTTGAGCTACTTCATCAAAGTAACCTGTTCCTACTTCGCGTTGATGACGAGTTGCAGAGTAGCCGTGTTTTTCTGCTGCGAATTCTGCTTGTTGTAGTTCAGAGTATGCTGCCATGCCGCGCTCTTTATAGCCACGTGCTAATTCAAACATGCCGTAGTTTAATGAGTGGAATCCCGCTAGTGTTACGAACTGGAACTTATAACCGTAAGATGCGATTTCTTTTTGGAAGCTTGCAATTGTTTTTTCATCTAATTTTTGTTTCCAGTTAAATGAAGGTGAACAGTTATATGCAAGCAATTTCCCTGGATGCTCTTTATGAATTGCATCCGCAAATCGTTTTGCATCTTCTAAATTTGGTTCAGATGTTTCGCACCAAACGAGATCTGCATAAGGAGCGTATGCTAAACCACGTGCAATTGCTTGATCAAGACCTGCTTTCGTACGGTAAAATCCTTCTGGAGTTCTTTCACCTGTAATAAACGCTTGATCAACCGGATCGATATCGCTCGTAATTAAATCTGCTGCATCCGCATCTGTTCTTGCAACGATAATTGTCGGTACTCCCATTACGTCTGCAGCAAGGCGTGCAGAAATTAAATTACGCACCGCTGTTTGCGTTGGTAGTAATACTTTTCCGCCTAAATGACCGCATTTCTTCTCTGAAGATAATTGATCTTCAAAGTGCACGCCAGATGCACCTGCTTCAATCATACCTTTCATCAGCTCAAATACATTTAATTGTCCGCCAAATCCAGCTTCTGCATCTGCTACAATCGGTACGAAATAATCTGTATCACCGCTTCCTTCCATATGCTGAATTTGATCCGCACGTTGAAGTGTTTGATTAATTCGTTTTACTACAGCAGGTACGCTGTTCGCTGGATATAAACTTTGGTCTGGATACATATGGCCAGAAAGGTTCGCATCTGCTGCTACTTGCCATCCACTTAAATAAATTGCTTTTAACCCAGCTTTTACTTGTTGCATCGCTTGGTTTCCTGTTAATGCGCCAAGTGCATTAATGTAATCTTCCGTATGAAGCGATGCCCAAAGCTTTTCAGCACCGCGGCGCGCTAACGTATGTTCAATATCAATTGACCCGCGCAGGCGAATTACATCTTGTGCCGAATATGGGCGTGTAATCCCTTTCCAGCGCGTATCTAATTCCCAACTCTCTTGTAATTTCTCAATTCTTTCGTTTTTCATTTGTTCCATCCCCTTTTCGTTTTTATAAAATTTCATAACCCGGTAATGTTAAAAATGGTACGAATTCATCATTCCGAACGAGATTTGTAAACAACGTTGTCGCCTCTTGGAATCTCCCTTTCTTAAAGGCTTCTTTACCAATCTCTCTTTCTATTTTTGCTAGCTCTTCTTCTTTTAACTCTTCCATCAATTCAAGCGTAATATTACGACCGTCATGTAGCTTTCCACCTTCATGACGAATCCATTGCCATACTTGTGCCCTAGAAATTTCCGCTGTTGCCGCATCTTCCATTAAGTTATAAATTGGTGCTGCTCCCCGTCCGCTTAACCAAGATGCGATATATTGAATACCTACGCTAATATTCAGGCGAAGTCCCTCTTCTGTAATCGTTCCCACTGGTACTTCTAATAAATCCTTTTCTGTAACATGTATTTCTTCACGTTTTCTAAAAATTTGATTCGGGGTTTTCATAATGTGATTAAATACTTCCATCGCAACTGGTACGAGTCCCGGGTGGGCAACCCAAGTCCCGTCATGACCGTCTAAAGCTTCGCGCTCTTTATCTGCACGTACTTTTTCAAAAGCTGCTTCATTCGCTTCTGGATTGTTTTTAATCGGAATTTGTGCTGCCATTCCTCCAATGGCTGGCGCATTACGGCGGTGACACGTTTGAATGACTTTCAAAGAATACGCGCGCATAAATGGCGCCGTCATCGTGACTTGCGCTCTATCTGGAAGTAAAAATTTATTATGTTTACGAAAGCTCTTTAGAAAGCTGAAAATATAATCCCATCTTCCGCAATTTAACCCAGCAGAATGATCTTTAAGCTCATACAAAATTTCATCCATTTCAAACGAAGCGTGAATCGTTTCCAGTAACACCGTCGCTTTAATCGTTCCGTTTGGAATACCGATATATTTTTGAGCAAATACGAAAACATCATTCCATAACCTTGCTTCTAAATGGCTTTCCATTTTCGGTAAGTAAAAGTATGGACCGCTTCCTTTTGCTAAAAGAGCTTTCGCATTATGGAAAAAATAAAGTCCGAAATCTACTAAGCTACCAGACATATTCTTCCCATCAACTTGCATATGTTTTTCTTCTAAATGCCATCCTCTTGGACGCACAATTAATACTGCTGTTTTACTATTTAAACGATATTCTTTTCCGTTTTCATTTTTATATGAAATCGTTCCCTGCACTGCATCTCGTAAATTTATTTGACCTTCAATTGCATTCTCCCAAGTTGGTGAATTCGAGTCTTCAAAATCTGCCATAAAAAGATGCGCTCCTGAATTTAAAGCGTTAATAACCATCTTTCTATCTACTGGTCCAGTAATCTCTACGCGGCGATCCTCTAAATCTTTTGGCAATTTGGCAATTGTCCAATCCGCTTCACGTATGCGCTTTGTTTCTTCTAAAAACTTCGGAAACTCTCCTGCATCAATTCTCTTTTGTTTCTCCGCACGCTTTTGTAAAAGTTCTATGCGGCGCTCATTGAAATTTTCATGTAGTTCCTTTAAAAAACTAAGCGCCTCAGGTGTCAATATTTCGTTGTACGCCGGTAACATTTCTCCGGGCAATGTAACCCGTGAAGTTTGCGTCGACATATTAGCATCCCCTTCTTAAACTGTTTTATAACAGATTTGATTTTATGTTTTATATTATATAACAAATCTTCAGAAAAGGAAGTTTTTTTTGAAAATTCATTTCGTTTTTTTTTCAAAATACCTTTCTTTCGCGCTTTATCCCATACAAAAAAGGCCACTGTTATACAACAATGACCTTTTTGTATTATTTTTCAAATATTACTTTACTGGTTAAACCTTATTGCTGTCCTTGTTCCATATCATGCAAAATTGCTTTGTATAAAAACTGTGCGTATTGCTCTCTTTTTACTTTCATGGATAGGCCGAATTTATTATCTCCGATTCCCGCTGTAATACCATTTGTTTGTATTGCACTAATTGCATTCTTTGCCCATGAATTTGCTGAAACATCATTAAGCGTATGAGATCCCTTCGCCTGTAAATCAAAAGCATTCGTAAGCACTTGCGCCATTTCCGAACGAGTTAACGTTGCTTTCGGTCTAAAGTTTCCATGCTCGTCTCCCATAAAAATTTCTAGTTCCGTTAAAGCTAATATCTCTTCAATAAAGTTTGTTGAGTTTTCATCGATATCCCCATATGGGTTTTCATATTCCCCTTGTTCTTCTATATCAAATACACGATAAATTAAAGCTGCCACTTGCTCACGTGTTGTAAGGTCTCCAACACCATACTTTCCATTTCCGTATCCAACTATAATTTTATTATAAGCTAAATCTAAAATAGCATCATATGCCCAAAATCCGTATGGAACATCCTCAAATACGATCATTTCCGGATATTCTTCCGCTTTTACAGGGGCCACATTCGTCCCTGCAAATATACCGCCTACCATTGTCGCAATCATCATTACACCCAATATTTTTTCTTCATTGTCCTCTCTCCCTATTTCCATTTTATGTTAAATAGAAAAATAATAGATAATACGAAGTTATCCATACTACATATGAAGTATTTTCAAATAAAATGAACTTCATTATTTCAGGAGTATTAATTTGTTGGTGAATGTAAGATAAAATGCAAATCTTCTAGAAGAACCATTTCGACTACCTCTCTGCTTTATACCTCCTTCTTTCTTATTTCAAAAAGGAAGCTTTCACATCTAAGGTACTATATATTAAAAATTCTACAATCTCTTTGTGAACTCCTTTACATTTTTAAATTTCACTTTATTGACACAAAAAGACGCAAATAGTATATATGCGTCTTTTCAATATCATTTTATTCAAATTACAAAGTAGCACTTTCCTTCATCGATAAATCCTTCTCTGTTCCCTTGCGAAAAGTAAATGCCATTCCTACAAATATAAGAACAATCCCTACTACTTGCATACTAGTCGGTCTAAACCCGGTAAAGACTGTATCTAATAATATTGCAACCGCAGGATCTAAAAACACTAATACAGAAATTAATCTCGTCGATAAACCTCTTAAACTGTCAAAAAATAAGTAATATACAAATCCCGTATGTATAAGTCCTGTTGCTGTAATCATCATCCAGTTCATCTCTGTTAACCCTTGAAACTTGCCAAAATCTACGAATGGTAGCAATAAAAATATACCTAAAAACGTTTGTAAAAATGTCATCGCATATGCGCTCGTATGCTGAATTCCTTTTCCTAATAAAGTGGTAAAAGCATAAAATAACGCTGCAAGAAGTGCCCATACCATTCCAGATGACATTAATTTCTCTAACGACATACTACCGTCTACTCCAGCTACTAAAACGGTACCGATAAAACAAATGACAATGGACATAACCGCAAATACTGTAAGTCTCTCTTTAAATACAATACTACCAATCATTAATACGATAATGGGTGCAAGATGGTACACTGAAATCGCAATTGTAATCGACATAACTTCAAACGCTTTAAATAAAAATACCCAGTTAAAAACGAGAAATACGCCGCATGCTAATATTTGCATTACTTCTTTTTTATTCCATTTCTCACTTTTATACTGTCCTGTTACGAGCCAACATAATGCTAAAAATATAGTCGCACAAATGCAACGAACGAATACTAATTCAAAAGACGGTAAACCTGTTTGAGTAGAAAAAAATCCAATTGATCCGAAAATAGACATCGAAAGGATCATTTTTATAGCCGGCATTGATTTTTTATTGAACACCCTTTCTCTCCTCCTATAAACTATCTTTTACAAATGAAAAATCTCCAAAACATTACGTATTATTATATATTACAATCGGAAAATTGTAAAAAAATAGAATATATTAAGTGACAGCTGCACAAAATTCCCATAAAAAAATCATCCTTTGTTATATAGGATGATTTTTTTATTTATTGAGTAGAATTTTTCTATATTAAAACTTTAATATACTACTACTTTTGAAGAGTAAATTGGGCAACTATTTGTTTTAATCCTCCTGCTGCATTATGCATCTGTTCAATTGAAACCGAGATCTCTTGAACAGATTTTTCTTGCTGTTGAATAGACTCTTTTACCCTATCAGTGCGGTCAGATGATCTTTGGGATATTTGAGCCATGTCTTCTGCAGAAGCCGAAATCTCCTCACTACTCGCTGCAATTTCATCTGTAGACATAGATACCGTTTGAATTTGCTCAGATACTTGCTGTACTTTTTCTGTAATTTTTCCAAATACTTTTTCTGTATGCATTACTACTTGTGTACCTGCCTGTACCTCCTTATCTACTTTCCCCATCATATGTACCGTATGGTTCGTTGTTCCCATAACTTGAGTAATAAGCTTCTCAATTTGTTTTGCAGAATCACTAGATTGTTCTGCTAATTTTCTTACTTCATCTGCCACAATTGCAAATCCTCTACCACTTTCCCCAGCACGAGCAGCCTCAATTGCGGCGTTTAATGCTAATAAGTTAATTTGAGAGGTAATACCTTGCATAACATCAATGATTTTAACAATTTCTTCTGATTGTTCTTTCATAGTCTCTACTTGTTTCACACCGTTATGTACTGAATTTTGGATTGTATCCATCTGTTGAATCATTTGTTTCATTGATTTGTTACCACTCTCTGCATCTAATGCTGATTGAGCAGACAATTCATTTACAGAGGATGATGTATTCACTATACTCTGCATTCCTTGTGTCAACTCTTCCATCGCACCCGCAGTTTGCTCCATTGCCTGCATTTGGCCCTCTGCGCCATTTGCAACTTCTTCAATATCTATCGTGATTTTCTTCGCTGCACCACTAGATACTTCCGATGCAGATACTACTCCGTCTGCATGTTGGAATAAAAGCTGAATATTATTCTCTACTTCTTGCATATTTGTTCTTAGCCCTGCAATCATTTCGTTAAAATCACTTACTAATACACCTAATTCATCCTTAGCATTATACTCACCATGTACAGTTAAATCTCCTTCTTTTGCTCTTTCCATCATACGACTAACCGTTTGTAAAGGAGCAACTATAAGCTTGCTAATAATATAGCTTACTATACATATAATGACTGTAGTAACTACTACAAGAATGATAAAAGTAATAACGGACCGATCTATCATTTTTTGAGAATCTTTAAATACTTGGTCAGCTAAATTTGAAACATACGCTTCTAGATCTACAGCATAACTAGCTAACTCTACTCCCTTCAGTTTTAATTCCTTATGAAATTCGTTTACCATTTGAGATTCATTTGTTACCTTCGCTTTATCAAACAACTTCTTATATGTCTCCATATAACTTGGCAAAGATTCCTTCATCTTCTGAAACAGCTCATCCTCTTGCTTACTTAAATTGAAGCCATCATCATATTCTTTTAATAAAGAATCATATTTTTCAAGATCCTTTTCAATATTACCAATAATCCCCTCTTTATTTGTCCCCTCATTTGGTGACGCTGTAATTAATTCTAGTAAGTTATACTCTAGTGAATTTTGTGTACGAAGCATTCCTTCTAATAAAACTACAGAATGTTGATAATCATCTACTACAACCTCTGTATCGTGCTTAATCTTGTTAATAGAATTAATTGCTACACAGCTCATAATTACCATACCTAAAACTGCTAATGAAATAAGCGATAATAATTTATATTTCACTTTTAAATTTTGTAAAAAATACATTTTTCCACCTTTATTCCTTTATATATAGATTTTTAGAATTTTATAGCTTATTATTTACAAAATCACAATAAAAAGCAATGATAAATATTCCCAATATCAAACTTATATCTCTATAAAGAAAGAAGTAGCATAATCGCTACTTCTTTTTGCTTTGTTTCTCATATTGTTCAAACGTATGAATTCTTTCGAAAATTGGTGGATGTGTGTATAGGAAAAACTTCACTAACGCAGGTGGATTTACTTGGCTTAAACTCGTTTTTGATAAATATTGAAACGTTTTTACACCAGATTTCCCGTCCTTTGTCATGTCTAAAGCATATTGATCTGCCGCTCGTTCTTCTATACGAGAAACATAGTTTGTTGCTGGTTGTGATGCAAAAGATAATAAAGAGGAAATTAAGAAAAACAAAGGTAAAATTGAAAAACATGCTACTTTTGAAATTTGCAGCGTATCTCCCCATTTTCGAATACACATATTTATAATACGGCTAATTAAATACATCCCTATAAACGATAGCAACACATAACTCGCAACGCCCCAATATATATGTTTCATAACATAATGCCCTATTTCATGGGCCATTATAAATAAAATCTCTTTATCTTTTAATTGCTTAAGTGTTGTATCCCACATTACAATACGAGCGTTAGGGCCAATTCCTGTTACATATGCATTTAATGCATTCGTTTTTTCCGACATATTTACTTCATATACATGTTTAGCTGGAATATCAGCTTTTTCTGCTATCGCTAAAATTTTCGTTTCTAATTCTTTATTTTTCAGTGTCGAGAAGTCATTATAAAGCGGATCAATAACGACCGGCTGTATAAATGTTAAAAAGATTGTAAATGGAACAGAGAGTGCCCATCCCGCTAGCCACCATCTCTTCGGGAATTTACGGATAAGCCATAACAGAACAGTAACTACGATTAACATAGTCGCATAACTTTCCCAAAAACCGATAACATGATCTTTTATCCAGCTTTGTGTACTTTGCGTTGAAATGCCGTAATCAACGGACACTTTTCGGCTAATCCATTGCATCGGCAGGGCAAGAACTGTTGTGAGTAGTGATAAATAAAAGAAATAAATCGCAACTTGCAGGACACTTATTTTCGTCGTTTCCTTCGACCATTTCTCAAACTTTTTTGAAACACCGAGCACAAGTACAAATAATAAAATAATCCATTCAAGAGGCGTCGCTAAAAAATATAGTAAATTTTTCACGCGCGAATAATCTTGGCTTAGCGTAAGCTCTCTTGCATTCATAAACGTTTCTGGATCTGCACTCGTTCCTTTATACATGTCCGGAATAAGTTCATGATTCCATCCAAATAAATACCAATATATAAATAACGCAAACCCAACGTACAAAAAAAGTGACCACCCAATAACCTTCCTCACGCTATTCCCTCCTCTATGCTGCCTGTCTATTATTATTGTAAGTTCATACATGCTAAATTAGAACAAGCTTATTACGCGAATTGCTCGCGAGCCTTTTATTTACATAAAAAAACTCTTCTACAAATAGAAGAGTTTTACCTACTTTTAGACACTTTCTTCGGTTCATACTCTGGGATAAGAAATATACTTACAACCCAACATATGAAACCAGCGCCTTTTATATAGCGTATATATTCATAGTCTTGAAAAAATAACGTCGTTACAATAAGCGTAAAAAATCCAATTAAAACTAGTACGTATCCTATTTGCTTCTTAGATAACATAACGTTCCTCCTTAAGGAAGTACATCCACTAATAAACTAAAATCTTGTAAAGAAAAAGAACTATATTTCATAATACCTTGCACAGCTAATAGTAAAATAAGACCGGTCACACACATATAATTAATGCTTTCTTCACTCTTTTTTTCAGCAACTACTCCGCCACTTATACATAATATTCCTAGCAAATGGAGTGCTAAATACATAAAGAAATAAGCTTCCTCCCAGCGAAGAATAACATTGACTGTCGTGATCAGCACAATACTAAGCAAAATCAAATAAAGAAACTTATTTGACGATATTGTTTCATTCATATAATTTTATACATCCCTTTCAAATTTAGAATGAATGATGTTTCAAAGCTATAAAGTAAATGATTGTTTTCATACTATAAAACAAAAGGAAAGCCACTATTACTTTCTCGAATACTTTATGAACCCACATATACTTCTCTTCATTTTTTCTGAAGATGCGCTTCATCATTTCTTCTACAATTAGACCAAATATTAGTAAAACCCCTAACACAATAAGAAGAGAAATAATATTTTCTTTTACATGAGTACTAGAAAATAAGTAATACTCCGGAAACACAATCGTATCTACTACAGGTTGAAACCAATGACAAACGCTTTTATCACACATATCTGTAATAGACGTAGCATCTATAATGTCTTTCAATATTTTTTCAATCGTCTTCTTCATCTCATTTACTCCCCACTACATCTGAAAAGCTCTTTTCCTGCTCTACATATATAGCTGGCATTTCTTTATTCCAATATTTGCGGTTAACAAATAAAAAGATAAGTACTAAGTTTAATCCTGTTATAAAAATAATAAGTCCTGGAAAGAACGTCGTATAATTTGAGAAATCTGCAAAACTCATTATCTCTTCTTTATTTATTAGAAAAGAAAGGCCAATTACAAATGCATTGTTTAACATGTGAATAGCAATTGGCATGAGTAAGCTATTCGTACGAATATATACGATTGATAGTACAACGCTAAATACAACTGCGCCTAGGAAATCAACATGTAACAACGCAAACAACATCGCTACTACAATAATCGCTATACTCGTTCCCCATTTTGCTGCAAAGCGTTGCAGTAAAAATCCACGAAAAACAAATTCACCAATAATTGGCGCAATGAATACGACCATAATAAATTGATATACATATCCCCCTGTACTATCTATAATCGGTTCACGTAACGCGTTCATAATAAATGCCGGTGTAATCCATGCAAAACTATACATGTACAAAATAAGATATCCATAACTAAACACGCATAACATAATCGTAATGTATAAAACTTGAACCAGGTTAAATGTTTCATTTCTATTAATAAATAATGAAAATGAAACACGGTGTTTTCTATATTCAAAAAAGATCCACATAATCGGCAGAATATAGAATATAAGAATATTTATAAAAGTAGAATTTTGCATATGAAATGTATTTTCTATCAATTCATTACTGGCTCTTGCAACTAAAGTTAATAGTGCAAATACAATTAAAAAATATCTAGCTCGCATCGTTTGAAACGGATTCACACTCATCTCCTCCCCTATGTTACTTTTATCATATCATTTGATTCTTAATTTTTTGAGAAAGAAAACCTTAAAATTTCCTTAAAAATTCCATAAGTTACAGAAAGATGATATGATATTCGAGGAAATTAGGAGGGGTTTTTTATGTATGAAGCAAATATTTTGCTCGTTGATGATGAAACAGCAATTTTACAATTACTAACTACCATTCTTGAAAAAGAAGGTTTTTCTCATATTACAACTGCAACATCAGCTGAAATGGCTTTATCTCTTACTCAGCAAAACGATTACGATTTAATTATTTTAGATGTCATGCTTCCTGGACAATCTGGATTTGATATTTGTCCGGTCATTCGCCAAAAAACAGATTGTCCTATCTTCTTCCTCACAGCTAAAACATCTGATTTAGATAAAATATCAGGATTTTCACACGGTGCAGATGATTATATTACGAAGCCATTTAATCCACTTGAAGTAGTAGCTCGTATGAAAGCACAACTCCGAAGACATATGAAACAAGCAGTACCACACGAACAAAAAGCACAATCCAGTTCCTTTGGTAGATTTGAAATTGATCGATATTCCGCAGAGCTTACAGTAAATGGACATGTTGTCGAATGTTCCGCCCAGCTATTTCAGCTATTACTCTTCTTTTGCGAGAATCCGAATTACGTATTTTCGAAAGAAGAAATATACGAGAAAGTTTGGGGAGCACCTGCCTATAATGGCGATGATAATACCGTTATGGTCCACATTCGAAAACTACGTGAAAAAATTGAACAAGACCCAAGTAAACCAGAATATATAAAAACCGTTCGCGGGCTTGGCTATAAGTTCATTACAAAGTAGGGTGACGATATGAACTTTAATAAACGACTTATTATCCAGTTTATCATGCAACACGTATTTGTTTTAGTTACATTACTGATTGCTGTAGTAGCGGCTTTCACGTATTTAATTTTTCTTGTTACGAGTACTTCATACGAACCGAACATTCCAGATGCTGAAAATTTTATGATTGCAAGATATATCTCTTCAGAAGATGGTGATATTTCGTTAAAAACTGAAGTAAAAGACTTAATTAAAGAGAAAAATGATTGGATTCAAGTTGTGGAGGAAAACGGCAAAGTTCTCTATCACTTTAATACGCCTAGTGACGTGCCAACATCTTATACGAAATCATCATTATTCTCGTATATACAGAATCATATAGAAAGCCCTTATACATTTACATATTGGGAAATTGAATTAGAAGAAAAGAACGTACTTGTTATTTACGGCGGTATGTTAAAAAGCAATGTATTACTGAAAACGATCCAGAAAGAGCATCCTTCTGTATCTACAGATTCGTTCACATTAACAGAAGAAGAACAGCAGCTACTTTCTAAAGAAAAAGCAACACTTCAAGTCTTTAATAGCGTTGGCGAAGAAGTATTCTCCTATCCAAACGGAAAGAAAAAAACATTTTCTGTTATACAAGCTGCTCTTAGTGAAAAAGAACCGTGGAATCATAAAGAAAACACGTCTAGCTTTTACGACACAAATAGCAATCATCTTCTCGTTGTAACTGCCAAAAATGAGCACTACTACCCAGATGATGAAATAGAAGATGTATTTACTAAAAAGTTTCTAATCGGATGCGGATTAATCCTTCTTATCGTATTTGTGTATTTAGTCATTCTTTCTATTTGGTACGGTAATAAATTCGGAAAACCGTTATTACATGCGATGCGTTGGCTTAAAAATATCGCTGGCGGAAAGTACGAAGAGCCTGTTAGTAAAAAAGGGAAACCTGTCAGGTTTCGGCGATCTGGTAAAGAAAAATGGTCATTTCGCTTATTTCGAGACGTGACAAGTTCACTAGAGCACCTTTCTATTACACTCAAAAAGAATGATGCAATGAGACAAGTATTGCAGCAAACACGTGAAGAATGGATTACCGGTCTAACGCACGATTTAAAAACCCCACTTAGCTCTATTTATGGCTACGCATTATTACTAGAATCAAAGCAGTACAACTGGACTAATCATGACATTCAACAATTCGGCAGCGTTATGAAAGAGAAATCGCAATATATGACGACATTAATTGATGACTTAAGCTTAACGTATCAATTAAAAAATAACAGTCTTCCTGCGCAGCACGTAAACATTGAAATGAATCAATTCGTTCAAAAAGTATTATTACAATTTATTAATAACCCGACACTTCAAAATCAAAATATTGAATTCGTACCGAGCTCAAATAAAATTCAATATTTCATTGAAGAAAAATGGTTCCAGCGTATTATCGAAAACTTACTCGTAAACGCTGTAAAACATAATAATGAAACGACAAACGTCATCGTAAAACTTTCACAAAACACTACTTCATTTACACTATCTATTTCAGATAATGGAAAAGGAATGGATGATAAAACGAAAGAGCTTCTATTTGAGCGATATTACAGAGGAACAAATACAGAAGAAAGTAACATCGGAACTGGACTTGGCCTCGCTATTACGAAACAGCTCGTTCATGCTCATAACGGAACAATTTCTATTGACAGCGAACTGAGAAAAGGAACGACGATTACACTTTTGTTCCCGTTTCATTCGTAGAAAAGGCGCTATGTGGCGTCTTTTTTCTTTTCTGGGAGAGTTCAGCGGTAAATGAAATTATATCGGCGATTTTCTGAATATATCAGCGATTTTCTAGATATATCGACTTACCGACAAAAAACGACAAATATAGCAACCTATATTAAAAAAGCGAACCACTCAGTGGCTCGCTTTTCTTTCTATTACTTCTTCTTCACCGGTATCCAAAGTTCTACTTGAGCGAACTCACTCTTATCTTCGTGGCAACGTTCATCGTATAGTTCAAACTCATTAACGCCACAATGTTCATATCCTGAATGCGGGAACCATTCTGAGAACACTGCATTCCACGTTTGATGAATAGACGATACCATTTCTTCATGAGGAACTTTCGGCGTTGTAAATACAGCATATGTCGCTGCTGGGAAAGTACGCTTCGCAACTTCATTTGGTACATTTTCAAAGCCTGTAACTTCCATGCCGATAATATAAGTGAAGTCGCCTGTTTCTAAATTAAAATCAGTACATAATCCAAGCTCTACCCATTGGTTCGTATCTTTACGATTCGGAATCGTTGTTCCAAGATCTTTCTGTAAATATTCTTGCCAAAATGCTGGGATGTCTTGATGGTTTTTCCCTTCTTTACTTGTCGTCTTCAGTTCATAGCCCGCCATTAAAAATTCTGGTTTATTTACAATACGATATTCCATTTGTATGCCTCCTAAATACGGATTTAATTTTCTTTGTTTTACATTTACGCTGTAATACATCGGCGTTTCAATTTCTTGTTTTCGATATTCACTCGGTGTCATTTGAAATAATTTTTTAAAGGCTCTCGTGAACGTTTCGTGAGATTGAAAGCCATGCTCAAATGCGATATCAATAACTTTTTCATCCGTATGAGAAAGTTGATAAGCTGCCCGGGCTAACCTCCTCTTTCGAACATACTCCATTACTGTATCACCTACTAACGCCTGAAATACACGATGAAAATGCGACTCAGAAAAACCTGCAATGCGTGCTAAATTACGCAGCGTCTGTTTTTCCATTACATCTTCCTCAATATAATCAATTGACCTTTGAATTTGTGTTTCATAGCTTTCCATCTCTGCTCACCCGCCTTATATGTATTATGATAAAAGAGAATCCTATCCAATTCTTGACGTTTTTTACTATATTTTTAAAAACAAATGTAACTTTTTTATATGTATTTCGTTGTTATGTATGAAGGGAGGGAAATGTAGTGAAACGCAAACAATCATTAGAAGACATTTACTCCGAGCATATGCACGACTTATCCCACTTTAATGGGCAGTAAGACCCCCACCTCAAAATGCAGCGAAAGCAAAGAATTTAGGTGGGGGATCAACTGCCCATAAAAGTCCGATTGGTTCAACTAATAATCAGTGGGGGATGAAGAAAACCCCCACTGATTAAAGTTTCACTTTATTTCGCTATCTTCTCTCCCTTACCGGAGATTCCCACTACGCGGAAGATCTCATGCAAGAAACTTTTTACCGAATGCTCGTCCATATTGACTATTATAAAGGAGAAGAAATTAGACCGTGGTTATTTACGATTGCCTACAACGCCTTTATCGATTGGTATCGAAAAGAAAAAAGATATAAAACAACGACAATTGCAGAATTCCATTTACCAAACGTACCAAGTACAGAGCACTCTTATTTCGTAAAACATGAGATTGCTAGTTGGTTAGACAGTTTATCTTCGCTTCCCCTTGAAAGACGAAATGTCCTACTACTACGAGATTACTACGGATTCTCGTATAAGGAAATAGCAGAAATGACCGGTCTCACACTTGCGAAAGTGAAAATTGAATTACACAGGGGACGAAAAGAAACGAAAAGCATAAAGGAGTGATTAGGATGGGTTGTACAAAGTTTAAAAAACTGTGGGAGAAATACGAAAACGGAACGCTCACGCATGATGAACAAGAAGAGTTAGAAAGTCATATTGAGACTTGTGAAGAGTGTGAAGCGCATTTGGATGAATTGCTTGCGAAAAGTGAGCCGATAAAGAAAAGGTTACCACCACAAAATTTGAAAGTCCCGTTTTGGAGAATAAAGTGGAAACATCGCTTACAGACGCTTGGTTTCATCCTATCCATTTGTATCGTTATATATATAATCGGTGGAATATTATCTGCCTTTTATTTTCAATCTAATAACGATAAAAGGTTAGAAGAAATACGAAGTGTTCCCTCTCTTGCACTTGAAGCAACTATCCCAAATAGCCGCGTTATGGGGGGCGGAACGAATGTAGAAGCCTTTTTCCGTACGAACAGCCACTTTAATGTAGTAAAAACGGTCGGTAAAAAAGAAATACCACTCGGTACATTAGAAACGAGTAGCTTCTTATCATCTGTAAATGTCCTAAATAACTCTTGGATGAATACATTCTATCAGCCAAAGCTCTTCTTTGTTCACCCAAAAACAGAACAGGGTGATTATTTAAAGGAATCTTCAAAAAAGGTATGGGATACACTTGCAAAAGTACATGAAGGGACCGTTGCAGAAATCGCAATTTCTTTTGACAAAGCTTACACTTTAAAGGAGCTAGAACCACTTTTATATAACGTATTTGAAGCACAAGAACTCCCTCCAACTCCTTTATGGTACGCTTTAGATACGGGACAAGAAAAAACAAATGTAGAAGACCACATCCTACATGGCGGAGAAGCTATAGGATTTCCAGAACATATAAGATTCCTAGATAGTGACACAGAGAATCAGAAAACGCCCGAAGATACAGTTATTGAAATGATACGTATTCTTTCTACACATACAGAAACAGTAAGTAAAATAGCTATAATTCCTGAGAAAGAACTAAAATTAGATAAGCGCTATCAGTATGTAAAAGATAACGGCGTTAAAGTATACGGCATTGTCATTACTGGCCCGTCGAAAGAGTTATTAAAATTACAAAACTCACCGAATGTGCGTTATGCGACTCTTGGAGATATTGAGGTTTGGAATTGGTTTGATTATTAATGAGGAAAAGGAGAGCAAAGATATGCTCTCCTTTTTAATCCGAAATCACTTTCACATACATCCCTCTCACCGCTTTTTCATAAGCGACCTCACTCATCTGTCTTATGTTTTCTGATACGACAGACGATAAAACAACTTCACCTTCACGAAGTAACGGCGGATCAATGAGTCGGACTTTATTTTTCTGATACAAATCATAATCGTTTCTATCTTCTTTTACGTTTACATTCGAATGAATTTTTCTTAATAAAGCATGTACTTCTGAATCATTACACTGCTGCAATTTCGAAATAAGCTCATCATCTTCAAGAAGAAAGTCATCTGCATGAATAATCCTTTTATGAAGTGCTAACTTTAGCGTTTTCGCTAACATGTCGTTTCCGTAAATATTCATTGGTTTCATAAAGAAATCGATTACTTCTTTATAATACGTCTTTGTAAACCACTCTGCCATTTCGATACTTTGAAGAGCCATTTTCCCCTCTACTGCGATAATATCCTCTAAAAATCTATGCACCTCTTCTAAAGAAATATACCCATATGTATACATATCCCGCAACGTATAATCCACTCGGTCTGCGCATAATTCTGGCGCTGACCTTTCCAGTAACGTCCACTTCGAATCATCTAACAAAATGTCCTCATAGTTATAACCATACTTCGAAAGAATCGCTGGAATTTCTGAGTTTTTCACAACGGAACTAAATATCTCTTCATGATAACTTTCATTTCTATTATCAAAAACGTAATCAATCACATGAGAAAAAGCAGTATGTGATACGTCATGCAGTAAACCTGCAATTTGTTCTTCTACTGAACCACCTAGTTTTTTCACTAATAACATAACGCCAACAGAATGATCAAAGCGCGTTACATTCCATTTCTCGTTCATTAAATAACTTGCACCGGCTTGATGAATACCTTTCAGCCTTTGTACAGGCCTACTTAAAATTAATTCTTCTACTACTTTATCCACTTTAAATTCACCGTATAGTACATCTGATATGATCACTTATAATCCCCCTTTATTTCAGCAGCGTCTTTTAATCGTACCTTTTTTATAAAATCGATATCAATATAAATTATAAATATATTGATATCAAAGTATAAATGTCATTTATACATGTCTGTTATTTCTTTTAATTCATTTGTTTTTATTGAGCGCTCCTTATGTGGAGCCTTTTTTTATTGAAAAATGTGTGGACTTTCATTCCAAATCGTGAACAGGACGCTAGAAATAGAAACGGACATATTCCGGTGAGGAAAAGGAGAACATTGCCAGTTTTATTCCTTTTTGATTTAATACATATATAGCCATTAAGGGAAAGAGGGGAAACATGAAAAAGATTTTCTTCACCATTCTATTCATCATGATTGTATTCATTAGTTTAGGATATTGGAAATTCTTTACTTTATCTGGGCTTTCAGGCGGTGAAAAGATTCAATCCATACACTCACCAGATAAAACATATACTTTGCATATATACAGGCATAATGGCGGCGCAACGACTAGCTTTGCTATAAGAGGAGAGCTTGTAGCAAATAATAAAAAATTTATGAACAAGAAAAATATATACTGGAATTATCGTGAAGAAGATGCAACTGTACAATGGTTAGACGATCATACAGTAATGATTAATAATCATAAATTACATGTAGAGACGGACACGTATGATTTTAGAAAAAATGAAAGAGAAAAGGACTGACATTTATCAGTCAGCCCTTTTCTCTTTATCCCACTATTCAAACGTAACTTCCACCTGCACAATCTCAGATCTACTTCCCAGTCTTAATGGTGGTCCCCAGAATCCGAAACCAGAAGAAACAATCGCGTGGAATGCACCTTTTTGTGCGTATCCCCAGTCTAATTCGTACATTCTTCTCGTTACAATATGATTCGGCGCCATTTGTCCACGGTGCGTGTGGCCGGATAGTAGTAAATCGACGCCAGCCTCCGCTGCTTGTTTCAACTCGAATGGTTGATGATCCATTGCGATAACTGGCATAGATTTATTTACCGTACTCATTAGATTTTCAAAGCTTTGACGATCTCGCTCTGTTTTATCTCTTCTTCCGACGAGGTAAAATTGATCTTCAATTGTAATCACTTCATCTAACAGAATACGAATATCAATCTTATCCATCTCTTGTAAAAATTCAGGAACTGCTCGTCCATAATATTCGTGGTTTCCTAACACACCATATACGCCTAATGGAGCTTTCATTTGTTTCATAATTGGTCCCATATTTTTTTGAATGAACACACCTGGATGGTCATCGATAATATCACCTGGCAGTAAAATAATATCAGGCTCCATCTCATTTACATGACGGACAAGTCTTTTTAAATGCGAAACGCCAGATAATTTACCGAAATGCATATCTGAAGCCATCGCAATGCGTAACCTTTTACGTCTCTCTACTTTTTTCGGTATGTGCACCTCATATTTTCTAACTACTGGGCTATATGCGTTGAATACTCCATACGCAAAAATAAAGATGAACGCAAGTAACACGGCCGTTCCTGTCCAAATAATTGCCGTCTCTTTCTCCACCCCAAACTGTAGAAGGAAAACTGTAATATCAGCAAGTGGCAATAACATAAGCGCGTATTGTATGACCGCAAACCAAATTGAACCGACTGTTCGTAGGAATGGAAGGAACTTAAACACTTGCACGAGAATGTACGCATATGAAATAAATCCGACTACGAAAGCGTAATATCCCCAAGACTCCCAGCCGAATACGGCATGAAGCCAAACCCAGCCGTTCCAGCCAATGTAAAACATAAGTAGTGTGTATATAATTAATATCGTAAATATATTGAGATAACGAAGATTCTTCACAACTAGCCTCCTTATTGATTTCTTCTATTATATCTTGTTATGCACTTTTAACGTAAATATTAAGCACAGCAATCTTCACAATAAAAACCTCTAACTGCTAGATGCAAACCTAACAATTAGAGGTGCAATTCAAAACAAAATTACTTTTACAGATTTTCATTATAGAAACTTGTTAATTTTTCAACTGCAATTTTTACTGGTTCTGGTTGGTCATATAAATCGTAATGACTCGCACCTTCCACAACAAGTAAATCTTTTTTCTCTGAAGCTGCTTTCTTATACAGCTCATGACCATCTTTATAAGAACCGAATGCCCCTTGCTTACTGCCGACAATAATTTGCAGCGGCTGTGTTAATAATGTATCTGCTAAATGGAACGCATCAAAACCAATTACCGATCCCATACTCGTAAAGTTTAACTTATTTGGCGAATTCACACTTTGACCTCGCGGCGTTGTGTAATACTCAACTGCTTCTACAATATCTATATCCGTCATACCTGCTGTCTTTAATTCCTCCTCATTTTTAGGAATCCAGTTTGTAATCATTGCCTCTGCTCCGCGCGCTTCAGAAGTACGTTGTTTACCAATCGCCTCTAACACCCCGATTGGATCCGCTTCACGGTTTAATCGGCCAATATTTGCACCAACAACTGTGCCAACTGCTTTAATGCGGCGCTCCGTCATCGCAGCATTTACCGCATAACCTCCTCCTGCACAAACACCTAACACACCGATACGTTCTTCATCTACATAAGGAAGAGTAGTTACATAATCTACCGCTGAGCGAATATCTTCAACGCGCACAGCTGGTTCTTCCATATATCTCGGTGCACCTTCACTTTCACCTTGATACGATGCATCAAACGCAAGCGTTACATAACCTTGTTCTGCTAACTTCTCCGCATATAATCCTGCTGTTTGATCTTTACAGCTACTACCTGGATGAACACAAACAATCGCTGCATTTTGTTTCTTTTCCTCAGCACCTACAGGAATATTTAAAATACCTGCAACTTGTAATCCTCTTGCATAAAAACGTACATTTCTCTTCGTAACTGCCATATATAAAACCACCCTTACTTTATTTTTAATTTACACTTGTGAGAGTTAATACTCACGTGTATATTTATAATAAAGCGAGCAACCACTTGTTTCAATGACCACATTTACGCATTTGGGTGATAATACACACATAATGAAATATGTGTATCAATAACGGAGGAACACCATATGGAGAAAATCGATAGAAGAATTATAAAATCACAAAACGCCATTCAATCCGCATTTATCGAAATGTTAATTGAAGATGGCTTTGATGAAATTACAGTAAAAAACATTACAGAAAAAGCAAACATCGGAAGAAAAACTTTCTACCTACACTACCTAGATAAATACAATTTATTAGACAAAATTGTAGACGACCATTTAAATCAATTAAGAGAAATATGCGATATAAAACAAACAAAAGGCTATATAGAAGGAACTGTCATATGGTTTGAATACTTCAAAGAACACAAACCATTTTTCGCAGCATTATTTAAAAGTAACAGCACATTATCATTTCAAAAAAAATTATTAACTTTCATCATGGACGAAATAGAGAAAAAGTTAAACACAAACACATCAATAAATAAAAACATCATTTTAAAGTTTTTAGGAACGGCTGTAATGGGCATTTTGGAATCTTACGTGTTGGATGAGATTGATAATGATGTTGAGTATGTTGCAACGCAGGTTGGGGAATTGATGAAGAGAAATATATAAAGGTTATGAAAAAGTGCACCCAGATTGTTGGGTGCACTTTTTATATTTATCACCTCACATATTAATTGCATCAATATAATACAGCGTATCGTCCATCTGAAAATACATAACAGATCCATTATTAAACAAATGTCCCCCAACCATCTGTATACCCACCGAATTCTTCACTCAGTTTATTTAATTCCTTTTGCATCTCTACAATATCCTCATAAATTAAGAACATTTCTTTAGAACAAGTACAAGTCCAATCTTCAAATTCTTCATTATAATCTAATTCACAATTTAAGCCCTGCCCTTGTAGTCTGCCAATTATTTTTTCTCCATTACCTTGATCAGGAATTGCAATAAAGAAATCTACTATGTGTTTTTTATTAAAATCTACACCCTGTTTATATAACATATTTAATACTTGTCCATCTTCATCTTTTGGGAATTTCATTTTTTTTCCTTTCATTATACCTTTTTAAAAGATAACTTTTTATGTGAATAATGTTTCTTATCTGTAAAGCTCACATATTCTATTCCTTCACAAAAACTTAAATCACCATCGACAACAGTACTACCTACAAAAGAAAAACAATTTAGTTCTTTTAAATTTTTTGTAAAACCTATTGTTGGTATATCTCCGCAGTCTAATAAACGTAATATTTCTAGAGACTCTAAATATTGAATACTACAGAATTTTTCTATATTTTTACACATCTCGATTTCCAAATTAGTCAATTTTTCACTTGTATATTTTAGAAATTCTAGTGATTTTAATGTACGAAGATAAAATAATTGTAAAGACTTTAAGTTTCCGAAATTTTCAATTCCACTAAGTGAATCAATTTTTGATTGAGTAACTCTAAAGTATTCTAGCCCTCGTAATTTTTCTAATTCCTTCAAGTCTCTATTTTTAGGACTGTATTTCCATAAAGAAAGTGATTTTAAAGTACACATTTCCTGTAAACCTGTTATTTTTTTATCACAGTACATACTTAAATTTTCTAAGTTTTTTACTCTATCCAACTCTAATACGTAATTAGACTCAACTATTGCTAAGTCTTTAAGATTTTTTAAATTGTATATACTAGATACATCTTTTAAAAACATGTTATCTAACATTAAATGCGTAATATTTTCACACTCATTCAAAAAATTAATATCTTCTAGTTCATAGTACATATCAGATATTTGCACTCCAGAAATATTAAATCTATTAATATATTCGATACATTCACCTAAGTTTTTTTGAGATACTAATACAGTTTCCCCGTCTATATCTTCTCTAACATAAAAACCATTTTTATATTTTAAGTTCATCTACTCCTCCTCGACCATTACATTTACTTATAATCTATACGCACCGCTTCTTCTAATAATAAATCCAACCATTCTTCCATAGTTCCTAAATCTCGTAAAACTTTCTTATTTCTTAAATGTAATTCTAATACTCTATTCTCTTCGCTAATAGCATATATTGTGCCCAAATCCATTGAATCTGCAAAGACAAAATATGAATCAGGAATTTTTTAGAAGCATATAGTTGTTGAAAGCTATACAAATCAAACGGTTGAAAATATTCTTCCTCATCAGAAAGACCACCAATTTTCGGCTGCCCTGCTATACGAACTAAATTCGCCAAAAAACTTCCGTTCATAAGAGATAGTAGATATTTATATGGTTCCGGAAATCCAGTTTCCATCTCATCTTCAAACACTTGAATTTCTTCTTTACTAAGAGGCGGATTTATCACATTCATCCAATTAACTTTATCTACATTCCCAAATACCCTAGTTCCAATTCTTACCGTTTTTGTATCTTTCCCATATACAGGTTCCAATTTTTTTATAATAATATTGTGCATAATTTCAACTCTTTTCATATAAACTTAACACTCTAATACATTTTGCTTTCTTTCCATTATTCCTTCACATATTAAGTACATCGATATAATAAAGCCTATCATCCATCTGAAAATACATAACAGATCCACGGCTATAATAAGCAACAAATTGAATCGGTTCCCCAAGTTCATTACGAAGATTTATATCATGCACATGATCATTATTTAAATCATAAACAACCAATTTTTTATCTTGCGTAATGAATACTACTTTGTCTTGAGCAACCGCAAAACTTTCCGACCGTATTTCCTTAATTACATTTATTTCATTCCATGACATATGAATTTCTTTATCTTTCATTTGAACTAAAGGAAATTCTGAATAATAATAGAGCCAAACGTCTCCATCTATAACGTTCATTGCATAACAATCATCTATAGGCGGTACATTAAACCTTTCTACATATTGATCATAACTATCAAAAATCAATTGACCTTTAGAATCAAAAGCAACTATACCATTTACTCCAATTGGGCACTCTCCGAAAACCCCTTCATCACAATAACTAATCCATATATCTCCATTCACATCAACCTGACAATCTTGAATCCCTTCTCCGGCATAAAACTTACAATACTCACTTCCATCTGCATTATAAATAACCGCGTTATCACCTTCATAATTAAATATAAGCAACCATCTCTCTCCTATTTGTTGCATACATTGGACAGATTCAACATCAATATCCACATTTAAATTGAAACTCTTTATATGTAAATTATTTTTATCCAAATAAATTATACAAGGCTGATCCGTATTCTTTTGTACGAGTAACATTACATTTTGTTTATAATCCAAACTCATTTTTCTAAACTGATACGCTTCAACAATAGACTTGAAACTTTTTAACTCTTTACAGACGATATCTTTCATATAGATGAAAATCCTCTCATTGATTCTAAATATAAAAGTTGTAAAAAATGCACCCAAACTATTAAGGGAGTAAATCCCCAAATATATCAATCCATTCCTCTAAAACCCTACCAAAATCATTAATATTATCTTTTTCATCAAAGCCTTTTTCAATTAACTCATCTGCTAAAATGTCTCTTAGCTCATGTATTGTTTCAATTTCTAATACACGAAAATCCTTACAATCTATAACCCATAATAATTCAGGGGCATTTTCCCGTAATATCTGTTGTAATAATTCTTTTGTATCCTGCTTAAAATTATACAAGTTGATTTTTCCTTTCTATCTTATATGATTTCAGTAATCCAAAGACATCTTCTTTCTTCTTACCTAAGAATTTAATGAATTTCAGAAAGAAACTCAATAAAAAAAATGTAAGACTATAAGGAAAGATAGTAATTCTGACTCTTTATCGACAATGTCCCATTTTCTATTCCATAATTCATTACATTGAATTAAAATTTTTATATAAAAATTATCATTAAACAAGGTGTAATATCTATTTTATTTACGATTAATAAATAGTGGAAACACAAGAAATCAAGGCCATTCAATTTCTTTTCTTCATTACCTATTCCCCCTGAAAATCCATACCTCAAAACAAAAAAATACGCTCCCTATACATATTCATAAAGGAACCGCACCTTATTATTAAATAACAAAATCCTCTGGAATAAACACCTTCACTTCTTTCGGCTGTACATATACAACATCACCTGCTTGAATGCTGAGCTGCTTGAACTGTTCTTTACTTATTTCTGCTTCTAAATACTCATCTGTTCCGTCTCGTTTTAATTCTACATATACGACAGGTCCAACTGCGTGAGAGTATGATACTTTTGCAGGGATTGCATCTACGCTTTGTTTCGTACGAGAGATGGATAAGTGATGCGGCCTTACGTAAGCTACTCCGTCTACGTTTGAAACGTGCTTATGCTCTGGTGCTTCTAGTTCCACTGATCCTACATTCAGCTTACCTTTATGGACGCGGCCGTGAAATAAATTTACATTTCCTAAAAAGTCATACACGAACGGGCTTGCTGGGTTTTCATATACTTCTTCTGGTGTTCCCATTTGTTCAATGCGCCCTTCATTCATTACAACGATGCGGTCCGCAACGTCTAGTGCTTCTTCTTGATCATGCGTTACGAATACGCTCGTAATTTGAAATTCGTCATGTAGTTTCCGAAGCCACCTTCGTAATTCTTTTCTCACTTTTGCATCAAGTGCACCGAACGGTTCATCGAGTAATAAAATTTTCGGTTCAACTGCAAGTGCCCGCGCTAGTGCGATACGCTGTCGTTGTCCGCCAGATAGTTGTGCTGGGTAACGTTTGGCGAAACCATCCATTTTTACTAGTTTCAATAGTTCTGTTACTTTTTCTTCTATCACTTCTGCTGATGGTCTTAAGCTTTTCTTTCTTACCTTTAAGCCGAAAGCGACATTTTCAAATACATTCATATGTTTAAAGAGCGCATAATGCTGGAAGACGAAGCCAACTTGCCGATTTTTCACATGAATGCTCGTTAAGTCTTCCCCATCAAATGATACAGACCCGCCATCCGCTTCTTCTAATCCGGCAATAATTCGTAATAACGTCGTTTTCCCAGAACCTGACGGGCCTAATAAGGCGACAAGTTCGCCTTTTGGAATATCCAAATGAATATCTGTTAGCGCCTGAAATGTACCATACTGCTTTGATACATTTTGAATTTGAATACTCACCATACTCCCCCCTTATTGTCGTTTTTCCATTCTCCATTCAATCCAGTTTTTTATAACGAGCGTAAGAACAGCGATGAGTGACATTAAAGTCGCCACAGCGAACGCTGCTGAAAATTGATATTCATTGTACAAAATTTCAATGTGAAGCGGCATCGTATTCGTAACGCCGCGTACGTGACCTGATACAACAGAAACTGCTCCGAACTCACCGATAGCACGGGCATTACATAGGATCATGCCGTATAAAAGACCCCATTTTATATTTGGAAGCGTAACGCGCCAAAACATTTTCCAGCCGCTTGCGCCAAGTGATAGCGCTGCCTCTTCTTCACTTTTCCCTTGCGCTTGCATAATTGGAATTAGTTCACGTGCAACGAATGGGAATGTTACAAAGATTGTTGCGATAATAATCCCTGGAACAGAGAAAATGAGTTTCACTCCATGTTCGAGTAACCATTCACCCAGAGCCCCCCTCGGTGTGAAGAGTAAAACGAATACTAATCCTGCGATAACTGGTGACACAGCAAATGGCAATTCAATAAGAGAAAGCAATATTTGTTTTCCTTTAAACTGAAATTTAGTAATAAGCCATGCAGCCGCTATCCCGAATATCGTATTAAGCGGTACGACGATACATGCAACGAGAAGCGTTAACCTAATTGCTGAAAATGCTTCTTGATCTGTTACGGCTGCAACGTATACATCAATCCCTCGTTCGAAAGCCTTTAGAAAAATTGTGATGAGCGGCAGTAATAGAAAGAGAGATAAAAATAAAACTGTAATCGTAATGAATACAATTGGTACAAACCTAGATTCTTTTTTAGGTGATTTGCTTTTTACTATTTTCTTTTCTAGTAATGTTGGTTCCATTTTCTCCCCTCCTATTCGCTTTTCAGTTCATGCCTTCTACTCCAGCTTTGAATCATATTGATAAGAAGAAGGAAAAGGAGAGAAATAATAAGCATGACAGTCGCTACAGCTGTTGCGCCCGCATAATCATATTGTTCTAGTTTTGTCATAATCATCAGTGGTGCAATTTCTGTTTTCATCGGCATATTTCCTGCGATGAAAACGACAGATCCGTATTCTCCTAATGCCCGTGCAAATGCGAGTGAAAAACCCGCTAGAAGAGCGGGAAAGATTTCTGGTAAAATGATTTTCACAAATATTTGAAAGCGTGATGCCCCTAAACTCGAGGCCGCTTCTTCTATTTCTTTATCAATATTTTGAAGCACCGGTTGCACCATCCGAACGACAAATGGTAAACCGATAAAAGTAAGCGCAACGATTATTCCAAGTTGTGTGAATGCTACTTTTATATGAAACACACTTAATATTTTTCCAATCCAGCCATTTTCCGCATATAAAGTGGTAAGTGTAATACCAGCTACAGCTGTAGGCAGGGCAAACGGTAAATCAATGAGTCCATCTAATAGTCGTTTCCCTGGAAATGTGTAGCGAACGAGTACCCAAGCAATTAATAAGCCGAAAATGGCATTTACAACGGCCGCTGCAAATGAAGTTGTCAAGCTAACTTGATAGGAATGTAACACACGCTCGTTCGTTATAACCTCTACAAACTTCTTCCAACCTAACTGTGAAGTTTGAATAAATACGATAGAAAGTGGTATAAGTACGAATAAACTCATATACAGCATTGTAAACCCAAGAGATAATCCAAACCCTGGTAAAACACGTTTCTTTCTCATCTTCTTTCACCTCATCCCCCTTTAGCAGCGCTCATTATTTTTGATACATTTTATCGAATACGCCGCCGTCATTAAAGTGTTTTTCCTGTGCTTTTTTCCAGCCACCAAATAGTTCATCTACTGTAAATAATTGAATCTTTGGAAATTGAGATGCGTATTTTTCTGCTACTTTTTCATTACGAGGACGATAAAAGTTTTTCGCCGCAATTTCCTGCCCTTTTTCTGAGTACAAATATTCCAAATATCCTTCTGCTACTTTTTTCGTCCCTTTTTTATCAACGACTTTATCTACAACCGCTACTGGTGGTTCCGCAAGTACACTAATAGAAGGGATTACAATTTCAAATTTATCTTTTCCAAGTTCTTTTTGTGATAACAACGCTTCATTTTCCCAAGCGATTAATACGTCTCCAATTCCTTTTTCAACAAATGTTGTCGTTGCTCCGCGTGCTCCTGAATCAAGTACTTCCACGTTTTTATAAATTTGACCAACAAACTCTTTCGCCTTATCTTCACTATTATTATATTTTTTCAGTGCGTATCCCCACGCGGCTAAATAGTTCCAACGTGCTCCGCCTGATGTTTTCGGATTAGGCGTAATGACAGACACACCTTTTTTCGTTAAATCATCCCAGTCTTTAATTCCTTTCGGGTTTCCCTTTCGCACTAGAAATACAATTGTTGATGTGTACGGAGTTGAATTATCCGCAAATCGCTTCTGCCAGTCTTCTGCTAACAGTTTCTTCTTACTAATCGCATCAATATCATAAGCAAGCGCTAACGTAACAACATCGGCTTCTAAACCATCAATAACAGAACGCGCCTGACTTCCAGATCCTCCGTGTGATTGTTTTACATTTACCGTTTGCCCATTCTTCTCTTTCCAATACTTCGCAAATTCTTTATTGAAGTCTTGATATAATTCCCTAGTTGGATCATACGAAACATTTAACAGCTCAACTGTTTTTTTATCTCCACTTCCTTCAGAATTACTAGTGGATGTTGCCGAACCACACCCTGATAAAAGCACAACTGCTGATAATACAATACCTGTACTTTTCATAAACGCTGTCTTACCCCACTTTTTCATTGTTAAGCCCCCTTAGTTTATATAATAGAAAAAGGCACACAATATATTCACAAAAGTGAACATTGTGCGCCTTCAGTTTATCTGATTAGCTTCTCATGTATTTTATTCTATTCGATTTCTTTTCATTTTAATTCCGTAATTCATATGTGTCAACTTGGATTTCGTTTTTTCTTCCTAAATAAAAATCAGTGAGGATCGTCCCTCACTGATTACAGTTTCAATTTATTTCTTTAACTTATCCGTCTTCGCAATAAATTGCGCTGCTTCCGCGCGGCTTACTGCTTTATCTGGAGCCCAGCCATTATCTGTTCCAACTGAAATGTTTTCTTGGATTAAAATATTGGCATACTTCGCACCCCAATGATTGTTTAAGTCAGCAAATTTTTTTGGTAGTTTCATATTTTCATTTGTTTACTTTTTATAAGTTTTAAAAATAACATAGTATGTATCAGCTGCTTTTATATAAATATACGCAACGCAACTACTTAATTAATAGCGATTATCAATTAAGCACAAAAAATATCATCTCCTGCACAAATATGCCTTTCGTTCATTTTTAAATAGTAAATAATGAGCCGTATGAACCTTTCTCTCTAAATAATCAATAGAATACGAGCTTGATGGATCGACTAAATCACCTATCGCACCTGAAAGATGATCGATTACTTGCTGCAGTATTTCTAAGTTTTTCTTCTCACTTTCAGCGTTCATTTCATCCATAATGTCACAAATAAGGTATTGAACTCTCCGTAAACGTAATTCCTTTTGCTCCACGTATATCTCCTCCTTATTAGTCATATTACGGTTTAAATATATGGGGCTATAGCTTAACCAATTCTAAAAAATACAAAGGCAACCACCTTCATAAAGATGGTTGCCCCCCATTTTTAAACTTGCATCGCTTTCTCTTTTAACGCTCTTCTTAACAACTTACCCGTCGTATTCTTCGGTAGCTCTGTTAAAAACTCAATACTCTTTGGTACTTTATATTTTGCTAAATGTAACGTGCAATAATACATAAGTTCCTCTTCTGTTACGTTAGCTTGTTTCAAAACGACGTATGCTCGTACTGCTTCTCCTAAGTTTTCATCAGGAACGCCAATTACGACAACTTCTGCTACAGATTCGTGTGTATATAATACTTCCTCTACTTCACGAGGGTATACGTTATAACCGCCAACTAAGACGATATCTTTTTTACGATCAACGATATAGAAGTAACCTTCTTCATCCATTTTCGCTAAGTCACCTGTATACAGCCAACCATCTTTCAATGTCGCTGCTGTATCTTCTGGCGCGTTATAGTATCCTTTCATAACGTTAGGTCCGCGAACAATTAATTCACCGACTGCACCGACAGGTACTTCTTCCCCAAGTTCGTTCACAATTTTATTTTCTACATGCCAAATATTTGTACCGATTGACCCAGGTTTACGCGGACGATCTAGCGGGTTAAAACAAGTAACTGGTGATGCTTCTGATAAACCGTATCCTTCTGAAACGATTACGTCAAAACGTTTTTCAAAGTTTTGCAGAAGAGCAACTGGCATTGACGCACCACCTGAAATACAAAGACGAAGCGTCTTCACATCTTCTGCGCTTGCTTCTTCGAATAAATATAAATAATTGTACATCGTCGGTACACCAGCAAAAATCGTTGGCTCGTACGTACGACAAATACGGAATACTTCTTTCGGACTAAATTTCGGTAACATTAAAATAGTTGCTCCGTTCACAATCGGTGCATTTACCGCCACTGTTAAGCAAAATACATGGAACATTGGCAAAGCCGCAACGACGCGATCATCAGCAGTATATTGTAAATACGACGCTACATCGCTCGCATTACTATATAAGTTTTTATGTGTTAACATCGCACCTTTCGGTTTTCCAGTTGTACCTGAAGTGTATAGAATAACCGCTACATCTTCTTCATCTAATTCTGGGCCTTCAAAAGTTAAATCTCCAGCCCCTATCATTCTCGTAAACGTTTTCATTTTTTCGGTTTCTGTATAGTTAAAATCTGATGAGGTTTCGCATATGATGATGTTTTCAAGTGAAGGAAGTCTTGTTGTAAGAGATTGTATAACAGGTAGAAGGACGTCGAGTACGATGATTGTTTTTACATCTCCATTTTGTAAAATATAATGCATTTCGTCTGCTGTATAAATTGGATTAACTGGAATGACAGTTGCTCCAGCTTTCATTGTTCCGTATAAACCGACCAAAAAATGTGGTGAGTTTCCAACAACTAATGCGACATTGTCCCCTTTTCCAATGCCCATTTCTGCTAAATTGCCAGAAAACCTTGTGACCATTTTGTTTAATTGGTCATACGAGACCGACTGATCCATAAATATATAAGCCGGTTTATCCCCCTTCTTTTTCGCCGTTTCAGCCAAAGATTGAACGAGATTCACACAAACCCCACCTTTATAAAATTTAGAATATTTAAAAATTCTAAATTAATTATATTAAAAGAAAATTAAAGTGGCAAGTGATATTCCATTAACTGCATATAAACAGATCACCTCCTCTTAGTTTACTTTGGAAGGATAAGTGGATTTTGTATGCAAGTAATTTATGAAACTAGGCCAAAAATCATTTCAGGATAATATGCACTCATCTTTTCTCTAAGTTTAGTAAGTTCCTCTTTATTTAACGTCGTGTGCTCTCCAAACAAGTTAATCGCGTCCGCTCCATCTTCATGAAAATACAACGTAACATATAATGTCGGTAACCCTGTATTGTCTTCATCTATTGAAAAAACGACATCTGGTGTCTTATTAACAGTGCTGAATGTTTCATTTCTTTTCCACTTCTTATTTTGAAACATGTCTTGTATTTCCTGTATCTTTCGTCTGTTATCTGTATGCGTAAAATATATAACATTATCTTTCGCTGGCTTTCCAATCGATAAAAGTGTGCGACTTGAGGACGTTTCATCGTTACAAGCTGTCATTCCGATGACGAAGCTGAGTAATAATACAACGTACATTACCCTTCTCATTTCAATTCGCCTCCTTTTGAATATATATATTCCTTTATAAGGGGCAAATGTCCTGTGATTTTATGGTGAATGAAATTATATAAACGATTTTCCGAATATATCGACCACAACTCGAAATATATCAGCGATTTTCCATATATATCGACTGCAACTCAAAATATATCAGCGATTTTCCATATATATCGACCGCAACTCGAAATATATCAGCGATTTTTGAAATATATCGACTTACCGACAAAACGCGATAATCTACGAAAAAAAAAGAGGCTGTCCGTTACGGCAGCCTCCCTTATTTTTAGAAGAACAAATGTAAGAAATCTTCTGTTGTAATATTACCGAAGTAGCGTTTAATATCTACGCCTTCTAAAGCTACAGTGAATGCATCTTTATCAAATTGTACACCTGTTAGACGCTCTTCAATGTCATGCACATCTAATGAACCGAAGAAGTCACCGTAAATTTTACATTCTGTTACTGTTCCTTTTTTCACTTCAAGACGAACGTCAACTTGTCCAACTGGGAAGCGGTGTGAATGTTGTAAGTTGAACTTCGGAGATTTTCCGTAGTTCCAATCCCAATTTTGGTAACGTTCTTCAGAAAGTTTATGGATCTCTTTCCAATCATTTTCTGTTAATTCGTACGTCGGAATTTCTGTTTCCCCTTCAAAAATTGTTTCTAGAAGAAGTTGTCTAAACTCTTCTGTCGTCATTTCTTCGTTTAGGAACTCTGTAATATTCGCAACGCGGCTACGGATTGATTTAATGCCTTTTGATTGAATTTTATCCATTTTTACTTTTAACGCTGATACGACGTGATCGATTTCAGAGTCAAATAGTAACGTACCGTGACTAAACATACGACCTTTCGTTGAGAACTGCGCGTTACCTGAAATTTTTCTACCTTCAGCTAAAATGTCGTTACGACCACTTAGTTCTGCATTTACGCCTAATTTACCAAGCGCTTTCGTTACAGGCTCTGTGAATTTTTTGAAGTTGCTGAAACTGTCTCCATCATCTTTCGTAATAAAGCTGAAGTTTAAGTTTCCTAAATCGTGATATACTGCGCCTCCGCCTGATAGACGACGAACGACATGAATTCCTTGTTCTTTTACGTAATCAGCATTAATTTCTTCTACTGTGTTTTGGTTTTTACCAATGATAATAGAAGGTTCGTTAATGTAGAACAGTAAATATGTTTCGTTAATATCTAAATTCTTCACACAATATTCTTCAATTGCTAAGTTTATTCTAGGATCTGTAATCCCTTTATTATCAATAAATAACATCGTATCACCTCATGAATTCCATACGTAGCCACTATGCGCTAGCGTAATATGGCCACTGAAAATTTGTTTTGCTTCTGTTACTAAATCAGATGTGTTGCCTGTATGCGGTAAGTGCGTTAATAAAAGTTCTTTTACATTTGCATCTTTTGCAATACTTGCCACTTCTGTACTATTCATATGCCCTGCTTTTGCAGCCTCTTGATGTGCATACATATTACACTCACAAATGAAAAGATCAGCATCTTTTGTGAATGGAATGAATTCAGGAATATAACTGGAATCTGCGCTATATACTACAGCGTCACTACCAGCTGTAATACGCATCGCAAAGCATGTAACAGGATGAACAGTTTTTAAGAATGAAATCGAGAACGGTCCAACTTGAAGTGTTTCTTCTGGGTTGTACGCGATTCCTTTCGTATGTGGTTCATGCGTTAAAGACTGGAATCCATTCTCGTCAAACGTATGACCGTATATTGGTAATTCCGGTAGTTGTCCCTTTGTCGCACTCGTAATTAATCTCGCATATTGCAATACCCCAATGTCTGCAACATGATCGTGATGATAATGCGAAAGTACAACTGCATCTATATCAGATGGTGTTATATATTTTTGAAGCTGTGCTAGTACACCACTACCACAGTCGACAAGTAAACGAAAACCATCGTGTTCAAACAAATATCCCGACGTTGCTTCTCCCGCTTCTGGAAAGCCGCCCCAAAAGCCGACAACAGTCATTTTCATATGTATCCATCCTTTCTAAAACCGAGTAGGAATGCATGTTTCACTTACATCCTACATTGTTAACTATAATCCATTTCCTAAACTTTTTCATTAATTTTCATTTTGTTATAAAACAGTTGTTGACTTTTATTTTTTGTACTAATACAATGATAGTAAGAAATGGAAATGGAGGGATTGACATGATCGATCAACCAATGGAGTTTTTCAGAAATTTACCAACAAAAACTTGTGCACATTGCGGGAAAGAAATTGATGAGCAGCACGAAGCATACCATAACAAATGTGATGACTGCGTTCACGAAGAATAGTAGTTTATGAACATAAAAAAACCTAGCAGACATAGTCTACTAGGCTAATAACATCGTATTCTTCTTCATCGTTGAACCTTTCACCAAGAGCTCCAGTTCAAACTCATATAATTCTTTTTGTCGATAATTTTTCGTATGGATTTTATCCATCATGAGGTCGACAACTTTTCGGGCCATCTCATCGATTGGCTGTTCAATTGTCGTAATACCTGGCTCTGTAATCTGTGATAATATTTGATTATCAAAACCGATAACAGCGAGATCATCTGGAATGCTCCAGTCATGGCGTTTTGCCTCTGAAATGATTCCAGCTGCAACCTCGTCGCCTCCTGCCAAAATCGCGGTAGGATTTTTTTTGTCCTTTAATACTTCATGAAATATTCTCTTTCCATCATCCCAAGAGAAAGCGTTTTCAAGAAAATCGATCGCTTCTACTTGGCGGCTCTTCTCCGTTATGGCACGTAAAAAGCCCATTTTTCGCTGTTGGCTAACCACTTTGGTTTCGTTTCCACGGCAAAAAATAAGATTACGATATCCTTGTTCTAACACATGCTTAGCAGCTATGTATGCTCCTTGTGCATGATCAAACTTCACTGTCGGAACATTTGCTTCCTCAATATATTCATTACATAACACGATTGGACCGTGCTGTAAGTATGGCTCTACATCTTCCCACGGATTTTCTAGTGAACATAGAATAATCCCATCTACTTGTTTCGTAGATAATAATTGTAAATACTCCATCTCTTTTTCCGGTAAATATCTTGTTTGACAAATAATCAGTTTATATTTATGTTCAGAAGCAGCAATCTCGATTGCTTCAATAAATCGACTGAAGAAAGGATTTGTAATCCTTGGAACTAGCACCGCAATTGTTTCCGTCTTTTGTTTACGAAGCCTTCTCGCCGCAGAATTAGGAACGAAACCTAAATGCTTCATTGCTAATTGAACCCTTTTTTTCTTCTCATCTGAAACATATGGATGATTATTGATTACCCTAGAAACCGTTGTCCTTGATAACCCCGCTAATTTCGCCACGTCCTCTATAGTCGACACGAAATTCTCCCCCTTTGCATGAAAACGTTTTCTTAAACTGATTATATAGTATATTATTGGAAACTGCAATATCGGTTGTTATGATTTTACTATATTAATATTATACATAGGGAAAAGTATGTTAATGGGAGGGAAATTTATATTAGTTTTAGAAGTTTACAGGAGGCATATTTATTAAAGATAAAAGGAGATATTTCATGAATCGGACGGATCGTTTATTAGCTATATTAATTGAGTTACAAAGAAGACAAACTGTTACAGCACAAAGCTTAGCAGAAAAATTTGAGACAAGTATAAGAACGATTTATCGAGACATGGATGCACTTAGTGAATCTGGCGTCCCACTTTTCGCCATGCCCGGCCACGGCTACTCATTAATGGATGGTTATTTCCTACCACCCATTCAACTTACGCCTGAAGAGGCTGTTACTCTTTTATTAGGCGGTGATTATATCGAGAAAACTTTCACTTCTTCTTTTTCTGTACATGCACGATCAGCAAAAGAGAAACTTGAGGTTATCCTACCTACTGATCAACAAAAGAAAGCCCAGGAATTACGAGGAACTTTTCGTTTCCTTTCTCCTATATTTTCACATCAGCAATCTGAACAAGAGAAGCTGGAAAATCAAATTTTCTTATTGCAAGAAGCTATTCAAAAAGAACAGGCTATCTCTTTTTCTTATCTGAAACCGAGAGAAACTACAAAAATAAAACGGACCGTTCATCCTTACGGATTAGTCAATATTTCAGGGATTTGGTACATCGTTGCCCATTGTTTACTTCGAAAACAAATACGTAATTTCCGTTTAGATCGAATGGATGGACTACAACAAGAACAAGAATTCTTTACAAAACCCGAAGACTTTTCTTTGCAAAAATATCAGCCTGAAAGCAACCGTACTGTGATGATTCATTTATTATTCCCAGCCCATATTGCACATAAAATTATTGAATCACGATACTTCTTTATAGATTCATACGAGCATAGAGAAAATGGTTTTCACGTCTTTTTGAAATCAAGAAACATAGACGAAGTATTTCAATGGGTATTAAGTTGGGGAAGCCAAGTACAAGTACTTGAGCCAAAAATTCTTTCTGAGAAAATCCGTGACGAAGCAAAGAAAATGTTACAACTTTAATTATTGCATTTCACTACTGACATAATGTTGTCAGCATTACTTCTTTATAGTAGGGAGTAACAAATACATTTTCATAAAAAGGAGTTAGTGATATGAAAAAATTTGAAGAGTTAGCAACGTACTACATAGAGGAATTAGAAAAGTACTCTATAGAACAATTTAGGATGAAGCCTTCTCATGAGGAATGGTCTCTCGGTCAAATGTATAATCACTTAATTTCAGCTACACGCATGCAGTTAAATGCAATCGTGAAATGCAGAACTGAAGCGCCTTCTGCAACTAACCCAAAAACGGATATGGGCGAAAAGGTATATATGATGGGAGCTTTCCCAGACATAAAAATCAAATTACCAGATCTTCCTGGATATACGCCTGAAAACCCAGCTAATAAAGAAAACGTACAGAAACAGCTTCTAGAATTAATTACAATTGTAAAAAACATAGAGCCAACACTTTCTTCTATCCCAAGTAATTGTAAAGTCGAACATCCCGGGCTTGGTTACTTACATGCAGCAGAATGGTTCCAGCTTATTTCTATGCATTTTGCACATCATCTTCGTCAGAAAGACAGACTGGAGACAAAAGTTTTAGTATAAAAAATGCTAAAAGGTGGTTTGATCTATATCCAAACCACCTTTATATTTCTACTTCCCATATATCTTTACGGTTTAGATATTTCCTGCATAAATCCAGCCATACTCGCTAATAAACTAGTGAAAACGAAAAGGACAATAATAAGAGGAATAAGTTTCTCCTTATGTAAATTTGTTATCGTTTTCAAACCGATGCCTAATAAAATGTAATACCAAATATTAAATATATCTATTCTTTGAGCGATTGTATGCAAAACCATGTTATCCGTTGCTATTGCCCCTAGACTCGTATAAGATATCTCATATCCATTTAGAGACAATGCAATGAATCCGTTTAAAATCATCCCTAATCGTAATACAAACGAAGCATAAATAATGATAGGAAATGTTTCTTTATAGGTAATATCAACCCCGAAAAAAATCATAATGTTTTTATAGAATATAGGCGCAAAAAATAAGGCTATGATTCCACTGATTACGGAAACCCCCAATGTAGTAAAGAAAGTTATATATTTCGGTACCGTAAATCCCGTTTTATCATGAAACATACTAAGCGCAGGATTGTTTAAAGTATTCCATGACATGAAAGCACTTGAAATTATAATTAGTACTATTAAAAGTACAAGTGGTAAAAGTATATTTCTTTGATTCTTCATCCTTTTAAATTGCAGTGTTGGCGAAGTGAATATCCCTAAAACTGATGGTTTTCCCGAAATCTCTTCACTTATAAGACTACTAGCTTGCAAGAAAATTCCCCTTCCTCATTACATTTATAACTCCTCCCACTTCGTCCAAACTTCTCTCCCGTTTATATGGTACATATTATCCTCTCGATCCATAAATCCGTGCACAATAAACTCACGTCTAATCGTACAGAAATCATCGTGATATTGTTTTATAAATGTATTAATTTCTTTTTCCGTATATTGATTTTCAGCGTTTAACTTTCTAATTAAATGCTCTAACAATACTAGTTTTTTCTTCTTTTGACCTGGAATCGATTTTAGGCGGTCCTCTTTATCGAAAAAGTTACGAATCGTCGTATCCCTGAATTTCATTTCACTTTCAGTCATTTTGTTGTCCTCCATTGATTTTTATACAATAAAACTTTATTGTTTGTCCTTACTATTCTTCTTCATTCTTTCACTTACAACATCCATAAGGTAATACCCGCTAATTAGCACATAGTAAACTAAAAGTATTCCTAGTGCATCTTTCATATTTATATATTTTTCTTTGTGAAACAAGATAGGTGAAAGGGCGTAAACAAGAAAGATGATTAGCGGATTTACGATAGAATAGTAAGTAAGATTTCCTTTCATCATATCAACTCCTCTGTAATATACTTCTGTTCAAATCGTTGCAATTCCTGTCCTTTTATTTAGCCCTACATTAAAATAAAAAAGCACCGAAAAGGTGCTTTTTTCTATGCTTCAACCGATTGGTTTTCCGCAATATTTCTAAATTGTCGTTTGTGCATCCAAGTTAAGGCTGCAATTGTTCCAAGTGATAATACAACGATGAAAATCATGAGTACTCCTACGTTTTGCCACATGAAGTTAAAGTCTCCACTTGATACGACTGCTTTCAATCCTGATACAGAGTATGTCATCGGTAACCAAGCATTGAATGGTTGTAAAAACTTCGGAATCAATTCTAGCGGGAATGTTCCGGCACTTGTTGTAAGCTGAATAATTAATGTAATGATGGCGATGAAACGTCCTGCATCACCAAATGCTGTTACTAAACATTGAATTAATGCGATAAACGCTAAGCTTGTAACGATGCTAAAGAGTATGAAATACGGAATACTTTGTACTTCTACACCTAATCCGAATAGTAATATAACATCCGCTACTACCGCTTGAATAATACCGACTGATAGTAATACGCCGAACTTACTAATAAACCAACTAAATCCTGATTTCGGAACGCCAACTGTATCACGTAATGGATATACGATAGATAATAGTAATGCCCCAACAAATAAACCGAGTGATAAGAAATACGGTGTAAATCCAGTTCCGTAGTTTGGAACTTCCGCCATTTTCTCCGTCTTCACTTTTACAGGACTTGCAAACATATCATACGTTTTATCCGTCCCTTTCACTTCACCAGTTTTCTCTGCCCCTTCGCCAAGTTTTTCAGCAAGTTCACCTGAACCATCATTTACTTTTACGAGGCCATCTGTTACTTTACCAGATCCGTCTGCTAGTTTATTTACGCCGTCGATTAGCTGGGTTGAGCCAGTTGACATTTTATTTAGACCACCATTTAGAGTACCTAAGCCAGTTGTTACTTGACCGGAGCCATCTGCTAATTGATTTACTCCACCTGTCATTTGGTTTGCTCCTACAGATAATGTACCTAAACCGCCTGTTACTTGGCTTGAGCCATCTGCTAATTGATTTACTCCACCCGCCATTTGGTTTGCTCCTGCGGATAATGTACCTAAACCGCCTGTCACTTGGCTTGAGCCATCTGCTAATTGATTTATCCCACCTGCCATTTGATTTGCTCCTGCAGATAATGTGTCTAAGCCGCCTGTTACTTTACCCGAGCCATCTGCTAATTGATTTATCGCATCAATTAATTGACCGGATTCGTTTTTAAATTTATTTGCGCCTTCTTTAGCAGTATTTAACTTCGCACCAAACCCTTGAAATTTTTCAACAAACCCTTTTTGTGCACTGGATAATTGATCAATACCAACAGTTAAAGATTTTAATTCTGCTGGATTTGGTAGTTTGCTTTGCCCATAACCTGTTTTTTGATCTATTTCACCTTTTAATTGTTTTACTTCTTCATTTAATTTATTTGTTCCACCCGCTACTCCAGCAGCTTTTTGCTGAACTGTCGCTGTATTTTTTACAGCACTTGTTATGAATGGTTGTAACTGCTCTTGATATTCTTTTGGTAAACTTTCAATTTGCTTTTGTAAATTCGCTACATCTTGCGCTGCATTTTTTGCATCTCCTGCTGTTGATTGCGTAAATTCATTTAACTGATTTACATTCGCCTCAGCTCCATCTATTTTCTCATTTACTGTATTCAATATAGAAGGGCCTTTCGACTGCATTTCCTCTAAGACTGCAGCAGACTTTTGTACGTTACTATTTAAATCTTGCAATCCCTTTTGAATTTCTTGAGACCATTTTTCTAATTGACTTTGCCCTTCAGCAAGTTTTCCCATACCATTTGATAGATCAGTTGTTCCTGTTTTTAATTCACCGGATTTACTTACTAATTGGTTCAAACCACCGGTCACTTTCTCAGATCCATCATGTAATTCACCAATTCCTTTTTGCATTTCACCCGTTTTACTATTTAACGTATTTAAACCGTCTGTTACTTTTCCAGAGCCATCTACTAATTTTCCGATACCTGTTTGCATCTCACTTGTTTTACTATTTAACGTATTTAAACCGTTCGTTACTTTTCCGGAACCGTCTAATAATTTCCCGATACCTATCTGCATTTCACCTGTTTTGCTATTTAGCGTATTTAAACCATTTGTTACTTTGCCTGACCCATCTACTAATTTATTAGATCCATCTGCTAATTTCTGAACTCCATCCTTCATCTCTCCAGACTTCCCTTGAAGTGTATGAAGGCCATCTGTCACTTTACTTGAACCATCATGCAGCTCACTTGATCCGTCGTGTAGTTTGTTTGCTCCTTCCTCCCCATCTGCTAATCCTTTTGAGACGTCTTGAATGGAATCAAACATTTTCTCTGCATATGTTTTCGTTAACGTACTTGATACTTCACCTTTAATTTTTTCAATGGCTGTTCCGCCAATTTGTGAAGATAAGAAATTTAAGCTTTCGTTCGGAATGTATTCTAAGTTTAATGGTTTTGGATCATCTTTTAATAACGTTGTAGCGTTACTTGAGAAGTTATCTGGAATGCGTACTAACATGTAATACTTTCTGCCTTCCATTCCTTTTTTCGCTTCTTTTTCACTTACAAATTCCCATTTAAAACTCTTATTGTCTTTTAAATTATCAACGAGCCCTTTTCCGACCTCAATTGGTTTCCCATCAAATACTGCACCTTTATCTAAATTGACTACCGCAACTGGTAAATCATCTAACTGTTTATACGGATCCCAAAAGGCCCATAAAAACATACCCGCATATAAAATCGGTACGAATAAAACAGCGATAATTGGAATTAATATTTTTTTACTTTTTATAATTTGTGTGAACTCTTTACGAAGTAACTGATTTCCTTTCATCATTTCTCCCCCTTTTTAAAATGACCAAAATGTTCAATTGGTCATTTTTACCCAAACAAAAAGGCTATACTGATTCATACATATGCCTTATCCCCGAATTTATACTATGCAACTTTTTCTTCATATGAAGTGAATATTTCTATTATCCCTCCCTAAAATAAATATATGACCATTTTGTTCAAGTGGTCACTTTTTTATAATAATAAAAGGATTATCTTAGTTTGACAATCCTTTTAATAAATAAAGTTCAAATAATTCTGCAATTTTTTCTTTTTCTAGCGGTTCATGATTTTTTTCCCAATCAAAAATAAGCGATACGTATAAGCGAAGCATAATAAATGCTGTAATTTCTGGATCACATTTGCTAATCTCACCTTTTTCAATCGCAATCTTTAAATACGATTGAATGACAGAAACGATTTCCACATCTACTTGTTGCATCACTTCTTGTACTTCTTTCGTTCCCATATCACGCTCTTCTTGAATTAACTTAATCATGAGCTGATGTTCTTTTCTGAATTCTAATATGCTATATAATGCTCTATGTACATTTTCAAAAAATGAAACATCTGAACGAATTGCATTTTCTGCAACTTGCTTCATTTCTGTAATTAAATTAGAAATAATTTCGCCAAATAGCTCTTCTTTATTTTTGAAAAAAGTATAAATCGTTCCTTTTCCTACATTCGCTAACTTCGCTACTTGATCCATCGTTGTTGCTTTATAACCGAACGCTGAAAAAGACTTTGTTGCAGCTTCAATAATAGAACGTTTTCGATCTATCGCCACATCGTCACCTCCAAAAATGACCAATTGGATAATATAGTCAATCAGTACATCTTTGATATTACCACACGCTTACATTGTATACAAGTTCTCTTTTTTATTATTTCCAGCATAAAAAATTCCAGTCAAGTTATATATTACTGTCCATAGTGTATCAGAAGAAAAGAGAAAAGGAAAAGGTGTTCTTAAGATATACAATTAAACCTTACTTAACAACAACAAATTTCCCTTTTTTCAAATAATCAAATAAAAAAACAAGAAAATGTTTACATTTAATAGTAATATAGAAAATAGACAAGTTTATCAAAATAGTGGAGGCTTTTTCAGTCATGATGCGTGCGCTTCGTTTAAATATAAAGCAAGCTTTTTGTAGTCGTATTTCTTTAATTATTATGTTTAGTGGATTCGTTCTTATTTGTATTTATCACTATTACTATGTAATTCGTTATTTAGGAGACGCAGCGAGTGGACCTATTTCAACAGATATAAAATGGATCGGATTTCGCGACAATGAAATGGATGTTTATTTATTATTAATGCCAGTTATTGCGAGTTTCCCCTTTAGTACAAGTTACAATTCGGATAAGTCAGATGGTTTTAAACCGTTTGTGAGTAAGGGGATTTCTTTATTTCCTTATTCAGTAATGAAATATATCGTTACGTTTTTTTGCGGAGGATTTCTTTATACATTTCCATTCATCTTATCGTTATTATTTTGCAAATTAACCATTCCAGACGGAACACCTACGATTGGTTCAGGCATCATAAATGCTGATGGAATGTTCGCAAACCTATATTTCGATGCACCTCTCACTTACATTACTGTATATATCGGAATTAATTTCTTATTTGCAGGTTTAATGGCCCTTTTAGGACTTGCTGCATCTGTATGGTCACAAAAGGACTATATGGCAATTCTCTTTCCATTCGCAGTTGCCTCCATTCCGTACGTCCTGCTAAATACAATACTTCCTTCAATAGGCGGAGCACCTATTCATTTATATGATCCGAAACAACCATTGCAAGGCATGTCACCGTACATTTTAACGATGCAATGTGCTTTCTTCCTTCTCGTTAGCTTATTCATGTATATACAAGGAGTAAAGCGGGATAGAAAAAAATATAGAAGAAGACTGCAAAAAAGAGATCGGTGTAGAAAAGCGTTTCAAGCAATTTCAGACTAAATGATTGAATGAATAAGAGCGTAATTCCCTAAGTTAGTTTAGGGAATTACGCTCTTATTCTCATTTACATTTATCAATCTTATAATCATCTCCCCTTTACGGCGTACCTGCCAATCCCCATAAAATAACGACCGCCGCAAAATAAATCGCTTTAATACCTACAACTGAACATAATAAAATAATTGCATATGTACTTAATTCTCTTCTTGCACCTATTAAAGTAAAAATGACTGCCAAACTAAACGTTACATAGGACGATGCTGTATGTATTAAGTTATATGTAATATCCAAATTTTGAGTAAGTCCTGTTACCTCCGCTACAAATTGGAGCATGACGATTGTACTAAAAAAAATCGCAAGCTGATTTATTAATTTTCCATTTAACCACGCTTGCATCTTTAACCTCCTCATTGTAAAAAGCTGAATTTTCAATTAATTTTAACATGATTTTTACAGAAAAAGAACGCTCAGTATATCTCTAAGCGTTCTTTCATGACTATTTAAGAAGCTTTCTTCAAGTCAATTTGAGCAAGTACTGGGTCGTGGTCACTTACACGTCCATGTTCTTTCATAATGTTTGAGTTTAAGTGTACTGGGTCTACAATTGTGTGTGGTGCGATGTTGTTTGTTACTAAAATATGATCTAACACTTGTGCATTTCCTTCATGAATGTACGTGTAGCGGTTCTCTTTCGGCACTGTGTTTAACATATTTTTTAAGTTTGTTCCTTCTAGTGCTTTTAGTGGTTTAGCGAACTCAAAATCGTTCATATCCCCTAACACAACAACTGGTGCATTCGTGTTCTTTTTCTGAATTCCTTGTACGAATTGATTTACTTCTTGCGCTAACTGAATTCGTTTTTCTTCACTCTTTAATACGAGCGGCTGCACTTTTCCAAATGGCGTTGCATCTCCTATTTTTGAGTTTAAGTGATTTGCAACGACAACAACGTTTTGTCCTTGGAATGTAAATTCTGCTGCAAGCGGTTTACGTGTACTTTCAAATAATGAACTTTCGTCTCCAATACGAACGACATTTTTATCAAGTAACTTCGGTACTGCTGCTAATTTCACGCGTGATGGGTTGTAGAAGAAACCGACGCGAATATTCGCTCCTGGTGCTCCCCCGTCTAGATTATTGTTCGGAGCAATTTCTACATACTCATACTTCGGTCCACGAATTTCTAAAACCGCATCAATGATACGTTTTGCGCTTAACGAAGCATCTGTTGTACCGTCATTAATCGTTCCGTTATTATCTTGCATTTCCTCTACACCGATAATATCTGGCATTTTTAAGTTGTATTTAATAGAATACGCTAACGCTTTTACCTTTTCGTCTGTTGTTTCTTTTTTATTCGCCGAGAAGTTTTCAATGTTATATGTAGCAACTGTTAACTTATCAAGACGAGGCTGAATATTCGCCCCTACTTGCTTAAATCCACCGTCCACTACAGATGGTAATTCCGTTATTGGTGCAATGCGGAACGCACCGTAATCATATCCGACTACCCCTGTTATATCTCCAGTGAAAGTATCTCCTACTTTCGCTACATAATCACGAGGGACTTTTACAGAAAGACGCTCTGGGTTTAATTGATTTTCATCTAATACAGGTGTGCCGTATTTCGTTACGACTTTATTTCCGCCATTTTCTACTGTTACATATAAATTTCCGTTTTTCTGAGGTGCAATAATTTTTGGCGTTGGCATCGTAACGCGCATACCTTCTATACTTTCATAAAAGTCGATTGCATCTTCATTTGGATCAAATAAACCGAATGCATCATTATCGATAATTTGATCAGGGATTTTCACACCGTTTTCTCCAAGTACAATCGGTGCTGGTAAAGGTTGATCTTTTGCGATTACAGCAACGCGGCTCGCTTTAATTTCCGTCGTCGTTAAATCTGTGTCAAACCTTTCTGCATACCCAGGTCCAACATATTCTTCTACTTCTCCATCAATTTGAATAAGATCTCCTACCGCTACATTCGCATCTTTTTTGTATACATACATACCTTCTGACGTAGCTGGATCATTATCCGGCTGGTTATCTTCTATATAAAAACCATTTTTATCAAGTGCTGTTACAATGCCTTCCACATTGTATACTTTCTTCCCTTTGTAAGGAGAAATATGTGATTTTCCTTGAATATCATGAATACGAACTGGTTCATTATTTACGATAATAAATGAAAATGTTGAAATCGCTGAAGAAGTAAGCCCTTCTTTCTCTGCGATTGCTTTAATCACACTATTTTCATTCACTACAATTTGTCCGTTATAACGAACACTCTTATTTGTAGGGTTAGAGCCATCTAACGTATAGTAGATTGTTGCTCCTTCTGTATTCGTTGTTAATGTTACCGCTGTGCCCTTCGCAACTTCTCCGCTACCAGGCGAAGATACTACATCGCTAACACGGTTTTGTCCTTCCCCTTGAAACTTATGAGACGTTACCGATTTTAAACCTGGGCTACTAAAATATAATTCAAGCGTCCCTGTTAAACTAACTTTCTTCCCGATATTTTCAGGATGATCTTTCACGTTTACTGCCGCTCTCACATCACCTTTCGGCAACTGAACAGGCATGATTTTGTCTGGATTCGTCTCATTTGGCGAATCTGCAATTGCTACGTTTGTATCATCAAACTTAGCCGGATCTTTCGTGTATTTAGAAGGACTTTGCGTATATCCAACGATGTATCCTTCCACTGTCCCCTTCGTTTTCCCTTGCTGTTTAAATACTTGAATTGCTTTTTCTACTGACATAGAAGTATTTTCTTCTGCTTGTACTAAAGTTCCAGTAAATGAAAGCAATAGTATGAATGATAAAAAGACACTTAACAATTTCTTCACAGCCATTTTCCTCTCCCTATTTCATATTTTCTCAGCATTTCTATCATATCAAATGATTCGTTATATAGAATGGTATTTCGACAAGTTTTACAAAAAATTTATTTAATTTACAAGCTTTCAAACTATAATACAAAATAATAATTTTACACCTTCTACAAATGCGCTCTATAATGTTAGAGAGAGAAAACAGAAAATATCGAAATTTCATTGGCATGTAAAATGGATTCATTTGAATAGGAGTGATTGGATGGAAGTGCAAACAGAAACATACCGCGCAGCTATGAATGGAACATTAGAACGTCATTTTTCAGATATGATTGCCGTTATACCAACTAGAATTACGATTGAACAGTTAAAACAGCGGCTAGAGACTATCTCTACTAAAGTGGATGAATTAAAAATTATTTACAGTGATGAGACAAGCCTTATTGTTGAGTTACATATGGATGAAACAATCATACCGTATGAACTGCATATTGATGAAACGAGCGATCCAGAAGAATATAAAATGTACAATAGACAAGATTCTACAATCGTAGATCGTAATTTTGAAGATGCTGCTTATGGCACTGAAATTTTCGCTCGTACGCTATTTGTAGGCGATGTGCTGGACTGCTTTTTCCAGCAGTTACAGTTTTTATGGAACCTCGCTCCAGATTTGTTATTTGTAATCGATTCAAGTGCAGCAATGAAAGTAATATCTAGAAGCTATATTAAATATCACGTTGAAAATGAATTATTACCTGACATTCCTGACTTGTATGTTATTCATTCTGTTTATGAAGACGATAAAGAAGGTGAGCCTACGCAATATTGGTTTCATACACATGGCCTTTTAAGAGCAGGCGTAACAGAAATAGAATTAATTATTCCAAATCGCATTTCATCCTACTACGGCATTGGTGATCTCTTTCAAACATTTGCTAATAATGCCGTTGAGAATGGACAAGTCCCTATGAATGAGCCTATCGTGATCGCGCATAGTCAGCAAGGTTCTATCCATACAGTAGCTGTTCCGTGGGAAAAGGGATTATCTTATATTGGGCATAAAACGAGTATGGATCAATTGTCTTCAATCGAGGATGAAGAAGTGAAACTACAACCAATAGATGCACAAAACATATTCTTAGGCGGCATGGATGACCGAGATGAATACCATCAATCTCCATCCGTTCTCTTATTCCAATTTAATACTTCAGAAGAATGTATCGAAAGCTTTTTCAAAGAACATGAGGAAGCTACAGGGCTTATGTTCTATAAAACAAATAGTGAAACCGATCGTATGGCTTATAATGCAAAGAATACTTTCGGGTATTTCAGCAACATTTTTCACATTGAACAATCAAATGAAGATTTTCGTTTCCTCGCTAAGTTTGGTGTCTCCTACGAAGAGGGAAAAAGTGAACATATGTGGTTTGAAATGCAAAACATTACGGAAGACTTCATTCAAGGAATACTCATTAATGAACCATATTTTATAGAAAATATGAGTGAGGGAAATAGTTATCAGTTAGAGTTTGAAAACTTAACAGAATGGGTTATTTATGCGGGAGATGCCGTTATAAAGCCAAATAATTTATATATGTTTATTGGCGAATAAGTATTTTATATAACAAACGAAACGCCTTCAATATGATTGAAGGCGTTTCTTATATTTTATTGTGCGAGTAATTCCGTCTCCATTACTTTTTCCAAATGAGATAGTACACGCTTTGCGGCTTTCTCACCTTGATCAATACAGTCCGGAAGACCAGAACCAGCGTAGGAACTACCTGCCAAGTATATACCTGGCAACTCTTTTTCCATAAATGTTGTGAGTTTCTTCATTCGCTCGTTATGGCCTACTGTATATTGGGGCATCGCTTCTTTCCAGCGACTTACGACTGTAAACTCAGGATCCTCTGTAATATCCATCGTCTTTCGTAAGTCTTCTAGTACAAGCTGAACGAGTTCCTCTTCTGTTTGTTCTACAACCGCTTCATCACCAGCTCGTCCAACGTAACACCTAAGAAGCGTTTTTCCTTCTGGTGTTGTATGTGGCCATTTTTTATGTGTCCACGTACATGCTGTAATTGTGTAGTCGCTATTTCGAGATACGACAAACCCTGTGCCGTCAATATCGCGCTGAATGGCTGATTGCGGGAAAGCCATTGCCACATTTGCAACTGATGTAGACGGAATATTGCGGAAGAAACGAAACTGCTTGTACTGTGCAAACATAGATGGCAATACTTTATGTGAGCTTGCCACTACGACCGCGTCCGCTTCTATTTCTTTTCCGTTACTAAGAGTAATCGTGTAAACATCACCAAGTTTTGCAACTTTTTCAATGCGAGTTCCCTTTATTATCGTACCTTCATGTATCTTCGCTTCGAGAGATTCTACTATAGATTCTAAACCTGTTTTCACTGTTTGGAAGATTCCCTTTTTCGGTTCAGATTTCTCTTTTTTCAGAGCAAGCGTACGCATACCGAGTGAAATACTGCGATGTTTCTGCTCAATTTGATACATTTGCGGGAATGTTGACATTAAGCTCATTTCATCGATATCCCCTGCATAAATACCCGATAGTAATGGTTCTATTAAATTTTCAACCACTTCGTTGCCGAGGCGATGTCTGAAAAAATGCCCGAGTGATTGGTCAGATACTGGCTTTGACCTGGGCATTAACAGATCAAAACCAGCTCTTAGTTTACCAATTGGGGAGAACAGCCTGGAAAATAGAAACGGCGTAATTTGCGTTGGAATTCCCATCATCGATCCGCTCGGCATTTTATGTAACCGATTGTTTACGAGGATAAATGATTGACCGGCCTTATTATTTACAAGTTCATCACCAAGACCTAATTCTCGCGCCAGTATAGAGGCACTTTCTTTTCGTGCTAAGAAAGAATCCGGTCCGCGTTCAATTGTAAATCCATCTTTTCGAACGGTTTGAATTTTCCCACCAAGTTTACCAGATGCTTCTATAAGTAATGTATCGATCGGCAAGTTCTTGTCATGAATATCTTTTTGTAAGTTATACATTGTTGTTAATCCTGTGATACCACCGCCGATGATTACAACTTTTTTCCTCAAGCATGCTCCCCCTTTCTTTTTACAATACAGATTCTTTTTTCTTTAATACAACATCTGTTAAGCAATCAATAAATGCGTCCGATGCATTTGGCATTTCTGGACGATAATATTTTGCGCCAATTTCATCTGTTACAACTTTACACTCAAAGTCATTGTCATATAAAACTTCTAAATGTTCCGCAACAAATCCAACTGGTGCATATACGAATGAAGTATAACCGTGCTTTTCATTTAGTTCTCTCGTTAAATCTTGTACATCTGGACCAATCCAAGGATCTGGTGTGTTTCCTGCACTTTGCCAGCCTACTGCATAGTTTGCTACTTCCGCTCCGCGCGCGATATAATCCGCCGTTTCATTTAATTGATCTGGATATGGATCGCCAAGCGCGATAATTTTTTCTGGTAAGCTATGTGCAGATACGATTAATACTGCTTTTTCACGCTCTGCTTCTGACATACCGTTATATATACCTTTCACTGCATCAACCCAGTACTGGATGAATTTCGGTTCTTTATACCAGCTATCAATGCCGTGAATTGTTAAGTTTCCAAGTTTCTCAGCTTCTTCTTGTGCTCGTCCTACATACGATTTCACGCTAAATGTAGAATAGTGTGGCGCAAGAACAAGTGCGATTGCATCTTGTATACCGTCGTTATGCATATCTTTCACTGCATCTTCAATGAACGGTTCGATATGTTTTAAGCCAAGATACATATGGTACTCTACTTCATCTTGTACTTCATTTAAACGCTGTTCTAACTTTTTAGCTTGCTCTAATGTAATAGTAGCTAAAGGAGAAATACCACCAATTGCACGGTAACGCTCTGTTAGATCCTCTAGCATTTCAGGACTTGGCTTTCTTCCTCTACGAATATGTGTATAGTAACGTTCAATATCTTCTTCTTTATATGGCGTTCCGTATGCCATTACAAGCAAACCAATTTTCTTTTTCATACAGCAATGCTCCTTTACTTCGCTAACTGCCCTTTAGAGTATTCATGAATAAATGTAGTTAAACGTTTTAATGTATCTGGATTTACTTCTGGGAATACACCGTGTCCTAAGTTAAAGATATAACCAGGCTGTTTCATCCCTTTATCTAAAATACCTTTTACATGTTCTTCAATAACAGACCATGGTGCAAGTAAGAATGAAGGGTCCATATTACCTTGTACCGCCTTATGAACGCCGCGTGCACGTGCTTCTTCGATCGGTAAGCGCCAATCTAAACCTACTACATCAAGCGGTAAGTCGTGCCATTCATTTACTAAATGCGCAGCTCCTACGCCGTGCATAATCATCGGTACACCCATCGTACGAACTTCTGCAAAAATACGCTCCATTGCTGGTTTAATAAATATGCGGTAATCTGCTACATTTACTGTTCCAACCCAAGAATCGAAAATTTGAACCGCTTTTGCTCCTGCGTTAATTTGCGCTTTTAAATATGTAATAACCATATCTGCTAGCTTATCCATTAAAGCGAACCAAGCTTTCGGCTCTGCATACATGAACGCTTTCGTATTATGATAATTACGAGATGGACCGCCTTCAATCATATAGCTCGCTAATGTAAATGGAGCTCCTGAAAAACCGATTAACGGTACGTCTAACATTTCTGTCGTTAATAAACGAATCGTATCTAATATGTACGGTACGTCATCTTCTGGATTGATTTCCCCTAGTTTTTCTACGTCTTGTAAAGAACGAATTGGATTATCAATAACTGGGCCAATACCTGATTTAATTTCTACATCCACACCAATTGCAGGTAGTGGTGACATAATATCTTTATACAGAATTGCTGCGTCTACGTTATATTGATCCACTGGTAACTTTGTAACGTAAGCACATAACTCTGGATTGTGTGTAATTTCAAATAAAGAATACTTTTCTTTTATCTTTCTATATTCCGGCTGCGAACGACCTGCTTGACGCATATACCATGCTGGTACATAATCAGTACGTTCCCCCCTACATGCTTTTAAAAATGTCTCATTTATAGTTCTTACCAAGACCCTTGCTCCCTTCCTTGCCAATGCTTTTGCTCTAAATACGTTCTATTCCGATATTTATCTTTTTTTACTATACAGCTTGTAAAAACAAAATGCATAACATTATGTACGTTGTTCATGAAATTGACACAAACATTCGTAAAACCGCTTACTATTTTCACAACATTCTTATTATAGCACAGAGAAAAACTATGGTTTAGCTACTTTTGACTTTTCTCCTTCACGTTTCGTTTGTGTGTTATATGGTACAACGTAAAAACTCGGTTTTGAAAAGATGTTAACGAACTTTTCCTCATATTCTCCGGCACCATTTACAGTGCCTACATGCGTATGAACTCCGTTTTCCACTCTATAAATACGATACATAATTCTTTCATCTGGAAGTGGTGTCCAGCTTAATTTTGCTTTAAATAAACCGAAAGGGCTAAACGCTAATTTCATTTTCACATCTTCAATCTTGCGCAAACGAATCGGAGCACCGATTGTTTCCACACCTTCTGGTTTCATAAACTGCTCTTTCTGTTCTACATTTGCCTTCGTTAAAATTTTCTTAAACAATTTCGTTGCTGACGCACTTTCTCCTTGCAACTGATGCTCTTTATCCGTACGGTCATAACCAATCCAAACAGCACCTACTAAATTTGGTGTATAGCCGACGAACCACATATCTCTAGCTCCATTTTCGTCATTTGGCAAGGAAGTTGTACCTGTTTTCCCAGCTAACGCCCCGCTATATACACCGGCTTTCGCTGTCCCTTCCTTTACAACTCCTTCTAACATTTTCGTCATATACCACGCCGTTTGTTTCGAGAATATTTTCGTTTCTACTTTTGGCGATTCTCCAATAACTGCACCGTGTCTATTTAACACTTTATCAATAACGTGCGGCTCAATAATAGCACCATTTGCTAAAAACGCACGATACATTTTTACAAGATCAAATGGTGAAACACCATTTTTCAATCCGCCAAGCGCTGTACTTAACCCTGCGTCTGCAATATGAACATTTCCTTTCTCTAAATATTGCTTTCCTTCTTCTACCCCTAACTCATTTAATAAAGAAACTGCCGGCACATTTGCTGACTCTAAAATCGCATCGTACATCGTCATTTCTTTCGAATATGAATGGTTATAATTTCGAGGTTCATAGCCTTCAAATGAATTTCTTTCATTCGTCAATAAAGAATACGGATTATACTTTTTCGTTTCGAGTGCTGGTGCATAGACGATAAGTGGTTTTAGCACAGAACCTGGCTGTCTTTTTGCGAAAATACGATTAAAGCCTCTCGGGACGTACTTTCTTCCGCCAATCGCCGCTTTAATTCCGCCCGTACGATTATCCATTAATAAAAAAGCACCTTGCGTCCCCTCTTCTTTCCCAGGGAAATTCCTTGCATCTTGAAACTGGTTATACGCTACCTTTTGAATCTTTTCATCCATCGGTACGACAAACGTATATCCTCCGCGCAGTACTTCTTGATGAGACAATCCGTATAAACGAGCTGCTTCATCTATAACCATATCAATATACGGCATATATGCGAGTTCATTCTCATCTAAGTTTTTATAAAGAGCAATGGTCTTTCCTTGATAACGTACGCTATCTTCGGCAGTCAAATAGCCTTGTTTATGCATAAGTGACAATACGAGATCACGGCGCTCCTTACTCTTCTCTGGAGAGAAATAAGGTGAATATCCATTTGGTGACTTCGGAAGACCTGCAAGCATCGCTCCTTCTTCTACTGTTAAATCTTCTACATTTTTATTAAAATACAATTTTGCTGCTGCTTGAATACCGTAAGCCCCATGCCCAAAATAAATATGATTCATATACATTTCAAGAATTTGTTGCTTCGTATATTTTTGCTCTAATTGAAGGGAAATTGCGACTTCCTTCAATTTACGCGTAACTGTTTTTTCACGAGTTAAAAAAACGTTTTTAGCGAGTTGCTGCGTAATCGTACTACCGCCTTCGACCTTCTCTCCAGCTAATGTATCTTTATAAAGAGCACGGAATATAGACGGATAATCAATTCCTTGATGCTCATAAAAACGAGAATCTTCCACCGCAATAAACGCCTGCTGGACATGCTTTGGAATTTGCTCGACTGGTACGAGATCTCTATTTTCTACATATAATTTCGTAATCTCTTTCCCTTTCTGGTCAACGATACGTGATGAAGAGTGGAAAACGAGCTGCTTTTCATCCATCATATAGCCACCAGCTAACACAATAAGTTTATAAAGTACAATCGCTAATACTAGCGTTGCGAATCCACCTAATAAAGTCCACTTTACTTTCTTCATACATCGGCCTTCTTTCCAAATGATGGTACATTTATTATTTGAAAAAGAAGTATCTTTATGTATATAATCTTCGAAGTTTTTTAAGAGAGTTGATATAATAGAAACAAACCATTAAGGGGGCATTAAAATGAAGGCTATTATTTCATACGAAACACCTCTAGAACAAGCACATTTCACTGCAAAAAATAATGAAAAAAATATGTTTTATAAAGAAAATACAGAAGAATCAGTAGAATCAGCGCTTCAATATGACGTACTAGACGCTGTTGGAGAATTTAAAGGACAACCTGGCTATATCGTTTGTAACAACATTTCTGTAACAGACGAAGGTCGCCCAGTATTTGAAAACCGTTTTAAAAACCGCGCAGGCCTTATTGAAAACGAACCCGGTTTCCAAGCAATCCGCGTTCTACGCCCATTAAGTAACGATACATATGTCATCTTAACGATGTGGGAAACGGAGCAAAACTTTAAAGATTGGACAGAATCACGTTCATTCGAAAATGCTCATAAAAAACGCCCTGCACAAGCGGAAGGACAAGCTCAGGCTCAGGTGCATCCACATGCAGAGCAGCAGAAAAGTATTTTCTCTCGTCCGTCATTTGTGACTACTTTTGATGTGTTAGTTTAAGGATTTTTGTACTGTGGTTTCTCCAAGGCTGCGGTACATGAAATTATATTAGCGATTTTTCGAATATATCGGCGCAACTCGAAATATATCAGTGATTTTTCAGATATATCAGCGATTTTTGAAATATATCGACTTATCGACAAATCACGACATAAAAAAGGAAACACCGTTACGCACCGGTGTTTCCTTTTTCTTTATACCAATTATATATACGAAGCGAATCTTTTTTTCTCATATGCTTTACTTCATAACCGCGCCCGGCTACCGCTACAAGAGTTGTACATAATTCATCTTTTCTTTGAAAATACGATTGATCATAACCTACTGCTTGAACATGTCTTCTTCGCATTATTCCTGTATATTTCGAAAAATTACGATATACAACCGTTAGTTGATTTTCTCTTAATTCATAACCACCACTTTTATATCTAGCATACGCAAGTAACGAAAACACGATAAATAACGGTAAAATAACAAACAACGCAATATATTGTTTAAAATATATACTCACGCTGGCAATTAGAACTGTGAGTATGATACTTATTAACCAGCCCATAATGAAATAACGACGCAACGCTGTTTTTGGTAAGTGAACGATCTCCGCTTCGATTTCATAAGGTAACTCTAAATATGTGAGAAGGGGCTGTACATCTTTTTTCTTCATAAATGGATGCAACATTACTTCGTTACTTGCTGCTCCAATACTTTGAATTGCTTCCACTTCAACAGCACAATAGCCAAACGGCTGGCGAAGCATACCTTCTTTTACAGTAATTGCTTGAATGCGGTGCAATTTTAAGACAAACTCTTTCTTTTCAAATAATCCTTGAACGATACGAATCTCTTCCCCTTTTCGCTCAATTTTAAAGTTTGCATATTTCAACACATATCCAGCCGTGGAAATAATCCATGAAATTACCATTAAAATTAATGCAATTACAATTAGTTTATAAACACCGTTTCCCATCACATACGCTTCTACTTTACTTGTGAATCCTTCAGGAAGAACAAAATCAAACTTTGTGTAAAGAAGTACTAGTCCAGAGAACACTAGTCCGAACCGACCAGATGTAATCGCTGCGGCTAAAACCTCTTTCGCTGTTAACTGATAAACCGTCTTGCTTTCTTCCTCTTCTATTTCTTCTTTTACAGTAGTTTCTTTCTTATGTAATAAAGAGATTAAATGTTTTGCCTCGTCTTCTTTAATACCAGCCAACACCACTTCTGGTTCATTACCACCACCCGCTACTTCTATATTTAACTTCATAAGTCCGAGCATTTGATAAATGATGTTAGAAGACGTACTAACATTTTGTACACGCTCTTTATTTAAATAGCTTTCCTTCTTTACAAAAACACCGTGCTTTATATGTAAAATATTATTCTCAATCCAGTACACTTTAAAATACCATTTAATTGCAGAAAAAATAGCCATGATGAATAAAACAACCAAAAGGAAAAGATAAAATAAATACCAAGGTTCCACTTGTTCATCAGGTTTAAATAAAACAAGAATAATAAGTGGCAACAAACTCGCAACCCTAATACCTAACAATATCGTGATCGGATGTTGCCTCTTATACATCCTCATCACTCACTTTCGCAAGTTCTCCAATTTGTCTTTTCAGCTGCTCTGCTTCTTCCTTCGTTAAACCTGGAATACTATGAGAAGTTGCTGCTGTGGAAATATGTAATTCTGCTAAATTATACTTTCTCATAATCGGGCCTTGTTCAATCGTTACGTGCTGCACACGAATCATCGGAATAAGTACGCGTTTTACAACGAACATTCCCTTTTGTATCTCAATCTCTTCTTCATTTAATCTGTAACTATAATAACGTTGACGTAAATTTGGAAACACGAAATAATCAAGCGGGATAAATGTAATAGCGCCTGTTACCAATAAGCCAAACAACCAGCCCCACCAGTTAAAATTGATCATAAAAAAGAAATACGCAATTACGACTGCTAGTATAACTGCCGCCCCAATTAAAGCGTGGATTCGCCACACTTTCAGCATATTAGAATGAATCTCCCTTTCTAACGGCTGCATCTCATCACTCCAATTATATGAATGTATTAATTATATATTAGTTGGTATATACATATTTGTAAAATTATAGTTTTCTACATCGTATCAATCATTTCCTTAAAATTCCCTTCATTAATCGAATACACTTGAAACTGAATGTAATCTATTTCATTTGTATTCGGACAGGCATATGGCAAAATGTTAAATTTAGAAGCAGATCTTCCTAACATATCTACAATCATTAGAGAAGCGTCAATATATTCGAAATCCACACGGAATACTACCGCTTCCCCTGTAAATTCATAATCTTTAATCGCATCATAAGACTTATTCGCACTAATTAACATCACCTTGAATAGTTGGTTTAAATTTTCTGGTTTAAAATTAATCATATACGCAGCTGCTACTAAAAATATAGACAAATGTATATTCTTAGAGTATTCCTGCTTCTACGTGCCCTGCCTCGCTAATCACTTGCTACTACAGTTTGCTATGACACTCCACAGGCGTAAATTCCGATGTAGCCCACCGTACATATATACAATCTATTTACGTTAGTATTGTATATTTTTTTGCTTGTAAAAGGTTGATCGCTGCGTTCAAATCTCTATCCATTACATTGCCACATTCACATGTATATACTCGGTCAGATAGTTTTAAATCCGCTTTCTTTTGACTGCAACATGAGCATAGCTTTGACGATGGATAAAACCGGTCTACTTGACGTAATTCAATTCCATATTCCTCACATTTCGTCAAAAGCCACGTTTTAAAAGCAAAAAAAAGACTGCTTGGCAATTGTTTTAGATAAATGTTTATTCTTCATCATACCTTTCACATTCAAATCTTCCACTGTAATAAACGTTGGCTTGGTTTTCACCACATTCGTTACAATAGACTTTACATACTCTATTCGAATATTCGCTAATCGAGCATGCAACTTTTGCACTCTAAGAACATTTTTATCTATATTCACTCTTTTATTAGTAACAGATTTTTCACCTCTCTTTTTTAGATTTTCAAATTTACGTGCTAAAGAGCGTTGTTCACGTTTTAACCGTTTTTCTATCTTTTTTACTTTTATTGTTTTGTTGATGTTTTCATGAACGATACCATCGCTACGTGTAGCAAAATCCTTCACTCCTAAATCAATCCCTAGACCTATTTTATTGAGTACTAACTTTGTTGCCATTTCTTCCAATTCGCAAAGTACAGATACAAAATATCTTCCTGCTCTTTGATATACTGTGCCACTCTTTACAGTTGCATTTTTAGGGATATACCCATATTCTTTTAACCTTGTCCAACCAATTGTGGGGATTTTTACTCTATGTCTTTCTACTGTCCAATCTGTTTTGTTGTTTTTCGGAAAGTAGCACTTCACATCTTGCTTCCTCTTTTTTTTATATCGTGGAAACTGAGATAAACCTTTAAAAAATCGCTTAAAAGCTTTATCTCCATTCATAATCGCTTGTTTTACCGCTTTGCTCGACACTTCTTTAATCCACTGATCACACTCTTTTGTATGAATGTTGTTTAGCCATTTGGAAAAGTCATAGCCACTAAGAAATTTCCCCTCCGACTCATATGCCTCTTTATTTTTAGAAATATACAGGTTATATACATATCGACACACCCCAATAGTTTGACGGATTTTACTAACTTGTTCAGTTGTCGGTTTGATTTCTATTAAATATGCTCTTTTCATAAGTCTCCATCCTCCGACATTTTCTTTTTGTATTTTCTCAACCCACATATTCTACAGCTAAATACATGAATGATAGATATTAAATCCTGAACAAGTTCTTCTTGAGGAGATAGTTTTTCATTGTTAACAATCATAATTTCCACTCCCATTTTACGAAGAAACTCTTCAAACCAATCATATCCAAAACGTACAAATCTATCTTTGTGTGCAATGATGATCGTCGAAATATTTCTTTCCATACAACTATCAGGTTTATTCCACTGTTTTCTTTTGTAGTTTAATCCGCTACCAATACCTTTGATAACTTTATCTACAATTATCCCTCGTGCATTTGCGAAACTCAACCTGATTTTCTAAATCATCTTTCTGACCTGGATTTGAATAACTACTTCGCCTACTTTATTTTCTTCTTGAATACTCATATATTCCTTATACTGTTCTTCTGTATAGTATCTTCTTCCTTTTTGGTTTCGCTAAGCAGGTAAAACACCTTGATTGTCCCACCTTTGCAATGTCTTAACAGAGACATTAAGCATTTCTGAAAATCCTTTTGGTTTATATTGTTTCATAATTACTTTTCACTATATATGCCTACTTTTGTCTATGTTTTTGTTTACTATTTCTTTCTCCTTTTTTTCAATAAAACACTATGAAAACAGTGTAATCTTATACTTTCATAGCTTTACACATCAATTATATAAAAAATAAAGCTAGTTTTTTATATATTTTTTGATATAATTACATACGGGAAACGGGAAGAATTTTGTCTTCCCTTGTGTTTTTATTTGCATCTAGTACTTTTGCTAGATGCTTTTTTTATGCTAAAAAAGGTACCCTCATATACTTTGAGGATACCTTTTCCATCAATTTAGTGCATTTCAACGATTGTACCATCTTCGAATACTTTAAATACACCAGTAAATCCTGGTCCACCTGCACCTTCTATTTTATATGTCGTACGCACTCTTATTTGATAATATTTCTTTCCATTCTCTACTTGCGTATTTTCTAGCGTGTAATCATAGTCTTCTTTATATTCATTTTTAATATATGCTTTCGCTTTCTCAAAAGTAAATGCATCTTGAGTCTTTCCTGTCTCTACTTTTTGATTCTTTTCTGCCTCAGTTTTGCCGTTCTTTTCTGTTACTGCCTTTTGATTTTTTTCTACCTCAGTTTTTTGAGTCTTTTCTGTTGCTACCTTTTGATTCGTTACTACATTTGTTTTTTGTGCCTTCGCAGCTTCATTCTGTGCAGTTTTTTCTTCTTCATTCATTTTAGTAACTAACCCTACCGCTTTTTTATTATATTCTTCAAGGTTTTTGTTATCTTTTGTTTCTGCAACTAGCTTATTTAAGATCTCTTTCGCTTCTGCATAATTTTTCTTACTTATTAACTCTTCACTTTTCGTCAGTTGCTCACTATACTTCTTGTTTTGCTCTAAGATGGCTAGTAATGCTGTGCGTTCTTCCTTTGCCTGTTTTACAAGCGTAGCATTTCCATTCTTCATGTTCTCTACTTTTTCAAATGACTTGATTGATTCTTCTATCTTTGTTTCTTCTTTTAACTTCACTGCTTCAATCATTACTTTCGTTTGTTCTACAAGCATCTTTGCATCTGAATCGTCTTTTTTCTCATCTAGCGCTTTTTCAAATGATGATAATGCATTTTTATATTCTTTATTCGTTAACGCGGTCTTCCCTTCATCCATTGCTTTGTCAAAATTTCCATTACTACACCCAGCTAACATTAAAAACGTAAGTCCAATTACCATTAATAACTTTTTCATTTTTTCTCCTCCTATATATCCCTAAAACGATAACAGCATATGTATAAAAGTCTGTGTAGTAATTAGACTGAAAATAAAGATGTACTTTGTGTGTGGGAAAGGAAGTACATTTCATTTACTATCATTACTTAAAACTCCCAAATAGTTGGTAGTTGGTTTTCTTCTTCTTTTAAAGACAGAAAGGAATTTTAATAATGTGCGTAAAGCTCTCACCAGGCTCTTTACTACACACACTCTTATACACATAGAAAAACTATTTTTAGGTTGCTATTTTTTTAGCTTTACATATTTTCGTAACATAAAGAAAAACAAAAGAAAACAAACCGTAACATAAGTTACCGTTTGTAACTTTTCTGTAACACAAATGTAACATAAGGTTTTTAAATATACAATAGTTTTTTTTACATTATTTTCCCTTATCTATATTTCAAGGTGTTAATACAGTGCTAAAACGAGTTTCATCTCCCACCTGCTATTGGACTATCATCCTTTGAATACTTTAGGAAAAAGCCCTCTTTCTTAAAGTACTCAAACAAACATTACGAAGGCCTTTAACCTTTTATTTTCACATTAAATATATATAGTTTTTTTGATATAACAATATTAAGAAAAAAGGACGAATTTTTTCTTCCTTTTTGTTTCTATTTGCATCGTGTTCTTTTGCTAAATGTTTTTTATGCCAAATAAAAAAGGTATCCTCCAATACTTTGAGGATACCTTTTCATTTTTATTATCTCTGCTGTTTTCTACCTAATACGAGCAATCCAAAACTCATCATGATAAGAAGTGCTCCCATATATGGTTCCACAGGCATTTTCTGTCCTGTCTTCGGTAATTCTTTTTCAGGTTTTTCTGGATCCGTCGTTTCTGGTTTTTCTGGATTCGTTGTTCCCGGTTTCTCTGGATCCGTTGTTTCTGGTTTTTCTGGATTCGTTGTTTCTGGTTTCTCTGGATCCATTGTTTCTGGTTTTTCTGGATCCGTCGTTTCTGGTTTTTCTGGATCCGTCGTTTCTGGTTTTTCTGGATCCGTCGTTTCTGGTTTCTCTGGGCCTGGTGGTGCTAAAGAAGTCAATTTGTTTAATACTTCTAATTGAACTGGACTTATCATTCCTTTTGTAATTTCAAATGGAATTGGATTAGTTAATTTTTCATAACCCTTTGGTGCTTCTACTTCTACAAGTGTGTAGTGACCTACAGATAAGTCTGAGACTTTCGCTTTTCCTTCTTTATCTGTTGTTACTTTCGTTACTACTTTGCCTTGTTCGTCATGAACTTCAAACACTGCCCCTGATAATACATGCTTACTTTCAGCAGCCATTTTTGTAATTTCTACTGAACCTTTGTCTAACTGTTCATTCTCTACTTTTAGTAATAAAACTTCTGTCATACCTTTTTTGATTTCGAATGATACTGGTTCTGTTAGTTTTTTGTAACCTGGTAAACTCTCCGTTTCTACTAATTTGTATTTTCCTACTGATAGATCTAAAACCTTCGCTTTTCCTTCTTTATCTGTTGTTACTTTTGTTACTACTTTGCCTTGTTCGTCTTGTACTTCGAAGACTACACCTGCTAATGCTTTTTGACTATCTTTATCTACTTTTGTTACTTCTACATTTCCCTTGTCTAACATTTCATTTTCTACTGTTAAAGCAAGAGATTTCGTCATACCTTTTTCAATTTGGAAAGTAATCGGATCTACCAATTGCTTATATCCTTTTGGTGCTTTTACTTCTACTAGCTTGTATGTGCCAACTGATAAATTAGTAACTTGTGCGTGTCCTTTTTTATCTGTCTTTATTTTAGCGACTACTTGTCCTGCTGCATCTTGAATCTCAAATACTGCATCAGCTAAAGCATCTTTCGTTTCTTTGTCTACTTTTGTAATTTCTACATTTCCTACATCCACTAATTCATTTTCTACAGTCAATTGTAATGCTGTAACTCTACCTTTTTCAATTTCGAATGAAATTGGCTTTTCTAGTGGTTTGTATCCTGCTGGTGTTTCTACTTCTACTAACTCATACTTTCCAATAGATAAATCTGAAACGTTTGCTTTTCCTTCTTTATCCGTTGTTACTTTCGCAACTACTTTTCCTTTTGAGTCACGTACTTCAAATACAACATTTTCTAATGGTGCTTTACTGTCTTTATCTATTTTTGTGATTTCTACATTCCCCGTATCTACCATTTCATTTTCTACAGTGAACGCTAAAGATTTTGTCATACCTTTTTTAATTTCAAATGGTACAGGCTTTTCTAATTTTTTGTAGCCTGGTAAACTCTCTACTTCTACTAGCTTGTACTTTCCTACTGATAAATCTGCAACTGTTGCTTTTCCAGCTTTATCTGTCGTTACTTTCGTTACTACTTTGCCTTTGTCGTCTTGAACTTCAAAGACTACACCTGCTAACGGTGCCTTATTATCTTTATCTATTTTTGTAATTTCTACATTTCCCGTATCTACCATTTCATTTTCTATTTTTAATGATAGAACTTCTGTCATTCCTTTTTTAATTTCAAACGATACTGGCTCTGTTAATTGTTTGTAACCTGATAAGCTTTCTTTCTCTACTAATTTGTACTTTCCTACAGATAAGTCTGAGATTTTTGCTTTACCATTTTTATCTGTTTTTACTTCCGTTACTACTTTGCCTTTTTCATCTTGTACTTCGAAAACTACGCCTTCTAATGCTTTCTGACTGTCTTTATCTACTTTTGTAATTTCTACTGAACCTTTATCTACTAGTTCATTCTCTACTTTTAGTGATAAAACTTCTGTCATTCCTTTTTTAATTTCAAACGATACTGGCTCTGTTAGCTTTTTGTAGCCTGGTAAATTTTCTGCTTCTACTAGTTTGTAATTCCCTACAGATAGATCTGAAATTTTCGCTTTTCCTTCTTTATCTGTTGTTACTTTTGTTACTACTTTGCCTGCTTCATCTTGGATTTCAAAGACTACGCCTTCTAATACTTTTTGACTATCTTTATCTACTTTTGTAATTTCTACTGAACCTTTATCTACTAGTTCATTCTCTACTTTTAGTGATAAAACTTCTGTCATACCTTTTTTGATTTCAAATGATACTGGCTTCGCTAGTTTTTTATATCCTGGTAAGCTTTCTACCTCTACTAGCTTATATTTTCCTACTGATAAATCAGCAATTTTTGCTTTTCCTTCTTTATCTGTCGTTACTTTTGTTACTACTTTGCCTTTTTCATCTTGCACTTCAAATGTTACGCCTTCTAATAACGCGCCACTTTCTTTGTCCACTTTTGTAATTTCTGCTGAACCTTTATCTAACAGTTCGTTCTCTACTTTCAATGATAAGACTTTCGTCATACCTTTTGTAATTTCAAATGATACTGGTTTTTCTAGCTTTTTATAACCTGGTAAACTTTCTACCTCTACTAATTTGTAACTTCCCACAGATAGATCTGAAATGTTTGCTTTTCCTTCTTTATCTGTTGTTACTTTCGTTACTACTTTACCTTTTTCATCTTGTACTTCAAAGACTACGCCTTCTAATGCTTTCTGACTGTCTTTATCTATTTTTTTAATTTCTACTGAACCTTTATCTAACTGTTCATTCTCTACCTTTAGTGATAAAACTTCTGTCATACCTTTTTTGATTTCGAATGATACTGGCTCTGTTAATTGTTTGTAACCTGGTAAGCTTTCTTTCTCTACTAATTTGTACTTTCCTACAGATAAGTCTGAGATTTTTGCTTTACCATTTTTATCTGTTTTTACTTCCGTTACTACTTTGCCATTTTCATCTTGTACTTCGAAAACTACGCCTTCTAATGCTTTCTGACTATCTTTATCTACTTTTGTAATTTCTACTGAACCTTTATCTACTAGTTCATTCTCTACTTTTAGTGATAAAACTTCTGTCATACCTTTTTTGATTTCAAATGATACTGGCTTCGCTAGTTTTTTATATCCTGGTAAGCTTTCTACCTCTACTAGCTTATATTTTCCTACTGATAAATCAGCAATTTTTGCTTTTCCTTCTTTATCTGTCGTTACTTTTGTTACTACTTTGCCTTTTTCATCTTGCACTTCAAATGTTACGCCTTCTAATAACGCGCCACTTTCTTTGTCCACTTTTGTAATTTCTGCTGAACCTTTATCTAACAGTTCGTTCTCTACTTTCAATGATAAAACTTTCGTCATACCTTTTTTGATTTCGAATGATACTGGCTCTGTTAATTGTTTGTAGCCTGGTAAGCTTTCTTTTTCTACTAATTTGTACTTTCCTACAGATAAGTCTGAGATTTTTGCTTTACCATTTTTATCTGTTTTTACTTCCGTTACTACTTTGCCGTTTTCATCTTGTACTTCGAAAACTACGCCTTCTAATGCTTTTTGACTATCTTTATCTACTTTTGTAACTTCTACATTACCCTTGTCTAACATTTCATTTTCGACTGTTAAAGCAAGAGATTTTGTCATGCCTTTTTCAATTTGGAAAACAATCGGATCTACTAATTGCTTATATCCTTTTGGTGCTTTTACTTCTACTAACTTGTATGTTCCAACTGATAAATTAGTAACTTGTACTTGTCCTTTTTTATCTGTCGTTATTTTAGCGACTACTTGTCCTGCTTCATCTTGAATCTCAAATACTGCATCAGCTAAAGCATCTTTATTTTCTTTGTCTACTTTTGTAATTTCTACATTTCCTGTATCCACTAATTCATTTTCGACTGTTAGCTTTAACGCTGTTACTCTACCCTTTTCAATTTCGAATAAAATTGGTTTTTCAAGTGGTTTGTATCCTGCTGGTGTTTCTACCTCCACCAACTCATACTTCCCAATAGATAAATCTGAAACGTTTGCTTTTCCTTCTTTATCCGTTGTTACTTTCGCAACTACTTTTCCTTTTGAATCACGTACTTCAAATACAACATTTTCTAATGGTGCTTTACTGTCTTTATCTATTTTTGTGATTTCTACATTCCCCGTATCTACCATTTCATTTTCTACTTTTAATGATAGAACTTCGGTCATGCCTTTTTTAATTTCAAATGATACTGGTTTTTCTAACTTTTTATAACCAGGTAAACTTTCTACCTCTACTAATTCATACTTTCCTACAGGTAAATCTGAAACACTTGCTTTTCCTTCTTTATCTGTCGTTACTTTTGTAACTTCATTACCCTTTTCATCTTGTACGATGAATGTTACTCCCGCTAACGGTGCTTTATTATCTTTATCTATCTTTGTTATCTCTATATTTCCCGTATCTACCATTTCATTTTCTATTTTTAATGATAAGACTTCGGTCATGCCTTTTGTAATTTCAAACGATACCGGCTCTATTAATTTCTTATAACCTGGTAAACTTTCTTTTTCTACTAATTTATACTTTCCTACTGATAAATCATCAATTGTTGCTTTTCCATCTTTATCTGTTGTTACTTCTTTTACTACTTTATCTTTTTCATCTCGTACTTCGAAGACTACGCCTTTTAATGCTTTCTGGCTGTCTTTATCTACTTTTGTGATTTCTACTGAACCTTTATCTAACTGTTCATTCTCTACTTTTAATGATAGGACTTTCGTCATACCTTTTGTAATTTCAAATGACACTGGCTCTGTTAGTTTTTTATAACCTAGTAAGCTTTTCGTCTCTACTAATTTGTACTTTCCTACTGAAAGATCTGAAACGGTTGCTTTTCCTTCTTTATCTGTTGTTACCTCTTTGACTACTTTATCTTTTTCATCTCGTACTTCGAAAACTACGCCTTTTAATGCTTTCTGGCTGTCTTTATCTACTTTTGTAATTTCTACTGAACCGTTTTCTAACTGTTCATTCTCTACTTTTAATGATAGGACTTTCGTCATACCTTTTGTAATTTCAAACGATACTGGCTCTGTTAGTTTCTTGTAACCTGGTAAGCTTTTCGTCTCTACTAATTTGTACTTTCCTACTGAAAGATCTGAAACGGTTGCCTTTCCTTCTTTATCCGTCGTTACTTTTCTTACTACTTCACCTTTCTCATTTTGGACTTCAAATTCGACATCCGCTAATGCTGAACCGTTTTCTTTGTCCACCTTTGTAATTTCTACATTACCTTTATCTGTCATTGCATTTTCTACTGTTATTGGGAATATGCCGTCCCCTGTTACATTTACTTCGAATTCTGTTTCTTTTAATTGGTATCCTTCAGGCGCTTTCGTTTCTTTTAAAATATATTTTCCTGGCGCTAACGGTTTAGAAATTGCCTTACCATCTTTATCTGTAATAATATGCTCAACTACTACACCATCTTTTACTATATCAAACTCTGCATTTGCTAATGGCTTTTCACCATTTTCCGAATCAATTTTCTTTAATTCAATTTGACCCTTTTGTATAGTATTTTTAATTTCAATTGTTTTTGTTTCTCCAGCTTGAAGTGTAACCTCTACTGGTTCTTTTAATTTTTGATATCCTTCTGGTGCTACTGTTTCATAAATTTTATACGTCCCAGGAGCTAAAGTTTGAGGTACTGAAAAGCCATTTTCGTCCGTTATCAGTTTTGCAACAACTTCATTTGCACTATTTCGAACTTCAAATTCGGCACCTTTTAACCCTTTGTTCGGATTCTCAGCATCTATTTTATGAATCGATACTGTACCTTCTTTTGGAGCTTCAGGCGGTGTAACAGTTACTTCTTTCGATGTTAATGTTTTATCATCAAAATGTAATTCTGCCTTATTAGGAATCTTCTTATCTACGTAAGAAGATAAGTCTGCATTAGCTTTAATTTTCGCCTTAATACTAAGGTTAATTACCTGGTCTTCATATGACTTATAGTCAAAACTCTCACCGAACGTAAATGTTACTTCACTTTTTTGTTTATCTATCTTTAGTGTTCCTTTAGAAGTAATATCTTGGCCATTTTGATCATATACTTTTGCCTCTAATACTTCTAAAACATCCTCTAAATCATCACTAATTACCATTGACGTATAATTAGACGGATTTTTCGGTATATGTGTACCAACTTGGTATTGAATAGGTTGATCCATTTGCGCTAACTGCTGATTCTCTACAAGCTTACCATTCTCATCAACTATATTTTTTTCAATACTAGGTGGATTATCGTCGCCTGAACCGGTTCCTCCCCCACCACTTACGAATACTTCTCCTACTTTTTCTTCAGTTTTAATATTTTTGCCTTCTAATTTCACTGTATTTTTATGAGGCTTTGCAGCAGGATTAGTAATCTTTGTTTTATATCTTAAAATATAACCTTTTGAACTGTCTGGAAATTCAATTGTAAATCCAGTCTTCGTTGCATTGATTTTAATTTTAGATAAATCTGCTGGCTTAATATTTGTTGGTGCATAGCCATCTTCAAATACAGCCTCTTCTAATACTAAGCTATCTGTAATTAATTCATGTCCAGGTCCTAATGTGTCTGTTAATTTAAGATCTTGCATTTCTGTTCCAGTTGCATTTACATATACAAGCCAATCAGCAATGGATGGATCTTCTTGATTATAAGAACCCCATTTCAATAAATTATCTGTATTGGGATGTGGCTTCGGTCTCTCTGTCGTATTATTTACACTTACTTCTTTATTAACGATTTGACCATCAACGTTAAATTCTAATGGAATTTCTTTGACACCATCATATGCTTCTAGCCCAAAGTAGAATTCTACGAATAAAGAACCTTTAACGTTATTCTTTCCTTCTACGTAATCACCCATAGTACACGTCAATAGACCTTTTTTCATCTCACATGTACCAACTGTTTTTCCTTCAGCATCTTTTAAAGGAAAACTCATATTCATAAGATCTTTTCTAAATTCTTTTGGCATATCAATTGTGAATTGATCTCCACTTTTTATTTTTTCTTTAGCTGACCACTTCACTTCTACTTTCATGCCATCTGAGGCTTGATATGGTTCAGACGTTGTACCATCAGTACGGGATATATTAATCTCGTCCACTGGATTTTTTATCACAGCGGCTTGAATAACTGGAGCCCACACATTTAGCACTGAAAATAATACTAGAAAAACTAATGAAACCATCGAAATATGCCTCTTAGTACTTTTCATTTGCATAATTCCCTCCTATTTTTTATATTTATATAATAAAAAAAGACCGTCCGGTTGCATCAAAAATGTGCAACCAGACGATCTTAGTAACCAATATGTATTACCGTAGACTCTAAGCTTTGCGGCCTATCCTTTCGAATAGTGTGCTAAAAATATTTTTTATTCTTTTTTTGTTTCATTTTCCTCTTAAACCAAATATTACTATACCGTCTGGACGGTTATAATTCAATACTCTATAAAATTGTTCTATTTTTCTAATAAAAAAAACAATTCACCAGTGCATTAAATAAGCAATGGTGAATTGTTTTACATTATATAGTTCGTATATTCTATTTATATGAATTAAAAATAAGAGCTTGAATCACTTTTTCTCTTAATTCGGGGCTTAGTCTTCCAACCCCTAAATATTCCGAATACCATAATCCATCTGCCGCTAATCTAATAATTGTGGCACAAACTGAATCTATCTCATCATTTTCTATTTTATTTTGCAGTTGCTGAAATGATTGTTGTAACGGTTCAAGTAATTCAGGTTTTAGCATTAATGCTGCCATCATACTACTCCCCAGCTCTTCTACTCTTCTCTCATTACTTAATCTTTCCTCTACAAAAGAACGTACCCACCTTCCTTTCTTCTCTAAGTCCTCCGCTACTTTACTGTGAATGGCTTCTTGATACTCCTCCGTCCCTTTGAGTATCATCCCCTCTATTAAAGCTTCTTTAGTTGAATAGTGATACAACAATCCACCTTTACTTATCCCCGCCTCTTTTGCTACCGCTTCTAAAGTTAACTTAGCAACCCCTTTACATTGCACAATTTGAGAAGCGGCTGCTAAAATTTTCTGCCTTGTTATACTTATACTCATTCCTTTTTAAAACCCCCATTTCTACTAAATTTATATAAATACGTATCTTATTTTTAATATCGCTGAGTAATAATAAATATTTTCTTTATACCACAAAGGCTTCATTACCTTTGAATTGTTCGTTACTTCTTCTATTAAAAATTTCCATATCATTCAATATGATAACATCAAACACTCACAATTGACTATACATCTATACAATTATATTCGTTGAAAATATATCCATAAACACAAAATGCATACAAATTGATCATCCTTATATATTCAATCTATAATTTAAAGAGGTTTATATGTTCATAAAAATAAAGTGAAATTTTATAAGGATGATTCCATTGAAAAAATTTTCTATTAGTTATTTAATATGCTTACTGGTTTTTTCTGTCATTGTGAACGTTTTACAGTATACACTAGTTCCAAATTATGCTGACTCCTGGGGACCGATTTGGGTATCCATTATTATGTTTCCAATTATTGGAATCACCCCTGTTCTTATCGGTTGTTTATTAGGTGAATTTTGTTATAGAAAAATAAAAGGAAGTCACGAATTAAAAATTGGAATCCCTTTATTTATATTGTTAGGTATTTCTTACAATCATTTACTCTTTATGTGGTTTAACAAAAGAGATTTTCTATCCTTTTATTTAGAAGCTTTTCTGGATACTGTCCTTCCTATTACTGTGTCATCCGTACTGTTTTATCTTGTCAGACGGCGTTAATTCTTTCATCATTACATAAAAAAATGTTATTACTCCTGATAAATTGAGTAATAACATTTTATTTACTAAATTTGCTTCCAACTAGCATCCTTCACATCTTCACTAGTCGGTTTTCTAACTGATCTAACAAAACATTCCTCACAAGCACCAAATGCAATGAAGTTTTTCTGTGCTTGTCTTAACGAGACTTCATTCGCCCCGCCTTCAAAGTCAGGACCGTTAAACTGAACCTCATCATTTTTTCCTATCCTATCATATAAATCAAGTGCCGTTACTGAAATAAAGAAACTTAATATAGAAAATGAATACAGAATTAAAAACTTGCTCGCTCTCATTCACCTCGCTTTTTTGTTTCACATATATTATTCATTATTTTCACATGAAAAAATAGCCCTCTATGCTAAAACATAGAGGGCAGAATTTTTATATAAAAACCTATACCTTATCCTGAAGTGCTCCCCATAAACAGAAGATCTAAACTATCTGTGCCCTATATTCTTTAGGGGGATAGGTGGTTATTAGAAAGTAGTGTCTTCTTTTTTATAATATTCTTTTGAAATCTCTTCATAAAATGCAGCTGATGTCGTGTAGAAATAAGGTACTAACCATAAGAAACCGATTCCTACAGTAAGAATACTTAAAATGAACCAACCTAAGAAACTTAAGCATAGTAAAAAGTAATCCATTTTATGCCCATTCATCATACGACGACTTTCAGTAATCGCTTGATTCGCTGTATATTCTGGATGATCATTCAAAATAAAATATGTCATAGAATAAGAAAATGATTTAATAATACCTGGAATAATAAGAAGTAATGTCCATAGAGTCAAGTATACATACATTAGTAAATATGTTAAAAACGACTTCATCAACTTACTTCCATCGCTAAACCATCTAAATATATGACCAATGCGAGCATCAGTCCCACGAATTGCATTTAAAACAAGATAATAGGCACCTATTGTTAATGGACCAATAACAAGCATTACAATAATACTTACTGTAAGTGAATCACTTGCTTCTTCCCAACCCCAAAATATCGAGAAAATACCTGTGGTTAGCATTTCAACAGCTCCAATAAGGATTCCGACTAATAAGGTTGCCCCTACCGCTAATCCCCATTTTCCTTTTAATGCATCAAGTGCTTCTCTTTTTAACTGACTTATCATATATAGCCTCCTAATACTTTTTCTATATTAGTATACCATTTATATTAAAAATCCCACAGATTTCCTTGAAATAGAAGTATACTACTTTTTCGATATATATGTGCTGTAGCTGTAATAATATATATGGAGGAAGCCCCTCATTTTCCTATAACAAAAAAAGCCTACCTTTCATAATAGGCAAGCTTTTTCAAGTTAATCTTCACTTAATTCCTTCTTATACCAACCCTGCATTCTCTCCGCATCTTCTACTCTCGTATGCTCTAATTTATAATTTGATGATGCGTTAGAGAATTTGTACGTACATAAATCCGCACGGCGCTGGAAATAGGATTGTGTCTTTTCCATTGATTGGACGTGCCTTCTTCTAACAAGCCCTGTATATTTGCCGACACTGCGATATACAAGCGTAATTTGCTCTCCGTTTACACTGTAACCATTTGTTTTAAATGTTGCGTATCCAAGTGTAAAGATGAGAATCGCGAGCGGAATGAATGCCCACATGATGTAATACTTTTCAAAGTATATACTTATTCCAGTAAGCGGGATTGCTAGCATAGCGAAAAAGATGAAACTATCAATGAGATAGCGGCGCAATGCTGCTTTTGGTAATGCAATAATGTTTGTATTCAGTTCATATGGTAGTTGTAAATGTGCGAGTAACTGTTGTACGCGATCTTTTCGAATGATAGGATGCAGTGTAACTTTTTCTTTCTCGTCACCCAGTCCTTTACTTTGAATCACTTCTACTTGTACAGCACAATAACCGAATGGCTGACGTAAAATACTTTCTTTTATCGTAATACCTTGAATGCGGTGTAATTTTAGAACGAGTTCTTTTTTCTCAAGTAATCCTTGCGAAATGCGGACTTCATCATTTCTTCGATTCACTGTGAAATCTCCATGTTTTAGCGCATAACCGATTGTAGATATAATCCATGAAAGGACAATCAAAATAGCTATCATGAAAATCCAGCCATATATATCATGTTCCATTACATACGACTTGACGCCATTCTCTATCCATTTCGGAATGTACTCATCTACTTGGTGATACACGAAAAAGATTAATGAGAATAATAGTCCAAACTGACCAGATGTAACAGACGCTAGCAAAATTTCTTTCCAAGTTAATTTATATTCAGTCGCTTGCTTTTCCTCTGTTACGATTTCTTTCTCGACTACTTCTTCTGATGTTTCTTCTGCTTTCACTTCTGGAGTTGGATCATTTAGCATTGCAATAAGCTCTGTTGCTTCTTCTACTGTAATACCAGCTAAGCTTACTTCTGCATCGTCGCCTCCGCCAGCTGTTTCGATTTGAATTTTCTTTAAGCCAAGCATTTGATACAACACGTTAGAACTTGTATTAATCGTTTGAACACGTTCTTTATTTAAATAGCTCTCCTTCTTCACAAAGAGCCCTTGCTTCACATGTAATACGTTATTTTCGACCCAATATGTTGTGTAATACCATTTTTCAAATGCTGAAAAAACGGTGAGTAAGCCGAATGCAGCGGGAATTAAATACCAAAACGGGAATTTTCCATTTAAGCTAAACATGAAAATAATGAGTGGTATAAAGTCTGTTATTTTTAATTCTAATAACATCGTGATTGGATGCTGTCTCTTATACATCCTCATCACTCACTTTCGCTAATTCTGCGATTTTCGTTTTCAACATTTCTGCTTCATACATCGTTAAGCCTGGGATACTGTGAGAAGTTGCAGCTGTTGAAATGTGTAATTCTGCTAAGCCATATTTCCTCATAATCGGCCCTTGTTTAATCGTCACGTGCTGTACACGAATCATCGGTACTAATACGCGCTTTACGACGAAAAGACCGTGCTGAATTTCAAGCTCTTCTTCATTTAATTGATAACTGTAATAACGTTGACGTAGTTTCGGGAATAAAAAGTAAGAAAATGGTACGAACACAACTGTCAGCCCAATCATTACATACAAAATCCACGCCCACCAATCAAACTTTATCATGAGGAAAAGGTAAGCTAAAATGACGAGAATACCGATTCCTTCTTCAATTACAGCACGAACTTTCCACACCTTGACCATGTCAGGGTGAATTTCATTTTTCAATGGATCCATGTAACCACTCCAAATCTAGTAATCTAATATACGAATACTCTCAATCTATATTTTACATAACTTTACATAAAATTGAAATTTAATCTTCTTTCTTCTCAGGAATAAAATATCCGAACCAAAGTAGCCAAATGAAGCCAATTAACTTCATCCAACTTCCATCTGCTTGAAAAGCTTCAATCATACCTGGTATTTTATAAATCCCAATAAATCCAAGAAAACCGAGCCACCAGTTTTTTTGCATTTTCATTTTTATTCCTCCTTCATTACGTTTTTCACATTTTGAATCCAAATTTCTTTATACTTTAACTGGAATCCCATCAGCATGTAATTACTCATATTATCGATTACGAGCGCTAACGTATGAGCATTTTCTTCCGTTGCATGTTGTGACACAACGTCAAGTTCTACACCTTTCTTCAATAAATCGTGGAAACCATTTAAGAAATCTTCTTGTATTTCAAATAAGCGTTTCTGATACTTTTCATTTCGCGCCGCAGTTACGATGAATTCATTTATAACACGTAATATTCCTTCTTGCCCTTCATACTCAGAGAGCATATGTAAACCATCGGCATTTAATTTTTCTGCAAAGTTTTCTTTCGTATATTGTTCTTTATTGAAATAACTTACGAAATGATACCCAGAAAAAATTTCTTCAAATAAAAAATCAACTAACGCTTCTTTAGAAGAAAAATGATAATAAATAGCCGGTTTTGAAATACCTACCTCTTTCGCGATCATGGAAAGGCTCATTTTCTCAATGCCGTGCTCTGCCATGAGTTTAAATGATGCCTCTACAATGTTTTGCGATGTTTGTAAATTCTTTGTCATACTGTACCTCACTTATTTTTACTTACCGGTCGGTAAGCAAATTATAAAATGAAACGAAATGATTTGCAAGTTAGTTAGAGTGACAGAAGGGATTTATTGGTAAATGCAGAAAAGTATAAAGTAAAAGCAACATATAACAATAAGGAGGATATTCCTATGGGACTTGGCGGTAAAGGTGGTAGTGGTGGCACTTGTGGCGGTGAAGCTGGACAAGACGGTAAGAGCGTTAGTAGTGGGTATATAGTACTCATTGTGCTCTTTATCGTATTGATTGTAGTCGGAGTTGGCTATAACGGCATTAACTTCTAAAAAAAGCATCCTACATTACACATGTAGGATGCTTTCTTTCTAATTTCTATTAAGTATTCGCATACGATAACAATTCATCGTCACTTCTCCGAGCCTTTGCAGTAATTGATAGTTCGCATATGCGCCGACCGGGGCACCGATTATCGGTACGAGCTGAAGCATTTTTGCTAAATCGATATAGTCTCGGTACTCTGTTTGGAACTTTTCCCAGTCCATATGATTTTCTTCTTCTGTATCCCACGTTTCGATTGCTTTCCATATTTCTTTTCGGTGATCGTCACTTGAAAAGGCAAGCTGGAAAACGTGAAGGATAAAAAGGCGCTCTTCTTTATCGCTCGTATCAAATCCGTACAACGTTGCTGCATCGAATAAAAATTTAATTTTAATGCCGAGTAAGAGCGGAAAGTCAGCAAGGCCAAGGAGAATACCGCCAGCTCCCGTCCCTGCTCCTTCTGCCGCTGCTATTTTTTTGTACTCATCCATTTTTTTACGTACTTCGTCGTCTCTTCTTTGCAATGACCAATTCGTCTCTTTTAATTTCGGCTTTATAAAGTTTGATCCGGCACTAATCGTTTGCACCATCATCCGAATCGTTTCTGTTAATACTTTTTGCACTTTCGCCGGAATAAGCTGTTGTACTTTCGTCTGCACTTTCTTAGAGAAGCGTGTCATCATAGAAGAATCTTTCATGAATGTAGCTTTCCACTGCTCCAATTCTTTTATAACCTTCTCTTCGTATGTAATCATAGGTTCATTCCCTTCAATTTAAACGCTCAATACGTTTCGCCCCGTATTGATAAACGAAACCGATACTAAATACTATGCTTACGACTAGTAAAATTCCCGTCATCATGAAATCTTTCGTCGCAAGGGCGAATATAACTGTAAATACAACGCTGCCGGTAATAAGGATCGCATTTAATAAGACAAGAAAATCTTTCTTCTTCTCTTCTCCCCCTACCGGATACAAATCAAGCCAAATCTTCATGCGGTGATGTTTCCATAAAGTTAATAACTGATAACCGATTAAGTATAGGAAAATAAGGCTTACGATAAATCGTCCATATAAAAACGGAATGAAGTAAAGAATAACTCCTCCAAGAGCGAGCAAACGCACATATAAGCCGAAATAGTTACCAGATCGTAAAAACGTTCTCGTATATAAGTATAAATATGTACGCTTTTCGCCAATCATCGAAAGAATGAAATCAAGCCATTTTCTACGTGCTACTCTTTCTTTTAATGCAGGTACATCAACGAACATATTCGCGATGCGGTACAACAGCATCATCTTCTTACCTTCTTCAGAAATTAAGTACTCCCAGTTTAGCGGCTTTCCCTTCACCATTTGATGCAGTACTACAAGGTATAACACCATGAGAAGGACGATTCCGCCAACAAAAATAACGGAAGTACGCTCTACAAGGAAGTACACAAATAAACCGTTTAAAATAAAACGAATGAACCAATCAGCTCTTTGTATATTTTGATCTGTTAAAAATGATTTTTCCCATGCTACGAATAAGTTCCATGCTTTTACAATGACAAACGCGAGTACAATCCATATGTAAGCCGCTCCTGTTTGCTTCATTTGCTGGAAGTATAACGGGGCAAGCGCTGCCGCTACGATTGCGATTATGTATAACTGAATCATAAACGTAAAGAGAAATGCCTTTGTGAAGTACGGTTTTAACTTTTCTTCAACTGGCAGCAAGTAAACGAGATCTGCTTCTTTTAATAACGTTTGAATAGATCCGGCCGTTAATACGAGTCCGAGCAACACTGCCATAACGAGCGCCGCCGGAAACGAAGGTGTTAACGTTTGTAACCATTGCTGGTAATAATACGCTCCTGCGCCGATGATAAATACGAAAATAAATTTCAAATGATCATTAAATACGTATTTACTATATGTACGAACTTCTTTTAGAAAGTGACGAAATCGTTCTTTCCATAATGCTGTGCTATTCATAATCTTCTTCCTTCGTTAATGCAATATAAATATCATCTAACGTTGCACCTGGCATATTAAAATCGGATTGCAGTTCAGATAATGTTCCCTTCGCTCTTACTTCGCCTTGATGCAAAATAATAAACGAATCACAATAACGCTCTGCCGTCGCTAAAATATGTGTACTCATTAAAATACCTGCACCGCTCTTTTTCATTTGATCCATCATTTGAAGGAGTGATTGAATCGCTAACGGATCAAGCCCAACGAAAGGTTCGTCCACAATGTAAAGAGATGGTTCCACTAAAAAGGCACTCATAATCATTACTTTTTGTTTCATCCCTTTTGAGAAATGAGACGGAAACCATTTTAAACGATTTTTCATACGAAATTCTTGTAATAGTTGTCCTACACGTTCTTCATATTGTTTTTCATCGACACCGTACGCCATCGCTGTTAACTTCAAATGTTCTTCTAACGTTAGCTCATCATATAATACTGGTGTTTCTGGGATGAACGAAAAACTAGAACGGTACGCTGTCATATCGTCACGAATTGTTTTCCCATTAATTGTGACAGTTCCTTTTTTCGGTTCCATTAAACCGATAATATGTTTAATCGTCGTACTTTTACCCGCTCCATTTAAACCGATTAAGCCGACAAGTTCACCTTTATTCACAGAGAACGAAACATCTTTTAGTACAGGTCGTTTCGTATATCCTCCTGTAACATTTTCTACACGCAATAACTCGCTCATACGACACCACTTTCTTCATTTATATTCGTTCTATATTCATCTTACCAAAAATTACGCTGTACTACATAGTATCGATGCGTTCAAAAAAAATTTAAATTTGTTCGCATATATTTTTACGAAAGCGGACATCATAATTAGTGAAGAAGGAACACATTGAAAAAGCAACCACCTATTGATGAGTACAACAACATAGTGAAGTCATCATGAAATGGGGTGTCCATGTTGGACAAAGAAATTTACACATAACCAGATCATTTGTTTCATTTTAGAAACGGGGTGTCTCCGAAAGAGCATATACTGTTTTAAAAAATAAACAATTTCCTTTTATAAAGATTGCAATTCATTTCACTTGAAAATGGGGTGTCTACGGCAGAAACTTTAGCCGATTTACCGTGCATTTCTTAAATAAATGAGGTGTCTGCGAAACGTAAATTACGATAATGCTTTTTCAATCCCTCTTCAGAAAACAGGAAGCTGAGTCAGCTTCCTGTTTTTCGTGTTTGTTCTCTTATATAATTATGGTAAAATACGGCTAAGGCTACTTGAAAGGATGAGATCAATGAACCATACAGCGGACAATTGTATTTTTTGTAAAATTATTGACGGGCAAATCCCTTGCTCAAAAGTATACGAAGATGAACATGTGCTTGCATTTTTAGATATTAGTCAAGTAACAAAAGGACATACTCTTGTTATTCCAAAAGTTCACAAACAAGACATTTTTGCGTTAACGCCAGAAATCGCATCACACATTTTTTCTGTCGTTCCGAAAATCGCAAATGCGATTAAAGCAGAGTTTAATCCAGTTGGCTTTAACCTACTTAACAATAACGGTGAAAAAGCTGGACAAACTGTGTTCCACTTCCACCTTCATTTAATTCCACGCTACGGTGAAAACGATGGTTTCGGTGCTGTTTGGAAATCACATCAAAATGAATACACAATGGAAAATTTACAGAACATCGCAAGTACAATTGCAAATAGTGTGGAATAGTGACACTATAATAAGAAGTAATACATAACAAGCCACTTTCCTAAAGTGATTACATATTGCATGGCTTGTTTCTCCATTCAAGATGCTGGGGACTGTGCACTGCACACTTTTCTTTCCCTTGTCTTAAAGATATGCATATTTTTTCACATCATGAATACGAACAAAAAATAAGGAGGTTTCCTTTTATGTCAAAAGCTAAATCCTTTATTACAGGTGTCATTTGCGGCGGAGCAGTTGCTGGATTAGCCGTTCTTTTCTCTACTCCTTCTTCTGGTAAAGCTATGCGCGGTAAGCTGAAAGAAAAAGGAACTGATATTAAAAAGACTTTAGCTGATATTACAGCTGATACAAAATTATTAAAACGTCAAATCGTTGAAACTGCTTCGGAAGGTAAAGAAGTGTTTCAAGAATTAAAAGAAGATATGCAAGACACGCTTTCTAACTGGAAGCAAGATATTTCTCAAAACAAACGACATATTGAGCAAGAAATTTTGGACATTCAAAAATCCATTGAGAAACTACAAGAAGCTGTTCCGGAAAAAGCGTAAACAAATTCCTGCTTAGTTTTTTGCATATAACAAATATTTTTTATATAAATTGACCTTAACACGGCATATCACATAGATATGCCGTGTTTTTATGCATTTACAATATATGTTATCACTTAACATGTAAGGACAACACATGTATTCACGACTCATAAAACGCTTCCATAGTTATGCATGATTTGTATAGAATGTCATTTTTCCGAAAAATTTTCACAATTCTCACAAAAAGACTTTATTAATTTTTACTTTACTGGCATAATAGATAGTAATGAAAAAGAATGTTAAAGTGGGTGAGTAAATGAAAAGTGGAGAAAAAGATTACTCGGTAAAAGAAGCGATGATTTTCAGCCAACGCATTGCTCAATTATCGAAAGCGTTATGGAAATGTGTAGAGAAAGATTGGCAACAGTGGATTAAGCCTTACGATTTAAACATTAATGAGCATCATATTTTGTCAATCGCTTATCATTTAAAAGGGGCTTCTATTTCTGAGATTGCTAAGTTTGGAGTTATGCACGTATCAACGGCGTTTAACTTCTCGAAAAAGCTGGAAGAACGCGGCTATCTTGTATTCTCGAAAAAAGAAGATGATAAACGAAATACGTACATTGAGATTACAGACAAAGGGGAAGAATTACTACTTCGCTTAATGGAGGAGTATGATCCTGAAAATAACTCTGTATTTAATGGGGCTCTTGCACTTCGTAATTTCTATGGTAAGTTCCCAGAAAATATCGAACTTATCGCTATCTTGCGCAACATTTACGGACAAGACTTCATCGATATTTTTGAGAAATCATTAGAGAATATTGAGGAGAATTTTACGGAATCCGATCAGAAGTTAGTTAAGAAGTAATCTATTTATTGTTTCGCAATCATGCTTAAGAATTCATTCATAAGCGGCTTAAATAAACCTTGTTTTGCTAGCGCTTCCGCAGTTTCGTGTACTTCGAGCTGATGTGGAAGCGCTTTTTCAAATTGATCTAACAGCGCATCGAACAAAAGAAGCCCTTCTGCTTTCTCCACTACATATTGCTCGTTCAATATTTCACAAAGATTTAGTATACGTTCAATATCTTTTTTACGAGCTTTTTTCTTTATGATCAAAGAATAAAATGGACACTTTTCTTCATCAATCATTTTAAATAGTAGGTCTACGTAGTATTCAGCTTGTTCTAATCTTCTAACAACGTCCATTTTCTCCCTCTCTTTCTAACACAAAGTCTTCTATTTCTGAATTTTATAACACGAACAAAATATCGTATGATACAATATATAAAGTATATGTATTTTACCAAAAGGAGGTCTCGCCTCATGACACTTATAACAGTTGTTTTTGTCGCATTCGCACTTCTTGTTATATTTTACACGAATTTCATGACACATACACTGTGTGAACGAAAACAAATAGCTGCGAGCCGCCAACCCGGTGTCTTTCGGGTTATTAATGTATGTATAACAATTTTATTAATTTCTAGTTATATAGAAATTATATTTCATGGAAAGTGAGGAAGGAAGCCCCTTCCTCACTTTTTTCCTCTATAAGCAAATTATACCTACTATAACCAATAAAATAAACAGTACAAGTAATAAAATAAGTTGAGAATTCATCCCCATCCCCTCCTCTTTTCTGTATATGCGGCATGCGCCCAATATGGAACACCTTCAAAATCTGACACGTACTGGTTAAATTTTCTTTATCAATATGAAATCGAGTCGAAATATGATATATTAAATTTTGTACATATTGCTTATACTATGAAATAAATGACACGCATCTTAACTTTATCCTCAAGCCTCGGTAAGCCCTGTTAAGCGCGCTTTACCAATATACAAAGCAAAAGTATCAGTGAGACTTAATCGGGCTCTTATGAACTAAAATTCATTGGTGTAGGATAAATTAAAAATACATAATAGTAGGAGTGTTTATCGAATGAAGAAAGCTATGCTTGCCTTAGCCGCAACAAGTGTAATCGCATTATCAGCATGTGGAACAGGATCATCATCAGACAAAATCGTTACATCTAAAGCTGGTGACATTACAAAAGACGAGTTCTACAATCAAATGAAGACACAAGCTGGTAAACAAGTACTAAACAACATGGTTATGGAAAAAGTACTTATTAAAAACTACAAAGTTGAAGACAAAGAAGTAGACAAAAAGTTCGATGAAATGAAAAAACAATACGGTGATCAATTCGATACACTATTAAAACAACAAGGTATTAAAGAAGAAACTTTAAAAACTGGTGTGCGTGCTCAATTAGCGCAAGAAAAAGCTATCGAGAAAACAATCACTGATAAAGAATTAAAAGATAACTACAAGCCTCAAGTTAAGGCAAGCCACATTCTTGTAAAAGATGAAGCGACTGCTAAAAAGGTTAAAGAAGAACTTGGACAAGGTAAATCTTTCGAAGAGTTAGCGAAACAATACTCTGAAGATACTGGTTCAAAAGAAAAAGGTGGCGACTTAGGATTCTTCGAACATGGTAAAATGGTTAAAGAATTCGAAGATGCTGCTTATAAACTGAAAAAAGATGAAGTAAGCGAACCTGTAAAAACACAATTCGGTTACCACATCATTAAAGTTACAGACATTAAAGAGCCAGAAAAATCATTCGAGCAATCAAAAGCTGACCTGAAAAAAGAGTTAGTTGCGAAGAAAGCACAAGACGGCGAATTCATGAACGATCTTATGATGAAAGAAATCAAAAAAGCTGACGTAAAAGTTGACGATAAAGATTTAAAAGATCTTTTCGAAGAGAAAAAAACTGACGCTAAGAAAGACGAAAAGAAATAATGAATTGAAAAAAGCTTGGGCTTCGGCCCAAGCTTTTTTTGTTTGCCCTCTCTTTGCGATACATTACGTGCAGATTCGGTAAATGAAATTATATAATTACTTCCCCGATTCTCCAAAAAAGATAACGTCTTTTTTCGTTTTATGGATCGTGTAAAATCTTAGTTACTTATATATTTACATAATCTTCGTTAACAAAAATTGATTTTGTCATTCATTTAACTAAAACCATTTTTTATGCATTTCATTTAAAAATGTTTCTGTAATTTTAAATCCAGAACTTTCTCCGATAATAGAGTCAATCCCACAATGCGGACAAACTGCTGTGTTATCATCATCCCACCACTCTGTAATTTTGTCTGGATTGAAAATTTCCAAACAATAAAAACAACCACATACAACATCTTTTTCTAAATGATTTCTATTACGAGAACAAAAACGATGCGCTTCCTCAAAATGTTTTTCCATCAGTATCCCCCTATTCCTGACTTTCTTTACTTAGATTCTCCTCAACAAAATTGCAATTCTTTCTTAAAGAAAAGCAAAAAACCTTGATTTCATCACACACGGAACCAAGGTTTATCTTATTATCATTGATTAAATTAAAAAACTATGTTAAATTAGTACAGAAACACGTTTTCAAAAATATAAGGAACGTATTTATCCGTATCTTAATTGTACACCAAAACATATCTTCAGTCAACCTCTATTTTTCACTTTTAAAGGAGTGCTTACATATGAACAAAAAACTTGATCAAGAGCAAAAACGATTGGATACCGTAATTGAAACGATTACGGAGCAAATTGATAAACTGGAGAATGAAACTGGCAGACGCCGGGCAGAAGTAATCCATATTCGTAAACACTTTTGGGATGACGTGAAAGTGAATACCGATACTTTCGATGATTACCTTGAAACAGTTATCAACTTAAGACAACAAGCTCAGTCACTAGCTGTCACACAAATTACCCATAAGCACACCTTTAATCGACTTGCCGCATTAAGACGTATGCATAAAGCACCTTATTTCGGACGAATTGATTTCAAAGAAGAAGGAGAATCTGCTGCGGATCAAATTTATATCGGCGTAGCTACACTTACTGATGCAAGCGGAGAAAACTTTCTTATATATGACTGGCGCGCACCTATTTCGAGTGTGTACTACGATTATCCACCAGGGCCAGCTGAATACAGTACACCAGGCGGCGTAATTCACGGTAATGTGGAGAAAAAATTACAATACATTATTCAAAATGGCGAGATTGATTCTATGTTCGATACGAGCCTTACAATTGGCGATGAAATTTTGCAACAAGCGCTCGGAAAAGGTACGAACAAACATATGCAAAGCATCGTCGCTACAATTCAGCGCGAGCAAAATGAAATTATCCGTCACGATGAAGGCCGACTACTTATCGTGCAAGGAGCTGCTGGTAGCGGGAAAACGTCAGCTGCATTGCAACGAATCGCCTACTTACTATATAAATATCGTGAATGGTTAAAAGCAGATCAAATTATTCTCTTCTCCCCTAACTCTATGTTCAATAGCTACGTTTCTAACGTACTACCTGAACTCGGCGAAGAAAATATGCAGCAAGTTACATTCCAAGAATATTTAAACCATAGACTCAGTAAGGCATTCGACGTTGAAGACCCTTATGAACAATTAGAATATATGTTAACTGAAACGAATAGCCCTACCTATAAAACGAGAAATGCTAGCATTCGCTTTAAAGCATCTACTCAATTTTTCGAAATGATTAGAGCGTACAGACAATCTCTTGAATCTTCAGGTATGCTATTTAGAGGAATGAAATTTAGAGGAAAGTTAATTGTTTCTGCTAAAGAAATTACAGAACAATTTTATAATACGGACTCCTCCCTCCGCTTCCATAATCGAATTGAAAAGTTAACGGATTGGCTAAATAAACAAATAGATGCAATTGAAAAAACAGAACTGAAAAAGCCTTGGGTAGAAGAAGAAATTGAATTACTTAGTAAAGATGAATACCAAAAGGCTTATAAATATTTACAGAAAAAAGGCGAGTTCGAAGACAACTCCTTTCATGATTATGAGAAAGAAACGAAAGTACTTGGACGTATGATTGTCCGTAAAAAATTGAAGCCACTTCGTAAAGGCGTTCAAACATTGCGCTTCATCAATTTCACAGGCATATATAAACAACTCTTCACAGATGCATCATGGGTTACTGGGGAAAAACCGAAAGAGTGGGATGACATTTGCTCATTAACAGTAAACATGCTTGATGAAGGAAAGCTATATTATGAGGATGCGACTCCATTTTTACTTTTAAAAGAATTAATTGAAGGCTTCCAAACGAACAGATCGATTAAACACGTACTCGTAGACGAAGCGCAAGATTACTCGCCGTTTCAGTTTGAGTTTTTAAAACGCCTCTTCCCTGCTGCAAGAATGACTGTACTCGGGGACTTTAACCAAGCGATATTTGCCCATGCGAGTGAAGCAGTGAATTTCAATACACTTACTAGCTTATACGGACCAGATGAAACGAACGGTATCAACTTAACTCGTAGCTATCGCTCAACAAAACCGATTATTGAATTTACACGTGCTCTCGTACCGGAAGGAGAGAACATTCACGCCTTTGAACGTGACGGCGAGAAACCTACAGTGACGAAAGTATCAAATGACAGCGAACTGCATGAACATATTACTGCCAAAGTTGCTGAACTACAAAAACAACAGCACAATACGATCGCAATTATATGTAAATCTGCAGCTGAAAGCGCCGCTGCCTACGAAGCACTTAGTCATATCGAGAATATTAAACTTGTGAAAAGTAACTCAGCCGAGTATGAGCAAGGCATTGTCGTGATTCCTGCTTACTTAGCAAAAGGTATCGAATTTGATGCTGTTATTATTTACAATGCTTCTAAAGATGTATACAGCGACGAGAGCGTTCGTAGATTGTTCTACACTGCTTGCACGCGTGCAATGCATGAATTGCAACTTTATAGCGTTGGCGAGGTTAGTCCTTTTATACTTGGGGCTGATGCGGAGAGTTTTGAGCTTATAATGAAAACACCTTGATAATTGAAGTGAGCCCCGAAAACGGGACACATATTAAAACACCTCCCGAATTCGCATATTAAGTATGCAAATTTAATGGAGGTGTTCTTTTTATCATTTAGACTTGTAAAATGCTTCGTATTTCTTCTAAACGTAAATTTGTAAACTTTGCAATATCTTCGATTGTCATTCCATTTTTATGCATTCCACGAATTAATTGAATCTTACCTTCTTCAATCCCCTCTTTCTTTCCTTCATTACGAGCATGAGCGAACTTTGCAGCTTCATCCATCAAAGCTTTCTCTCTTGCCTCATATGCTTGTCGGAAAGAAGAATCTTGACTCATACGCTCCCATTTATTCATCGCTTTTTGTAAAATCGGATCTTGGTTCATCGCAATGTCCTCCAATGTTTGGGTTAGTTGTTCATCCTCGTTTGCCGGAAGTAATAATAACCAACGAACAAACAAATCTTCCCAAGGATTTACTTGTTCATTCCGCCACTGTTGCATAAGTTTCGAAATCTCTACAATGTGAACTTCGATATCACTACTCAACATTTTATGTTGTTGTCGATTCCATAAAACTCCTGTTGTGTGGAATGCCTCGTATTCAGGAAACATAACGAAATTTAACAAATTGATTGTAATTGTTTTATGAAGAGAGCTGTATGGCATTCCCTTTTGAAGTTGAGATGTGTATAGCCTTCCCCAATAATATAAACTACGTTTAATCATATCATGATTATTATTGAGTTGTATTTCTACATTGACTTTTGTTCCTGTGTCTAATGTAGCTGAAATATCTAAGATAGATAACTTATCTTCTTCATGTTCCCTGTGTAAATGTGGATCTGCAAATTGTAACGAAACAATGGGTGATTCTAAAGAATCCTGTAACATCGCATTTAAAAAAGCAATTAAAATATCTTCATTTCCACTTGTGCCAAATAATGAATTTCATATACAACTTATAATAAGTATCAAGGTGTTTTTCTCATTCTAAACGACATATCTTTACGTCGATATACACTCAGCACAATCCCCATTATAAGCGCATGAAATACAGTCGGCGTTAATCCGTAGCTAATAAAAGGTAAGGATATAGCAGCATGCGGCAATAATCCTAGTATCATTCCAACATTATAAATGAACTGGAATACAAAAAGAGTCACTCCACCAACAAGTAGCAATTTACCATACCGATCATTTATTTTATAAGATATGACTACTAATCTTGCTGCAAAAAGAGAAAGAACGAAGACAAGAATGAGCGCAAGCCAATACCCATAATAGTAAGTCAAACTTGCAAACACAAAATCAGTATCCGCAGCAGGGATGAACTTTGTATCTCCAGCTGTACCAAACCAACCTGCTGACGACATTACCTCTTTTAAACGTATATACATAAACCCTGCGCCATGTGCATCACGCTCTGGATTTATATACCCTAAAAATCTCTCCAAGTAATATCTTTTTGCTGAGACCATGGAAAAGGATACCTTAATAATAAATAAACAAATGGGTACAACCGTAATAATCAATGCCTTTTTCTTTCCTAACTTACTCCACCAAAGCATAACGAATACCATCGTGATATAAATAAAAATTGTTGAAATATCTGATCCAAATAAAAATAAATACAAAGAAAATAAATATAAAGCCACAAAGTATCTAACTTTCAACCTACTATTATTGAAAAAAGAAGCCCAAGCTAGAAAAAAGAACGGCAATACCATTAAACGACCAATTGCAACGGGACCAATTTTTATTAACGGTTCTCCATTCACGTAAGCACTCGGAAAACAATTTAATATTAACAAAATAAGTGCACCAATTGTATAAAATAGCCATCCTAATCTTTCTAATTTCCGATAATCAGTCAGCATCATAACTACAACTGTTACAATACCGAGAATAACAGATATCACTTTATTCATTAGTAAATCATTCATATATCCAAAAGCTATAACCGGTAAAAACCCTAACCCCATAGCAGCCACTAATAAAATAAGTAAGAACCAATCCACCTTTGGCTTATGCAGTTTATTAAGCTCCTGCCCTAGTTTAATTGGACTTCCCATTTGTTCCACAGCTTTATTTTCAGCAACTTCCTCACTTAAACCTTTTTCTGTCCATGTGTTCTTCGCCTGTTTTAAGTGAAACTCTAGTTCAGTTGCTACAAAGCTCTTTGCTTCTTTTGATTTAATATGATTCGTAACTTCGCTTACAAAACGCTCCCCTTTTTTATTCAATTTCGCCTCACTCCTGTACTAAGCCTTTTAATATAAATTGTACCTTCGTAGCATTTTTTTCTGCCTTTCGCAGCATCTTTCTTCCTTTATCATTTAGTTGATAATATTTCGCTCCTTCATGATCCCAACTTGAGTGGATAAAACGATTCTGTTCTAGACGATGTAATACGGTATATAAAAACCCTTCATTTCCTTCGAATTTTCGAATCCCTCTCCCTCTTAGTAGCTGTGACAATTCGTATCCTGTTTTTTCATTACTGAGGAGTTGTAAAATCGCTAAAGAGATGTCCTCTTCTTTTTCGTTTGACGCATTGATTTTTTCGCGCACCTGCTTTCGATGTTGATCAGAAAAACTCAAATGTTTAAACGTTGTATTCTCCATTGATTTTCGCAGGCCTTTTAATCGATCTTCCATTTGATTATTCCTCCAATCCTTTCTTCAAAAGCTCCTTCGCTTTTTTCAGTCTCGTTTTTATTGTGTTTTCTTTCACGTCTATTACAATAGCAATTTCTTTAATTGGTAGTTCTTCATAATAAAATAGATAAATGACTTCTCGATATTTTATCGGTAAACTCATCACTGCAGAAGCGAGCTCACGGTCCTCCGCATTTTGAATGACAATTTGTTCGACACTATCATTTTGAACCCCAATATAAGCAGATTCATCCTCTGCCACGATCACCTTTTTGTTATACCAACTCTTTATATAGTCCTTACATTGATTAATCGCAATTCTCCATAACCACGTTTTCACATTCGACTTCCCTTTGTATGTATGAAGAGATTTATAACATTTCACAAATATATCTTGCGTTACATCCTCAGCAACCTCTTTATTATTCACATATGAATACACAAGTTGTAAGACTTCTTGTCCATACTTGTTCATGATTTCATCGATAAGGAGTTCCTTATCTTCTATTTCAAACGCTTCTACCGTTAATTCATCCACATCATTTCCTCCTTCCCATATATTAGACGACGCACTGTATGGAAAAGTTTTATAAATTCATAAAAAAATACGGATGGCAATAATATTTTTATAAAACACTTTCCAGCTACTTACATATAATAAACCGAATAGTCGTTATAATACATTTACTTAAAGAGCGCCTCTCTCCCAAGGCGCTCTTTAAGTTTGTGATAAGGATTTTTATAGTCAAGATTCCCCTCAGCTCTAAAGACCGCTAAATGAAAAAGAGAACCCATTTAATCGAGTCCTCCTTCTTCCTAACGCTCACTTAAAGAATCTAATATTTCATGGCCATACAAAGAGGGCTTCATAATATCAAAACCAATAAAGTCTTCATACTGCTTATCTGAAAAATAAAATACAACATTTTGAAATAACACTTTTTGCAAATAATTATCCTGAGAAACTCTAAATGAATATATGTATGCATTATCGTTTGAAGCTTTCTTTATATATATTTTACTCCTATTTGTTAATTCTTTTAATTTATGAGCATTTTCTCCAAAAAGCTCAATCCCCACTATACGATCAAATTGATCTATATCTAAATTTAGTTTTGGATTTTCTTCCAATTCTTCAGTCGATTCAATCTCAATTTCTGAAGTGAATGGAATTACATACAGATATGCCATCTGGATTTCAGCATCATACGTAATTAATTTTTTCATGCTGCACCTCATATCCGTATTCATTTGTCTTGTTCCCTATTTTAAAACATAATACAATTGAAATGTAACTTAATAAGCTATAACTAGTAGGTGTGATAATCATCTCTTCCATTTTGAAAAAAAGGGGGAGGTGATAAAATGATCGCGATGTTTGTAATTAAATTAGTGTATGGTATCCTAACCGGAGCTGGCGTTGTCATCGGTAGAAGATACGTCGGTCCGTGGCTAATTTCTGTATACAAAAAAGCGAGAACCACCCTGCTTCGTGGAAAAGGTAAGGGCGGTTCTCGGCTAAAACGTTAATGTAATTGTCTTATAACCGCACCTACTACCACCACAATAGCAAGTTAGGTTACACAAGGCAGAAGTTTCTCAGGCTTCTGTCTTCTTTATTTTATGCAAAATTCATACTATATACTCTATCATCATTGTAACACATTTTATTTATTTTTAGTCAAGATAAAAACCACCTAAAGGCTCCCCTTCAGGTGGTTTCTATTTTACGCTAATGCAGCTGCTTGTTCTTGTTGATCTACAGGAATGACAGCGTCTGTTAATGCTTTTTCTAATTCTGCTGTGTATTTCATTTGCTCTTCTTTGCTCCAGCCTAGTTTCGCAGCCATGTAGTTGATTACTGCTTCTTTCCACTCGTATACCCAGTGAATGTTGAAGAATACAGCGCCTCTGCGGCGTACGAAGAAGTCAACTGGTTTTGCTGTCATTTCGTAATCCATTGCGTATACAAGTGGGATTAGAACGTCTAGCGGCATGTTGTATTCTTTCGCTTCGTCTTTATGTTTTTTCGCTAAGTCGAACAGTACGTCAACGTTAGAGCCATAGAATTTCGCGAATTCTTCTGCTTGTGCTTTCGTTAAACCAGATTTCGTACCTTCGTCTGCTTTTTTCGCAACGAATGCTGGGAATCCGTGTGAACCACTTACATGTCCACCAGAGATTGGCATATGTTTCGTGTCGCTCTTCGGATATGCACTATGACCCTCTTTTTGTAGTAAGTTCGTTACGTAGTCTACTACCATTTCAGCCATTTTACGGTATCCTGTTAATTTACCACCAGCGATTGTAATTAAACCAGATTCAGAAGTCCAAATTTCATCTTTACGAGAAATTTCAGATGCATTCTTACCTTCTTCATAAATTAACGGACGTACACCAGCCCAGCTTGACTCCACATCTTTTTCTGTAATTTTCACACTTGGGAACATGTAGTTAATCGCATTAATGATATATGTGCGATCTTCTGTTGTCATGTGCGGTACAGCTGCGTCTTTATCATAGAACGTATCTGTTGTACCTACGTATGTTTTTCCGCCGCGAGGAATCGCGAACACCATACGTTTATCTGGTGTATCGAAGTAAATAGCTTGCCCTAATGGGAAACGTTTTTGGTCAATTACTAAATGCACACCTTTTGATAACTGAAGTACTTTCCCTTTTTTCGAGTTATCTTTTTCACGAAGTGTATCTACCCAAGGGCCAGCTGCGTTTACAATTTTCTTACCGTACACTTCATATACTTCGCCATCTAGTAAATCGATTACACGTACACCGCATACTTTTCCATCTTTATATAAGAAACTGTCTACTTTTGCGTAGTTAACAGCTTTCGCACCGTGTTCAATCGCTTCTTTCATTACTTCAATTGTAAGACGCGCATCGTCTGTACGATATTCTACGTAGTAACCGCCGCCTTTTAATCCTTCTTTTTTTACAAGAGGCTCTTTGTTTAATGTTTCTTCACGGTTAAACATTTTTCTGCGCTCGCTTCGTTTTACGCCTGCTAAGAAGTCATATACACGAAGACCAATTGATGTACTGAATGATCCGAACGTACCGCCTGTATGGAACGGAAGTAACATCCACTCTGGTGTTGTTACATGGGGACCGTTCTCATATACGATCGCACGCTCTTTCCCCACCTCTGCTACCATTTTCACTTCAAGTTGTTTTAAATAACGTAGACCACCGTGTACAAGCTTCGTTGAACGACTTGATGTACCTGCTGCAAAGTCCTGCATTTCAAACACAATTGTTGATAACCCGCGTGTTGCTCCATCTAATGCAATACCAGAACCAGTAATACCTCCACCAATTACGATCACATCTAACTCTTGTTTATTTACTCCGTTTAATACGTCTTTACGTTGTTTACTTGAAAATTTCATGGTAATTCCTCCCTTTGATAACGAAAAAAGAGACCACGAACTCCGCTATAGATTTCGCCTCTATAGCGTGTTGTGGTCTCTCCAAATCTCCTACCGAATTATTAACTTGTCACCATTATAACACTGTTTATGATTATTTGAAAGCTTTTGTTGCTTCAATCGCTTTTTTCCATCCAGCATATAGCTCTTCGCTTGTTTCCGCTTCCATCGTTGGTTCAAAGCGTTTGTCCATATGCCACTGTTCTTTAATTTCATCTTGGTTTTTCCAATATCCAACCGCAAGACCAGCTAAGTATGCTGCACCTAAAGCTGTCGTTTCATTGATTACTGGACGCTCTACAGGAACATCTAAAATATCACTTTGGAACTTCATTAAGAAGTTATTTTTAACTGCTCCGCCATCAACGCGTAATGTTTTCAGTTCAATACCTGAATCTGCTTCCATTGCACATAATACATCTTTCGTTTGGTACGCTAAAGATTCTAGTGTTGCACGAATGAAATGCTCTTTCGTCGTACCGCGCGTTACACCAAACATAGCGCCGCGTACTTCACTATCCCAGTATGGTGTACCTAATCCTACGAATGCTGGTACAACGTATACACCGTCAGTTGATTCAACGCGAGAAGCATATACTTCACTCTCACTTGCATCTTTAAACATGCGCATTCCGTCACGTAACCATTGAATTGCAGAACCTGCTACGAAAATACTTCCTTCTAATGCATAGTTTACTTTACCATCTATACCCCATGCAATTGTTGTTAATAGACCATGCTCAGAAGCTACTGCTTTTTCACCTGTGTTCATTAACATGAAGCAACCAGTTCCGTAAGTGTTCTTCGCCATACCTTCACCGAAACAAGCTTGTCCAAATAATGCTGCTTGTTGGTCACCAGCTACACCTGCGATCGGTACATTTTGACCGAAGAAGTGATAATCAATTGTTTCGCCATATATTTCAGATGATGGACGTACTTCTGGAAGCATGCTCTTTGGCACTGTTAACATGTCTAGAAGCTCATCATCCCACTGTAAGTCGTGAATGTTAAACATTAATGTACGTGATGCATTTGAGTAATCCGTTACGTGCGCTTTACCGCCAGACAATTTCCATACAAGCCACGTATCAATCGTTCCGAATAATAGATCGCCGTTTTCTGCTTTTTCTCTTGCACCTTCAACATTATCTAAAATCCATTTTACTTTCGTACCAGAGAAGTATGCGTCAATTAAAAGACCTGTTTTTTCGCGAACCATTTCGCTATAACCTTTTTCTTTTAGCTCATCACAAATTTCAACTGTTTGACGAGATTGCCATACGATTGCGTTGTAAATTGGTTTTCCAGTCGTTTTATCCCATACAACCGCTGTTTCACGTTGGTTCGTAATACCGATACCAGCGATTTGTTCTGGTTTTACATCTGCTTCACTTAAGCAAGTTGCGATAACTGCTAAAATAGATCCCCAAATTTCTTGTGCGTTATGCTCTACCCAGCCTGGCTTTGGAAAATGTTGTGTAAACTCTTTTTGAGCTGAATGAACAATTTCACCTTTTTTATTGAAAAGAATTGCGCGTGAGCTAGTTGTTCCTTGGTCTAAAGAAAGAATATATTTTTTCATAATGGTTTCCCCCTATGCTACTTTTCTACTATTTGTATTGCTTTCACTTTTTTTACTTGTCATATAAGAGATTGCTAGTACAATCACAGTTGCAATAATCACATAAATAAGTGCTGCATTTTGTTTTCCTTCGAATACAACTTGATGGAATAATCCTGCAAGTGATCCACCTAGAATTGGACCAACTACTGGAATCCATGCATACTTCCAGTTCGAACCGCCTTTTCCTGCAATCGGAAGGAAGAAGTGTGCGATACGCGGACCTAAATCACGAGCTGGGTTAATCGCGTATCCTGTCGTTCCACCTAATGATAAACCAATACTTACAATTAAGAAACCTACGATAAATGGATTTAATCCATCTGCAAATTTATTTGCTCCAATTGCTAATATACCAAATACTAAAACGAATGTTCCAATCATTTCACTTAAAAGGTTTGTAAATGTGTTCGGAATTGCTGGGCCTGTTGCAAATACACCTAATTTTGTTCCTGGATCTTCTGTTTCTTTCCAGTGTGGTAAGTAATGTAAATATACAAGAACTGCCCCGATAATTGCCCCAATCATTTGTGCTGCGATATAACCTGGTACGTCACTCCATGGGAACGCTCCCTTAAATGCTAATCCTATCGTTAAAGCCGGATTCAAATGTGCCCCACTAATTGATCCAACTGCATACGCTGCCATAGCAACTGCTAAGCCCCAGCCCATTGTAATAACAATCCAACCAGAATCTTTCGCAAACGATTTCTTTAAACTTACACCAGCGCAAACGCCGCCACCAAGTAAGATTAACAACGCAGTCCCTACTAACTCTCCTAAAAATGCTGACATAGTATCCCTCCACAATCAATTTAAATGCGTTCAAATGTGATAGAGGTAAAATGAATGGCCATTCGTTTTTGTCAAAAGAAAAAGACCCACAGCTTTGCACGCTTCTATATAAATTTATATAGAAACAATGAAATGTGGATCTCTTCTTTTCTCCGTCACGTTTATTAACTTGTCTATAATGTTAACCTTTCATGAAAGCGGTGTCAACAGAATTTTTTCACATTTTCGTCACTTTTTTTGGTAATGTTTCCATAGTTCTTTTTTTGATGTCGTAATTGCTGTCGCACCAGCACTTAAAGCTCTTTCAACATCTTGCACAGTACGAATGAAACCACCCGCTAAAATCGGGACACCAGTACGCTCTTTCACTTCAGCAATCACATCCGTTAGCGCACCAGGGAGCACCTCTATATAATCCGGCTTCGTCTTTTCTAGCAAATTACAGCTCTTTTCCATCGCGCTAGAATCAATTAAAAAGATGCGTTGAATTGAGACGACACCCTTTTGCTTCGCCTTCATAATCACGCTCGCCTTTGTCGACAGTAACCCGTACGGTTTATATTCTTGGCATAAAAACTCCGTCGCATGCCCATCACTTTGTAATCCATGGATTAAATCAACATGTAAAAACACCTTTTTACTATGCTGCTTCGCAAGTGACACAACACTCTTCAATTGACCAACATGAATATCTAAAATAACAATATACTCATATGAACTATGTAATAGCTTTTCCAAATCTTTAATTTGCCTCACTGCCGGCAAAATCTTCTGTTCATGAAATTCCATTCTATATCCCCTTCCTGTCTATTCTTTATAGTACACAATTTGAGTGGAAAGAACAGCTAGTGAAGGGGATTTCTTTCATTATCTATATATTTTCTTTAACTTATCAGAAGCCGTTCCACCTATAACCATTAATATGAGAGGTAAAAAATTCATTACATACGGTGCATCTGCTACAAGTGTAATGCTCGCTCCGGCAAACTTATTTAGCATCCATACAACGATTTTTGTAATAAATAAAAATACACCCATCATAAATAAACTATCGAAAAACACCTTCCATTTTGGATATGCTAACTGTTTACTATCGTTAATTACTTTTTGCGTCAACTCTTCATCACTCCTTAGCAACTCATCAATCGTAATACCGAACAGATCACTTAAATGAATAATAATTTCAATGCTCGGATAGTTCTTTCCCGTCTCCCATTTTGAAACAGACTGCCTACTTACATGAATTTTTTCAGCCAAATCATGTTGCGACCAATTTCGTTTTTCTCGTTCTTCTTTTAAACGTTCACTAAAAATCATACTGTGTTTATCACCTCTCTCCGTCTAGTATGGTCAAATAACGGATGAAGAGTAAAGCGAGTTGTCGTTGCGTAGGTGGTGCAACTTGTGCGTTACAGGTTGTAATGGGGCTATGTAGTGTGTCGATTTCATATATTTTTCTTCTATAATAATTTCCCGAACAATAATTGCGCTCCTTAACATTGTCGTTTCGTGTCGATAAGTCGATATCCCATGTCGAATCGTCGATATATTGAAAAAATCGTTGATATATTCCAAGTTGTGTTCGATATATTTGAAAAATCGTCGATATATTTCAGGAAATAAAAAAGTGGATAACAATACGTTATCCACTCTTCTCTAATTATAATAAAACCGAATCCTTATCACTATCCTGATTCCGCTTCTCTCGCTCTTCTTCTAAACGCTTCATATACACTTCGCCTTCTTTTTCGATAAACTCATTATCCATCTCTTGCTCTTTTTTTGAAGTATATAAAACCATGTAGCCACTTAATACGATCCCGACGATTACAAGATACACCCACCATGGTAAAGTTTCCACTGTACTTCATTCCTTTCCTTAGACAAGCCTTATTAGTTTCACTGTATGAGGAAAGAAGTGGATTTATGCTTAAATTTTATTGTGGATTCTTCGCGAAGAACGCTTGTACATATTCCATAAACTCTATTGGTTCCTGGCGAAACGGTGCGTGGTATCCTTTCTCAATGATATGGAACGTACTATCCGTAAATAGCTGATGATACAGTTCACCATTTTTCCAAGAAACGCTCTTATCGTGTCGTCCCCATATAATTAAAGTCGGCACCTTAATTTTGTCTGCTTCCATCGCAATGCGGCGCTCTCTCATTTTCGTAAGCTGATCATAATGTTCTTTATCGTCGCGACTATTTTTCACCGCACTTTTATTATAATCCGTAATCTCTGTTACAGTTTGTAAGTCTGTCGATAATGGCGGCACTTCATAACTTTCTTTTTGCTGGAAAGACTCTATCCCTGTAGAATCCGCTAAAATGAGATGCGTTACTGCATCCGGATATAAATACGCTAAATTTAGAGACATCTCTCCGCCCATCGAATGACCAAGTACTGCAAATTGATCGTATCCGAGTTTTTTCATTAACTTATAATATAAATTCACTTGCGCAGGAAACGAATACTGAAAATCAACTGGCTTAGAAGAACGTCCAAACCCTAAAATATCAACCGCTATAATCGTGTGATCTCGTACAAGTTCCGGATAAATATCATTAAATCCATCAGATGAACCACCAAACCCGTGAAGCATAAGTAAAGGCGGTTTTCCCTCACCAATTTGCTTAAAATAAATCGTCTGTCCATCAATCTGCGCCATACTCTCTTTCGTATGCAGCTTCATCATAACAGTATCTTTCACTTCTTCAACCTTCGCAATCGGCTTATCAACGAAGTTACATACGATAAGCAAAACAAGCACAATACCACTAATCAAATAAAACTTAAACCGTTTCAACATTCCCGTCTCCTTTCTCTTGTTGCTATTTAAAGTTTTTACATTATTTGGTTGTTTTATAATAAATTTTAATTGTAACTACTTTAGTTACAATTATATCAAAAAAATATTACTCACTTCTATTAGTGATGGTTGTTTTGTAACCATTATAGTTACACATTTAAAGTAAGTCAATTCTTTTATAACTAAAAAGAAAAAAGAGACCTCATTGTGAGATCCCTTTTTCTCTTTTAGCCACCATAATCCCCATGTTCAGCTTTCATTAGTGTTGGACTTTTTTGATGATCTGTTGAACTATACACCCCTAAAGTCAGTGTAAATACTGTTACAATCCCTAACAATTTGATTACTATTTTTTTCATTTTAAAGCCCCCTTATCAAAAAGTTTTTCCCTTGCTTTTTTACTAAAATAAAAATACTTACTTGCCTTTTCCCAAAGGTTTTCTTCATAAAATTTCACTGCTAATTTTTCCTGATACTCCTGAGTATAATCATATAACTCTTCTCTTTCAAAATACGTAATTCCTCTAAGAATAATACCCTCTAATTCTTCCGCTTTTACACCTTGATTTAATGCATTTAAAATTTCATAATGGTGTTGATAGCCTTCAATTTTCGAATCTCTACAAATCTTCAATCCTTTTTCTATAAGCTTATTTGCAATCTCATGCTCTTTTAACTTGTAATGCTCTTTTGCTTTTACATAAAGAGCTTTATAATGTTGAGGAGATTTTTCTACTACTTCAGTAAGATAACGAATTGCCAATGCAGATAAATTTTGCGTAGAATACATCCATCCTAAATTATGACGAACCATAATAATAAATTTTTCTTCACCAATTTTTTGGAATTGATCCATAGCAGCTGTGAAATGCTCTTCAGCTAATTCCCATTCCTTTAAGTTCATACAGGCTAAGCCTAAAATATTATCACAAAAAGCTACATTTAATTCATATCCATCATGATTTGAATACATATCCTTTGCCTTCGTTGCATGTTTAATAGATACCAAAGCTTGTTGTATATCATAATGAAATGTAGCTAACTTATAATAAAATTCAGCCTTTTCTAATTGATCAGGAACATACTTCAAAAAACTTTCAGCCTTTTCATAATGTTCTTTAGCCAGATGAAAATTTCCTAACTCACTAACATGTATTGCTTTAAAAAAGTGATAATAATAAGTTAAAAAATTATCTGTTGGTTGATCAAACGAATCTATCTTGTTAAAACTCTCTTGAGATAAGCCTAGATTATCTATTAAATAGTTATATCGAAATTCTAGCAAATAATAATAAAGTAATAGATTTTGGTCCTGCAAACCTTCTCCAGTCTCTTTTTTTAGTTTAGTAAATTTAAAATCAAGTTCTTGTTTTAGACGTTCTGCATTACTTATACGTCTTGATCTAATCTCTAGATACCATTCATTCAATAGCTGCGTCAGTTTTTCGTTTGTAGTAGATGTAATCATGAAACCCCTCCTAATCATCTGTTATGTACTCTTCTATAAATAATAACAGAAAATTCAAACATACATTTTGATCATCCTACAAATAAATATTTCTCCATAATTAACTGACAATTCATTAATTATTTTATAAAGATTATCCACTTTGATAATTACCCAAATAAAAAAACAAGCAGTTCCAGCACTCCGCTAAAACTACTTGCTCTCCTACCTATTCTCTCTATTGTTACTCTTTAATAAATTCCTTCGTGCTTCTTACTGTATCAATTGGACGAACTAATTTTTCAATTTCTTCACGTTTTGGCTCTAGGAACGGAGGTAATGATAATTTTTCACCAAGTGTTTCGTATGGCTCATCTCCCATAAATCCTGGACCGTCTGTTGCAAATTCAAATAAAATTTGCGGTGCTACTCTTGCATATAATGACTCGAAGAAGTGACGATCTACATATCCAGATGACGGAAGGCCAACGCTACCGATTCTCTCAATCCATTCTTCTAATACAGCGCGGTCTTCTACGCGGAATGCAGCATGGTGCACTGTACCAAATCCTTGTTGTGCTTCAGGAAGAACCGTATTATGTTCTACAATGACAGAAGCACCGTTTCCGCCTTCGTTTACTTCAAATAAATAGAATTCTCCTTCTTGCGCAATCTCTTTAAATAATAGAACTTTTTCTAACACTTCTTTAAAGAAACTAAAGTTTGCAATACGGATGAATACAGGGCCTAAGCCAGTAATCGCATATTCTAATGGAACTGGACCATTTTGCCACGGTGTACCTGATTCTATCCCGTTATCAAGTTCATCTGAGATTAATTGATAGTGTTGATCGTCAAAGTCAACGAAAGAAAGAGTTTTCTTACCAAATTGCTCTTTAATGCCTGTATGCTCCACTTCAAGACGATCAAAGCGTTTCACCCAATACGTTAATGCTTCATCAGTTGGAACGCGGAATGAAGTTTTTGAAATTTCATTTGTACCGTGTACTCCTTTTGGAATACCTGGGAAATCAAAGAATGTCATATCTGTTCCTGCACTACCTTTATCATCTGCGAAGAATAAATGGTACGTTTGAATATCATCTTGGTTTACTGTTTTTTTAACTAAACGCATTCCTAAAACGTGAGTGAAAAACTCATAGTTCTTTTCTGCACTACTTGTAATTGCTGTAACGTGGTGAATTCCTTTTAATTGGTTCATTTTATATTCCTCCAGTTGTTTTTAAAGTTTTATTTTTTCTTCTATTATTTCTCTTCAATAGGTGCTAATTTCGCTTCAATTTCTGCTCGCTTTTCTTCTAAGAACGGCGGTAAATCAAGTTTTTCTCCTAAATGCTCTACATCTCCATCAACTGTAAATCCTGGTCCATCTGTCGCAATTTCAAATAGGATTCCATTTGATTCGCGGAAGTATAAGCTTTTAAAGTAGAAACGGTCGATAATTCCAGAAGAATGGAAACCTTTTTGTATCACCTGTTCTTCCCAATAAGCTAGCTCTGCATCGTTTTTTACACGAATTGCTAAATGGTGAATGCTACCGCGGCCCGGTTTTTCAGTAGGACCATCTAAATATTTCACAACGATTTCTCCAAAGGCTTCTCCTTTAATAGACTGGAAAATCGCTTCTTCATCGCTTCGGCTAACTTCTGTATAACCAAATATGTCTGTTAGTGTACTCGCCAGTTTATCAAGTCTACGCACTGTCATTTCCACTGAACCCATTCCTTGAATTTGATGTTCAGCAGGAACTTCTGATTTCTCCCACGTCTCCCAGTGCTCCACTTTTTCTCCGTTTGAAACGATTAGCACGAGGCGAAGACCTTCAGCATCCTCAAATTGCAAAGCAGGACGATTTGCATATGTTGTTATTTCGCTATGTTTCACACCAAATTTCTCAAATCTTTCTTTCCAGTAATGTAAGCTTTCCTCTGAAGGAACGAGTAATCCGATTCGCGTAATTGCATTCGTACCACGGTATGTTTTTCCTACTAAAGGCATTTCAAAAAATGATAGTTCCGTACCTGGGCTTCCTGTTCTATCTCCGTAAAATAAGTGATACATCGATGGATCATCTTGGTTTACCGTCATTTTCACACGACGTAAACCAAGTACGTTTTTATAAAAATGATTATTCTCACTTCCGTTTTTTGTAACCATTGAAATGTGATGATGCCCTTTAATTTCATACATTGATAATTCCTCCGTTTCATTTTACTAGTCAAGTGATATCTAAAAAATAATATGCTTCTTAGCTTTTCAATTTATTCTCATTATGTTTTTGTAAATTCATCTTAGTTTTTACTGAATAAGTTACTTCGTTTTTTTAATCGAAAGCAAGTGAGTGTATGTTTTTCATATGACTCAATCGCTTTCGTTACTATCACTTTACAACTCAAGTGATTAAAAAGCAAGTAATTTATCTCGAATTCGAGATATTTTTTTATTGGATAACATTTTGAACTGGAGAATGATAAAGTGAAGGCTAATAATCAGTGGGGTTTTACTGTCCATTAACGCGGGATAAAGTATTCATACGAAGAGTAGACAACTTCTCCCCTTTAAAAAGGTTTATTACATGGTGAAAAGGAATGTTATCTATAAAAGAAAGGGGTTAATTTATGAATAAAAATATATCATTACTGACCTTATCATTATTCCTATATCTATCCGCTTGTTCGACTGAGACAAACACTGGTAGTACATCTACTACTGAACAACCAAAAGTAAAAACTGCCTCAATACAACAAGAGGAAAATCGTAAACCTATTTTCTTTCAAGGCAAGGAAATAAAGAAAATTGAGCTTATATCCACTAAGGTAAAAAATACAAAAGCAGTTATAAATCTAGAGTTTGATCAAATTATTAAATCCATGGAACATACAGGAATAGATAAGGATCGAGAAAGAGTTATTCCTCTTTTGCTAGATGATGAGGCTAAAGCAAATATTGATTATCAAATGAATGTAAATTACCAAGATCATTCCAATGAAACATATTTAATTTGGCTAGAGGATAAAAAAGTTATAATTGCTCGTCAAGATAATGAAGAACAAAAAAATCTAGAACATTACATAATAAGGGATACAGATGCTCAACAAATATTAAGTTTATTTAAGAACAATGTAGAATAACAATAAGCTGCCCATATGGACAGCTTATTGTATTTTTTCTGAACTGCTGGCGGTACTCAATTAAAAAGTTGATATGCTCCCATTCTAGTGGCAAGATATGTTTTATTTGTTCTTCGTTACGCCCATGCGTACTTCTTAACTATTTTATTTTATTTTTAATAAAGTGAAACTTTAATCAGTAGGGGTTTTCTTCACCCCCCACTGATTATCAGCCCTCACCAATCGGACTTTAATGACTTAACATTATGCTTATCTTAGGAGCGAGGTATTTTATCGGTGAGTGTATACAAACCATGTAATGCTTGCTGTTAATAATGCTGACGAAATCAAAGCTGTAAGAACACTATATGTTTGCCACATAAGTATTGTTGACCAATCGAAAGCACAGCACAGTATAACCAGGGCAATCGTAGCGGTCAGGAAAATAACTGTTACGGTTATTCTCTTTTTTGTCATTGGCTGCCGCTCATTCGTTCTCCTTCTGCGTAATCCTAAGAGAAATAGCAAAACAGCCAATAGGAAAAGAATAATTGTGATAGACGACAAAATGATATCCAAAAGCTGTGTGCCGCTTATTTCATATGACTGAGTTAGATTGCCTTCTAATATATCTTTAACTTTTAGTACCATGTTTGTATTGGTATTTGCACCGTTGCTCAGCAAGGAGACGGCTGTTCGTTCATTTAGCAGTATGGCTACTTCGGTTCTGAAATTTGGATTGCCCCCAGTGTGTTCTATAATCGTTTGTTCGGCGTTTACGGACCAGCCTGCCGCATAATACATACCGTTGACAGCCGAAACAGACATATCACCCCTATGTGATTTTTCGATAACCGTGTGAAATATTTCGGGTATGTCCTGCACGATACCCATCTGTATGCCCATCCAACGCGCCATATCTTTTGTATTAGAAATGATGTAGCCTGCGGGTTTATTCCCAGCATAATCCGGAGCTTTAAATGGAGTTGTCATAAAAAAGGAAGAACGGTAGCCCTGTGCCAACTGTCCAGTGGCTTGAGCATCTTCTTTATAAGCATACGTCTGGTGAAGACCTAACGGCTGAAATACCTGTTCCTTCATAAAGTCTTCATAGCTTTGTCGCGACACAATCTCAATAATCAAACCCAATACGTCATAATTAACGGTTCCATAGTTATACTGTTCACCGGGAGGGAACGCCAATTCAGCATCCACGAGCATTTCCACAGTCTTTTGCAACATATCCGGTGTATTGCCTTGTGGAATATTTTGAGTATGCCTAATATTTGTTAGACCACTGGTATGGTGAAGAAAGTTATTTAGTGTAAGACTTTGCATATCAACAGGTTTCCCTTGATACTTTAACGTAAACCAAGGTAAATATTTTTGGACAGGGTCAGTCATTGAGAGCAGCCCTTGCTCTTCCAACAGCATAATACCCATACCGGTAAAAGCTTTACTGACCGAGGCTAACTCATAGAGTGTATTTTCACTTGCAGACAACCCATTTTCACGGTCTGCATACCCTGAAGAAAAGTAGAACACTTCATCATCAGCAAGTATTGAGATTGACATTCCCGGCACACCTGATATACGACAGGCATCATCTAGCAACGCTTGTATTGCCGCAGATTGCGAATCTGACAACGCATAACTTTGTGTTGCAAATCCTGAGAATAATATAAATATCGTTAATACAAAAACAATAATCTTTTTCATAAACCCTCCTTTTTGGAAAATTATAAGAGAATAATATAAAGTGAACCTATAATCAGCCCTCACCAATCGGACGTTTACGGGCAGCCCGACCCCCACCTAACTTCTTTGCTCCAGCCAAATTTTGAGGTGGGAGTTTTACTGCCCGTTAATGTCGGATAAATAACCTCCTTTTACAACTACGAAACTAAATTTTAATATATCTTTCTATTCACCTGTATAATATCAAATAATTACGAATAGTTACACTTGAACGGACAGATGGATGTAATTTGAAACAACTTTAAAGAGCCTTGCTACGTAGAATGTAGTAAGGCTCTTAGCTTTTAATAATCAAAATTCAATAACTTTATTATCATTATACAACAGCCCCACTAAGCTTATTAACACTTAATGAGGCCACTTTATTCACACTATTAATTATGGAACGTCGGTTTATAGAACGAACGATTATCAAGAGCAAAGACACGCTCTGTGTATTCACCTGGTTTTGTGCGTCCTAATGCGCGGTCCATCATGTTCATTTTTGCATCTAAGTTATCGATGTAGTGCAGAATTTCTGCTTCTTTTACTAATGGTGGTTTTGGGCTACCCCATTCTGCTTTTCCGTGGTGAGAAAGCACGATGTGTTGAAGAATTAATACTTCTTCTGCATCGATGTTCAGCTCATCTGCCGCTTTACCAATTTCGTTCACCATAATAGAAATGTGGCCTAGTAAATTTCCTTCTAACGTGTACGTCGTAGAAATTGGGCCAGATAATTCGATTACTTTACCAAGGTCGTGTAAAATAACGCCTGCATATAGTAAGTCTTTATCTAACGATGGGTATAAAGCCGCAATAGCTTTCGCTAAATCAAGCATCGATACGACGTGATAAGCTAGTCCAGATACGAACTCGTGATGGTTCTTTGTCGCTGCTGGATATTCTAAAAATTCGTTTTGATGCTTATTTAACAAATGTCTTGTCAGACGCTGAATGTTCGGGTTTCTCATTTCAAATATGTATTGCGTAATTTTTTCAACCATATCTTCTTTTTTCACTGGTGCTTTTTCTACGAAATCCGAGATATCTGTTACTTCATTTTCATTCGCAACACGGATTTGTTTCACACGTAATTGAATACGTCCTTTGTAGTTTAAAATGTCACCAGCTACTTTAACGATTGTTTCTGCTACATATTGTTTCTCAACTTCTGGCGATACGTCCCATAGCTTCGCTTCAATATCTCCACTTGGATCTTGTAAGATTACTGTTAAAAATGGTTTCCCATTGCTTGCTAAACCTTTTGTCGCTGTTTTAATTAACAAGAAAACATCGACTTGTTCACCAACTTCATATTCTGCAATTTTCTTTTTCATTCGAATTCCTCCACCATATCAATTACTTTTAGTATAGCACACTACAACTCATTTTCTTTACGCTTACGCACTAATTTTATAATCTGTTTTTCTGTAAAATACGTTAGTAAATGCGCATGACATGTAAAGAAGATGACTTGTCTATCTTTCGCAATTTCCTTTATTAGTTCAATCGTACGATTCGTCCTTACCGCATCAAAATGTACAAAACTATCATCAATAATAAATGGATAATCATGCTCAAACGTTTTCGCTAACGCAAATCGTAACGATAAATATAACTGCTCTGCTGTCGCTTGACTTAGTTCATGACTGTAAAAACGCATACCGTCATTACGCTCAACAATGAACGGTTCTGCCTCTGACGGTGAAAAGATTTTACTATATCGTCCGCCTGTTAAATAGACGAAATACTCTTCTGATTTTTGTAAAATACGAGGAAGATGTACTTCATGATAATATTGCTTCGTTTTCGTTAATACTGTCTTTGCGGCCGCATAAGCAGCCCACTTCTTCACTTGTTCACGCACTTGCGCTTTTTTCATTTCCCATTCGTGCAGTAAATCACCGTACGTACTACCTTCTTCTAAATTCGCGATTTCCATACGATGTTTCGCAATACGCTCTGTCAGTTCTTTCTCTTTCATAAGACAATTTTGCGCAGCTGTCATTTCTTGCTTTAATTTTTCATCATAACCGTCAGCCTCATAATGTTCAGCTAATGATAAACTCGTTAAACGTTGTTCTAACAGATCAATTTGCGGTAATAAACGCCCGATTTGCTGCTCAGCATCTTCACGTTTTTCTGCCAGTTTACCTGCTTTTAAAAACATCTCTTCATCTGTAGAATGTGCGATATGCCATAAACTATCTCGTTCTACTAACAGTTGTTTTAATTGCTCTTGCATGAACTCATATTCTTCTTGCCATTCAGCTAATTTCTCTTTTCGCTGCTTACAAGTTTGTCGCTTCTCTTTCTCATTTTGCATACGGCTTTGTGCCTCGTGCAGTTTACTATACTCCGCACTACCGATAACAGTTTCTAGTTTATGTTCAAATTGCGAAATCATTTCATATAATGAAGATTTCCGCTCACTTTGTTTCTCTAACTCGCGATATAATTGCTGCATTTTTTCCATACGCTCAAACGCCGGCAATATGTGTGCATACGTATAAAATTCAGGGAACATATAGCGCACTTTATACACATTTACTTGTTCGCTAATGCGGAACGTTTCTCTCTCCCATTCCTCATACGATGAAACGACTTTATCATAAGCTCGCTCTATTTGCTGTAACTTATACGACTCACGCTCAAATAATTTACGTATCTCTTCATCTTTTTCTAATTGATAACGAACTGACATTGCTTCTTCACTTTGTCTCCCACCAGCACTTTGCTGAAGAGTAAGAAGCTCTTCTTGTAATCCACTTGACGGATCTTTATATAAAACGAGGGCAAGAACAATCCCTACAAAAATAATAACACTAATAAATAAGAGTAGGCGGTTGTCTATAAATAAGCTTGTGAATAAAACGACTGTGTTAATAAGAAGTAACAGAAGACAAACTCTTTGCCACTGTTTTTTCTTTTGCACTGCCGCTCCTGCCTTCTCTTCATACTTGCGCTTCATTCTCTCTGCGCTCATACTGATAAACGCCGCATCTTGGAATGACTTTTCTTTCTCAACTAGCGTATTTCGTTCTTCATCCGCTAACATTTGTTGCTTAACCTGTTTTATGTTTCCTTCTTGTTCTTCTAATTGCTCCTGCGCTACTTTAAAACGCTCATCAAGCTGTGTTTTTTGCGTTTCTAGTTCGCGCGCCTTTTGCACCGTTTGCGTAATTAACTCTTTCGTTGCCAAACTCATATCAAACGAAAGGACTGTTTCTTTTTCAAAAGTAGCACCGATTTGTTGCTCTAGTTCTGCCAGTTCTTCTTTTATATTCGTAATTGTTCCTATCATGTCACGCATTTCTTGGCGTGCATTTTCATAAGACATATGCTGCATACGAAGTTCTTCTACATAACTTTCTTTTTGTAAAAACTCTTCATCTATTTGAATCGATTCAATTTCCGTTTGCACAGTCTCTATTTTCTTATGGAGTGAATCCACTTGTAATTGAAGCGGCTCCATCTTCGCCTTAATCGCTTCATAGCGTGCCATCCCGTTTACAGGAAACTGCCCGCTCTCGTTTTCTAACACTTTCTCATGCGCACGCTTTTCAATAACGAGAGGCTCTAGCACTGCTAATATTTCATAATCTTGCTTTCGCTTTTCTGCACTCTCTTTTTCCGCACGAACAGAAGCAAGTTTCTCTTCACTTTCTTTTAACTGCTCCACTTGCTTTTCATACGTGCCAATTTTCCCTTGCCACTCTTTCATCTTCTCTTCAAGCTTCTTCATTTCTTGCAGTGACACGTTAATTTCAGGTTTACGCCCGCTCGGCTTAAAGCGCTGATCCATTTCCTTTTCTAGCTTTTTATCTAGTTGTAATAACGCATCGCTTCCGACTGCGCTTGCTGAAAATAAATAATTTCCGATATCCGTTTCGCCGAGCTGATGAATATTTTGAAGGCCGTGCATATCAAATGAAAAGACAGATTCAAATAAACTTTCATTCATCCCGCTTAATATATCGTTTAAAATTTCTTCGCCGCCCGTTTTCCCGTCTTCAAAGTAAACGGTCACCTCGCCAGCTGCCGTCTTTGGCAACCGTTCAATTTTCAAACGGCCGTACTTCTCTGTTTGCACAGTCATCGCACCGCCATACTTGCCGCCTTCTTTCGGCTCATAACGGCGCTGTCCTCTCGTCGGAAAACCGAATAAAATACTTTTCATAAATGAGCGAATTGTCGATTTTCCCGCTTCATTTTCACCGTATAACACTGTCAGCATTGATAGATCCATTTCCACATTTTCTAATTTTCCGTACCCATAAATATGGAGTTTTTCAATTCTCATTTCTTATCCCTCTCTTGCTGGAATAATTGCTCTAAAATAATATTTTCTGCTTCCTTTTGAATCTCTTTCTTCTCTTCTTCTGTAAAAGATTCAATACTATTACGCGCTACAGGAGATGTCCAAATACTGCGCAATACGCCGTCCATATTGGTGAAAGCTTCTAACTCTTTTAGCACACTACCGACGAAATGATTTTCCTCTTTCAAACGCTCGATTTCCGCAAAAGAAACCGTCTCATTTTTCCACTTCATCGCATATACAAAGTCTTTTCGCTCTTCGCCAGCTGCTAAAATATGAAAGATCTCTTCCACACGCTTTTCATCACGTAAATAAGGAGAAAGTGGGCCTTGTCCTGTAAATACGACAGTAAGTAGCGTCCCTTCCTCTTCTCTTCGGCACTCATTCATCGCATTCGATGCGCTCGTCATAAGTTCATCAACAGTTTCAAGTCCATCAATATTCACTTCTATCTCATCCCACACAACATCCGCCGTATGGAAAAATGAACAGTGCGACCCTTGTTTCGTGAGTTCAATCAGGTATGCACCCTTCTCTCCTGTTTCCTTACGATGACGTCCTTGTATATTACCTGGATAAATAATGCACGGCTCTTCTGATAAAATTTCACGTTTATGTATATGACCAAGAGCCCAATAATCAAACTGCTTTTCTTTCAGCTCACGAATTTGAAACGGTGCATAGCGATTATGCTCTGCATCCCCTTCCACACTTCCGTGAAGCATGCCAATATGAAAAGGCGCATCACTCATTTTCGTATACTGCGCTGTCATATTATCCGTTACCGCTTGCTGCAAATAACTAAAACCGTAAATAGAAGCTAACAACTCACCATTTTTATAAAATGATTTCTCTTCTACGTAAGGCTCCGTAAACACGTGAACATTTTCCGGAAACTCAATTGCTGCCCAGCTTCCCCCTAAATGATCGTGGTTACCGTGAATAATAAAAACAGGGATATCGTACTGCGAAAGTCTCTTCATTTGCTCGCGCACAAACACTTGCGCTCTCAAACTTCTCGTCTCCGCATCATACAAATCCCCGGCTAGTAATACGAAATCAACGCGCTCTTGAATCGCTTTATCAACAATACGCTCAAACGATTCAAACGTACTTTGCTTCATTCTTTCCCAAACAGACTGCGGTACATTCATCTCCATTCCTTTAAACGGACTATCCAAATGCAAATCAGCCGCATGTATAAACTTCACTTGTTTCACAAATAACGATCCTTTCTATCTTTCAAAAGTTTCATTTTATCAATATTAAAATTGCTGAAAACTTTAATAAGTAGGCATGAATAGACTCCCCACTAGTTAAAGTTTCACCTTATTGTAACACGCAATGTCATATATTTCTTTGCATATTCTAGTGATTTATGCCAAAATAGTTATAAGATTCTGATTTTTATTATTGGAGGGAATTTTCATGGGAGTATACGTTCTAACAGTCTTTGAAAAAGATGGTTCAAAAGCATTAGACGAATCATTCGAGGCGGCAACTGAAAAAGAAGCGAAAGCAAAAGGTGAATCTATTTTACAAGAAAAAGGATTGTATGAAAAAACACATCGCTGCACATCTTCTGCAGGTAAGCTCGTTTTATTCCAGCGCTAAAAAAAGAAGCGTCCTCCGCTTCTTTTTCACTCTACTATATCTTCGTCACACCACGTAAACACCACATCTAGAATGCGATTACCGATACGTACGCGCTTATTCCATTTTCCTGTTTGGATCTGATGTTGCAATTCTGCTTTCATCTTTTCCGTCCAGTCGTGAATCGTTTCACTACCGTCGTACGGATATACGCTCGGAAACTCTTCCTGCAGTAGATGCAAGCTCTCTGCATCAAAATGAAAATGGAAGAAGTAGTTTGCTGTAAGCGATGGTTCTTGCAATCGTAAAAAATGATCATCAACTTGCTTTCTATTTCTATAGAAAGTAAAGATATTCACTTTACCGCTCGTAATTTGGTCAATTTGAATTTCGTGCTTCTCTATAATCACGTCTTGCCCACCTCGTTATATACTATCCTTAGTATATATGTCTTTTGCAACAAAGTTAACCATTTTCGCGCGAAATTCATTTCCTTCATTATATTACCTGTACCTCCATATGCAATCAGAACAACTAAAAACAAAGTTGAAGGGGAGCGATCACATGTATTTCGGAAGCAAAGGTTGGTATGTAAAAGAACTTAAAAAATTAGGTATCCGTACTTATGAAGGTAAAAAACTAGAATCGTATCGTACGCATGTGTTATCTAGTTTACTTGAAAGAATGAAGAGAGCTTCGGCTTAATTGATGTAGGAAGCGACTACGGTTGCTTCCTTTTTATATAGTGGAAAAAAAGAAATAATCCTATCTTAACGTTCTATCTTTACCGTTATACTCTCTTGATAAAAACCACCCATTATCAACTGCATCTCTATTACCAAATGCTCTTCCAGATAATCATTCGTATATATTTTAAATTCTCCATACTTATTAACCCGTCCACTTCCAACAAACGTATCGCCACTTGTTATGACAATTATTGAATGCGGTTCCGCACAGCCCGATACATAATTAGCACCACATTTTACAAAATCTATATTTATTTCCTTATGAATTTTAGTAACCGAATCTATATATTTCTTGTTACGCAAATTATCATCTTGCTCTTCAGCCCTCAAAAGCGTTTGATTTTTGCTAACTTTTTCTGAAGAGAAAGCAACATTCCCCAGCCAAATAAACCTATCAAATGTAGTAATAGGTAGAAACATCTACGCTAACTCCCCCATTCTTCTTTCCTGTTTTTATCGTCTACAATCTTTTGATGAACTTACAGTAATAATTTCTATATTAATATAAAAAAATATTCTTTTTCCATTCAATTTCGCACTGTTAATTTGTACAGAATACATAGAATACTGTTTTTCACCCCAGATGCAATGGCAACGCTACACAAAATAATCCACGATCCATTAAATGTAAATTCTCCTTCAAATGTGTTAATAATAATTATGTTGCCGATTATTAAAAGAATCCATGAAATGGAATACTGTTTTCCATTTGTAATATATAAAATTCCATCCTCATTACAAACTGTAATTCCTCCACCTTGCCAAACACCAATAGCGAAAGAAAAAATCGTAGCTGCCAATAACTCTGCTTGTAAATCTCTAGTCACTGGTTGCGGCGCCGTATAAGTAATAATCCCTATCATCATGAGAAAAGTAATAATATGTATCCAGTTTAATTTTGTTTGTTTACTTTGCAGCCAAATAAAGAAAATTACTACAGAAATTAAAAACAAAGTTGCCATTTAATTATTCTTCTTCCTTTCCCATATTAAAAACGTCTGTGTAATGCAATTAGAGCGTTCTTAAATCTCTCATACTTTCTAAAGCATAACATGAGAAAATAATAAAAAAATCGTACAAAAGGGCAAGCCTATAATGTACGATTGGGCATATATAATGTTTTAAAAATGAATTAACTTCCTTTCAATAGATACAGCTACTGCTTCTGACCTTGAATTAACACCTAATTTATTGTATATATTTGTTAAATACGCTTTTACTGTTCGCTCAGCTATTCCCATATCGAATGCAATTTCTTTATTCTTATTTCCACGCGCTATAGCTTTCAACACAAACAATTCTTTTTCTGTTAAATTATTTTCTTCAACCTTATCAGCATATACTTCTTTCCTTTTATAATTCACTATCTTTTCCATAATATTGGGTTGTAGTAAAATCTCACCTCGAATAGCCGCTTCCAATGTTCGAAACAAATTCTCACGATCCGTATCTTTTAGCAAATATCCTTTTGCTCCTAACTCAATTCCCTTTAACATTAATTCGTCTTCGTTATAAGTAGTTAATATAATAATCGGCGTATGATTTTGTTTTTTATTTAAAGCTTCAATTGTTTCTAACCCACTCATTTTAGGCATATTTAAATCCATTAAAATAACATCAGGTTTCTTTTTTTCTATGAAAGAAAGGGCTTCTTCTCCATTTGCAGCCTCACCTATAATTTGAAATGAATCACTCGTTTCTATTATTAATTTCAGACCCTCTCTTACAACGAAATGATCATCCACAATTAATACGTTATACTTCATGGCTATCTCCTTCATTATTGATAGGTACTTGAATACACACTTTCGTACCCTTCATCTTTTCACTCAATATATGTATTTCTCCATTAATCAATCGAACTCGCTCATTTAAGCCAATTAATCCATAATGCCCAGGATTCTTACCGATAGATCCAGTGTCAAAGCCCATTCCATTATCTTCAACTTCAATAGTAAGCTTTTCAAGGTTATCGATATATTCAACTTTTAAATTTACATCTGTTGCCTGCGAATGTTTTGCGATATTCGTTAAACATTCACTAATTACATATAAACAATGTTCCTTTACTAAGCTTGAAATATGCGGAGGGCTTTGAATAGTAAATCTCACTTGTATAGACGTAGCCTCAGAAAAACGTTGAACTTCTTCCTCTACTGCTTTATTAAATGAATTGGTAGTATGACGCAAATCATCAATAACCAACCTTGCATCATGTAAAGTTTGTCTCGCTCTTATCATAGTTTGTTTCATAATCTCTTGAGATCGTCCTATATTCCCTTTTTGCATATGGGCGTCTATTGCTTCCAATTGCATAATTAAGCTCGCTACACCTTGCGCTAACGTATCATGTAAATCCCTTGCCATTCGCTGCCTTTCATTAGCTAATGTCAATTCTTCTACTCTCATATATGCAGACTCTAACTCTTGAATGTAGCTCTGTATACGATTACGTGCATCATATTGCTGCTTATTAATATAAGAAAAAGGAATAATAATTGCTAGTACTAAAAGGAACATAGAGATAAGAATAGCTACTTTATTCACACCATAATTCATACTAATCGCAATACAAAATATGGCATACATGAGAGTAAAAACTGCCATTACTTTAAATATATTGTGATAAACATATAAACTTTGAGCAATTAAAATAGGGGTTAATCCAACAAAAATAGCTATTGAACCATTTGGTACAATAAATGCAGCCAAAAACACAATGAAAAGTTGTACAAAAAAGAAATACAACAATTGCCTATTTTTTAATGAACTCGCATACCAATGAAAAATAGTATGAATAACAATGACTATTGTAAAAAAGAAACTATCTATTGAGAGAATATTATTACGAAATTCTAAAAGCATTGAAGCTATATATACGAGTGTAATCCATAAAACAATAAACCTTCTTGGAATAAATACCGCTTCCAATACATTTGTATCCACATCTATATTTGAATTCATTTTTTTCATATTCGACCTCCATCATTATATTATACAAGATGCAGCTTACATTTTGATAAAGTGAAACTTTAATTAGTGGGGCTTTTTTCCATCCCCATTACAGAATATTAATATGAAATATTGCATATCGAAATGCATTGATATAATTGTAAGCGCTTACTATAATAAGCGTATAAAGATTTATTGCATCTTACCATAAAAAAAGGAGGCACTCATATGGAAATCGCAATGGCAGTTTTAAAATTTGTAGGTGGAGTAATTCCATTAGTTCAAGAACTTTTAAAAGCATTCATGTAAGGTTATCATTCAGCAATTATCTATAATAATTATCATACAAATGATCTGTATATCAAAAATAAATTGATACACAGATCATTTGTGTGAGAAAACTTTATACGAGAACTATGTAACCTAGTAGAACAATAATGATACATCTATCTCAAATTAGAAAAAGACGCTCACAAGAGCGTTTTTTTTATATTACTATGTATTCAGGAGAAATCGATTTTTTTATGTCTTATAAACCCTATTTTAGTATCCCATTTCAACTACCTAAAAAATAACATTGTCAACCAAACTTAAATTGGTTATCATAAAAACGAATATAACAGGAGATGAGCAGATGAATATGAACGAAAAGAAATCTTTTTCAAAAGTTGCTCGGCGGAAATTAGTCGATGAAGTGTTGGAACGTCTACAGGAGAAAATCTTTTCTGGCGAGTATGAAGTTGGTGATCGCCTCCCTACAGAGCCGCAATTAATGGAAGAGTTAGGAGTTGGACGATCAACATTGCGAGAGAGCATAAAGATATTAGTACATGCTGGCATATTAGAAGTTCGCCAAGGACAAGGTACTCGTATTGTTTCACTCAATACAACGCAAGATTCATTTGAAAAACGATTGCAAACAGCTAATATACATCATGTGTATGAAGCACGAAATATGTTAGATAAAGAAGTAGCGATGTTAGCAGCACAGCGCCGAACCGACGAGGATCTTTTATACTTAAAAGGACATTTGAGTAAAAGAAAAAATGCCCTTCAAGAAGGAAATTATGTAGCATACATAGATGCAGACATTCAGTTTCATCTAGCCATTGCAAAGGCGAGCAAAAACGAAGTTCTACTTGATTTGTATGAATCTTTCGTACCTGCCCTTCGCCACATTTTAAGCCAATTCATATTACATACAGCGAACTATGAAGATAACTCTGACATTCATGAAAAGTTATTCCAAGCGATTTTAAAACAAAATACTGAAGAGGCACGAACATACGCTATTCAAAATTTGGAGCTGAAATAAGCTCCTTATCTATTACACACAAACATCAGATGATATACTCAATAACATCTGATGTTTAAGAGAGGAGAAAGTGAAATTGAAACATCAAGAACGAACTTATTTGTATATACTAGCACTATTTTTTGTTTCTATTAATTTACGTATCGGAATTACATCTGTTTCACCTGTATTAGAAACAATCCGACAAGACTTAAATATAAGTAATTTTTCCGTTAGTTTTTTAACAGCTATTCCTGTTTTTTGTATGGGGACATTCGCCTTACTGACTGGGAAGGTAATAAAAAAATACGGGGCAGAAAAAGCAATTATGGCTTGTCTTATTCTAATTGGGTTTGCAACATGCATGAGGGTCTTTACCTTTTCCATTTCCACATTATTCGCGAGTTCTTTATTTATCGGTATTGGAATTGCACTTGCAGGTCCGTTACTATCAGGTTTTATTAAAGAAAAATTTCCTACGAAAATCGGCTTAATGATTGGCATATATTCAGTAGGTATGGGAACTGGCGCTTCTTTAAGTGCAGGGTTAACGATTCCTTTACAACATGTGTTAAAAGGATCTTGGAATATGGCACTCGCTTTTTGGGGTGCACTAACTATTATCGCTATTATGTTTTGGTATCCCGTTATGAAACGAAAAAAGAATACGAGTACACAAAATAAAAAGAATAATAGCTTACCTTTAAGAAATAAAAAGAATAATAGCTTACCTTTAAGAAATAAAAAAGCGTGGTTGTTCACAATCTTTTTCGGGATACAATCAGGAACCTTTTATTCCATTACGACTTGGCTTGCGCCGGCAAATCAAAGTATGGGTGTGAGTAGCGAACAAGCGGGGACTCTTATAACTGTTTTTACAGTGATTCAAATGATATGTAGCTTTTTAATTCCAACGTTAGCGGATATTTATAAAAACAGAGCACTTTGGTTATTAGGGAGTATATGCTTTGTACTCGCAGGTTTATCGCTTATGATTTACCCATTAACCACACCATGGGTTCCTTCTATTTTACTAGGTATCGGGCTCGGCGGCGTATTTCCACTCGCTCTCATGCTACCGCTATATGAAACAAAAACTTCAGAAGATGCGAGTGCATGGACTGCTATGATGCAATCAGGAGGATATATTATGGGCGGATTCATTCCTGTCCTAGCAGGAATCGCTCGTGATTATTTTAATAGTTATACGCAAGTTTTTATTATAATGGCACTTTTAAGCTTCATTTTATTCCTATTAACTTTAGTTATGAATAAAAGGAAAAGAAATGCAGAAGATCTTGTCTCCGCTTAAATTAAAAATGTTAATATATGGTATAATTTAATTAAAAACGAAAGGAGCTTCTAACATGTGGTTCATTTCGGCAATTTGGCCTGTTGTAATAGTTGGTGGAATTGTAGTATTTGTAATAAAAAGATTGGAACATAAATATAAGAACGGAAAATTAGGTAAGAAAAAATCAAATGAGGCTCAAATTTTATTAGACAGTTTCATACCGATAGGAATGCTTGTTGGCTGTATGATTGGTTTGATTTTCGGTATGTTTTTCCCGGAATTCTCCCTGCTTTCATTTAGTTTAGGGGCCGGAATAGGCTATTTATTTGGTTATTTCGCCTATGAAATTTATAGTAAAACAGGAGACAATTTCTCGTAATCCAAAAAGAATAATCAGGACCGTACATAGTCGTCATATACAATATGTACTGTCCTTTATTTTTGCATCAATGCTATCACCTTACCTTTCACATCCTATACACCTTTTCTTACCTCAAATAATAATTTTATTATTTGTCATATAATTAACACCTTCGTTAAACATATATAAAGATTGTTGTATTTCTTACTTTTCTCTTTGAAAACAATATATACTACATTTGAAATAAGCAAGTGTGTCTGCTTATTATCTAAATTCCCGTGCAATACCCCCTCACGAAATGCTAGGAGCAATCCTAGCATTTTTTACAATAACGTTTTGCCCACTTTGAACATATGTAATTATAATTTCTTGTCAACGTTAGTCATAAAACAAAAAAATCCCCTCAAAGCATAAGCTTCAAGGGGTGAGCCTGTATTTTTACTTACTTATATACGTACAGCTGTACCACTTACAGCAACCATTAACATTCCATCACGAACAACCTCATAATCTACGTCAATACCAACGATAGCGTTCGCACCTTTTTGTTTTGCAAGTTCTTTCATTTCATCCATTGCGATATCACGAGCTTCTTTTAGCTTGCTTTCGTAAGAACCAGCACGACCACCGACAACATCACGAACAGAAGCGAATAAATCGCGGACAATATTTGCACCCATAATAGCTTCACCATTTACAATATCGATATACTCAATAATTTCTTTACCTTGAATTCCAGACGTTGTTGTTACAATCATGACTGACACTCTCCTAATAAGTTGTAGTTTGAATAAGCTTTCTTATGTCTTTATTATGACATGGAACAAGCAACGAATCTATTGAATTACCTTACAGGAGTGTGACAATTTTGTAAGAATAAAACGCCTATTATGTTTAATAAAGCGCTTTAACATTCGGATACATAAACGATTCTCTATTTTCTTTCCAATCCCTTTCTACTTCTTTAAAAGTTGGTCGCCCTACTTCTTCCTTGTTTTTCTGTTTACGAAACCATTTCTTTACATACTTCTCTCCATTTTTGTTTTGAACTGTACAAAGGAAACTGTTACTACTATCCTTTACTATTTTTACAATCACGAAAAGACACCTCTTCCCTTTTAAATAAAAGAATAGAACTTGATCTTTTACTATAAGCCCTTCCTCTCTTATAGTCATACGACTCCTCGGCCGCGCCAAAGTTGTAAGATCAAAAAACGATATTCACTATGTTTAATATGTGACGTACATATTATTTAAAGAAATCCGAGTTATACGCATTGTGCTTATCAAATATTTTATAAATTTCTAACTTATCATCTAATGTTGCATCTACTAAAATTAATATATTTCCATCGTAAATGTATTCTTCATATTTCTTAGCATGTTCCTCAGGAATGCCTAATCCGATAAATGCTCCTATTAAACTTCCAGCTCCTCCGCCAATACCGGCTCCCCCAATAGCTGCTGCGATAGGTCCTGCCGCTACGATTGGACCCATTCCAGATACGGCAAGTACACCAAGACCTGTTAATAAACCACCGAGTCCGCCTGCTACTCCTCCTGCCACAAGCCCTGTTGCTGAAAAGATATCCGCTTTATGTGCAGTTTCATGATTCACTTTTTCACCCGATTTCTCTTCCAGATGTTCAATTTCCTTTTGATCCTTCGCAATAGCTGAAATGTTATCAGCTGAGTATCCTTTATCACTTAATTCATTAATAACACATGCCGCATCATCAATTGTTCTAAAAACACCTACTATTTTTCTATCTACATTCATAACTAGTAACCTCCTAAAGTTTTATATCATGTATCTTTATCTTTCTTCATTTCTGTATACACTAATCTTCTTATTAACATAACCATTTACGAAAAAAGCGAATAGTAAAAGCATTACAAGCGAACTACTTAACAAGTAAATTAAATCAAATGTAATATCAATTATCAGTTCATTCATGTATACCCGACTCCTTTTTATTTAAAGTAAAAGTATATTTTTATAGACTAGAAATCTTTCAATTCATCTTCATTCAATCTCTTTGTAGTATATGTATACCCTTCGTAACCCTTTCTAAACGTAAAAAACTATAATTATATTTTTTCTTATTTATATGTTTAACATTTTTTAAAACGGGTATGTTTATATTGTTATACTTACTATACGGAAAGGAATATTTCGATGAATGCAATCCAATCTACTACTATTCTTTATAATGAAACACCTACAATAACGCAGATTCATCACTTTTATGCTTTAATGACAACATTTCAAACGAATGTATTTATAAGTAAACATGGAACACTTACTTCTATTAAAAACTTAAGCACATTAGTTTCCTTTTTCCTTACTGTCAAAAAGAAAGAACTTGTATTATTTATCTTTGAAGGAATAGATGCAAACAAAGCTTTAAGAACACTCTTTCCTTCTTAAAAGTTTTATAATCCCCTATTCCCTCGATTGTTACTTTTCATATATCGTTTTATATTTCAAAATGATTTCCTCAATTCAAAAAGAGACCCCCCTAATACAATAGGGGGATTTCTAGTTTGGCCTTACGAAAACTGATATAATATATATTACGTTTTTTATTCTGTACAATTGAAAATTGTTAATAACCTTGAAGGTAGGAATTTTTAATGAACTCGAAAGCAAAATTTAGTATTCGCTACAAAATTATGGCTGGTTATTTAGTTATCATTTTGTTCTTACTTATTTCTTTCATTATGCTAAACAATGAGATTTCCAGTTTACAAAAATCTCGTAATTTTATTATTGATCACGATTTTAAAGTTCTTAATTTAACGAATCAAGTGGAGAAAGAATTACTAACAATTGAAAATAAAGCGAAAGGATTTATCACTTCTAATGATGCAAATTACGTTCAATCCCTTAACGCTGCGGAAAAGGATTACGAAAAACATTATCAAGATCTTTTTGCTCTATTAGAGGATAACCCCTCTCAGCAAGAAAAGTTAAAACAGATTAATGAAAACATTACTAGTTGGATTAATAAAGAGATTCACCCACTTATTACAAATAGCAATCGTAATAACGTACAAGCAATCGATACGACTCAAATTCAGTCACTACAATCGCAGGTAACTAACTTCCGTAGTGTAGAGGAGCAGCTAACGAAGAAAAGAGCTGCACAATTAGATACGGAAAATAATAAATTAGAGCTTTGGTTATACAGTTTGTTGTTCTTACTTTCTTGTATTTCTATTATCGTTTCACTCTATATTTCGAATTCCATTACAAAAACGATTAAAAATGTAATTCAAGCTATTAAATCCATTTCTTCTAAAGAAAAAATTACGGAAAGAATTCATGTAAACACTCATGATGAGATAAAAGATTTGGCTCATACAACGAACCATCTACTAGACGAAATATCGAAAAGAGAGTGGTTGCAAACCGAGCTTGCAGAATTAATTTTAATGTATCAAGGTGTATCTTCTATTGAGATGTTAGGGAACAAAATTCTTAGTGGAATGATACAAAAAACGCAAACTTCTTGCGGTGCATTTTATGTACGTGAAGAAATTGAAGACACTGTCTACTATGTGAAGAAAGCTTCTTTCGCCGATCAGGGTTCTGATGTTGGGAAGCAATCCATTAAAATGGGTGAAGGTTTAATTGGGCAATGTGCTTTAGAAAAGCAAAGCTTTATTCTTAGAGAAATACCAGAAGAATTTCGTTATGTCACTAGCGGCTTATTAGAAATACGCCCTCAAAACCTACTAGTTATCCCTATCTTATTTGAAGATGAAGTGATTGCAGTAATGGAGTTAGTAAGTGTAACTGACATTTCAGATTTACATCAAGATTTAATTCAACAAACTGTTGATAACCTAGGTTTAACGATCCATAGTATTATGGGACGTATGCGAATTCAAACTCTTTTACATGAATCACAAGCAATGACAGAAGAGTTGCAAGTTCAATCAGAAGAATTGCAAACACAAGCTGAAGAACTACAAATGCAAGCCGAAGAATTAAGAACAACGAATGAACAACTAGAGTCTAGAACGGAAGAGGCGGAGCAAAAGACAGCTGACTTACAAATCACTAAATCAGAATTAGAAGAAAAAGCAAGTGAGTTATTACGTAGCTCAAAATACAAATCTGAATTCCTAGCAAATATGTCACATGAATTACGCACACCATTAAATAGTATTTTACTATTATCTGAAATGTTAAAAGAAAATCATGATAATCATTTATCCGATGATGAAATTGAATTAGCAACTGTTATTCATTCATCAGGGAAAGATTTACTTACTCTAATTAATGACATACTAGATTTATCTAAAGTAGAAGCCGGCAAACTAGACATCATTTTTGAAGCAACGAACATAAGTGATATGGCAGCAAATATGCATCAAAACTTTTTACATATAGCTGCACAAAAAAATGTCGAATTTACTATTGAAGACAGTGATATTATTCCTGATTTGTTTTATACAGATGCAAAACGGATTGAACAAATTATTAAAAACTTATTATCCAATGCATTTAAATTTACGGAAAAAGGATTCGTTTCTTTACATTTCGATTCAATAGAAACAGCCAATTTAAGTCATGAAATGCAGTCTATCAGTAATGATTGGATGAAAATTTCGGTAAAAGATACTGGTATTGGTATCGCTAAAGAACAACATCAACTCATTTTCGAAGCCTTTCAACAGGCAGATGGCGCAACGATTCGAAAATACGGTGGTACAGGCTTAGGGTTATCTATTTGTAAAGAGTTTGCTAGATTATTAGGTGGTTGGATTACGTTAGAGAGTAATGTAGGAGAAGGCAGTACTTTCACCGTATATATCCCTAACCTTCCAAATGGGTTAACTGATATACAAGTATCCAATTTAGAAGTTGCAGCAACGATAGAAGATGTTATTCCTGCTGAAGTTGTTGAGGAAACTATCGTGACGCCAGAAACAAATAACGTCTTCCAAGAGAAAACTATTTTAATTGTCGATGATGATCATCGAAATATATTTGCATTACAAAATGCATTAAAAAAACAACATGCCAACATTATTACTGCGCAAAACGGTATAGAGTGTTTAGACATACTAAAAAACAATACAAATATTGACCTTATTTTAATGGATATTATGATGCCGAATATGGACGGTTATGAAACGATGGAACATATCCGAATGAACTTAGGGTTACATGAAATACCTATTATCGCATTAACTGCTAAAGCAATGCCAAATGATAAAGAAAAATGTTTATCTGCTGGCGCTTCAGATTATATAAGTAAACCATTAAATTTACATCAACTCTATTCAGTAATGAGTGTATGGTTAATAAAATAAGTGAGGTTTAGTTTAAGTGGAAAATAAGTATTATAATTTTGATCCATCTGTAGATATGGATAAGCTCACGAACTTAGAAATTGAATTACTATTAGAAGCGGTATTTAAACTATCTGGCTTCGATTTTCGCCAATATGCTCGCACATCTATTTATAGAAGAATTTGCAATCGAATGCAGCTCTCTAATATACCAACCATTTCAAAGTTAATTGAAAAAGTAATTCATGAGGAAGGGGTTTTAGAACAGTTATTAAATGATTTCTCCATTAATGTAACTGAAATGTTCCGTAACCCTAACTTTTTTAAAGCGCTAAGAGAGCATGTGATTCCTGAACTAAAAAAGTATCCTGAAATTAGAATTTGGCATGCTGGATGCGCAACTGGTGAAGAAGTATTATCAATGTCCATCTTACTTCACGAAGAAGGATTAAGTGAAAAAGCTGTTATTTACGCAACAGATATGAATACAGATGTGTTAGAGAAAGCAAAACAAGCTATCCTTCCGTTAAATAAAATGCAAACTTATACGAAAAATTATTTACAAGCTGGCGGTACACAAGCATTTTCTAACTATTATTCAACAGATAATCGTTTTGCTTATTTTAATCCATCACTGTTACAAAACATTATTTTTGCGCAACATAATTTAGTAACTGATCAATCTTTTAACGAATTTCATATTATACTTTGCCGTAACGTTTTAATTTACTTTACGAGTAAACTTCAAAACCAAGTACAGCAACTATTTTATGAAAGTTTAGGTCACAACGGATTCCTATGTTTAGGAAATAAAGAAACTCTCCGTTTTTCACATATAATGCCGCATTATATCCAGTTTAATCCGAACGAACAAATCTATCAAAAAATACAATAAAAAGCGTATGAAATCCTCTGTTTGGATTTCATACGCTTTTTATTTCGCATTCGCTTGTATCATAATGAGGCACATATCATCTGATTGTGCTTTCTTCTGTTCTTCCTTGTAAAACCCTTCGATCTCTTCTTCTAAATCTCCCCATTTTCTTTCTGTAAAAGCACGTAATTTCTCTTCAGCCTCAAATTCATCATGTGCAATTGCTTCAAGAACACCATCTGTAAACAATACGATTTGAGCGTTCTTCTCAAAAGGTATAACGGTCTTTTTAACTTTTATTTCATCAAAAAATCCTACTGCACAACTTCCTCGATTTAGTTCAACCATATTTGTCTCATCAACTAAAACGTATCCAGAAGGATGTCCTGCATTTACATATTCAATCGTTCTCTTTTCTGTATCTACTACTAAATATATCGCTGTAAAATAATATGGAATATCGTCATTCTCATTATGTAAAAGAGTCATATATTTATTTAAGTCTTTAATGACAAGTTCTGGATCGATTAAAGATTTAATCGTTTCACGTAATACAGACGAAATAAACATACAAACTAATGAAGCAGATATACCATGTCCCATCACATCTAATAATATAATACCGTAGCGGCTTTCATCGATTTTATACCAATAATACATATCTCCAGCTAATTTAAATGAAGGTAAGTAACTTGCTTCAATTTTTATATGATCTTCTCGTAATGGGCTACTTAATAAGTTTCTTTGTACTTGCGTTGCTAAATCTAATTCATTACGAAGGTTTTCTTCTTGTTCTTTATGCCAATTTAATTCCGATTTCAAGCGTAATGCTACACGCATACGCGCTAACAATTCAACTTTATTTATCGGTTTCGTAATATAATCCATTGCCCCTATATCTAGCGCTTCAGCTAATTTATTCGCGTCTTCTAAAGCTGTTACAAAAATAATAGGAATATCTTTAAACTTCTCCTCGTTTTGTAATCGCCTACAAACTTCAAGTCCATCAATTTCAGGCATCATAATATCTAATAGTATTAAATCAATTTCATTATGCCTGGAAGAATCTTTTCCAAAATGGATGTATTCGAAAAGCTCTTGTGCAGAATTAAGCGATACAAGATCCTGATATCCGGCTTGTTTTAAAATTTTTTCAATTACAAAGATGTTAACCGGATTATCATCGACAATTAAAATGGACACAAGTTATTTCCCCTTTTCTTATTTAAAATGTAAATCTATTATCATTTTCTATTTTTCTAGTATTGCATACTCAGTTATAAAATGAAAATTTCCTACTCAAACATATTTATACAGCAAAAGAACAAACTCCCTAGAAATGAGAGTTTGTTCTTTCACTCTATAAAGTTCCACTATTAATTTAACACCATTGCTTTGTCGCTTAAAAGACGATCTAATTCTTCCATATGATTTGTTTCATCTGCGATCATATCTTCTAACTTTACAACTAACTCTGTCATATTTAATTTCGCTGCCTGTTCTTTTCTCGTTTCATAGCGCTTAATTGTTTCATATTCTGATTGTCTAGCTTCTTCTAACATTTCTCTAACATCTTCTACTTGTTTCACTGGTAAAGGGATCGTAGTAGGTGTACCACCTAACGTCTTAATTTTCTCCGCTAAATATAGGGCATGTCCTTGTTCATCACTAATTTCAGATTCAAAGAAAGGTTTTAACACTTGTCTATATATACCAGAAACTGTAGCTGCATTATGGTTATACATAATAATTGCCGCGTATTCTCCTGCTAAATCTTCATTCAATCCTTTGATTAGTTCTTTCACATCGTGTGACATTTTAATATCTCCTCCTATACTTAATAACTACCCCTTTTCTCATGCTTTAAACATAATTCTTTTAAATTTTTATGTATCTAAAAATGCTGCTTGCTTCAATTTACTTATCGCTTGTCTTTTAATACGAGAAACATGCATTTGTGAAATACCTAACCGTTCCCCTGTATCCTTTTGATTTAAATTTTCTCCAAATATATAATGAATAACACTCTTTTCCGTATCATTTAATACGTTAAAAATATCCTTTAAAACGAGACGTCTTTCTGTTTCTTCATATCCTTGCTCTACTTCACCTACAGATTCAATTCTTGCTACCGAACTTCCATCAGATGAATTTTCAACTACATCATCTAAGGAAGATACTCGATAATTATTTTTTGCATCCATAATTTCTAGCACTTCCTCTTCGGATAGTCCTAAATGATCCGCAATCTCTATAATTTTCGGTGAACGTTGCAGGTGATCTGTTAGCTCCTCTATCGCAAGTTTAATCTTCCCGCCTAAATCTTTAATTCGCCTTGGAACATGAATGCCCCAAGTTTTATCACGTAAATACTTCTTTATTTCACCTACTATCGTAGGTATTGCAAATGGCTCAAAAGCATTCCCTATTGAATAATCATACCTTCTTATTGCGCCTAAGAGCCCTAACATTCCTACTTGTATAATATCCTCATGCATTGGCCCACCTTTTGAATAGCGATATGCAATGGAATGTACGAGATTTTTATAGTGATTAACCAACCTTTCCTGCGCTTCATCACATTGATTTTGTTGAAAGTCTGCAATTAGTTTAATAACGTCTTCTTTAGCAAGATTTGTAGGTTGAGATTGGATTTCCATCATTCTCCACCTGCTCTCTTTGTATATATTTTGTCATTAAAACTGTCATGCCCTCATCATGCATAATTTGTATATCATCCATTAACGTATTGATTAAATATAAACCTAAACCATTTTCCGGCAAATGCTCTACTGGTTTATTAATATCATACGGACCAACTTTCCTTTTTAAAGTGCTGAAATCAAAGCTAACCCCATTATCCGCAACCATAATTTCTAATCGATCTTCATATAGACCAAAGACAATTGTAATTTCTCCAACGTCTTCTTTATATGCATGTTGTACAATGTTTGTACATGCTTCACTAATAGCAATTTTCATATCTTCTATATCGTCATAAGCAAAGCCCATTCGATTCGCAACACCAGCCATTGTTAAACGAATAATAGCCACATATTCTGCTTTTGCAGGAATTTTCATTTCTATCTTTTCAAATCTCTCCATCATCCCTAGTCACCTTCTTTCTACTTTTTCAAAATCGGAATTCAAATTTAATATTTCTGTTAGCCCTGTAATATCAAACAATCTTTTTAGTCTTTTAGACACACCAATAAACTCTAGTTTTCCATCATTTTTCTTAATTGCTTTTAATAGCGCTATAAAAACGCCTAAACCCGTACTATCCATATACTCTACCTTATTAAAATCTACTACTATATAAACCTCTTTCTCACTTGCAATAGGCATTACCTTATTTTTTAAATCTGATGCCGTATACGCATCAATTTCACCATTTAGTTGTACTGTATAACCTAAATCATTTTGCAAAATATTTATTGCCAAATTCATCATTTCCGCCCCCTTATCTCAAACTCTTACTATTTAATTACCCATAAAAATTAATTTTAAACATATTTTTTTATTTTAATTATAAAGTGAAACTTTAATCAGTGGGGGTTTTCTTCATCCCCCACTGATTATTAGTTGAACCAATCGGACTTTTATGGGCAGTTGATTCCCCACCTAAATTCTTTGCTTTCGCTGAATTTTGAGGTGGGGGTCTTACTGCCCATTAAAGCGGGATAAATAAATTTTCTATATCTTTCCCAGCTTAACACTTAAAAAGTACTACCAAATGTTTAAACCTTATAAAATTGTGTATGTATAATGTATAAACATTATTTTTAGGGGGATCTATCTATGGAAGAGCACAACTTTAAAAAGGGAGATTTCGTTCAATTTTCTTATCGACACGATCATGCTACAAAATTAATTGGTTCTATTATTAACATACTAACGAATACAATTGTAGTTGATATAGGTAATAGCGAGGACTTATCTCATATAGAACCAAGGCAAGTCGTAAGAATAAATAATTGTGAAAAAGTAACAATGGTTTAATACATAATAGAAAGTATAATTTTAATGAGTGGGGGTTCTTCATCCTCCACTCATTCCTATGCAAATTACATTAAAAAAGCATCCAAATTATTTTAATTGGATGCTTTTTTATGTATATTTATCAGTTTATTAACTTTATAGCTATATATAATAAACTTAAGATTACTATTCATTATCATACTTACGCTTTCCGTAGCATTCTAGAAAAGAATGTAACGATTAAAATAAAGACGATTGCACCTAATAACGCTGGAAGAACGAAAATGCCTCCCCATTCAGGACCCCAATGACCAAATAACGAACTACCTACCCAAGATCCGATTAATCCGGCAATCACATTACCAACTATACCTAAAGGAAAGTCTTTTCCTGTAATCATTCCAGCTAACGCACCAATAAGTCCACCTACAATACACGTAATAATAAGTCCCATAATTAAACCTCCTATATTATTTTTATATTGGGTTCATCAAGCTTTGGTATGTAACCAAAGCTTGATGAACATGTATTATTCTTTATGATCCAATTCATCACTTATCTTTTGTTTCACTTTTCCGACTTTTTCTTTTATAGTTCCTTTTGTCTTCTCCCACTTCCCTTCATTTTTCAACTCTCTGTCCTCTGTAACTTCACCAATTCCTTCTTTTATTTGTCCTTTTTTCTTTTCAACTTTACCCGTAATTTGTTCTTTTAGCCCGCTCTCACTCATATTTCCCATCTCCTTTTCGTAATAGATTTATAGATTTAAAGAGTATACGTGCATCTTCTTTCTTGTAACCATTCACCAACTCTTTCTAAATCCTTAACGAATAACAAGATTTTTCCTTCATCCAGCTTTTCTTCATAAAAGTTAGCTTCTTCCTCATTAAGTCCTAACTCTTGCATCTTATTTCTTAACTGATCTCCCGTTTTTTGAAAGACGTTAATAATGCTTGTCCCAAGTCCCTCTTCTTTTATTCCAATTGTATTCACATCTGCATTGTCTGCGATTCTATCTGTCCTTTCTTTCTCATGTGTTAATACGTAAATATCTTTTTGGTCTATTCCTTTCTTCACTAGATCATTCGCCGCATTCATGACCTCTTTCTCCGTAATAAATTCATATACAAAAGGTTTACTATACTTCGTTTCCATCTTTAACTTCCTCCTCTAAAATGAATTATTTGTTATATTATATGTAGTACACCCATTTTCGAAATGTTAAACATAAAATATGAAAAAAGTTATGTGAATTTTGATTTTAATAGAGAATGAACAACATAATTTACCACTTTAAAACATTTTCCCTTACAATAACTACCTTAATTAACAGAAAATTGTTATAATTAAAAGTAAGGAGGGATACTATGAAAAAAATCATATCTATATGCGCTCTAACCGCTCTATCTTTCACTTTAATAGGCTGTGCAAGTACCTCAGCTACAGACAAATCTCCACAAACTAAACAAGAACAGAAACAAAATGCCTTTCAATTAAACTCCGCAAATATTACAGATATCGAAATACTTCAGACAACCAACAATACTACTTCTAAATCTCAAACAGACAACGAAGAAATGATAAATTCTATCGTTTCAGCAGTTCAAAAAGGAACGCCTAAAACAATTACACTTGATCAAAAAAAGAGAGAATCTACACATTCTACTATTACCGTTACATATAAAGATGACGCAAAAGAAGAGTTTCTTGTATGGGTTGATAATAAGGAGCAAATTACGATTGCTAAAGATGAGAAGAAAGATAAGGTGCAAGGCGTGGTAGTGAACATAAAAGATGTGAAAATGATGAAGGATTTCTTTAAGAAGACATCTTAGAGGATATCTTTTCTTTATATATTAAAAAGGCCCACCTATTTCCGTAGGCGGGCCTTATCTTTATTACACAATAAAAAAGTATACTCTCTTTTCTCTTGAATTTTTATGTAATTATACATATTTACAACAATGAATATAGTAAATTCTAAATTGTAGGCATGCTCTATAAAGCATCCTTTTCCTTTACTCGTTTTAAAAAGGTACCATTTACAAACTCAAAAAATCCCCTCAAAGCATCAGCTTTAAGGGGACCCATCCTATCATCTTCTCGCCTCATACAACCGATTTGCTTTATACGAGCAAATGAAAAACATACATGTCGCAGCGGGGATAAACGTCCAAAACAGTCCTCTCATTAATGCAAATGGCGTTTCAAATAAGAATGACCATAGAAATGATACACCTTGCTTATCCCATAGTCCTGGCGTCAAATATAGTTCTTTCGGATTTACAAGTGCTCCTAAATGAATCGTGTCATTAAACATAAATAGGAATAATATCGGCAAATAACAGATCGCTAATTCTAAAAATGTTTTAGATAGGCGTTTGTACTTCCCTGCTCGTGACATTTGATCTGAAAAAATGTCATCTTCACTTTCTTCATTTACCTTTTTAAAATAGTACGTACCTGACCACCGATTACCAGCTATATGCTCCCATCCACTGTCTTCAAATAATGTACAGTAATTCATAAAATCACTTTTTCTACTAAATACTCTATGGTCTATTCTAATCGTCGCATCTTCCGGCTCTGTATATCTAAATGTATAACCAAATGTAGTGCTTTCTAGTTGATAGCCTTTCCAAGCCATCTCTTCTAACCATTTTTCCTCTTTCTCAAAGTCTAAAAAGAATTTCAATCTCCACATCATCGTTTCCCCCTAACTATACGTGTAATAAACTTTTTGTAACCTCAATAATGTGCTGCATTCTCATAAAGTCTAAGCGCAATACTTCTTTCCCACGTTCCGTAATGACATACACTTTTCTTCGTTTATCTTCACTTTTTACCGATTCTATTAACCCTTGTTTTAATAAATTTTCAACCGCACCATACAATGTACCCGCTGCGATCTTTACTTGTTGATTACTTAATTCCTCCACCTTTTGCATAATTAAATATCCATGAGCTGGCTCTAATAACGCTAAAAGAACGTAATACGTTGTTTCCGTTAATGGTAAATTTTTATCTCTATTCATAAAGACCTCCAATGTAACGATAAATATATAGCTAAACTATATAGTTTAACTGTATAGTTTGATTTTATACAGTTGGACTGTATATGTCAAATTAAATTATAAAAAAGCAACCTAGATCCAACATGGGATCTAGGTTGCTTTTTTACATAAACGTAATCGTCACTAAAGAATATCCTTCTTTCGCATTATACGGCTCAGCTTTATAAGAAACACGGTTTGCCCCTTGCGGATAACCGATTTCTCCAATTACTTTTTTCACATCTTGCAATGCGCCATCCATTGATTGTTTATAAAGGATTTCAATCTTTGGTAACTTTTCGTTATAACGTTGCTGCATTTTATTTTTGAATTCATTATAGTTATTTGCGATGTATTCATTTCCTAAATAATTCAACTTTGTATCTTTTAAAATTTGCTGGTATGCAGGAGTTTTCGTACCACCTGCCGCAATTTTATTTGTTAATGTACTATAATAATTTGTTGTAGCTTGCGGATAGTCCCCGCGGTTCCACACATGATTTCTTGCGATTTGCTCATCTGATAAGTTGAAATAAGAATATGTTACGCGGCCTTGTTCATCTGGCACTGGACATTTAATTATGAAAAAGTACCAATAACAAAAAAAGTTAAAAATAATGATACATATCCAAGATACATAAAACGTTTATCGTGTGTTTTAAAATATAACGTAATACACAGTAAAGTGACCAGTAAAAAAACTGCTGTAGACACTATGAACATGAATGTTCCTCCTAAAAAGCTAATTTATTATTCTTTGTCAGTTAAGCACATCTAATTTTTCTAATATTAATGAAAGAATATTTCTTTGATCTACTACAATTGCAGCTTTTCCAGTAGAACCTGATCGCAACTTCTTTTTCCCTTTATTTTCAATTGTTCCTTCTACAACAAAAAATGTAGTATCTTTATTCTTGCTAATAATAGGGTCATGATAAATTTGAACTACACTTCCATCTTTAATATCGTATTGTCTCACCCAATAATATTTTTTAAATAAAGACATACTTATTTAAACAACCTCTCATATTTAACTTTTAAATGAATTCTCTCCCACATATGTTAATAAACACAGGAGTTTCAAACTTATTGTACTTAAAGATAACAATACAATTTGTTGGCCTTTCAAAAATTTCATATTGAAAGGCTTTTTATAAAGAAGAAAAGATTGTACTATTAAGCGCATACAATCTTTTCTTCTCTATAAAAATGTTTATTTCTTCTTGTTTGCTTGACTCTCTTCGTAAGCATCCCACATTCCAGCACCAGCAACTCCAGTAATTGCTAAAGGAACCACTCCACCATCAATGTTTTTTAATTCCTCATTACTTAATACTGCTAAATTAGGTATTTCTTTTTTTAATACTGAATTCATAATAATATATTATATACTTAATTTAATTATATTACGTTTAAATAATATAAATTTTATATTAATACACCTTTTGAGAAGATCCTACACTTTTTTGAAAAAATTCTTTTTTCTTGATTAAATAAAATTTTTTCACTTTAAAATACAGCAGAACCCACCCACTTACCTACAATGTAACCAATATAAATAAGCAGAGCTCCTGTTAAGATATAAAAACAAGATTTAAAATACATACTCCTTTCAATCGCATCACCAATTTGATGAAACATGTTTGACATAAAGAAAACACCACCTTTTTATAATTATTAGAGTAGAACACACAGAGATATTATCAGAAAATAACTAATTAACACAACACTTGTTGGAATAATAATATATAAAACAATAACAGTGTTAACAAAAAATTAAAATTTATGAAATGAATTACTTTAGAGTTAATATTTAGAATTCAAAAGGTTTATTAGGTAAAAAACACGTTATATTACAACTAATTATTTCTATTTAATAAAGTGAAACTTTAATCAGTGGGGGTTTTGTTCCTCCCCCACTGATTATTAGTTGAACCAATCGGACGTTTACGGACAGTTGATCTCCCACCTAACTTCTTTGCTCCAACTGAATTTTGAGGTGGGAGTTTTACTGTCCGTTAACGCGGGATAAATCAATTTAAGACATGAACTTTTAACGAAAAGAATTTGGGACTATTTTGCTCCGCAAAGATCACTTCAAACGCATGCACACCTGAATCTGGATAGCCTAAACTTAGTCATACGACAACGATTACTTTAACAAAGGTTTTTACTAGAAACTTATATCTTATTTAACTGATTCTACTTGTTTCTCTAATTCTCTTCCAAGGAATGTAGCAAGCTCAAGCATACCAAATTGATTCGCTACAGACTCTGCATCAGAATTATAGTTTGTGTTTGTATTAATATCATACGTATAAATTGTTCCATCCGCACTGCGAATAAATTCAATACCAGCAACGGTAATTTCATTTTCTTTCAAAAACTCTTTATATTGTTCAATAATTGGCTCGTGGAAGTCCGATATAATTTCAAATTTTGTTGGCGTCTCTTTCTTACTCTCTTCTCCTACTGGGCAAAAAGCATCTTGAATCGAGCATGCATCTGCTGGACAAAGTTCAAATCCTTCTGATGTATCTACCTTAACCGCATATACAAACTGGCCGCCTATAAACTCACAACGTGTAATATATGGTTCGGGCGCTTCAATATATTGCTGAATTAAAGTAATTCCATCAATGGGTTCTTCAAACGCTGGACCATCCAAATATTGTTCTAAAGCATCAATGGAATGAAACAGTTGAACACCAAGGCCTTTACCTGCACGGTTATGCTTTGTAATGAACGGTACTTCCCCTAACTCTTTTGCTGCTTTTACTATATGATCACGGCCCACAGCACCAATTGTTTTCGGCACTTGTATCCCAAATTTTCTTAATGCTGCGTATTGGTTTAATTTACTTACTTCAAGACGTAATGCACGTGATCCATTAAATACTGTGCGCCCGTATCCCTCTAGCCAAGCAAGAACACCTTCAGTTAATTCAGGTGCATATCGATGCCCTCTCGTATGTGAAGAAGCACTCATACGGCTATAAAATACACCTTTTGGAGGTTCTTGTTCTAATGAAAGTGTTCCTTCATTTAAAAGCCATTCCTCATACGGTAACTCCAGTTCTTCCAGCCTTTTCACTAAATGATCCGTCCATTCCTTATTCTCATGTAATATGTAAATTTTACTCATTTGTAATCAATTCCTTTCTTTTCGCTTCAACTAATAGCATCACTTTTTCAGAAAATCGTTTCATCTCTTCAAGCTGTGGCGAAAATTGTAAAAGTAATAACGTCACACCCACTTTTTCAAAAGCAAGTATTCTTTCTGCAATTTGTTCTGGTGTTCCGATTAAATTAGGACGTAACCCGCGATTCGATACGGAATAATCATTGAGCTTCAATTGCTGTTCCAACTGCGATTTACTCACAAAATCTTGGTAACCCGCGTAACCTAACGCATCATCTTTCACATCCGTTATGCGTTTCCATTCTTCTAATGCCTCTTCTTCTGTATCACGACAAATGACGTAAGCCGCAAGCCCGAATGACTGCAATGGCTCCTCTGTAACTTTCTTTCTACGATTCTTCATATCTTCTATTTTCACAGCTACTTCTTCCACTGTTCCCCCGTGCATTACATATGCATCTGCGTGATTTACAATGACCTCTTTTCCTCTCTCGCTCTCACCACCTGCATAAAGCTTAATGCCTTGTTTTTGCACAGGTTTTGGATTTAAATGTGTATCATGAAGCTCATAAAAGTTCCCTTTATAAGAAAACTCTTCTTCTTTCCAAAGCTCCTTCAAAATTGTTACAAATTCCTCTGTGCGATCATATCTTTCATCATGTGCGGTAAATACTCCGCCGTACTGTCTCGCTTCTTCTTCCCACCATGCTGAAACTACATTTAATGTAAAACGACCATTACTTAATTGATCGATATTCGCTGCCATTTTCGCTGTAACCGCTGGATTGTGGAAGCCAGGTCTTACAGCTGTCATAATCTCTAATTTATCCGTTACTGCTGCAAGTGCTGCCGCAGTTGTCCACGCTTCTAAACTTGGTGCTGACACACCTTTTATATCATTTAAATTTAATTCCGCAATAAGAGTTGTTGAAAAACCTAATTGTTCTGCCGCTTGCGCTGTTTGTTTTGCATACTCAAACGTAGGCGGCATAGATTCATCATCTACATTTCGAAGCCATCCCCCAAAAATCGGTAACCAAAAACCGTACTCCACTACCTATTCCCCCTTTATCTTTTAGCCATAAAAAAAGCTACTCTTATCGAAATAAGAGTAGCCTTCTTGACTAAGTGAACCGCTCTTATCTTTCAGGTGTTTTTTCACCTGCAGGATTTGGCACCTTTCGTCTAAAACGAGGTTGCCGAAGTTTCATAGGGCCCGTCCCTCCACTTCTCAACATAAGAATTGTTTGGTTTTCATTTATTATAATCATCAGAATAATAAAAATCAATCCTTTAATACTTATTTTTCCGATATACATTAAATGATATACGAAAAATTATATTGTTATAGATAATTATAGGGGTATTATGTTGTTTTACTTGCGAATAGTTAAAGGGGTATGTTATATCATGTCGAAAACATCATGTATAACCAAGTTGATTTACTTCTATCTTAAAAATACAGAAAAAGAGGTGTTAATGCATGAAAAATAAACGATGCGAGAATTGTGGTTCTACTACATTTAAAGAAGGAAGAGTTGGATTTGCTTATCATGCATATGTTTGTGAAGATGATTCCAGTAGGCTCTTTTCAGTGGGAAAACGTTCCAAACTATTAACTACATTTTGTTTAGAGTGCGGTGAGGTGAAATCATTTAGAGTGGAGAAGCCGGAGATATTTGAAGAGTAGAATAATACTAATTACATATTATAAAGATGTTTATTAATGATGGTAACATTCAAGCATTTCGCCTACCTTTAGAATTGGAATATTGAGTACTTTCATCTATAGGTGCTACTTCACTAGGAAAAATCCGTTCCTCTGTAAAGTTGCTTTCGAAATAATAGACACGAAATTTCATATAAAATGCAAATAAACAAGGAACGTATTAGTCGGTTCCTTGTTTATTTAGCTAAAGCAGACTTCTTTGGAGAACCCAAATAAAAGTTAAATCAACTCCTATTTAACTTTTCCCTTCAAATATATGACAGTAAAGAATACATCATCACGGTGTCAGCAAGCAAAAGTGTATTCTGCATTTCTAAAAACAGTAGATGGTAGATTGTGACCTGCTGAATCTGCTAAGAAAGAATATACAAGCACATCCTTAACATCATCTTTATTTCCACTAATGATGACATCAAGAAAATCTTCTATTTGGAATTCTGGCGTAAACAACACAATCTTAGTTGTTCTGTTTGGTTCTAAAGAAACAAAAGTACGAGAGATTTCAACTAATTCATTTTGAGTTGGGAAAGAAATGTTTCGACTTCTCTTAACAGTTACCGTTACATTACTAGTATGACAGCGTGAATCATTGTTTAACATAATGTTGAGAGCAGTTGGAATAATCCCATTTTCAGAAACTGGAACTCGAAACACTCCCGTAGATTTATGAGCCATATAATCACATCCTTTCAAAATAAAATATACTTACAATATATTAGATGCAAAAAACGTTCATTTTGATAGGGACAAATTATATGATTAATATATCTATAATAACCCTCAGTATTACTAAGCCAATGATTTAAAAGATTAAAAAATATCGTGAGAACCAATTGGATGTATATTAAAAGTAAAAAAATAAGGTGTCTAAAAGATTCCCTATTTTGAGCCAATAATGAGACATTATGTTAATCTTATATGTATAGTTGCACAAAATTGAGAAACTTAAGGAGACAGATTAATTTTATGAGAAAATCATTCATATTACTTACTTTCATTCTAGTATTAGTCAGTGTTACGGCTGCTTGCACACAAGATAAAAAAGATAGTGCCGTTGAAAATGGTCCAATAGAAGAACCAACCGCAAAAAATGAAAATGAAGAATTAATAAATCTTGAAGAAAAAGAAGATATGAGCCGCTTGGAACAAGGTATTTTATTAGTTGGTGAGAGTGTTAAGGGAGGCTATTACTTAACCGCCGTTCAAAATGCATATTTAAATGCTAGTAACGATTCCGTCGTTGTTAATGTCTCTGTAAAAAATGTACGAGGTCAAACGATTGGACTATCAGAATTAAAATATAACCTAAAAGATGAAAAAGCCGGAAAGACCTATGAAGGAAAGGTGCTTGATCAAAACCTTTCTGATATACAAGTTAAACCAAATGAAACGGTAGAATTGAAAATAGCTTTTGAAGTACCAAGTACCGCAGATGAATATATGTTTTATATTGAAAGCTCTTTAGATCCTCTAGGAGCACACTGGAAAATCGATAAGCTGCAATCACAAAAAAGCTAAGTCTCAAATAAGCAAAAAGCAATGAAAAATTTGATATAGATACAAATGAATAATATATAAACATAAAACCATCGATTTAATGAATCGTTGGTTTTTTTCAAAAAATGCTCCATTAAAAACTAGGAGACAAAAAAGAACTAATCCCTAGAAGAGATTAGCTCAATACATCAAAAGCTATTATAGTACATAGTTTTATGAGCAAACGTTATATAATGTTGTATGGGATACATAACCTGTCATCCCTTTATAGGTAACTTTTAACCACTGTTTAGAATTACTGTAATGACCTTGAACATATTCACCAGTTACCCATGTTCCAGTAATTTTCGCACCATCATTAAATGTATGTAAGACAGGTGATCCAACAGTGTAACCACTGCGCATCTTTGCACCATATACACCTACCGTACCTCCCTTTGCACAAGCTGATACTACTGTTTCATTTTCAGTAGTATTCGTAGCCGCGAAAGCAGAGCCGTTAAATGTAAACAAAGTAAACATAAAAGCTGTTAATAAAGTACAAATAGATAAGCGACGTAACAAAATAAATTCCCCCTTTTTTTATAATTTATTTCTTCACAAACGATTATCTTAAATATTCTAACTATTTTAAATATATTAATATTGAGAAATATTAGTTGTATTTTTGAAATAAGATTTTATCAAAAATATTAACAAACTCATATTTTACAGAGAGCCCGAAAGTAGTCTTCTACCAACTATATAAAAGCCCCTCCACCTTAAGGCAAAGGGACTTTCTCATTCCTATTTCAAACTACCCGCAATCTCCGTAAAGATAACTCCAAGCGCATGTGCACCTACATCTGGGTAGCCTAAACTTCTTTCACCAACTGTACCGGCGCGGCCCATGCGAGCAACGATTTCTTTCGTGTACTCTGCTCCTTTTTCAAAGGCAATTTTCACTATGTTTAAAATATCTGAACACATAAATTCATTTACTTTTTACGAAAATAAAATTGTATTGTTTAGAATTTTAATGTTAATCAATTTGAAACTTTACGAGTTAATTAAATGTGATATTTAAAGAAGGAATTTCTAATGAAGTACTCACATGATGGTATTAATGTTAAAAAACAAAAAAACTCTAACTAATTCGTCATGGCGATTTAGTTAGAGTTTTTTTGTTTGAAGTATTCACGAGTATCTACCCTTGTCTTTTCAGGTAAAACAATATCAAGTTCTTTATCTAACCATGCAAGAGTCTTTTTACGAAGAAACTCACGCATGTGTTCTTCTGCTTCAAGCATTACTAAGTTAATTGTACAAGAAGAATTGCTAGGCTCACAAGAATTACAAGCTTCGTCTCGATATAGTAGACCATTTTGTACAATATTTTTACATTGAAAGATAGGTTTTGGGCCTTCGACGGCTTCTATTACATCCCAAAAAGAAATATCTTCTGGAGACTTAGCTAACCTGTATCCTCCTTTTACACCTGGGACAGAATTCACAATGTCAGCTTTAGATAATTTACCGAAAACTTTTGAAAGAAATGTTTCAGAAAGTCCTTGAAACTCTGCCAAATCTTTTATTCCAACACTTTCCTTGGAAGGAGCATTGATTAAATAAACTAGGCAATGCAAGGCATATTCAACCCCAACACTATATTGCATATACAAATCACCTGCTTTTTATTTTAAGGGTTATCAAATTGTATCTTAGGACCATTTAGAATTTTAGTCAAATAAAAAAAGGCTCTTTTAGAATAGTATGTATTTCATTTGACAAAAATAATTTCAGAGATTATATTAAAGACAATATTAATCGACGATTAATATTGTCGACAATTAAAACGTAAAAACTTTTAAAAAGGGGAAATACAAATGAACAAAACACTTATTATAAACGCACATCCGAAAGTGGATGATACATCATCAGTCAGCATTAAGGTTCTTAACCACTTTTTAGTATCTTATAAAGAATTAATTCCTAATAATGAAACGATTGAACAGATTAATTTATACGATGATGTAGTACCAATGATAGATAAAACTGTTTTAAGCGCATGGGAAAAGCAAGGAAATGGACAAAAGTTAACTGATGAAGAACAAAAAGTAATAGAGCGTATGTCCGAAATTTTACAACAATTTAAAAGTGCAAATACGTATGTGATCGTATTACCTTTGCACAACTTTAATATTCCATCAAAGTTAAAAGATTACATGGACAATATCATGATTGCACGTGAAACATTTAAATATACTGAAACTGGATCAGTGGGACTACTTAAAGATGGAAGAAGAATGCTTGTTATACAAGCAAGTGGAGGGATCTATACAAATGATGATTGGTATACAGAAGTGGAATACTCTCATAAATATTTAAAAGCAATGTTTAATTTCCTTGGTATTGAAGATTATCAAATCGTTCGTGCACAAGGAACAGCAGTACTAGATCCAAATGAAGTATTACAAAATGCATATAAAGAAGTTGAAGACGTAGCTTCTAGATTAGCTAACAAATAAATTTTTTCACTGGAAGAATGATGGTTATAAATAAAAATCCCCTCCACCACAAGGCAGAGGGGATCTTCTCATTCCTATCTCAAACTACCCGCAATCTCCGTAAAGATAACCCCAAGCGCATGTGCACCTGCATCTGGATAGCCTAAACTTCTTTCACCAACTGTACCAGCGCGGCCCATGCGAGCTACGATTTCTTTCGTATACTCTGCTCCTTTAACCGCTGCTTCTGCTCCTTTTTCAAAGGCAGTTTTCATATCTTCTTCGCTTGAAGCGCTAGCTAACCAAGAATCTACACATGGAGCAAGTGCGTCAACAAGTGTTTTATCACCAACTACTGCTCCTCTGCCAAATGATCTTTCACCGATAGATTGTATGCCTTGCAGTGCTGCTTGCAACATTTCAGCGAATTCTTTCACTGTTAACTCACGCTTCTCGCCTGCTGCTTTACTAGCTGCGCGGAATGCTCCGCCCCAAATTGGACCAGATGCGCCGCCGCAATGTTCCATAATAATCATCGAACAACCGTCAAGGAATGATCCGATCGTTACGTTCTCTTGTTCTACAATAGAATGCCACTCACGTTTTAATTGCTTAAATCCTTTTGCCACACTCATTCCGAAGTCCCCGTCACCAGCGTGCGTGTCTAACTCACAGAACGGTACTTCATTTTTAATAATAATGTCGCTCATTTTATCAACGAGATAAACCATATTGTTTAATGTGATGACATTATCTTTTATAACAGCGTGCTCTTCAGCTGTTTCTATTTCAAAAGAAACTTCTTTCTCTTCTGCTCCTTCAAGCACATTCACGTACTCTACACTTTCAACTGGTCCATCTACTTTAAACGCTGGTGTATTACACTCTTTTGATAGTAATGTTTTTAGCTCATCGTCTAGTTTCATTACTGTTAAAGACATACCCGCCATATCGATACTCGTCATATAGTTGCCAACGAACACCCTATTAATTGTAATATTTCTAGTAGCTAGTTCTCTCGTAACTGCGTTATTAAATAGGTAAAGTTCTTGCAGTGGTGTTCCGCCAAAACCGTTAACTAGAAGTGCAATTTCTTCGCCGTCTTTTACTCCTAAATCTTTCATTAGATCATTTGTCATACGGTTCGCTAGTTCATCTGCTGATAACATTTTTTCACGTTTAATTCCTGGCTCGCCATGAATACCTACGCCGTATTCCATTTCATCTTCCGCAAGTGTGAAAGTAGGTGATCCGCTCGCTGGAACTGTACAAGAAGTTAACGCTAAACCGATTGTACGCACGTTAGCCGCTGCTTTTTCCGCTACAGCTTTCACCGCACCTAAATCCATACCTGCTTCCGCTGCTGCGCCGGCAATTTTATGAACGAGAATAACGCCCGCAACGCCGCGGCGTCCTACTGTATACAAACTATCTTCTACCGCAATATCATCGTCCACTTTTACGTAGTCGACTTCAATTCCATCTTCCGTCGCTAAATGTGCACCGTTTTTGAAATTCATAATATCGCCGCTGTAATTTTTAATAATTAATAACGTACCTTTTTTACTCGCTGTCTCTTTAATTGCTTGATACACCTGAATTTGTGAAGGCGAAGCAAACACATCTCCGCACACTGCCGCATCTAGCATTCCTTTTCCGACTAATCCTGCATGCGCTGGCTCATGACCACTACCGCCGCCACTAATTAACGTTACTTTATTTTCGTTCATTTCTTTCTTCTTAATTACTTTATATTTTTTCAAAAGCTCAAGCTCTGGGTGAGCCATAACCATTCCGTTACACATTTCCATTACTAATGTTTCTGGTTTGTTTATAATCTTTTTCATTGTGATTCTCCCTCAATTCCTTTAATATATTGTGATATATTTGAAATCTTCTTCTTACTACTTATGTTAAAATGAAAGCGTTTTATAGTAAACGGACAAAATGGACAATCTGTCTAAAGACACCGCTCTCATTTATGGATAGGATTTTCATATTAATAACATTCTAGGGATGATTCACATGACCTCTTCTATAATTTCTAAAAAGATAATCGCGAATTCATTGAAGTATTTAATGGAAACAGAGTCGTTTCATAAAATATCAGTGAGCGATATTATGTTACACTGTCAAATGCGTAGGCAAACTTTTTATTATCATTTTAAAGATAAATTTGAACTATTAAGCTGGATTTATAGAGAAGAAACGAAAGAGAACATTATCGACTTTCTTGACTATGAAACGTGGGAAAACATTTTCGATTTATTATTTGATTACTTTTATGAAAATCAAAAATTTTACCGAAATGCTTTTAAAGTCATTGAGCAAAACTCGTTTAATCACTATTTATTTGAGCATACGAAAAACTTATATATGAAGATTATTGATGAACTATCTGTGAGCTGTGGATTCAGCCTTTCTGATGAGACAAAAAATACGATCGCCTCCTTTTATAGTCACGGCTTCGTTGGAACGATAAAAGATTGGATTGAAAGCAAGTGCGAAGTAGATCCGTCCATTATGTCTTCTCTCATGAAAAATATGATAAACAATCAATTACTACTATTACTGGAGCAATCTGCAAAGTAATTAAAGGGTGGCAAAAGCAATGAAAAAGATTATGAATGATGTACAAAATGTTGTTCAAGATATGATGCATGGCTTTTATTTTGAACATAACGACAAAGTAAATTACGACGAAACAAATAACATCATTTATGTAAAAGATATCGAAAAACTGAAACAAGACGTTGTCATTATAAGCGGCGGTGGTAGCGGACATGAACCTGCTGATATCGGTTATGTAGGAAAAGGTATGCTTACAGCGGCCGTAAACGGCAATATTTTCACTCCGCCTACAGTGGAACAAATTATTACGGCAACTCGCCTCATGCCAAAAATTAAAAGTATTTTATTCATCATCAAAAACTTTAAAGATGACGTAGCAAACTTTCTTGCGGCTGAACAAATTGCTAAAGAAGAAGGAAGAAAAATTGACCATATCATCGTAAATGACGACGTTTCAATTGAAGACGATGCTTCGTTTAATAAAAGAAGGCGCGGCGTCGCTGGTACTGTTTTCGTTCAAAAAATACTTGGTGCGGCCGCTCTTGAAGGTCACTCTTTAGAAGAACTAACAACACTCGGCCGTTCTATCACCGAAAATTTACACACATTAGGAGTCGCCCTTTCACCTGCAAACGATCCAGTGAAAGGAAAAGCTTCATTTTCATTAAACAACGATGAAGTCTTTTACGGCGTCGGCATTCACGGAGAAAAAGGATACCGTAAAGAGGCACTATCCTCTTCTGAAATATTAGCGATCGAACTAATGAACAAACTAAAAAGCATTTACCGCTGGAGAAAAGGCGACAACTTCGCCATCCTCATTAACGGATTAGGCGCAACTCCACTAATGGAACAATACATTTTCGCAAATGACATTCGCCGTTTATGTGAGCTGGAAGGATTACAGATTACATTCGTAAAAGTTGGTACATTGCTAACTTCTTTAGATATGAAAGGTGTTTCGCTTAGTTTGCTTAAGGTGGAAGATTCTGATTGGGTGAAGTGGTTGAAAGAAAGTACGGAAACTGCTAGTTGGTAATACAAATAAAGTGAAACTTTAATCAGTTGGGGGTTTTGTTCATCCCCACTGATTATCAGCCCTCACCAATCGGACTTTTACGGGCAGATCGATCCCCACCTTGAAATATCCGCTGTGCTTACCCCATTGCTATCAAGTTAAACTCGCACAACGTCAATTAAAGTATAGGTTGTTTCTTGAAATGAATTTTTAAATAACTCAAAATAACAAGCAAAAAGTCCCTTCAAAGTTAAAGGGACTTTTTAGTATGTAGAAATTAGCCTAAACCTAAGATTACATCTCTTGAAAGGGGGCATTTTTATGTTATTCAGGTTTATTGAGGAGCTTTTGTTTGAAGCAACTTTAACCCCATACCAATAAAAATCAGTCCTGTTATCTTATTTAGAATCATTCCTACCTTTTGGTTTCCTCTTAATTTTTTTGTAACATATGAAGAGAAATAAGCAATAAATAAACACCATAATAGTCCAGTTACTGTAAAAGTAAGTCCTAAAATGATAAAAGGCATAGGACCTGAAGCCTTTGTATCTATAAATTGCGGAAGAAATGCAATAAAGAATAAAGAGACTTTTGGATTCGTCAGACTTGTTAAAAGTCCTTGTACATATATCTTTCTAATGTTCAATTTATTGGACGAGGCCTGGAAAGCTACATTCGTCTTATCAAGTATCATTTTAATCCCTAAATATACAAGATAGATAACACCTATAACCTTAATAGTGTTAAATAGCACAATGGATTTTGTAAGTATAATAGATAAACCAAAAGCAACCAACAACGTATGAACTAAAGAACCAGTAATAATACCAAACACAGAATACACACCTGCTTTTCTACCTTGTGAAATACTTCTCCCCACAATGTACATGGTGTCTGCACCAGGAATTAAATTCAATAAAATTCCTGTTAGTAAAAACACTTCATAATTAATAATACCGTACATTTTAGCACCTCTATCTATTTTTTGGTGCCCTTATTGATATTAAATTAAATAGGCGGAAAAAGAAAGTATTTTCTATTTATTCAATAAAGTTAGTGGATTTTTGAATCCACAAACGAAATCCAGCTATTAAAAGATTCAATTACTGAAGAATTCTGCACTCAATATTACAGCAAAATCATATCAAAAATGTAAATTCTCATTTCCCTGGTACTTTCCTTTATTAAGTCTTTTTCTTATGAATAATTCTGCAACAATTAAATTAGGTACCCATGCTAACCAAGCAATAATAGCGTAACTAAGTTCAAACCGCTCTATTCCAAATAGAACGATAAACAACGGTAGCCAAATTCTTAATGTAACTGCTCCAAAGGTTAAAGAATAATTTCTAATCATCCAATTCCGATGGTCTTTAATTTTTTTATTCTTAACTCTATGTAACGCTTGATATGCTGATGTTAGCCAAGATACGGATAACAAACCGAAACCTAGCTTCGCTACCAATCCTCCCGTAGCATAAAAGGATAGATATAATCCAGAAACGCCTCCTAATAATATACCAACCATATAGATTCTCCCAACTATTCGATGACGGTTCATATTCCTTTCTCTAAATCTAGTGGATAATGTAAAAGGACCAATCACTAATGCTACTATACTAGTTGTAATATGTGTAAATAGCATCATATACCAAAACGCACTTAATTTAGATCCAAACATAAGCTTCACTTTTACAAGCCCTGTTTGAAATCCATCCATAATAAAATATTGGACAACAATATAACTAGCTACTAAAAAAGAAAAACAAGTAACTACAAACCAAATTTTCCTGTTCAAATTTTACTACCTCCTTATTACATTAAGGAATTAGATTATTCATTACTGTTCATTCTAGGGAAAATTTGAAAAGCCTTCTTTACTGATCTATTCGACACATTGTTTTTATAAACCGAATGACTTACATGCAACGACGAATAAAATATATGATATAAGAGCCTTCTTCATACATAAAAACCCTCAAGTATATCGTTCTATACTTGAGGGTTTACTCATCTCTCATTTTCTTACATCAATATTCAGCTCATCTGTAATCTGCTCAAGATGAAAAAATCTTTTTATATAATGGATATCAGACCATTTCTCTTCCCCACCAATAATAAATAATTCTTGCGCATCATACATAAATGAAAAGCTTGGATAGAAACTGTCAGCCTTTATTTCAATCTCACCAGTACGATTACTGATAACCTTACAGTCTGCTGAATAGCTTAATAACGTATAGAGAGAATCTTGTGCTGATTGGAAGAAATACTTCATAAGTGTGGTTATATCATCACTATTAGTAATGAACACGTTAAAAAAGTTCGTATCCCTTTTCTTATTAGTAAAAACTAGCTCAAAATGGAGTTTATTCTCTTCTAAAAAACCTTCAATAAAGTTTCTACATAAATACGTTTCAAATAACATATACATAGGAAATTTTTTATTTGCACCTATCAATCCTTTAATGATTTCTTCGAATCCTGTATGCTGATTCCAATTTGTTCCCACCCCTATCATAATAGGACGATTTAAATAGATAGGATACGGTGATAATCCTTCATCTTTTAACATATACACTCTTTTTCCATCTGTATGAAGAGCTGGTTGATACTCTTTTAGTACGTATTGGGATAATTGAACATGTAACACATTTACACCTGCCTATCATGTCATACATAAACTATATCTATTAAATTAGAAAAAAGGATGAACCATTCACATTTTACCGTGTTTAAGCGAGGAGAACTAGAATCATTTTATAAACGAAATCGCACAAGGGCATAATCACCTCACTGAAGGATGACAGGTCTTCCAAATAAAGCTGGATAATAAATGAACATCGCACCTACAAATGAACAAACTAAACAAAAAACAGCTTCGTATTTTATGACTAAAGAAGAGTTCGTATCAAGCTTTTTTCCCTCTCTTTTTAATATCATTTTAAATAATGCTGTATATAATATTTTATATAATACATACCCAACAATCGCCCCGAGGGTATTCGTAAATACATCATCAATATCTGTAATTCTATTATTTAGTAATTGATTTAACTCAATTGCCAATGAAAAAAAGAATCCCGCACATACGGTGTTTTTCATTTTTCTAAACTGCGGCCAAATAGTCGGTAGTAAAAAACCGAACGGCATAAACAGTACAATGTTTAAAAGATACGTCGTACTACCTGCCGTATCAAATAGAGTCAAATTAATTTGATTTACACGAATCCACGTTTCATATCTACTTATATCCCATACAGTCGCGATTTGCGTCACCTTATACACGAGCGAAAGGTAGAACAGAAAAACATATACCCATAGAAAATGCCGAACAGATATAGCTCTTTTCACTTTAAAATAAAATCCAATTTGAAACACAACACAAAACATAATAGTAAAAAAATAAGTATACAAATAACTCATCAAAACTCCTGTATCCATGTAGAATCCCCTAACTTTACAATTTCATCTATGACTTTGTTGTTTATAGGATAGGAAAAACTTTTAAAATAAAAAGTGGGGTAAACATAAAATTTTTCTTAAATCTTCACATGCAACCTTGTAGTATTTTCATCCATACAGTATATATAAGTTAAAGTCTGACTCAACCAGATATACTTATTCTGACAAGAGGAAAACAGGAAGCATGAATGAAAGGGTACTTGATAAAATAAGAATTCATGATGCGTGGGTGAATACATAATGTTAAAAAAGCTAGAAAATCTAATCACTTCGGCCGCTTTCGAAGAAGCTGAAAAGTTATTTAAAAACAATAGCTTTAAGGACTTCTCAGAAGAAATGCTATATGTTACTTATGAAAACAGCAGTATTACCAATTATAGTTTTATACATTATTTATTAACGAAAAAAGAATCAAGTGAGTTACATGATCTTGCATTTGATTTATTAGTAAATCCTTTATGCCATATTGAAGGAGCATATCATTCTGCTTTGTATCATGCTAAAAGATCCGTGGATTTAACAAAGGAAGAAAATGTGGATAGTTTATTGCAATTACTGTTTCTTCATTCCGTACCAGATAAATTGATTTCTGATCAAAAGGCAATTGCAATTTGTAATACAATTTTAGAGCTGGATGCTTTTAATATAATCGCTACAGAAACTATTAAGGAATTATATTAATTAAGGGCGTCGGCATCCACAATGAAAAAAGGGTACCGTAACGAAGTACTGTCCTCTCTGAAATATTAACGATCGAACTAATGAACAAACTTAAAAGTATTTACCACTGGAGAAAAGGTGATAACTTTGCCATCCTTATTAATCGACTCGGCGTAACTACCACCATAATCTCTCCTTTGAGTCGGAGTGGAAATGCAAGGTCACACATGTATTTTAACGGATTCAGTTTACTTTATATTTTTAAGCATTAATTGAGCAGGCCCTTTAAGAAAAAAAGAGCAGAAACCCTAAGTCCCCTTCCTCCTACTTGATAACCACATTTTATGTATTAAGCTGCTATCCAATATTATTGTAGTTCAAATTATTTTTCTGAAAATTCATAACCGTACACTTCATTAAGTTTACATTTATTTACAAGGTAATCTTGTCAAAAAAAAAACATAAAAAACTATACTTGTAATAAATACCTATTAAACTTAACATTTGGTTGTACAGTAAAAAATTACAAGGGGATGAATTAATTGAAAAGATTTATTAAACCACTTCTAATCGCTTCAGCATTTGCTTTAGGGATTACAACAATTGCACCTGAGAAGGGGTTTGCAGAAGTATCTAATTATGAAAATAAAATTGAAAGCACTTACGAATTAGAGTACAATAACGATGTTTCATTTGAAAATAATTTTGAAGTGAAGGATTACAGTGAGTTAGAGCAATCTAATCTACAAGGTACTGAAGGTCTTCCTGAACATGGCGTACAGTATGCACTACCTTTAATTCCAGTTGCTATTGCTGCGATTATGCGCCTTGTTCCAGTGGCATTAAAAGCTGGATCTAGACATATTAATATGTCTAAGTTTACTCAAAGGGTATCAGGTCAACTATTTAAAGATCCTAAATCAGGATGGTCTATTTCTAAAGAAAGGTCTGGTAACCCTCATGGAGGAAGTGCATGGAAGTTGATAAGTCCAAAAGGAAAAAAGGAAGCTACTTTAGATAGTAAAGGAAAGGTTCTTAGATAAAAAATGTGTGAAATCAAAGATTTGTTTCAAAAGTTAATTGAAGAATATTATGAGAAAGAAGATACCGATTTTTACGTTGTAGATACTTTTCCAAAAATAGTAAAGAGTGAAAAGTATTTTGATTTTGAAGAGAATATATTGCTACAGAATAAATATAACATTTTAAACAAAAGTGTTTTAGCTTTAAGTAAGTTATATTTATATGATGAGAATATTTACATTTTGGATAATGTAGAATCCCTAAATTATAGCAAATACACAAAATCTATAACTGAATTTAATGATGATGTGTTGAAATTTTTACCGTGTACAGAAGTAGATAAGCTCATATTAGTATTTTCTGATTTAAAAATAGGCGTAATAATTGGTGATGGTTGTTTTGCCTATGTAAGTTTTGAATCGAAAGATTTAAAACTAGTTGAGCAACTTTGTATATCTGAAGGCTTATTTGTAGCACACACTAAAGACCCTGACAGAAATTAAAAAAGGAATGCTGGTATTAATATCAGCATTCTTTTTTAATTTGAATATTTTATGTATATTCGAAAATATTAGATGAATTTAAATTCCTGCGAATGGCAGCCAATTTAATATTATTGTCCTGCTACTTCTTGCCGTTGACAAACATACTATATAACAGCAAACGAAGAAAAAACAAGCCCTATTACTAGAGCATCTCATTCAGATTTAAAAGAATCTACATATACCTTCTCCCCTTAAAATCACTAAAACCCATTTACAAATCTATAAAAGTAGATATAATATCCTTATGGAACCTTTATTAATTTATAAAGCATTGTCAAATGAAACAAGATGTCAAATTTTATCATGGTTAAAAAATCCAGAAAACCATTTCGACGAAAAACCTTATCTAGAACAAGACCTTAACTTTCAAGTTGGCGTATGTGTAGGAGATATCCAGCTTAAAACTGGCTTAGCTCAATCGGTTATTTCTAGTTATTTATTAACTATGAAAAAAGCAGGCTTACTAGAGTCTGACCGAATTGGAAAATGGACCTACTATCGTCGAAATGAAAAAACAATACGAGAGTTTTCTGAATACGTCCAAAACGAATTATAAAATGAAAGCTAATAATCAATCAGCATACTAATTGATTATTAGCTTTCACACATTCTGCTTTTTTACAGGTATTCAATTACTTTTTATAAATTGCACTGCCTATAAAAGCAAGAAACATCGAAAGGAGAATTTTTTTTAATATATCATATCTAGTTATTTAGATATCTGTTATTGTATTTAAGATTACATACTCCTGATAATATTGGCATCCAATCATGCTTATAATAATGCTTCTTTGTTAATGAATTTACTTTCAAAATACTGATACGAATGGAGAGTTTTATAAATGAAAAAAGTAAATCCTTTACTTATTCTGACACTCGCAATAGGTGTGTTCGGAATTATTACTACCGAGATGGGTATTGTCGGCGTATTACCACAAATCACTGAAAAATTCGGAATTTCAACTACACAAGCTGGATTTTTAGTAAGTATATTTGCACTAGTTGTTGCTATTTCTGGTCCATTTTTAATTCTGCTCGTCTCTAGTATGAATCGCAAAATAATTTTATTAACAGCAATTTTTATATTTGTTATTTCAAATTTAATCTACGCTTATACAACACAATTTGAAATCATGCTTGTTTTTCGTATTTTACCGGCAGCGCTTCATCCACTCTTCTTTTCAATCGCTCTTGTAACAGCTGCTAAACTTGTCCCTCCAGAAAAGAGCGGTCAAGCAGTTACAAAAGTTTTCATGGGAATTACTGTTGGTTTTGCTTTAGGTGTACCACTAACCTCTTACCTTGCAGACCAATTTTCACTCGAAATCGCTTTCTTATTCGGAGCATTCGTTAACACTGTTGCATTCATTGGAATACTACTCCTACTTCCTTCTATGCCTGTTAAAGAAAAAATGTCTTTCGGCAAACAAATTCGTATACTCGGCAAACCAGGATTATGGTTAAATATTTTAACCGTCACATTCCTTTTTGCAGCCATGTTTTCCGTATACAGCTACTTCGCTGAGTACCTTGCAAAAGTAACTTCCATGAATGGATCTCTCATCAGTATCATGCTATTCATATTTGGTATAGTTATGATTTTAGGTAATCATTTATTTGGAGGTCTCCTGCAAAAAAGCATAATAAACACTGTAATATCATTCCCTATTCTATATTCTATTGTTTACATATTGGTTTATTATTTAGGTTCCTACCTTGTTCCAATGATTTTTATAGTATTCATTTGGGGAATCGTACATGCTGGTGGATTAATTGTTGGTCAAACATGGTTAATAAGTGAAGCTAAAGAAGCACCTGAATTTGGTAACAGTCTATTCGTTTCGTTCTCAAATCTCGGAATTACTTTAGGAACCACTTTTGGAGGCTGGTTCATTTCAAACTTAGGTATTCATCAGCTTATTTGGAGCGGATTTATATTCACACTACTCTCATTTCTATTAATTATAATAAAACTAAAATTTTTCAATTCTAATAGCCAGGCTTCATTATCAAGCTAGTACATTTTCAGTTCCAAATTCGATAAAAAACATTATAAATTCTTCTTATAAGATTTTATTAACTAAAAAGTATAATGCTCAAAGCCTTTAGCCATAATTACGACTAAAGGCTTTTTTGTATATAAAGTGAAACTTTAATCAGCCCTCACCAATCGGACTTTTATGAGCAGTTGATCCCCCACCTAACTTCTTTGCTTTCGCTGAATTTTGAGGTGGGGGTCTTACTGCCCATTAAAGCGGGATAAAAATAATTCTAAAAGGAGCTAATTTTATGGAACATAATCAAAATGGAGTACTTGCTTTAATTGTTTTGTTTTTAGGATTAGTGTTTTTTGTTAGTGGAATGGTTTATCATTTATGGGGTTCTTTTTAATGGTATGATTGTAATCACTCATAAAAACCCTCAAGTATATCGTTCCCTTATTAATTTCAACGTTTAGACAGATACATAATTCCAAAACTAAACCGTTTATTGCAATTATCGATATGGAACATTTCCAAAAACAACTTAACATGGTAAAATAATATTCGGACGGGAGTCCAATATTATTAAAATTAAGATGGTTCAAGTCGGAGAAAGGCACCTTAGGGTGTCTTTTCTTTATTTTCAAAAGGACCTGCTCAATTATTGTGTAAAAAACATAAAGTAAGTTGAATCCATTAAAATACATGAGTGACCCCTTGTTTTCCCCTCTTATTAAAGGAGGAACTATTATGGGATTTGGTGGTAGTTGTAGTAGTGGTTGTGGCGGCGGCTTTGCTTTACTAGTTGTATTGTTTATTTTATTGATCATTGTTGGAGCTTCTTGCTTCTGCTAAAAAACTATCGGAAAAGACACTCTTATATGGGTGTCTTTTCTTTGTAATAAAAAGCTCTCTATAAAGGAAAGTTTTCACATCCAAATTAGTGATTTACACAGCACTTTATTCCTTCGCATCCCTCATATTGTAATACCCTAAATTAATAATAATTAAGAAATACCCACCCATAATTCCAGCTGTAAATGTCCACATGTACTCACGGTGTTCAATTTCATACATAATAATCGCACCGAGTATGGCGGCTGCAAATCGATTCATCATGCCGAGCATTGGTGCTTTTTCTTTTTTTACGATGCTATTTCCGAACTTTTCGATACGCCTTCCTAAAATCCAGGCGCAGTACATACTCACTAAAAGGCCAATGCTTATCCCTACAAACTGGGCTGAAAAAGGTGTCATCAACCATCCCAATAACATCACGCCTAGCAAACAATATATTTGTATGTTGAATGATCTTAATGCCATACGAATCATGTTATGCTCCTTATCTTTCCTATTAATCCCATCTTTCGGACTTCAAGCTTTCCGATATATCTTTTTTAAAATGGGGGAATTTGATTTTGCTCACCATTAAATAAGCGAGTACGCATGTGCCAAATGCCACGGAAACTGGGTTATTTAGGAGGCATAAAATGAGGAGGCACATTGCCGCAAATGGAATGGGCATTCCGATAAATGTTGGGAGTTTGCTTTGTACTGTATTAAATCTCGCAAGCCGCAGCATTCCGCAAATACTATACGCGAGTGCACATATCATCCCGATAGACTGCAAATCTTTTAAAGCGACACTATAGGCAAGAATAGATGGTGCCACACCGAAGGTCACTAAATCTGCAAATGAGTCTAGCTCTCCGCCTATTTCCGAAACAGCATCAAGTTTTCGAGCGACCATGCCATCAAACAGGTCAAAGACCATACCTGTAATAATGAACATAACTGCACCATACATATCGTGAACGAAAACAGCGTGAATAGCCAAAAGCCCACACACAAAATTTGCTATCGTAATCATATTTGGTATGTAACTCATCACACGCTTCTCCTCCTTTCTACTAATTGCTTCAACTTGCTTCTTACTCATTAGACTCAAGTTCCTTCTGTTTTTCTTCCAATATCACTTTATTTATTTTCGTTAACGTATCAGTCATTTGCTGCAAAGCTCCGATATCAATTTTCGAGAAATATTTCTCAATCAATACATCATCTAACTCGGACAATCTTTCGATATATTTACTACCATTTGGACCGATCGTAAGGAAATACTCCCTTTTATTATTCGGATTAACTTGTTTTGAAATCATCTGTTGCTTTTCCAATTTCGATAAAACTTGGCTCACCGCACTTTTCGTTATATTAAAAGTACTCGCAATGTTATTCGCTGTCGTATTTTCATTTAAATTAATATGAAATAACATGCTCTCTTGCTTCCCAGTAAGACCGAACTCATCCTTTAAATCTTGAAATAGTAAAATGTAGAGTTCCGTGTAGGCTCGATTCATTTCATTAATTACTTCTTTATATGATCTAGTCATAGTGTTCTTCCTCCAATTATGCTGCTCTTTCATCTTATCTAATAGTTTAGTTCACTTAACTAAACTATATTACACCTTTATGTTTGTGTAAAGGGAAATGTCGCTTTATCATTCACAATGAAAAAAAGAAGACATCAATTAAGATGCCTCCTTTTCATACTTAAGACTCCAAACTCTCACCATTCGTCTTAATTACTTCCTTATACCAATCGAAGCTTTTCTTCTTCGATCTTTTTAATGAACCTTTTCCTTCATTATCTTTATCAACGTATATATATCCGTAACGTTTTTTCATTTCTCCAGTAGAAGCACTTACAAGATCAATCGGGCCCCAGCTTGTATAACCGATAATATCTACTCCATCTTGGATTGCTTCGGACATTTCAATCATATGTTTTTGCAAGTAATCAATACGGTATTCATCATTCACTTCGTCTTCACCATTTAATTGATCGATTGCGCCGAGACCATTTTCAACGACAAATAAAGGTTTTTGGTAACGATCGTACAGTTGGTTCGCTGTAATACGGAAGCCTTTCGGATCAATTGTCCATCCCCACTCTGATTTTTCAAGATATGGATTTTCAACAGAACCGAATACATTCCCGCTCGTTATACTTTTTAACACTTCTGGATCTGTACTTGTTGCTCGGCTTGAATAGTAGCTAAAGCCAATATAATCAACTGTATGCTCTTTTAAAATTTCCTCGTCTTCTTTTTCCATTTCAATTGTTACATTGTTATCTTTAAAGAATCGTCTTGCGTATCCAGGATATGCTCCTCTTGCTTGTACATCAATGAAGAAGAATGATTCACGGTCTTGTTCCATCGCACGAAGTACGTCGTCGGGATTACATGTGTACGGATACGTTGCACCTGCCGCAAGCATACAACCGATTTTTGCATCTGGAATGATTTCATGACACGCTTTTACAGCTAACGCACTTGCGACAAGTTGGTGATGCGCTGCTTGATATTGAATTTGTTTTTTATTATCACCTTCTTTAAATGCTAGACCTGCTCCCATGAAAGGTAAATGTAAAAGCATATTAATTTCATTAAACGTCATCCAATATTTCACTTTATCTTTATATCTATTAAAAATAGTTTTTGCGTACGTCTCGAAGAAGTTTACAAGCTTTCTACTTCTCCAGCTTCCATACTTTTCTACTAAATGAACAGGCACATCGAAGTGAGCCATCGTAACGACTGGTTCAATACCGTGCTTTAACAGTTCATCAAACAAATTATCATAAAACTGTAATCCTGCTTCATTTGGCTTTTCATCTTCACCACTTGGGAAAATACGCGTCCACGCAATCGATACACGTAACGCTTTAAATCCCATTTCTGCAAAAAGAGCGATATCTTCTTTATATCGATGATAAAAATCAATCGCTTCGTGTGACGGGTAAAACTCTCCTTCTACGGGCGTAAAGGAATGAATATTTCCTTTCATAATATCCCAACGATTTTCACCAGTTGGTAATAGATCAACCGTCGTTAATCCTTTTCCATCTTCTACATATGCGCCTTCAACTTGATTGGCTGCAGTTGCTCCACCCCATAAAAATCCTTTTGGAAAATTAACTTTAGACATATAGAAAAACTCCTTTATATAAGAATGAACGAGGAAAGATATTGTAAGTTTTAAAGAATACCTTTCTTCGTTTGAACCTGTATGAAATGTAACTACTATTTAACTCCTAACTTTAGTAAGGAATCTCCTGCTTGAATCTTTTCTATTTCGGTTTTTTTGATGCTATATTTATCATAATTTGTAACAACAACTGGTGTTGTCACAATATAACCCGCCTTTTGAATTTCAGCTATATTAAACTCAATAAGTAATTGCCCTTTTTCTACTCTCGCTCCTTGTTCAATATGAGAAGAGAAAAATTCACCATTTAATTTCACAGTATCCATCCCAATATGGATTAAAATTTCAGCACCTGAATCCGCCGTAATTCCTACTGCATGATTCGTCGGGAAAAGCGCAGCAATCGTACCTGAAACTGGTGAAAACAACTTTCCTTCTGAAGGCTCAATCGCAACTCCTTCACCTAGCGCACCTGATGCAAATGCAGCATCTTCAATATTTTGAAGCGGCATAACGGCGCCATGGAAAGGACTAAAGATTACTTCATCATCGTTTGATGCAGCAATTTTATTACTTGTTTCCTCTGTTTCTGTAGATGTTTTCTTTTTCGTAAAACCAAATAAGTAAGTTAGAATAAAACCTACTACTAAAGAAACAATCATTGAAACAATTGCGCCCCAAAATCCAGCTGTAATCCCATCTTTCGGACTAATGAATGTAGGAAGCGTAAATATACCAAGTCCACCTGTCATATAAGCTTGTGTACCAAATACGCCAAGTATTGCGCCGCCAATTCCTCCAGCAATACAGCTCATAATAAACGGCTTTTTTAGCGGAAGTGTAATACCATAAATTGCTGGCTCTGTAACACCGAAAATACCTGAAATAAAAGCTGGAATGCTAAGTGTTTTTAATTTCTTGTCTTTCGTTTTAATCCAAACGCCAAGCACAGCACCAATTTGAGCAAATGAGGCAGCAAATATAAGTGCTAATATCGGATCAACACCGTTTACTGCTAAATTGTTATAGCCAATCGGAACAACGCCCCAATGAAGGCCAAATATGACAAGTACTTGCCAGAAAGCACCGAGTAAAGCACCCGCTACTAATGGGCTTGCATGATAAACCCAAAGCGTCGCCTGTCCTAAAAACTGCCCTGCCCACGTCGCAATTGGACCAATAACGAGAAATGTAACTGGTACAACGATTAATAATGTGAAGAATGGTAATAAAAATGTTTTCACAACATCTGGAATAACTTTCTTTAAAGAATGTTCTACTTTCGCTCCAAAATAAGCAGCGAGAATAATTGGAATAACAGATGATGCATAGTTCATTAAAATAACTGGTATTCCTAAAAACGTAATATGAATTGGTGATTCAAATATCGTTCCTGCAAATAACGTATATAATGGCTCACTTGCTTTTAAACCGGATAAAGCCGGATAGACTAACGCTCCCCCAATTGCCATACCGATGAATGGTGATCCCCCGAATTTCTTACTTGCTGTATATCCAAGGAAGATCGGGAAGAAATAAAATAACGAATCGCCAACTGCATTTAATATTTGATACGTTCCTGACTGTGTACTTAACCAGCCTAACGCTACAAATAATGCATTAAATCCTTTAATCATCCCAGTTGCAGCTAACACTCCTAAAATAGGAGTGAAAATGCTAGAAAGAATATCTATAAGACTACTCTTTTTCTTCTCACTCGTATTTTCTTCCTCAGCTTCTTGAAACCCTCCAGCAGCAATAACCGCTTTGTATACGTCGGATACATGGTTACCAATTACAACTTGATATTGTCCGCCGCTTTTCATAACAGTCACAACATCTTCCATGTTTTTCAGTACTTCTGTATTTGCTTTCCCCTCATCTTTTAACTGAAATCGTAAACGAGTTATACAATGTACAACGCTATGTATATTTTCTCTCCCGCCAACATGTTTCAGTATGTCTTTTGCTAATTTTTCATACTTCATAGTAACTTTCCCTCCCTACAATCATCCCATTTGTTATTTTTATAAAAGAAAAAACCTAAACTAACCGTAACGGCGTGATACATACGAATCACTCCATTACAAGTCAATTTAGGTTTTGCCTGCCAAACAGTAACAATCCCGTTTATTCAATTACATAATTCATTGCGTTTCGTTACACGATGAATGTGCAACGTTACATACACTTTTTCATCTTTTGAAAGATGACTATTATGTGCTTTTCGTAAATACGCTTCAATTTTTTCTGTACAACAATATGCCTCTTCATACTTACTTTTCACTTGCTCGTATAAAAAATCATCATCGGCCGAGTTCAATTCCTTCTGCATTAAACGCTGCGCAAAATATCGTAAATGCGTTACAAAACGACTATAATTAAATGAATTCTCATCTAAGTTCATCTTATAGTGGTACTTTACAACATTTAAAATATCTTGGACGATTTTCGTCATCGCTACCGTTTGTTGCATCGCCGGCTCTCCTTGCTGCGCATTAACGAAATGTAGTGCAATTGACCCTGCTTCATCTTCAGAAAGTCTAAGCCCAGTCTCTTCTTCAATTATGTTCAAAGCTTGTAGACCAATTTCAAACTCTTTCTGATAGAACCTCTTAATCTCCCAAAGCAAAGTATTTTTAAGATCCATTCCTTCTTTATGCCGAGTTAAGGCGAAACTTAAGTGATCCGTTAATGTAAGATAAATATAATCACTTAAAGTCCCCGGCAAAGCGTTCTTAGCAAACTGAATAATTCTCTCTGTAATCTCTAAATTTTCTACAGGAATTTCAGTTAGCAACCTAGCAAGTTTCTCTGATAATTCTCTTGTTTCTAGCACAAAGGTCTTTTCTACCTTAGATTCATCAATGGCATCGCCGACTTTTTTCTGAAATCCCAAACCTCTGCCCATAAGTACAACTTCTGTCTCGTTATCCTTCATCGTACAAACAACATTGTTATTTAAGATTTTATGGATTCTCATATTGTTCCGCCTTCTTCTTCTTAAAGTCACAAAAGGTAATAAAAAAACCTAAACTGATTCCAAAAGCCACACTACACCCGTAGCCTCTAGATCAATTTAGGTTTTGCCTGCCGAACAGTAACAATCCTTTTACTTATTAACTTACCTTTATTATACACAAAGAGTAAGCGGTTGCAATGATAAATTATTGAATATTTTTTTACAAAGAAAATACTAACAATCAATCAGCTGTTGCTTACATTCATTACAAGACTAGTTATGTACATCATTATATTTTACAATTACCGTATATAACTTACATATTTCACCATGTTTATCATCCTGAATAATCAAACATAATCATTAATAAAATTCCATATAGACCCAGTAATGGTTAAAATGTTATAATGAAACTACCCTACATAGTTACTCATATTCAAACTGAGGAACTAGCGTCTTATTAAGCAATGCGCATAACTCAAATAAAAAAGACACTTTACAGTGTCTTTTTTATTTATTTTCATAAGAATTATCTCTTTTATAAACAAAATCTATTAAACAACAAAGGAGAATATCGAATGGAGAATACTGTATCGAGAGAACTACGTAACATACGTATATGCCTTATTATCTTGATCATTGTCATTGCGTTTTGGGATCGTGAGAAAACTGTGGAAATCACTGATCACGGTAGTGATCCTATCGTAAACACGAGCAATATGACCCAAGTTGGCGATAATACATTTGCCTATAAAGACGAATCTAATCAAATTAAAATATTTAAATTTAACCCAGATACAAATGAAATAAAACTAATAAAAGAATTTTATACTAACGAATATGAATGAAATACATGGGACAAAAGGCACCTCAAGGTGTCTTTTTTATTTTCAAAAGGACCTGCTCATATTCATACGTCAAACATAAAGTAAATAGAATCCGTTAAAAAACATGAGTGACCCTTTGTTTTCCCCTCTTATTAAAGGAGGAACTATTATGGGATTTGGTGGTAGTTGCGGCGGAAGCTGCGGTTTTTCTGGAGGATTTGCACTATTAGTTGTATTATTTATTTTATTAATCATCGTTGGAGCTTCTTGCTTCTGCTAAACAAACTATCGGAAAGACACTCTTATATGGGTGTCTTTTCTTTGTAAACTAAAAAGCATGAGAATAAAAGCCTTTGGTCGTAATTACGACTAAAGGCTTTTTCTATATAAAAAATGAAACATAGTAAAAATAATATAATTACTTATATTGTTTTTCACTTTACAAACTATATCCAAAAAGTTGGATAGCTCCTTTTACTACTCATATTATTAATAAATAAAGCAATAACTACAATAACAAGGGAACCAACTAAAACCGGTGTTACTAAATAACTCCAACCGTATGCTCCTAAAATAACGACAATGGGATCAGCCCCTGCCGGAGGATGCGTTGTTCTTGTTAACATCATAATAGCAATCGACATACCAACTGCTAAAGCAATTGTCCAATATTCATTTCCAAACAAATGATATATTGATAGACCAATGAAAGTTGAAATCAAATGTCCTCCAATAATATTACGCGGCTGAGATAGCGGTGCATTCCAAACTCCAAACGCTAATACACAACTCGCTCCAAATGGAGCCATTAGTAATTCTGTAGAAGTTATACTCGTTAAATATGTTAAGGTGAGAATCGTTAAAAATCCCCCCAATAATCCCGTTAAAGAGTCCTTTATATTTACTTGTAATGGACTTCTTCCTTTCCCTTTCATTTTTGCAAAATATCGTACACTTATTGTTTGATCCTCTTTCTGCTTAGCTGCTGTTATATTACTCATCATTCTCCTCCTTTATTTACCAATAATTATATCCCGAACTAACTAACCAGTCAATGTTGATTCTAGAGGTTAGTTTAAAGACGCAGAAAAAAAAGAATCAACTGTTATAAGTTGATTCCCTAAACTTCTTCAGACTTTCGAACCTGAAATTTTGCTACCTTTTTTCGGTTCCCACATATTTTCATAGAACACCATTTTCGCTTTCCACTTTTATCTATAAATAATAAAACACAGTCAGGGTTTGAACATCTTTTAAGAGAAATAAGCTCATTTTCTGCTATTAACGTTAAAGCATCAAATGCAATTAACGATACAATTACATCCTCAATTTTTCCAACTGGAATAGGTACTAAACTCTGTTCAATAACTTTATATGTAAATGGTGCCTTCTCAATTTGTTTTTCTAAATACGTAATAAAATCATCAGAAATTTCGTGCTGATCCGCAATTGCCTCAAACTGTTTTCTCAGTAATTCTCTTAGCTCCAGTATGCTAGATGTAACTTGATTCATTCGCTTTTGAATCCCTATAAGTGTTTTTTCATTCCAGAAAGGAAGATTAACCTTTATTACATGTAGCCATTCTAATACATCTTCATCTGTTATTAATAAATCATAACGTTGTCCACGCCTAACTAACTCTGTATTCACTAAATCTAATGAGAGATTTCCAGATATAAGCGGGAATTGTTTTCTTTCCTGCATGTACTCATCACCTACTCTTTAAACAATCATATTCCAAATTAATACAGAAGTGCAACTTTTTTATAAACTACAAAGTATGAAGACCAAAACCTTTAGCCATAATTACGACTAAAGGCTTTTTTATATGTAAATAAAAAAGGAGCTGACTGTATGGAACATAATAAAAACGGAATGCTTGCTTTAACCGTTTTGTTTGTAGGACTAGCATTTTTTGTTATCGGCATGGTTTATCATTTATGGGGAACAGCTTAAAAATAAATAGTAATCCATTTAGAAGAAATTCAGATACAACATCCGGGTCTTCATCTCATTAAGCACCAATAATCTTTTTCCTAGTCATGAAACCCCTCATAATGCTTCAGGGGTTTCCACCTTAAAACAATTATAAAAAAAGGCCCCATCAATGGGGCGCTCAAAAAATAATATAAGTAAATGAATGAAAACAAATAACAGACAACTAAAATATATAAGATTAACATCACATAATCTATATATATGCAACATTACATAAAAAATCTTTATTATTACATGCTATACTAAAAAAGGAGTCGACAATCGTTATTTTCTTCTTATTTTTAAAGCAATATGGATATACCTTCTTAACTCATTTGGATTGTACAAGCAAAAGAAGACATCGTAATCGATGTCTTCTTTTCTTATATTTTTATGAATTCTTTTGAGCAGATGCTCTCCAAGCACGAAAAGATGTCGGGTGTCCAGAATGAGCTCTTTGCTTTGCAGCAGCAACAGCTGGTTTTTCTTCAATAGTCGCTGGTTTCTCTTCCACAATCGCTGATTTTTCTTCAAGAGTAGTCACAGCTGTTTGTATTTTTTCCAACTGCTCTTTTAAAGCTTGCTGTTCAATCTTTAAATCCGTAAGTAATCGTAAAATCATTTCAGAATTGGCCATAAAGATCCTCCTTCCCCCAATACACAGAATAAAATACAATATGTCATCAGCATAATACCCGTGACAAAAATAAGGTCGTCAACTCTTTTAAAATCTAAGCACTTTTTATTTTTCAAAAGGACCTGCTCAAGTTTATCCGTAAAAACATAAAGTAAATTAAATCCATTAATTAAATGGTCTATATGGAAGGAGGAGTTAATATGGGATATGGCGGTAGTTGTGGTGGAGGCTGTGGTTTCGGCGGCGGATTTGCTTTACTTGTTGTGCTCTTTATCTTATTAATCATCGTAGGAGCTAGTTGTTGGGGCGGCGGATTCGGCTGCTAAGGAGAGGCACTCTTGAGAGTGTCTTTTTTTGTGTTTTTTGATGTACAACCCTTCTCATTGGTAGTTTATCAACGTTAATAGTTACTGTCATAAGGAAATCGTATGATTTTAATTCCCCTCGAAATTCTCACATTTTAAAATTGACATAGCACTTCATGCACCATATACTGTTAACAACAGTATACTGTCATTAACAGTATTAATTCTAATTCATTCAAGGAGGTATATCCATGAAACATACAGGAAGACATACAGGTGCATTTCTTTTGTTATTTCTAGCTGAAGGAGATAACTATGGCGGGCAATTATTGCAAAAGTGCGAGGAAGAACTTCCAGTTAATCCAATCGATAGCGCCATTTTATATCGTACGCTAAAAAAGTTAGAAAACGAAGGTGCGATTGAATCTTACGTAAGTACAGATCATCAAGACAAACCGAGAAAGATGTACAAAATTACGCCTGCTGGAAAGGAACAATTGGCAGATTTCCAAATGGATATTGAAGAAAAAATGAAGAACTTATCCTTTTTCCTGGGCAAATATAAGGACTTAAAGGATTCCGACCATGATTAATGGCGTGATTCTTTACACTTTAGCCATTATTCTTACGGGGATTTCTTTTATGAAGGACCGCAATAAAACGAAAAGAGCTCTAATGAAGTCGTGGAAAATGTTTCGCAATCTTCTACCTGCGATGCTTTCCATCATGCTTTTCGTTGGCTTATCGCTTTCTATATTAACACCGTCTTTCATCTCTTCTATTATTGGGGAGCAATCTGGAGTTCTCGGCATTGTTTATTCAGCGCTACTCGGCTCCGTTGCACTTATTCCAAGCTTCGTCGTATTTCCACTTGGCAATACATTAGTCCAACATGGCGCAGGCCTTCCTCAAGTTGCGGCACTTATGTCTACACTTATGTCAGTAGGAATTACAACCTTACCGATGGAACAAAAAATATTCGGACGAAGCTTTGCTTACGCACGTAATGCGTCTGCATTACTCATGTCCCTCCTATTCTCCTATATCATTTGGGTGGTGATGGTATGAAAGAACTAAAAAGATACCGTTTCTTTTTCATCTTACTACTGGGGCTCTTTGTATTAACTTTTATAAATCAATCTTTAGGATGGAGCGCATTACAATTAACAGGAAATAGCATTTTAGATATGCTGTTTCTACTCCCGCCTGTCCTACTATTTGTAGGATTACTTGATCAATGGGTGAAGAAAGAAACGCTCATGAAATATATGGGCGAAAAATCCGGCATATACGGAATCTTACTCTCTCTATTATTAGGCGGCATTGCAGCTGGTCCTCTCTACGTTGCCTTCCCAATTGCAGCACTCCTATTAAATAAAGGCGCAAGCATTCGGTACATCGTATTTTTCTTAGGCGTTTGGACAACTGCGAAATTGCCAATTCTCGTGTATGAATTTTCTTCATTTGGCACTACCTTTACACTTATTCATGTTAGTTTCGGTTTAGTGTTCTTTTATGTAATGGGGCTTATTTTTGAGAGGTTTTATGATCAGGGGCAGTTGCTACGGTATGATGTTACAAAAGACATGTAAAAAGACACCTTTCCTAGAAAAGATGTCTTTTTTATATAAACCTTAATTTTCGTTCTGTAAAATCCCCTTTACTTCTACTCCCTCTTTCTCTTCTTTTAAAAACAACGATACGATAAACGCAACAATGATAAAGATTAATCCTAGTGTAAACGCACCTTGGAATCCTGATGTTAAACCGTTCAACTTCTCCACTGGGTCCAGTGGATTTGCGGAGCTTTCCATATAGCTAGTTGTTCCTGAAGACATTTTCGAAATAAAGATAGCTGTACCAATTGCGCCAGCTACTTGTTGCAACGTACTAAATAGTGCTGTTCCGTGCGGATATAAATCTGGTGTTAATTGATTTAAACCGTATGTTTGTGCTGTCATGACAAACATAAGTCCAACCATTAATACGCTATGCATGACAATAATTTGTACTATTGATGTATCAGGAGTAATGCCTTTAAATAAGAACATTGCTATCCCTACTAACACGATACCGGGAACGATAATAACTTTCGGACTAAATTTATCAAATAGTTTACCTGCGATTGGTCCCATTATGGCGCTAATAACACTTCCCGGAAGCATGATGATTCCTGATTTAAAAGCTGTAACGAGTAAAACTGTTTGCAGGAACATCGGTAATAAAGTCATCGTTGAAAATAACGACATCATCACAATGACAATTAATCCAACTGATATTGTAAACATCGGAACTTTAAATGCGCGTAATTCTAAAATTGGATTCTCAATTTTCAATTGTCGAACGACAAACATACATAATGAGATAAGCCCAACAAGTAAAGTGCCATACACTTTCCCATCAGACCATCCTAAATCACCTGATGCACTAAAGCTATACACAAGCCCACCAAATCCTAATGTCGATAAAAGGATAGATGGATAATCTACTTTTGGCCTTGTTAACTCTGAAACATTTTGAATGTACTTCATCCCAATCATAATTGAAATGATCACGATCGGAATAACAATGTAGAATAACCAGCGCCAATTGAGTGAGTCTACGATTACTCCAGATAATGTAGGTCCAATTGCTGGAGCTGCCATCATCACAAGTGCGATTAATCCCATTGTCGCACCCCGTTTTTCAGGCGGACAAATAATTAAAATCGTATTCATTAATAACGGTGTAATTAATCCCGTCGCTACAGCTTGGACGATACGGCCAACTAATAAAATGGAAAATTTCGGTGCGAATCCCGCAATTAATGTACCAGCTAAAAACGTTACCATAGCGATCAAAAACATTTGTCTCGTTGTGAGCCATTGCTGAAGTAACGCTGTAATTGGGACTAAAACCCCAACTACCAACATGTAAGCTGTAGAAAGCCATTGAATCGTTGAAGCTGTTACGTCAAATTCTTTCATTAATACAGTTAACGCATTACCAAGTAATGTTTCGTTTAATAATGCAACCATTACCCCTAAAAGTAATGCAATTAAAATGGGGGTATGTTTCATATTAGAAGTATCAACTTTGCCACTTGCAGGGCTCTTAGTTGTCATATTCATTTGCAAATTCTCCTCCTGTTTCTTACTTAAAAAGCTTTAAATAAACCGGAACACATGTAATATAATATACATATGTAGATTAAAAAGGGAGAATCAATTTTCAGCCACTGTATATTTAATCTACAAAAAAGGAGAATTGTAGATGAACGATAGTGAAAAACAACTTGATTTACGTATTAGACGTACACACAAATTACTGTGGGATTCCTTATTTGAATTAATGACGCAATCAAAACAGAAATATAGTACCATCACGATTAACCAAATTTGTGATCGTGCAATGGTACACCGAACAACCTTTTATAAACACTTTGAAGATAAAGATGCTTTATTAGCATTTGGATTTAAACGATACAGCAAGATGATTGCGGGAATACCGGTTTCAGATCGATTAAGTAAACCATTTCAAGTAATGGAACAATTTCTACACCATGAAGAAATCGGTAAAATATTAGAGACGCAAATGTCTGATGAACAATTTCTTAGCCGGACACAGTATTTAAGTCACGAAACGAGAAAACAAGAAATAGAAGCGTTAAATCAACTTTGCAAAAATCATACGATGCCAAATGATTTAATCATTGAATTTTATTCAGGGGCAATCACCTCATTAAGCGCATGGTGGTTTAAAAATGAAAGAAGCGTTTCTGCGGCTGAAATGGACAGGTATCTCCACCAACTTATTAATCGGGAGATTTTTCAGTTTGAAGAGGAATAACTTCCCCATCAAAAAAAACGCCTATATGAAATAGGCGTTTTTTTGTACATACTACATACCAACTTTCTTCAAATCCGAACTTTCAATAATCGAATGGGAATATCCATCTTTCCCAACTCGCACCATCGCATCTATCTACCTTTAAATACAAAATCAGTCGTTATGTAAATTAACATTAACCACAATAAACTTAATATAAAATTTTCAGCTGTAAAAAGGTGGAATAGACCACCTTTAAACTTTTTTGAAGCATTCTCTGCCTCTTGAATTTCCTCAAAGTAGGTCAGTAAAAAATAAATATCCTCCCCTAATTCTTTAAAAATCAAAGCAAATTCTTCAGGTGAAAATATAGCATTAGTAGTATTTAAAGGGACATTAAAGTCCATAGGAGTGGTAAAAACCCCTGATTGCAAAGTATCTTCTACTTTAAATAATCTTTCTCTTAAATCCTCAGGAATTACTGATATGTATTTTGTTATAAATGAGTCCATATCCTTAGAATTTTTAACTTTGAAATACTTTGTATATGTTTGGACAGTCCATCCAACCTCTTTGAACATTTCCAAAATGTTATTTGTTTGTACTGTAGAATCAAATTCTAATACCTTTACATTTTCACTTAAAAAATTGGATTTCACATGAGTTTTTATATTGGTATGTAAATTTAAGACCTGTTCTTTAACATCCTCAATATTGTTGATGTCCCCTTTTGTTTCACATGGTTTTTTTGTTATGAAATTAATATAGTCTTTAGCTAATTCCATCACCATTTTCTCATATCTTTTCCCTAGCATTTTATATACTTTATTTTTCGCTCTCTTCTCTTCATTCTTTTGCAATAAGTAAGTAATAAAATAAGACCCAATAAGGATAAATAAGCTATCAATTATAATGCTTGGAATTAATGAAAGCCAGAAGCCTTCTGTTAGTCCAGTTCTATAATACTGAATTATCAGCATTACTATAGATAAAGCAATAACAAAAATCCAAATTACTATATGCTCTTTTAATGTCATTAACTTTTTAAATTTCTTCATTTCTTAACCACCTCCTTAATTTATGAAAATTATACCATTTTCATAAACTAAATAGATATAAATGGTGGTTCATTCTTTCCCTAGTAATTAATTTAATAAAACAAATAAATTGATACTGCACAATTCCATAATTACCTTTTAAATAAATAGCAGAGTGAGGACTTACAGCTTGAATTTCACGAACAACTGCCAGTGGGAAACGTAAACGATTTTCTAAAGAATCACCCCCACTTTCGCAGCTAAGCTTTAGAGAAGCATGCATCGCCTGGTTCGAAAACATGGAACAGCACTACTTCTTCTTTTCAACAATGCTAGCAGGAAAAGGAGCTTCCGCTTTCCGCAAACACTTCTTCGACTACATCATCGAACAAATAAAAGATGACATAGATATTAAAGAAGGTGTAAACAAAGGATTTAGTGAAGACATGATTATTACATTCTTCGGATACGCTAGCGTAGGAGTCGTAGAAACATACTTCATGAAGGGACTTCCTGATCCGCCGGAGGTTGTCGCAGAGCAGCTTGGATTATTATTAAATCGGAACTTTTAAACGAAAAGAGGCTATTGTATGCACCGATTGGACCGGATTATACAGTAGCCTTTTTCTTATGGAGTAAAACGTCGATAAATTTAAGTTACAAATATTCAGAATTAATATTAAAATAAAAATGGGGATAGGGGTATGGGATTCTAAAATTTATACATAACGAGGGAATAGAAATGAAACTACAATTAAAAGCGGATTTAGGGCTACTACTAGTTACATTCTTTTGGGGTGCATCCATCTTACTTACAAAGTTTGGACTCGAAGGCATAGAAGAATACAATTTAATCGCATTACGATTTATTATTGCCTTTCTTTTATCAGGTTTAATATTTTACAAACATTTATTCAAAATCGATTTTAAAACGGTAAAATATGCATTTATACTCGCTTCTGTTTTATTTATCGTTTACATTTTCGCGACATTCGGCACAAAGTATACGAGTGTTTCTAATGCTGGTTTCTTACTATGTCTCACAGTCATTTTCATTCCGATATTATCAGCTATATTTTTAAAACACATTCCGGAAAAGAAAGTGATAGTAGGAATCTTTTTAACGATAATAGGAATCGGCTTATTAACATTAACGAGCGAATTCAAGATCGGTAATGGCGATATATTTTGCATATTGTCTGCCTTATTTTATGCCATTCACGTCATCATTACTGGTAGCGTAACAAAACATGTGAACTCCATTGCACTTGGAGTCATACAACTCGGTTTCGTCGGCCTATTTAGTCTTATTTTTTCATTCATTATCGAAACGCCAAAACTGCCTAGCACAACCAACTCATGGCTCATCATCCTAGCCTTAAGCATATTTTGCACCGCAATCGCTTTCATCGTGCAAGTAATCGCCCAGCAATACACGACGCCTACACATACCGGACTTATCTTTTCATTAGAACCTGTCTTTTCCGCAGGCTTTGCTTTCGTTTTCACTGGTGAAACACTTACTGGGAAAGGATACTTAGGGGCGACACTTATATTAGTGAGTGTTTTGATTGCTGAGGTGGATTTTAAGAGTTTGTTGAGTCCTAATTATAAGAAGAATATAGAGTAAACATTTCACTATGATCAATAAACATACCCTAGAAAAATATGAGTTTATATTATTTTCATGCTCTTCACTTAGATTTTCTTTTTCGATGCTATCTTCAAACAAGGTAGCATCGAAAAAATGTTAAAAGGAATTTCTCCTTAGTATCTTCTTATACTTGATGTAGTTTACATATTTGACCTTTTCTACGTTCTTTGATTACTTACTGAATAAAGTCATACAGATTTTTCGCTAACAATAAACAAGTTACTGTAATGAAAAGAGCACGAACATACCCACTTCCTTTTTTTATAGCAAACTTAGAGCCAACGACTCCTCCAGCAATTTGAGCAATCCCCATTATAAAACCATATGCATAGTTTACTTGCCCCACATACATAAATATCAACAATGCACCAACATTACTTCCTAAATTAAGAAACTTCGCATTACCTGCTGCTTTTAAAAAATCATACCCAATAAATAAAAGAGCGAACATTAAAAACGAACCTGTGCCAGGACCTAGAAATCCATCATAAAAACCAATAGCAAAAATAAAAAAGGTAAAAATAATGACGTGTCGACCAGATAATTTCTTATGAGTAGAAATACTACCCCAATCCTTTTTAAATATCGTATAAATAGCGACTGCACCAAGCATTACCAACATCAATGGCTTCAGTACTTCTGGGTTCATTAAATGAACGGTCCATGCACCTACTATAGAGCCTATGAAAGTGATTGGAAATAATTTAAAAGCCGATTTCAAATCAAGATTACCAGAACGATAAAACACAATATTACTAGTTGCACTCCCCATTGTTGATGCTAGTTTATTAGTCGCTACTGCACTTGCTGGATTCAGCCCTGTAAATAATAAAGCTGGTAAGGCAATCAATCCACCACCACCTACAACTGAATCAATAAATGCAGCCACAAACCCAAAAACAATCAAAATAATTAATATAGATGGGTCTAAATAAAAATCCATACTAGTAGCCTCCCCTTTAGTCACTATTGTAATAGTAACTATCAATTTGCTAAATGTAAAGAGTTATTGTAACGTTGAAATATAAAGTGAAACTTTAATCAGTGAGGGGTTTTGTTCATCCCCCACTGATTATCAGCCCTCACCAATCGGGCTTTTACGGGCAGCCCGACCCCCACCTAACTTCTTTGCTTCCGCTGAATTTTGAGGTGGGGTCTTACTGCCCGGCAAATAGCGGGATAAAAGCAAACATCGGAGGACGAAAAAAGTGGACTACATAGTACAACAGCTTAAAAAAATTGGTTTTAATGAATATGAAGCTAAATCTTATGTATCTCTTGTTAAACAGGGGCCTGTCACAGCCTACCAAGTGAGTAAGGATTCAGGTGTCCCAAGAGCGCGAATTTATGAGATTTTAGGTAACCTTGTAGAGAAAGGAATTGTCATGAAGGAAGAAATAAATGACACCACTCGCTATTCACCTCTACCTGTTGAAATCTTTTTACAAAAGGCTCAATCAGAATGGCAGTCTACGTATGAAGGAATCAGTGATTCATTAAAAAAACTAGAAACTTCCGAGGAAAAAACGGATAATCGAGTGATTACTTTAAAAGACAAAAAAACAATCATTAGCTATTGTCAGACATTAATAAAAAAAGCAGAAAAACGTATTGTCATTTCAATGTGGGATGAGATGTATGAAGCGTTAAAAGAGGAACTATCTGCGGTCGCTGATAAAGTTACAGTACAAGGTATTACCCTACATGTTGAAAATCCAATTAAAAATCTAGAAGCCCATCGTATCACACCCTATACAGAAACTCGCTCTACAGAACATTGGTTTATTTTATCCATAGATTCTAAAGAGATGATTTATGGACCATCACTTGAAGAGCGTAATGTTGCTTTTTATACAGATGACCCGGTTCATATATACCTATTAGAGGATTATGTATGGCATGATGTATTAGTGAACCGACTTGTCCGACGTAGCCAAGACGATTTGCAGCAATGGATCACTGCAGAGAGAAAATCCTTCTTTATGGGAAAGTAAGAAGGATATTGAAAGAATCAAAGAATAAAGCATAAGTTAATGAAATGAAAAACTTATGCTTTATTTGCAAAGTCATACTCAAGTCTTTCAACTATTTCCCCTCTACAAACCGACCAAACTCCTTCAAAAACCTCAATTTAAAACTCCCCACAAGCCCATTCCGATGCTTCGCCACATGAATCTCCGTCATCTCTTTCTGCACCGTTTCCTTATCATAATAATCTTCACGGTACATAAGCATAATGACATCCGCATCTTGCTCAATTTGTCCTGTCTCTCTTAAATCAGATAAAAGAGGGCGCTTATCTTGCCGTGCTTCTACTGAACGAGATAATTGCGATAATGCTACTACACAAACATTTAATTCACGCGCTAATACTTTAAGCTTACGAGAAATTTCACTAATCTCTTGAAATCGATTGCCCTTATGCTTCGGATCGCCCGTAATAAGCTGCAAGTAATCTACAATAACTAAAACCTTCTTATCACCGTGCTTCCTCTTTAACTTACGCGTTTGCATCCAAATATCTTGCACCGAAATGCCGGCGTTATCGTAAATCTCAAATGGTAATTCCCCGATTTCCGCAAACGCCTTACTCACCTTTTCCCAGTCCTCTATCGCAAAACGATGCTTCGGATTTTTCAGCCTACCCCCTGACACCTCGCCCACGCAAGACGCCATCCTTTTTAACAATTGCTTACTACTCATCTCTAACGAAAACAATCCTACCGCCGCTCCAGACTTCGCCGCATGCAGTCCAACATTTAGCGCAAACGCAGTCTTCCCCATAGAAGGACGCGCACCAAGAACGACAAAATCACCTTCCTGCAATCCGCACGTCATTTTATTTAGCGATGTATAACCAGTCTCAATACCCGTAATCTCTTTCGCATCTTGATGAAGCTCTTCATATAAATCAACTAGCGCATCCTTCAAATCAAACTCACATACACAGTCCTTTTCCTCTAACTCACAAAGTGCCGTAATCGTCTCACCAATAATTTTCTCACTCTTCTCCGCAATAAGGCGCTCTCCCATCTTGTGCCCGAGAACACCCGCCTGATACATTTTCCAGGCACCTCGAACAAGCCCCTCATAATAAGAGAAGTTGGCAATTGTCGGCACACCATCCATTAATCCTATAAAATACTCCATTCCCCCGATCCCCTCTAAAAACTTCGGATCCACCCTAGAAATGAACGTCACAAGATCAATCGGTTGCCCCTCTTCTTCCATTTTTCGCATTAACTGAAATATAGACTTATGCACTGACAGAGAAAAATACTGCTCCGTCAAACGGCACTCCTTAATAAGCTCTCCATCAAGTAATAGAGAACCTAACACCGTCTTTTCCGCCTCCACATTTTGAATACTCATGGCCGCCACCCGCGCTCCGCTAAAAAGCGCTGCAACTCTTCCTCAGATGGCGCATTCTTCTCCCACTCCTCACACCTCCCCAAAAACTCCTCCGTCTCCACCGTACTAACAGACGACTCCTTCTTCCTAAAGCTCGCCGTATCTGCCTCAACTTCACATACTTTCGTAAATCCTTTCCCGTGCCACCCTCTCAAAATGCCCTTCACATAAGCAACCGTCCGCTTATTATTCTCAAACGCAATTTGAAGAGCCTTCAGCACAAGCTCCTCTGACAAATCTTCCATCCACGCACTCAGTTCCTCTACCGTATGAGGGGACAAACTACCGAAATGCTGCTCATAAAAAGAAAACACGCGACTTCCCGTTTCTTCCTCTATAACCTCTTCTTCCGCCTCTGTCTCCTCACAAACCGGCTCAACATCATCCACAGCCAAATCACTCGGCATACCGAAATGCGCTAAAAGCATCGGAACATTCAGCTCCTCCTCTACGCACTTCTGAAGAAACATATGTACAAACTCCTTATTCTTCACACCCTTAAGCTCACGAAGCACACACTTCTCCACATTCGTATTCGTCACCGGATTATAACGAAGCCAATTCAAAACGAATAACTCTCGTGTATCCGCATCATAAAGAATCTTCCCATAATCAATGAAGCGTTGCACAAGCTTATCAACAGTCTCCCGATTATAACCCGTCTCCATCTCCGCTAACCGCTTCGGAAAAGGAAAAATCCCACACTGCGTCGTCTTCGAACAAGTTAACAAATACACATAAAAATACCGCTCCTCCGGCGTCAAATCCAAAACAAAATCATCCTGCCAAAAATTCACCTGCACAGTACGATACACCGCCATCCTAATTCCTCCCGTCCTAATTCAAAAATGAAAATTTCCTCTTTGTACTATATATAGGAAGGAGGGCCGGTTTTTTGGCGTGTTATTTCAAAATTTTTTTCGACGCCTACTACGGTGTTTGTTGGTGTTTTTGTTTTGTTATGTTTTTTCTTAGTGATTTATTACTTGGTAGGGGCTTGCAAGGGGCTTAGGAGGGGCTAGTTATCGGTTACTTCGATTAGAAACACTCGATCTGAAAAGCCACCTCGTTCTTCTGCTTTCTTTTTACGGATTTTATCTATTTCTTCTAGTGTCGTGCATTCGTATTCGGCTAGGGCATTTATTAGTTCTAGTAGGTCGGATAGTTCTTCTAGTTTATGAGGTTTTGTTTTTGCTTCTAGATATTCGGTTAGTTCTTCTTGTGTTTTTTTGCAGATTTCTTTTATGTATTCATCTTCGTTTAGGATTCTTGTTGTGGGTGTTTTTCCGTTGGATTTTATTATTTGTGGAATTTTGTTTCGGATTAGTTTGTTGTATGTTGGCATGGGATTTTCCCTCCGTTTGGTTTTTCTTCTATACTTCAGATTTTTTCTGACTGATTTTACAGTGAAAAAACCATAATAAACCTAGAAATTATTTCAGTGACTACACCTGTAAACGTTGACATATCCATTAAACCTTTTATTATATTTATATTCATATTTATCCTCCCTCTAAATGTTGATTCATCCAACCTGAATACTTTTAATCTAATTTTTAATTATCAAATATATTATTGAATAGTAAGTCATTCAAAGGCGAACAAAGCTATTTCCTTTGTTCGCCTTTTGGATGTTTCATTATCATTAGAAATCATTCATATTTCACTAACAGATTGGGTACTATAAGTTTTTTATTACATATTTTGAAACGTAACTCTAAAACAAATAACAATATATACCACTTCAACTAGATACGATTTCAATTCAAACTGATTTTCAGTTGATACAGACATATATTAAATAAAGATTAAGCTTTAAAAATTTGCAAATAAAAAGCTGACTAAATAGTAAAATCACTACTACTAAGCCAGCTAAATTGAAATATATTTTCAAACCATTTCTTCATCTCTCTTATACAATTACTAGCAATATAACTTATCTTCAAGTAAATATAATTAAGTTCAGTTTACCATTATTTATACGGTTCGCCGTAACTGGTGTAAGTATGTTTTTTAAGTAACTATTTTCTTATTAAGAATATAAAATTTTATACCTATTCCATCATTCCCCTACAATATTCTGATTGTTCCTTACCTCCAGGGCAACAATGTCCAAATTCTGGACATCTACATTCTTCTAACTCTATATCTGGTTCGTCAGGTGCATCTTCTGGAATTCCAGTTGCTATCTCATCTAAAAATCGATTCCTTAATTCCTCTGGTTTGTCATCATAAGCACCTTTTAAAAACATATCTTTTAGAAAAATAATTCTGTCTTCATAATCTTTTTTAGTCAATGGAGGTAAAGGCATGTGTTCAATACAGTGTTCCCAAGGACAGGTTAAACCTTGAATATCAAATGCACTATTAATTTGATACACTTCAATGTATCCCAAATGATTTGAAATACCTCTCGATAAACATAAATAACTTAGAAAACAAGAATCAAAAAAGTCGAAATTTTTTAGGTTATATTTTTTAGTTGTGTTCAAATTTCCATTTGGTTCTTCTAAGTTTCTTTCTATTAATTTTTCATCTAATAGATATTCAATAATTTCATAACTAGATTTCAAATCAGAATCATTAAATGCAAAAGGGAATCCAAATCGTTTTATAGCCCACATTGCGTCCAAACTATCATCGTTCATATGCAATAAAATAGAACATTTCGGAGATATAGTACTACTATTTTTCAAAAATTCAAGATGATATCCCCATTTAAATATATCTTCATATAGAACTTTACCTTTTTTATCAAATTGCTGCTCCATATAAGCTTTGTAATATTTGGCCAAAATTGTATGTAATTCTTCTTTTTTCACTAATGTTAAAATGTCCATAAGCAAACTTTTAATTGAATCATGAATATCATAATATCCATTTTTATGAAAAACGAGGTTCTTTTTCTTTAGATTTTCAAGGAGATATTTGGGATTTACAGATGAATTTATTACTTGTTTAACTTCTTCCTCTGTAAATGGATAATTAAATACCGATATTGATAAAGCAATATCTTGTTCTTCCTTTTCTAAAATTGAAAATACCCTATTAAATAAATATTCATGGGTGGACTCTATACTCAGCTTTTCCAATTGTGATAACTCATTTTTATTAATTTCATTACTAGATAATAACTGCTTAATAAAATTCACAGAAATAGGATATCCGCCGATTAGTTTATGGAAATAATAAATATCTTCCTCATTGTAATTATTATTTCTTCCTTTTAATATATCCAACGTATCCTCGAATGAAAATCCAGTTAAATGATATTCAAAAACTTTTTTTGTAATAAGATCAATTTTGGTATAAGAATTTAAGCCTTCAATTTTTGTAACAATCAAAGCGCCCTTCATTTCAATATTAATAATATTCTTAAATAAATCTTCGATAAAATCTACTACTTCTAAATTAGCTTTATCAATACTATCAATAAATAATAGTATTTCCTCTTTTGCTAAAATTTTTATAAGTGCTGGAATTCTCTCTGCTATTTCGCAAGAACTTATAATATTTGCTTCATCTATTAAACCATTACTATAAAGAAAACTCGAAATATTATCTAATATATTTGAAACTGTATACATCTTATTTAGCTCTAGCCAAAAGACTTTCTTTTTACTTCGGTAAAAACCTTCGGCAATTTTTGCCATTATTGTTGTTTTTCCAACTCCACTAATCCCTTTAATAACAATCTTTTTTATTTCTTTTATAGAACTAGTTATGTTATCAATTTCGTCTTTTCTACCTTGAAAATCGCTAATATCTGGAATATCTAACCAAGCTTTAACAGAAATTTTTAACCCTATTTTTTCCAGGTTTTTTTTAAAACATCCTATTTTGACAACTTTACATTCCTGCGAAAGTTGAAATACATATTCCCAAAGAGACCTGTAAACATTCTCTACTGAATCCGATAGTAAAAAACTAGTCGTTTTTAAAAGATTTATACACTTCTCTTTTATAACCATACCTGGTAATGAACTATCAACAGATGTATAGGATTGTGTTAAAATCGAAGTTTTCTTAATTAGCACTTTTAGTTTTTCTATAGTAAGGGGTTTCTTTAAAAACTTTTTTAACAAATCCTCATTAAGTTCTTCTCTGTTTAATAAACACTTTTTCAACTCTGCTACATCTCTATTACCTGGTCCGTCTGATATAAAAGTGAATTGTACCCCTTTATCATCTTTATTTAAAAATTTTATGAATATCTCCTTTAGTTCACTTGCTGTCCAATTATATCCTTCTGCTTTTTTCTTTATCTGTATGTACTCACTTGTCCCATCTTTTTTATATATATTCATATCTTCTTCAAGCTCTGTTAAACTTTCAAATTGGATACTGTCCACCATATCACATTCATTAAGTAATATTTCTAGTAATTTCAATACAGAGTATGAAACTTGATAATCTATGCCTCTTAAATTGTCTACACCACTCATTAAATCACTCCATTATATTTGATAGTTTTGTTATTAACATTACTTAATTATAACTAAGCGAGTATTAAAATCCCACGAATTTACATAATAATAAAAATACTTTTATATTATAAGGACATAGAAACTATTTTGATAATAACACTTTAATTGATTAGAATGTTCTGTTATATACATTTTATCTTCAATTAAAATAGCTTAATTATCGTTAATTTCAATAAGTATATCTAAACCTTTAAATTATTTTTTAATCTTAATTTCTTTAATAGCAGCTGGAAAGGTCTTTTTATGTAAATCATATATTCTTCTAATAAAGCCTATACTGGCTTCATATAAACATTCATCGGTTTCTTTATAGAGTGGGTTCGCCCACTCTGCTAACCAACAAATAAACGCATCTTGCGACAACTCACTTGTTCCATGTGAAAATAAATTTGGTCTCTTATTCATTCCCTAATCCCCTTTGTATCTAAACGTTATTCCCAAACATTTAACACCTCTAAAACTTCCCTAAACAACACCGAACCTCTCCCAACAACCAACTCCAAAGGAACTTCCTTCACTCGCCCATCTCTCCCCACCATAACAACCCCACTCTCATAATCAACCCAAATCTGAACATCCTGCACATAATAACTCTTAATAGAAGAAGCCTCATCTAAATTGCGATGATCCAGCTCAACCTTAACTTGCTTCGTAAAACGACGCAGCGTTTTCCAAAGAGTTCGTTCTTCTTTTGATTTCATAAATAGTTCTGGGAGTTCTTGCACTTCTTTTAATAACGACATAGTTGTTATTGTGTATGTTTGAATGCCATATCCTACTGGGCGGATGAGGTGGTCTAGTTTTTTCCATGGCTCTAGTTCGAAATGTACATATTCATTGTTTTGTTGCATTTGAATATTTTTGATTTTGGCTACGTATTGAATGCCACCTTTTTCTCCGTGCCATTTTTTCGGTGCATATAATGCTATGTACTTCGCTTCTTGCCATCCTGGTTTTAACTGTGTGGCTAACATCTGATATAAGCCATTTTTTCTATATGTTTCGTATTCAATTTCAGTTTTCACGCTGCCCACTAATACTTTTTCTTCTAGTGATGAATGCCATTCTTCTTTTGTTCCTCTTGGAAGGATGCCTTCTCTTATAATTTCTTCTGGGCTTTTTTCAATGAGATGGTCTAGAAATTGTTCGACTAGTCTTGTTGCGTTTGGTAAGAATGGAAAGCCACCGATATTTACTTTTTCGATACTTTTATAAAATGGATGGTTCTCATACGCTTCCTCTTGGTTCCATGGGAATAATACATACGCTCCGTAAGCTGTCCGCTCAAAAGGTCCATCTTGTTCCACAACTAATGCATCTCTGTAGCGGTGCATTGTATTAATGTCTTCTTCCATTGGGCCAGGAGTACCATACTTCCTTTTATAATGAGACCTTTCAGCAAAATCAATTCGGTATTTCGCATCAAAAATGTATTGATATTGATAGTTCTTTCCCTTTTTCTCAATAGCGAGCATCGTATCTGGCTTTTGTGTAACTGTTGGCAGTCTACCGTTTCTTTTCTGGAAATACAGTTCTATTATTTCACCAGTGACTGGATGCTTGAACGTTCTTTTTGCGGTTTTACTTTCATCTAACGTTACGTACAAACCATCTTGTTTAACTTGAATAACATCTTGATAGAGCGGTATATATTTCTTTGATAGAATTTGTCCGAGTTTTAAATATGTCCAGTATTCATATAATCTAGCAACATCTTTTACCGACATTTTGAAAATTTGTCCTCGTAATGTTAAACCTCGCGATAGCATTAAGAAGATTTGATATGCATCTCTATAGCCTGCAGCCATCTGGATAACGAGTGAAAAGACTGAGCGATCCAATTTTCCGATTTCTCTCCAAAATGGATCGTTCAATTCATTTTTCATTCGATACTTCATATCTTTCACACGTTCTAACAAATCTTCATCAGTTACACCACGTGTATATCTAGACTTCGGCTCTAATGCCTTAAGTAAATCATCTATTTTATGTACGACTCTTTGAATCATCCATTTAACAAATCGATTTTCTAACGTATCATAAGACACTTCCTTATAAGCTGTAATCCCTTTAGTCGGTATATAGTTTTCTCCTTGCAGCAAGTGTGGTCGCTTTCGCAAATAGTTCATTCCGACAGAATCCAATTTACGAATTTTTTCTCCTCGTACTAGTTGATGCCTAGTCATAAGCTTATGATGCGGTTGTCTTTTAATGTGAGAGATCGACTTCATAAAACGCTCAAAGGAATCATTTAAAATACGATAAAACTCACTCTTTGATGGATTGGTAGCGTAAATTGCAGATGCTCCTAAGTAAGTTCTCTTCAGTAAATGAAATGCTAAATTATAAATTTCATCATTTACTTCATCTAATAAGGCTCTGTAATCATCCTTATAATCAAGCTTTGCCGGGAAAACTTCAAATGTAACAGTTAATACAGTATCTTGATCATCTTTAATTTCAAACGTTGTATTTCCTACTTCATTTGGAAATGAAAGGTTCCCCATTAACACATAAAGCGACCCCATTTGAATAGAACTAACTTGCTTTCGAAAACCCGGATGTTCATGATAAAAAGAGAGCTGCCTGTTATTTTTCGGAACAACCACAAGCTGATAACTTCTATTTTCAAAAAAGATTGGTGGATGTTCGTTCCATTCATCTAGCCTCTGCAATCTCGCATCAAATACAGAAACGGATTCCGTCTTCCCATCTACATGAAAATACATCATTTCATCTGCGTTCATAGCTTGATATTCTTTTAAACTCTCATATTTTTCATGATAAGGATTTCCCTTAATCGTCAATGATAGCTCCTCTGTTTCAATCTTAACTAGTTCTATCTCATTATTAGATCCAGAAAGAGGTGAAACCATCATACTCGAACCTCCTTAACATATGAGACAGCTTGTTAGCTGAACGAGGATACTTAGCATATGAAGCATCACTATTGCCACTATCATATTCTTCATTTGCACATAATACATACAATTGCTTTAATACCTCTTCCGTTCTTCCATCACTTCCTGCAAGACGCGGTAAAATCTTTTGATATATTTGATAATCAAGCGCCTCATCGAACGATAATAACTTCCCTTGTTCGTTATATACCATATAAAAGCAAATTTCATCTCGTATACGATACCCAACTTGAGCTCCAACTGATTCAAGTATTTTATTTATTTTTATTAAAACGTTCGATATATTTCTCACAAGATCTTCGTTTTCTTTAAAACATTCTTTTAGATGAAGATACTCGGTTTCTAAAGAGCGATTTGAAGCAATTTCAGCTTCCTTCTCTTCTACATCCATTAAAAAATTAAAATAATCTAAGTTAACAGTATTAAACTCAATTGTATTCGCACGATCTAATACTTTCTTACTTAACGGATGTGTCGTTTCATCCATATTTACCGTTCCGATAATGTATACATTTGATGGAATCGTAATATGCTTATTCGTAATTAATTCTGGAAGTACTGGTGACGTAACAATCTTTCCATCTTTCCATTTACGACTTTCAATTACACTTAAAAAGTCACTAAAGTAGTACTCCACTCGAGCTAAGTTCATCTCGTCCAACACTACAAAATACGGCCGATTTGGATTTGCATCTGCAGCTTCAAGCACCTTAATTAACGGTCTTTCTTGAAACTCCCCTTGAAGATTCACATAGCCCAGCAAATCAGAACTATCACTCCAATCAGGTCGAACCGGAATAAGCGTAAATTGTCCATTCTCTTCCGTTGCCCCTAAACTCTCCGCAAACCACTGAACAATTTTCGTTTTCCCTGTACCTGAAATGCCTGATAAAATTACAAACGGCTTCGTCTTTAATGAAAGGAAGAAATTAATAAGATCCTTTTTCTCATAAAAGAAACCTTTACTTTGAATATAAGAAGACACATGATCGATAATGGATTGTTGATCTAAATACACTTCTTTCCTCTCATAGATCATTTCATATTTCGTTCCTTTCTCTTTATAAGATATGAATCCCTCATAATAGCGAAGCATTTCTTCTAGGTCCTCTACTAACTCTTTTTCACTTGGCATTTTATTAGCATCGTACGCAATATATGCAGCTGTTGAATTCGCATATCCTTTCGCTTTTGGGCTTGTCCCCAGGAAAATCTCATCATCTTTTTTCACTTTTTGGGACATATGTATTTGCTTGCGGATCTCTTCTTTAATTTTATCCAATTCATCTTTATCCGTTTTAGTTACCCCTTGTGCTATCGTTAAATATAATCGCTCCATATCTTCACTAAATAAATAAACGATATAATAACCACTCTGCGTAGATTTCGTAATGTCTTTATTCATGATCGCAAGCCACGGAACAGCAGCCCAATTTCCTTGTCCAACTGATCCTGTGACAACGTACTGACTATGATCAATAAATAGTAACCTCGTTATTTCCGTTGTCATCTCATTCCTAACAACCGATCCCATTTTATGACCCGCAAATCTTTCTGTTCTTGCCTGTAAATACTCATTCATAACCGTTAAAAACTTTTCACGTAAATTACTGTTCATACTACCGCCCTTTTCTCCAGCATCTTTTACATCTTGTTCAACAGGAATCCATTCATCATTAATTAATCCTACTTGTTCAAACCAATCTAGTAAGTTATTCGTACGCCGCTTCGCCATCGCTTCAACCATTAGATTATCCCCTAATGAATTCCTGACAATTGTCATTCCTAAATCAACTAAAGCTTCCTTTTTTTCATCTTTTGAGCAGTTCTTTAAAACTCCAAGAACAAATAAAGCATGACGGAAATATTCCTGTTTTAAAACTAGCTGTGCAATATAAGCATTCTTATCTTCCGACTGAACATATTCGTTTAATAGAAGCTTATTCATTTCATGAGATTTATTCAAAAATCCTAATAATCTCAAATCCTGACGTGCGTTTGACTTCACTCTATATAAATTCTCATCCGTTTGTTCATGTAACTTACTCGGATTATACGTACCATTCATTATCTCTTCTAAAAAGAGCATGACTTTATCATATTTTTCACTTGGTAAATTATCGGTTTGAAATTCTTTAAATGTAATAGCATTTTCTCCATTAATCTTTGTTACCTCTATGAAAGGTAGTTCCACAAATAGCGATACCAGGAAATTTGATCTCCCACCTGGATAAAGGTCAGGATTATTAATTATTCTATCATTTATAAAATCTTGCCAAACTCGTAGAACCTCATCAACAGTTACATTAAAATCCAATAATGTTCCTGCTTCTTTTTCTATTCCAAGTTTTCTTTCTACATATATTTCATTATCTTTTATCGTCATAAGCCAATTACTTTTATCACCAATACCATTCATAATTCGCTGTTTTGTTTTAATAAATTCGATAATTATTTTATCTAGCATCTTTATCCCCCGTAGCTACAATTAATTACAATTACTGTTATTTTATCAAACTATCTATAACAAACAAAATATCTGAATAAATGATATAACTTTTCCTATAAATCCATCCCAAAACAAAAAGAACCTCTTACCACCCACACTACAGGCACAATAAAAGGTTCCCCTATCTTCAAACAATATTACCCATTCACTTCCGAATAAACTTCATTCATCATATCTTCCATAATGAAGTTCTTAAATTCTTCATTCTCTAAAATCTTCATGAAGAACTTCTCATTACTACCCATACGATCAATAACAAAATTTATGAATGACTTTTCAAAAGCAAATTTGAAATTGTCTTTTGTGTTGTTTTTTGCTTTTTGTTGAATATCTTCACTGTTTAACATATCTTCTTTTACTTGGTCGCGTGAAAGAAAATCGGTTTCTGTAAACTCTGTACCGAAACGATCGTTTAGCTTATCTAGTATAGATGATAAACGAACTTTTTCATCTTCAACTACACCACCTGCGCCGTGTGAAGTTGGCTTTAAGTCTACGCCACCAGTTTGTTCTAACTCAATTCCACCTTCAAATACCTTCTGATTACGGTAATATTCTAGTGCAACATCATCAGCCATGTATACATCTTTATCTTTACTACTACGAGGTAACTTGCGTAATAAGTAATTTAAGTAGATATACAATTTGTGTAAATCAAGGTCAATGAATGTAGCAATCTGCAAAATGAATGCATACGTGCGGACAAATTTCGTCGCTGCTGCTTTAAACGCATCCTTTTCTTCCTCTTCCAGGGACTTAAAGCGATCTACTCCTCTATCAATCCAAGAGTTCAGCTCTGTTTGTGCCTTTGTCTGCTTTTTAAATCCGCCTTTAATCTCTAGCTCATTGACAACTTGTACTTCTTTTTCTGTAAAAATTTGATACGGTTCTAATTCCGCTTGCAGATCGTATAAAATGTTCGGATCTGTCACTTCTTCAAGACCTGTTGTTTCATAATACGGCTGGAATGAATCTTTTATATCCTCTGTATCATTAACGAAATCAAGTACAAACGTATCCTCTTTTCCTGGACAAGTACGATTTAAACGAGATAGTGTTTGAACTGCTTTAATCCCGCTTAACGGTTTATCAACATACATCGTATGTAGCAACGGTTCGTCAAATCCTGTTTGATACTTTTCAGCTACAAGCAACACTTTATACTCATCTGAATTGAACTTTTCAGGTAATTCCTTTTCACTGAATCCGTTCATATCCTGCTCTGAATATGGAATTTCATCGTCTTTAACAATACCCGAGAAAGCAACAACCGTTTTCAAATCTTCATAACCCATTTTATCTATATACTGATCAAAGGCAATTTTATAACGAACCGCATGAAGACGACTCGCTGTTACGACCATTGCTTTTGCACGACCACCAATTTTTTGACGAGTAAAATTACGATAATGTTCAATAATGATTTCCGTCTTTTGAGCAACGTTATGCGGATGCAGTGATACATATTGTGCAAGTTTTTTCGTTGCTTGTTTTTGTGACACTACCGGATCTTCATCAATCCTCTTGGCTATTTTATAAAATGTCTTATATGTAGTGTAATTACTTAAGACATCTAAAATAAAGCCTTCTTCAATAGCTTGTCGCATCGTATATTCATGGAATGCACGTGGCTTTCCATCTGTACCCATCGTCCCGAATTTTTCAATCGTCTTCGGCTTCGGTGTAGCAGTAAAAGCAAAGAAGGAAATATTATCTTGCTTTCCACTTTTCATAATCGTTTCAATGATTTGCTCATCTACATTGTCCAAATTTTCTTCCGCAACACGATCTTCTTCGTAAGCATCTTCTAACGTTTTATCTGATAAAATATTCGTTAATGCTGTCGAAGCTTTTCCCCCTTGTGAAGAGTGGGCTTCATCAATAATAACCGCATACCTTTTACGATCAAAATCAGACACCTTTTCCATAATGAACGGGAACTTTTGAAGTGTTGTAATGATAATACGGGTTTCACCAGTAATAGCTTGCGCTAGTTGATTTGAATCCTTATTAATGCGCTCAACCATACCTGATTTATGTTCTAACTGATACACCGCATCTTGTAATTGCTTATCTAAAACACGACGATCAGTAATAACAATAACACTACTAAATACTGCGTTATTTTCTTCATCATGCAACTTCGCTAAACGGTGCGATAACCAAGAAATAGAGTTCGTCTTCCCGCTCCCTGCACTATGTTGAATGAGATAATTTTGACCGACTGATTTTACTTGTACATCTTGCTCAAGTTTACGCACAACATCTAATTGATGAAAACGCGGGAAAATTAACATTTTACGCTCACCAATCAGTTCACCATTTGAATCTAAAATATCATCCTTCTTCACAAAAACGAAACGGAATAAAACATCTAGCAAGCTATCAGGAGCTAATATCTCTTCCCATAGATAATGAGTACGATAATTATTGTAAACAGTCGGATTTCCTTTTCCGCCGTTATTACCTTTATTAAATGGTAAGAAATACGTTTTCTCTTTTTTCAACTCAGTCGCCATAAACACTTCATCTGGATCAACCGCAAAATATACGACAACACGCTCATTAAATTTAAACAGTTGCTCTCTCGGATCTCGATCCGTCTTCAACTGCTTCATCGCATCCTCAACAGTTTGACCAGTCAATGGATTCTTCAGTTCCATTACAATAAGCGGCAAACCATTTATGAATAACACCATATCCAAGCTATTGTTATGCTTATCGCTATAAAACACTTGACGACTTACAGTAAATCTATTTTTACGATATAAATCATTCATTAACTGATTCATCGTAGTTGGTGGCTTATTATAAATAAGTTTTAATATTACACCACGGTCTTTAATTCCGTGGCGTAAACACTCCATTATTCCTTGCTTTTTCAACTGATCACAAATGCGATTGAGCATCTTCTGCTTATAATCTGCACCATATGATTTCTCTAACGCTCGAAGTTGCTTTGCCTGAGTCTCCTCTAAAAACGCAAACAATTCCTCAACATCAAGCCCATATTGTTTAAATAGTTGGCTTGCCTCTCCTTCAAGAGTCCGCTTCATATATCCATTTTCTATCAATGAATCTTCAATATTCGTCTCAAAGCCCTTTTCTGTTGCATCAACCGCCATATTATCACCTCATTACGCTTCTACTTCGAAATCACGCACATCGATTTTGCCTGTTACCGCTTCGTAAATTAGAGATTGGCGGTATTCTTTTAGCTTCTCAATTTGCATCCTAATATCTTCAACAATACCAAGATGTTCCCTTTCTTTGACTTCTAAATAATCGATTATTGACTTTTGTTCTACCAATGGAGGTACTAAACATTTAGTAGATAAAAACTCTCCATGGTTTAAGTCCGGAATTGTAGTAGTTCCTGCTACTAATTTAAAATGACTCTGGATACTTTTTTGCTTCAAGTAAAACACTAAAAAATCTTTCGTTATTTTTTGAGTATCATAATTAATTTTAAAGAAATTATTATGAAATACCCCTTTAATATTTGTAACTACTAAACCTGTAGCACCGGTTCTTGCTAACAAGACATCCTCTTCTGTACAGATTACTCTATCTGATGCATTTTCAATGTATTCTCTAATTAAATCTGGGTTATTAATAGATTTTACAGTTATATACTCTAAACGATTTTCTGCATTTTCATAGAAACGTTCCTCTTGTGCTATTTGCAAACCTTGTTGTAAGAAAGTAAGCCTTCTAAAATTTAAACATTCCCAATGCCCAGGTATTTCACCAATCCACTCCACACCTGAATCTTTCATTTTCACATTTGGGTTCAATCCTTTTGTTACAGCTTCTGTAATCATTGATTGACGTTTTTCTTCTAATAGATTTATTAACTTTTCTTTATCCCCCATTAATAGATCTATCTTGCTAATCTCTTCATTAAGGTACATTACAATTCTTTTCTGCTCATTTCTATCTGGTAGTGGATATGAAAAATTTTCAAATGTTTCTTGATAAAGATGTTTAATAGTTGAACCTGTTTCATGAAATTTTATATATTTATCAAATACTACAGAATTTAATAACCAATACATATACTCAACTTCATATTTATTACTTCGAGTAACAAATATCCCACTATTCAAAATGGCTTTACTTGGTAATTTTTTAACTATAGCAACTTTTCCTATCGTGCCATCCTTTGTGATCAATAAATCGTTTTCCTTTAATTGAATTGAGGGAGCTTCATCATACCGTTCTTCCGAAATATGATAACAAGTCCCCCAATTAATATAACCGTTTTCAAAATCAGTTCCTGTAACTAAATAGGGCCCTTCATCTATAAACTCATCACTTTTTAATCCTTGCCATCCAATCCTCCCTTTTACATAAGTAGTATATTTAACCTTTGTGATAGACCAACGATTAGGGATTTTGTCAATCCACAAAATCCCTGTATTTGTATATTCTTTAGAAATAACTTTCTCGATCATCCCATCACCTTCTTCAATTGCTCCAAGATACTCACCTCAAGCTCCTTAATCTCAGCCATAATTTCCTCTGAACTACGAAGCTTTGTATATTTATAAAACTGACGTGTAAATGGAACTTCATAACCTACTTTTGTTTTTGATTCATCAATCCAAGCATCTGATACATGTGGTTTTACTTCGCGCTCGAAGTATTCATATATACCCTCATTTAACGGAACACTTTCTGTATCACGTAAATCAGTATCTGTTTCAGCATCTGTTTTATTTTTCATACAAATATCCGCTGTTTCATCCTTCTCCGACAGACCAGCTAATATAGCCTTTAATACCGGGGCACCAATTGCTACATCTTCCTTTTTGAATTCATCTTTTAATAGCTTTGTAAATTCCTCACGATTTTTAAATAACTGTTCACTTTGTAATCCACGTAACACAGCAATGATTTTTTCTTGTAGCGCTTTACCAGCTTCTATTTCAGCTAAGCCGTTGTCACCTTTTTTCTTAGACTTCGCAAGATTTTCAAACGCTTTTTGTTCTGCTACACGCTGAATACGTTCTTCAGAAATAAGGAAATTTAAACGTAATGGGCGTTCTACAGTGATCTTTTGATAACCAAAGTCTTCATTATCAAAAATTTTAACGTATTCGCCTTCTTTAAAGTTTCCGTATAAACGACCGATTTCATCAATTTGTTCTTGTGAAATTTCGTTACGCTTACTACCCATGCTCTTTTTCATTTTTTTCGAGAAGTCTACAGCATTTACAAGTTGTACTTTCCCTTTACGAATAGCGGCTTTATTATTTGTTAAAATCCAAATGTAAGTTGCAATACCTGTGTTGTAGAATAAATCGTTTGGCATAGCAACAATACCTTCTACTAAATCATTCTCAAGTACGTAACGACGAATTTCACTTTCACCTGAACCTGCATCACCAGTGAATAATGGAGAACCGTTCATAATAATTGCAAGTCTAGATCCTTGTGGATTTTCCGCTGTTACTGGTTTCATTTTTGAAATTAAATGCATTAAGAATAATAGTTGTCCATCACTCGTACGAGGTGTACCAGGGCCGAAACGTCCTGCATATCCTTGTTCTTCATGTTCAGCTTTAATTGGCTTTTCATACGATTTCCAGTCCACACCATACGGAGGATTTGAGATTAAATAGTCAAATTTATCCCCTTTAAACTGATCGTTTGATAGCGTATTTCCTAAACGAACGTTTTTAGCATCTGCACCTTTAATAAGAATATCTGCTTTACAAATCGCATACGATTCTCCGTTAATTTCTTGAGCAAAGAACTCCAGGTCCGCTGTTTTATTTAGCTCTGTTAAATACTCTTGTGCAACAGATCCCATACCACCTGTTCCCGCAGCGCAGTCATATAATGTTTGCGTTAAGCCGTGCTTCGTTAAAATATCATCGTCCTGCATGAATAAAAGGCTAACCATTAAACGTACTACTTCACGAGGAGTGTAGTGATCACCCGCTTCAGCGTGCTCTGAGAAACGACGAATTAATTCTTCAAAGATGTAACCCATTTCTACGTTTGAAACGAACTCTGGATGTAAATCAAGCTCACTAAAACGTTTAATCGTTAAGTATAATAAATCATTATTATCTAATTTTTCGATTTGACGATCGAAATCAAAATGATCCATAATGTCACGAGCTGTTTTCGAAAATCCATTAATATAATCACGTAAATTATCAGCGATATTATCAGAATCACTTAATAGTTTTGTGAAAGTGTACTTACTTGTATTATGGAAATTTTGCTTTGCGATACGATTTAAAATTGGTTCACGAGCATCTTCATTCATCGCTTTAAATTTCTCGAAATTTGCTAATACTTCATCTTTCGTGTTCTCTAATACACAGTCAAAACGACGTAAAACTGCTAAAGGTAAAACTACCTTTCCGTAATCTTCTGGCTTATAAGGCCCACGCAAAACTTCTGCAATTGACCAAATAAAACTTACTTTATCTTGGAAATTAATCATTTTATCTATCTCCTCATTATCATATCAATCTCATGTTATTAACAAAACACAAGATCGATAACTTATAAATATTAATCATACTTTATCAAACGTTAACGACAAACACTACCATTTTCCCTATACCATTATAAGTTTCAAATAATAGCTTCCTGATCTTTTTTACCTACTAATATTTTCGCTGTTTATACATCTCAGGAATTTCTACATTTTTATTAGAACGTATAACTTTTTTATCCCAAAAATCAATAAGATTTGGAGCGTATCTCTTTCCTAACTTTCTAGCAAAAGAATTTCTTTGTTTTCTTAATCCACTAATATTAGCCCCTATAATCATTAGGAGACCATAGAGCATAATAGTACATACAAGAATTAGAATTGATACTGAGATCATGCCTTTAGGGAATTGACCTATAAAGAGATAATCCCAAATAGAAAGATATACAAAAAGCATAGCAACAAATACAACAAATTGGCTTGCTTGAAATAAAATATAGATGAGCTCATGCCATATTCTAACGAAAATATTTGCTGTTAAAGTTCTTTGAAACCAACGGTACTCACCATATAAAGAATCAAAGTTTTTTTCATATTCATACCCTAACATGACTTTAAGACCATATAATTGTTTCCAGTATTCTTCCCAGTCTCCTAGTTCCCTACTCTTTTTGAATTTGTTATAAAGATTTTCAGTTTCAATGAACCAATCAATAATAAATTTATTCCCCAACTTATAAAGATTTGGATTTAATGTAGAAAATTCTTCAAAGAATTGGTCCGTATATTCCTCTCTCTTTTGCGCATCTTCAATTTCAAATACTCTCTTTAAGCTAAAATTCATTGGTCCACATACTTCTTTAAGATTAATATCAACTTGCTGAAAAAAACGATTGATTTTCCCACTTCTTTGACCAGTAACATATCCCAAGGAAGCTGCAATTATAGCTATAACTAATGGCAAATACGGAAGATACTCTTTCATGTGACTCTCCTCTTTCAATAGTTACTTTATACAATTGTTTCTCTTAAAAAGGAACCCCCTCAACCAACTCCAAAACATACCCCGCCATCAATTTCTCCAGCTCTTCCTCTCTACCAGAATGTAAGGAATACTCCCCACTCTCCAGTTTGATCGCAACGCTTGAGAACGGTCCTTCAATTAGAAATCGAAATCCAGCATCCGCATACTTTTCTGCTTCGGCGAACATTTCTCTTTCTTCTGTTAGTTGTTTCGTTTTGTTGTAAATGAGTGATTGTAAAATTGTTTTTTCGTATGTTGTGAATGTGTAGGCTTGGCATAGTTCGATTCCTTTGTAGGATTCGTCTATTTTGCCTAGTCGTTGTCCTACACATGCACATAGTGTGAAGAAGGAGCTGTGTTGTTCAAATATATGTTTTGTTCGTAAGTCTTTAAAGAATGGTAAGTATTCTTTGCGTACTTTGACACGTAATGATGTTTTTGTTTCTTCCATATAACTCCCTCCTCCTTATGAATGTTGCGGGATGAACATTAGATGTTCGATAATTTTTGTTACGCTCGGTTCGACGCTGCGAAGTTCGTAATATTTGCCCCAGCATCCTTTTTCTAAGAACATGGCTCTTTCACGATCACCGAATTCTCTATCTGTTACGAGTAGTATCCATTGTGAACATACTTCTGGTAAGAAGCTTAATAAGTTCAGTTCATGTTTTGAAGATAAACGGCCGAACGGCGTGTCCATGAATAATGGCATTTCTAAGGAAGCATGTCCTCCTGCAACTTGTGCTAATGCGGTAATAAAGCTTAAAGATAGTACTTGTCGCTGTCCTTGTGAAATGTTCGCTAGGAAAGAGTGACCGTAGCTGTTTAATACTTCTAATGAATAATCCTTTTTAATTCTTACTTCTTGAATATTCATATTCCCGCTATCATCTAGTAGCTGCTGAAGATTATTCGTTGTTACTTTTTCTAGGTCGGCAATAATAATTTTTTCAAATTCTTTTATCATTTGATTAATTGCCTTTACAGCTTTCCCTGTTTCTTCTTGCTTTTTAGCAAGCTTCGCGTGTACGCCACTTTTCACTTTTAAATCGCGCAGAGCTAATTCTAATTGCTCTTCTTTACGTTCAAGCTCTTCTATGCTTTCGCGCAATTGTTTCATATGCACATCTAACTGTACTTGTTGTTTATGTACATCATTTCGCTCTTTATTTAAAGTAGCTAAATCTTCAATTCCTGTATCTGATAGTTGTCTATTTAAGCTTTCAACTTGTTGTCGAATCGTTTCTAATTCGTACTCTTTTTTACTCACTTCATCAAGCTTATATTTTAAGTCGTTTTCTTTATCTTCAAGGAAACCAATTAATTGTATAACGTTTGTTAGCAGTTCATAAAAAGCTTTCTTTTCAACGTTACGAATTGCAACTTTTTCTAGTCGCATAATGGATTCGTACTCTTTAGATCCTTCTTGCAAAGCAGTACCACACATACATTTTAAATCGCTCAGTAAGTTTTGAATGAACTCTAAACCGATATCCATTTTTTCTGTTTGATAATCGAGTACGATCTCTAGCTTTGTTTTAACAGAATGAAGAATATCTTTCGCCAATAGTAAAGATAACGTGTTGTTAAAACCGACTAAATGTTGCATTGCAGCTCGTTGTTCGAGTTGCTTCGTTTGAAGAAGTTCTTCCTGTTGTTTTAATTCTTTAATTTTCTGTGCTTCTTCCTGGAATTGCTCTAATTGCGTAGTTAAATGATCCAAACGTTGTTCAGCTTCATCTAACTGTACGCCAGTTGTTTCTAGTTCTAGCTTAGCCTTTTCTTTCGCTTCATCATTTTCTAGTTTTTCTTTTAACTTCTTTTGATAATCACCAGAAGAATGTTTTTGTAATTCTTTTAGCACTTGTTTATCTAACGCTTGTAATACCTCTTGCGATTTAAGTAAATCATCAATTTTTAATAAGTTTTTTATACCTTTTGCGATTTCTTTACGTTGCTGTTCTGACGCTCTTGTAAGGCGCTCGATACGCTCTCCATCAAAGAAGAAATAGTTTTTTACACGCTCATCTAATATTTCATTTACAAATTGCTGAATTTCTTCTTTATCTGTAATGACACTTCCGTTCGTTACATTTTTTAACTCAGCAGCATGTAATCTCTCGATTTTTTCACCTTTATCATTTTGCACTGCAAATATGGAACGGCTAATAGAAAATTCATTTTGATTATGAAGAAAATCAATCGTTACCATGCAAGTAACACCTTTTTTCTCACCGTCATAATCTTCTTGCAATACTTTTGTATTCGTTAAAACAATATCGTCTTTTCCATCAGCATCCTGATCTAAATACATATCTCCATATAAACCGAAGAGAAGACCGCGGTAAATACCTGTTTTACCGCGACCATTTTCACCTAAAATGACTGTAACAAGCCTTTCATTATCTACTCCTGCAAACGTAATACTTTGCGTGTCGTAAAACTGTCTGAAGTGATGAAAGGTGATTTTTTGAATTAACATGCTTTACACCTCCTGTATGTCACACCTATATTAAACTATCAATATCTCTATCTAACTTTTTCACTAAAGCTTGTGTAGATAATTTTTTACGCGTACTCACTAACTCTACCGTCTTCAGCACAATTTTCTTCGTTATATCTTCTTCTTTTTGTAAATACGGTTCAATTTTCTCTTTTAAGTCCGATTGCAATTTTTACACCTCCACTAAATGCTTAGAGATAATCTCATCACCTATTTGAACGAAAGGAGCTTTTCCGTCGGCTAGTAACGTTTCTGTCTCAAATAGCAACTCTCCATCCGCTGAGAATCCGTATTGCATTAACTTTTTCTTTACATCGCGCATTTTCGCTGATCCACCAAACTCTTTTACTAATACATATTGGATAAAATCTGTCTCTGATTGAATAGAGCTTGTACGAGGTACGATAATAGTTCCTCTTGAACCTAATAAAATGAATTCTTCATCTCGTTTTAAACAATCTACAAATAAATCAATTGTCCAAGATAAACCTTCATCTAATTCTGGAAGATTTTCAGATAAACATTGTTCTACCAATATAAAGTTTTTATCATTTATTTGCTGTTCTCTCGCTAATACGTCTAATACCGTATTTTTTAACATAAGTTGCTTTTCTGCATTCCATCCAATTGTCATTTCGTGTACATACTCAGCATACTGGCCTCTCGTATAGTAAAAAATTCGATCCGAGAGCTGTAGTGTAATATCCAAAGCATTTTCACGAGCACCTAGTTCATTGACAAGCCAATCCATTACCTCTTCTCTTGAAACCTCGTATCCTTGCTCTAGAATATAATCTTCTACTAAAGTTCTAATACTAGCCGTTTCTAACTCACTTCCGATTTTCACGATGTGTGGGTAACGCGGCAACATAAAATGATCGTCACACTTGGAACGAAGTAAATAATAGAGTAAGTAATTTGTATGAATTCCATTTGCAATGCAGTATGATTCAAACTCTTTAAATATGCCATTAATTTGAAACTGCGGAATTTCTTCTAATTTTTCGTTTACACGCTTTACAATTGGATCAAATATATGAACTGGCATTTGCTCATAGAATTCTAGCAATGTGTATTCTCCATGATTACTCTGAATAATATCTTGTGTACTAGATAAAGTGAATTCCACCGTAAACGGCTTCCAACCACGATTTACTATAAACTCTTCTCTTAATTCTTTCGTGCTCACTCCATACCCTTTACTTCTAATAAAATCTCGAAGTAAATCTGCATTTCTTATACTTCCTGTGTCCCCTATTTGAATAATTTTCGGGAACTTTGGTAGTGCAATATGGTTAGAACCATATTGTCTTAATAATGTGTACAACGCATATTCTGTTGGGACATTATTTTCTAGTAGTACATCTTCATATTGATCGAACAAATATGTAACCGTAATAACCGGCTTCTTCTCTAATTTGTTAGCTGCTTCTTTTGCTATCGTCTCGATTAATTCTATATTCGGCTTAACGAAGCTACTGTGAATATAAATACCTCTGCCCCATAAATAAATCGTATCTGAAGCTTCATCTCTCGTACAAATAGCAGGAAAATCTCTTTCGCCATGGAATGAATTTGGCATTATTTCATTTGCCTTCTCATTTAACATCTCATACTCTTTATATACTTCAGCACCATTCGGGAACTGTCTCAATACAATCTCAGCTACATCAATTTTCTTCGCTTTTGCTAATACATATTGATTTTGACCTGTCTGGCGCATTATTTCATTACAAGTATTCCTTACAATAAACGGAGACACTTCTAATTCCGTTGCAACATTCTCGATCATTTCCTCATATTGCTCTTCTTCTAACAATTTCCCTTTTAATCGTTCAGAGAAAATATTAGAAATTTGTCTATCAAATTCTTGTAACTCAGCTTTCGTTAAAGTAGTGAAAAATTGATTATCAAAACAAAGGTATATATCCTCTAACTCTAACATTTCTAAAACTAAGTACTCGTAAAAAGTGTTCTCTGTGAAAATGTCATTTTCCATAAAGTTTCTATTAGCTTCTAATTTATTTCGGAATAATTGAAACCATACTTCCGCTTTCATTTTAATCTTTCCGACTGAATTTTTAACAATTTGTCGGATTCTTTCACGCGTTACATCATGATTTTGCGCTGTTTCTTCTAATGTTGGGCGCTTTCCATTTAATGTTCCTTCATACCGTTCGCGCATAATCGCAAGAGCTTTCTCGTTTATCTTCAGCTTAGTATGAATACTTCCTGTTTCTATCATTTCTTGCAGCATTTCTATTAACTGATCTGTTTCGTACTGCACTCTCTCGTCCGCCGTCATTGTTGCATAAAAGCTTTCTTCCTGTTCTCTCTTCTCAGCAATTTCTACCTTTTCTTTTAAGTGTTGTAAGAATCTCTTCACAGCTGAATCGCCAACACCTTGAAACTTTCTCAGCTCCTGTAAATCGAGAGGCAGTTGTTTATACTGATGAATACCAGCTTCATGCAATTTTTCTATAAGTGATGGACAACTTAAATAATCACCGTATTCTAACGATTCTTCCTGTAATGAAGACGGAATTACGACTCGTTCTCCATTTAATAGTACTTCTTCTCCTTGTGTCCCTATTGGCTCAACGGCAACCTCGATTTTTTTAGGGCGCCCCATCTGTCTTAACTGACTAAAAAATTTCTCCATCATTTTAGGGCCAACATTACGCATTTGTTCCCGTAAAGGGAGTATATCTTTTGGAAGATCTCCTATCACATGAATCCCCATATTTTTTCGCAATTGTTTAACAAGAGTATTACAGCCTGAAATCAGCTCTAGCGTAATTTCAATATTTCTCATAGAAGCAGGAATTTCTACACATTCCGTTCCCATACAAACTATAAATCCGTCCTCATTTTGTAACTCTTCTTCAAATTCGTTCTCGTTCTGTATATTCTCTTCTACGCTACTACTGGGGCTGTCGTCATCTGTATCAGACTCTTCGTGCTTTAAACAATTTAAAAATTCATCAAATGCTTCAGCTGTAAGCCAGCGAACTGCAAACACTGGCAGTCCATGTAATTGCTTTATGTTTCGCACACCAAACTTAGCAAATAACTCTGTTAAGTGTTGTGGAAGCTTCTCACTTAACGCTTCATTTTTTATGGTATTTATTTCTATTAATACTCGCTCTTGTTCATGAGGCAAGTTTATAAGCTTCGCTAAATTCCCTTGATACTCACAGCCTAAAAACCATAACTGAACTGCTAAATCATAAAAAGCTTGTTTATCTTTTCGATACCAATCACGTAAATGATCTTCTTTTATTTCTCCAAAAGTGTCTAAATGAAAATGTTCGCCAAATGTATAAACTGGGCTTCCTTCATATTCATTCAGACGCAATTCAAATAATCGAGAAGGAATGATCAATTGTTGATCAGTCACTTCTCTTTTTTCTACTACTTGCTGCACGACTTCTTTTTCTTTTTCTTTTTCTTTCTCCTGCTCAACTTCTTTCGGCACATCTACTTGCTTCGGTTTTTCTACTTCCTTTTTAGGAGTACTTTCCTTTTTCTTAGGACCATCACTATAACTTCCCATTAAAAACCAGGCTGGCTTACGCTTTGTCACGCGCCCACCTTTAGCTGTGTAACGGAAATAAATTTTACGTGGTTTTAATGGATCTAATACCTCCTTTAATTCCCAACCACCAACTAACCAAAGAGATCCTCCAGCAGAACGTTTATCAATGATTTCTACATCATGACTTTGCAAGTAGCTTATTAAATCAAAATCTTCTTCTAAAATTTCCGTAGCAGTTGTTTCTGCTTTTTCAAGCGTTTTTTCTTTCTGGGCCGGCTCTTGTACTTCTTCCTTTACAGGTACCTTTTCTTCAATAACCGGCTCCTTTTCTTCTTCCTTTACAGGTATATCTTCTTCAATAACTGGCTCTTGTTCTTTTTGCTCAGTTACAACTTGTACGACTTCTTTCTCTTTTTGCTGTTCCTGCGTTAACTTGAGTAATGTCTCCTGCATTTCACGGAATTTCGCTTCAAGTGTTTTTTCTAAACTTTTCTCCACTGTTTCTGCTACGGTTTGTTTAATATCATCTGTATTAACCGCCTGCTCAGTAACAGCTTTTGGGCTTACATATGCTGGCGCCTTAAAATTAACATCTCCGTATAATTCCATGAACCAAACTGCCAAGTCATATGTAAGTTTATGAGCTTTTAATGCATCTTCTACACTTCCAAAATTCGCTTCATGAACCGCTTTATTTCCCATCTTGCGAATCCATTCAAATCGGAAATGCATTTCTTCATTTAAAATCCCTTCACGGTATAACTTATGTATCACTTCAACGTGCTTCATTTCGTAATACACATTAATATCTTCCATTTCCATTACATACTTCGCTAGCTTTTCTGCAAAAAGCCTCGCCTTTGATAATGCAGACGGAACATCGTTATACACTTGCTTCTCTAACGCTTCTGCAACATCAGCCAACTTCTTATACTTTGGCTGTAAAAAAGAAAATAAAAATTCATTGCTCATACGCTCTATCCTTTCTATTTAAATATAATTGTTAATTCTTTATATACTTATAAAGGAAAGTCTAATTTCAAGGACCATAGACTAAAACTATAATTATCGTAATTAAATGTATCTACTATCCTTTTACATTCTATTCCATTATAACATTAAAACCAGCACTAATAACGTCACTTTCAGCCGTATATTCTTCCAAAAATATAACAATTTCTTTTACCAATATTTTAATATACTAATAAACATATTATCAACCATACATCTCCATCAACTTCCTTCCCTCCTCAACAACCTCTTCCCGTAATTCTCTAGGCTCCAACACCCTAACTGAAGCACCCATCCCCAAAATCCACTTCTTAATCGACTCTTTCCCGCTCATCGTCGCCCGGAAAAGAATACTGCCATCATCATTATGTTCTATCTTTTGATTCTCTCCCCAAATGGATTCTGGTACGGATACAGCGAATGGTGGGTATATGAGTAACTCTACTTCTAATGGTTCTTTCATAATGCCGAATTTCGGAAATTCTTCTCGAATATCAAAATCAGCGGGTATTTTATATGTATCATACAAAGTTTTAATATCTTTTATTCGAGATAGTTTAAACATACGTTTTTCCTTTTTATCATTACATAGGGCTAGGCAATAAAAGAATTCGTTGTAGTGTACAAAGCCGTATGGATCGATAATTCGTTCTGATCTTTCACCAGACCGTTTCTCATACTGTATTTTCACCTTACTTCTTGTAAATAACGCTTCTTGTAGTTGTACATATTTTTGGTTTTCATTCGAAAACGCATAATTCGGCTTCGATCTTTGCACAAAATAAATATGACGATCTTTATTCGTTTCCACTTTCCGAACGGCATTCAATTTATCTAATGCTACTTGTGCGTCTCTTGAATAAATGTCATTACCTTTTGAAACTAGTTTTTGAATAGAGAATGTTAACGCATCTAGCTCTTGTTGAGACATATTTTTAATAGGAAATAACGATGTATTTGAAAGAGAGTATCCACCGTATCTGCCTTTCGTTGTTTCAATTTTAATACCTGCCATTTCAATATCATCACGATAAATGCGAACCATCCGCTCTTTTACTTCTAATATCTCTGCCAGTTCACTAATTCTCATTTTCCCTCTCGCATGCAGGAGCTCAATCATATATAGACAGTTACTTAATTTACTCATATAATTCCTCGTTTCTATTCATCCATCCTCATTCAAGTATAAAAGAATAGAACTATCTTTTAAATTATTTCTATAATTACTTCTAAAAAAATCAATATATTACCCCCAAATGCACAGTAGCACACCCCTGACATACACCATCCCTATCAAGATGTTCTGGCAAAGTCTTTGTATTGCAAAACTCGCACTCCTGATACCGCCTCTTTCTAAAATCAACAACCATACGAATACTCTCTTGAATTTCCACTGCTTTCTCACTGTCACTTAATTCTTCTAGATGTTCCCATAATAATATATGATGCGTAAACCGTGTCATATCTGGTGCGACTGGACAACTCCATACTAATCTATGAAACCCTATTTCTAATCCCATTTCTCCTGCACGAATAAACATGTTCGGATCAAAATCCAGCCCTCGGACTGCGAATTCGACATCTAATTCTTTCAACTTAAAAAGCTTCAATTGTTTTAAAATAAATTGTTGTATCTCTGTTTTTGCTAATTTCATTAATGACTAATCTCCTTTATTACATTAAAACAAATGCCAAGTACATTCCTCTGCACTTGGCATTGCTTTTAAATATGAACTTCCTCTTTAGCAATGTCTATTAACATTTGAATAACATTTTGACAGTCCGTATCATTAAATAACTCGTTCATAGCCTGTATAACGATGTCTTCATCTGACCAATTACTTATATTACTTGTATTTGTGTAAATTCTTGTATACGACGCTTCTGGCCTTTTGGCCGCTGCACTTATTTTTCTTCCTTTACTTTCCAGCCTTGTTAATAGCGCTAATCTCTTCTGTGATTCTAATGGTCCAACTTCTAGGGTCAGTTTCAATCTATTATCTTTCAAACGTTCAAACCATATAATCGCACAGTTATTTAACCACCAATTCCATTTCGGTGTTCCAAATTGTTCTTCTAGTTTGCGAAACTCCGGCATAATAAATGATGGTAGTCGGTGATGAATATTGAAAAAACCTTCTTGGAACTTTTGTTCATGGACGAATAATTGAAAAGCATTAGCTAAAGTATCCGCATCTGTTTGGCTACTCTCTACCGCAACAATTTCAGAAGAAGAATCTTCTTCTCCGTATACAAGCCCCTTTATAGTATCGCCTATAGCTGCAACCACTTGATTAAAATCAGCATTGTTATACATATCATTCATGACATGGAGAATTTCATCTTGATCTGCCCAATCACTTATATTTTCATATCCAGCATAAATTCTTGTGTACATGGATCCAGCTTCTTTTGATTTTTCTTTAATAGTAATTCCATTTTCCTCTAACTTGCATAATAACTTTAATCTCTGCTTGTATTCCAACGGCCCGACTTCAACGATAAGTTTCATACGCCCATCTATTTTTCTTTCGAACCAAGTTATAAGAGCATTATTTAGCCACCACTCATGATTTGGAACTCCAACAATCTCATCAAGTTGTTTCCATTCTTCGAAAATGAAAGATGGAATGCGAATGTGTTCATGGCAACAATCTTCTGGTATTTGATTCTTTTCTACAAATTGTAAAAAAGCTTCTCTCATGACGCTATTTCCAGCTCCATGTATAAAGTGGAGCGTTTCAGCATACTTCTTATAAATTTTACGAAGATCTTCTTTTTCTTCAGCATTCAATTTCTTTACAGCACGTAACAACTCTTTATTAACAAACTTTCCAACTACTTTTCCGTTACCATTTAAACATAAAAAATCAACAGCGGCCTTATGGCTCTTATACACTGTTAATGCTAGTTCAATGTCTTCCTCATCACGAACTAGTTCCCCCTCTAATATATCAATATAGTAGGAAAGAAAATCTTTTATCGTACTAGACGTATAATCACTATAAATCTCCAATTGCCCTTTTAGAATATTTAATATATCTCCATAATCTAAAGTAAGATACGCTTTATGACTTGGAGCGCTACCATCTAAACTCAAAAAAATTGGAATGATCGTATACCCTTCATATTTCTCGCTAACAAAATTTATGTAATTTTGTAATTGTCCATCTGACTCAGATGACTTATATTTATTTTCAATCAGAATAGCAACCTTTTGCGCTTCTGATATTGCCAAAATATCAATTCGTTTATTATTTTTCGTTTGTACTTCGCGAAACACTTCCAAATCTTGAAGAGACTGCTTATGTAATTTAATAAAATTATATTGTCCAATTAACTCCTCATTCTCCGCTTTTACAAACGTTCTAGAAAGGATCTTATTTACAAACATAGAACCTACGTGATGATTTTCCATAGGATCAAGTAGCCAAGCAATCATATTAGAATGTCTAATCTCAAACTTATCTATCTTCAATATTTTAAAAGGATTAAAACGATTAAACTTACTATGTAGCTTCTCAAACTCCATTGAATTATCTAACAGTGATAAAATCTCAAAATTATAATCCATTCCTCACACCGCCGTTTATAAATTTGTGGATTAATTCTCCTGAATAATCATTTTAATAAATTGTTATAAGTAAATTATAACTTATAATGTGGCATTATTTATGTCACATATCCTATTTCTTACAAATAAATATGCATTAATTACTAAACTTAACCATTCCCCCATACCAATCACTACTCTCCTCCAAAAACCCCCTCGTCTCCCCACTATCCTTATAATAAGAATTCCACCCCCGCTCCCTCAAAATCCCCTTCCAACTCTCACTCTCCACCATCCTCTTAATCACACCATCCCAATAAGCAACCTCTTCCTCCGTCATATCTTTTGGGCCCATAATGCCCTTCCAGTGCTGGAAGATGACGTTGATTCCTTGTTCTTTCCAGGTTGGGATTTCTGGTAGTCGGTCTAGACGTTTTGGTGCGGATACGGCTAGTATTTTTATTTTGCCGGCTTTGTATTGTTTTTCGGCTTCGGATAGGGTCATGGTTGCGGCGCCTATTTGTTTGTTCGTTAGGGCGTTTATGATTTTTTCTTTGTTTTCGTAGACAAAGAATTGTAGTTCGGCAGGGTTTATGCCGAATGCTTTGCTTACTTGTACGAAGGATAAGTGATCGTCGTTTCCTAGGCCGGGGGCAACGCCGATTTTGAAGTTTTTCTTGTCTTGTTTTAGTTGTTCCATTAGTTCGTTTGCGTTATCTATGGTGCTGTCTTTTGATACGACAACGACTTCCCAGTCCGATGCGAGTGTTGCGAGCGGTGTGAAGTCTTTATATGTTAGTTTACTGTGGCCTAGTAGGTTGTTCGTTATGAGTAAGCTTGAGTTAATCGCCAGTACGTGACCGCCTTTTTGTTTCGTATATTTCCATCCGACGTCACCGCTGCCACCTACTTTGTTTGTGACAGTAATTGGTTTTGTGAAGATTTTTTCTTCTGTTAGTGTTTTTTGCATCGCTCGTGCTGTTAAGTCCCATCCTGCTCCTTGAACGTTTGGCGCAACGATTTCTACTTTGTCGATATTCACTTTATTCGTTTGAGTTTTTTCCGAAGAACAACCAACTATTACTCCTGTCACCATCCATATACATAGTAATAATCGTTTTTTCATAGTCCTCGTCCTATGCGATATTTTCGCTCTGGTCGTCCGATAATGCCGTATGTGTACTCTACTGTACATTCGTTTGTCGCTACTAGATATTCTAAATATCTTCTTGCGGTTGTTCTGGAGGCACCCATTTGTTCTCCCATTTCTTCTATTGTAATGCCCGCTTCGAATCCTTTTATAATCCCTTTCACTTTTTGCAGTGTTAACGGATCCACACCTGTCGGTAAGTTTTTTATGTCTTGTGTTTGCGAAATGCCGAAGAAATTATCGATGAGTGCTTGATTCACTTCATTGTTACTATGTAAGAGTTGCTTCTTTCTTTTATAGTCTTCAATTGTGCGAACGAATTTTTCTAACGTGACCGGTTTTATAAGGTAGTTGCTTACGCCGTTTCGAATTGCTTTTTCTAGCATATGGTTTTCATTTGCCGCAGTAACCATAATGACGTCAACGTTTGGAAAGTCAGCATGGATTTTTGGCAATAAATCCGTACCGATTCCGTCTGGTAAATAATTATCTAATAGAAGTAAATCGATTTCTTCCCTTTGTAGTAATTCCATCGTTTCTTTCGCGTTCAATGCTTTTCCAATCACTTTTACGTCCTTTATTTTTAATAAAAACTCTTCCTGAATTTGCGCGACGCGGAAATCATCTTCTGCAATTGCAACCTTCAACATATGCCCATCCCCCTGTTTGTCATGTACTTTCTCTCAATGTTTTCGGAAGGTAAATTGTAAAAATCGCTCCCCCATTTTTCTCGTTTTGAATCTCAATTGTTCCCTCTAGTACATCTACCATTTCTTTCACATTCGCTAGTCCGTAACCACGATCATTTCCTTTCGTTGAAAACCCTTTTTGAAAAATGGTCGTAATTTTTTCTGCCGGTATCCCTGCTCCACTATCTATCACTTCAAACACAATGTCGTGTCCAATATCGGTAATAAAGAAAGAAACATTCTTCTCCTCTTGCTCACTCACCGCATCAAACGCATTGTCGATTATATTTCCAAGGATCGTAATAAGGTGCGAAACTTTTATATGGTCTGGTAACGGATGAAGCGCACTATCTCCTTCAATATGAAAGTCAATTTTCTTCTCAGACGCTGTTGCGAGTTTTCCTAATAAAATAGCTTGTACTTTCGCATCATGAATTTGATGGAATAAAATATGGTTTTGACTTTGATGAATATTAGATTCTTGCTGAATAAATTCAATCGCTTCTTTGTAATGTCCTAGTTGAAGTAATCCTGATAAGACAAACAGCTTATTTGTAAATTCATGTGTTTGAGCACGTAAGTCCTCGGAATATTTTCTTACCTCAGATATCGTATTCACTAAGTTTTGCAGTTCCGTTTTATCCCTAAAACTACATACAACGCCTACCGTACTGTTATTTTCGATTATCGGCGTCATGTTTAAAATAAACACTTTATCTTGAAACGCAATTTCTTGATCATTTTCTAGCACTCTTTCCATATTAAATTCTGGTAAAACTTTTGAAATGTGTTGCTGCATATAATCATCATTTACATGTAGCATTTCTTCTGCCGACGTATTCATCATCGTAATAAAACCATTTTGATCGATAGCGATAATCCCTTCTTTTATAGATAGTAGTATCGCGCTTCGTTCCCGGTATAGCGCTGCGATTTCATTCGGCTCTAAACCGAGTGTGTCTTTACGAATGCTACGTGCTAAAAGAATGCCACCAACAATTCCAGCTACTAATACAGCTAAGGAAAAGAGTATAATTTCTTTCGTTCTACTCAATATGTTAGATTCAATACCTTTTATTAAAAACTCTACTGTCACAACACCTACAACTTGATCGTAGTCTCCGTTATGAACAATAATGGGTGCCTTTGCCATTAAAGCCGGACCACTTTCACCATTTCCTTCAAGCGTATAATAGCCACCAAAAGTGAGTGCTTCATAGTTATATGGATTGTTACTCTTTGTGCCAATTAACTCCGAATTAGAATGGGAATACATCACCCCAAAGCGATCTTCTATAATGACATAATCTGCACTAGCTTGCTCACGAACTTGTTCCGCAATGGATTGAATCGTACTTTTATGCTCATTATTTTGAAAAGCATCTTTTATAGCTGGCATAAAAGAAAGCGACTTCGCTGTTTGCAGTGCTAACTGTTCCACTTGTCGCTTCGTATCAACGGACTGAATGTAAACAAATATTCCTGCTAATAGGAGAACAACAAATAAAATTAACGTAATAATTAAGCTTACTATTTTCGTTTGTAATGACACTTTGCGTGATTTCTTCATACTTCATATCCTTTGATAAAATATTCAAAACTATCAATCTCCTTTTTCTATTATTATGACAAAACTAATAATGAAGCAACTATTAAAACTCTCCATGTACATAAAGTACAAAAAGAATAAAATTGTCATAATATTGAGATTTCATTCTATAGATAGTACAATTCAACTATAATGAACACGCTTTCATAATTATCATTTTATTTATAAGCACGAGGAGGAATGATTATGGCTCAAGCAAAATCTAATCGAGTCGCCGGCAATATTTTCAAAGGTTCTGTCGGCAATTTAATTGAATGGTACGACTGGTACGTTTACTCTGCTTTCGCTGTTTATTTTTCAGCAGAGTTCTTTCCTAAAGGTGATCCAACGAGTCAGTTACTGAACACAGCAGCTATTTTCGCAGTTGGATTTTTAATGCGCCCTATCGGAAGTTTATTAATGGGACGTTATGCGGATCGGCACGGCCGCCGGGCGGCATTAACGCTTTCCATTACAGTTATGGCCGGTGGTTCTTTAATTATCGCCTGTACACCTAGTTACGAAAGCATCGGTATTATGGCGCCAATTATTTTAGTTCTTGCTCGTTTACTTCAAGGGTTATCACTTGGCGGAGAGTATGGAACTTCCGCAACATATTTATCTGAGATGGCTAGTAGTGGACGCCGAGGCTTTTATTCGAGCTTCCAATATGTAACGCTCGTTGCCGGACAAATGGTTGCGTTAGGTGTTCAAATTGTTCTTCAGCAATTACTAAGCGAACCAGATATGAAATCTTGGGGATGGCGCATTCCATTCATTATTGGAGCGATGGGCGCAGTAGCTGTATTATGGCTTCGCCGCACAATGGATGAATCGGAACAGTTCGCAAACATAAAATCACAAAAACGCGAAAGCGCAGGAACTGTTCGCGCTCTTATGAAACACCCGAAAGCAGTATTAACAGTAGTCGGGCTAACACTAGGAGGCACTGTTGCATTCTATACGTACACAACATATTTACAAAAGTTCATGGTAAACACAGTCGGTCTTCCGAAAGAAGTTGTAAGCTGGATTAACTTTGTCGCACTACTTATTTTCGTTGTACTTCAACCAATTGCAGGGCTATTATCCGATAAAATTGGACGCCGCCCACTATTAATGGCATTCGGTATTCTCGGAACATTACTAACAGCACCAATCTTCTTCTTCCTAGAAAAAACGACAGAACCAATGGTAGCATTTTTACTCATGATGGTCGGCCTCATTATCGTTACTGGTTACACTTCCATTAACGCCATTGTAAAAGCAGAACTCTTCCCAACTGAAATTCGCGCACTAGGCGTAGGTTTACCGTACGCATTAACCGTTGCGATATTTGGCGGAACAGCCGAGTTCATCGCATTATGGCTAAAGAGTATCGGAATGGAATCACTATTCTACTTCTACGTAGCTGGATGTATCGCCATCAGCTTTATTACGTATTGGCGTATGGATGAATCATCGAAGACTTCGCAGATTGAGGCGGAGCTTGGTGGTGGAGATAAATTAGTTAATAATAAATCTAGTTAAAATTATGTATTCTATGTTCTTCGTTTACCTGAACTCGATTTGCTTTATCTAAAAAAGCATAATTCATTCATATATAATTTAAAAACCTCTACTTATATGTAGAGGTTTTTGTATGACGAAAAAACACGTAGTTTCATTGTTATTTTACAAACCCAAAATTCTCCCTCCTCTTAAAGTGGAACAAATTTATTACTTAGAGTGTCTAATAAGTGTATTTCTAATATTAGTTGTCCAGATTGGATACAACATATCCCGTTTGACATCTATTTTTATGTATTACAAAAAAATGAAAGGACTTATTATTCCCAAAAGCAAAAAATATGTATTGTAATACTTTCACAGGTGAACCATTACAAGTGGAAACAAAAAAGAAACAGCCCAAACCGTGACTTATCAATCATATAAACGTTTTGGATATCCTTTAACCTGTGAAAATTTAGCTGCAGTAGTATTGTTACCCTATGCCATCTTTAATTGCATTGGTATTTAGAATACCTAGACAAAATCCATATATTCTTGAAAGAGGTTGAAAATTTATGTTCGTTTTAAACAAGTTCTTTAACATTTTACATTACAAAAAGATTGTGCCTGTAGTATTACTTTCATGTGTATCACTTATAGGATGTTCCAATAGTAACACTCAATCTGAACCACCTAAACAAACGAATCAAGCTAATCAAATTAAACAAGAAAATACAACAGGTAACCAATCTTTCGCTAAACTTGAAAAAGAATATGATGCTAAGCTTGGTATTTATGCACTGGACACAGGTACAAATCAAACTGTTGCTTATCATTCAGATGATCGTTTTGCATTTGCATCTACATCTAAATCATTAGCTGTGGGCGCTCTTTTACGCAAGAACTCATTAGAAGCTCTTGATCAAAGGATTACGTATACTCATGAAGATCTTTCTAATTATAATCCAATTACTGAAAAGCATGTTGATACAGGACTGACGTTAAAAGAACTTGCAGATGCTTCTGTTCGATATAGTGACAGCACAGCACATAATTTGATTCTTAAACAGTTAGGGGGGCCCTCTAAATTTGAAAAAATCTTGAGAGAAATGGGAGATACTGTTACTACTTCAGAACGATTTGAACCTGAATTAAATGAAGTGCATCCAGGAGAAACACATGATACCAGCACACCAGAAGCGATAGCTAAGACACTTCAATCATTTACATTAGGAACTGCACTTCCAATAGAAAAACGTGAACTATTAGTAGATTGGATGAAGAGAAATACAACTGGAGATAAATTGATTCGTGCGGGCGTACCAAAAGGATGGGAAGTAGCTGATAAAACAGGCGCGGGATCTTACGGAACAAGAAATGATATCGCAATTATTTGGCCACCAAATAAAAAGCCGATTGTTCTTGCTATACTTTCTAATCATGATAAAGAAGATGCTAAATACGATGATAAACTTATTGCAGACGCAACCAAGGTCGTGTTAAATACCTTAAAAGCTACGGAATAAATGATAATAGGTTAAAAGTTTTCTATTTTAGGCGGGTGTTTTCATCAACTAAAAATTTAATAGTGTCCCAAAAACGAAATTTGGTGCTAACTTGTAATAAAAAGCTCATTTTTATTGTTTGGGGATAAATGATTCTTTAAGCTTGATGGCAATTTGGTGCTATTCCTAAAACATCTGGACTGTAATAGCCAACTAAAAAATGCAAACAAAAAGACCTTTAATCAGTCGTTTTGTTTGCATTTCCTTTTTCTAAAACTACAGAAAAGATAAGTACTATAGTTAACACCATAATAAACCTTACTTCACTTCCATCACTTACAAAAAATGAATACAAAGTATAAATTAAAATTAATATTCCATAAATAACTTTGTGCAATGAACTCCCCCCTTTTTGCCGTATATATTTTAGTCTAAAAATTTAATTCAAGCCCTATATCAAAATGAAAATAAAAATAAAAATAAAAAGCACCTGTGATATACACAAAGTGCTTTTCTCTTGTCAATTTATCTATTTTCACTATATTTATCTATTTTCTTTTTATAACTCAAATTTCTTCGAATCATACTTTTCTAGAGTTTGCTGCCATTCATTTTGTTCATATGGAATATATTTATCTGTCTGTACATCTTCAACATTTTCTCCACCTGTTAATAATCTCCTGTACTTAAAAGAGTGCCCTGTTAATACTGTTGTAATCATTTTGTATTGCCCTCCTTTTGTTTGATTACTTGTATCATAAAACAAGTATCTGAAGTTAATATGTAGTCCATCTAGAGTGTATGTAAATTTAGAAAATCTCTAATAAAATGTTTATGTTGTAACGTTACCACCAAAACTAGTGCTTCCAACACCATGATTTGAAGAGATAGTAACCTATATTCTAGCCCCAATTCCTCCTACAGTTCTATATTGAGTAAAACTAGTTAATCCCTACAATATAAAAAGAGCACCCCTTTTGGATGCTCTTCGTTATAACTATATATTATTTAATTTCCCTCTTTTGTTGGTACCATTTTTCCTTCTTGAGAGTCTGTACCCTCTGTTCTTTCAACAGTTTTTGCATGTTCTGGTTTTTCAGGGGCTCCCATTTCAAATCCAGATTGAGAATCTGTACCTTCTTTTGCTGGTACCATTTTTCCTTCTTGAGAACCTGTACCTTCTGTTCTTTCAACAGTTTTTGCATGTTCTGGTTTTTCAGGGGCTCCCATTTCAAATCCAGGCTGAGAATCTGTACCTTCTTTTGTTGGTACCATTTTTCCTTCTTGAGAACCTGTACCTTCTGTTCTTTCAACAGTTTTTGCGTCTCCTTTAGGAGTTGCTGGCACTGTATCTTTAGGTAAATCAAAGTTTTGTGAGAAAGACATTGTTCCATCTGCACTTTGTGTAATTACTTGATTTGAACTATTTTCATTTGACTTTAAATTGTCCATTTTCGCATCATCTGCACCTACTGCACCTCCCGCTACCAATCCTGTACTTAAAAGTGCTCCTGCTAATAATGTTTTAATCATTTTTCATTACCTCCTGTTTATTTGTAATATTCATCAAAAAAGTATCTAGAGTTAATGTTTTAGTCATTATCTTTATCTACTTGCTTTTTTGATTACATTTAGCATAAGACAAGAATCTATAGTTGATATGGACTGTATCTGGAGATTATGTAAAGAAAAATAGATGATCAATTGTATATCCTAATGGATGCTTAGACAAAATTGAAACTTTATATGAGTTTGAACAATTGAGTTCCCCTTTGTTTTTGGGTGTGAGGTTTTTAGCTGGGGTGGAGTGAGGGACTAACCTTTTCTAATTTGAAAGCAAACTTTTTATTATTAGTTTACATTCATATTTTCAACTCTTTTATTTTTCTATAATAAAAATAAAAGAGTAATCACAAAGACTACTCTTGTTTCTTTTCCTTCTCTTCTTTTTCAATTTTAGATACCGATTTTGCTGGTTTTTTCATGTAGTTATCATATAGTTCTCCAGAACATCCAAAATGATCTTCAAAATTCTCTGTGGTACTAATACTTGCTACAAACCACAATTCTTGATCACCATTTATATATCCTTTTATAGTAGGGATTCCCATCGGATTCAACTCTTGTTTTGTAAACGTAATAGATTTCACATCTTTAATATTGTAATGAATATATTTTTCTACTCTTGTTTCTTGTGTTTTCCAAAACTTTTCTTCTTTTTCTTTTTGTTTTAAGTATTCCATTGTAAAATACCCTCCTGCTATAATACAAATAATGGATATGAAAATTACCAACTTCTTCTTCATAGGAAATCCCCTTATATTTCAATATAGTTAAAATATACCATGAAATGATTTGAAACATATGAGTGAATTTAAAAAGAATACCATTGCAACAGATGAAGATTTTTTCAAACTATCAAGTGATGTTTATAACGATGAATTTTTACACAAAGGAGCCTCAATAGAAGGGGTTAATGGTCAAACCTGGAGGGTCATAGAATCAATAGATGCAGATTCTCAAAAAGTAAAAAATGGATTAGAAGCTATCGCGGTAGTACCAGCAGACAAATATGATGAAAATGCAACACATTATGATGAGATAATCCTAGCATTTCGTGGGACAGAGCCTAACCAATTAGCAGATTTCGAAACAGATATCGATCAGATTACGTTTGGAATTAAAACACATTCTAA